>CAZNWJ010000008.1:33142-67492 GCA_964576925.1 uncultured Ignavibacteria bacterium | reverse complement strand
ATCTGTTGCGGTGTTTTTTTTTGGTTTTTTCCACCCGGCTGGCGGGCCCGCCTGTTATCTTTCACACGCGCGCTCCCCACCGGCCGCCCGCTTCAATTTTTCCGTCCGGACAACTACAGTGGATCAGTGTGAGCCGCTGCCGCCCTTGGCACTTTCGTTCTGGGGCGCCGCGGCAGGCGTCAGCTGCGGAGCGATCGAAGAAATGGGAGCATCGAGCAATACGGGCACGGTAAAACGCGTCTTCGCGACATCGCTGCACTCGAAAGTAAATGACTTCTGAAAATCCTTCCCGACAAATTCCTTCGCCATCTTGACGCGGATATCGCGCGTCTTGCCCGGCTTGATTTCGTCTTTGGGAATGGTCACGTCGGCAAAGCCGCGGGGGAGCGCAATGGGCGTCAGACGAATCGGTGTATCAGTGACGTTCTTAAGCGTGATGATCTGTTCGTTGATGGGTTGACCGTACATCCAACTGACCTTGCTTTGTGAAAGGGAGACAGGGGTCAGGGAGTCGGGACGCTCGGTCGGGTACATGTTGCCACGAAAGCGAAGGGTGACGGTCTGTCGTTCGCTATCGTTGCAGGTCACGGTGGCGCTCTTGTCGGTGCGGCCGCGCTGCCCCCTGGCGATGTGGAAGATTAACTCAACTTCACCGCTGTCGCCGGGAGCGATCACTTCCTTGGCAAGGGGAGCCTTGGTGCAGCCGCAGGCGGGTTTGACGCCGAGGATTCTCAGAGGGTCCTTGCCGCGACTGTAGATTTTGTATGAATGGCTTACAAAGGCGTCATTTGGCAGAAAGCCGAAGTCGAAGTCAACTTCATCGACGTAGATCCTGGCTTCGCCCGCAGGCAGGGCACTGCTCTGGCCGAGCGCGGCGGGAGCGGTCAGCAGGGTTAGCCCGAGAAGAATCGGGAAGATATGTCTCACGTAGTTCCTCCTATGATCACATTCCAGCTAATCACTGATACAACCGTAATGAAACGAGCGTCCATAGGATTTATAGACGCTCGTTGAACAAAATGCCAAAGGACGAAATCAGTGAGTCTTGCCGCTTCCAGTTGACGAGTGCGGCTCGACCTTGGTGGAATCGACGGCGCGCTGCTTTCCAGTGGGAAGCGGCGGCTTTTCGAACTTGGTCGGAGCAGCAACGGGAGCCGAGTTGGCCAACTCGATGGGAACGGTAAATCGGGTCTTGGCCGGATCGGAGCATTCGAAGGTAAAGGACTTTTTGAAGGCGGCCTCAGTCAGGTCTTTGGCCAATTTGACCTTAATCTCCTTCGTCTTGCCCGGTTTGATCTCATCATGCGGAATCTCGACATGAATGAATTGTTCGGCGGCTGCCACCAAGTTAAGCCTCAACGGCGTATCAGACACATTCGTAACGGTTAACCTGGCCTCGCGCTTTTCGGTCGTGGGGTCCCACCGAACGCGGCTATCGGACAATGTAACCGGCCTAAGCGAGTCGGGATGTTCCGTCGGGTAGATTGTGCCCTTCAGCACGATACCGAAGCTCGCCCTGCTATTGTCATTGCAGGTCACCGTAGCGCTTTTGTTGACGAGGCCTTTCTGGCCTTTGGCTGCAGTAAAGATCAGTTCAACGTCTCCGCTGTCACCGACAGCGATCACCTCTTTCTTAAGAGGCGCCTTGGTGCAGCCTCAGCCAGGCTTAACGCGAAGAATCTTGAGGGAATCTTCGCCGCGGCTGTACATCATGAACGAGTGACTGACGGTCGCATCGTTCGGCAGGTACCCGAAGTTGAATTCTGTCTGATCGATGAATAACTTCGCCTTGCTGGGCGGAAGCGGATTGTCAGCCGGAGGTGCTTGCGCAAGGACCGGCAAAGTGCCGAACAGGGCGACAGCCAAAACGATCAGAAATCCTCTTTTCAAGAAGTCCTCCGTAAGTTAGTCGTTATTAGCATCATAATACTCCAAATCCTCGTGATGTCAACAGTCAATCCGCTCAGGATCCGCTCTGAACATTGGCCTTGGCCGAACTTAGTGATTCCGCGATCTTTACCGGAATCGTGTAGCGGGTCTTGGCGGCGTCGTTGAACTCAACCGTAATCGACTTCACGTAGTTCTTCTCAGGTAAAGACGGCTTGAACTTGACCAAGAACTGCCCCGTACCGCCGGATGGAACGGTCGCCTTGGGCATTTCCACGGTCAGGATTTCCTTGGGCCACATGACGGCGCGCGGCAACAATTCAGAATTCGATTTGTTCACAAATTGCACAGTCACCGGCTTGGCGGTTTCGGTGTTCTTGATATCGATCTTTTCGTTCTTCGTAAACGAAACGGGGCCGACGGCTTCGTTCGGCTCATAGACATAACAGGTGAAGGCCAGTTCCAGCGAGCTGCTGACGGGGTCATTGCTGGAGACGCTCACCGTCTTGTTCTGGGCTTTCTTGCGGGTTCCGGCATCGAAGACGATCTCGATCGGGACGCTGTCGTTGACGGCGATCGCCTTGGTGGGATTGGTAGCCTTGGTGCACCCGCAGGAAACGGTGACGTTCCGGATCCGAAGGCTGTCGGTACCGATATTGTTGACCCAGAAGGTGTGGGCCACCTTGGTCATCTGCGGCATAAAACCCATATCAAAGCGGGGTTCGACCACCAGGGCTTTGGGGCCCCGTTGTTGAGCGGTAAGCAAACCGATCAAGGTCGCCAGCAAAGCGACGGTCGCGAGAATTATGATTCGTCTCATCGTAACTCCTCTATCCAAGTTGGGTGGAGACTATCTGATAATCGTAATGGGAACAGTAAATCGTGTTTCCTTGTGATCGCTAAAGCAAAACGTCAACGATTCTTGTACGAGCGCGGTTTGGGCGGCATGGACAGGAATCTTGACCAGAATGGAATCGACTCCCCCTGCTCGGATCAGTTTGCGCGGGAAGATCGGTTCTACGAGATCCAGCGACGGGGCGGCGATGATGCGGGTTCTTATGTCCTCTTTGCTGTTGTTCGTCACTCGCAGTACTGCCGGTTGCGTTCCCTGCTGCGTCCTCCACTCGACGGTCAGTGGTGCGACCTTGATCACGGGACCGCGCTCGTCAGCGCCAAGGTTGTAGCCCGTGAGTGTAACGGAGATTCTGGGGATCGCCAGGTTGTCGGTAAAGATCATCGGCACCTTGTGAAAGAGCCCGGTCTTGATTTTCGAGGTATCGAGGATCAAGTCGATTTCGGCGGAATCTCCGGGAGCGATTTCGCGCTTAGTCAGAGGGATTTGAGTGCAGCCGCAGCCCGGGTTGACGCGCGTGATCTTGATCAGGTCGCTGCCATGATTGAGCAGCGTGATGCGATGCTTGACGGTTGAGCCGAAGGGCACATGGCCGAAATCAAAGCTGGCTCCGCGCACTTCGAGGGGAGAAGGCACTGCCGGAGTCTCTGCATTCGCCGGAGTTGAGCAGGCAAGGATGAGAACGAAAAGCAGTAGCCAATTTATGATCATAGCTCGTCTGGTAACCTGTTGCCCAAATTGTAGTTGAATCCCTAAGCGGCTATTGCCGCAGCTACAGCTTTATACACCATCGGCATCCATCGGTCTATAGAATTTTCGGCGATTCCCGATAAAAAATATTGACGACTGCACATTTGTGCCGTATACTCATAGCGAGTGCTACAAGACAATTTGGAGGTCGCATGACGCCTTATGAGGATTTGACCGCGAGGCAACACGAAGTCTACCGGTACATCGAAGAGCGGATCAACCGCGACGGCCAGCCGCCGACAATTCGGGAGATTGGGGAGAAGTTCGGTATTGCATCAACGAACGGTGTACGAGCATTGCTTACGGCGCTGATCAAGAAGGGTTATATCGAGAAGGCGGCCTCGGTGTCGCGCGGCATACGGCTGATCAAGGAAAGCGTGGCTGACGCCGTGATGATACCGCTGGTCGGTCAGGTACCGGCGGGTCAACCGATGCTGGCCGAGGACAACATAACCGAGCGGATCGTCGTTGATAAGTCGTTTGTGCCATCGGGAGACCTGTTTACGCTGAGAGTCAGGGGCGAGAGCATGAAGAACGCCGGGATATTTGATGGCGATTTCGTGCTGGTGCGCAAGCAGTCATCGGCGAATGCGGGAGAGATCGTTGTGGCGGTGATCGGCGACGAAGCGACGGTGAAGCGGTTTTATCCGGAGAAGAAGCACATTCGATTGCAGCCGGAGAATGAGGCATTTGGTCCGATCATTATCGAGAAGAATGCGCCGGGATTCTACCTGGCGGGCAAGGTTGTCGGCCTGATGCGGCGGATGTAGTTTGGGCTCAGGGGCGATGCAAGCGGAGAGCAGATGCATTATGAAGCGGCGACGAAACCCCGGCAGTACGAAGGTTGGGGGGAGCGGCGACGGTTTCGAACGCGAGTGGAGTCAGTTAAGCGGATTCACAGTATGTACCAGGATCTGGATGACGAAATAGAGGTAATCGCGCTGTTCGAGCGGCGGCAACTGAAGCCGTGCCGGTTTCGCTGGCGGGGGAAGATTCACAAGGTCGACCGGATTACCGGCGATTGGACATCGGATGTCGGACAGGCGAAGCTGCGTTTCTTTGCGGTGGTTGACTCGATGGCGAATTTTTTCCAGCTTTGTTATGACGAGCGCGCGATGAGTTGGAAGATCGCCAAGGTGTGGGTGGAGTAAGGGGAGAAAACTCCGCGAAGAATCAGCCCTTGGTGTGCGGGTTTCGAGGTTGCGAAGCCTGCAGCGCTGCGCCGATGACGCCGAGTTTGTTGAGGCCGTTAAGGGCGGCGGTTTTGTAAGCCTCGGCGATAGTCGGGTAGTTAAAGACGTTATCCACGAAATAGTCGATCGTGCCGCCGAAGCTCATGACGGCCTGGCCGATGTGAATGATCTCAGTGGCGCGTTCGCCGACGATATGCACGCCGAGGAGCTTGCGTGAGTCGCGGGCGCAGATCAGTTTGAGCAAGCCGTCGTGATCGTTGTTGATCTGGCCCCGGGGCAGTTCGAAGAAGTGCGCGATGCCGGTTTCGTAGGCAATGCCCTTCTCGCGCAAAGATTCTTCCGTCTCGCCCACATAAGAGATTTCCGGAATTGTATAGATTCCAAATGGCAGGAGAGAGTTCTTGCGTGATCTGTGCCTGATGCCGAAAGCGGCCAGCGTGGCGCGGCGTCCCTGATCCATCGAAGTTGCCGCCAGGGAAGGGAAGCCGATGACATCGCCGACAGCGTAGACATGCTTGACTTTGGTGCGATAGTTGGCGTCGACGCAGAGCAGCTGATCTTCCGTGGTCTTGAGGCCAATTTTCTCCAATCCCAGGCCGTCGGTATTGCCGAGTCGACCCGCGGTGACGAGCAGCACGTCGGAGCGCAGTGTCTTGCCGTTTTCGAGACTCAGCGAGACACCGGAGTCGTCCACGGCGATTTCGGAAGCGGCGGCGCCGAGTTCGAGTGTGATGCCGCCATCGCTCATCAGGGAAAAGAGGACGTCGGCAAATTGATTATCAAGGAAACTGAGGACTCGCTCGCGCTTGTCGATCAAAGTGACGCTGATACCAAGTTTGGAAAAGATACTGGCCCATTCGCAACCGATCACGCCGCCGCCGAGGATGGCCATCGAGTTGGGGATCGCTCCGAGGTTAATGATCGACTCGCCATCAAAGACGCGGCCGCTGTCGTAGCTAAGCCCGGCCAGATGACGCGGGCGCGTGCCGGTGGCGATAATGACGCGGTCGGCTTCAAGTTCGGCGACCTGATTGGATCCTTCATAGACGCCGATTGTGCGGCGATCGAGGAAGCGGCCGTAGCCGCCGACCAGGGTGATGCCATTGCGGTGCAACTGGTCGATAATCACCATCATTTCGTTTTCGACGACGATGTTCTTGCGATGCATCAGCTCCTGGACCGTAACGTCTTTCTTGAACGCGATATCGAATCCATAGAACGATCGCTTGCGCAAACCGTCGTAATAAAGCGAGGTTTCGCGTAAGGTCTTCGAGGGGAGGGTGCCGGTATGGACACAGACGCCGCCGACGACGGCGCGTTTTTCGATGATGGCGGTCTTTTTGCCGAGCTTGCAGGCCTGGATGGCGGCCCAGTTGCCTGCCGGTCCGGTTCCGATAACGACGAGGTCGAAGCGTTCACGAAGCATGCGGCGAATATAGGGGCAGATTGCGTTGATAACAAACTTTGTCTGTTGCAGCGGCGGGCAAGGAGGCTCCGCGAAGTAATACTACGGCACTCTGGTTTTGTCGAACTCGTTGGCGGGCAAGCGAAATGCCGACCATTATTTTTGTTGCACTATAATAGTGGAATTCGTATCATGTTCAATTGCCACGGGTCAATCCGTGGATATTTGTTTTTGCGGATGAAGAGCGCGTACCAACAGGAACTGGAAGCCAAGCTAACGGAGTTGGTCTCCGGGGCGGTTATCGAGTGCGGGGCCGAGTTGGTGGAGCTGCAATTCGTTCAACGCAAGTCCAGCGCGTTGTTGAGGATACTGGCCGACAAGGTCGGCGGTATTTCGCTGGATCAGTGCGCCGAGATTTCCCGGCGGGTTTCGTTTCTGTTGGAGACGACCGACCCGATCGAAGGGCGCTTCACGCTCGAGGTATCTTCGCCGGGGCTCGATCGCCCCTTAACATCGCGCGACGATTTTCGGCGCAAGGTCGGGGAGAGGGTGCGGCTCACCGTGACGGAGGCGGAACGCACGCGGGATGTTGAAGGCGAGATCGTGAAAGTGGAAGACAACCGATTGTCTCTGTCCACCGCGGCGGGCGAAGCGGAGTTTCCGCTCGACCGGGTAGTGCGAGGCAAGATCATTTTTTGATAAGCGGAGTGATTGATGGAATATGATATCATCGAGGCGCTGAGTCAGATCGCGGCGGAAAAGAACATGGATGTCGACTATGTCGTCGACACCTTGAAGTCGTCGCTGATCACAGCCGCCAAGAAAAAGTACGGGGACGGAGACAATATCCACGTCAACATTGACCGCCGCACCGGCGAGGTCAACATGCACGCGATCAAGAAGGTGGTCGAGTCGGTCGAGAACCAATACACCGAGATTTCGCTGCTGGATGCGATGGATATCGATGAGGAAGCCGAGATCGGCGATGAAGTCGAGATCTATATTCCGTTTGAAGAATTTGGCCGTAACGCGATTGCCTCCGCCAAGCAGATCTTGATCCAGAAGGTGCGGGAGGCCGAACGCGAGACGGTCTACAACGAATATTCCAAGAAGATCGGCGAGTTGGTAACCGGATCGGTGCAGCAGGTGGACAAGGGAAATATAATTGTCAATCTGGGCCGCACCGAGGCCGTGATGCCGACGAAGGAGCAGATCCAGAAAGAGAAATATCGCCAGGGCGACCGGTTGCGCGCCATCATTGTCGACGTGCAGAAATCGCAGCGCGGGCCGCAGGTGATTCTCTCGCGTGCCAGTAATTCATTCCTGACGCGCTTGTTTGAGCTGGAAGTACCGGAAATCTTTGAACGCATCATCGAGATTCGCGCCGTGGCGCGCGAACCCGGGGATCGCGCGAAAGTGGCGGTAAGTTCCGCCGACGAGCGGATAGATCCCGTGGGCGCCTGCGTAGGCGTAAAGGGTGTGCGCGTCCAGGCGATCGTGCGGGAGTTGAATAACGAGCGTATCGACATCGTGCCGTTCCATCCCGATCCGGAGATGTTCGTAACGCGGGCGCTGGCGCCGACCAAGATCGTCAAGATCGAAAGCAACAGCGAAGAGAATACGATGGTCGTGATCGTTGAAGACGACCAGTTGTCGCTGGCGATCGGCAAGGGCGGACAGAACGCCCGCCTGGCGGCCAAGCTCACCGGCTGGAAGGTCAATATCCTTTCAGAGAAGGACTACTACGACAAGAAACGCGAAGAAGCGGAAGAGAAGGTCGAAGTGTCCAAGCTGTCGCTCGGCGAAGCCACAACGAAGAAGCTGATCGAGGCGGACTACAAGTTCGTCCAGGATATTCTCGAGGTGCCGGCATCGCGTTTGACGGAAATCGAAGGGATTGGACCGAAGAAGGCCGACCAGATCGTCGAGGCGGCGCGCGAGTATATCTTCCAGTTGCAGCAGACAAAGGCCGAGGCCGACCAGCTTGAGTCGGACGCCGAGGAAGAGGAAGTTGTCGAGAAGAGCAAGTCGCCAAGGTCGTTGAAGGATCTGTTCGTTGACGACGTGGAGGGCGATGATGACGACGACGATGAGGAAGAGGACGAGAAATAGTCGTTGTTCGACCGGTGCAGCGGCGGTTTCAGGGACGATTGCGACGAAAGCGTTAGAGGAGCATGACTAAGAAGCGTTTATACGAACTGGCCAAGGAATACAATATTTCCTCCGAGGCGATTGTGAAGCTGGTGCGCGAACTCGGTTTTCCCGAGGTGAAATCGCACATGTCGACGGCCTCAGATGAAATGGTGACGGCGATCGCCGGCAAGTTCTCGCTGGAGAAAGAGTCGGTGAAACAGGAGATCGACCGCCGCAAGAAGATCCAACGCGAAGTCGCCGAGCGCGATCTGGAAGTGTTCGAGGAAGAAGAAGCGGCCGGCACCGAGAAGATCGTCTCGCGGGCGCAGGTCATTGAGCGCCAGGCCAAGGCTGCCGTTCAACAGCGCAAAAAGAAACGCGACAAGAAAAAGAAGAAACGCCACAGCGATATCAGCGCCGCGGACGTCAAAGCTGCCGTCAAGAAGACGATGGCCAAGATTGACCTCGGCAAGCGGATCAAGAAGTACAAGCGCCGCGAAAAACCCGACGGCACGATCGTTGAGGAAGAGACTAATGTCATCCAGGTGACCGAGTATATGTCGCTGGCGGAGCTGGCGGCGGCGCTCGGAGTCAAAGCCGCCGACCTGATCGCCAAGTGCATGGAGCTTGGCATGATGGTGACGATCAACCAGCGGCTCGACCTGACCACGATCGAAACTTTGGCGCTCGAATACGGACTCGAAATTGAAGAAGTCAAAGAGATCGGCGTCGAGGAGGAAGAAGAGGTAGAGGCCGAGGAGGATCTGCAGCCGCGCGCCCCGATCGTGACGGTGATGGGCCACGTCGACCACGGCAAAACCTCGCTGCTCGATTTTATCCGCAAGACCAATGTCGCCGCCGGTGAGTCGGGACTGATTACGCAGCATATCGGCGCCTATCAGGTATCGTTGTCGCAGGGCAATATCACATTCCTTGACACCCCGGGTCACGAGGCCTTCACGGCGATGCGCGCCCGCGGTGCTCATATCACGGATATCGTCGTGCTGGTGGTGGCCGCCGACGACGGCGTAATGCCGCAAACGATTGAAGCGATCGACCATGCCCGCGCGGCGGGAGTGCCGATTATTGTCGCGGTCAACAAGATCGACAAGCCGGGCGCCAAGCCGGACCAGGTCAAGCAGCAGTTGGCCGGCCGCGGGATTTCTCCGGAAGAGTGGGGTGGCAAGAATATTTTCGTCGAAGTCTCCGCGAAGACCGGGCAAGGAATGGACAAATTGCTGGAGATGATCCTGCTTCAGGCGGAACTTCTCGAACTCAAGAGCAACCCGGATCATTTGGCGCGCGGAACAGTCGTCGAAGCCAAGCTGGATAAGGGGCGCGGCGTCGTGACGACGATTATCATGGACAAGGGCACGCTGCACGTCGGCGACCCGATCGTGGCGGGAACGCATGCCGGACGCGTGCGGGCGTTGATCAATGACCGCGGCGAGAAGCAGGAACTGGCCTTGCCGGGCGAACCGGCGCAGGTCGTCGGCCTGGCGGGTGTCCCGCAGGCGGGCGATTCGTTTATGGGGGTCGAGTCGGAGACCGAGGCGCGCGAAATCTCGCTCAAGCGCCAGCAGATCCGGCGCGAACAGGAGTACCGCCAGGTCAAGCGCGTCAGCCTGATGAACGTCTATGATCAAATCAAAGAAGGCGAACGCAAGGATCTGAATATCGTGATCAAGGGCGACGTCGACGGGTCGGTGCAGGTGTTGCGCGATACGTTGGAAAAGATCAGCAACGAAGAAGTCCGCGTCAACGTGATTCACCACGGTGTGGGCGCGATCACGGAATCGGATATTCTTCTGGCGGCGGCATCGGATGCGATCGTCATCGGTTTCCATGTGCGCCCCGATTCACGTGCAAGAGAAATCGCTGCGCGCGAGAAGATCGACGTGCGACTTTACACGATTATCTATGAGGCCGACAACGACATACGCAAGGCACTTGAAGGAATGCTTGAACCTGACAAGGAAGAACGGATCACCGGCGTGGCGCTGGTAAAGGACACGTTCCGGGTTCCGAAGGTCGGTGTCATCGCGGGTTGCTATGTCCAGTCGGGAACGATTCACCGCTCCAATCGGGCGCGCGTGATTCGCGACAGCGTCAGTGTTTATGCCGGGCCGATTCATTCGCTCAAGCGTTTCAAGGATGACGCTCGCGAAGTTCCGGCGGGAATGGAATGCGGCATCAAGGTCGAGAATTTCGACGACGTCAAGGCGGGCGATTTAATCGAGGCGTTCGAAACGATCGAGGTTGCCCGCAAGCTGTAATCAAGAATGCACCTGGCCTCGCTTCGCATTGTCCTGCACATACCGCAGTCGCGTTCGCTTAAAGAAAAGCGCCACGTTATTCGCGCTCTCAAGGACCGCCTGCAAAACAAGTTCAACATCTCGATCGCCGAGGTCGACGACAACGACCTGTGGCAGCGGGCCACGCTCGGCGTCGCGGCGGTGGCTAATGACGGGCCGTTTCTCGACTCGGTGATGACGAGCGTGGAATCAGCGATCGCAGCCAATCCCGAGGTTGTGATTGTAGACGTGGAAAGGAACAACTACTGATGGCCGACGCCAAACGCACCGACCGCCTGCGCGAGCAGATTCGCGAGTGCCTTTCGGAAATCGTCCTGCGGCGGCTCAAGGATCCGCACGTCGGCATGATCAGCTTCACCGAGGTGCTCTTGTCGCGCGATCTCAGCGAAGCAAAGGTGTTCTACTCAGTCTTCGGTGATGCCGCGACACGACGCAGCACCAACAAGACGTTGGAGCGCGCGAAAGGGTTTATCCATAGCGAACTGGGTAAGATGCTCAAGATTCGCAAAGTGCCGACGCTGACGTTTGAGATCGACAAATCGATCGAGCAAGGCGTGAGAATCCAACAGCTGCTGGAACAGATCAGCAAGGAACATGACGACAAAAGCAGCAACGATTGAACAGGTGATCGCGCTTCTGCGAGAGAGCGGCGAGGTTTTGATTGCGTCGCACATCAGCCCGGACGGCGATTCGATCGGGTCGCAATTGGCGATGGTAGATCTGTGCCGCCACCTGGGGTGCCGGGCGACAATCGTCAACCACGATCCGGCGCTGCCGAAGTATTCATTCCTGAATAAGAGCGATTTGGTAAACGTGTTTCGCGCGGGCGAAACTTACCCCATCTTCAATACGGCCGTTTACCTGGAAGCTCCCGAGCCGTCCCGGATCGGTGATGCCGGCAAACTTGTCGGGCCGAACTGCCGGGTGATCAATATCGATCATCACCAAGGGAACACCCTTTATGGATCGATTAACCTGATCGACGAATCCGTGTCGGCAGTGGGGATCCTGGTCTACGAGCTGATGCACGCGGCGGGATACGAATTGAGTCGCGACAACGCCGATGAGTTGTTTACGTGTATTCTCACCGATACCGGACGCTTCCGCTTTGGGACAACGAACGCCCAGGCGATGCACGTTTGCGCGAAGTTGCTGGAAATCGGGACAGACACCAAGCGAATCAGCGACGCGCTTTACGCCAGTTTTCCGGAGAGTCAGTTGCGGATGCTGGGCGCGCTCTTGAGCGAAATGGAAATTCACCACCAGGGTAGCAGTTGCGTCATGTTGTCAAACCGGATTCTACGCGAGCGGTTTGCGCCCGGCGCCGACGAGATGGAAGGTTTGTCGGAATACTTGCTCTATGCCGAGGGCGTCAAGGTCGGCGCGCTGCTGCGTGAGATTGAGCCGACACTGACAAAGGTGTCGTTTCGGTCGCAAACAGGATACGACGTGGCGGAACTGGCGGAGCGCTATGGCGGCGGCGGACATCGTAATGCGGCGGGCTGCCACCTGAAGATGTCGTTGTCGGAGGCGCGCGACAGAGTATTGACTCATTTTGGCGAGATTCTTGGCCGTGGATAGTTTTCTGCTTGTTGATAAGCCATCGGGGATTTCTTCGGCTGGACTGGTGAACCGCGTGAAGTGGCTATTGAAAACCCCGAAAGTCGGTCATTGCGGCACACTTGACCCGTTGGCGAATGGATTGCTGATACTCTGTTTTGGACGCGCGACGAAGATCGCCCAGTTTGTTCTTGGCGCGGATAAGACGTACGAGGCAACGATCACTTTCGGTGCGACCTCTGAGACGTACGATGCCGACGGGCCGTTGACGGAGATAAGCGTTAGCAGCACCCCCAGCCGCGAGCAGGTCACCGCTACCATGGCGGAGTTTACCGGGAGATTACAGCAGCGGCCACCGGCGTATTCGGCGATAAAGGTCGCCGGCAAGCCTCTCTACGACTATGCCCGCAAGCATAAAGCCGTAGAAGCCAAAGAGCGCGAGGTGCACGTGGCCCGTTTTGAGCTGCTCGAATATGATTATCCGACATTGAAGGCACGTATCGTGTGCTCGACGGGTACTTACGTTCGCAGTCTGGCCAACGATCTCGGAGAGCGCCTCGGTTGCGGCGGGTATATCAGCGCGTTGAGACGGACGGCGATTGGCGCGCACGCGGTCGCGGACGCGATTGCGATGGATGAGTTGGAGCAGGCAGCGCTGGAGAAGACGCTCGAAGCGAATACGCGATATCAAGTCGCGCGGCGGACGATCGAGTCGATGCTGGAGTTACCGGAGATGAATTTGTCGGCTGCGCGAGAGGCGATTGTCGTCCAGGGCGTGCCGATCCGCGGCGACGATGTCGTGCGTTGCGAGGCCGGCGTGCAGGCGCAGGATCTGGTGGCGATCAAGTCACACGAGGGACGGCTTCTGGCCGTCGGGCGCGCGCTCTGCGCTGCGGAGCAGATGCCGGGCATGGACGGAAGCCAGGTCTTTGAATACGTGCGGGTGATGTAATGCAGGTCTACCATAACATCGAGTCCGCGCGCGAATACTTGTCCTCCGGCAGCGTGATCACGATCGGCAACTACGACGGTATTCACGTCGGCCATCAGAAGATCATTCAGGAGACGGTCGCACGGGCGGAGTTTTCGGGGCTCAGGTCGGTACTGGTGACGTTTGATCCGCATCCGCAGTCGGTTTTGAGTCCGACACGGGCGCCGCGACTGCTCACGACGACCGAAGAGAAGATTGAGCTGCTGCGCCCGACCGGACTGGACGCCGTAGTGATTCTGCGTTTCGACCACGACTTGCAAGAGGTGAGCGCCGATGAGTTTCTGGATGAGTATCTGCTTAACGGATTGTCCTGTCTGGCTCTGGTGATCGGCTACAATCATGCTTTCGGGCACAACCGGGAAGGGAACATCGCGTTTCTCAGGCGGATGGCGCCGCGGCGGCGGTTCCAGTTGGTGACCCTGGACCCGATCCTGCACGCCGGGACGCCGGTGAACTCAAGCCGGGTGCGGCAGTTGATGTCCCAGGGCGATTTCGGCGGGGCGCTGGCGGTGCTGGGACATGAGTTCCGCTTGTCGGGCAAGGTGGTGCGCGGCAAGGGAATCGGCCGAAGTCTCGGATTCCCAACGATTAACGTGAAAGTTAACGGGGAGAAAATCGTGCCACAACCGGGAGTTTATGCCGCGTATACTTTAATTAAGGCGGAAAAACGCTTTGGGATGATGTATATTGGTGAGAACAGCCAGGCTTTTGACCTGGAAGTCAACCTCTTCGACTTTGACCGCGATCTCTACGGCAGTGAAGTGACGGTCGTGCCGACCAAGTTTGTCCGCAAGTCGCAAAGGTTTGAGGACGAACGCGATCTGATCGCCCAAATCAGTGAAGATGAGAAAACAATACGAATGATTTATAACTTAGTGTAAGGAGAAGTACCGTGCCTCTTTCCAAGGAAAAGAAGCAGGAGATCATCAGCCATTTTCGGCTGCACGACTCTGACACCGGCTCGCCGGAAGTTCAGATTTCGCTGCTCACTCAGCGAATTAACGAAATGACCCTGCACATGCAGAAGAACCCGAAGGACATGCATTCGCGCCACGGGTTGTTGAAGATGGTCGGCAAGCGCAGACGCTTACTCAATTACCTGCGTCGCTCGGATATCGAAGGCTACCGTCATCTGGTAACTCAATTGGATCTGCGTCGCTAAGACGGAAGCAAGGAAATTAGATGCAAACATTTACCATGGATTTGGGCGGCCGCACGCTTTCGATAGAAGTTGGTCGCGTGGCCAGGCAGGCGGATGGCGCCTGTTGGGTGCGTTACGCCGATACGGTGACGATGGCAACAGTGTGTGCCGCCGACAAGCCGGATTTCGCCAAGGGCTTTTTTCCGCTCTCGGTGGACTATCGGGAAAAGACTTACGCCGCCGGCAAGATTCCCGGCGGATTTTTCAAGCGTGAAGGCCGACCCTCCGAAAAGGAGACGCTGACATCCCGTCTGATCGACCGCCCGTTGCGGCCGATGTTCCCCGACGGATACATGAACGAGGTCCAGATCATGGTCCAGGTTCTGTCCGCCGACCAGGAGAACGACGGGGATGTGCTCGGGATCGTGGGCGCTTCGGTGGCGATGGCGATCTCCGATATTCCGTTCGAGCAGACGATCGCCGGCGTGCGTGTCGGCTTGATCAACGGCCAGTACGTGGTCAATCCCACCTTCAGCCAGCTCGAAGAGTCGGCGCTAAACCTCATCATCGCGGGCACGCCGGAACACATCATCATGGTCGAAGGCGGCTGCACGGAGATCTCGGAAGAAGAGATGGTCGGCGCGCTGGCGTTTGGACACGAGCAAATCGGCGAGATCTGCAAGCTGATCAAGCAGATTCAGGCCGCGGTCGGCCGGACGAAGAAGGCCGTGATCAAGCCGGAGATTCCCGCCGGATTGTTCGCGCGCGTTGAATCAATGGCGAAAAGCCGGCTGGAACAAGCCAACGACAACAAGGAAAAGCACGAGCACGACCAGGCCGTCGGCGCGATTATCGACGAGGTGAAGAAGGCGCTGGAAGAAGAATTCCCGGACTGCGGGCAGTGGATTTACAATTACTGCGAGAAGTTCGTGCAGGACGATATGCGCCTGCGAATTCTCAAGCGGGAGACGCGGCTGGATGGTCGTGATCTCGACACGATTCGCCAAATCACCTGCGAAGTCGGCGTGCTGCCGCGCACGCACGGCTCGGCGCTATTCACCCGCGGTCAGACGCAGGCGTTGGTCGTGACGACGCTCGGCACCAAGATGGACGAGCAGATTGTCGATGCGCTGGAAGGCGAATCGAAAAAATCGTATATGCTGCATTACAACTTCCCGCCGTTTTCGGTAGGTGAAGTGCGGCCGAATCGCGGCCCCGGTCGCCGCGAAATCGGCCACGGCGCGCTGGCTGAGCGTTCGCTCGAGCCGGTACTGCCGGCGGAAGAAAATTTCCCGTACACGATCCGGATCGTCTCGGACATCATGGAATCCAACGGTTCGTCGTCGATGGCTTCGGTCTGCGGCGGCTCGTTGTCGCTGATGGACGCGGGCGTGCCGATCAAGGCGCCGGTCGCCGGAATTGCCATGGGATTGATTCTCGAAGGCTCGGAGTACAAGATCCTCACCGATATCCTCGGCGCCGAAGATCATTACGGCGACATGGATTTCAAGGTCGCTGGGACGCGCGAAGGGATCACGGCCTTCCAGCTGGATATCAAGATCGGCGGTTTGACGATCGCGATCATGCGCGACGCTTTGGCCAAGGCCAAGGAAGCGCGATTTAAGGTGCTTGATAACATGGACCGGACGATTGCGCAGCCGCGCGCGGATATCTCGATGTATGCGCCGCGGATTATTACGATCAAGATCAAGCAGGATCGGATCGGCGAGGTGATCGGCCCCGGCGGCAAGATGATCCGTTCGATTATCGAAGCGACCGGCGCGAAAATCGATATCGAGGACGACGGCACGGTGGTGATTGCGGCTGTGGACGGCGATGCCGGCCTGCGGGCGCGCGATATGATCCTGGCGTTGATCGAAGAGCCGGAAGTCGACAAGGTCTACACCGGCAAGGTGAAACGCATCGCGGAGTTCGGCGCGTTCGTGGAGATTATCCCGAATACCGACGGCCTCCTGCACGTGTCGGAGATTGCGCACCATCGGGTGGAGCGCGTTGACGACGTGCTGAAGGTCGGCGACATGATCGAAGTGAAGGTGCTCTCCGTGGATGCGGACGGCAAGATTCGCTTGTCGAAGAAGGCGCTGACGCCGCGCCCGGAAGGGATGCCGGAACCGGAGCCGCGCAGCGGCGGCGAACGGCGCCCCTATGGCGGACATCGCGGCGGTGATCGTGATCGCCGGCCGCGCGACCGCGATCGGGGATCGCGCAACCGTGATTGAAGCCAAGTATCAACGAAGCATACTCGACAACGGAATCCGCGTCGTAACTGAGCAGATTCCGTATATCAAGTCGGCCTCGATCGGTATCTGGGTGGATGTCGGCAGCCGTAGCGAAGAGCCGCGGGTGAACGGCATTTCCCATTTCATCGAGCACATGTGCTTCAAGGGCACGAAGCGGCGCAACGCCAAGGAGATCGCCCAGAGTCTTGAGACCCTGGGCGGCACGCTGAATGCCTTTACCAGCCGTGAAAACACCTGCTATTACTGCCGCGTTCTTGACGAACATTTTGATATCGGCTTCGACGTCCTGGCGGACATCGTCACCGATTCGGTGTTCGACCCGACGGAACTCGAACGGGAAAAAGAGGTGATCCTTGAAGAAATCAAGGATGTCTTCGACACGCCCGCGGAATTGGTGCACGACTACTTTGCCGGCGCCGTGTGGGATCCGCACCCGCTGGGGCAGTCGATCATGGGCGAAGCAGCCGGGGTGAAGAAGCTCACGCGGCAGGATGTGCTTGACTACCTATCGCGCAACTACACCGCCGACCGGATCATCGTGGCGGCAGCGGGAGCGGTCGAGCACGAGAAGCTGGTGGAGGTGACGGGGAAGTCGCTGCGCGTGGCAACGGCGGGAAGCGGGAAGGGACTGGTTGCACCCAAATATGATCGCGGCAAACGCCTCGTGCATAAGCGTGATTTGAACCAGACGCATATCTGTCTCGGCTTTCCGAGCATTGCCTTTTCGCACAAAGACCGCTATGCGATGCTGATTCTGAATACGCTGCTTGGCAGCGGAATGGGCTCGCGGTTGTTCCAGTCGGTGCGCGAAGAGCGCGGGCTGGTCTATACGATCTACTCGTATCAGGATTTCTACCACGACACCGGCTTGTTCGGCATTTATCTCGGAACCGACACGAACAAGGCGCGCGAGGCGACCTCGGTGATACTCGACGAACTCGCTGCGGTGAAGGAAAACTCGCTGACCGAACAGGAAATAGATCATGCCAAGTCGCAGCTCAAGGGTAATCTGATGCTGTCGCTCGAGGGTTCTTACAATCGCATGAACCGTCTGGCGCGGCACGAGATCTTCCTGCAGGAGTTTGTTTCGCTGGAGGAGACGGCCGCGGAAATCGACAGCGTGAACCTGACCGATGTCCGGCGAGTAGCCAAGGTGCTGTTCGACGAGAAGCTGCTCACTATGGTGGCGCTCGGGGCGGTTGAAGAAAAACTGCTCGGTGAAATCGACTGGTCAGTATTGAAGAACTAATTCGCCTTATGAACTGGATTCTTGCCGCGAGCGCGCTTCTGGCCATCGCGGCATTCGTTTTTTCACTCGTCCTGGCCCGACGCCTGCGCCGGATGCCGCGCGTCCTGATGCTGCACAGCCTGAAACCGCGATTCCCCGATGTCAGCGCGATCGCCCTGCAGCAATTCGAACAGCTTCTGAACGCGGCCACGAAAGTCGGATTGAAGCCGGCGTTTCTCGACGAGGCGCTTGCCGATCGAGGGTGCTTCGCGATCACTTTTGACGACGGCTACGACGATCTCGTGGGGATATTGCCTTTGGTGAAAGAGCAGAAAGCGGCGGTCACGGTGTTTCTTCCAACCGCTTATCTCGGAAAGGCAAACGAGTGGGACAACCTGCTGCTGTGGGGACGTCGGAAGCATCTGACGCCGGAACAGGTGCGTGAACTGGCAGTCGCGGGCGTTCAGTTTGGCTCCCACGGGCACACGCACCGTGATTTGACGTCACTGAGCGATGCAGACCTGAGAGCTGAGTTGTTGGAATCGCGCCGCATCCTGACCGCGCTCTCGAGCCGCGAGATCGTATCGCTGGCGTTTCCGTTCGGACGGTACAATGCACGCGTGTCGGAGATAGCGCGCTCGCTGGGCTTCCGGATTCAACTGACGTCCTCTGCGCGCAGGGAAGATAACGGTGTGTACGGACGAGTAGCGATCAATGCGCTCGACAACGGTTTCACGATGCGGGCCAAACTGCGGGGTTCGCTGCTCGGCGGTTTCGAATCGCTCAAGTCGGCAGTGATATCCAGTTGCTCGTACCTGACGCCATTAACGCGCAAGATTCTCTGAATCGACGCACATTCTGCTTGCGAAGCGCTGCAATTCTCCTAATTTTCTCCGATAATTTTCAGAAACGGACGTGGCAATGATAGACTGTTATATCGAAGAACTTGGCCAGCATGTCGGGCAGGAAGTCCGGCTGAGAGGCTGGGTCTACAACACGCGCTCTTCGGGCAAGGTGCGCTTCATCGTCTTCAGAGACGGCACGGGGATGATCCAGGGGGTGCTGGTCAAGAGCGAAGTGCCGGAAGAGGTTTTCAACCGTTTTGACCAGTTGACGCAGGAGACCTCGATCGTGATCAGCGGTCCGGTCAAAGAGGAAGAACGAGCGCCGGGCGGCTTCGAGATGTTGATCAAGAATCTCGAGATCGTGCAAGTCAGCCGGGATTACCCGATTTCGCCGAAAGAGCACACGACCGGTTTCTTGATGGAGCACCGGCACCTGTGGCTGCGTTCGACACGGCAGTGGCACATCATGCGGGTGCGCAATGAGATCATCCAGGCGATCCGGCAGTATTTCTACGAACGGAAATTCGTCCTGATCGATACGCCGATTCTCACCGGCGCGATCGGCGAAGGTGCATCGACGCTGTTCGAGACGCAATACTTCGACATCGGCAAAGCCTATCTGGCGCAGACCGGGCAGTTGTACCTGGAGGCAGCGTGCATGGCGCACGGCAAGGTGTATTGTTTCGGGCCAACTTTCCGCGCAGAGAAGTCGAAGACGCGGCGACATTTGACCGAATTCTGGATGATCGAAGCCGAGCTCGCTTATTGCGATATCAACGGCGACATGGATTTGCAGGAAGACATGATCTGCTATATCGTCGAGTGGGTGCTGGAAAAGGCCTCGGATCATCTGGTGGCGCTCGAACGCGATATCATGAAGCTGATCGCGATCAAGAAGCCCTTTTATCGGATCAGCTACGACGAAGCCGTGGAGCGCCTGCAGAAGACCGGATCGAAGATTACCTGGGGAATGGATTTGGGCGGCGAAGACGAGACCGTATTGACAAACATGTTCAATCGACCGGTGTTTATCTACAACTATCCGCGCGAGGCCAAGGCTTTTTACATGAAGCGCAACCCGGAGCGTCCGGAGGTCGTGTTGTGCGCCGATCTTTTGGCACCGGAAGGTTACGGCGAGATCATCGGCGGTTCGCAGCGCGAGGATAATCTGGAGTGGCTGATCGATTCGATCAAGCACCACAACCTGCCGCTGGAGCCGTTCGAGTGGTATCTCGACCTGCGCCGGTTTGGCTCGGTCCCGCATGCCGGATTCGGACTGGGGATTGAGCGCACGGTCGCCTGGATTTGCGGGTTGCCGCACGTGCGGGAAACCATTCCGTTTGCGCGCATGCTATACCGGCTGTATCCGTAGCTGGGCGAACTTCCTGAGAGCAGATTTATGAGCAGCGATAGAGAGATCAAATCCGAATCCCGCAGCGGCTACGACTTTGCCCGCATCGAGCAGAAGTGGCAGGAGCGCTGGGACCGCGAGAAGTTGTTCCGCGCGCCGGAGTTGCCGCGCGAGAAGTACTACGTGCTGGTGATGTTCGCTTATCCGTCGGGCGACATGCACATGGGGCATTTTCGCAACTACATTATCGGCGATGCGATGGCGCGCTATCAGTGGTTGCGCGGCAAGGCCGTCCTGCACCCGTTCGGCTGGGATGCTTTCGGGCTGCCGGCGGAACAAGCGGCGATCAAGCGCGGGTTGCATCCGGCTGAGTGGACGATGAAGAATATCGAAGTCTCGCGCAATACCCTCAAGAAGGTGGGCATCTCGTTTGATTGGGAGAGGGAAGTCGTCACCTGCCAGCCGGAGTATTACCGCTGGAGCCAATGGATATTCCTGCGCATGTACGAAAAGGGATTGGCCTATCGGAAGGACTCGCTGGTCAATTTCTGCAATACCTGCAATACCGTTCTGGCTAATGAGCAGGTGGAATCGGACGGGTCCTGTTGGCGCTGCCACAATCCGGTCTCGAAGAAACGGTTGAATCAATGGTATTTGAAGATCACCGACTATGCAGAACGGTTGCTCAACAATCTGGACACGCTGGATGGTTGGTCGGATCGCCTGAAAGCGATGCAACGAAATTGGATCGGCAAGTCGGTCGGGTGCGAAATAAAGTTCAAGCTGGAAAACTCGGAGATCGAGATTCCGGTCTTCACGACGCGTCCCGACACGATTTTTGGCGTGACGTTTATGGCAATTGCCCCGGAGGCGGAGTTGCTGTCCAAGTTGGCGATTCCTGCCGAACGCCGGGCTGAAGTTGACAAATATATCGCGAAGTCGATTGCCAAATCGGAAATTGAACGGCAGGCGGAGACGCTGGACAAAGACGGCGTTTTTACCGGTCTGTATGCGGTGAATCCCTTAAGCGGCGAACGCGCGCAGCTCTGGATAGCGGACTATGTGCTGGCGTCTTACGGCACCGGTGTCGTCATGGGTGTTCCGGCACACGACCAGCGGGATTTTGTTTTTGCCAAGACTTACGGCATTCCGATCAAGGTCGTGATCAAACCGCAGGGCGAAGCCGCGCCAATTGTTTCAGAGATGGAAACGGCCTATGTCGAAAAAGGCGAGATGTGCAATTCCGGCCGGTTTGACGGACTTGTCGGCCAGGCCGGCGTGGACGGCGTGATCGAGTACGCGGAAGAAAACGGACTGGGTAATCGCAAAGTCAATTTCAAGTTGCGCGACTGGCTGATTTCACGGCAACGCTATTGGGGGACGCCGATTCCGATCATTCATTGCGAGAAATGCGGCGAAGTGGCGGTCCCGGACAGCGAATTGCCGGTGTTACTGCCGACCGAGGGGGTGGACTACATTCCCAAGGGGCGCTCGCCGTTGGCGGATGCCACCGCCTGGGTCAACGTGAAATGCCCGAAGTGCGGCGGAGCCGCCCAGCGCGACGCGGATACGATGGACACGTTTATTTGTTCATCTTGGTACATGCTGCGCTACACGGACAATGGCAACGACAAGGCGCCATTTGCGACCGAGAAGTGCGACGCCTGGATGCCGGTTGATCTCTATATCGGCGGGATTACGCACGCCACGGGGCACTTGATCTATTTCCGATTCTTTACGCAGTTCCTGCACGACCTGGGGCTGCTGCATTTTGACGAGCCGGCGCTGCGGATGTACAACCATGGGATGGTGATGGACGCCGAGGGGCGCGTGATGTCGAAATCACTGGGAAATGTGATCAGTCCAATTGACGTAATGAGGGAGCGGGGTGTCGATGTTAGCCGGCTGGCGATGTTCTTCGCCGCGCCTGCGGATAAGGAAATGCCCTGGACGACCGAGGGGCTGGTCGGTGTCGAACGTTTCATGAGCCGGTTCTACCGCATAGTTGAGCATGTCGCGGCTGGGACGAGTGTGAAATCGGCATCAGCTCAGATCGCTGTGGGATCGCTGGATTCTGACGCTAAGACGGTATACATCAAGCTCAACCAAACAATTAAGAAAGTCACTGAAGACCTTGAGCGGTTGTCATTTAACACCTCCGTTGCGGCGATAATGGAGTTTTTCGGGAGTTACGCGCCGAAAACGCAGCCCGATGCCTTCGATCGCTACGTCGTGAGCCGTATCGTACAGCTCATCGCGCCGATGGCGCCGCATTTCGCTGACGAGGCGTGGGAGATGCTTGGCAGCAAGATTTCAATACTGAAGTCGCGCTGGCCGGGATACGACCCGCAAGCGGTGCAGTTCGACACCGTCACAGTGGCGATCCAGATCAACGGCAAGGTGCGCGACCAAATTGAGATCGATCGTAGCGCCAGTGAGGAGACCGTAAAGCAAATGGCGTTGCAGCAGGAAAAGGTCGTGCGGAATATCGAAGGCAAGCAGGTCGTCAAGATCATCTACGTCAAAGAGAAGCTACTGAGCATAGTCGTGAAGTAGCTGAAGGGGGAGTCGGCTGGAGGCGAGTCGGATTCTATCATTTTTACATCTTGATATAATATATATTATCAGACGTATTAAGGGCGGGCAAAGCGTAACTGAGGGAGTCGACGTTAAGATTCGGGCCGATCGGCGTCAACCTGGGTGCTCCCCCACCGGTCAACCACAGCTATGGGGGTATTCCTATACTTGGAGTATCGGAGACGACGAGATAACCGATGCTCAGAGTTTTCGATATCTGCTCAAGTAAAGTCTCTGCAGTAAGTTAAGTCGGGTGGTCGGCACTATCCGCTTTCGGCGCGACGTTTGCATTACAGAGAGCGAAACCAAATGACGAGGTCGCCAATGAAGCGAAAAAATGAGAACGGATTTACCCTCTTAGAAGTAATGATCGGTCTGGTGATATTCACGCTGGGCCTGCTTCTGCTGAGCTCGATGCTGGTTGTCGCTTTGCGCGGCAACGTCTGGTCGGGCAAGACGACGATGGTTGTGCAGGCCACGCGCGAGAAGATCGAGGAGTTCAGGAGGCTGCCGGATGCGTCAATGGTGAACGGCGCGGATACGCGGGGACGATTGAATCGCGTTTGGCAGGTTTCGGATGTCGGCGTTAATCTCAAGGAGCTTCTCGTTGTAGTCAGCTACAATGACGAAAACGACGTTCAGCGGGCCTGTAGTACGACAACCTATATACAGGTAGGTGAATAACATGGTACGCTTAAAGTATTACCTCAAGAAGGTCCGGAGCCAGGGCGGGTTTACGATCCTGGAAGTTCTCGTGGCTGCACTGATCGCTTCGTTTGCGGTTGCTGCCGGCATGAAGGTGCTAATCGTACAGAATGAGAACCACATCATTCAGTCCGGTGTCACGGAAATGCAGCAGAACGGCCGCGCTGTGGTCAACGAGTTAGTGCAGAAGATCCGGCAGGCCGGTTACCGGCTGGAGCCTGGGATCACCTGCCTGACGGCCTGGAACGCCAATCCGGACACGATTGCTGTCGTCTTTATGGCTGAGCCGCTGTGTACGGCTTCCCTGAGCGATCCGATGTCCTCCCCTACCGCGGATCTCGCCTGCGATGGCGCCGACTTGAGCGGGTTTGTGGCGAACACGTGGGCTTATATCTATGACGCGGTAACTGACAGCGGTGAGTACTTCTGGCTTTCCGATGTCGATCTTGCCGGCGAGGAATTGCAGCATAGCTCAGCGGCGCTGAGTAAGTCGTACCCGGCGAATTCCAAGGTGTTTATGCTGGATTTCTACAAGTACTATGTCGACGATACAGATTCGTTGAATCCAAAATTCATGATGGCGAAGAACGGCGATGACCCAGTGGTCTACGCCGATGACATCATCGATCTGCAGCTCCGTTACACACTGGCTAACGGCGCCGTTTACGACACGATTGCCGTGGATCGCTACGTGCGCGAGGTGTTGATCGAAGTGGTAACCCGGACCGCCAAGAATGACCTCTTTGTGGGCGACTATCGATACGACACTCTGCGGTCCAGCGCCATGGTGCGAAACCTGACCATGTAACAAGCGAGGAGATATGAATAAGACTCCCTTGAACCAGAGCGGATTTACGACGCTCATTTTCCTGTCGCTGCTGTTGATGCTGTCGTTGCTGGGCATCAACGCGATCATGACTTCGACAACCGAAGTCGAGATCGCCGGCTACGAAATGAACTCAACGGCGGCGCTCTACGCTGCTGAGGCGGGCCTGGAGAAGGCCAGCGCCGTGCTGACAAACCAGTACAACAACTACGGCAAGCCGCCCTCCTCGATGCCCGCCGATTCATTTCAGATCGGTAAGTTTGCCGTAACTTACGAAGTCACGAAGCCGGGCGTAACCGTGAACAAGATCTTAACCCAGGGCGCCTACCGCGGTCTTTATGCCTTGTCAGACGAGTACGTGATTACGGCGCGCGCGACCGCCCCCGGAACAAAGACTCAGACGTCACTGCAGATGACGGTGGACGCCTCGGTTGTACCGGTATACCAGTTCGCAGTGTTTTACGAGGATGACCTGGAAATCGCTCCGGGGCCGCCGATGGTGCTCGGGGGACGCGTGCACTCGAACGCGAACATGTATTTGCAGTCAAACAATTCGCTGCGCATCGACTCTTATTGCACGGCTGCCGGCGATATCCTGCACGGCCGCAAGCCGAACTCGGGGCAGACGGACAGCTACGGCACCGTCCAAATCAAGGACGGAACCGGCGCCTATCAGAACATGAAGAACGCCGACAATACCTGGCTTGATGCAAGCGATGCTGACTGGGTGAATGAATCGATCGGACGCTGGGACGGGCGCGTGGAAGACCGCAACCACGGCATGACTGAATTGAAGCTCCCGGTGGTGTCATCGGGCGAGCCGAAAGACATGTTGGAACGTGCCGGCAGCGATAATATCGACAGTTACGAACACAAAGCGGGACTGAAGATTCTGGACGGCCAGGTGTTTCACCGCCAGCCGGATTCAACCTGGTCGAATGTGACTGCCGATTTCGTCTCACAGGGAATCTTGACCGAGACGACGTTTTACGATGACCGCGAAAACAAAGACGTGTCATCCTACGACATCGACATCGCCAAGCTGAACACCTCGAGTTACTGGCCAGACGGCGGGATCATTTACTCCTCGAATACCGACGGCAGCAATCTGACGGCGACGCGCCTGAAGAACGGCTCGGAGCTGAAAGAGGGGTTGACGGTTTGTTCGGAGAATCCGCTTTATACCGTCGGCAACTACAACTCCGTGAACAAGAAGCCGGCTTCCCTGATGGCTGACGCCTATACGGTTCTCTCGACCGCCTGGAGCGACGGCAATAGCTGGGGTGCGCTAAGCAGCCGAACGGCTTCAGAAACACGCGTCAACGCGGCCTATATGACCGGTAACAAGCCGACTGGAACCGGCGGCACGAGCTATTCGGGCGGTTTCGAAAACCTGCCGCGCTTCCTGGAGAACTGGTCGAACAAGAAGTTTTATTGGAAGGGTTCCGCGGTCGACTTGTGGGCTTCGGATCAGGCGACGGGCACCTGGGGCGGCAGTTACTATAGCCCGCCGGATCGTGACTGGTCGTTCGACCTGGATTTTCTTGATCCGAGCAAACTCCCTCCGGGAACGCCGTTGATTTCGATCGTGATCAAGACCTCGTGGCGCGAGATCACGGCGCCGGGTTTGGCCGCGCATTAAGTTATTGCCATAGTGTCTGCGCTGCAAGGCCGTCGGGAAGATCTCTCCCGGCGGCCTTTGCTGTTGAGGGGTGGCGGGGCGGCACAAAGAGGGGCAGACAGGAATGTCTACCCTACTGGGGGAGAGTGGTGATAAAGGGCGGCAGACAGGAAGAGGCTGTCCGATAGTTCAATTGTGAGGAGTTGCGGCAGTTCTTGATTTTGCGCTTTTCTCCGAGAGTCTATGATCCTTCGTGTCTTCCGGCGCGAAATTGTGAACTGCCGCCATTTGAATTCTGCCAAATTGCAGCTAATGAGACAGCCTCGGAATGTCTACCCTACTGGACGGCAGGGACTCCGACTGAAGTCGGATCTACAGGGGAGATACAGTTGGATCTACGAATGGTAGGATAGACATTCTTGTCTGTCCGGGAGGCGGAATGAGCGGCAGACAGGTATGTGGCAGACAGGAGTGTCTACCCTAATGGGAGAAAGTGGTGATAAAGGGCGGCAGACAGGAATGTCTACCCTACCGGACGGCAGGGACTCCGACTGAAGTCGGAGCTACAAATGAAGTTGCAAACGAAGATGTAAACGAAGATGCAAACGAAGCGATAAACGGGGAGAAAGAGAAGCGCAAATGCAGCGACAAATGGAGTGAGAATAGTAACTACGATCGGGATTACAATCGGAGCCGAAATCGGCATTACAATTGGGATTGCAGTCGGGAATACAATAGGAATTGCAGTCGGAGATAAATAACGGAGCTATAGAAGCTACTTAATTCCGTAGCGTTCGATGCGGTCGCGGAGAGTGTTGCGGGAGATGCCGAGGGCTTCGGCGGCTTTGACTTGATTGTTGTGCAAGTGCTGTAGCGTAAACTCGATAAGGGCTTTTTCGACGGCTTCCTGAATGTGGGCGTAAATCTGGCCGTTGGAACCGGAGAAAATCTTGCCGTAAATCGGTTCGATGACCCGGCGGAACATCTGGTAGTAATTGTCCTTGAGGGCGTCGAAATCGATCTTCATCAGGTCGCGCCGATCCTTGGTGATCGGCAGATCGGCCGGCTCGAGCCAGCGGTTCTTGCTCATGACGATCGCCGTATGGATCGTATTCTCCAATTCGCGGACGTTGCCGGGCCAGGAATACTTGGCGAGGATTTTCATCGCCTCGGTGGTGATGCCCTCGATATTCTTGCCGGTCGCGGCGTTGTAGACCTTGACGAAGTGATTAGCGAGCAAGGCGATGTCATCAACGCGCTCGCGCAACGGCGGCAAATAGAGCGAGACGACCTTCAGCCGATAGAAAAGGTCGACGCGGAATTTGCCGTCCTTGATACAGGAAACAAGACTCTTATTCGTAGCCGCGAGAACGCGGACGTTTACTTTGATGGTCTCTTCCCCGCCGACGCGCTCGAATTCCTGCTCCTGCAGAATGCGAAGCAATTTGCTCTGTGTTGCCAGCGAGGTGTCGGCGATTTCATCGAGGAAGATTGTCCCGCCGTTGGCCAGCTCGAACTTGCCGAGCTTGCGCGCATAGGCGTTGGTGAATGCGCCTTTTTCATGGCCGAACAATTCCGATTCGAGAAGCGTCTCGGTTAGGGCGGCGCAATTGACGGATAGAAATACTTTATCGGAGCGGTTGGAATTGCGATGGATGGCGCGCGCGACCAGTTCCTTGCCGGTACCCGATTCGCCGAAGATGAGGACGGCGGCGTCAGACTTGGCGACCTGGCCGATCATCTTGGCGATTTCGACGATTTCTTCCGAGACGCCGATGATTTCGCGGTGCGGGTCGAGAACTTCGACCTTGGGCGGTTCCGGCGGTTTGGAGGCCGACTTGGCGGCGCGTTGCGAGCCGACGTTTTCGCGCGTCGCATTGGAGATGGTGCTCATCAGGCGTTCGAACTGGAAGGGCTTGGTAACGTACTCGTACGCGCCTTCCTTCATGGCCTGAATCGCTGAGTCGGTCGAGACGTGTCCGGAGATGACGATTACGGGCGGGGCGTCCTTGATCAGGCGAATCTGCTTGAGCAGGTCGAGGCCGGACATCGAGGGGAGATTAACGTCCAGCAAGACGCAATCGGGCAGATTCGACTCGATGAAATCGAGCGTACCCGGGGCATCAGCCATGGTGTCGAGCCGGTATTCACGCGAATCGAGAAGACCGGCTAATGACTCGCTCAGGCTTAAATCGTCATCAATTAGCAGGATATTTTTCATGCTAGATCTCCCTTCTATCATCGGCGAAGAGAGGCTTAACATTTACCTGCTTTATTGCTTCGCTTTGGGGATTTTGTACTTGTCGAGAAGGTCGTAAAGAGTGGTGCGGCTGGTGCCGAGATCGCGGGCGGCCTTGGTGACATTCCAGTTGTTTCGTTGTAGAGCAGCGCGAATATGCACCGATTCGGCCTCTTCCCTAACCTCCTGAAGCGACTTCATTTCGGCATCGGGAAGCGCGGCAAAGCCCAGATCGGCCGCGCTGATTCGGTTTGAACCGCTCAGGATGACGGCGCGTTTAATACGGTTCTCGAGCTCGCGAATGTTGCCCGGCCACTCGTAGCTGCGCAGGGCCTGTAAAGCCGAACTGGTGAAGCTGAGATTGGTCTTGCGGTTTTCTTCCCCATACGTACGCAGGAGAAATTCGGCGATCAGGAGCACGTCGTCCTCGCGCTCACGCAACGGGGGCAGTTCGATGGTAATGACAGAAAGTCGATAAAAGAGGTCCTCGCGGAAGTGCTTGTGCAATACTTCTTCCTGCAGGGCGCGATTGGTGGCGGCAATAACGCGGACATCGACCTGGATCGTACCGCGACCACCGACGCGCTCGATGATTTTGTCTTGCAGAAAGCGCAGGAGCTTCACCTGGAGGGCGAGTGACAGCTCGCCGATTTCGTCGAGGAAGAGCGTGCCGCGATCGGCCAGCTCAAACTTCCCTATCTTCTGGGCAACGGCGTCGGTGAAGGCGCCCTTCTCATGGCCGAAAAGTTCGGATTCAAGAAGTGTCTCCGGTATGGCGCCGCAATTGATGGTGATAAACGGCTGATCGCGCCGCTCCGAGCGCTGGTGGATAGCCTTGGCGATCAATTCCTTGCCGGTGCCCGATTCGCCGGTGATCAGCACGGTATAGGGCGTCGTTGCCACGGTGTCGACGACTTTGAAGACCTTGAGCATGCGCGGCGAGACGCCGATGATGCTGCCGTAACCACGCTGTGACTTAAGCTCACTTGCCAATCGAGCGTTCTCGATTTCAAGCTTCTGCAGATAAACGGCGCGTTTGATGATAATGCCCAATTCGTCGAGATCGATCGGTTTGACGTAGAAGTCGAAAGCGCCATTCTTGACGGCGTTGAGCGCGTTGCTGCGTTCGCCGTTACCGGTGACCATGATGATTTTCAAGGTCGGGTCGAGTTCCAGGAGCTCAGGTAGGATCACCAGGCCGTCCTGATTGTCGCCAAACGGCGAGAGGGCGATGTCGAGCAAGATGACGTCGGGCTTGCCATCGCGGGTGCTCGCGAGCGCCTCGCCGGCGGTTGCGGCGAAGAGAACATCATATTGATCTTCGAGCGCAAAGCCCAATTGCGTCCGGATGCCGTCTTCATCATCGACGATCAGTATCGTGGCCGTTTTGTCGCTCATGCACGCCTCAGCTTCAACTTGAACTGACTTCCCTGCCCTGGCACGGAATTTACTGTAAGCGAGCCGCCCATCTGGCCGACCAATTCGCGCGACTGAAACAGCCCGATCCCGAGACCGCTGGCTTTGCTGGTCTGAAAGGGGCGAAAGAGACGGTCGCGGATGAACTCGGGTGTCATGCCGACTCCGGTATCGCCCACTGTAAGCAACACGGATTCAGAAGAATCGGCGCTGCCTGCGATTTTCAAATCGCCGCCATTGGGCATCGCTTCCACGGCATTGATGATCAGGTTTGAGATCACGCTGCGAATCTTCTCCTCGTTGCCTTTGACCGGCGGCAAGCCGTCGACGGCGATGGCAACACGGACCTTGCCATGTGTAGACAGTTTCATTTCCGAAGCCAAGTTTAGCACAATTGCGCCCAAATCGCAATTGGTGAGAGCGAAATCGATTTGTTTGGCGGGCGAGGTGAGCCGGTTGATCAAGCGCGTCATCCGCTCCTGAGCGCCGCGCAGCGTTTCCAGGGTCAACTGCTGGAAGCGCGGGTCATCGAACTTTTTTTCGGCGTTCTGCAGAATCATCGAGACCATCGAAACGAGGTTTTTGACGTCGTGGACAACGAAGGAAGATACCTTCGTGAAGGACGCCAGTTCGCGGGTCTCGAGCAGTTTTTCCGACTGGCGCGCGCTGAGCAGAGAGAGCGCGAGCTGGTGTGACATGGAATCGATCAGAAAGCGGGATTCGGCGCTGAGAGGTGTCGCGGCAACGGCGCTGATGAAGCCGACGAAATCGCGACGCGCGATCAAGGGAATCAATTCGCTGCTGCCGAGAGAATCGATCACTCGCTGTTCTTCGGCAGAGGGTGCTGCGGATTGCGAACGGAATTCAGCGGCATTGACCGTGCGGCCCTTGCGAAACAACCATAGTTCCAGTTGGGGGATATTCAATGGTTCGAGTTCTATGGTCGGAAAGCTGAGGTAGTATTCGCCCTGGTTGTCGCCCCGCAGATAGAAAAGGATCTCAGCGAGTTGGCACTTGCGGTTGAGCACTTCGGCCATCCGTTCAAAGATCTCTTTGCGATCGGTGGCTGCCGAAACTTCCTCGGCGAAAGCCGTGAGTTCGGCGAGAATATCGGCGCGGCCCGAGAAGACGGAGCGATCGACGAGACCCCGCCAACGCCGGACAAGTGAACCGGAGAAGAGCAAGGCGACGAAGAGGACGATCATCAGGAAGGCCGCGAGAACGGAAATGAAGACTTGCGGGCTACCGCCGAGGGAAACGAGAAGCTTGACGACGATCCCGATCAGCGCGAAGTAAGCGCCGACCAGGAGGACCGCGACCGAGGAATAGACGGCTTCGCGAGAGATTACCACGCCGAGGCCTTTTTTCTCTTCGAAGACCACGAAGCGAGCCAGGAGGATGAGGGCGACGATCATCAGTACGGCACAGAGTTGAATACTCATGAACTCGACTCGCGAAAGCAGTAGGCCGAGCATGCCGGTGATGAGATTGATCCCCAGCAAGAGTGCGGCGGCAAGCAAGGAGGGCAGGAGTTTGCGGCGCAAATCGCCCGACGAGGCGCGGTAAGTGCTCTCAAGTTGGAGCAGACCGAAAGTGTGGGCCGCAATCAGGACGATCAAGAAGTACTTGCCATGAGTGGTAATGGCAAAGAGGTAATTGCCGTTTTCGTCGACCCCGGTTTCAAAGTAGCGGGTGAGGAATCCGAGAACGGTAGCGGCGATCAGTAGAGCCGCGATGGCGTAGACCGTCAACGATCGGAGGCGAAACATGCCCGAGGATTTTTCGCGGGCAAACACGAGCAGGAAAACGAGCCAGAGCGCGGTGGCCAACGACAGCAGCGCAGAAAGCAGCCCGTGCTGCCAGGAGTGCAGAACGGCATAGCGCGGGATGATAACGATAAAGGCGGCCCACAAAGCGGTTGTAACGAGGCCCGAGGCGACGAAGATGTGCGCGGTGAAGTGCCCGGGTTTGCGCACGAGCACAAACAACGTGGTGAAGAAGGCGGCGAAAGCGGCGCCGACCTCAGCCAGGTCGTAGAGGGTGAACATCAGTCTTCGGCGTAGTCGATGAAGAAGCGGACAATGGCGCCGGTGGTGAAGAAATTGGCCAGGTTGAGGGCAAAGGCGAAGGCGACGGTCAGCCAGACGACCAGGTCCGGGTTGAATTTATCGATGATCTTATCGCTGCTCTGTAACGTGTAAATCAGGGGGAGGAGCAGCAACTGCGGCAAGCCGACGAAGATCGCGGTCGTGAAGAAGCTGCGGAAGAACTGAGCGATACTGTCCCGGAAGGCGGCCACGAGTCCCCTGCCCTTGAGGAACATGTACGGCATGACGTAAACGAAAAGGCAAGTCACCAGCACCGATAAGCCGCGCATGCCGAGAAAGAGCGCCAATTGGCGGCGCGGCGCGCCCTGCACGAAATCCACGAACAATTTCGAGAGCGACATGAAAAGCAGGTAGATGAGAACAAAGTTGATCAGCCAGATCAGCAGGATCTTGAAGTATTGCGGCAACACTTCTCGAAGCGAGCCGATGAATCGCACCTTTTCGCGGCGGAAATGCGCCGCAAACATGACGACGGTGGCTGCCGTGAATAGGGACTCGATAAGCAACGAGATAACGACGCTGATGCGCTCAAAGGAGTAGGGCAAGAACTGTAGGTGCTGCGGATAATGCAGCACAGAATCGCCGGCGATCCAGACATTGAGCGGAATGATCCAGGATAAGCCCGCGGCAAACTGGTTGGCGAGAAGCAAGACGACTGCTGATAGCAACAGGAAGTACAGGAAATACGGCGGCCAGAGCCGGAAATTGAACAAAGACAGGACCAAACGGCCGTAAGCGGCGATGATGTAGTTCAGTCGATCCAGCGCGCTCACATCAGCCTACGGATTGGGTCCCCGCACCTCGTTGGAAGCTGCCGAACGCGCGCCGAAGCGATCAAAGACCACGACAACGTAGTAGAACTGCTCACCGACAGCAATGTTGTTGTCGGTGAAACTCAAAGTGGACGCGCTATTGATGACTCCGACCAGATTGTTATTGTTGGTCGACGAGACCGGCGAGGTGGCGGAACGATAAATGCGGTATGTTTCGAAGTCGTCTTCAGTGTTTGGTGTCCAGCCGAGCGAGATCGAAAGAGTGTCCTCGTCGGAAATGAAGAGCACCACGGCATCCGGGACTGTGTTGGCAAGTGTCGCTGTTTGCGCGATGTTGCTCTGCACACTGAGACCGGAGCGATCGGTGGTGAAGAGAGTGTAATAGTAAGTCTTGCCGGGATCGAGATCTTCGTCGTGGTAGTTCGTTATACCGGCATTGGTTTCGGTGACAATCAGCCTCGAACTGCGGTTTACCGTTGAGGTTTCTGAACGGTAGATCTGGTAATTCTCAAAATCGGAAGCAGAACTCCGCGTCCAGGTCAATTCGATTTCGGATTCAGAAAATGTCGCGGCGCGCAGGGTCGAGGGCAGCGGCGGATTGGCGATCGTGATAAGCGTCGTTGCCTCGCGCGGGGCCGCTTCGTTTCCAGCCGCATCCGTGAACCGGCCGGTGATACCGGCATTGGCAATGTCGACGCCACCCGGGACCGTGTAGAGTCCGTGGTAGATGCCGTCGGCCAGCGCATCATCGGTAGCCGGGTTGACATCAAGCAACTCTATCGTGGCAATATCGCCGAGCGACACCGAGGCGGCGCCATCGAGCTCGCCGGCATCCAACGTGAAAACGATTTCGTCGCCGACGGTCAGTACTTCCCCGGCGGAATTCTCGCTGACTGATTCAATAAAGGCGCGCGTGTCGAGGATGATCTCATCACTCACAGTGCCGAGGACTTCGTTGTTTTCGGCGTCGAGGAAGCGCGCATAGACCGTCTTGACGCCATCTTCATTCGTCAGCTGCCAGTTGCGGCTGGCGGTGAAGTTGGCCCATTGCGAACCCGTGAATTGCGGGTCATTGCCGAGCATGACGAGACGCGTGCCTGACGGAGCGGCAAAAGAGACGGAGACTTCAAGGTTATTGGTGTACTTTTCGCCGCCGTTGATGCTCACGCCGAAGAGATTGGGCGTCGCTGAAACGGGATTCGATAACCTGCCTTCGAGGCCGCTCGAGTTGACGGCGGAAACCAGATAGAAATAGCGCAGGCCATTGCGGAGGCCGTCGTCGACATAGCTTGTCTGCGCCGTAGAGTCGATGATTTGCGGCCCGGAACTGGCGGTATCGCCGCGATAGATGACATAGCGGGCGATTTTACCCGGTTCGGTGACAGACCAGGAGAGGTTCACTTGTCCGTCGCCCACGGCGGTTGCCACATTGCGTGGAATCTCCGGTGCGCCCTCGATCCTGTCGGTTTGTACCGGCTTGGCGATTTCTTCGGTGCAGCCCACAAACAGCCACAGGCAAAGCAGCGGCAGGATTGTCAGAGACAATCGAACTAAAATTCTTGCTCTCATCAGAATGTCACCTTCCCTGACAACATTACTGTCCCCCTGTCATACGTCGGTTCAAAACTCAAGTTTGAGCCCGAGATCTGGATGCCGTAGTCGGGGAAAAACAGAACCGCATCCAGGAAGTTGTAAACCCAAAAGCCGGCGAGGATCGCAGCACCGAGGTTGCGATTCTGTTCGGCATCGTAAGCGTCCTTCTGTTCCTCAAAGAGCTGCGGGAGCAACGCCTCCCGTTCAGCTACGGTACGTTTCGAATTGTAGAGATCGAGGATATCGAAGTACTCATCGCGCTCGCTGTCAAACTTCAACTGCATGATACCGACGGTTACGCCGCCAAGCAGCGCGCCGGCCGTCATAAACGCACCCTTGGTCTTGGCGCCGGAATAACGCTGTCCCCAGCCGGGAATGATCAGCGAACGAATACCAGCGCGGACGCGCGTTTTGGGGCGTAGTTTCAGGTTGATCGAGGTCGCTTCATTTCCTGAGAGCACGATTGACGACTTGTGCGTTTCATAGCCTTCGCGATAGGCCGTGATCTTGTAGTAGCCAGCCAATTGTTGAGTAAAGGTGGTCGGTGTAACGCCGGCAACGGTGAGGTCACCGGTAAGA
>CAZNWJ010000008.1:0-33132 GCA_964576925.1 uncultured Ignavibacteria bacterium | reverse complement strand
TCACCCCGGAGGGATTGGAAGTGACGTTGACGGCAGGTCCTGCGGATTGCGCGTGCGCCGGCGAGATCATCATGATACCAACAACCAGCGACAGTGCAACCCATTTTCCGATAATTAGTTTCACTGTTTCCATATCGGCAGAATATAGGACTCTTTAGAAGCTCCGCAAGGTTTTTACTAAAAAACCTCGCGGAGCGATTTTGTTTAGCGCTGTGAGATTGAATTACATGCCGCGCATGCCGAGCATGACGCCGACCGTGCGGAACATGATCAGGACGTCTTGCCGGATGCTGGACTTGTGGATGTATTCCAAGTCGCGATTGACTTTCTTCTTCACGTCGTCGATCGACTGATCGTATCCACCTTCGACCTGGGCCAAACCGGTAATACCGGGGAGAACTTCCAGGCGATGGATGTAGTTGGGAACCTCGTCCTTAAGCTGTTCGATAAAGAACGGGCGCTCCGGACGCGGACCGACGATCGACATCTCGCCGCGAAGGACGTTGATCAACTGCGGGAATTCGTCGAGACGAGTCTTGCGCAGGATGCGGCCGAGACGAGTGATGCGCGGATCGTTTTTGGTCGCCCAAATCGGTCCGCAGCGCTTCTCGGCATCGATATACATCGAGCGGAACTTGTATACAAAGAAGGGTTTGCCGAAGATATTTTTCTGACGGCGATCTTCGCGACGATTGCATATCAACATTTCATCGGGACGCTGACGGCGGTCGCGTTTGCGGCGATTCAGCCCGACGCGCTCTTGCTTGTAGAAGACCGGTCCGGGCGAATCGAGTTTGATTGCCAGTCCGACGATCGCAAACAGCGGCAACAGACTGATCAGTCCGACGAGAGCGATCAGCCAATTGAAGGCGAATTGAAGGCGCTTGACGGCTTCTGATGACGCAACGCCGGTCGTCCTGGATTCCGCTTTAGAAGCGGCGAGAAACGCCAGAACGATCGCATTGGAAAAGACGTGCTCCCCGATGAAGATGCGAGATGAACGCACGACAGAGTTCCAGGCTCCACGAACCGTCGAGATCGGCGACCAATTAAAGCGGTCGGCGACGACGAGGTCCGAATGGTAGCTGGCTGCCGAAGTAGCTTTGTAGTACTTCTCAGCCTCGTTTCTGTCTTTCATGTACTGCATCTTACAATGCTCCTTGGGTTACTCTTGGCCAGTAACAGTAGAGTTCGATGCGACTTAGAGCAATTAAGATGCCAACTTCAGAAGCTAAACTAAACGGATAAACAAATCAACGATTGGTGACTCGTAAATCATATTAGTATATTATGTAGCAATGCATTATGGCATACGTATGATGTTTCTCATTAAATCCGCTTCAGAACGTGGTTTTAATGACGGTCCAACCTTAACCTACTTAGCCATTGCGAGATAGCATATTCTCTGCAAGGGAGTGCATAGTCAGATTTTGAAGTAATCCACAACAAGGATGTGGAATTGTTGGGTTTATCGAGGCGTCTGAGCGGTCTGAGAACCAGTGATTACTTGGAGAAACGGAAGGAAGCCGTCAACTGATGAACGCCCTCCTGCGAGGCTGTCGGCCGGTAGGAGTAGTCAAGCCCCATCTGGCCGAGAAGAAGTCCGGCACCAAGCGACAGGCCGTCAGCAGAGGTGCCGTTGTCATCTAATTGGCTGCTGTAGCCGGCGCGCACTGCCAGCGCAGAGCTGTAAAGGTACTCCAAGCCACCGCCAAGGACGAAGCCCACACCGGACGTCTTGTAGCCCGCAACCGAGAAGGTCGATGCGCCGAGCGTGCGGTAGGATGCGCCGAGGCGAAGTGTCGCCGGCAAGCTGATACTTTCTTCAATGTACTTCAGGGAACCGCCGAAATTGGCGTACTGGAGGCCCAGGGAGAGGCGCCCGAACTGAGCCATGGCACCGGCATCAAAGGTTATTGTGCTTGCCGAATAGTCGGCGAGTTTCTCGATAACAGGTTTGGCGGTCACGCCCACAGAGAGAACGTCGCTCAAGCGCTGCGAGTAACCGAGGCTGATTTGCATCGAGTAGGCTGACAGGTCGCCGGTGGCGACGCCCGCGACGTCGTAGCCCTGAATAGTTCCATAACCGAGGTAGGTGATACCAATTCCCAATCCCCCGCTACGCAGCGGGATTGCCAAGCTTAGATTGTCGAGCCGCAAGTCCTGCATCAACTCAGAATGGGTAGCGGAAATCTCGCCTGTGCCGTTTAAAGCGATAGCTGCTGGGTTGTAGAAGAGGGCTGCAGCACCGGAAGCGTTGGAAACGCAGGCGTTGCCCATTGCGGCCCCACGCGAGTAAACGGGAATATTCAGGAAATCTGCCGCGTGAGTCCCGGAACCGGCGAGGACGTTTCCTGACGCCAGAAACAGGTTAAGGGCGGCGATCGCTATGTGTCTAATCCAAGTAATCGAGTTCATTACACCTCTCCCGTCATCGCAATGTTAGTCCATGTACCCGTTGCCAACAGGGCAACGGCTGTGCCAAGGACCAAACAACGGGACGAGGTGCATGCACTACTACCTTCAGATCCGGTGAAGATCATCTCTAACTTTATCCCACACAAGATGTTCCGGAGCGCGCCCAAAAGCGTTTCGTCCATGCGCCGCCGGTTGATACCGTCTTGAAAGAGCGAAGTAGTATTCCCTCGCATGTTGAATTGGTCAACAGCTCGGGGAGGTCTTTTATACGAAGACAGTTCGACCCATTCTCCAACACTACCCGAATGCTAAGTGTTCAAAGAATGAACTACTGTCATAAATGTCGGCATGATCCGGGAGAGTATCTATCCTTAATGATCACGCCGAATTGAATTCCTGCAATGCGCTGTTCTTGGCCAGCGATATCACAGAGATAGTCGTTCCAAAACTGAAAACCAAACAAAATTCCAGTTAGGATTCGCAGTGGTAGCGGGGCGACCACATGTACGGTGATGGTGAGCCCCTGTGATATAATATTGACTTAACTGGTCGAAGTTGTTACCTTGCAGCAGAATACAAGATTCATTTGCTACGATTGCACCAACGAATGGTGACTAAGCTGCCGCCACCGCTTTCCAGGAGAATTGATGCGCTTGCGAATTCTGATCTTTTTGTTATCCATTGGGCTGTTTCCTTGCCAGAGCCTCCAAGCCGATGCCAAGCCTGCGGGCACACCTGCGCAGGTCATCATCGACGAACACAAAACTCAAGGATTGCCCTACCAAGGCGCGCTCTGGCACGCAGCCGAAAGCGAATACCACTCACTCATCAACGACTCTCGCTCTCAACTCAGCAGTGCAAGGGACGGTGGTAGCACATCAGCGAATGCCACCGTAATCGGCAGCAGTAGCTATCAGGACACTGGGACGACCGTCGGCAAAGGTAACGACGCGTCGATCACTTCGTGTACAAGCGGCGGCAACGATACTGCGGAAGATGCGTGGTATAGACTTGAGTTAGCCGAACCAGCCATTGTTGACGTTTGGACGACGTGCGCAGCTTCGGGCCCGCCGAGTTATGACACGCGCCTGGCGATCTTCAACGGTCAATTCGCGCTGGTGGCCTGCAACGATGATGATCCGGCGTGCGGAAGCCCCAATTTGCAGTCACGCATCGAGGACCAGGCATTAAATGCAGGCATCTACTACATCGTTGTTGACGGCTACAACGGTGCTTCAGGCCCTTATCAGTTGAACGTCCAGTGGAATGTGGCACCACCTCCGTGCGCGAATGGTTCGAGTCAATCGAACGCCGAAGTGATCGCTTCCCTGCCCTTCGTGGATGCCGGCACAACTGCCGGGACTTGCAATGACATCATCATTCAATGTGAAAGTAGCGGGCCGGACACGGCGCAGGACTATTGGTATGCGGTAGAGCTGGATACCACGATGCTGCTGACCGTTTGGACGACTTGCGCACCGCAATATCACGACAGCAAGCTGGCGATTTTAGACTCCAATCTCAATCAGCTCTACTGCAACGACGACAATCCGGGATGCCCGAATGATCAATCGCTGATCTCGCAGGCTGCGCTCCTGCCGGGTCTGTATTACGTCATCGTCGACGGCTACCATGCCGAAGCGGGCGATTACGAGATCAACATCGAGGGTGTGCCGTACGACAGTTCGGTAGTCGACACGCTGATGCCGGATATCATCATTCGCGAAGATGATCTCTATGACAACGAGATATCAACCACTGTTGTCCCGGGTCGGAGGCATCTCAAGCTATCCAATGCGACGCCGAACCTGGGGCCGGGAAAGCTCTATCTTTACGGCGTGTTGCCGGGCAATCCGGACGGTACGCAGGATGTGCGCCAGCGCGTGTACCGCAGCGACGGCAGTTTCTTTGATCGTACGGCGGGCAAGTTCATTTATCATCCGGGACACGATCATATTCATGTTGAAAACTGGGCACAGTTTCGTTTGCGGGAATTTCTCGCGGATTCGAGCATGGGAGCAGTCGTAGCGGAGGGAGAAAAGACCAGCTTCTGCATTCTCGATCTCGGCGTTTACAACAGCTCGCTCCCCAATTTTGACCCGGATGGTCAATTCCACTCGTGTTCGGAGACGATTCAAGGGCTGTCGGTCGGCTGGGTGGATATCTACAGTAAGGATCTGCCGGGGCAGAACATTGACGTCACGGACGTACCGGATGGGATCTACTGGCTGGAATCGGTGGTTGATCCTGACAGCAATATTCTCGAGGAGAATGAAGCGAATAACGCGACGCGGATCATCGTAACGCTCGGAGACGGACCGTTCGCGGTGGCGGATGCTTACGAACCGAATGATTCGTTTGCTGTCGTCGATCTGCGACCGGTGGGAACGAACAATAGCCCGAATTTGGGGCCGTGCAATCCGGAACGCACTATTAGTGGACTAAGCATTCATAGCGCGAACAATGATGACTACTATCGCTTTTACATGAACGAAACCGGCGGCAGCGGCGATTTCGTCAAGATCAAATTCAACGATGCTCAGGGTGATCTTGATCTCGAACTCTACTTCGGTTCGCGTTCGCTGGTGGGTGCTTCGACATCGACGTCGGACTCGGAGTATGTGTCGTTGGCGGGCCGACCTCAGGGCTGGTACTACGTGAGAGTGCTGGGATTTCAGGGAGCGCTCAATCCGACTTATTCGTTGACGATCAATCCTTCAACAAACACCGCTCCGGCAGTGACGGTGGTTGATCCGCCGGTTGGAGATACGACGTTGGTGCATGGCGTGGATACTTACAGCGTGACCTGGAACTACGGCGACCCGGAGAACGATGAGTGTTGGGTGACGGTGTATGTCAACGACACCCCGACATTCGACGGTCAGGAACTGCTTCTGCCGACTTCGTTGAATACAGTGGCAGCGCAGGAGTTTTACATTATCAATTCCGCCTATGTGCCGGAGCATACGCCGCTTTGGGTTTACTGCTCGATTACCGACGGTGGCACGACTACGGGCACCTGGTCGCAAGGCACCGTGACGTTTGTCGACCAGGCGCACACGCATGGGTTGATTTCAGGTACGGTAATCGACGTCGATTCCCTTCCGATCGCGGACGCCGAAGTGATTTTGAGCAATCATCCGCAGCGCGATACGACGGACGCTTTCGGAAATTTCCAGATCAACAACATCGAGCCGGGGTTTTACTCGCTGACGGTGTCTCATCCGACTTACGGGGACACGACGCTGACAGACGTGATGATCAATATTGCCGGGATCAAGTCGAAGATCATCATGATGGGTTGCACGTATGTTGCCGGCGACGCGGATGGCTCGAGAATTGTGACGATTTCGGATGCCGTGGCGCTGATCAGTTACATCTTTGCCGGCGGCCCGGCACCCGACCCGCTGGAAGCCGGTGACTCAGACTGCAGCGGCACGGTGAACATCAGCGACGCGGTGTACTTGATAACTTACATCTTTGGCTCCGGCCCGGTGCCGTGCGGGGGATGCTGAGAGGGGGTGCCCACAATTCATGATTGGGCAAAAAAAGAAAGCGTCCCGGTCACCCGGGACGCTTCTACAATTCGTCCTATGTCAACTCTGACAATTGCTATTTCTTCCTCATGAAGACCATCGCTTTGAGGCGATTCTTGGGAGGCGGAGCCGGTTTCGGTTGGCCGGGTATGAAGACCTCGCTCGGATTGATCTTCTTGGAAAGCTCGCGAGGAATCTGCTTGGACGATACGAAGTCGAATTTCTCAAAATACTTCGGCATGTCGGTGGCGAGCCAGACGGTGTCAGGTCCATGCTCGAGCAGTTTCTTGACGATCAGCTTTCCCCAGCCCTTGCCGCGGTACTCTTCGGCCACGCCGAGCAGTTCAAGCTCGGTATAGCCATCGTTAGCCCGCATGGCTCCAAATCCAAGTATCCGTTCATCATTCTTGAGAATGGTGAAGGAGTCGGGTGGTAGATCGGTCGGCGCGAGATCAAATTTTTCCACCATCCGCATGACCTGCCGGAATTCCATTTCCGACGGTTTCTTGAAGATCAACATCCTTTCCCTCCGGGACAATCTCGCAAAAATACGGCATTTGGACGAATCTGACGGCTTTCGCCGTTGCGTCCAAGAGCCCACCTTGACTTAACAGCTACATATTATACGATATTTTCGCTCTTTTTCAAGCTAAATCTTGAGACGGTCTACATGTTGGCCGACAAACGGGATCGTAAACTCTTTTCCCTGAAGGGCATACAGGATTCCAAAGACTGCCGATCCGATCGAAAGAATCAGCAAAATACCCCAAAACAGGTTGGAAATGATGTCGAACATAAAGAAGATAGCAAGTATTTCAATAAAGAGTAGAATCAGACCCTGCTTGCCGTGACGGAATGCAAATTTATTATGTCGCATTTTGATAAGGGGAACGAAGCAGAGAAACGGGACGTAGCCGAGGATTGCAGCGGCTTTGCCCTCTTCGATCATTTCTTCTTCGCTGGAGTAATGTCTCGCCTCGGCTTCCGGGCCGGATTCGCCAGAATACGTTGCGTCGTCGCCGGTATTCTCGAACTCTCTGTCATCCATGAGGCCGCCTTCCGCCTAAACTTGCCAGAAATGCGATTGCCCGGGGTCGGGCAGTTCCATCGCTATATAATTGGCCTCCGGCCATCTTTCAACAATTTTTTCGTTTTCGGCGCAGGCGACGGCGAAGTAGAGATGACGGTCTTCGGTGAATTTCAGCATGTCGCGCGGAACGGCGACTTCGACGATTTGTTGCCAGCGTGACTTGGGAGCGATTCCGGCATACGGGGCGCCACCGTCGATTCGGACTTGCGCATCAGCCTGCGTGATGTCGATCGTCGCCTTGATGGCACAAGCGATTTCGAGGCGGATCATGGTTGCCGCCGGTTCGATCGCAGCTTCCTTATCGAAATCGATGCGGAAATAGAGATACTTGTCGTCGTAGCCGAAGAGAATGTGCGCAATCCGATTGTCGACACGGTGCATGGCACCGCCGAGCTTGCTGCACTCGATTCTTCCAGCGCCGAACCATTCAAAGAAGCTGGTCTGGCGGCCATCGATTGCGGGATGCAGGTAGTCGGTTGGTTCCTGGACTCCGGGCAAACGCGGAATGCGTCGAATCGGTCGCAGGAGAGCGAGCGGCGGCTCGATTCCCAGAGATTCCCAGATGTTCTGCAGATGCCGGCGGAAAAGCGCATCGAAAAGCTGGAAGTGGTCGGTCTGGTGTTCGTCGCCGTACCACCAGCACCAATCCGAGCCTTCGGCGATATAGATCTCTTTCCAACAGAACTCGAGGGTGGATGTGTCAGGCGGATCGGCAGAGTTCTGACGCTCGACGAGCATGTCGCGGGTCTGGGTAAGCAGGTCCCAGGCGGCGTTATCTTCGTTATGCCCGATCCAAACTCGGAAATTGTGATTGATCCACGAGCCGGGAAAAAGGTGCGGCAGGTGATGGACGGTCGTGCAGCCGTCGAGAAGCTGTCGCGGAGTCACGGTCTCGATCGACTGATCACGTTCAAGGCGGCTGTAAAGGGCACGCAGGAAGTCGTGTCCGTCGTTGGGATAGTATTCCCAGGCATTTTCGCCATCGAGGATGATCGAAACAACGGCTTCTTCCCCGTTTGCTGCGTAGAGCTTGTCAAGTTGGCGAAGATTGGCGATGAAATCGTCGGCGGCTTTCTCGGCATTCCAGCCGGAATAGACAAAGCCGATCTTGTCGGACAATTTGTGATCGCGGAAGAGGATACCAAGCGGCGGCTTACCATCGCCCACGCTGAAGGCGCGGTGGAAGCCGTTGCCGGCGACATCAAGCTTGATACCGCGTTCGGCGGCGAGGCGAATGGAAGCCTGGTAGATTTCTTCATCGGTGGCGATCCAGCGCACGCCGTGCTTGTGCAGGATGGGGAGGATCGACTCGGAGACCGAGCCCTCAGAAGGCCACATTCCAGGCGCGGAATCGCCGAAGAGGCTGTGGTAGAGCTCAATCGACCGACGCACCTGCTCGTCAGCGTCTTCCGGGTGAGCGAAGCGTCGTTTAGGCAATTCGATACTCGGCAGTGCTGTGCGTGCGATTTCATGGTCGACCAGCAGCGGCAAGATCGGGTGATAGTAGGGTGTGAATGAGACTTCGATCTGACCGGAAGCCGCGCGTTTCTGGTGCTCGGGAATGATCCGTCCCAGCAGTTCGATCTGGTAGTCAAGCAATGCGAGTTTTTCTTCTTCTGTGAAATTGCGACCGCGGACATAGAGCGGTTTGACGCGAGGATCGGAGCGAAACATCGGGTCGAGCCAGACGGCATTTGACCAGAACTGGAGGTCGCGAAAATCCTGTTCGCTGATGGCGCCGAGACGCCGGCGTTGTGTGGCCTCGCGCGCCCGCTGCTGCAGTTCGAGATAGCGCGGGTAGGGTTTGATCATCGTGGCCTGATGGGCTGAGAAGAAGGTCTCGAGGATCTCAAACTTTTCGTCGTCGTGCAGTTCCCCGGCGTTTCGGCGCGACAGTTTCAGATGGCGGTCTTGGGCGCCGTTTTCGACGTAATCGACGATCTGATCCAGCAGCGACGGGACAAGATTGAACGTCTGTCGGAGACGCGGAAACTCGTCCAAGATGAGGAGCATGTCGAGGTAGTCTTTGGCGCCGTGCAGACGGACCCACGGCATGAGGATTTCGCCCGACTTTGGATCCTTGTAGAAGGGTTGATGCATGTGCCAGATGAATACCAGCTTCATCGGCGATACGCAGCTTTCTTACTTAAAGTCGCCCTGGTCGTAGGTCAAGATGCCCTTCTCGATCAGGATGATCCGGGCACTGCGATAGCGTTCGGACGTGGTGCTCCGCTTGCCGAGCAGGTTGAAGGCCTCCTTAGCCGCGGTAGCATCACCGGCCTTGACGGCGTTCTCGACGGCGTCGAAGAGGTCTTCGTCGTAGGTGGATGCCAAGGTGTCAGCCTTCGCGACTTCGAGGAAGCTCGCAGCAGCTTCCTGATAGCGAGCCTGGCCGGCGAGCGAGGCCGCAACGCCGCGGCGGGCAGAGTGCCGGAAATAGTTGTCGACGGCGTACTTATCGACATAGGTTTTGAAGGCCTGCTCGGCCCGGGCGTAGTCGCCGCTTTGATACAGCAGGTTAGCCAGCTTGAAGGCGGCCTGAGCGGCGGCCGGGGTGGAGCCATACTTGTTGATGACTTCCTCAAAATCGGTGACGGCCAACTGGGTCTGGTTGGTGCGCATTTCCACTTCGGCGCGTCCGAGCAATTCGGCGGCCTTTTCTTCGGCGCTCCCGGACTGCGCGACATAGACCCAGATAGCGATGGCGATGACGAGCACGGCGACGACGCCGATCACGATATTCTTGAGATTGCCCTCGGCCCACTCTTCCAGTTTGAACATCCCCGTGACGAACTGGTCTTCCTTCATTTCGTGCTTGGAGATTCTCTTCTTGGTCGTCATCTAATCCATGGCTCCTGATTAATCACTACGAATTTATCGACAGTTCTAACAAGACTCATAAGTTATGAAATTCTTCGGATTTATCAACAGAAATTTAGGCGGAAAAAGCAGCGGGCGGGATATTGAATCCCGCCCGCGAGTATTTCGTTGAGTCGTTGCTGATTAGAAGTAGCCGGTAAAATTCACAAAGAAGCGCGGTGACGTCTTGGTCCGGGTGTTTTCGTACTCAAGAGTGCTTTGGCCGAGAATCTCGACGCCTTTCTCAATCTGCTCCTCGGTATTAACTTCCGCGGCGAAGTCGAGATGGATCTGCGACCAGTGAATTCCCGTGCCAAAGGAGAAGCTGGTTCGAGTGACGTTGTCACCCAGGACAAATCCCTCGAGCGGCTGGTCGTCACCATCTCTCTGGAGATCAGTGACATTGCGATACGGCAGCTTCGTGTAACGGAACCCAGCGCGCAGCGGGAAGGTACCGACTCTGCTCGGAACCAGGAATTCGCCGCCGAGACGAAGCTGATAGCTCGACTCAAGATCAAGCTCGAACTCGTTGAAGATTTCGATGTACTCGCCCTTGGCATCGTAGTAGGATGTTTCAGTTGAATCGACGTAGTAAATCGAGCCGGGGAGAGTAAAGAGATTTACGGAATCCGCCGAGTTGTTTGGCGCCTGCTCGGAGCGAACGAAATACTTCACGCTGCTCGAGCTCCGGATTTCGATATCGGCAGAGAGCGTAAACTGCGAAGTCGGTTTAGCGGCAACACCAAAGCCAACGGTGAGGGGTTGTTCGACTTTGGTTTTTGCACGAAAGAGAGTTGGTTTGATCGCGACGGGAGTTCCCTGCCCCGGAGCATCAAGGGAACGAAACGCGACAGTATCTGCACGTTTCAAGTCGTGGTCAGTGGCCATCTCAAAGGGCAGCTGAATGTTGACGCCGAACTGGACTTTTTCCGCCTGATAGAGAACGCCGGCACCGAAGCCGAAGCCGGAGAGATCGGTTAGATCTTCCATCCGAATTCTATCGTAGAACTCGACGGAGTCGAGCACTTGTCCGGAGAAGAACAACTCAGTTGAATCGAGAACTGCGCGCAGGTATTCAGACCTGCCGGAGCCACTAAACACATTGGCAACGATGCCGCCGGAAAGACGCCCATAGATACCCGTGCCAAAGCCCAAGGAGAATTTATCAACGTGGCTGTTTTGGGTACTTGTGAAAGCAGCGGAAGTCAACTCTTCCAACTCGTAGTTCGTGACCGGCTGCAAGTAGTAGAATGTGGCATCGCGCTCACCCATGCGGTCATCGCTGTTATCTTGAATCCGTTGATAGGTCCCCGAACCGACGAAGAGGTGGCCTTTGATCCGAATCGGCGCGACGAACGATCCGAACTCGAGGTTGAGAAGATCCTTGGTCAGCTTGGTGGTCAGGTTACCGGCTGAAGAACCTGTGTAGTTGAAGGAGTTTTCAGTTTCGAGTCGATAGACCGAACCGGCGACCGAGGCTTGAGTCCTGGTGACTTGAATCAGGCCGGCCGGATTCCAAGTTAGCGCAGAAGCGTCATCGGCGAGGCCAACAAAGGCGCCGCCCATTCCGCGAGCGCGCGCGCCGGCACCGAGGTGCTCCTGGTCGTACATGCTAAATCCATATAAGTGAAAATCTTGCGCAACTGCAGACCCCACCGCCAAAAGGAATATTAGCAACCCACTCGCTGCAAATCTCCGCATAACTCAGACACTCCTTATGTACTTCCCTCTCCAAATTTAAGCAGCCAATATAGATTGAGCCCAATGGCGTGTCAACGCTTTTTTGGCCGCAGCAACTTCCCACTTCGAAGACGCGCTTGCTTCGCTGGTTGTTCAATGGCAATCGGTTATGCGTAGCCTGCGCGATGACGTCAATGTCTGCCCGCCTGTTTGTGTAGTTAGTTGTTTTCGCTATCGGGGTCGACACCGACGGCGGCTTCGGCGCCGCCCATCATACCGTATTCGTGGAGTTTATTTCGAAGTGTGCGCGTGGTGATACCGAGGGCTTCCGCCGCCTTGGTGCGATTGCCGTCGAAGCCTTCCAGCGCCTTCAGGATCATCAGTTTTTCCATTTCGGCGAGCGGTAGAATGCTGTCGGCCGCGATGGTGGAATGCCGCGCCAATTCGCCGAGCGCCAGGTGGCTCGGCAGATCGGCTTCGGTCAGGCGATCGGACTTGCAGAGAACCACGGCGCGCTCGATGTAGTTTTCCAGCTCACGAATATTGCCGGGCCAATGATAGCCAAGAAGCAACTTCATGGCCTTTTCGGTAACGCCTTTGACCTGGCGCTGATTTTCCTCGTTGAATTTGCGAATGAAATGATCGGCGAGCATCGGAATATCATTCGGACGCTTTCTTAAGGGCGGCAAGGTCAGCGGAATGACGTTCAACCGATAGAACAGGTCCTGCCGGAAACGACCGGCGGCGATTTCCTCTTCAAGATTACGATTGGTCGTGGCGACGAGGCGGACGTCAACCTTGATCGTTTGACCGGAGCCGACGCGTTCGAATTCCCGTTCCTGAATCACCCGCAGGAGCTTGGCCTGAATGCTGGTGGGGATTTCGCTGACTTCGTCGAGAAACAGCGTGCCGCCGTCGGCCAGTTCGAAACGACCGGAGTTTTGCTTGACGGCGTGCGTAAAAGCGCCCTTCTCATGGCCGAATAACTCTGATTCGATCAGTCCTTCCGGAAGGGCGGCGCAGTTCAACTTGACGAACGGCCCCTGCTTGCGCGGGGAATTGTAGTGAATCGCCCGCGCGATCAGCTCCTTGCCGGTGCCGGATTCGCCGCGGATCAGGATCGTCGAGCGCGATTTGGCTGCCGAAGCGAGGTCCTCGAGCAAGGCCAGGAGCTGCTTATCGGCGCCGACAATATTGCCGAAGTTGTAGCGGCTGCGGATTTCGCTGCGGAGGATGCGGTTTTCGATAATCAACTGCCGATGCCCGAGGGCCTTGTTGAGCGAAATCTCGAGTTCATCGGGAAGCACCGGTTTGAGGATGTAATCGAAGGCGCCTTTCTTCATGGCGTCGACAGCGTCCTTCACGGTGCCGTGCGCCGTGATCATCATGACGACGGCTTCGGGAGCTTCGACCTTGATCTTGTCCAGCAGCTCAATGCCGCTCATACCGGGCATCTTAACGTCGGACATTATCACATCGAATTCAATGTTCTGGATCAGCGGCAGTGCTGCTTCGCCCGACGAAGCCGTTTGGACTTCGTGACCGAGCTTTGTCAAGACCGCCGAGAAGAATTCATTGACCAGGGCGTCGTCATCAACGACGAGGATCGAACGCTTGCTCATGCCGACCTCAGGGGCAGTTCAATCGTAAAAGTTGAACCGCGATCAGGATTGTTGGAGACAAGAATATCGCCTCTGTGGGCATCAACAACCTTTTTTACTAGCGCCAGACCGAGGCCGGTTCCGCCCTCACGCGTGGTGAAGAACGGAGTGAATATCTTCTCTCGAATGGCTTCGGGGACACTGCTTCCCTGATCGCAGACCTGGATGCGCGATTGACGACTATCGGCTGACAGGCGAACAGTAATCGTGCCACCGCCAGGCATGGATTCGTCGGCGTTTTTCAGAAGGTTAATCAGCGCGCCAGAGAGGTTTTCGCGATCGAAGGCACAGATGGTCTTACGGCGCGGCAACTCCAGGTGCAACTGCGAGGCAGACGAGCGCGCCGAGAGATCGACGCGGAAGAAGTCGACGGTTTCCTTCAGAAGTTCATTGAGGTCACCTTCGCGCGGCTCGTGACGCAGATCGCGGGCGTACTCCAGCAGAGATGTCACCGAGCGATTGAGTTTGTCGACACCGGCGATAATTTTGTTTACGTAGGCAATCTGCGGATGATCCTCGCCGAGCTCGGAGCGCAACAAGGCAGCGAAACCGGCGATGCCGGAGAGCGGATTGCGGACTTCGTGAGCGACCACGGCGGCAACTTCACCCAGAGCGGCGAGACCTTTGACACGGGCGACTTCGTCTTCCATGCGCCGTAACTCGGTCAGATCGACAAAGACCTCGAGAGCGCCGACAATTTGCTCGCTGGCATCGGTGATGGGTGCACTGGATGCCGAAATCGGAACTTCCTCTCCGCCGGCCACCCCGATGCGTTTCTCAACCAGTTTGAAGCTTTTCTTGCCGTCAAGGATACTCAACAATGAGTGCTCGCGCGCGAGAGCGCCGGAGAGAATCTCGTTGTAGTACTTCCCGACGGCAGCCGACGGTTTGACGCGCAGGATATCGCAGCCGGCCTTGTTAATCGCGTTAATCCGGCCATCGAGGTCGACGGTGAGGACGCCGGCGGTCAGAGACTCCAGGACATTATGCAGGAAGTTGCGCGTGCGAATATTCTGATCGAGGGCCGCGACCAATTTCTCATTGGCGGCGGTAAGATCATCGGAAAGCCGTTGGTGCCGCACCTGCAGCGCGCTGTACGATTCATTGAGCTGGCGGATCGTCTCGTTAAAGCTGGCAAAGGTGTCGTTGAAGACGGCCAATTGTTCGGCGCTGATTTCGGGTGTCGTCGCTTTTGGTTGCGGCTTCATAGTAAACCAGATTTAGGCGAACTCAGCCGGATTTGCAACAAAAACATTGCCCCGGTTGAGATCGATCAGTCGAGTGAGTCGAGAAATTCGGCGTAAGCGGCCTGAAGCTGCTCTCCTGAGATATTGACCCCCGAGTTGTGTCCGCCCTGGATACGCAGGAACTTCTTCGGTCCGCGAGCCGCTGCAAAGAGCTTCTCTGCCAGTTCAAACGGTACGACTTCGTCGCTCGGGCTGTGGATGACCAGCACGGGGATATCTGTTTCTCTCAGTATGGCTTCGGAATCGAACTTCTCCGTCAGTATCAGGCTCACGGGGAGATAAGGGAATTTTTTGCGCGCTACAGCGGTCATGGAATTGAAGGTCGATTCGAGAATCAATCCGGAAAGAGGCAGGTGGTTCGAGAGCTTCACGGCCACGGCGCCGCCGAGCGAGCGCCCCATGCCAATGAACTTCACAGAATCAGAGTCAAAGAGCTGACGCAGATGAACTCCGAGCGCGGCAAGGTCGAGATCGAGAGCGCGCTCCGAGACCGAGCCGGGCGTTCCAGAGTAACCGCGATACTCAAAGGCAATCACCCCGGCTCCGAGATCGTGCAGGGTCTGGTAGAGGTCGAGATTATTTGAGATATTGTCGGCATTGCCGTGGAAGCAGACGACAATTTTGCGCGCGTTCGCTCTTGGGATGTACCAACACAAGAAGCGATTGCCATCGTGCGACTCCAGCCAAAGCTCTTCGAAGGCCAAGCCGACGTCTGATGGTGAAGCGACGACGGCGCGGTACGGAAAGTAGATCAACTGCTTCTGGAACAACCATGCCGCGACTACGATCAAGAGATAGCCGGCGAGCAGTGTTACGAGCACGACATACATTCGAGGCTTCTTTCTAGCAGAGTCCGTCAAGTGATTCCCTCGCCGATAAGATACGGCCTATTCCCGATCCCCAATAGAAAAAGGCGGCAGCCAGAGAGGTTGCCGCCTCAAGTAACGCGATTGGTCGGTTTAGCGGTAACTTTCGCTTTCGATATCTCGTTCCCACTCGGGATTCTGGATTTCGCCTTTAATAGTCGAGTGAACAAGGCGGTAGTTGCCGTAACCGTCCTGGTCGACGAAGAGGCAGTAGTCGCCGCCGGCCTGATTGGGCAGACGGTCGTAATACCACTTTTCGTAAGGCTTCTGCCCCATGGCCGAGGGTTTGCGCTCGACGTTGTCGGGCTGACCGTAGGTAATGTAGATACGGCCGCGATCGGTTTTCCAGCCATCTTCGCGCGCGATCAACGAGGTCGAATAGTACTGATTGGCGTAGGCGAACCGGCGAAAGATCTCGTTCTTGAAGGTGTTGATCTTGCTCCCGGGCGAGGGGTTCTTTCTCTCCCAGAACTGGCCAAGGAAGTTCTTCTTGCCCTCGAGATCGAGATCGCGATAGAGGGCCTTTTCTTCCTTGGTCGTGACATACTTGATGACATTCTCCATCAAGTCGGCATCGGCCTGGGTGAACTGGTCGGGAGTAAACTGCGTGGGTGCGAGTTGTTCGAAATTATAGATCATCCAAAATTTCTTGGAAGCGCTGGTCTTGTTGCCGGTTGCCAGGTCTTCGACGATCACGCTGAGTTCGTAAGTGCCGCCGGGGATTCCGGCGATATTGACCTTCTCCATGAGCACGGCGCTCGTCCCCGGTTTGTGACGACGTTTGACCGGGTACTCGCGCATATCGAAGCCATAGTTGTCGCGAAGCAGGGTCTTGACTTCAAAGTTCTCCCCCTCCCCGGTGCCCGCGTCAAAGTTGTAGACTTCGGCATAGAAGTAAACGAGCGTGTCCTCGTTGGAGAAATAACGATTCGGGTTTGGCAGAACGCGTCGATTGGCCTTGATCAACGATGACAGCGGGTCAAAGCCCGGCGAGTTGACTTCGAGAGTATCGATCGAGTAAGCGAGTTCAAGATCGGACATCGCAAAATGATCCGTCGTGAAGTCGCGTACCTGCAATTCAAAGGTCGCGAGTCCGCTGCGCTTGGTCTTGTAGTCCACGGCGGTCACTTTCATGCTGTAGGTTCCGCTTGGCAAGAGCAGGGGCAGAACCTCGAAGACGCGGACGTCGGTCTTGTAGGCGTCATCAAGGAAGCGCACCCCCATCGGCACGAGTTTCGAGCTGGAGTCGATGACGACGCCGTGGTGGTCCTTGGCTTCCACGTACAGCAGCGCCAGAGCTGAGTAGTAGTTGCTGTCGACCTCGAACTGAAAATCAGCCCGCTGGATCGCGACGTAGATTTCGACATAGGTTTTCGTGCGATCCTGGAAGTAGATGTACGAGCTTCCGTCGGCCCAGACGCGAATCGGCTCGATGCCGCTTTGTGCCTGCAGCGTTGCGGCGCTAACAATCAGGATCGCCATGGCCCATTGCATTGCTCTCATACGAATATTAACTCCTGTAAGGGGCACTATGGCCCGAGTGTCCCACGACTACGCCAATCACCGTCGTACGGGTACTGCAACTGCATGTCGCCGTCCCCGCGCGTATCTTCAAAAACGAAAGTGCGCCGTTGCGTGAAATAGTACCAAACCTGATAGGGCTTGCGTCCGAGTTCGAAGGGATGATTATCGACGTCGTCGGGCGCACCGTAGCGGATATAGATCATGCCGCGATCCGACTGCCAGCCCTCGCGATTGACCGTGGAATAGTATTGGTTCGCATAGCGGATGCGACGATAATATTCTTCGCGAAATTCGTTTTCAGGGCTGCTGGGTGTGGGGTCTTTAGACTTCCACCAGTCTTCAAACGCTTGTTCGCGGAGCGAATCGGGCGTCTGCTCGAGGGCCTTTTTCTCATCTTTCTTGAGCACGTACTTTAGCTGGCTCAGCGCATAGTCAAAATCGTTGCGCAAGAGGCTCTGGAGCGACCACTTGACCTGAAAAGGTTCTTCTCTTTCAGCCAAACTCTCGCCCTCGTGGTCGAGTCGAACCTTGAGGAAGTAATCGCCCGGAACGAGGTCGCCGATCTCGACAAACTGCTGAATGCCGAGGACAGAGGTATCGACAGGTACTTCGTTGTCTTTGCGAACATCGAAGCCGGAACGTCGGGCGCGGATTTCATAGGTCAAGGTCATCTGCTTGTTCACGTAGTCCGCTGCGTAAATCTCGACATAGAATCCGAGAGGCTGCTCGTCGGAGTCGAAGGCTCGCTCGACCGTCGGGACGGCGGCCAGGCCGTGTTTGTTGAAGGGTGAATTGCTGTCGACTTCCGTGATTTCCTGGATGAACTGAATGTCCGAGAGATCGCGGGTTCGTTTGAAGGGATAGCTTTCGATCGTGCTTTCAATCGTCTGGACGTCATTGGAGTTATGGTCAATCAGCTTGCAGACCAACTGGTACTGCCCCGGCGGAATCGGGAGCGTCAGTTGATTGATCAGGAAGCCGCGATCGGACTTGGTGAGCTCGTAGCTATCGAGGACGTAAGTGCGTTCGACCGAGCGGCCGGTGACCTGGAGGTCGTGCTCGCCGAGGACAATGACGTTGACTTCGTAGTTGGCGATATACTTGTCGGCTTTTTTAACGTAGTTCAGGCCGTCATTGAAGATCTTGTAGTAGACCTCAAGACGATTCTGGGCTCCGGTATCGGCGAAGACGGCAACATCCATGAAGAACTTCGAACGATCCAGGTTAATATCGTCGCCGCCTTCGGCAAAAAGCGCCGACGCGGCAGCAAGAACCTGAATAAGGAGGATTGGAAGAAGGCTGCGAAATCTGGGCATTGTTCTCTCAATTCTGGTCGCAAAGCTAATTGGTCAAACGGTTACGGCAAGCACTATTTATACGAGGTGACCTGCCCGACTGTTCAGTGGCGGGCGCCATTCGTTCGATCAGGTTGCGCCGAGGCTATTCGTAACGGAGACTGACGATCGGGTCGACCGAAGCCGCGCGCCAGGCCGGCATTATACCGGCCAGAAGGCCGACTCCGGCTGCAATAACGAAGCTGATAATGATCCAGATGAACGGCACAACCATCGGCAGGGGCGACAAGGCTGAGATCACGAAAGCGAGGACTAGCCCAAAGACGATGCCGATCACGCCACCCGTGCCGGAGAGTGTCATGGCCTCCACCAGGAATTGGAAGAAGATATTCGCCCGGCGAGCGCCGATAGCCTTGCGGATACCGATCTCGCGGGTCCGCTCGGTAACTGACACCAACATGATATTAAGCACCCCGATGCCGCCGACGAGCAAGCCGACGGAGGCGATTACCATCATGGCCACCCAGATGCCGAGGGTGAGTTGTTTATAGGAGTCGAGGAGGGTTTCCTGAGTGACAATCGCGAAATTGTCGTCGTCGCTGTACTTGACGCCTCGCAGTCGCCGCAAAGCCTGACGGATTTCATCCTCGGCTTTCCGCATCGTCGTGGGGCTGCTGGCCTTAACGGCGAGCATGAGTTCCTTCTCCCACGGGTACATTTTCTGGAAGGTCCCGTATGGCAGCATGATGGTGTTGTCGTTGGAATCGATCAAGGAGGAGCGACGCTTCTCCATGACACCGACGACGCGAAGCCGATTGTCATTGACGAGGATGCTCTTGCCGATCGGCGACTCGTTGGGAAACAAGGTTTCGGAGATGTCCTTGCCGATTACGCAAACCATAGCGCGGTGGAAGTCCTCGGAGGGCAGGAAGAAGCGGCCCTGTCCGATGTAGTGGTTGTTGACGGCTTCGTAATCGACGCTGGTGCCGAAAAGCGCAGAGCGGCTGGAGCTGTTATTCTTGTACTTGACGATGTTGCCGCCGGGGCGGAAGTAGTAATTTTGCGGACTGACGCCATTGACACTGGGGCAATTCTCGCGGATCGCATTGGCCTCATCGAGTGTGATCGGTTTACGGTTGCGCTCTTTCTCGGTGAGTTCATTCCAGTTGGTGTTCGGCGGGTATTTCATCACCCAGAACACATTGGAGCCCATCGCTTCGATGTCATCCGCGACGGCGCTGTTTAGACCCTGAATGAGCGACACCATTCCGATTACGGAAGCCACGCCGATCAGGACGCCGATGATGGTCATGATCGAACGGAACTTGTTCGAGCGGATGGAATCGAGCGCCATGAGGACGCTTTCTTTGGTCTCGAAGATGTTCATGACTCAAATCTCATGGCATCGACCGGATCGAGCTTGGCGGCTTTCCAGGCCGGATAGATCCCGAAGAAGATCCCGATGCTGGTCGGGATCAGGAGGCCGGTTGCCACGGCCGTCGGAGAAATCACAAACGGTACGCCGAGCCAGTCGGAACAGAAGAACGAGATAAGAAGTCCGAGCGAGAGGCCAATGATACCGCCCTGTAATGACATCAGGAGTGCTTCCAGCAGGAATTGCGAAAGGATATTGCGGCCGCGGGCACCGACGGCTTTGCGAATGCCGATTTCGCGAGTGCGCTCGGTCACTGAGACCATCATGATGTTCATAACGACAATCCCGGCGACAACCACCGAAATGAGCGGGATCATCATGCCGACGACGCGAGCGACGCCGGTAAAGTTTTCGACGAAGCCCATGATGGAGTCCTTGGTAAGCATGCCGAAGTCATCGGGATCGTGGTAACCGACATGGCGGCGCGCCCGCATTACCTGTCGAATTTGGTCCATCGCCTGGTCCATCAATTCCTCGGAACGCACCTTGACCATGATGCTGACGTCCTGATGGCGGCCGGTGTATTTCAGCATCGTTTGAATCGGCACGTAGCAGAAGCGGTCGAGGTTTTCGCCGAAAATCGAGCCGCGTTTCTTGTTAACACCGATGACGGTGAACGAGGCGCCCCGGATAATGATCTCCTTACCGAGGGGGTCCTCATAGGGGAAAAACTTGTTCTTGATCTCTTCGCCGATGACGACCAGTTGGCGACGATGCTGGTCATCGAGGGCGGTAAAGAAACGGCCTTCCACGATCTCAATATTGTTGATCTGGCCGGCATTGGCAGAGAGCCCTTCGATATGGACGTTGTAGAGCGATTTGTTGTCGCGCTTCACGGTGACGTTGCGTTCGCAAGAGACTCCGACGGCTTCCGCCAGCGGCACTGATCTCTCGATCGCCCGGGCATCTTCCACGGTGATCTTTTTGCGCTTGATCGCCTTGAACCATTCGTCTTCCGAAGTAATAATCCCGAAGCGCGTGACGTAGACCGTCGAGGCGCCCATTTCGTCAAAGACGTTGGCGATGCGGCGCATCATGCCGTCGAGCACCGAGATGATCGCAATCACTGAAGCGACGCCGATCATAACGCCGAGCAGCGTCAAGAAGGTGCGCAGCTTGTGTGCCCACAAGGCGGCGCCGGCGAGCTTCAGGGTCTCATAGATCATAGATTGGCGGTTTCTGAGGAGGTGATAACCTCTTTCTCAATATTTCCGTCGCGGATATAAATGACCCGATTGGCGTGCAGGGCGATATCGGGTTCATGGGTGACCACGATAATGGTGTTTCCTTCAAGGTGGAGTCTCGCGAACAGCCCCATGATTTCCTCGCCAGTCTTGGTGTCAAGATTACCGGTGGGTTCGTCGGCGAGAATGATCGACGGCTCGTTGACTAGCGCGCGAGCGATCGCAACGCGCTGGCGCTGGCCGCCGGAGAGTTCGTTAGGCTTGTGATACATGCGGTCGGACAAGTCCACCAATTCCAGCGCGCGCTTGGCTCTTTCAATGCGAGTCTTGGAGTCGGTGCCATTGTAAATCAGTGGCAACTCGACATTGTGCAGAGCCGTGGCCCGGGCGAGCAGGTTGAAGGTCTGGAAGACGAAACCGATTTCACGGTTGCGGATCAGGGCAAGGTCATCGTCGTTCATCTTGGCGACTTCCTTGCCGTTGAGCCGGTAACTTCCCTGCGACGGGGTATCGAGACAGCCGATCAGATTCATAAGTGTCGACTTACCGGAGCCGGAGGGGCCCATGATCGCAAGGTATTCGCCTTTTTCGACATAGAAATTGACCCCGCGCAAGGCGTGGAGTTCTTCGCTGCCCATCTTGTATGTTTTCCAGATGTTTTCGGTCTCGATCAGATGCATCATTTTTCCGCTACCACTTTCGGCGCCGCTTCAACTTTGACCTTGGCTCCGTCTTCCAGCGATCGCAGCACCCGATAGCTGCCGGAGACGATTTCGTCGTCGACGGCCAAACCTTCGACGATTTCGAGATTCTGTTGGTCGGAGATACCGGTCTTGACAACAACGAACTTGGCCACGCCATCCTTGACAACGAAAACACCTTCCACCTCTTTAGGCTTAGCCGCATCGTTGCTACTTAAGGCCGCAGCTGATTCAACCTCGGCGGCAATCGCGCCGCCTGACGCCGGTTCCTTCGCAGGAGCCTTATCGAGTGTGTCGATCTTCTCCGGCCGCATCACGACTGCCTGAATCGGGACATACAGGATGTCTCTCTGGCGTGCCACCTCGATATCGGCCGTGGCTGTCATGCCCGGCTTAATCCCCGGGACGTCATCGGTCAGTAGAATCTTGACGAGGAAATTAGTGACGCGATCAGAAAGCGATGAGCCACTCGACTGGGCGGCATTGCCGATCTCCGAGACTTCTCCCGTGAAAGTTGTGTCGGGAAAGGCGTCCACCGCGATTTTGGCCGGTTGTCCGAGGTGGAGTTTAGCGACGTCGGTTTCGTCGACTTCGACTTCAACTTCGATTGTCGTCAAGTCTGCGACGGTCATAATGACGGTACCGGGATTGTTCATCGTACCGATCATGACGATTTCGCCCACCTCGGCGTTTAATGCCACGATCGTGCCGTCGATCGGCGACGTAATCAGCGTTTTGCGCAGGATATCGCGTTCCTGTTCGAGCACGGCGATTTGCTGTTTCGTCAGGAACTGGGAGGATTCATAGTTAGCCTGGGCGACCTGAAATGAGGTCTCGGCCTGGATATGTTGTTCCTCGGAGATCAATTGCGCCGCGAAGAGCTTTTTGGCGCGTTCGAAATTCTGGCGCGCCTCGATCAAGCTGGCTTCGGCGCGTTTTTCTGACGCCCGGGCCGAGGCCACGGCGGCTTCCGCCTGGCTGACCGCGGCTTCATAGCGAGTCGGATCGAGACGGACGAGCACGGCGCCGGCCTTGACGACGTCGCCTTCACGCACCGGTAGTTCGATGATCTTGGCGGAGACGTCCGCCGAGATCTTTACGGTGGTGCGGGCTTCGACCGCGCCGGTAGCGGTGACTTCCGAGGTGATTTCACCCTTCTTGACTTTTTCCGTCTGCACCGAGGACACATTGCCGCTCTCGCGGCCCATATTGGCGACGACAAAGATCACCAACAGGAGCACGACCCCGGCGACAATGAAAATGTTCCGTTTTTTCTTAGTCATTATTTAACTCCACGAGTACCCACTCTCAGCAGCCCAACTGGACTGCCATCGGCAATTACATTTGGCCGAGAGAACGCGCCATCGCGGCCACGGCCAGATTCAGCTCATACAGCGCCTGAATGCGCGAATACTGCGCGTTCGTCAACGAAACTTGCGCGTCGAGCAGTTCAAGAATTGAGGACGCTCCGAGCCGGTAGCGCTCCTGCTGCAGTTTCATATCTTCTTCAGCAGAGCGCTCGGCCAACAACGCGGCTTCGTGCTGCAGGCGCGCTTTCTGGATGTCGAGATAGGCTTGCCGCACGTTGAAGACGAGAATGTTGCGCTCGGAGTCATAGTTTTCACGGGCGGTCAACTCGGTCAACTTGGCGCGCGAGTAGGCGGTCTTTTTGGTGAAGCCATCGAAGAGGCCGTACGACATGCTGATTCCGAAGGAATAGGCGCCGTTGTCGCGCTTGTAAGAAAACCACTCGCCCGATTCGCGCGTGTTCCAACTCCAGGACAGGTTGCCACTTATATTGGGCACCCAGGAGCGCTTGGAAATCCAGGTTCCGGCGTGGGCGGCGTCGTAACTCGCCTTGCTTGCTTTGAGTCCCGGGTTTTCCTCGAAGGCTGTCTTGATGCAGTCGTCGAGCGAACGGGTGATATCGACCCGCCCGAGTGTGTCAAGCGGCTGCACGGGCAAGCTGACATCGCGATTCATCAGGATGTTCAGATTAAACTCGGCGGTCCTGATATCGTTGACGCGCTCGAGCAGGCGCAATGAGTCGTTGGCGACGTTGACCTCGGCTTTAAGTTTCTCGGAGAGCGAAGCCGAGCCCAGTTCATAACGACTGGTGGTCACTTCGAGTTGCTTCTTCGAGCGCGCGAGGGCGTCCTCTTGAACGAGGCGGAGCATATAGGCGCTAACCAAGCCGTAGTAAGCCTGGCGCACGTTGTACGCCGTCGAGAGGATTTGTTGACGCAGATCGTTGCGCGACGCGGTGCGCGCGAGCGAGTTGCGTTTGATATTGAACCAAGTCGCACCACCATCAAACAATGTCATTGAAATGGAGAGCCCGGTGGAATAAGACTTCGTGCCGGGGACTTCGACCTCGATCCCGACATCGGGATTGTACTGCGAGCCGAACGACTTGCTGTAGTTGTAGCGGGCCGAGGTGGAAATGCTGGGCAGCGCTTCGCCCCAGGCGTCCCACAGGTTCCATTTCGAGCTCTTATAATTGTTGGTCGCCGTAATGACACCGATGTTGCGTTCAAGCGCGATATCGATGCACTGCTGCAGGGTGAGGCCGTCGGACTGGGCTGCGATGCCCGCCCCCGGCGCTGCACCCCAGATGATAACAAACAGGCCAATGAGGATGGTGGTGTTACGCAATAAAGCCATTTAATGCTCCTTAGAGGTTGCTGAACAAATTCCTACCTTAGAACGCCATTGACAGGCCGGTAGTGATCAACGCCAAAACCGCGACGGGAATCAACACGGCCATCGCCGCCCGTCCCGTCTGGAAGTTGTACAGAACTTTGACGCCGATGATTAACAAGATTATCTGCCAAATGATAAAGACGTCGGTATAGGTGTTGAGGAAGCTGTACAGCGGCGACTCCAGCGTCTTGAAATCGCTCGGCAGCATGAGCGCCAATGATGTGCGAATGTCGATCGAGTCCTTGGCAAGCATCAGGGGCAGCTTGACGATTGTCGAAATCACCCAAGTCATGAAGGAGAGGCAGACTATTGTCAGGAGTTGCACAAAGCGCGCAGAGCCGCCCAGGATAACATTCCCCATGAGAATCAAAAGGCCGGCGCATATGACGATGATGATGCCCCACATGATGGGAGCGGTAATCACGCCGATGATGCGTCCGAACTTCTGGCCTATTTCGTAGTTTTGTTCCGCCTGGGCTTTTTGTTCCGGGGTGTAACGGTCGGATTGCATCATGATTTCGTGCCCGTGCTTCATCGCCATCGGCGTGATGATCCAGGCAGAGGCAGTGAAAATCAGGAGAATCACTACGAACGGAATTACCCATGTCGGCTTTTCCTTGACGACTTGAAAGACCTTGGTCGGCGAAAACAAGACATTCACCAACATAGACCAAGGCGACATTGATTTTGTTTCAGTTGCAGGCATCTGAACGTTTTCAAACTCGGTCATATAACCTCCCTCGACCAGTCTTGACGAACGCAACTTATGAGCAAAAGTTTCAAAAAACAACCGCTAAGGGTGTGCCAATCAAGATGATATCCGGCGAACCAGGCGATCGCGTTCACAAAGTTCGACCCAGATTCAGGCGATCAGCTTGCGGGGCAGAAAGCAATAGGCCGGCGCTCTTGCGCCGGCCCTGAACTCAGTCAATGACAGTCGTGATCAGCGCTTAACAAACACGGCCTCGATGACCGGGAAGGTCACGCCGGCAACGGAGCCCATCGGAAAGTTGGTAGCACGGGCATCACCGTTCTGCGACGCTGTCCGGGACGGCGCGTTTCCGCGTAGTACAACCAGATTGGAGGGGCGCCGGAGGTCGTTATCGGGATTCGGCTCGACGGTGATAAAGGCGGTTCCACCTTGCATACAATCCAGCGGCCAGCGCGCCTCTGGAATCCACGAGGGACGGTCTTCAAGGAAGTCCTCACCCGGGAAGTTAGGGATCGCCCGGAGCTTGCAGTGCACGTTGCTGTAATCCTGATAATCGGCAAAGAAGAACTTGCCCGTTGAGACCGTGTCTCCGATGGCTGTGGCGAGCCAGCCCTCATACAGGTAGCCGGTATCCGGCAAAACCGGCAGCTCCAGCGACGCCTCGTATTGTTCCTTGCCCCAGTCGTTGGCCGGGCCCGGGATTAGTCTGAAGAACCAGAGGCCATAACGCTCCAGAGCTTTGTCAGGCTCGCCCAGTTCATACCAGTTTCCGTCGGAGTAAGTCCCGATGTTGAAGCTGGCTGAAGGCACTCCGTCGAAATTGACCGGGAAGCGGAGAATCGTCGTGCGGTCGCGAACGATCTCGCTCTGGGCCACGATGGAAGCTGAGGGGCCCGGATCCGGGTCGTTCGGGAATTGCTCGAGTGTAATGGCGATTAGATCGTAATCGTACACGTTGACGTTGGCGTCGAAGACGGAATCGATTTGCGGACGACCGGACGCAGTGGCATAGAACTTGTACTCGTACTCGCTCCAGAAGAACGTGCCGAAGGAGACCTGTTCGGTCCAGACGCCATCCTCGGTTGCCTTGACCAGCCAACCTTCATAGGCTAATCCTTCGAAAAGAGTTGGGAAACGATCGGGACGAAGCAGGACGGCGTTGTAGCCGTTATCGCCATTGCCATCGTCATCATCACCGCACCCGGCGATCGCCAGGAGGGCAAGCAAACACACACCCCACACCGTCAGATTTCTTAGCATTTCTGGCTTACCTCCCAAACTATATAGAAAACAACAACTTCCAACGTCATAGAACCCTAAGGATATTTCCAGCTCGAAACAGTGTCAAGCGATTATTTTCCCTGCCCATATGACGCGCGAAGGGCTGAAACGCTAAATCCGCGCCGGAAAGTTGTCGATACTTTAAGTGATCTAAACCGATAACAGCGGGAGGCTTATGGTCGAGTGCAGCAAGTGCGGCTCAGAAAATCACTTTGACGGCGCAGTGTTTTGCAAGAACTGCGGTGAAGAACTCGGTAAGGCCGTAGCGGTCGATGTCGCCGAGCAACCGGATACGAAGATCGAGGCCGCCCCGGTAAAGCCGGAGGCAACAGCGGATGATGCAGAATTCACGGTAGAAGATGTTGCGGATCCGGATGATCCCGTAGACAATCGACCGGAGCCGCGCAGTGAAGGCGGCGGGATCGACAAGCTGTTGAGCCTCTACGGCAACGAATCCAAGGTTGAAGCGGCGCGCTCGCTGGATGAGCCCGAGCACGCGGGATCGCCGACGCTCGGAATCGAATCAGCCTCTGACTTCCTGATGCGCACTCAAGAAACTGACTCGGACTGCAAGCCTTCCGTCGAGTCAACGGGCGAGCGCAACGAGGAGCCGAACGACAACGACGCCGAAGCAGTTGCCCGCCGCAATCAAGAAATTCTGAGCCGACTCAAGCCGCTCGAGGAGAATGTTGCTTCCGAGCCAGCCACGGCCGGAAGTGCAGCCGGAGGTCAGGTCTCCGATGCCGACAAAGGACAGTTACTCGATCGCCTGAACAAATCGCTTCATGTCGAGCCGAAGCCGCAGGAAGAAGTCGTAGCGGAGTTCAAAGACCCGCTCGGCAAATCGCGCTCACTCCGCAACAGCGAACCCGCGACGGTCACGAGGGATGCAGTGGTTGAGGCCAACGACTCGAATGAAACGCAAGCAGCGGAGCCGTTGTCGTTGACAGCGATTTCCGCCGAGCGTGAATTGGCCGCATTGAGAAAACAGGCGGTGTACCTGCGCGGGCAGAAGTTGACGCTGCCAAAGAACGTCAACCTGCGGAATGGCGACGAGGTCACAATTCAAGGGCAGGAGTACACGGTCAAACCGGGCACGCTGGACCGGCGCAATCTGATCATTGGCGCGGCAGCGGTTGCGATCGTAATGATCGTACTGATCGCCCAGAGTTTCCGGACTCCGGTGGCACCAAAGGCTACGATTTTCGGGGTGGTGACGAACTCAGAAAGCAGCGAAGTACTCGCAGGAGTCACGATCAGTATTCCGAGCTTGAATCTGATGACGGTCACTGACGAACAAGGCGTGTTCAAGTTTGTGGGACTTGCCGACGGTCGCTACGACGTCAAGATGGAAGGGGAGCTTTACGAAGAGCGCTACTTCCCTCTTATCGTGCAGAACGGGCAATCGGATATCATGTATGGCAGCGTTACGCCGATTCTGCCGAAATCGCGCTCGACAAATATCCGTTCATTGCAGCCGCAAACAAGCGCGCCGACTGAGGTCAAATCGGACTACGGTATGTTGACGGTGAACTGCAACGTGCCGGAGGCGCAGGTGTTCCTCGACGGTAAATCTGCCGGCAAGGTTTCACAGGTGCTCAAACGAATCCGCACGGGGAATCGCTCGCTGGAAGTGCGCGCTGAGGGTTACGCTACCTTTGCGCAGCCGGTGGAAATCGTCGCGGGTGAGAGCACGGAACTGGCGATTACGCTTCAGTCGTTGCAGCCCGATCAGCCGACCGAGTACTCGGCGCAGGATTTCTTCGACCAGGCTGAGGCTCTGGTGGGAGAACAGAAATACACGGAGGCTGTCGGCTACTACACGTTGGCGTTGGCAAAGGACAACACCATGGTGCGGGCTTATCTGCGTCGTGCCGAGGCACACCTGGCGGCCGGCAAGAAGCTCAATGCGCGAGCCGACTATCGTTCGGCGGCTGATCTTTATCTCAACTCGGGGCAGTATTCGCAGGCAATCCTGTGCTACGACAAGATCCTCGAATTCCAGCCCAACGCTTCCGACGCATTGACGCTGCGCGGCTGGGCGAAGATTAATTCCGGCAGCTACGATGGCGGCATCAGCGACCTTGAGCAGGCGCTCCTCTTGTCGCCTGAAGACGTACAGGCGCAAATCGATCTGGGCAAAGCGCTGTACATCGTCGGGAGATACAAGGACTCCGAGAAGCACCTGAAGAAGCTCAAGAAGGCGGCGGAAGAGAGTCCGGAGATTTTCGGTTACCTGGCATTGACACATCTGGCTCAGGGTGATGAAAACGACGCGCGGAAGAACTATGAGCAGTTCCGTAAGCGCGCGAATTCGGCGCTCGTCGCCAGAATGTCGACGGAATCAGGCTGGCAACGCCTGACGGCGCTCGCCGGCAATTGATCCAGAGTTTATATAACGGTTTTGCGGGGTCGCTGAGTACTTTGGCGACCCCGCTCCTTATTTATGGTATGCCGAGCCGGCGTTGATCGAGAGCGCGCGATAGAGCTGCTCCAATAGCACAACCTGGCACAACTCATGCGGCAAGGTCATCGGTGACAGGGAAAGCTTCTGCCGCCCCGGTTGTTCGAGGCTCTTGGCCAAACCAAAGGCGCCGCCGATGACAAACTGTACGCAGGAATAACGCGACTGGGTCTTGTCGAGGAAGCGCGCGAGCTTTTCAGACGATAGTTGCTCTCCCTCTTGATCCAGAAGCACGGTTAACGCTCTGGGATCGAGAGCAGCTTCGATGCGCCCGGCTTCCAGGGCGAGACCATCACGCACCGATTGTCCGGATCCGGCGTCCCGGAGCGTCGTCACCTTCAGCCGTGCATGTTTCCCCAGAAGTTTGCTGTAGTGATCGATGCCGCTTTGAATCCAGGCCGTTTTGACCTTGCCGACGGCGACAATCTCGAGAGTCAGCATCCGTGCGGCGCGATGCGAACGAAGACCTCACGCCGGCGCGGACCGTCGAATTCGCAAAAGAAGATGCCCTGCCAGGTGCCGAGCAGAAGGCGGCCATCTTCAATCAGGATGGTCTCGGAGCAGCCGACCAGCGAGGACTTGATGTGCGAGTCGGAGTTACCTTCGGTGTGGTGATACTCGTCGTTCCGTGGGAAGACTTGCTCGAGTTTGCGCAGGACGTCGGATTTCACCGCAGGGTCGGCGTTTTCATTGATGGTGATGGCAGCCGTGGTATGGGGCGTGAAGACGAAACAAAGACCGGTGGTAACCCCGGAGTCGGCGACCAGCCGGTGGATGTCCTGGGTGATGTCGATCAATTGCTGGCGCGACGCGGTGCGGATGGCGAGACGTTCGATCATTCAAAGAGGGCTTCAACGAAGTCGCGGGGGTTGAATTCGTCAAGGTCGTCCATTTTTTCGCCGATGCCGATCAAAACGACCGGAAGCTGATACTTGTCGACGATCGAGAAAACAGCACCGCCTTTGGCCGTGCCGTCGAGCTTGGTGACGATGATGCCGTCGAGTTGCACGAGTCGATTGAAGATCTCGACTTGCTGCAGCGCGTTCTGTCCCGTGGTGCCGTCTATGACGAGGAGAGTGCGGTGCGGCGCCGCGGGCATCGCCTTCTTGATCACGCGCTTTACCTTGCTGAGCTCTTCCATCAGGTTGGCTTTTGTATGCAGGCGGCCGGCGGTGTCGATGATCACCAAGTCGTCGCCGCGCGCCACGGCGGCACTGACAGAATCGAAAGCGACCGAAGCGCTGTCACCGCCCTCCTGCCCTTTCACGATGTTGCAGCCGACGCGCTCGGCCCAGATCGACAACTGGTCGATTGCGGCGGCGCGGAAAGTGTCGGCGGCGGCCATAGTTACCTTCTTGCCATCGGCGTGGAAGCGGCGGGCGATTTTGGCGATTGAAGTGGTCTTGCCGGTGCCGTTGACGCCGACGATCATGATGACGTGAGGCTTTTCTGAGACTGTGAAAAAGGAGCCGTCTGTCGAGCCGAACAACTCCACCAAACAGTCTTTCAGCAAACGATAGACATCTTCCGAGGCATCGATTCCCTGCCGGGCGACTTTATCCTTGAGGTTGCCCATCACCTTTTCGGCCGTTTCGACGCTAATGTCGGAAGTTATGAGGATCTCTTCGATTTCTTCGAGCAGTGCCTCGTCGACCTTTTTGTGGAGGCCGACGGCGGCTTTGATTTTGGTGACGAGGTTTTCCTTGGTTTTGAGGAGGCCTTGCGCCAGCTTCTTAAACGAGAAGCCCATTAATCGTCGTCCTCGTCGTCGTTATCCTCATCATCGTATTCTTCCTCATCCTCGTCGTACTCTTCGGAGGAATCGGTCGCCACTGCGGTCTCGATCGGTGCCGGCGTACGCTCCGGTTCGAGAGCCTCGTCATACTCGGCGCCAACGTCTTCGAGATCGACGGCGGCCCTTATAGTGCGGCCAGGAATCACGTCGGCATCGGCATCAACCGGCGGCGCTTCGTCGATTGCGAATTTCATGACCTCCAGTTCGGTGCGGCGCCCCTTGCCTTCGAAGTCGACGCTGACGATCTGGCTAACTCCGGGCTGCTGCATGGTAACGCCGTAGAGACGGTCGCACTGCTCCATCGTCCGTTTGTTATGCGTGATGATTATGAATTGCGTACGCCCGACGAAACTGCGCACCATGCGCAAGAAGCGCATCACGTTGGCGTCATCAAGCGGGGCATCGACTTCATCGAGGATGCAGAACGGCGACGGCTTGACCAGGTAAATGGCGAACAGGAGTGAAATCGCCGTCAACGCTTTTTCCCCGCCTGACAACTGCGTGATGTTCAGGAAACGCTTGCCGCGGGGACGCGCGGAGATTTCGATCGGTGATTCCAGCGGATCGTCTTCGTTTTCCATGCGCAGATCGGCCTCGCCGCCCTGAAACAGCTCGGCAAAAACGCGCTGGAAGTTGGAGCGCACCTTGACGAAGGTCTCATGGAACATGCGTCGGGCGGTGGTGTTGATGCGATTGATCGTCGCTTTGAGATCGTCCTTGGCACGCGTGAGATCCTCGATCTGACTGCGCAGAAAACGTTCGCGTTCGGCTTCGCGCTCGTATTCCTCGAGCGCCAGCATATTAACCATGCCGATTTGTTGCTGCTTGGCGCGGCAATCGGCGAGTTCGGCCTCCAGTTCGTGGAAAGTCTCGTCGGCGAGAGGCTCCGGCATGATCATGGCATCGACCTGGATGTCATAGAGCTCTTTGAGTTGCCGGGAGATATCATCGCAGCGCGCGTGGAGTTCGGTTTCGCTAATCAGCAATTGTTGATTCTGCTCGGAGACCTCGTCGCGATGTTTGCGATTGCTGCGGACGATCTGGTCGAACTCCGATTGTTTCTCGGTGAGCTCGCCCTGACGCGTCGTCAAAGTGAGTTCTTCGCGCTTCAGAGACTCTCGTCTCCGTCCTTGTTCATCAAAAGCCGCTTTCAACTCGTTGAGGCGGGCATGGAGCGTCTCCACCTCGCCGACACGCGCGGTAATTGCGGCTTCGCGGCGATCGCGCTGCGTCTGCAGTTCGACGGAGACTTCGTCTATCCTGCGAAGGTTTCCATCAAGTGAGTTTACCTCAGTCTGTAAGCGCAAAAGCTGCAATCGCTGATCATCGACCTGCTGAGACAAGCGGCTGACTTCAGATTCGAGCGACTCGACGGTGGCGGACTGGCGGCTTAAGGACTCAGCCTTGGAGGCAGAATCGGTCGTCAATTGTGTGACGCTGGACTGGAGGCTGTCAAGTTGCGACCTGAGGCTATCCAATTTCACTTGACTGTCGCGGACAGTCACGCCCAGTTCCTCGAGGGCATCGCCGGCCTGTTTCAAACGCAGATTTTCGCCGGCGATCAGGATTTGGGATTCGGCTGCCTGATCGCGCAGGAGCGATAGTTGGCGAGACTGATCCTTGAGCTGTTCCTCGAGTTGAATCCGTTCATCCTGAAGTGCCGCCAGGTCCGCTTCGACCTCTCGGCTCCGGCTATCGGCGACGTCGGCATCGGCGCGCAAGCGCTGGAGGTCGGCATCGCGGCCCAGAAGCGGTAACTGAGCGCTACCGCCGCCTTCATGCAACGGGCGGGCACGATAGAATTCACCGTCGAGAGTCACGACGCGCAGGTCTCCCTGCGCCAGTTCGATCAGTTTCTCGGCGGCATCGCGATCCTGCACGATCCAGACATCGCCCAGCAAGAGGTCGGCGAGTTTCTCGAATCCGGGGCGCACGCTGATCACGTCGGTGGCCTGCACCAAGTGACCGCCAAAGCCGCCGGGGCGAGCAATTTTGCGGTCTTTCGTCCAGGCATCGAGTTCGCTCTTAACGATGAAGGTCACGCGACCCGAGGATCGGCTCTTGAGAAACTCGATGGCGCGGTAGGCGGCCGGGCGATCTTCAACCACAACGTACTGGGCCGCCTCAGCGAGCGCGGTTTCCACGGCGCGGAGGTACTCCGGTTGCCCTTCGATCAGGTTTGCCGCGGTATCGATGATGCCTCCGAGAGAATCGCGACCGGCAAAGACCGCAGTTACTCCGGAACCATACCCTTCATAGTGAGCGATCATGCGCTCGAGAATCTCGATCTGAGCGCGTTGCGAGCGCGCTTCGAGGCGTAGATCGGAAAGCAGTGCCTGCTGATCGGCTGCCTCAGCATCGACGGCGTGACGGCGTTCTTCTGCCCGGCTCCGATTGGTCTCGAGTTGCTCGATCTTCGCCTTCAGATCATCGTGTTTCTGCCCGATTTCACGGATGGCTTCCTCCGAGCGCGAACACTCGGTCTGCAGTTGAGCCTTCTTCTCGGCGTTACGCGCCATTGTCGCTTCAATTTCACCGACCTGCTGTTCAAGCTGCTGCCGATTTTGCTCGGTGAGGGAACGGCGGCCTTCGATCTCGAACAAGTCGCGCTGTTCGGTTTGCGATGAACGGCGCGCCGACTCCAATTCAGCCAACTTTTCGTTGAGCGTGCGCTCCAGATT
>CAZNWJ010000007.1:54746-165324 GCA_964576925.1 uncultured Ignavibacteria bacterium | reverse complement strand
GGGGGAAAGGGGGTTGTGGTCCTGAGTGACTGTCTGGCGTGCTTTTTCAACACTTCCGCAACCGGATCGAAAGCGGACAGGATCCCTTCAGCCGCAATAGATTGATGCGCGTCAGGTCGCCCGATTTCGCGAATGGCCTGCAGAAGTTCATGTAGATGGGCAAAGGCGAAATCGGAAGACCTGACGAAACAGCAAAATCCTGCCGCAACTCGTAGGGGCCGGGTCTGCCTGCCCGATTTAGAATCTACCGTCACACGAGTATCTCGGGCAGGCAAACCAAGCCCCTACGGATAATCAATTAGACTGTCATTGCGAGGAGCGAACATTTGCCTAATTTCCGGATCGACCTCAATCGCGACGAAGCAATCTCTCATTTGCATTCAGTAGGGGTCGGGTCTGCCCACCCTTCAAAATTGACGCAACACCTGGGCAGGCAAACCCAGCCCCTACCGGCGTATGAGCAGGTTCAGTGTCAGGATCACAGGGATCCTGACCTACTTTTATAGCCTCAGTCGGATGGAGATAAAATACGAATCGAGGGCCCTGACATTGTCCGCGAAATCGGGAGAGACGATTCTGATGAGATCATAAGCAGTTGTACCCGCGCCGAGGAAATACTCCGATTGGACATGGCCGCGATCGTCATGGTGTACGGAATAGCCGAATCCAAGATGTCCGTAATAAACGCGATATGTTCCCCACCAGATGAAGTTGGCAAATTCGTCATTGTCGTTCGCGAGAAACTTATTCTCGAATTCCCACGGCGGACGCTTGACCGAGAACTTCATGTCAAAGTTATTGGGGTACTTGTGTTCAAGCAGCGCCCAGCCGATGCCACCGGCATCAAAGAGGAGATCGCTGACGCCGAAGCCCTGGTCGGGGTTGTAGGCATCCATCGGGATCTCAACGAGCGTCAGGATCAGTCCTGATTGCAACGCGGCATATTTGTAGACTTCGCTTTCCGGCATGCGCAGCGTGCGAAAAAACCAGGCAAATCCTTCGGTAAGCTTGTAGCCGGCGTAGAAATGGCTGACCTCATCAGTCAGGGCGACGTTGTCGTGGAACTCATTCTTGAAGTGGAAGCGGCCGTTGGGCGCGCCCCAGGTCTCTTCGAAATAGAAATAGGCGGCGCTGCCGACCACGACATTCCCGATCAGCAGGTTGCGATGCATGTGCGAACGGTTGACCTTGGGCAAGCTGTCGGCGAGCGGCACCTGAGCCGCAACGCTTGACGCAATCATCAGGCTGAGCAGAGTGACGGGAACTATTCGAGACACGGCAACGGTGCGCCTTCGAAAAGATGATTCAGGAATAATACCAAGTCTACGAGATTGAAGCGGCTGTCGCAGTTGGCATCGACAACGCGCAGGGGGACATTGATCGGTGCGCCGCGATAGAGGACGCGCAGCATTTCGACGATATCGGCGACGGAAAGGACGGCATCGCGATTGAGATCGCCGGATGAATCTGAAGTTCTTTGAATGTAGATGACGATGAGTCTCTCTTCGACTTGCAGATTCGAAGACATGACTCGAAGTCTCACGCTGTCCTCACCGTTCGACATCCCATTTAGCCGCAACCAGACCAATGCTCGCTGGCCGGCGCCGAGCGTCAGTTGGGGTGGAATGACCGCGATTCTTAGGGGATCGGAGGAACTGAAATCAATTTCAGTTGTGAAGTTGGTCGAATTCGTGATTTCCAGCGTGCGTTCGTCATAACCGTCGGCTGCTGATTCGAACATGGAAATTGAATCATTGGGCAAGGACAATGCGGGATGGTAAATTCTCGGTGAGATGTTCAACCAAGATTCGCGGCTCGACAGCGGTGTCTCGTCGAGTTCGATGGCGACGAATAAGCTGTCCAAGTAAATAGCCAGAGAGCTGTTCTCGTAGTTCAGTGGTCCTTTTCTAAGCCTCATATCGGTGGTGAACAGGGGATCCCACTTGCCGGATTTGCCAGTCGGTAAGCCATCGTTGTCGGCATCAAAATAGAACATCTCAAAATCCACAAGGCCATCAATCAATTTCAGGGTTAGAGGCGCCTCAGTATCGCCTCGATAGACGTACTCATCAGCCTGCCTGACAAATCGACGCAGAAGTTGACCACCCGTGCGGGGAAACTCCAGGACCTGCGAAACGATGTGCGACGGACCGCTTTCCTGTCCAAAGTAGGCTGGCGCAACATCCAATCCACCGCCCAAGAACCTTCCACCCCAGTCGCGACCCTCAAGATTCTTGCCCCGCACAATGAAAGGCGACCTTCCGAAGGCTTTCAATCCTGGTGCCAATGTGTCTGACTGATACAGCTCTCGCAGCCGGCCCACAAACTCCAGCCACTTCCCGACGCCGTCACGGGTGGAATTGCCGCGGGCCACAACCAGCGCCGCCGTGAGATGGATGCTTTCGCCGGGGCGCAAGGTGTCAGGAATCGTGTTGAGCAGAAAGCGGTAATCGCGTGATAGATCGGCAAGCCAGCCGGTCGAATCAGACGGGTCACCGTCAAAGGGGTAGAGCTTGGGCAACGAAGTGATCGGATCAAAGTGCGGCAGACCGTTGGCGCGCAGGCCCTTGATGAGATTGATTACTTCCGGCAAGGTGTCGACCGGAATGCACTCGGGGTACTGGCTGCTGCAACCATAGTAGAAATTCGCCGAAAGTGCCCGATTTCTCAGTATCGTCATGCCGACCACCGGCGGATAATCGCCGTAGTCGGAATCGAAGTCGGATTCATCATAGATGTAGGCCGCCTGAAGCTGCGGATTGGTTCCCAGCCGGTCATTGCGGCTGAAGCCGATATCGGGATCGGCGAAGATCGAGATAATGCAGGAATCGATCGTGGAGTCGGAGACGTTGGTGATCGTGTAATCGAGGAAAATCACCTGTGCCATTAACGTGTCGTAGAGCTGAAAATTGTTGTCCCAGGTGTAGGCGTGCAGGCGGACTTCGACACCGAGCGGCTCAATGCTGGAAAAACCCTGGAAAATGTGCGACGCCGAGTCGCCATCGTTAAACATCGTCCAGAGATTCTGCGAGCCAATTTGCAGCGGCTGCCCGAGAGCGTTGATCGGCGCACCGAGCGACGCCGGCCAGTTGCCGTAATCGGGATTCAGATCATAGTTCTCACCGCGCGTGATTTTGTAGATAGGAAAGGCAGAATCGACCTCTGCGACTTCACCCCGGCGCGGGCCGGGAACGAACTCGCTGGCATCACCGGAGATCGTGATGCGCCAGTCGCCACCCACCTTGCCGGCGACCCAGATGCCGCCGCCGGCCATCAGGCCGCGACGACTGTCGCCGGGATAATACAATCCCCAGATATCGCCCTTGGTTTCATAAGGGTCATAGCCAAAGGTGCCGTTGTTGTGGACAAAAAAGGTAAGGCTGCCATCGTCGATCGAGCGAACGACCTGGGCGAAGGACGGGGCAACGAGAATCAGAACCAAGACAAACAGGCGGATGCGCATCTCTGGAGAATATACGAATCAAGATGCTGAGTGCAAAATGGTGTGTTGCAGTAAACCAGGATCAGATTGCTTCGTCGCGGCGAGGTAATCTGCAGCACCAGATTGGTCGTTCGCTCCTCGCAATGACACGAGCCGGTGAGACGAATACAACGGTCAGACAGGAATGTCTAACCTACCAACACAATGAACAACGGTAGGATGGACATTCTTGTCTGTCGTGGTGAGGCCGGATAGTGTCAGACAGGAATGTCTAACCTACCGGCACGACGAGCGCAGGTAGGATAGACATTCTTGTCTGTCGTGGTGAGTCCGAAAAGTGTCAGACAGGAATGTTTAACCTACCTCCACGACGAGCGCAGGTAGGATAGACATTCTTGTCTGTCGTGGTGAGTCCGAAAAATGTCAGACAGGAATGTTTAACCTACCTCCACGACGAGCGCAGGTAGGATAGAAATTCTTGTCTGTCGTGGTGAGTCCGAAAAGTGTCAGACAGGAATGTTTAGCCTACCAACACAATGAACAACGGTAGGAGAGACATTCTTGTCTGCCGGGTCAATGGGATGTCAGACAAGAATGTCTGACCTACTTGAGAAGGAGAACCTTGATAACGCGGGATTCGCCGGCGGCCTGGAGGCGAACGAAGTAGACGCCGGTCGGAAGCGTTGAGCCATCATCGGAGTCGCCGTTCCAGGTGGCGTAATAACGGCCGATTGTCTGGGCGCCGGAGTAGATCGTCTTCACCCGGCGTCCGAGGATGTTCAGGACATGAATCTCAACTTCGGCGCCGCGACTGATTTCAAACGGGATGATTGTCGCGGCATTAAATGGGTTCGGATAGTTCGGACCGAGCACAAAATCAGCGGGGACGATGGGACTTTCTACTGGATAGACGGGTGTGGTCGAAGCGATAGCGACATTGCCCGGCACGATGACCGGAGTCGAGATCGCGCCGCTGGTATCGCGGACGATACCATTGAGATCGATTGCATATTCCCCGTCGGCAACGCTGCCTGCAGCACTGAAGTGGAGAACGGCTATCGGGCCGGACCCAGCAGCAAGCGGTGTCGACATTTGGGAAGAGGTCACTGCAACGTTCGTTATCCCGAGCGCAGTGGGATTCGACACCGACCACGTCGTGATACCCCCGGTACGCAGAGAGGTCGCCACAGAATCCAGAGTCATGGCGGCATCATCATAGCTGAGCTCAATGGCGACGCTGTCGACACTCAGATGATTGCGCAGGTTCAAGCCGACTTCAAACGGTTGGCCGGCCAAGGCGTTGGTCAGGTCAAGGCTCAAAGTGTCGGGAGGCCGAAGCACTGTAGTCTTCACAACCGCCACCAACGGCGAGTTGAGCGCGGCGGCATCAATGATGTTGAGGTGGGCAAAATGCTCGCCGACTTGCAGCATCGCGGTGTTCACGGAGACTGATACAACACCGTCGCCGAGCATAGCCTCCGGAGTGACCGAGACCCAGGTCGCATCGGCTTCGATCATCCAATCGATGGTGCCGGTGCCGGAGTTGAAGATCACCAGGTCCTGCGGGGACACGGTGGTGGCTCCGGCGAGGAAACTGAAGTGCAGCGTATCGGGGTCGATGGTGAGCATCGGTGTGTTGACAACATAGCTTAAGTTGACCGTAAACTGCTGCGGTGAATTGGCGGCTTGCGGCGATGACACTGTCACCGTGGCGACGTAATCACCGGGGCCGGGAAGCGAGTCGGTCTCAAAAATGAGATCGACAGCGCTGGGGGCCGTGCCGGAGACTTGTGATAATTTCAGCCAATTCGGCGCGCCACTGGTTGACCAGTCTAATGTTCCGGTTCCGGAATTTTCAATCATTACATACTGATCGTCCGGTGGCGCTGAACCGAACTGGGTTTGGATGCTAAAGGAAATCGGGGTGAGCTTGAGCATCGGTGCTGTCACGCTGAGAGCAACGACAACCGTGCGCGACGAGTCCTTGCCGGTGACATCCGCTATCGTGATGCGGCCGCTATGTTCACCATAGGCAAGACCCGCGGCGTTGACCGAAACATCCAGCGTAGCCGGAGCTGCCCCCGATGTAGGATTGACCGTGAGCCACGGTTGGTTGTCGGTGATTGTGTAGTTGAGAATGCCGTAGCCCTGGTTGTTTACGAGCAACTGCTGGGCGGGCGGATTGGCTCCCCCCTGCTGTGCCGAGAAAGTCAAAGAAGTCGGTGTAACGACAATCGCCGGCGCACCGTACTCGGTGATCTTGGCGTAGACATCGAAGCTGCCGTTGCGATCGTCGGTCCAGGTATAGTAGATGTTGATGCCGTCCATCGTGACGTTCGGAAACGACTGCGTGGCGGTGCCGGCGTCCGAGTTGACGCGGTAGTTCCCACCGAGCGTGGTACCCTCGGCGCGGTAGTACTGCGCATAGATATCGTTATTGCCGAGGCGATCATCGCGCCAGGCAATGATGTAATTGCCGAAATAGTCCATCGCGACGGACACCTCGGCCTGATTAGTCGCGCCGCCGTCGATATTGACTTTGTAGTTGTCGGAACGCGGCGTGCCGTCGGCGAGGTAGTTGCGGGCATAGACGTCGGGATTGCTCGGATAGACGCCGTTGCGGTAGTCGATCCAGGCGATGGTGAAATTGCCGTTGTAATTGCAGGCCACATCGGCGAAAACGCACTTGTTATTGGTGATGTTGTCGTTGACGAGGAAATTGGTGCCCTGCGCGACGCCGGAAACGTTGAAGCGCTGGGCCATGATATTGTCGCGGCCGGAGCGGTTGTCGTACCAGGTGACGATGAAATCGCCATCGCCGTCGACGGCGATTTTCGGGTTGTGCTGATAGGCGGAGCCGACATCGTCGTTGACGCGGACATTCGCGCCGAGTTTGGTGCCCGATTTGTGATAGCGCTGGGCGTAGACGTCGTAATTGCCGTTGCGGTTGTCCTCCCAGACCACGACATAATTGCCGAAGTCATCGGCATCGATATCCTGCCATCCCTGCGTTTCGACGCCGAAATCATCATTGATCTTGGCGTTGGTCGAGATAAGCGAGCCGTCGGCGTTGAAGCGCTGGCCGTAGATGTCGCCGTTGAAAGGATAGCCGGTGACGCGGAAGTCCTGCCAGACCACGATGAACTTGCCGAGTTGATCTTTCATGAGTGAGGGGCGCAATTGCTCGGAGCCGACCGGGTCGTCATTGACGCGGCGATTAGAGCCGGAGCGGTTGCCGAGGTGGTCAAAGGCTTGCAGGTAGATATCGTTATCGCCATTGCGTTTGTCGTACCAGGAGACAACGAAGTTGCCGTCGAGGTCGACCGCGATGTGCGAGTAACCCTGATAAGTCATCCCAAAGTCGTCATTGACCCGGAAGTCGGCGACATCGCAGTTGCCATCAACGAACCAGAGGATGCAGACCAAAAAGAAGCAAATGAGGGCCAAACGCGCTTTCATGCCCTTGATGCAAGATCAAGAAGCGTGCCAGATTGAAAAGCGGGCTAAGTTGTTGGGGGAGTGAGGGTCGGGGTTTGGTGAATCAGAGTCGGGAGGAAGAGTTTTCCTCTGAAGGCGGAAGGTGTGCTCGAACAAGCGCCTCCGTCGGAGTGCTTCTTATGTGCGCCGTAACGGCCTTATACCCTGTGGGACAAAGAGATCTGCCTCTGCAGAATGTGGAGGAACAGACTTACCGTTTTGTGAATGATTTGAATAGGTTGGCCAAGTTGGATAGTAATCATCGGCCTGGTTTCCCCATTGCTTCCACCCCTTTCGACCGCCCCGCGCAAACAACTCCAAGAACGGCCCAGGGCTGCAAGCCTCTATGATCTCGTAGAGCTCATCGGGCTTACGAGAATGCTCGCGCTTCTGTGATCGAATGATATTCACTTGTCGCCGGCCAGGGGTAAGTGTGCGCAGACTTCCACGTACCCCGAATAAGACCAACTCAGTGGTATTCCGAAAGTAGAATCCGACACCTCTGCCATCAGGACCACCGTCTTTTCGGACTTTGTGCCAGACTATGTTTCCCTTGTAGGTGAAGCCCCAAGCCTTCATTACCGTCAGTCCTTCTTCCAGAAGCGCATTGGGAACCCAAAGGTATAGGTGGCTCTTCTCAGCCACAATCGACGAGACGGGCAAAGCCGCAATGTCCTTTAATGTCATGGTTGGGTAGCGATTGAGGCGATGGTGTTCCGGAGCTATCTTACCAGTGCGGTTCGTGAAACGCCAAGGAGGGTCGGCTAGTACAGTGCCGTAGCGAGCCCTGCCGAGCTTGGAGGCGAGGTCAAAGACGTTTGACATTTTCATTTGACGCTAATCTTTAACATAAAGTGACTTCTTGATGCCGAACACCAAGATCGGGCATCCGGCACCACCCCCACCTTCTATTCGCGGAAGCAGCTTGCTGAGATGTGTCGTCGAATTCCCGAACGACTTTCCACGTCCAAGAGCATCAAAGATCTCCTGGAGTTCGTCACATCTAGTTATAATGATACCTACACTGATTGCTCGAAGATCGAATAGAAGCCTAAAGTTGTTTAGATCCCGATCGAAAAACGGGTCCTTGTTATTCCATTCAATCTCTATCGCTACCTTATTCTTGAAGCAGTCCACCTTGTGAGTCGGGCTATCAAATGTACGATCATCAACTACAACTTGGGTCTTGAAGCCTTTCTCACACCACCCTCGCTTGGAGAACTCGGCATCAATCCATTTGGAAAGGATTGACTTGTTTTTTCCACCAACTTCAATCCAGCTCTTGCGAAACCTGAAAGCACTTAGAACGTGCAAAATGTCGTCCCATTCTTCTCGAAAATCTCTCTGCAGGATTGCGCACGCGTGTTTCCACTCATGAACGTCATAGTTCTCTAAGATGAATTTTGGAAGCAGGTCAATTCCCATGTTGCTTGAAACGTAACAACCTGCCATGAATTCCGCAAGCGCAACTTGTTGACGCGTGCAAAACATGTCAATCACATTTGGAAATCCCCCCCAAAAAGAAAGGGCTGCCGGGGGCAGCCCTAACGACCTAACTTCTTTTTATGACGATCGCGTCTTCTTCTCTTCTTACGCTTGTGCGTCTTGATTTTCTGACGTTTCCGTTTTTTGCCGCTCGGCATTAAACCTCCGTAATACAACTCTTAAACAAACAGACCGCCAATATAGAAGTCTGCTGCCGGAGCGCAAGCAGAATTGTTACTGACCAGCCAGCGGCAATTTGGTGATCAGATCCTTGAATTCGTTGGAGGGTTTGAAGACCGGGACCTTGCGATCCGGCACCGGAACTTCCTCGCCCGTCCGCGGATTACGGGCTTTGCGCGCCTTTCTCAGCTTGATCTTGAAGGTGCCAAAGCCGCGAATTTCAATATTCTGCATTTCCTCCATGGATTTCTTAATCGTGTCCAGGAACGAATCTACCACGACCGCCACGTCCGTACGGGTCAGTCCGGTGCGTTCGGCGACACGCTCGACTAAATCAGCTTTGGTCATTTCGGCCACTCTCCTCCGGCTTTATATCCGTTATCTTTCTTTTCTCTACGCTTTCTGTACTTTCGCCTGCGATCCCCTCCGCCGGTGCGCCGTTAATGACTGAAGATATAGCGCAACTGCGGATAGACCAGATTATCGCCCCGGGACAAGAGCCCGGACAAATCGAGATTCAATAGCCCTTCCACCAAATCCCAGATCGATCCCCGGCGGCGTGGCATCTCGCGAATCGTGTCGGGATCGCTCCCCAAGCCGCAGATTTCGCCGGCCAGATCGACGGCATCTTCAAAAGTGCCGAGCGAGTCAACCAGGCCCAGGCGGTAGGCTTGTCGTCCCGAGTAGATCGAACCGTCGGCAAGGCTCAAGACCTCGTCGCGGCCGATCTCGCGATTATCGACGATTGCCTGGACAAACTGGTCGTAGGTGTCATCGACCACCGCCTGCAACATCAACGAATCGGCTTCGGTCGGGTCGCGGAAAGGTGAGCCAACATCCTTGCGGCTGCCGGATTTGATCGTGTGGTACTTGATCCCGACCTTATCGAACATGTCCTCAATCACTGGATACTGAAAGATCACGCCAATCGAGCCGGTAATAGTGCCGGCGTTGGCGACGATCCGATCCGCCGCGCAGGCGATGTAATACCCGCCGGAGGCGCAGACCGAACTCATTGAAGCGATAATCGGCTTGTCCGTCTCGGCGCGCACGCGCAAAACCTTTTCGTAGATTTCCTGCGAAGGAGTTACCCCTCCGCCGGGTGAGTTAATATGCAAAACGATTGCCTTAACGGAGTTGTCATCGCCCCAGCGGTCGAGTTGACGCACGATGTCGCCTGAGGATTCGATCACGCCGTAGATATTAATGATGGCGACCTTGCTGCCGAATGTCGGCAATGTACCGTCACCATCTCCACGACCGATCATAATCATCACGCCGATCATCACGAAGAAAACCAGGAAGCTGCCGCCGATGATTAATCCGATTATGATGTCCCGCGCCTTTGCCATTGGAGAGCGTCTAACCTCGCTTAACCTTGAGTCGGTCTCCGACTTTTACACGCTTGGATGAAAGCTTATTGAGCGTCACGATATCTTCAACCGTTGTCCCAAACGACTTGGCGATATCCCAGAGGGTGTCGCCGGCCTTGACGACATAGACGAGAACGCTACCGCCGGAACGAGACTTCTTGGCAGAAGTCGTCGCACTGCCGTTGGAGGGCACATTGATCAACTGGCCGACACGGAGATAATCAATCGTGTGAATGCCATTGATCGATGCAATCTCCTGGACAGACGTGCCGTACTTGTCGGCGATTTTGTCGAGCGTGTCACCTTTGCGGACCTTGTAAGTCATGATCTTTCCAGACGACGATTTGCTACCGGACGACTTCTTGCCCGAACTGGCAGTGACTTTCAGCTTCTGTCCCGGGTGCAGGTTACTGTAGGGTCCGAGGCCATTAAGCGAACGCAGGTCGTTGACGGTCGTACCGTGGGCCTCGGCGATCTGCCAGAGGTTGTCCCCCTTGCGAACAGTGTATTCGCCGGTAGCACTGGCCGTGCTCTTCTTTGAGCTGCTGGAGCTGCTCTTCTTGCCCCCGGTATTGCGCGCCAGTTGAGCGTTTTGAATCGGAACCATGAGAGTCTTACCGGCGTAGAGCTTGCCCTTGGTCGTTGTGTTATTGGCGGCGGCAAGCGTTTTCGAGGAAATGCCGTACTTCTTGGCGATGCTTCCCCACGATTCGCCGCGACGGATAGTGTGCTTCTCCACCCCGGTGACCTTCGGTTCGTCAAAGCCATTATAAGCAGCCCAGAAAGCGTTTTCCATGTTGGCCGGGACGCGCAGCCGATAAGCGCCGGAGTTTGGCGGTGTGACGTTGCGCAGGAGCTCGGGATTCAATTGCTGGAGGTATTCGGTCGTCGTGCCCAGCGACTTGGCAACATCGCGCAGATCGATGCACTTATCGATAGTCACAGTCTCGTACTCAAGGACTTCGTCGTAGTAGGAGTCGAAACCATACTTCTCAGGATTCTTGCCAATGATCGTCGCGGCCAGGAAAAGTGGAACGTAGTCTTTCGTCTCGCGCGCTACGGTCTTCAAGCGGAAATAGTCTTCCGTGCGTTCGCGCTTGACAGCTCGATCAATCCGGCCCTCGCCGGCGTTGTAGGCGGCAAGCGCCAGATACCAATCATCATAGCGATTGTACAGGAATTTCAAGTAGCGGGCGGCGGCGCGCGTCGACTTCTCGAAGTCGCGTCGTTCATCGTACCACCAATTACGATACAATCCGTAGTGTTTCCCAGTACTGGCGATAAACTGCCACGGTCCAACCGCAGCGGCCCACGAGTAAGCGTTTGTCTTGTAACCGGATTCGATCAGTGGAAGATAAATCAGGTCTTTGGGCAAACCCTCCTCTTCCAATATCCTGGTCATGATCGGTGTGTACTTGCCCGAACGAGTCAGAGCGGCTTGGAAGAAGTCGCGTGCCAGCGTCTGGAAATAGACAATACAGTTTTCAACTTTCTGGTTCACGACCACCGGGATATCGAAGGCAACCGTCTTGTCTACATCGGTTATCACCTTCTCCTGCCTCAGCTTGCTGAAGTCATCGATTTCGAGGAAGCGATCGACAAAAGCTGAGCTGGAAGTCTCTCCGGGAAGCGTCGCGAGATAAAGCAGAGTCAACTTGTATTCTGAACGAATGTCACTCAACAACTTAAAGTAATGCTGCCCGAGTTCTGTCTCATCAGCTGGATCGATATCGAGGTCAGAGAGAATCGCCAGAGCGCGCTCGAAGTTGTACTGAGCCTCTTGCCACTGTTCTTGCGAATTCGCCTGGACACCGTATTGGAAATATTCTTCAGCCAGCGACAATTCGTTTTGTGCCGCAAGCACTTCCTCGCTAAGCGGGATCAGTTCGGCGTCTTTGGAGGTTGATTGCGTTGCTTGATCAGCATTCTCGTCTGTCGAGTTTGTCGCCACCGCCAAGGTGCGATTCTGGCGCACGGTGGAAGAACAACCCATCACTAACAACATCAAGAGAGCGACAAAATATAATAAACGAGGCATGAGAGACTTCCTCCCTGAAATCGCCAACACTGTAAGCCGTTGCAAGATATGACTTAGCATAATTTCCTGTCAAGATTTAATTTGTCGAGAGAATCCAACAATTTTTCCCTCCCGTCCGGGGAATCCAGATCGACTTCTTCGGCATCGATCTGATGACGAAACCACGTTAACTGACGTTTAGCGTAGTTGCGGGTTCGCTGCTTTATCAACTCAAGACAGCGATCTCGCTGCAGACGGCCTTCGAGGTAGTCAATCGCCTCGCGGTAACCGAGTGTTCGATTCAGAACCGGCGATTGGCCGAAGCCGTCTGTCCGGAGTTGGTCGACCTCTTCGATCAATCCGTCCCCTATCATTTTATCGACCCTGAAATTTATTATTTTATAAAGTTTTTCCCGCGAACGGTTTAAGAGGAAATAGCGAAATCTGTACCGAGCGACCGGATAATCTCCTCCCCTCGACAAATCAGACTTGGTCTTTCCTGTTAACTTGTTGATTTCCAATGCCCTGATCACTCGAGTTCGGTTGCCTTTGGGAATCGATTTGGCTGAATCCGGATCAATCCTCTCCAATTGTAGATGCAGTTCGGTTGTCGTGAGCTGCTCAAGAGATTTTCTGTAAGTCTCATCAGAGTCAGGAGTTGCAAAAAATCCGGAAATGACGGCTCTTAGATAAAGCCCTGTGCCGCAAACGATTAATGGTGTTTTTCCGCTTTCGAAGACACTTTCAAGCTCTTGGTAGGCGTCCTTTCTGTATCGTGCCGCGCTGTAGACCACGTTGGGCTCAACGTAGTCGATTAGCCGGTATGGTCGTCCAGAAAGCTCAGCTGTGGTGGGCTTGGCTGTGCCGATGTCCATCCGACGATAGATCTGGCGCGAGTCGCAGGAAACGACCTCCAGATTGAAACGATCGACAAGCTGCAGCGCAAGTGCGGTCTTGCCGACGGCAGTTGGTCCAACAATTACTGGAATGATCGGTCTAACCGATGCGGCCGAATCGGACATCGAGGTCCTGCCTTGAAAGTCGGATCATCGTCGGGCGGCCGTGCGGGCAAACATAAGGGTTCTCTGCGGCCATCAGATTCTCGAAGAGCGCCCGCATTGCCGATTCGTTCAGGCGGTCGCCGGCCATGATCGCGCCGCGGCAGGCGAAGGAGGCCGCCTTCTTCTGGAAGCGCTTCTGCTCGTCACCCTTCAGTTCCGAGAAGTCGTCAAGCAATTCCCGAAAGAGCGTTTCGGGGTTCTTGCCGCCCAGCACAGCCGGAACAGCTTCGAGTTCGACGGTCCGCGGACCGAAATTGTTGACAACGAATCCGAGAGCGGCCAGCGATTCTTTTTCGCGATTGAAGGTGAAGAAATCATCCGGTTCAAGATGAACCGGCAGCGGGAAAAGCAACCGCTGGCTGGCGACGGCATGGTGCCCGAAAGACTTGAGGGCGATTTCGTAGAGGACACGCTCGTGCGCGGCGTGTTGATCGATAATCAGTATCGAATCGGCAGTGACGGCCAGGATATAGAGCAAGTTGAACTGCTGCAGACGCACGTCGCCGCGCAGGGTTCCGGCGAGTTGTTCGCGCGGGCTGACTTGTTGCCTGTCGATGTCGGCGGCAGCACCGGCCGCGTTGTCCTCCGGAAGCGGGGGCTGAGCAACGGGATTCGCGGTTTGTACCGGCTGCTGGGCGAAGATCGCCGCCAGGGAATGCTCGCCGCGGTCGGAGCCGAGTTCCCGTTCGAAGAAATTCCCCATCGAGCGCCGCAAATCGACTTCGCGCGCATACCCCGAGTAGCTTTCCTGTTGCCGGCCTGAACCCGCAGCAAATCCCGGAACGACGTTGCCTTCAAGGAGCGACTCGCGCACGAGGCTGTAGACGGCATGGAAGATCGTACGTTCATCCGCAAAGCGCACTTCGGATTTTGCCGGATGAACGTTAACATCAACCAATGACGGATCGATTGTGATGAACACCGCGCCCTGCGGGTAGAGACCGCCGGCCAGAAATTCACCATAGGCGGCGGTAATCGACGCAAAAAGAGCTTTCGATTCGATGCGGCGGCTGTTCACGAGAATCATGATCCGCGAGCGATTTTTGCGGCAAGCCTCCGGCTTCGAAAGGTACAGCTCCACTGACAACGTGTCGGAGTTGCGCGTGCCGCGGACAAAACGGGCGGCATTGGCCGCGCCAAAAAGCTGCGCCGCACGCTGAAACTTGTCATCGGTCGCCGCCAGGTCGACGAGCCTCTGGCCATCGGAATCAAGAATGAATTCACACCGCGGATTCCCCAAGGCGATCGACTCGACGACGTCAATTACGCGGCGCACTTCGGCAGAAGCCGACTTAAGAAACTTGCGTCGCGCCGGCGTATTGTAGAAAAGATTGCGCACGGTAATCGTAGTGCCGTAGTCACAGCCGATCTCTGATTCATCGGCAGTTTGTCCCCCATCGATCTCAAGGCGATAGCCCGAAGCTGCGCCGCGCGCGCGCGATTTGATGGCGAACTGTGATACCGAGGTGATCGAGGGCAGTGCCTCGCCGCGAAACCCGAAAGAATGAATGTTGAACAGGTCTTCAGGACTGGCGATCTTGGATGTTGCGTGCCGGCAAACGGCGAGCCGCAAGTCCTCCGCGGACATCCCGTAGCCATTGTCGTTGACTTCGATGCGTCCCAGCCCACCTTCGGTGATCTCGACGCGCACGGAAGTGGCATCGGCATCAAGGCTGTTTTCGATCAATTCTTTGACTACGGAGGCCGGTCGCTCGATGACCTCGCCGGCTGCGATCTTGTTGATCAGGACGTCGGGAAGAAGTTTAATTCGCGCGGCCATGGTTCTTCTCGGCGAGTTGCTTGAGTTCGGCGACCAGATTGAGCGCCTCGATCGGCGTCAGGCTGTCAATATCGATTTCGCGCAAGCGCCGTTCGCTTTCCGAGTCCGGCGCTTCAAACAGGCGCATCTGATTCGGATTCACGTAGTGATACTTGCTGCGCGTCTTGAGCGGCGCAAAGGTTCCTGATTCAAGTTCGGCGAGGATTTCCCTGGCCCGCGCCGTGAGCGTGGGCGGAATACCCGCCAGCTTGGCAACCTCGATTCCAAAACTGTCATCGCAGCCGCCGGCGACGACCTTGCGCAGAAAGACGATGCGATCGCGGTGCCGCCGCACCTGAACCTGATAGTTGCGGATGCGGGGGCAGAGGTTGGCCAGCTCCGTGAGTTCGTGAAAGTGTGTGGCGAAAATCGTGCGGGACTTGAGCCGCGGATCGTTGTGCAGCGATTCGCACAGCGCCCAGGCGATTGCCAAACCGTCATAGGTGGAGGTGCCGCGACCAACCTCATCGAGGAGAATCAGGCTCTGCGGTGTGGCATTATTGAGAATGCGCGCGGTTTCATTCATTTCAACGAGAAAGGTTGATTCACCCATCGTCAAGCGATCGCTGGCGCCGACGCGGGTGAAGACGCGATCGACCAAACCAATTGACGCGGCCTCGGCCGGAACAAAGCAGCCCGCCTGCGCCATGATCACGATCAAACCGACTTGCCGCAAGTAGGTTGATTTGCCGGCCATGTTGGGACCGGTCAGAAGTTGGATTTGATCGCCGCCGGTGTCGAGATGCGTGTCATTGCCGACAAAGTCTCCGCGCGGAAGAATCTGTTCGATGACCGGATGGCGGCCTTCGGTGATTGACAGCGTCGGCTCGGCCACCAACTGCGGGCGCACGAAGTTGTAGCGACGGGCGGCCAGTGCGAACGAAAGCAAGCAATCAAGTTCTCCGAGCACGCTGCCGGCAGTGCTGATCGCCTCTGCAGCCGCGGCCACCTGGTCGCGCAATTCCAGAAAGAGCGTCTCCTCGAGGCGATTGATCTTGTCTTCGGCGGCAAGAATCAGTTCTTCCTTCTTCTTCATCTCGCCGGTGATGAATCGCTCCGCGTTCACCAAGGTCTGCTTGCGAATGAAGTGGTCCGGGACTGCCGCTAGTTGCGCTTTGGAAACTTCGATGTAGTAACCAAAGACCTGGTTGTAACCTACTTTCAGCGTCGCGATTCCCGTTTCAGCGCGCAGTTTTTCCTGCAAGGTGGCGATGTAATCGACGGCATCCTTAATCGACAGCTTGAGCGTATCCAGCTCACTGCTGTGGCCCGGTCGGACCATCCCTCCGGAGTTGGTCAGAAGCGGCGGTTCATCGACGAGCGCGCCGTTGATAATCGTAGCCGTGCTTGCCAAGTCCGGGAGTCGGTTGCTCATCGTGGCCAATAACTCAACGCCGCTGCTCGCCAGAGCCGCGGCTATTTCGGGCAATCGGGCGAGGCTGGCGGCAAGGGCGACCAAGTCGCGCGGACCGGCCTTGCGATTGCCCAATTTGCCGGCCATTCGCTCCAAGTCGACGATGTTGGCCAAACGCTGGGACAATTCTTCGCGCAGATCGTCATCGCGCAGTAATCGTTCAACGGCCTGATAGCGAGCATTGATGCGGTCGACCTGGCGCAGCGGCGCGACCAGCCAGCGCGCAAGAGTCCGCTTCCCCATCGCCGTGCGGCAGAAGTCGAGCAGCCCCAGCAGGCTGTGTTCACGCCGGGAGCTGGAGTTCGACTGCAGCAATTCAAGGTTGCGAACGGTGGCCGGATCGAGGTAGACGTGGTCTGAGTCCTCGGCGAAGCGCGGCGGCGCGTGTTGGCCGGGCGCGCTAATTTTCTTTTCTTCGATGTACGAGAACACGGCGCCGAGCGCCGAGGCCGCCAACGGAGCCGTGTTCAGTTCGAACGACTCTAGCGAGACAACATCATAAAGTGACTTGATCTTCTCCTGGGCAAAGTCGCTTTGAAACCGCCACGATTCGACTTTTGTTACAGGCACGGCCAGCCGCGCAATGCGGGACGTTAGAGCCGAGTCAAGATCATCCGACAGCAACAGCTCGGATGGATTAAGCGATTCAATTTTGTCAAATGCCGGGTTGGATTCGCCCTCATAGAACACAACACTGCCTGTCGTGATGTCGACGGCCCCGAAGCCGAGCCGGTCGTCTCTTGCAGCGAAGAGAGCCAGGAGCAGATTCTCCTTTTCCTGAGGCAGAGCGCTGTCGATCGTTACGGTGCCGGGCGTGATTATCTCGATAACTTCCCGCTTAACCAATCCTTTGGCGAGCTTGGGATCTTCGACCTGCTCGCAGATTGCCACCTTCATTCCGGCGCGGATCAACTGCGTCAGGTACTTCTCCGCTGAGTGGTAGGGCACACCGGCGAGCGGCAGTTTGGTCGATTGACCGTGAGACCGTGAGGTGAGCGCAATACCCAGAATTGGCGCGGCAATCTCGGCGTCGTGGCCGAACATCTCATAGAAATCGCCCATGCGAAAGAAGAGGATCTTGTCGGGATGCTGCTTCTTGATGGCCAGGTACTGCTCGAGCAGCGGCGTGATCTTATCGGACATCTAAAGTGCTACGACCACACAGGTCTTCTGGGTTTGGCGTTCGTAGCGTTGTTTGAAGCGTTGCGCGTCGGCGGCCGAGGAAAACCGGCCGACATCGACAACAAACCGAGCCTGCGCCCCTGCCGGAGCGGTACCAAGACGGACGGTATAGCCCTGCTTGAGCAAGCGACTGTGGAGACGGCGCGCATCCGCTTCGCGGTCAAACTCTCCGACGCGAATGGCAAAAAGCCGGGCCAGCGACCGCGCGGCTCTCTGAGCCGGGGCTGCGAAGGCGACGGTCACAGATGGTGACGCCTGATTTGACTCGACGCCCGCGAGCGCAGCGAAGCGCGGCGCAGAACCGGCGAGGAGTGACGCTGCATGAGTTGAGATTTCCTGCCACTCGTTCCGGCTCGCGACTACGAGAGCCAGGTCGCACGCCTCGGCAAAGCAGGGGTTTTCCGGGCGACTGACGAACTGCGCGAGAATCCGCATCGCCTCGATGTCCGCCCCCCGCTGCATGTGGGATCGCACGAGAGCCAGCAGAGTTTGCCAGTTGATCTCGGGAATTGAAGTTGACTTGGCTAATCGGCGCAGCCGCTTTTCCGCGCTGCGATGGTCATCTGCTGCGATCTCAATCCGGGCAATGGCGAGAAGCAAACGGTCGTGCTGTTGAGCGGATCGACAGTCTCCCTCAATCGACCTAAGCCAATTCAGACTCGTGTGCGTACCGCGCACCAGATCGGCGCCGGCTACGCTGAGCGCGAGGTCGCAACGGCGGTCGCTATCAGGGGCAAATTCGGCCAGTTCTCGGGCGCACACGTCTACTGCGTGGGCGGCGGGTGTCAGTTTGAGTGACCAATATTCCCAGCCAAAGTGGTCATCGGTGAATACCGCAGCGCGCAGGGCTTGCCGTGCTTCGTCGACCCGGCCGGCTTTGTAAAACTCCGCAACAACACCCAGATCGGCACCGGATGATGCCGCGGCGAGCGGGCCGATGATAACCGCAGCCGCGCAGAGGATTCGCAGCGCGCGCTTAGCGACGCTGGCGAGCGGCCTCCTGATGGAAATAGAGATTTTCGAGTATCTCAAATGCTTCATTGATCCGTCCCTGCCCGCGATAGATGCGCGCAATGCCGATATGGGCCGGCGCATTGCCGGGATGGGCGTTAATGATTTGCCGGTAGTAATCGAGCGCCTGTGAACGATCACCCTTCTTCTCGTACAACTCCGCCAGCGCCATGGCCGCGCTGATGTTGTTGGGGTCCCGTTCAAGAATGCCCTCAAAAACACTGGAGATCATATTGAATTGCCCCAAATCAAACAACGAGCGGCGCAGGCGGTCGAAAACCAGGTGCGCCTCCTCGGGGTCTTTCTCGATCAGCGTCATCCACGCCTTGACAGCGTCTTCAACGCGCTCCTCGGAGATGTACGAATCGCCGACCTTCACCCAGACATCGTAGCGCGTGGGATCGAGATGAAAGGCGGTCTTGTAGAGCGTGCGCGCCTTACGGCCCTTGCCGCGCTGATCCATGATGTCGGCAAGGCGAATCTTGACATCGGCGAGGCGATTGCGAAAGAGCGCGGGATCGCGCTTGAACAGCCGTTCGGCCACTGTTTCCGCGTCTTCCCACTTCTCGGTTTTCCCGAGCAGGTCCAGGAGCTGCACACCGGACTTCAGGTTGGTCGGGTCGCGATCAAACGACTTCTGCAAGAGCGAGATGGCCTTATCGAGCTGGTTGTCGGCAGCGTAGTCGTCAATCAGATGATGCTGGACCGCGACGCGCTGCGCCGGCGTGATGTCGGCCCGCATCAGAAGATCGGAATGCACCTGGATCGCCTGCTTCGCTTTGCCGCGGTCGGCGAGGATCCGGCCGAGCCGCAAGTAGGCGTCGATATTGCGGGTGTCCTGGGCGACGACGTCTTTCAACTTGTGGAAGGCCGCAACCTGGTCGCCTTCGAGCAGCGATTGCAGCGCCGAGACGTACAAGCTGGTGTCCTTGGCTCGTTCGCGGGCGCGACGCCGCACCTGCAGCGAGAACAGGGTAATCAGCAGCAGTACCAGGGCAACGCCGATGATGTAGTAGTACATGTTAAAGTCAAACATGGCTAAATCGAATCAATCTGGTCAATCTGACGGTTTCGCAACGACGTTATCTCGGCCTCGAGACGCTTGACCATGCGCCGGTTGGCCGCCGATTCCGACGATATCCGGAAGAAATACGTCACTGCCAGCAGGAAGCTGGCAATCATGCCGGCGCCGAACGCGATCAGCAGCACGCCCCACAGCGGCGCGTCCAAGTGCTTGTAGTGAATCATCATCAAATCAAACGCGATATCGACGCGTTGATTGGCGTTGGCGATGAAGAATGCGATCGCGAAGATCAGGAACACGATCATGAGGAACATTCTAACAGCCCACATGCGATCCCTCCGGCATTTTCGATAACGTCATGTTCCGGCCCAGTCCCTACTCGCCCGCGGCGCCTTCCGTTACAGCGGTCGAGTCGGAAACCGTACCGGCAAACTTGAAGGAGTTGATAAAGGCATCAAACTCCGGCTGCAACTCGTTTTGAAACTGATTCTCGCAGACCATCTCGATGTATATCATCGCGCCGGCAAGCGGGATCAGATAGACTCGTCCCGTCCGAAAATCGCGGACGAGTTCGGGAGCTCCCCGTTGCTGCGGAACCTGGACGGCATACTCTCGCCGCACCTCATAGACGACAGCGTCCACACCGCCGACTTTGGTCGGCAGCGAGCGCAGTACTTCCGCGGGATTAGGCGCCGCCCGTTGAAAGAACACCGACTTATTGAGAATCTTGTCGCGGAACGGGTCTTTCGTGATGCCGTTGCGCAGCGAATCCACAATGGCTGCATGCGGCAAGGTCGTGGAGTCGGCAAAGACCATGATCGTCGGGCGCAGGGCCTCATCCGGAACTTCGCGCAAGCGTGCCGGCACACGGACCCGCTTGTAAATAAACGTGATTCGTTCCTGCGAATACTCGTCGCGCAAGCCGCCGTCGCGCCATTCTGAGGGCGCAGTAACGGTAAAGCCGAAGCGATTGTCGGTAAAGACGCCTTTTTCCAGCGTACCGACTTTTTCTTTTTTGGCGAACGCCGTGGTTCCTAAGAGCGCGAGGCACATGGCAGCAATTGCCGTCAACGCCGCGATTGTTCTTGTCTTGAATTTCAAGTCAGCTCCCACCGGTTATAAGCCTCTTCAATTTATACGCTTAACACAGGCAAGGTCAAGCATTTAAATGCTACCCCCCAGGTGTCCTACTTCAGGAAGAGCACTTTCCGCGTTGTCTGACTTGATCCGGCGGTGATTTTCATAAAATAGACTCCCGAGGCCAGAGTCCGACCGAGCTGATCGCAACCGTCCCAGTTGATGACGATTCGACTTGCTGCAGGAAGGCTCTGCGAATAAACGCTCTGACCGAGGAGGTTGACCACGTCGAAATTCACCGGCCCGCTGAGCAACGAGGCATCGAGGTCGATTGCGGCAGACGTCGAAGCATTGAAAGGATTCGGGAAGAATGGAGAGAGACTTATCGAAGGAGTTCCAGGACTAGCCGATTCGGCGCCGCGATAGATGTCAAATACAAGGGTTCGAGCCAAGCCAAAGGCCAGAAGCCGCTCGGTCGTTGCCGCCAGTCGGCTGACTCCTTGACTGCCTTCTATCGAATAGACCGCCCCGAGTGCAGAGGGCTCGGAAAAATCGAAATAGCGAACACGATCGACGCCGTCGGCGACTACGAGAATCTGGTCGGCGGCCAGATAGACCACGTCGGTAGCGGAGTAAATCGCGTTCGGTCGAGGCAGGGATATGATGCCGGATAAATCAGCGGTAATCTCGAATATATCTACTCCGCTGCTCCCCGCGGCAACGATGTAGCGATCTTCGACCAGGAGGACCGCGCGCGGAGCCTTATCGCCGAGTTGAACCCGCACTCTCTCGCGCGGTGGCGAATCAAGCGTGAATAGAGCAGCTTTGCCCCGGTCGTCAGCCAGCAAGAGCAGCGAATCGGACGCAGCGGCCATCGCGACGGCGAAATCTACCTGAAGAGAAAACTCCAAGGCAACATCGCCTTCAATGAGATCAATTCGATAGACACTGGCTCCGGTAGATTGCGCGACGACCAGGCGCAAATCGCCACTTGTGGTCACGCAGGCGAACAGATCGCGAACGGGCTGATCGACCGTTACGGTGCGCCAGGGCACGAATCGGTCGAAACGGTCCTGTTCGTGGATGCTGATCAATGGCGAATTCGTTGCTCCGACAAAAAGCGCCCTTCCCGCCGCAGCCAAAAGGTCTGAGTAACCCGTAGCGAACAGCCGCTCGCTATCGCTTTCACTGGCGCGAAGTCGGTGCAGGTCACCCGAGGCGGTGGTGAAAAGGAAGGCATCACCAAAATCAACCGCGGCGGTAACAGAGGCGTCCGGCAGATAGGCCCGGCGATTGCTTAGCATCTCGGGATCGATTACGATCGCTTCAATCCCGCCGGCAGTACCGCAGACGGCAAAGCCCGACTCCCCGCCGGCCTGAAACGCGGCTGCTGCAACAATCGGACTGCCGAGGGGCAAGGCGAATTCTCCATCATTCGACTCTATGTCAATGACTCTCGCGTTTCTGAAGTCGTCCGCTGCCAGCATTCTGGTCGAGTCTGCAGCAATAAAATAGACCGGAAACTCGGCGTCAATCAGCGACGAGATCGTGGCGCTGCCATTTGCCGCCAGCTCGCGGACGGTTACAGTTTCGCTGCCGTCGCAGATAGCGAAGCCTCCCGCAACAGATGCAATATCGAGCGGTGGTTGATCGAGCAAGATCGTCCGCAGGCGAACGGGCGGAGATTGCGAGAGATCGAAAATGTCGATACCGTTGAGGGCGTCCACAGCCACCAGGAGATCTCCGCGGATCTCCACCAGCGTGTAGTAGGCTCCAGCGGTCAAGCGATGGGCAATCTTCGGCTGCTCGGGTATTGCGAAATCGTAGATTACAACACCGTCGAGACCACAGGCGGCGACGAGCGTGTCGTTTCGAGCGACGGCATTGAAAACTGTATCTGTGATCGCAATCTCGATCGGCGGTTGATTGGGACGGGAGAGATCAACTACTGCCAGACGCTTAGACCGGGAAGTAAGGTATGCGCGATCAGGTGTTGCATAGACATCTTCATAGTCGATCGACAAGTTCCAAACATAGTCATGCTGCAATCTCGGGGCGGGGTTGGACAGCGGAATTGTGAAGAGCTGGCGTTCTCCAAGGGCAACAAGGCGTCCCGGCAGAGCGGCAACGGCTGTAATCGGCGACGAAGGCAGCGCCACTGCCAACTCAAACTGATCAGGACCGACTGCCCCCACGAGCGGCTGTGCGGCAATGGCGAGGATGAGCAATAAACAAATCGAGAATTTCATTTGAGCAGCACCATTCTCCGTGTTTCGCTGTAATCACCCATGCGGAGACGATAGAAGTAGACTCCGGACGCGACTTCCTTGCCCCGTTGGTCGCGACCATCCCAGTCGAAGCGGTGAAATCCCGCCGGTACCAGGCGGTTAACAATTACAGCGATCTTCTGGCCAAGGAGATTAAGAATCTCAAGCGAAACGAACGCATCCGCGGTCACATCGACCTCTATTGAAGTGCTTTGATTGAAGGGGTTGGGATAGTTCTGTCCCAGGCGAAAGTTGGTCGGTAGCGCCGGAGTCGGCGGACTTTGCGGCCGTGCCAGCGACGGCAGAATGCCAGAGTTTCGCTTGTCGCCGAGGAACGTGCCCCAGGCGATCGCCGAATCAGAGGCAACCGTAGGTAGATCCCAGGCATAGACAAGATTTTCGGATGAACTGATGTACAGCTCAAGCAGGCCGTCAGAATCGAAGTCACCTGCGACGGGAGTAAATGGGGAGTACAGCACCCGGCTTGGATCGGCAAAGGTGTAGAGCGGCCAGCCCGGTGTTTCGGTGCCATCCAGCTCCCAAGCCAATATGCGCTCCGGTTTGCCAAAAAGCAGAGAGCCGCCCCGGGCAACAATCTCCAGAGCCCCGTCGTTGTCAACATCGAGTACTAGCGGTGACGAGATCGCATTAATCGTTCGGGCAAGAAAGCCGTCGTTACGGCCGAATTCACTCGCGAGGAACGGCGAGCCGTCTCCCTTCCAAACAAACACTTCACCGCCGTCGAGAGCGCTGAAGACGCAAATCAACTCCGGAATCGAATCGCGATCCAGATCTGCCGCAGCCGGGAACGGCGTCAGCCAATTCGTCCGCTCTGGGAACAACTTCGGCCAGCCGGGCAGCGGTGAACCGTCGGCCTCAATCACGTGCACGGCCATCGCGAGATTCCCCGAATACCACGTCGCCAGGGCAATCTCCGGTACGGCATCGTTGTCGAAATCGGCCAGGACACCGCCGAAGATGCCATCCGAGGAGAAGACCTCGGCGCCCCGATCACGATAGAGCGCAGCGCCATTTTTGCCGGAGTAGGTGAAGACGCTGCCTTGACCGCCGAGCGCGGTGTAGAGCACGCCGACATCCTGATAACCATCCTGGTCAAAATCGAAGGCGAAGATATAGCTGGGCACCGACCCTCCGTAGTTGCGGTAACGCCCGCCATCTCCGATACGCGCGAAGATCCCTCCGCTGGTGCGGAAGTAACTGATTCCGTCCTCGCGCCAGCAGTAGATCTCGCCGCCGATGTTGACCATGAGGATTTCCATCCGACCGTCGCCGTCGATGTCGGTCACCAGCGGGGTCGGATACGCATTGAACTGCACGCCGGTGAGAACGCGCTTCGGCCAGCCGGGAAGCGGCTGACCCGAGGCGTCAATGATCGTGATACCGGAGGTGGTCACTGTTACGATTTCGTCGCGGCCGTCACCATCAAAATCATACAACGCGGGAGATGATTCATGCGAATCGCTTCCCTGCGCCGGAATCAATTCCAGGCGGTCTTCATCAAAGTGATTCACGAGCATTCCGATGCGCGTACCGGTCACGATTTCCGGCGCCGGATCATCGTCGAGATTTCCCACCACCGAAGTCAGGTGAAGGTGTGCACCGGAATTGCGCGGGTAGCCCGCAACCAGCGTCGATTTGACAACGATACGCCGTGTGACCTTGGTCTCTCCCTCACCATCGGTCAGAGTTAACGTGAGAAAGCCGGGGCCAGAAGGGATCTGACCTACCGTCCACTCGGCGATTTCGTCGCGGTAGGCGATCTCCCGGGCGAAGCGGATCAGGGTTTCCTGCTTGGGATTAGACTCCGGGGCGTACGTGAGCCGCCACGAGTGAAAGGTGGGCGAAGAAGCCGATCCAACGACAGTCGCCACCGAATAGACGGTGTCGTTATCTGCCGGCGCGATCAATTCGACCACGCGACGATTGGCAAGACGAACAGCAATTGTGTATACGACTGATTCATCGGTTTTCAATCGCAGCAGCGTCAGCCCGTCGAAAGGCGAGCTGTCCCAGCGCGCCAGGACTTGGCGAACCTGAGTAGCCGGACCGGAGGCAATTTCTATCCATTCGCCATGTGAGGCGGGGTTTGCTTCCAGGACAAAATTGCCGGATGCGGCCACTGCCGAGCCGCGGATTTCAATCGTTCCCGAGTGCAACTCATTGGGTCGGGGCGCTTCGAGTTCGACGTATTCTCCGCTTAGCAATGCGACTGCGCGCTCCAGGTTGATTCTCCCCCATCCGGCATATGGGCTGAACACACTTTGTGGATTTCCATTGGGGTTGGCAATCTTGTCGGCGCTCGCAATCAGGAGACTCTGCACGCTGTCAGGCGACAGGCCCGGAGCGACAGAGAGTAGAAACGCCGCAGCGCCCGCCACGTGCGGAGCCGCCATGCTGGTGCCGTCGGCCAGGTAGTATTCGTTTTCAATAATACGGATATTCGGCTCGCCCTGCCCAGCGTACAGGTCGGTTCGGGCGGCGCGCAAGGAGAGAACATTCTCGCCCGGAGCGCAAACATCGAGCCAATCGCCAAAGGTTGAAAAGGTCGTTACCCGGTCGTTAGCGTTGGTCGCACCGACGGTAAGGGCCCGCTCAAAGCGGGCCGGGAAAAACGGCGTCGACGTGCCGCTGTTACCGGCGGCCGCAACGAAGATCACGCCGCGCGCAATCGCGTATTCAAAGGCCTCGACGAGGATCGATGAATAGAAGGGAGAGCCCCAGGAGGCATTGATCACCCGTGCGCCATGATCGGCGGCGTAGATGATCGCCTGCGAGCTCGCGGTGGCGAGAGCATTGGGAAATATCTTGAGACACATTAACTCGACATTGGGAGCCACGCCGATAATGCCGATGCCGTTGTCGGTCACGGCGCCGACGATTCCGGCGACGTGAGTGCCGTGACCGATGGTGTCCATCGGATCCGGGTCGGGCGAAATCGCGATCACATTGGCGGCGTCGCCGGAGAAATCGAATCCGACAACGTCGTCGATATAGCCATTGAAGTCATCGTCCACGCCGGATATGCCCTCGGCCTCAGAACGGTTGTGCCAGATGTTCCCTTGCAGGTCGGGATGCAAGTAGTCAACACCCGTGTCAATAATAGCGACGCGGACACGACTGCGGTCGGTGGGCGCCGAGTCCACCTGGCCGCGATGGATGTCTGCACCCGAAGAACCGCGGAACAGGAGCAGAGAGTCGTTCTCTGAACCGGGAATGCGCCTGATGCCAAGAAACTCCTGGCCGGTATTGGCCAATCCCCACTGGTTCGACTCCAAAGGATCAGCAAACATCTGCTGGTAGTAGTCGCGCTCGACAAATTCGATTTCCGGGATGTGATTGAGGATTCTTTCCGCCGCGTTGCAGGAAGCCGTGTCGGCAAACTCAGCCACCAGAATTCGAGACAAGGGGTCGCTGTCCGCCGTGTGTGCCCTCCCCTTCATCAGGGGTTCCAGACGTGTAGTGTTCAAGATGGCCGCCAGCGCGGTTCGCTTGGCCAGTGCAGTCGTCTGCCGAGTCTTCAAGACAAGGCGGGTCGGGTGATAGTCAGCTGCGAGAGTGAGATCTGAGAGGCACGGGAAGACGATGACGATGAAAGCGAACAGATATCTCATTGGTTTCACAATTGGTCAGAGCCGGGATCGTGCAATTCGTAGCAGCGGCCTGGAATTTCGATCATGGCAAACTGCGCACGACGGCAATATCGCAACTCCTGTTATTAGACGCAAGAGCCGGCCAGACCGCGCAACGTCCGTCAGGTGTTTTCGCTGTGAGGTAACACGGCCCAATGCAGCTTGGTGCGCAGGATCTTGTAAAACGAGCCGTGCGGAAAGGTCACCAGTTTCGTGAAGTGCGGAGCGCGGCGGATGGACACCTGGGCGCTGTTCTGCAGTTGCACGGCGATCTGGCCGTCGACGGTCATCAGACACTGATGGTGTGGCGAAGATAGACGGATGCGCAGGACATCTCCACCGCCGAACAGCAGGGGGCGCGCCGCCAGCGATTGCGGCGCCAGCGGCGAGACCACAATCGCTTCCATGTTTGGATTCAGGATTGGTCCGCCGACCGCAGAATTGTATGCCGTCGAACCCGTGGGCGTGCAAATCACCAGGCCGTCGGCGCGAAACGTCGAAATGAACTCATCGTTAACGTAGAGGTCGAGTTGAATGAGGCGCGCCAGCGAACCGCGGTCAACGACGATGTCGTTGAGGGCATAATAGCGCTGGCCGGCGGGGTCGCCCTTGATGGATGACTCAAGCAACATGCGCTGCTGCAACTGGTGCTTGCCGTCGACGACATCCTGCAGCCGGGACTCAACCTCGTCCGCCGCCACTTGCGTCAGAAACCCCAAAGAACCGAGGTTGACACCCAGGATCGGGATGCCCGCGGCGGCCACTTCACGCGCCGACGCGAGGAGAGTCCCGTCACCGCCCATCGAGATAATCAGGTTGGCAATCTTGATCAGTTCATTTCGCGGCAGGATCTTGGCGCCATCGGGAGCGATATCGCGCAAGTCATCGCAGAGCCTGTAGTCATGTCCATGCTGAGCGGTCCAGGCGATTACACGTTTGACTACTGCATCGGCCCCCGGACGCTTGCGGTTGGCGATGATTCCGAAAAGCATCAGGGTTTGCCCTTGGCAGCGATGCGGATCTTGGCAATGCGATTAACTACTGCCGGCTGATCACTTGTCACGCTGCCATCGGCCGGTTTGACGCCGAAGAACTCCGCGATCGAATCGGCGATTCCCGTCGGGTGAAGGTTGATCAACTCGAAGAGCTCATCACGCGTGCCGTGCTCGACAAACTCATCCGGCAGTCCAAGGCTGAGTAAATGACTCTGGCGATGACCGTTGACCCGCAACCAATCGTTGACCCCGGAACCGAAACCGCCAATGAGAGATCCTTCCTCGATGGTCACGAGCTTGGGGAATCTCGCGGCGATGTCTGCGAGCATCTTGAGATCGAACGGCTTAACAAAACGGCAATTGAACACGGCCGCCGGGATGCCGCGCTGCGAGAGCAAATCCGCAGCTTTGAGCGATTGGTCGACCATCGTGCCGACGGCGAGGACCGCCACCTCGTTACCCTCGCGAACCTGCTCCCAGGTGCCCCACTCGAAGTCCGGGCGATCGATCTGGAGTTCACCCTCGGGAATGTCTGCGCGCGGCCAGCGAATCGCAATTGGCGCCGTGAAGTTCTTCATGGCAAGATGGAGGGCCTGGCGCAGCTCGGTCCCGTCTTTGGGAGCAATGATCACCATGTTCGGCACTAATCGCAGATAGGAAATGTCAAAGGCGCCGTGATGGGTCGGGCCGTCGTTGCCGGCGAGTCCGGCACGATCTAGCGCAAAGAGCACCGGGAGTTCTTGCAGGGCGATGTCGTGGATCAGCGGATCGTAGGCGCGCTGCAAGAAAGTTGAGTACACGGCAAACACCGGCTTCTTGCCTTCGCGAGAAAGTCCGGCGGCGAAGACGGCGCCGTGCTGTTCGGCAATGCCGACATCAAAAAAACGCTCCGGGAACTCGCGCGCGAAGTCAATCAAACCGGTGCCGGTCGGCATGGCGGCGGTGATCGCGACCATGTCGGGGTGCAGCTTGCCCAGTTCAATCATGGTCTTGCCGAACACTTTTGTATAGGCGAGACCGGCTGCCTTGTCGGATTTGCCGGTCACTTTATCGAATTTGTTCACGCCGTGCAGATTGCAGACGTCTTCCTCGGCCGGCCTGTAACCTTTGCCCTTCTGCGTGCGAATGTGCAGCAGCAACGGGCCGTGGAGAGATTTCAGTTGGCTGAACGCCTTGACAAGGCCAAGGACATCATGCCCGTCGATTGGGCCGAAATAGCGAAAACCGAGCTTCTCAAAAATGATCCCAGGGACGAGCACGCCCTTGACGGCCTCATCGATCCGGCCGACGATGCTGCGAATTGCCGAGCCTTTGCGAAGCTTGCCGGTCAATTCCCACAGGTGATCCTTGATCTTGTTATATGTCTGATCAGTCAGGATGCCGGTCAGGTATTCCGAAAGAGCCCCGACGTTTTTGTCGATCGACATCGAATTGTCGTTTAGCACGACCAGCATGTTGCGCCCCGAGTCGCCGAGATTGTTCATCGCCTCAAATGCCATGCCGCCGGTCAATGCGCCATCCCCGATAACGGCCACGACATGATGATCTTGCTTTGACAGATCGCGACTGACGGCCATCCCGTAAGCAGCCGAGATCGAGGTCGATGCATGCCCCGCGCCGTAGGTATCGTGTTCTGATTCCGTAATCTTGGCAAATCCCGAGAGCCCACGAAACTGGCGGATGGTGAGCATTTGATCGCGGCGGCCCGTGAGGATCTTGTGGACGTAACTCTGGTGGCCGGTATCCCAAACGATGCGATCGGTCGGGCTATTGTAGACGTAGTGGAGGGCGATCGAGAGTTCCACGACCCCGAGATTTCCGCCCAGGTGCCCGCCGACCTGGCTGAGAATCGAGAGCAAATCCTCGCGGATCTCGCCGGCGAGATCGGGCAACGCCTCCTGGGGGAGTTTTTTGAGATCCTGCGGTGATTTAATCGTACGCAAGTAATCGGTCATATATCGTTGATACTCTCAATCCTCAGGTTTGTTCGTTAATGCTCGCGGTTGATGATATAATCGGCGAGCCGGAGGAATATCTCCTTTTCGTTAAACCCTGTCAACATCTCCTTCGCTTCGGCAATCAGTTGTGCCGCAATTGCTTTGGAACGCTCGAGCCCGACAACCTTTGGGTAAGTGGCCTTTTCCAGGCGCGAGTCGGCGCCGACGGTCTTGCCGAGTGCCGCAAAATCTCCCTCAATATCGAGGATGTCATCGACAATTTGGAATGCCAGACCGAGCCTTTCGCCGTAGAAAGTGAGCTGCCGCACAACTTTGTCGGGGGCTGAAGCCAGAAGCGCGCCGATTTTGATCGAGGCTGTTATCAATGCAGCCGTCTTCTGTCGATGAATGCCTTCGACTTCTGCAAGCGTAACTTCCCTGCCCTCGGCCTGCACGTCGGCAACCTGGCCGCCGATCATTCCGCGCGTGCCGATCGCGCGACTGACCTCGATAACGACTTCGGAATTCCCCGATTCGGCAAGGATTTCAAAGGCCAGCGCGTGCAGGGCATCGCCGGCCAATACGGCGATGTATTCGGAGAATTTCTTGTGCAAGGTCGGTTGGCCGCGGCGGAAATCGTCATCGTCCATGCACGGCAGATCGTCGTGAATTAATGAGTAGGTATGCAGCAATTCAAGCGCCGCCGCATAGCGATAGATTCTTTCATCGGTGCCGCCGCACGCGTAATAAGCCGACACGGCGAGAACCGGCCGCAGGCGTTTACCGCCGGCCATGACGGAGTATCTCATGGCGGCGTGAAGTTCCTGTGGCGGCGTCGAAGCAGGCGGAAGGATCTTGTCCAATTGCAGATCGACTTTTTCGCGGATGGCTCCGAACGGAGTCGTTCCGGGCTTCACGACTTCAGGCATCCGTACCGCCAAATGACTCGAGCTTAAACTGCTCGTTCTGGGCAACAAGTTTCTTGATCTCGGTCTCCACTGCCGTCAACCGCTCGCCGCAGAGCTTCGACAAGCGCATGCCCTCCTGGAAGAGCGCGATGGCCTCCTCCAGCGGCAGGTCGCCCTGCTCGAGTTTGCCGACAACTTCTTCAAGCCGGCGCAAATTGTCCTCAAAATTCGCTACTTTTTCCGACACAACAGCCTTTCTGTGATACCGGGAACGGGTCAGTATAACGCATAAAACTGACAGCGCAATAACGTTGTGGGGCAAGAAAGGAGGCGGCGGATACGGCTGTCAGTGGCGCTCACTCGATGGTAGCGTCGCGCGAGCCGTCGGCAAAACTGATGGCGACCTTTTCGCCGTGCTGCAGTGACCCCGCCAATTTCACGATCGAGGAATCGGAAGTCCGCCGCACAACCGCATAGCCGCGCTTGAGCACACTGTCGGGTGAGAGCGCTTCGAGTTTGTGGCACAACGCGTCAAAGCGGCCGTTGCAGCGCAGCAAGATTGTCTCCATGCGGTGCCGCATCAACATGGACTGCTCGTCGAGCCGCTGCGCGAAAGGTTCAAGGATGGTGGCCGGCTTGACGAAGGCGCGCGAAGTCTGCAACCTCTTCAGTCGCTCGCGGCGCAATTCGGCGGCACGTTGCAGCGATCGCGACAGCCGCTCGGCCGCTGCCGCGAGTCTCTGTGCCAGCGCTGCGGCATCGTAAGTTGCCAATTCCGCCGCCGCGGAGGGTGTTGCGGCCCGCAGATCGGCGACAAAATCGGCGATCGAAAAGTCGATTTCATGGCCGACTGCCGAGATGATTGGCAGCCGGGACTCGTAAATCGCGCGCGCCACGATTTCCTCATTAAAGGCCCATAGGTCTTCCAGCGAGCCGCCACCGCGACCGACAATCAACAAATCCGCACCGCCCCAGCGATTGAACTCCGCGATCGCCGCTGCGATGTCCTCTGCTGCGCCGTCCCCTTGCACCTTCGTTGGTCGCAATATCAGCCTGATCATCGGAGCCCGCCGTCGGCAGATGTTTATGATATCTCGAACAGCCGCCCCGGTCGGCGAGGTGATGATGCCGATCGCGCTCGGGTACTGGGGAATCGGCTGCTTGTGTTCTTCGTCAAACAGTCCCTCAGCAGCCAGCTTGGCCTTGAGCTTCTGAAACTGCTCTTCGAGAGAGCCAATTCCCTTGGGAAGAAGCCGCATCACCCGGAGTTGGTAGTATCCACCCTTCTCGTACAGCGTAATGTCACCAAAGGCACGTACCTTCAGTCCGTCCTTTGGCTCGAACGTCAGTCCTTGTGCCGAGAACTTCCAAATGACCGCCTTGAGTTGAGCGTTGGCGTCTTTGAGGGTGAAATAACGGTGTCCCGACGAATGATGGAGGAAGTTGGAGATCTCGCCTTCGACCCAGATCGACACAAACTCACGCTCCAGCAGTCCCTTGATTCCCTTGGTAACCTCTGAAACGCTGTATACCTGAGTGTTATCGAGTTCTGACATAACTTGGAAAATTTTACGCGGTTGAGAGTCTTCGGCAATCGCTTTGTTTCAGCGCACGCGTTATCACCACAGATGATTGTGCATTCCTGTAGCCGGGCTCGACGCTGCGATAGATTCACTATCTTGTTGTTTATCATCGTTTTAATACCAAAGCATTGGCTGTTGGACTTAGCATGTGTCAAGAAATCCGACAAGTGGTTATAGAGAACTAAGCTCTACATTCTTAACTCGTTACAGATCAACACAAAACAAGTGATTCAGTTTGGCACGCGACTTGCAATAAAGTGATTTATCTTGGCCAGTAGTGTCTTACCAAACTATCCACTGGCGGAGGCTCTATGAGCCTCCGCCAAATCCTTTTTAGGCGCAAATCTCTGGTCAACTTCCTGAATTCGCAATAAACGAAAACGCCCGGAACCCTTTCGTCCCGGGCGTTCGACTTAGTGGCTTCTGCTCACTACAGATAATCACTGCAGGAACACGACAGTGCCGGCGGCGGCCCCCCGGCAAAGATATAACTGATCATGTACACGGCGTCAGAGATGTTCACTACTCCCGAGCAGTCGATGTCTCCTGAGCCCACTGCGCTCGGAGTCGGCGACGCCCCGGCCGTAAAGATGTAATTGATCAGGTAGACCGCATCGCTAATGCTGTACGAACCGTTGCCATCGGCATCCCCCACGAGCCAGGAGCAGACACTTACCGTCAGCGGTTCGACACTGCTGAACTGCGAGTACTGGTTCTCAGCGTCCTTGGCGCGAACACGATAGTAGTAATCTCCATTAACCAGCCCGGTTATGTGGAATGTAGTATCGGTGATGGCGCTCGAAAGTAGCGTCTGAGTTTGATAGGTCTCGACGGGGTAGATGTCGTCGATCCACCAGCCCGGGTCGTTAACAAACCCATCGGTGACGTAGCGGAAGCGGATCTGGACGCTCTGTCCCACATACGCTGCCAGGCTGAATCTGCCTTCGACCCAGCTCGATGACGCCCCCGTAATGCCGTTGCCGAGATTCGTGCCGTTGGGATTGCTGTTGGTGGTAATGTTGCCGGGAATGGATGACCACACGGCACCGCCGTTAGTTGATACTTCCACGTAACCGTAATCCCAATTGGTCTCAATATCGTACCACGTCCAGAACTTCAGGCTGTCGCCGGCGTGCACCTCGACAACGTTGGCCATTGTCAGAGAACTGTTGAGGTTTGCGGTTGCTCCGGAGAAGAATGACTTGGTAGGAGTGTGCGAGCGCACGGTTGAAATCGTAAATCCACCTGACACGAAGTTCGCCGTACCTGCCTCGAGATCGTCGGCGAGGCGCGCAAAATCCTGAAGCTGCCAGAGTTCGTAGGACACGGCCGGATTGACCGTATCGGCATGATGCCAGTAGACGTCGGTTTCGCTGGCTTCGATGGCGGCCAATGGATAAATCTGCGGCTGTTGCGGACCGCGGAGGCGCTCCGGCTTGCCGGCAATGCGTGCGACAAACAGGTTCGGGAAGATATTCTTCTGAACCAGCGTGGTGATCCGCGAAGTCGGCGGCCAGAAACCGTCCGATTGATTCCCGACCTCGATCGTCACGGCGTAGTTCTTGTTCTTGAGCGATTGCTCGCCGTAACCCCAATCATCAGTTGATCCGTTCACAGGATACAGCAGTTGCCAGGGTGGACCGATGGCATACCCGGTAGCCGCTTGAACAGAGTCGCCCATCGCCTGAAAGATATCGTTGTCGTCAGTTACAATTCGATCGTAGCCCCAAGGCCAAAGAAACAGGTCAGAATAGGAGTGGTAGGACAACGTGATCACGAAATTGCGTGAGCTGATGAAGTCGCGGATGCGCTGCGTTTCGGGCTCGGAAAAGCCGGCCGTACCGCGATAGGTGTCGTCACCGGGATCGGGTGAAGATCCTTCATCGTCATAGCCCCACTGGTAGCCGAAGTTTCGATTCAAGTCGATACCGAAAGTGCCGTCGCCGTTGTTGCGGCGGTTCTTGCGCCACAACCCGCCGCCGCCCGGCTCGCTGACTTCGTTCCAATAATAACCGTCGGGGTTGACCACGCAGGTAAAGAAGAGCTCGCGGTTGTTAACCAGGTCAGTCACATGGGAGTTAATGCCGTAATTGTTGGTCAGATACCGCATGAAATAAATCAATACTTCCGGCGTGATCACTTCGCGCGCATGAATCGCGGCATGATAGTAAACCTCGGGTTCGTCTTCGTCAACCGCAGGATTGTCGGAAATCTTCATCACGTAAATGGGCCGGCCCTGGAGCGTATTGCCGATCGACCATTTCGGTGTAACGATTGCCGGATTTGCGGTGGAGATGGAGTCCATCGCCATTTCAATTTCAGAAAGAGTGCGATAGCCTCCCATGTCCTTTGCCGGGTCGAGACGGCTCTGGTAAAAGGCGGTCAGATCGGGGATTTCGACGCTGAAATTCAGGCCGCTTTCCTCCAGACGACTCAGCTCTTCCGCGTTGACGAGCACATCGATGTACTTGTCACCCACGAATGTCTCGTCGAGTTCAAGGCCTTTTAGCGTGAGATAATCAGCGCGGTTGTCAATGGCCACGCGAACCTGTGACAGGCGTTCGGAAGCGCCCCAGATTGTGCCCGCCCCGATTAGTTGCAGAAGTGTCATGAAGATGACAATAGCTCGGCTTGTCATGTGCAGACTCCCAGGTGCTGGTAGCAGAAGGTTTGTTTTTGTCCGGAGTCGACCGGACTATCGCGGGAAATATAGCTCAATGCGGCAATTCAGCAAGAGCGTTTTGACGAGTTGTCTCCTGGATAAACTCCGGGCTAAGGGGCAGATGCAGGGTGAAGCGCGATCCTGCGCCGAGGACGGAACTGCATTCGATCCTTCCACCGTGCGCCGCCGCCCACTTCTGAACCAGGGCCAAACCGAGACCCGTGCCGTCGGCTTTGCCGCTGGTATAGAACGGCGTGAAGATATTCTGAAGCTCTTCAGGTGCGATGCCATGACCGTGATCAGAAACAGACAATACCATCTCTCGCCGCGGCAAATCGGAGAGAACAGCAAGCTCGATTGAAGAACCGTCAGATGACGCATGAATTGCATTCTGAACCAGATTGGTGAGGATATTGAGCAGCAACACCTGATCAGCCAGAAGCGCCGGCAGATTATCTGCAATCGTGAACTTCAACTGCAGCCTGCGATCGAGCAGTTGTTGATGAAAATGGAGTTGAATCGCGGAAGTGAGTTCTTCGAGACTAATCTCGCTCAACACCAGTTCGCTGGGACGCGAGAGGCGAAGAAAACGATCGAGCATCTCCCCGGTGGTGCGGGCTTCTTTCAGGATCATGGCGCTCATGGCTTCCAGATTCTGCCCCCCGGCATCGGGCTTGTTAAGCAATTGGGCGAAGCCGACGATTGCTCCCATCGAATTACGTAGTTGGTGAGCCAGACCCGCTGACATCTCCCCCAGGGCAGCCATGTGCTCGCGCAACATCATAGCCGATTCGAGGCGCTTGAGTTCGGTGAGATTGTTGATCAAGACCATGGCCCCGCGCGCCTGACCATCTGAATCACGCAGAATCGAGCTGTTGAGACTGACCCAGAGCCGTTCACCCGCGCGGTTCGACAGTTGCAGCTCCGTTATGCGATTGGCCTGTCCCGAACGCAGCGTTGACGCAACCAATTCGACCAGGACTGGAAACGGTTCCAGCACCCGCTCATATCCCTTCCCGATCGCCGGCTCGGCGCCGATGGCCAGGATCGATGCAGCCGCAGTGTTGAAATGGGTCAGACGGCCGTCGGTATCGCAGCTGATCACTCCGGAAGGCATGGCGTGGAGGACATACTCGTTGTAGCGTTCCAGGCTGGCTGCGCGCTGCTTTTGCTGGGCATACAGCTCCTGAAGCCGTTTTTCCTTGGCCTGCAACTCCGCGATGACTTTTTGGAATGTTAAAACGGCGAAGTCGATCGACTCCGGCCGATCCGGTGTAGCAACTTCAGCGGCAATCGCCTCGCTCTTGATTTGTTGATACGGCTTGAAAGTGATCTTCAGCAAGATCAGGGCGATCGTTGAAGCAGCCAACAAGCTGATGATTTGGAAAAGCGTATTGAGTTGCGAGAAGCGAGCCAGATCGCTGTACACTTCGGCATCGAGCATCGCCGCCAGGGTGAGCGGCTGCCCGTCTTCGGCGACGAGATGAAAGAAAGCGTAGCGGGCCTGCCGGCCGCCTCCCACACTGAATGACTCGGTGATCGTTGAAGGTAGCGCTTGCCGGACCCCGCCTGCTACGCGTTTTGGGCGGGCGTAAGCGCTGCGAACGTCGGCAAGGATCGCCTCGCTTACCAGGCTCGAAGACCCGGTCGCAGTGTCCCGCAACAGGTCAGTTTCGACTAAAAATAGCTGATCAAATCCTGCGGCCAACGCCAGGTCGCGAACAGCGGAAGTTTGCAGTTTCTCGATCGGTTTGGTCCTCAGAGTGGCCGCGATAAGATTGAGATTCTGCGCGGTCTGGAGTCGAAGGTTTTCCTCGTTGACTTCGTTGGTCTGACTGAAGAAACGCAAGGAGTTCAAGTTTGCAATGAGGATCAGCAGAAACATGAAGCCCAGCGTGATCCGGATCCGGATTTCGTAGGAAAGGCCGAGCAGGCGGAAAAGTCGGGTCTCGCGGCTATCTGCTTGTGCCTGGCTCATGTCAGTATTATCGGCGCAAAGGAGAACTCGCCGAGCGGCGGCAACGAGGAATTCGCGAAAGACTATTAATTGAGGGCGAGAAACTGCGTAACGTAAAAATCGACGAGCAAATTGCCAAAAAACAGCGCCAGCAGTCCTGCGAGCGATAGGAACGGGCCAAACGGGATCATCCGCCCGGCATTAGCTTCGCGGGCGACAGCCATGCGCATAAGAGCGTATATCAGGCCGAAGACCGCCGAGGCGAAGAAGATAATAAAGATGTTTTTCCACCCTAAGAAGGCGCCCAACATCGCCGCCAGTTTGATGTCTCCGCCACCAAGAGATTCTTTTTTGAGGAAGTAGTCCCCCAGGATCGCCAGGAGGTACAGCGTCCCGCCACCGGCCAGAAGCCCAGCGATTGAGTCGAGCGGGGTGACAAGCGGACTCACGAAAGAAAGAGCTAATCCGGCAACCATGCCCGGATAGGTTATCCTGTCCGGAATAATGAAATACTGAAAATCAATGAACGTAATCACCAGCAAGAGCGCAAAGAAGATCACGGCGATCAGAGCGTGTACGCTGACGCCGTAAAGCAGAAACGCCAGGAGAAAAAACAGCCCGGAAACCAGTTCGACCGCCGGATAACGCCAGGAAATACTCCCGCGACAATTGCGGCATTTCCCTCTCAGGATCAGGAAACTGATCAACGGAATGTTATCGAACCAGCGAATGAGCAAACCGCAGTGCGGGCAGTGGGAACGACCCGCGACGAAGTTCTCCCGCCGCGGCAGCCTGTAGATCAGCACGTTAAGGAACGAGCCGATAAAGGCGCCCATGACGAAAGCATAGAGGGAAAGAACTGATTCTGGATTCATGACAAGAATTATATCGGCGAATTCAGCGGATCGTGAAGTTAGAAATGTAGCGCCTTCACCCGGAAATCCGCGCCTCAAGCGCAATGTTTCGCTCTAAGACAGCAGCGCCGTTGTTGCCGTAAGCAACACTACCGGAGCCAGTTCGGCGCGCAATCGACGTGGGCCGAGCAGCACCGGAGTTGCCCCAGCCCGAATCAACGTATCTTCCTCAATCCGGCTAAACCCTTCCTCGGGACCGGTCAGAAGCAGGATGTTCTGGATGGGAGAGGGGAATGTTTCTCGACTTAACGGCTTGCCCTTCAGAGAACCCAGTAGAACCAGATCGTACTTCCCCAATGAATCTTTCAGATCTTCGATTTCGAGGGCCGGCAGGATCTCCGGAAGAACCGTACGCAGCGACTGCTTGAGCGAACTAATCGCTACGCTACGCCAGCGCTCGCTGCGCGCGGCGGCCTTCTCGCTGCTCATCTTGCCGGGAGAATTCTTGGAAAGCAGCGGTAGAAACGCGGTAGCGCCGAGCTGCGTGCACTGATCTATGATCTGGTCGGCTTTTGACTGCAGCGGCAAGCCGAAACCGATCGTGATGCGGAACTCCAGTTCGTTGTCACGTTGCGATACCTTGAGCACCTTGGCTCGAACCAGCCGCTGTTCAAATGCCTCCAGTTGCATGTAATAGAGACTGCCGCGCCCGTCGGTGGCGTAGATCGTGTCGCCGATATAGAGGCGAAAGGACTTCAGGATGTGGTCGCTCTCTTCGCGGGAGAAAGTGCACATCTCGCCCTGAAGCTGCTGCGGTTCGAAATAGAAATGCGTCGCGCGGCTAAGCTTTGATGACACGACAGCAAATCCACTCGTTTTTGCGCGTGATCAAATTGCCGCGAACGCTCTTGAGGCCCAGGAAATTGAGGAATTCAGCCTCCTGATCGGTAAGAATACCGGACAGGATCATGATGCCGCCGGAACGCAAGCTGCGCATAAAATTCTCGAAGAGGTTAAAGATCTCATCCTTGATCAGGTTGCTGACCACCACATCATAGTAACCAACGGCCGTGACCTTTTCCATTGAGCCGAACTGGATCTTCACAATGTCGGAGGCGCCGTTGAGGACAATGTTCTCCCGCGCGTTCTCGATGGCGGCCAGGTCGATGTCGAGTCCGAGAATCTCCGCGGCACCGAGCTTTGCGGCGAGGATGCCGAGAATCCCGGAGCCGCAGCCAAGATCAAGGATCTTGTCTCCCGGCTTCACATCCTTGAGCATCTGCGCGATGCACAACTGCGTGGTTTCATGATGCCCCGTGCCAAACGCCATTTTGGGTTCGATGGTGATCTGCAGTTTGTCGCCGTAATTGGACTGGTCCCAGGTGGACTTGACGACGACGTTGTCGATGATGATCGATTGAAACGACTGCTGGTACTGCTTGATCCAATCGATATCGTCGATGGGCTTCACGGTGATGATCTGGTCGAGCGACTCGGCATGAGCAATGCCAACTCGAACCAGGTACTTGCCGAGCGATTCAACTTTGTCCCGCGAGTCTTCCTCAATCGGCAGGTAGAACTTCACCCGGAAGTCGGAATCGGAGACTTCGGTGACGAGTCCCTGCGCGAGCGACTCGGTAATGTAGGATGTGACGATGTCCTCGTTGGTGGGATCGCACTTGACGCTGACTTCGAGGTACCCGGCCAACGTCAAACTCCCAGCGACTCGCGCAGGCGCTCGAAGATCGACTTGGTCTCTTTCGCCGGCGGAACATCGCCTTCAAGTTTGCGCAGTTTTTCGTAGAGCTGTTTTTGTTCACTGCTGAGGCTCTGCGGCGTCCAGACCGTGATTTTGGCGAGCATGTCGCCGCGCCCCGCCGACCGGAGCTTGCCGAGCCCCTGGCCGCGTAGCTTGAGAATCTTGCCGGTTTGAGTACCGCTCGGAATCTTCAGCTTGACGACGCCGTCGAGAGTCTCAACATCGACTTCCGCGCCGAGCGCTGCCGCCCCGATCGTCACCGGGACTTCGGTAATGATATCATTCCCATGCCGCACGAAGCGCTCATGCTGCTTCTCTTCGATCAGCACAATCAGATCGCCCGATTCGCCGCCGCGCATGCCGGCGTTACCTTCGCCGCGCAGCGGAATATAGTTGCCTTCGGATACACCGGCCGGGACCTTGACGGTAATCGTGGCTTGCTCTTCGACACGGCCGGAGCCGGTACAGGTCGGGCACGGCGTCTTGATCACTTCCCCGCTGCCGCCGCAATTGGAGCAGGTCGCGACATTGATGAACTGCCCGAACATCGAACGCGAAACCTGGCGCACCTCGCCGGCACCGTTGCAGACCCGGCAACGTTCGCGCGAAGACCCGGAAGCGGCACCCGATCCGTGACAGGTTTGGCAGCGCTTGAAGCGCCGGAATTTGATGACCTTCTCGGTGCCGAAGGCGATTTCTTCGAGGGTCAGCTTGAGTCGAACCTTGATGTCTTCGCCATGGAACGACTGCCGGCGATCACCGCGACGGCCACCGCCGCCGAACATCTCGTCGAAGATCGAGCCACCCATGCCGAAGTCGCGCATAAAGGCGCGCAGCGCGTCGTTGATGTCGAAGCCCTGGCCAAAACCACCACCATACTGGCCGGCGCCCTGTCCAGCACCCACCCCGGCATGGCCGAACTGGTCGTAACGCGCGCGCGTTTGGGGATCCTTGAGGACTTCGTACGCCTCGGTAGCTTCTTTGAACTTGTCTTCCGCCGCTTTGTCACCCGGGTTTTTGTCCGGGTGATACTGGATCGCCAGCTTGCGGTAGGCTTTCTTGATCTCTTCCTCGGAGGCTGACTTCGCCACGCCGAGGATATCGTAATAATCGCGTTTTGTCATCGTCGTCAGCGGTGACCTCCATCACCGCACAATCCTACTTCTTTTTGTCGTCATCGACGACTTCGTAGTCTGCATCGACAGCACTGGCCCCGGGACCCGATTGGCTTTCGCTCTGAGTCGATTCGGTACTGCCGCCCGGCGCACCCTGCGCCTGCTGCTGCGTCGCCTGCTTGTAAATCTCCTCCGCCAGTTTGTGCGAGGCGGTCATGAGATCCTCGATCTTCTGATTGATGATCTCGATCGAATCGGTCTGGATCGCCGCTGCCAGGCGGTCCTTGGCTTCCTGAATTGCCTTCTTATCTTCATCGCTGACCTTGTCGCCATGCTCTTTCAAGGTCTTCTCAGTTGAATAGATCAACTGGTCGGCCTTGTTGCGGACGTCGATAAGTTCGCGCTTCTTGTGATCCGCTTCGGCATTTGCCTCGGCATCCTTGACCATCTTCTGGATCTCCTGCTCCGACAGCCCGGATGACGTTTCGATTTTGATCTTCTGTTCCTTGCCGGTGCCGAGATCTTTGGCAGAAACATGAACAATCCCGTTCGCATCGATATCGAAGGCGACTTCGATCTGGGGCATGCCGCGCGGCGCCGGCGGAATCCCGACCAGGTCGAACCGGCCCAATGTGCGATTGTCGATCGCCATCTCACGCTCGCCCTGAAGCACGTGAATATTCACCGCCGGCTGATTGTCGCTGGCCGTTGAAAACACTTGCGCTTTGCGCGTCGGGATTGTCGTGTTCCGCTCGATCAAGCGTGTCATCACCCCGCCAAGAGTCTCGATACCGAGGGAAAGCGGTGTGACGTCGAGCAGAAGCACATCCTTGACCTCACCGCCAAGTACGCCGGCCTGGATGGCCGCGCCGATCGCCACGACTTCGTCGGGATTGACACCTTTGTGCGGCTCGCGGGCAAAGAGCGATTTGACGACTTCCTGGACTTTCGGCATGCGCGTCATGCCGCCGACGAGAACAACCTCGTTGATCTGCGAGGCGCTCAGGCCCGCATCCGACATACAGCGTCGGCACGGTTCCACCGTGCGCTGGATCAGATCGTCGCAAAGTTGCTCAAGTTTCGCGCGCGTGATGGTCAGGTCGAGATGCTTTGGACCCGACTGGTCGGCCGTGATGAAAGGCAGATTGACCTGGGTCTGCATCGTCGACGAAAGCTCGCACTTGGCTTTCTCGGCGGCCTCTTTCAGACGTTGCAGCGCCATGCGATCCTTGCGCAGATCGATGCCCTCCTGGCGCTTGAATTCGTCGGCAATATAGTCGATCAACCGCTGGTCGAAATCGTCGCCGCCAAGATGCGTGTCGCCGTTGGTGGCCAGGACTTCGAATACCGAGTCGCCGAGTTCAAGGATGGAGATATCGAACGTGCCGCCACCCAGATCGTAAACGGCAATCTTCTGGTTCTTCTGTTTGTCGAGTCCGTAAGCCAGGGCGGCTGCTGTAGGCTCATTGATAATGCGAAGTACTTCAAGGCCGGCAATTCGTCCGGCATCTTTCGTGGCCTGGCGCTGGCTATCGTTGAAATACGCCGGCACGGTGATCACCGCTTGCGAGACGGTCTGCCCGAGGTAGGACTCGGCGGCGCTCTTGAGATGTTGCAGGATCAGAGCCGAAATCTCCGGCGGCGAATACAACTTCCCCTGCACTTCGACTCGACAATCGCCGGTTTCGTTTTCGGTGACCTTGTAAGGAACGATTTTCTCCTCCGAACCCACTTCCGAATGTCGCCGCCCCATGAAGCGTTTGATCGAGAAGATAGTGTTGGTCGGATTCTTGATGGCCTGGCGCTTTGCGACCTGGCCAACCAGCTTCTCGCCGCCGTCAGTGAACGCCACGACGGAGGCCGTCGTGCGACCGCCTTCCTGATTGGGGATCACGACCGGTTGGCCACCTTCCATCACCGCCACGCAGGAGTTGGTCGTTCCCAAATCTATGCCAATTATCTTACCCATATCTCTAAACCTCCGTCAGGCCTGCCAAATGTCGCCTAATACTATCAATAAAATGCCTTGCGGCAACTACTTGTTTTCTCCGTTGGACTTCGCTGCCTGGACGACGCCGACCCTGGCGTGGCGAATCACTTTGTCGTTCAGCATGTATCCCGGCTCGATCTCGAGCGCGACCGTATCAGGCTCCATGTTGCCGTCTTCAACCTGCATCATGGCATCATGAAGACTCGGATCGAACTTCTCGCCGAGCGATGCAAACTTCTTCAGACCGTTGCGGCCCAGGATCGCGTTCAGCCGGTCGAAGACCAAAGACATTCCCTTGTGATAAGCCTCAAAATCGGGCTTCTCTTCGCGGCTCTTGAAGGCACGTTCGAAGTTGTCGAGCACTTCGATCAATTCGCCGATCAAGTTTTCGTTGGCCGACTTGACCAGGGTCGAGAATTCGCGATTCGTGCGCTTGCGGTAGTTGTCGAACTCCGCTGCGAGTCTCAAGTAGTCGTTCTTCTGGTCTTCGAGTTGCTTCTTCAATTGCGATAACTCATCCGGCGGCGCCGCGGCTTCAGCGGTTGCTGTGGCATCGCTCTCGGACGCTTCGGTGTCCGGCGCCGTTTCATTGCTTTTCATATCGTCTTCGTTGTTTCCCATTGTCGTGTCCTAATGCGAGAGAATCTCCGAGAGTACCTTGGCAGTGTAATCGACGACCGACATCAGCTTGGCGTACTCCATGCGCGTCGGTCCGATCACGCCGATCGTGCCGCGCGTTTCGCCAATCTGGTAGGTGTGGATCACCGCCGAGCATCCCTTCAGCCCTTCGATATTCGCCTCGGCGCCGATCGTCACGCTGATGCCCTCACTACCGGTCTTGTTCTTCAGCAGACCGATCAGGCTGCGGCGTTCTTCGAGCAGCGTCAGAAACTCCTTCAGCTTCTCCGGATCCTTGAATTCCTTCTGCGAGATAATATTCGTCGTTCCGTCTGTGTGCAGGCTTTCCAGCGCCGATTCGTCGAGAATATGCTCGCGCTGTTCCATGAAAAGCTTCAGCAACTGCGGCTCCCCGCGCTGTTCACCGCGCAGTCGTTCGAAGACCGTTTTCTTGATCTCGCCCAGCGTAAGTCCGCTCAGTTTTTCATTGAGCATGTCGGCCGTCTGGCGAATCGATTCCTGGTCGAAGGTCGCGTCAATTTCGAGCAAGATTGTCCGCACGAAACCCGACTTGGCGGCGATGATCACCATCACCTTGGTGTCGGTAACTTGTACAAGGTCGATCTTATGCAGAACCGCCTGCTCGAACTTCGGCATGACCGTTATCCCGAGCTGGGTCGTGACTTTCGCCAGGACGCGTGCGGTCTGTTCGAGGACATCCTCGACGGCGTTGTAGTCGACCGAAAGCAGGCGCTTGATCTTTTCGCGATCCGTTGGCAGAAGCTTTTCGGTCTTGAGCAGAGTGTCGACGTAAAGCCGATACCCGGTCTCGGTCGGAATCCGGCCGGCGGAAGTATGCGGCTGCTCGATCAGTCCGCGTTCTTCGAGGTCCGACAGAGTATTGCGAACGGTCGCGGGTGACACGCCGAGATTGTATTTGGTAGAAATGACGCGCGATCCGACCGGCTCGGCCGTGCGGATATAATGGTCGATCAATACGGCCAGTACCGTGCGTTCGCGTTCATTCAGTTTAAAAACCGTCATTCTCTCCGATCCCAAATCGACGACGCTGGAATGTGTCCAGAGTACAGCGCTCGGTTAGCACTCTCATCGCGAGAGTGCCAAAGAAAGTAGCATAAAAAAGCGGTCTGTCAACCGCAAAGCTATCAGATACTTATACGCAGAGTTGTCGAAAAGTTTGCGGCAGCCGCGTGCGATTTGCGAGTGTCTTATTTCTTTGCAGCGTCTTGGGTTACGGAGTTGATCGACTTGAGCTCAACGAGATAGCTGTTGTCGCGCGCGAGAAGACTGGTTGAATCGACGGCGGTGTCGATACGGACGACAATCATATCGGTCCGCTGTTTCGAGGATTGGGGCGGCCACTCGATACCATCCGCCGCCGCTGTGCGTACAGTCTGACGGAGAAATTCGGACATCACGAATGTTCCTGATCGCCTGCCGGCCTCCAGTGATGATGCCCTGGTGTAATTCGCCAGTCCTGCAGGCGGTTCGGCAAACCAGACGTACATCTCGACCGATCCTTCCGCGCCCAACGCATATTTGTAGGACCTAAGTCCGCCAATCGTCGCCGTGTCGCCAACCGGGGCCAGCCGAAGCATTCCTGGTTCCGGCATGATAACCGTCAACGACCGCCGATCGCTTTCCGGTGTGGCTTGACCATCGTCGGTGGAGGGAAGGGAGACCTCATTCTTGAGGACAAGCATGCTGTCAATCTTGCCAGCCTCGTCAGCGCGATCGAGACGATACTCGAAGATGGCAACGGAAAATCGCGATGGGCTGATGGTTTCCACAATCAGGTGTTTGCCGATCACAGCTTGCAACTCGCCGTAACGAACGGCTTCGAATGTCAGGGTATACGTCGAATCGGCGGCCCGCGTTGTTGATCCGAGAAAAGCCGGCAACAAGAGCAGCACTGCGACCAGAACGAGCAGGCGGCTGGCTGACTGCGAAAACATGCGATTGAATCGAAGCATGCTGTTACTTGGATTTCTTCGTTTTGTTGATGGTTGTCGGCTGACTGCTCTTCGTGGAATCCGGCTTGGCCGGGGGCTTCGACTTGGTGGCTGTTGGGATCGGCTTCTTTGCCGAAGCCTTGGATTCAATGCGATCGTCGATGCCGTTCTTGTTGGCATCCTGGAAGTCGTTCAGCTTTGCCGGAGTCGGCTTTTTTGCCTTCGTCGAGTCGGCTTTCTTAGGTGACTCAGCCGGCTTTTTCACCGGCGCGGTCAGCGGCTTGGCCGGAGCAGCAATCTTGGTCGAGTCGGCAGGCTTGTCCGACTTGGGACGCGGCGTCTTCTGCAGTGCTGCCGCCGGTGCGACCAGAAGAAGCGCCAGGGCGATGGCGCAAATTGCCTGAACCAACTTCTTAAACATCATCTCACTCATAATGGTCAAAAACCAAACCGTCAACCACAAATATCGCAACGGCGACTCGGCAAGCTACGCCGAATCGCCGCGCGATCCACAATGAAGAAATGGACTTTCGTCTTAGGTCAGTCAAGAAGACGTTACCTCACGATCGACGATCTACCTGAGATGCGTCGGTTCACAATTTCGCGCTGGAGATTCGCCAGATTGAGCGAAATTCCATTTACGCGCGCGAAATCAAGAACCGACGCAACTGTCTGTGGCAGACTCGCGAGATGCTCGCGAATGTCTGGCCTACTTCTTCTTGCCTGAGTTTCCTCCCGACTTGCTGCCACCGCCGCTCTTGGAGCCGGAATCGCCAGAGCTCTTGCTGCCGCCCGAGCTCTTACTGCCACCGGAACTCGGTGCGGGCTTGCTCACCGAGCCGCCGCTTGATTTCGAGCCGGAGTCGCCAGACTTCGGCTTGACTTCCGAACCGCCTGATTTCTTGCCCGAGTCAGACCCGGTAGACTTCTTACCGCTTGAACCGGGGCCCTTGCTTGGCGGTGCGACCTTGCTGCCGGAGCCTGAAGACCCGCGCGGCTGCTTCTTGATACTCGAACCGCCTCCCGACGCCTTGCCCTGATTGCTGCCGCCGCCAGTGCCCTTCTTGCCGTAGCCGTCACGGTCTCCGCCGTTGCTGCCCTTGCTGACCGGCTTCTTGTCGTAGTAGTCGTCAAAGCTTGATTTGCCCTTGCTGGTGCCGGTGCTGCGAGTCTTGTCGCTGTAAGCGCCCTTCGCCTTCGAGAAGCTCCGACTCGACTTATCATAGCCGTAGTCGCTCTTGTACTTCTCGATGCGGCTGGACTTGCCGGCGTAGCTCTTCGACTTCTCGTACTTGCGGTGGTTGTTCTCCACCAGTGTATAGCCGCGCCGCGAACTTGGCTTCTTGTAGTGGTAGAAATCGTCGTTATCGCGGTCCTTGTACTTATAGCGCGATGGGCCGTTGTACCAGTAGTCCCAATCGTGGTGGTGGCGGTACCAGCGCGTCCAGCAGTAGTCATAGACATAAAGCGGTCGCGGGTAGACGAAGTACGGCGCCCACGGGTCGATCAGCACCCAATCGTTGTAGACAATCGAAGTACCCCAGTACACCGTCACGCGATGTCGTCCGAGATAGATCGACGGGATATAGAGCGGTGCATAGCCCCAGAACACGCCGTTGACGTAGACTTCGCAGCCGTCCGGGTAGTCGATATAAACCGTTCCACAGTCGCCGGCGCACTCGACACGCTCCGGCTGATAGTAGTAGCGCGGCGCGACGTAAAACGACACATGATCATAGGCGCTGCCGCGATCCGGGAAGTAGCGGCGGTTGATCTTCTCGATAAACCGCTCGTTCTCGCCGTCATACTTGTCATCCCAATAATCGTCGTTGTAAACCGACACCGGTCCGCGCCAATCCGGCACCTTGTGGTAGTCGGTTGTCGCGACGATCTGGATATGCTCCCATCCCGGAGGGCCTTCAAGGGTCAGGGCGTAGTCCTCCCACGGATCGGGGATCTGGTAAACTTCATTGCCCTGGATATAGTTGTTGTCACCGGGCTCGGCCGGGAAGATCAGGTTGACGTTACCGCGCGTATCGAGATCGTAGATCGTCACATAGCAATCGCGCGAGGCGCGGAAATAGATGGTGATCTCGTCACCTTCATAGTAGTTGGACCCGTCATCCTTGTCGGTCCAGATGTCGACATCGAGGTCGTCAAAGCCGCGACGCAGGGTCGACTGTGCTGATGTGTAGTCGGTGAAGAACACCGAAGCCAGCAGCAGCAATGCGGTGAGTAATGCGAGGCGCTTCATATTAGTTACCACTCCTTCCCGAGGTGTTCGTGGTAGTGTTATTCACAATCTTGGGTGTGCGCTTCAACTCAGGGTTGAACGGGTCGGTTTGATAGGCCCACTGAAAGCTGAGTTCTTGATCGCCATTGTCGAGCCGAGTCACCCGGACGGCGGCGTAATGTTCTGAGAATCCGTCTTCATCGACTTCCCCCATCGCGACTATGTACGCGTGCCCTTCGACTAACTGCAGCCAGCCAACATTGCTCCAGCCTGCTCCGGGCTCACCCCAGTTAACACTCCGAAGATCGTCTGTATAGCCATAGCTCTGAATGTAGACGTCATCCCAATTCGCCCAGAGGAAAAAGGCGTCGAGACTCTGGTCAAACTCGAAAAAGACCTCCGCATCAAATGACTGCCAGTCGCGGCTGCGAGCTTGGGAAAAGTCCCAGCCAAGACGCATTGCATCTTCTGATGTGAGGTCCAAAGTTGCGGAGCCTTGAGGCCGAGGCGTATCGAATGCATCCTGCGCTGACAATTCCGATTCTCCGTATCCATTGTAAGCGTTAACCGCATACCAATACGTCACACCGTTCTGGAGTCCATTGTCGCGGTAGCTGTACTCCTCCACTTGCGACGAAGAGGCGTTGACCGTACCGAGAAGCTCGTATTCGTCGACATCGCCGTTAGTACCGATGTAACGGTAAACGCCGTAACCCTCGGTAATGCCGCCGTCGTTGTTCGCCTGCCAGTAGATATCCACATACCCATCCCCCGTTACCGAATACACTCCAACTGGCGCCGCCGGAACGTCGGGAGTCGTGATATACTTGGTTTCACCCTCGCAGCCGAAGAGGAACAGCGCGGAAAGTGCGAGCGTTGCGATTGTCAGAATTCGTTTTATCATAATCATCTCCTTCATCCTGATCCTTCTGGCAACTCCCTATTAAGCAAGGGTCGTGCCGACGTGGTTTCATCCCTCTAAGTCTTTGACAGGCAACGCCCAAAGTAACATGCGCACGGGTTGTTTGCACACTGCCAGCCGATTGCGCACTGATTTAGTGCGCTGAGCAGAGCGCTGTTGGCCTCACTGAACCGATTCGCTGCTCTTGCGATTGGTGAAAGCTTCCACTGATATTTTTAGGAATCCTATCAAACCAACAAATCGAGCACTTCGTATCAATGGCGTGCGATAGTTAGGAGTCCTATTTATTGTCTCGAATGGAGGAACCGAAATGAGCGATGCAAAGAGACCCCGAGTCCTGAAAACCGTGACGCTCCCCGCCGTTTTGGCGGTGCTGTTGATGAACACCAACCCAATCGCAGGAGAGAAAAACGTGAAATCACAACTGAATGCCGTCCCCGGTTATTCTTACGGGAGCAAGGAGCTGGCTAAGTCCCCGGTGACACTCGACGAACTCGAATTGCTCAAGAAGACTGTGCTATTCGCGCCTGAAGACGAAGCCGCGTTGAAGCAGGCAGGAGAAGTGCTCGACGATCAGATCGATGCCATTCTCGACCTCTGGTACGGTTACGTAGGTTCGCATGAGCACCTCTTGTATTACTTCACCGGCGCGGACAAGAAACCGGATGGTGCGTATCTTGCGGCGGTGCGTTCTCGCTTCGGTCAGTGGATCAAGGACACCTGCAATCCCCCTTACGACCAGAAATGGCTCGACTACCAATACGAGATCGCCCTGCGCCATCACCGGAGTAAGAAGAATCAGACCGACGGCGTGAAATCGGTCGGGCAAATCAATCAGCGTTATCTCGTGGCTTTCATCTATCCAATCACGGCCACAATCAAGCCGTTCCTGGCTAACAAAGGGCATAGCGCTGAAGAGGTCGAGAAGATGTATCAGGCCTGGTTCAAATCGGTGGTTCTGCAGGTGACGCTATGGAGCCAACCCTACGTGAATGACGGCGAATTCTAGAGCAAGAGTTCCCGAATCCGTAAGGAGTAACGAAGCGGACTTCCGGGCCTTCCCTACCCCTCTCCGAGTTCGGAGAGGGGGTACTGGACATGCCGCTCAAGGCTGAACCGATTGGTTTGATTACGACAGCATATCAGGTGTGAAGGCGGCTTCGAAGGCGCGATAGTCGCAGGTGAGTTCCTCGCCGCGCTGGATGTCGCGGGCAGCGACATCGATATCCTCATGACCGTTACTGGACGGCACGCTTACAACGTTGGGGTTGTCATTGTGATTAAAGAAACGGGCGTCGTCACAGCAGAGGATATAATATTGGCCGTTCTTCTTGCTGGTATAACTGTACTTGAGGAAGTCGGAACGCGACGCTTCCGGTATCTTCGCCAGGTCTTCGCGGCGGATTTCCTGGTCGAATCCGAGCGTGAACTCCCAAATCGGCGTTCCCTTTGGAATGTCCTGATCGGCGAACAAGCCGATGCCATGAATCGAGCTCAGACCAAGCCTGGTCTTCACGAGTAGCATGCAGTCACCATCTTTTGATTGGGTTTGAGACATTATCGAAAACCGTCATTTCGGGTCAATTTCTGACTTGCACGTTGTTATGAAGCGTTATACGTAAACTGCAACAGTTTCGGAGGGAGTATTCTTCAAGAACCTCGAAAAATCTCTGAGAGTCGAGCCGTTCTCGCCGGCGCGCCCTCAATCGAGTTGACCTCATGACCCAAACGCCGTAGACTGTCGCCATGACACGCCATTCTGCCTTTAACCCGGAGCAGCAACATAGCGATATCGACAAGAAATTCGTCGCGGCCCTGGAACGTCTGAGCCAGGCTTTGCGGATACTCATCTGGGAACAGGCTCAGTCCCATGGCCTCAGTCCGATCCAGATTCAGATACTGATCTTTCTACTCCACCACGACGGCCGGCTGGCGCGAGTAACTCATCTGGCGCGGGAATTCGGCTTGGCAGCCCCGACGATCTCCGACGCAATCTCGGCGCTTGAAAACAAGGGTCTGGTCTCAAAATCCGCCGGAGTCGAGGATCGGCGCTCGGTGGTCCTAAAACTGACCGCCGCCGGCCGGCGGATGGCCGATCTCCTTTCCGGATGGGCGGACCCGCTTGAGTTTGCGACACGATCGATTCCCGATAAGCAGAAACAAGTGACTCTGACAACGCTAATGAAGTTGATCGGAGAACTTCAGCATGCTGGTGTAGTTTCGGTGGCTCGGATGTGCCTGACGTGCAGATTCTTCGAAGCAAATCACGGCGGCTCGGCAGGAACACACTACTGCAACTTGCTAAAGAAGCCGCTGGCCGAAGCTGAACTTCGTATCGACTGCCCCGAACACGAACCCGTCTCTTAGCACCGCAGCATTCGGGCCAGCGACAAGCATCCAGCCCTCGCAAGAACTAAGGTGAGGGTTGCGGCCTGTCGAGTTGCAGCTCGACGATTGACTTGATCGTCTCCACTGCCGATTCGAGCTTGACGGACTGAATATCCTTCTTGGCGCGCTCCTTGACTTCGACCTCGCCGCGCTCCAGCGACTTGGAGCCGACGTTGACCCTGAGCGGAATCCCGATCAAGTCGGCATCGTTAAACTTCACCCCGGCGCGCTCATCGCGGTCGTCGAGAAGCACATCGATCCCGGCCGTCTTGAGTTTCCTGTAGAGATCGTTTGCCGCCGTCCGCAACGACTCCTCCTGCATCGAGACCGGCACAATAATGACGTTATAAGGCGCCATGGTCGCCGGCCAGATGATCCCCTTTTCGTCGTTGAATTTCTCCACCGCGGCCTGAATCGTGCGGGTAACACCGATACCGTAGGAGCCCATCCAGAAAAGCTGCTCCTTGCCTTCGGCGTCGATAAACTTGGCGTTGAGTGCCTTCGAGTATTTCAGGCCGAGATTAAACGTGTTCCCGACTTCGATTCCCTTCTGAACTTTCAGCATACCCTTCTTGCACTGCGGGCAAAGGTCACCCAGTTGCGCGGAGCGAATTTTGGCGGTCTCTTTGATCTCGAAGTCGCGGCCGATGTTGACATTGATATAGTGGACTTCGTTTTCGTTGCCACCGACTACGAAGTTAGTTAGTTCGGCGACTTCGGGGTCGGCGACCATGCGGACGCCTTTTAGCCCAATTGGGCCAGCAAATCCTACCGGCGCTTTGGTGACCTGCTCAACGATTTCGGGCGTGGCCATCGCCAGTTCAAGGCAGCCAAGATGATTTTTCAGCTTGATTTCATTTATCTGACGGTCGCCGCGAATCAGCGCCGCTACCGGTTTGCCGTCGGCGACGTAGAGCAACGTCTTGACCAGCTTCTCAGCCGGCAGCTTCAAGAATGCCGTGACCTGTTCGATCGTGGCGGCTCCCGGTGTGGGCACTTTTTCAAGTGGCTTGGCAGATTCTTTGGCAATCTGCTTGGTATCTATTGAATCGGCTTTCTCGATGTTGGCGGCATAATCGCAGCTCCCGCAGTAGTAGATGACTTCTTCACCGGAGTCGGTTTCGACGATCACCATAAACTCGTGCGCCATCGACCCGCCCATGGCGCCGGTGTCGGATTCCACCTTACGCACGCCGAGGCCGCAGCGATTGAAGACCGCAAAGTAAGCATCGACCATTTTCTGGTAAGCGATCTTGTGCGCTTCGAGGTCGACATCGAAAGTGTAGGCATCCTTCATCAGGAATTCACGGCCGCGCATCAAGCCGAAGCGGGGGCGGATTTCATCGCGAAATTTGACCTGGATCTGGTAGAGATTGAGCGGCAGTTGACGGTAGCTGCGCAATTCGCCGCGAATGAGGTCGGTGACCACTTCCTCGTGCGTGCCACCGAGCACCATGTCGTGCGCATGGCGGTCTTTCATGCGCATCTGCTCCTTGCCCATGACTTCCCAACGTCCCGATTCCTGCCACAGCTCACCCGGATGCAATACCGGCATGGTGATTTCGATCGCTCCCGCGCGATTCATTTCCTCGCGGACGATGTTGATCGTCTTGAGAAGAGTGAGTTGCATCAACGGCAGGTAGTTGTAGACGCCCGCCTGCAGTTTTCGAATGTAGCCGCCGCGTTGCAGCAGTTTGTGAGAAATCAGTTCCGCGTCGGCCGGGCTTTCGCGGAGTGTCGGAATGTATGTTTTCGTCCAGAGCATTGGTCACCTTTACGTTAAGTCAGAGGAAGTTATCGGCTGGGGGGCGAGAGTCAATAGGGAAATTGGCGGGAGACTTGTGTCGTGGGAAAGGCCCTTGCTGTCTCTGAGTTGATGATCAGCAGCCGCTAGGCGCGGGGCCGCCGCCAAAGATGAAGACGATCAGGTAAACGGCATCCGAAATAGTCACGATCTTGCTGCCGTCGGCATCGCCGGCACAAATGGCGACCGGTGCCGGCCCGCCGCCAAAGATGTAAGCCACGAGGTAAACGGGATCAGAGACCGTCCACATGCCATTGTTATCGGCATCGCCACACTTGCAGTCGTAATTGCGGTTTTCAATCGTGAAGCCAACTTGACAACTATCGTGAGGAGCCGGCATACAGCACAAAGGCGCCTCGCCGGCGCGGCCAATACAGAGCGTCGGCCAGAGTTCAGGATGGCCAATGCTGTATGGCACCGTGATTGTGAGGATATTATAGTTGGCTCCCGCGGTCACATTGGGGCACTGCGCAGCAATGCTTGCCGCAAGCAACTGCGCTGCCTGCGGGGCCGGCGTTCCGGCAGGTATGGTGACATTGGAATCACAAAACGAGTAGGCCCCGGCATTGAGACACCAAGAGATTCCGGATCCATCGGCTGTGCCGGTTACGCGAAACTCGAAGCCGAAGGATATGGGGTATTCGGGAGGACAGACATCATCTGCGATTGTCACGCCCGAACAAGGCAGCCACAAGAGGATCGTTGCTGCCAGGCGAATGAGCTCTCTCCGGATCACTATTGGCCACCTCGTAGTTCGATTCTACTTTCAATGTACCGTCCCAAAGGCCTTTTAGCAATGGTCAAACTCGAGTGATTGGTGGATCTTCGCGAATGTTGGCGGGGAGTTGTCTGCTCCCCGCCAACAACGGTTGAAGTGTTGCCCTACGGGCAGTTCGGTGCCGGGCCGCCGCCGAAGATGAAGTTGATCATGTAGACCGCATCGGAAATCGTGACAATGCCGTTGCCGTCAACATCGGAATCGCACACCGGCGCCGGGCCGGCTCCGAATATGAATGTGATCAGGTAAACCACATCGGAGATGCTGATCAGCCCGTCGCCGTTGGCATCGCCGCAAAGACAAGCAGAGGCAACCTGCAGCAAACGCATGCCGATAACCGAGGAGGCCGCAGGCAACATCTCCGCCCCGCGGAATGCGCCGGCAGAGCCCGAAGGCGGAAACGGAAACAAACCGGCTCGCACCAGCATCTGGCGAAACGGCGCGACAGCAACCAGGTCTTGCCCGTGTTCGAGCACGTTTCCGGAGAGGTCATAGAGCTTGTTGCGGTTATCCGAATCAACCGTCATTGTAACGGCGTCGGCCAACAGAGAGACGCCATCGTAGTAACCAACCGGCGTCGTTGCAGGCTCGAATGGATCATTGCTTACGCCGTAATTGCAGTCGATGTCTCCGATGGCGTCACGTCCATAGCCGAAGCTCCAGTGTAACGCCGGTACGGTCTCGCCGAACAGCCCGACACGATCGAAAGCCGGCGCCGCGGGATCAGAAGCGATTGCCTGATACCACTCGTTGTAAACATTTTGCTGAAGACTGACCAAGCCGGTTGCGCCGGGCGCGAGGTTGTCCATCGGCAGGCGATAGCCGGTGTAATTGTCGATCAAATCCTGGCGCTCAGCGGCATTGAGGTCCCGCACAAACCAATCACCGGCCGTGATCGTCACCGGTCGCCAGTCGATAGCGTCGGGGCCCTCGGTATAACAGCGTTCCGCCAGGGCGAGCCCCTGATCGATCGTCATCCAATTGCAGAACTTCACCGCCCCGAGCCAGGTGAGTCCCGTAACCGGGTGGTTCACACGATCCACAAGGGGCTGATAGCGCAATCCAACCGTTGCAAAAGGATTGTACGTTAGGCTCGACTGTGTGATGTCGAACATCAAATCGCCGCCGGTGGTGACGACCGAACCGTCGATCTGGAAGAGCATGAAACTCGAACGCGCGGTCGCACCGGCGTCAGCTTCCGCGTCATTCAAGAAATATGCGTACTGCAGATTCGTCAGTTCGTATTTCCCCATCAAGAATTTGTGATTCACAGGTACGCCTGCAAACGGAGTAACCGGCAGCATGTAGTTCGCCAGCGGCAGGCCGTAGGGAAATGGAAACGACTTTCTCTCGATGCGCAATATCAATTCGCCACAGAAGATTCCGCCCTCCTTGTCGCGAATGCCGCAGAGCGCATCGAATGGTCCCGGATCCTGCATGATCGAGCCCGCTTCGGTGCTCAGAGAAATGTCGAAATCGACCGTGGCTCCGGGGCCGTTAAAATTGTAAACGCCGTCGCCGGTGCTGGTCGTCGAGAACGGAAGAATCAGCAGATTGAAGACGGGATCCGGCGGCATGCCGTTGACGGCCAGGCTCACATTGGCTGAGACCTGAGACGCGTCTTCGATGCCGGCTTCTGCTCCATTTGTTACCAGCGTGTAGTAATTGTACTCGTAAACGACGCGGAAAGAATCGCTGGGTGCGATTCCCACGACCTGCGCTTTGATCATCGAAATGAGCGTAGCACACGCGCGGCCGTAGCCGCCATCGCCGCAGAGTTCCTCGTCGGCCGTGACACGCCACTTGATTACCAGCTCGCGTGTGCCGATGCCGCGAATCCCCAGCTGAATCACAGCGTCGGTATTGAGCTGGCCTGGGCCTGCCGCATCGGTCGAGAGCGAATTGCAGATCATGCGCAGATCGAACGCCTCGGTGGAATTCGGGCAAACCAAAAGATTCCCCGGTCCGAAAAACGCGGTTTGGGCGTCATCCGTGTAAACACAGGGCGGCAAGACGCATGGATCAGGAATCCCGACAAACGCCGGGCAGGCGCCGATGCCGTCGGCGGGATTGAATCCGCCGTCGTTAAACAAATCGGCCAACGCAACCGTGCGCAGATCGACTGTTGATAAACTGGGGTCAACATTCCAGGTTTGGGCAGTGAGCACAGCCGCACTGAAAACGATCGCGACCAGCACCTGCAAGATCCGCGGGAAATACATACATCCTCCTCGCTCGCAAGCGAACAATCTCAAGAAAATCCTGATTCGAAACAGCCATGGCCCGGCCGACGCGGCAGAGGTTGCTGGATGTTGTAGCGAGACCCGGCGGCCCGGAGCTGTTGGGTATTCGATTTTTGATGACGCCTGAGCGAAGATAGTATCGATTGTTGCGAATAGCAACAATAAAGATTCATGTTGTCCATGACGAATAACGCCTGCCCGCGTGACTCACGGCCGGCGGCGAGCTATGTAAATCAATTGACAATTGGCCGGGCGGAGTCTACTTTAGCGCCGGCTGCCCCCATGGTGTAATGGATAACGCGTCGGCCTCCGGAGCCGGAGATTCAGGTTCGATCCCTGATGGGGGTACTTAAGTCGAGTCTCACTCTTCAGCCTTACCCATAACCAGCTTCACCACCCACGACTCGTTGCGCCGATTGTATTTGGGATTGAATTTGTGCGCCAGTGCGTCGATAAGCGACGGTTGGCTGCGATAGACGACTTCATATTTGCCCAGCGCCCTTTCCAGGTCGCCCACCCGCCTTTCCAGATTATCGTCGGTTATGATTACGGCGTAGCGCGGTGGGTTCGCTGCTTCCAGCGCGCCGCTCCCGATCAGAGAATCCAAGTCGCGATCTGAGCGCAGTATCACGGCCCCACCGCGGTCGTTTTTCCAATAAGCAAACGGCACAAACTGCTGCCGTTCGGAAACATCGATAATTACACGGTCGGCGTCCGGTTGCTGCGACAAATACACCATCGGGCTGACGATACCGCGTTTGCCGTAGTTGATCGTGAAGGGAACCAGGAGCACTGTATTGATCAGGAAAAACGCGACCAACAACCCGCGCAGCAGCCGGGGACGAGACGCGAGTAGACCGTTCTCTCGCACGAAGTAGTAAACGCCAATGCAGGCAAGCACCATCAGCACCGGCAGCACCGGCAATATGAACCGCTCCTGTTTGTTGACGATGGCGCTGTGCACGACAAGAAACACAATCGTCGGCGCCCACCAGATCAAATGTTCCTTGATCACTCGCTTGTGAAAAGCCGCGATCAGCAACACAATCGAAAACGGCGGGATCAACACGCCGAGCAGGAGCAACAGATATCGATACCACGGCCCCGGGACTGCCGGAGCCGAACCCAGATTCCCGCTGACGTAATTGAGAACGCTCCCCAGGAATGTGCCGTGCGTCCAAAGATCAAGCAGTCCCATGAGTCCAAGCATTCCGATGGTCCCGATCGAGAAAGTCAGTGCCGGCCTCCAGCGCCTGAAGGCAACGACCATTCCAATCGGGACTACCGCCAAAGCGATCGCCACTTGCAGTCGCACCATCAGCGCGAGCCCGCCAAGGATTGCCGCGAAGATTAGGTCGCGTGTTGATTCGTTGCGGGCGCCGCGATGAGCAAAGTACAGCGCGGGCAAGAGCAAGTCGGCGGCAACCATTTCCACGAGATCGCGCACGGCAAGAAACGGCATCAAGAAGTGTGTAGCCAGAAGTAGTCCGCCAAGAAAAGCCGTCTTTTCATCGGTGTTTTCGCGGAGATAGCGGTAGCCGAAGATTACCGGCAGTAATGACAACAGCGCATGAATTAGGCGATCGAGATACATGTGCGCGCCAAGGGTTGTCACCCCGAACAATGCCGTGATCTTCATGAGTGCCAGCAAGAACAGGTTGTAGGCGGCGCAGCGCATGACTCCGAAGTCGGGCTTGCCCTCCCAGAACAGAGACCCGTCGAGATCAAACAGGCCGATGTGGTGCCAACTCCAGGCAATATTGACCGTCTCGAAGTGGTCGTCGTGGGCGAGATAGCCTTGCGAGAAGATGACGGCGACGAGGCGGAGGGCGAGGGCGATTGCCAGAATCGCCGCAACCGGATGACGATTGATTAGAGATCGGTGAGACATAACTTGCGAAAGCTAAAGTTGCTCACTACCGTTGACAAGTTATGAACGCAGGGCAACTGCATCATGTCGAAATCTACGTCTCCAATCTGGCGCGCTCGCTGGAGTTTTGGGGGTGGTTCTTAACGTCACTCGGCTACGAGGTCTACCAGCAGTGGCCCATGGGATGTTCTTACAAGCTGGGAGCTACCTACCTCGTGTTCGTGCAGGCGGAAGATCGCTTTCTTGATATCCCCTATCATCGCTGCCGCGTCGGGCTGAATCATCTGGCCTTCCATGCGCGCTCGCGCGGGCATGTCGATGAGCTTACCGCGGAACTTAAGAAACGCGGTGTCACGATCCTGTATCCCAGCAAGCATCCCATGGCAGGCGGCGCCTATGGCGTGTTTTTCGAAGACCCGGATCGGATTAAGGTGGAGGTGGTGGCGGAGTGATGGTCGGCAAATTGGAGATTGGACCCACCACTATCTCTAGTTCTCCGGGACAGTTCGAAGTCGGCACGGTACCGGAACGCAAAAAGGCTGGACTTACTGCTTGCAGCCAACGGGCTCAATCAATTTGTGCTTGCTAAGATATGAGGGCGGGCTATATTGTAGATAAGACACTACTCGTTGGGGTTAACTCTATGGGCAAATCGACCCAAATGCTCGCGAAGGTGGCGGGATTTCTTGTTTGCTTTGTGGTTGTGGTACAGTCCTCTCCGGCGTGGTCGAGATCGTTGATCGCAAAGAAATTGAGTGAAGTCTCTCCGCGGCCAGAATCCGCTCAGGAATCAGGTTCACAGATCAGGGTGCACAAAGCCGGGCGCATGCAGTTTCTAGTCACCAATAATGGCACGTTTGGATATGAGGACTTCTTCAATCCTCCCATCGATCCAGAGACGGGCGAACCGGCTGTGTATTGCGAGTATCCGGCTGGTTCAGGAGTGAATCACGTATTCCTGGGGGCAATCTGGATCGGCGCTAAGGTCGGATTTGACACGTTAGTATCAACAGGCCATGATGGTTGGTGGCGAGTAACTGAATTCTACCCTGAGGATACCACGGCAAGCGGGATAACAAAGAGATCGCGATTGCCAGCCAGTCCAAACTACAGCCCCGACGCCATCAGCGATGAAGACTTTCTAACGACCTTCTGCGACACCTTGACTGACCCGCAGCATGTCTGGCCTGATCCCTTCGAGCTTCGCCCGCACACGCCGTTGGGGCTGCGAATCGAGCAGGAATCATATGCGTGGGGCCGGCCTGAATGCGACAATTTCATTATCATCAAAGAGCGAATTACAAACATCGGTGTGGAGTTCTTGACTGGAGTCAGTTTCGGCGTCTACCTCGACGCGGATATCGGGCACTCAGATTACGAAGCCTGGAATGACGACTTGACCGGAACCATAGATGCATCGGCTGAATTGGGCGGCAGTGGTGCCGTTGCAGCCTATTGTATCGACAACGATGGCGATCCTGCAGGAATGACATTTGACTCTCGATCAGCTCGGTCAGCAATCAGCGTTGCCGTTCTTCAACCTCTTGCGGCCTTTAATGAGAGCTTCAATTGGTGGCTCAGCAATGGCATGGACCCGGGCTCGTTGGATTGGGGACCGGTCATGTCGGGGAACAATCACCCGCTTGGAACTGGCGGGATTGGAACACCGGCAGGTGACAAGAACAAGTATTTTTTTATGAGGAATCTTGAACGGGACTACGGAAGCATGTGGTCAAATTCGAATATGACAGCATACGGCTGGCTCCCGCCGAATGCGATCATGGGCGCCGATTTGGCGATGGGAACTGACATCCGATTCTTGTTGTCCCACCCACTCGGAACGCTCTACCCGGGACAATCGCGTGAACTGGTCTTTGTCATAGCGATGGGCGATAGCGTGCACCGTGATCCGCAGAACTTCGATCAGCATGATCCTGGGTCGAATCCGCAGGCATATCTTGATGGCTTAGATTTCAGCGGACTGCGAAGTACGCTTCGAAGTGCACGAATTCAGTATTCTCTGGCTACGCAGGGTACCTTTGGGGACGCAAATACCGATTGCTTGGTCAACATCTCAGATGTTGTGTTCTTAATCGGTTACATTTTTGCGAGCGGAGAGGAGCCCTTTCGCCCTGACGTCGCCGATTGCAACGCAGACTGTCAAGTCGACCTGGCCGACGCGGTCTATCTGATCAACTACATTTTCGGCGAGGGACCGAAGCCGATCGAGGGGTGCGCCCATTAAGGCGCAGGAGCCAAGCGTCTGCAATCAGCGCGCAGCCTGCAGCTTCGCCGCCTTTACCGTATTCGTCAGCAGCATCGCAATCGTCATCGGGCCGACGCCGCCCGGAACCGGTGTGATCCAGGAAGCCCTCGCAGTACACGATTCGAAATGGCAATCGCCAACCACGCGATAGCCCTTTTCGACTGACGCATCTTCCACGCGGTTGATACCGACATCGATGACCACCGCGCCTTCCTTGATATTCTCACCGCGCAGAAATTCCGGTTTGCCGAGCGCCGTGATTACGACGTCCGCCCGCCGGGTGTGGGCGAAAATATCGCGCGTCGCTGAGTGACACACGGTCACCGTCGCGTTCGTCTCCGGCCACTTCTGCATCAACATCGCGGCGAGCGGCTTGCCGACGATGTTCGAGCGGCCGACGATGACGACTTCCCTACCCTTCAAGTCAATCTTGTAGCGCTTGAGCAGTTCGATGACGCCGAATGGCGTACAGGAAGAATAGCGCGGCTCGCCGATGAGGAGTCGACCGACGTTGTCGGGATGAAAGCCGTCGACGTCTTTGATCGGGTCTATCCGCAGACAGGCAGCGAACTCGTCGAGGTGTTTGGGGATCGGCGACTGCAGGAGAATTCCGGAAATCCGGGGATTCGCATTAAGTGAATCGAGAAGCTCATAAAGTTCTGCCTGCGTCGTGGTCTCATCCTTCTTGATCACTTCGGAGTAGATTCCCGCCTTCTTGCAGGCCTTGGATTTGGAACTGACATAGATTTCCGAGGCCGGATCATTTCCGACGAGCACAGCCGCCAACCCGGGAACGATGCCCTTGCCGGCTAACACTGTGACCTCGGCGGCGAGTTCCTCTTTAATGATCTTCGAGGTCAGGACACCATCGATAATCTGCGCGGTCATGGCTCTTTGTCGTCCGAGAGTGCGGCATTCATGCCGTCGGGGGCATCCTTCGAAAATCGTTCGATGCTAATTGCCCTGCCAGTCTGGTCGTCAACTTCGAGAATCACGCCCTGCATCTTGACATCGTCCGTAGCCACCTGGAACTTGTAGGGCATGCCCGTTAGGAAGCGCTTGACGGCGGCTTCATACTTCATCCCGATTATCGAGCCGTGCGGGCCGGTCATGCCGGCGTCGGTGATGTAGGCGGTGCCTTTCGGCAGGATCCGCTCATCCGCAGTTTGGACGTGCGTATGTGTGCCGATCACTGCGGAAACACGGCCGTCAAGATAGTGGGCTAGCGCTTGCTTCTCGGAGGTGGTTTCGGCGTGAATGTCGACGATCACGATCCGTGTCGCGCCATCGACCATCAGCAGTTCACCGTCGGCGGTCTTGAACGGACAGTCGATATCCTTCATGTACACCCGTCCCTGCAGATTCATCGTGGCCACCATGCGTCCGTCGGCGAGCTTGTCGATATACATCCCGGAACCGGGCGCGCCGGAGGGGAAATTCGCCGGGCGAACGAGCTTCGGGCCGTTGTTGAGGTAGTCGCGAATCTCTTCTCGATCCCAAATATGATTACCGGAGGTCTGCAGGTCGATGCCGTAAGTGAACATCTTTTTCGACATCTCTTTCGTGATGCCGAAACCGCCCGCGGCGTTCTCGACGTTGCAGATCGTGTAGTCGATCCGCTTCTCGATCTTTAGATCGCGGAGTAATTGGGAGATAATCCAGCGCCCGGGTTTCCCCATGACGTCGGCAATAAACATGATGCGCAAATCAGACCTCGATCACTTGGCGTAGTCGACCGAGCGCGACTCGCGGATTACCGTCACCTTGATTTGACCCGGATATTCCAGCTCCGACTCGATCTTGCGCGCGATATCGGAAGCCAGCACCGTAGCGCCGATATCGTCGATTTCGTTGTTTTCGACGATCACGCGCACCTCGCGGCCGGCCTGGATTGCGTACGACTTGGCAACGCCTTTAAACGACTCGGCAATCTCTTCGAGCTTTTCCAGGCGCTTGATATAGCCTTCGAGCGGTTCGCGACGCGCACCGGGGCGAGCGCCGGAAATGGCATCCGCCGCCTGCACCAGGATATCGTACGGCGAAATATGCGGAATATCGTTGTGATGCGAACCGACCGCATTGATCACGTACTCGTGCTCGTTGTACTTGCGCAGGAACGCCATACCGATCTGGGTGTGCGTGCCCTCGGTCTCGCGGTCGATCGCCTTGCCAATATCGTGCAGGAATCCGGCCCGCTTCGCCATCTCCGCGTCAAGACCAAGTTCGGCGGCCATGAGCGCGCAGAGAGTCGCGACCTCCTTCACGTGTCCCAGGACGTTTTGGCCGTAGGATGTACGGTAGCGAAGTTTGCCCATGAGGTTGATGACGTCGTCGTGCAACCCGTGCAGGCCCAGTTCAAACGTCGCCTGCTCGCCGGCCTCGCGCACCATGATCGACATTTCTTTGTTCGCCTTTTCGACGACTTCTTCGATACGCGTCGGGTGAATCCGTCCATCGACCACGAGCTTCTCGAGGGCCATGCGCGCGACTTCGCGGCGCACGGGATCGTAGGCCGACAAGATGACCGCCTCCGGCGTGTCATCCACGATGACATCAACGCCTGTCAGGGTCTCGAAGGTCCGGATATTGCGCCCTTCGCGGCCGATGATACGCCCCTTCATTTCGTCGTTAGGTAGCGGCACGACCGATACCGTCGATTCGACCGTGTGCTCGGCGGCGCAGCGATAGATCGCCTGAATAATGATCTCGCGCGCTTCTTTTTCGGCCTGTTGCTCGGCCTTCTCCTTGATCTCTTTGACGGTCGCAGCGGCCTCCATTTTGGCCTGCCCGATCAGATTATCCATTAAGACGCGCTTAGCCTCTTCCGAGGACATCTGCGCGACCCGCTCGAGCTGCTTGTTTTGATCGATAATCAACTGCTCGAGTTCCTTCTCGCGGACAGAAATGCCCTTTTCGCGATGTTGCAGGGCCTTGTCCTTATTGACAAACTCTTTTTCCTTCTTGTCGAGGATATCCACCTTGCGGTCGAGATTGATCTCCCGCTCGACGAGTTTCTTCTCGACTTTCTGGAATTCAGCTTTCTTGGCTTGGAGTTCCCGCTCGAAAGCGACCTTGGACTTGTAGAACTCGTCCTTGGCCTCAAGCTGGGCTTCTTTCTTTTTAATTTCCGCTTCCTTGGCGGCATCATCGACGATTCGCTTGGCCTCATCCTCGGCGCGGCGAATCTTGCCAAATGATGTCTTGCTGGCGAGCAGATAAACGACGAGAGAGCCGACGAGCAGACCGCCGACTCCCACGATAATGAGAATCACCAGGGGCGACATAATAGTACTCCCGCCTGGCTGCCTGTGAAAAGGAGCCAGACCCGTTTATGTGAAAAGAACGATTTTGGGGGAGCGTGCTAAGGCTGGTAGACGACGAAAAATTAACGCGCCGGTTGCTGCGATGGCAACTTGGTCTCGAGCCATTCCAAAATGGTCTGCGTTTTTTCTTCGATATTCTTCACTTCGCTGGAAGTGGCATTGCGTGCCCGAAACAGCTCGTCGGTAATATTCAAAGCTGCCAGAATGGCAACTTTGGATGGCGATTTATTACCATTTCGTTGTGCAACCTCGCGCATCTTGGCGTCGAGGTAGGAGGCCACCTGAATGATATAGTCAGAATCGGCGTCCCCCCGAATTGGATAGTCTTCGCCGTAAATGTTAACTGTTACGGTTTGTTTTTTATCTTCCATCTTCGAGTGAATCAGAATTCCAGACTGAGCTACTTATTCGCTAACCCAAAATCTATGTTCATGTTATAAATACGTTAAGAAGTTCAAATCTAAGAGTCAAGAAATTTTGAGCTCAGCCTGAACCTGATCAATCTTGTCAACGATCTTGGAGATACGCTTCAGGGCGAAATCATTGGTGTTTTGAAGCGCCTTGGATAGCTGCGAGTTTTCGGCGGTTAGCGCACGCGTTTTCTGTTCCAGCGCCTTGATCTGGCTCTGGAGTTCGTGGCATTCAACTTCGAGGCTGGTCTTCTCGGCCTGAAGCGTCTCGTACTTCGCAACGAGTTCTGTCACTTTGGTTTGCAGCTTTTCCAGATTGCTCATATCAACTTCCTATGACCGTAGCTCAGCTCCGAATTGATCCCGGAGTGCAGCGACTATCTTATTGAATTTAGAGTCAATTTCGTCATCAGTTAAAGTCTTACTTTCATCGCAGAAGTTCAGTCGGTAAGCGATCGACTTCTTGCCGCTTTCCACCTGCTTGCCGCGATAAACATCGAAAACCACTATGTCCCTTAAGGTTTCGTCGGCACAATCGCTTATTACTTTAATGATCGAGCCGTTCTGGACAGCCTCGTCGACCACCACCGCCATGTCGCGCTCGGAACCCGGGAATCTCGGCAACGGCTTGTAAGGATGTGGCTTAACTCGCCTGGAAAACAACGCTGCGAAATCCAGTTCCGCGAAGTAAACGTCTGACTTAATCGAAAAGACCTTCAGCAAGCTACCCACAACTTTTCCACATCGCCCGATGGGCACCCCGTCAATGAGTATCTCAAAGGTTGCAGTTTGGTCGAGCCCCGGGAGACCAGCCGGACGAATCGTGAGGCTGTTGGTCAGGATCGACGAAATCGCGCTGAGTGTCCCAAGCAGGTCGGCGATTCCAAATTCGCCGGGATGGAACGCCCAGTTCTCTTCCCTCTCACCTCCCGAAAGTGCGAATGCCAAATGCCGGGATTCTCTGGGAAGCACCTCGTTGGATGCGCGGGCAACATTTCCGAGTTCGAATATCTTTACGTTACGAACCTGGTGGCTGACATTCTGGTAGACAACGCCCAGCAAACCTGCCATCAGACTCGGACGCAGACATTTCAGATCTTCCGATATCGGGTTCAGGATCTCGACCGTTGGAACGTCCGGATCGGTCAGGGTGAAGTGACGGGGATCGCCGATGCTGTTGGTCACAACCTCAAAGTAACCCTGGGCAAGTATGACCTGTTGCAGCCTCTGGGCAAACACGTCGGCATCGTTTCGCGACGTCACCAGGTCGCCGCCGGCGCGCATACGCACCGGAATCTTGTCGTAGCCGTTAATGCGGGCGATTTCTTCGATGACGTCGATTTCGCGGGTGATGTCGGGCCGGAAAGTCGGCACTTCGACGTTCAGATTTTTGCCCGGCTGCACCTTAAACTCAAGATTGTTGAGCACGTCGAGCATCGTCGGCGAGCTCAATTCTGTGTCGAGAATCTGGTTGACGCGGCTGGGGCGCAGTTCGAGTTTGACGCCTTCAATTCGATTGGGATAACTGTCCACAATGCCGCTGGCCACTTTGCCGCCGGCATACTTCTCAATCAGCGAAGCGGCCCGGTCGAGCGCCGCAGGGACAATGTTTGGATCACAGCCGCGCTCAAAGCGGGTCTGGGCTTCAGAAGTCAATCCCAGGTGCTTGCGTCCGCGGCGGATGACCGAGGAATTGAAGTGCGCACCCTCGAGCAAGACATTGGTTGTCTTCTCCGACACTTCCGAAAACTGCCCGCCCATGATTCCGCCAATCGCGACCGGGGTTACTGCATCGGTAATCAGCAGTACATCCGGAGTCAGGGTGCGCTCGACGCCATCGAGCGTAGTGAATTTTTCACCCGCGTTCGCCCGCCGGACAAGCACGCGCGGCTGCTTGAAATTGTCGTAGTCGAACGCATGGAGCGGCTGGCCGTACTCGAGCAGAACGTAATTTGTAATATCGACGACATTATTGATGCAGCGCACGCCGCTGGCGAGCAGGCGCTGCTGGATCCACCACGGAGAACGGCCGATTTTGACGTTGCGGATGACGCGTGCCGCATAGCGCGGGCAGGCATCGGGATCGGCAATTGTGATCTCGACCTGGCCGGCGGCAGATTCTGCGGTCTCTTTGAATTCAGCGGCGGGGCGCTTGATCGGCGAACCGGTAATAGCTGAGATCTCGCGTGCGATACCGATCGCCGAGAGGCAATCAGCGCGATTTGGCGTCAGGTCAAAACTTAAAATGTAATCATCGAGGTTCAGCGCCGATCTCAGGTCGACACCCGACTTGATGGAGTTCTCTATCTCGAACAAACCCGAATGATCATCGGAGATGCCTAACTCATACTGGCTGCAAAGAACGCCTTCGCTTTGCACGCCGGCGAAATCGATCGATTGTACTTTTTGGCCGTCCGCCAGTTGCGCACCCGGCAGCGCCAGCGGAGCTTTCATGCCGACGCGCACATTAGGCGCGCCACATACAACCGTCATCTGAATATCGCGACCCAGCTCAACCCGGCAGACTTTCAAATCGGGTTTCTGAGGATGCGGGTCACAAGTGACGACCTTGCCGACCACGATATTATCGAGGTTGCCAGCTACCGGCTCGACGCTTTCAACGGCGGTCCCGATCGCGGTCAGCCGCGCGGCCAACTGCTGCGGATCGAGGGAAAAATCAACGAGTTCGTGAAGCCAATTATAGGATATCTGCATGTCCCTGCCCTGTTAGAACTGATTCAAGAAACGCAGGTCGTTTTCGAAGAAGAGCCGGATATCGTCAATCTGGTGCCGCAGCATGGCGATGCGCTCGATCCCCATGCCGAAGGCGTAGCCGCTGTAAACTTCCGGATCGTAATTCACCGATTTGAACACATTGGGATCGATCATGCCACAGCCGAGAATCTCGAGCCAACCTTCGTGCTTACAGATTCGGCAACCTTTGCCGCCGCAAAGAAAACACGAGATATCGACTTCCGCCGACGGCTCGGTAAACGGAAAGAAGCTGGGCCGAAAGCGCATCTTGACATCGCTGCCGAAGTACGTCTGCGCGAATGCAGTCAGGACTCCCTTGAGGTCGGCGAAGGTGACGTTGTAGTCAACGTAGAAGCCTTCCACCTGGTGAAACACGCAGTACGAGCGCGCGCTGATCGCTTCCTGGCGATAGGTGCGCCCCGGAGCCACGATGCGCACCGGCGGCTTGGAACGCTCGAATTCGCGGATCTGTATCGGCGAGGTGTGCGTGCGCAGGAGCGTGTCCTTGCCGACATAAAACGTGTCTTGCATGTCGCGCGCGGGATGGTCCGGCGGGAAATTCAGAGCGCCAAAGTTGTAGTAGTCCGTCTCAACCTCGGGACCCTCGGCGACGCGGAAGCCCATGCCGTAAAAGATGTCGATGATTTCGTTGAGGGTCTGGGTGATCGGATGCAGTTTTCCGGTCGGATATCGTTTGCCGGGAAGAGTGTAGTCGAAAGTGACCTTGGTCCGCGAACCGTTAGCACCAACAGCGAGCAGGCGCTGTTCGAGCAATTGCTCGATCGCCACGCGCAGTTCGTTCGCTTGCTGGCCGACGACGCGGCGCTGTTCGGGATCCAGGTCCTTGAGGCTCTTGAGTAGCGCCGTAACGCTCCCCTTCTTGCCGAGATACTTGACGCGGCAGGCCTCAACCTGATCCGGCGTCGCGGCAGCGGTGAGTTCCGACTGCGCCTGAGCCAGGATGTCCGAAGGAGTCTCGGACATAGGCGTTATGCGCTCTTGGCGATTTCGGTCAGTTTAACAAAGGTCGCCTTATCGCGAATCGCCATATCGGCGAGCACCTTGCGGTCGAGGTTGACACCGGCCTTCATCAGGCCGTTGATGAACTTCGAGTAGGTGATGTCGGCCAGCCGACAAGCCGCCGAAATGCGGGTGATCCACAACCGGCGGTATTCGCGCTTGCGGTTGCGGCGGTCACGATAGGCGTAGGTGAGTCCTTTTTGGACGGTTTCCTTCGCGGTTCTGATCAGTTTGCTGCGCCCGCCGAAGTTGCCTTTGGCGCGATCGAGGATTTTCTTGCGGCGGCGGCGCGAAGCAACGTTATTCGTTGCGCGTGGCATGAGTCTAACTCCTTATAGTGATCTTTCAGCTTAATCGTACGGCAGCAGATACTTGAGCTTGCGGAAATCCGCACCGCTCGCAAACTGCGCCTTGCGCATCTGGCGTTTACGCTTGGACGACTTCTTCGCCAGAATGTGTCGCGCGTAGCCGTGCTTGAATTTGACCTTGCCGGAGGCGGTCTTCTTAAATCTCTTCGCCGCTGCCCGGTTCGTCTTTACTTTCGGCATGTTCGCTTCCTTTACTCTTACTTGGCTCGCTCTTGGGACTCACCACCATGGTCAGGGTGTTGCCTTCCATCTTGGCCGCCATTTCGACGACGGCGTGTTCGGACAGGTCGGTAATCAATTGTTGCATCAGCTGCTCGCCATATTCCTTGTGCGCCATCTCGCGCCCGCGGAACTGGACCATCACCTTGACCTTGTGTCCGTCCTTCAGGAATTCAATAACGTGTCGCGTCTTGAACTGATAATCGTGGTCTTCGATCTTGGGCCGGTACTGCATTTCCTTCATCGTGATCGCATGCTGCTTCTTCTTGGAAACGCGCGATTTCTTCTGCAGTTCGTACTTGTAGCGGCCGAATTCAAGAATCTTGCACACCGGCGGTCGTGCCGTAGGAGAAATCTCCACCAGATCAAGTCCGCGGCTGTAAGCCAGTTCTAAAGCATCCCGAGTTTGCATTACGCCAACCTGTTGGCCGTCCGAGTCGATCACTCTCACTTCCGGGATGCGGATCATTTCGTTTACTCGGATGTCTGGCTTCCGCTTAGTTATTGCTTCACCTCCATGCTTGGTCCATCACTCAGGGTCTCTCCGCAATGGCGGAAAGACTTGAAGTATATACGATTACTCGACTTTCTCCAAGAGAAAATTTTGCGTTCCGAGTCGGCCCGCCGCCGGCGCCAGACACCCGCCAATAAACCTCACGCCGGGTGTGTCGGCAACGCCCGCGAAGCGACTTCCCCGGTCAAACGCTTGAGAACGTCCTCAACAGCGAAAGTTCCCAGATCACCTGAGCCGTGGTGCCTTAGACTGACCTGTCCTGCGTCAACTTCCTTCTGGCCAATGACCAGCATATACGGGACCTTCGCCGTTTCCGCTTCGCGGATCTTGTATCCCATCTTCTCCGAGCGCTCATCAATCTCATTGCGCAAACCGGCCGCCGTCAAGCGCCGGCTGACCTCGCGCGCGAAGTCTAGCTGCTTGTCCGTAATCGGAATCACCTTGGCTTGGATCGGCGCAATCCAGAGCGGGAAGAAGCCGCCAAAGTGCTCGATCAGGACGCCAAAGAACCGCTCCAGTGAGCCCAGAATAGCGCGGTGCACCATGTAAGGCCGCTTATACTGCCCGTCCGAATCGACATACGATATGTCGAATCGTTCCGGCAGATTGAAATCAAACTGAACGGTCGTGCATTGCCACTCGCGCGCCATGGCATCGCGAATCTTGATGTCGATCTTCGGCCCGTAGAACGCGCCGCCGCCGGCATCGACATCGTATTTCATGTTTTTCTTTGCGAGGGCTTCGCGTAGCGCACTCTCGGCCTGGTCCCAAAGCACCTGGTCGCCAATGGCTTTTTCGGGACGCGTCGATAGATAGATATGGTAGTCGCGGAACCCGAAGGCACCGAGAAGTTCCTCGGTCAGGTTCAACACGCCCAGTACTTCGTCCTGCAACTGCTCCGGGGTGCAGAAGATGTGCGCGTCGTCCTGCGTGAAGCCGCGGACGCGAAACAACCCGTGCAGCACGCCGCCGCGCTCGTAACGATAGACCGTCCCAAGTTCGGCCCAGCGAATCGGCAGCTCGCGGTACGAGTGAAGATTCTGCTTGTACATCATGATGTGGAACGGGCAGTTCATCGGCTTGATCTGGTACTTCTCATTGTCCACATCGATGGGCGAATACATGCTGTCGTTATAGAAACCGGTGTGCCCGGAGGTCTCCCACAACTTGAGCCGCGCGATATGCGGCGACATGACCAGACCGTAGCCGTGACTCAAGTGCACTTCCTTCCAGTACGACTCGATCAGGTGCCGCATCAACGCGCCTTTCGGCAGCCACAGCGGCAGCCCGCCGCCGGTCTCATCCGTGATGGTAAAGAGCTCGAGTTCTTTCCCGAGCTTGCGATGATCGCGTTTCTTGGCCTCTTCCAGACGCTTGAGATAGTCGTCCAACATCGCCTTCTTCGGATACGATACGCCGTAGATGCGCTGCAGCATCTTGTTCTTTTCGTCACCGCGCCAATAGGCGCCGGCAACCGAGAGCAACTTAAAGGCCTTGATCCGATTGGTTGAAGGCAGATGCGGTCCGCGACAGAGATCGATGAAATGATCGTGCTTATAATATGAGATCGTGCCGTCCTGCAAGCCGTCGATCAATTCGATCTTGAAGGGCTCGTTGCCTTCCTTGGCGCGGCGAATCGCCTCTTCGCGGCTGACTTCCTCGCGAATGAACTTATGGTCACCCGCCGCGATCTCCGCCATGCGCTTTTCGATTCGCGCCAGGTCTTCGTCCGTGAACGGCTTGGGGGCGTCGAAATCGTAGTAGAAGCCTTCTTCGATCGGGGGGCCGATCGCCAGTTGCGTTCCGGGGAACAGGTCCTGGACCGCTTCGGCCATCACATGAGCCGACGAATGCCAGAAGACCCACTTCCCTTGCGGCGTGTCGAAGGTATGGACTTTGAACTCCCCGCCGTGCGGCAATGGGCGATGCAAGTCATAAATGACGTCATCTAGCGTGACAGCCAAGGCTTCATCGGCCAGACGCGGCGAAATGGATTTGGCAACGTCATATCCGGTGGCGCCGTCCGCAAAGCTCTTGACGGAACCGTCCGGGAATTTCAACTCAAGCGACATGTCGTCCCAACCTTACAAAAATAGCCTCACGGCTGAGGCATAAAACATCAGGCAACAATGGTGGGCGATACTGGAATTGAACCAGTGACCTCCTGCGTGTCATGCAGGCACTCTAGCCAACTGAGCTAATCGCCCACGAACGGGCAGATATCTTATGCGGCTAAGCCGTTCTTGTCAAGCGATTTCCTCGCCACCGGGCGAGCGAAAGATCGCGATTATAGTACGAAGAATGATCGTCAAGTCTGAGACAAAAGTGCGGCGCTGCTGATAATCGAGCGAAACGGCAATCTTATCGGGCATGACGATGCTCTTGTAAGCATCGACCGGATCGGGATACTTCGCCAGTATTTTTTCCTCGTGGCGATATTTGAGAGAAGCGGGATCGGTTAGTCCCGGTTTGAACGCCAGTATCCGACGCTGCTCATTTGTGTACACCGCAACAAAGTCGGCGGTTTCGGGGCGCGGCCCGACGATCGACATCTGCCCGGTGAGCACATTGAGAAGCTGCGGGAGTTCATCGAGCTTGAGGCGGCGCAGGACTCGGCCCACCGGTGTGATGCGCGTATCGCCGGCGACGGTGACATTCGCGCCGCGACTGCTCCGGCGCATCGTCCGAAACTTGACCAGTCCGAACTCGCGACCGCCCTGCCCCACGCGCCGGTGGACAAAAAAGGGATTGCCAAAATCCAACAGAAGCAAGGCGAGCAAACACACGAGCCAGATCGGCGAGGTCAGAAGCAACCCGAGCAGCGCAGCCGCGAGATCAACCAGGCGTCGCATCGTCAGCGAGCGGGCTTGCGCGCCAGGATGGCCTTGAAGCAGTCGGCGATGTACTTGATTTCATCCTCGGTCAGATCGACGAACAATGGCAACGTGATGGCGCTCTTATAGTGGTTGAAGCTATTAGGCAGGTCGCGCGCGGTGTACTTGTAGTTCTTCTTGTAGTAAGGATGCAGGTACAGCGGTATAAAATGAACCGATGTTCCCACGCCGCGCGCTTTGAGTTCCTCGATAAGACGGTTGCGGCGGGCCTCGCCGCCGGAGCGCAGCTTCACTATATATAGGTGCCAGGCATGGGTGCCGAGTTCGGGCTCTTGCGGCAGAATCAGCTCGTCGATGGCTCCGAGGTACTGCCGATACCATGCGGCCGCCTGCCGTCGCGCTTGCTGGATCTTGTCGAAACTCCGCAGTTGTTCACGGCCGAGTGCGGCGGCGATATCGGTCAGGTTGTATTTGTAGCCTAATTCGAGAATCTGGTATTTCCAGGAACCGGCGCCGGTGTAGCGCTTCCAGGCGCCGCGCGACATGCCGTGGAGGGACAGAATACGCAGACGGTCGGCCAGTCTCTTGCTGCCAGTCGTGATCATGCCGCCTTCGCCGGTGGTCAGGTTTTTCGTCGAATAAAAGGAGAAACAGGTGAAATCCGAGGTCGAACCAACCATAGTGCCCTTCCAACTGGTGCCGAGCGCGTGGGCCGCATCGTGAATGACATTCAGCCTGTAGCGCCGGCGCAGCGACTCGATGCGCGAAAGGTCTGACGGCATCCCGGCGATGTAGACCGGGACGATCGCTTTCGTGCGTCTGGTAATCGCGCGCGGAATCTTGTCCAGATCGATATTCAGACTGTCCGATTCGGTGTCGACGAAGACTACGCGGGCACCGGTCTGGATGATCGTCTCGGTGGAGGCTACAAAGGTATATGGCGTGGTTATCACTTCGTCGCCGGGACCGACCCCGGCCGCCAGCAGCGACAGGTGCAAGGCTGCAGTACACGAATTGACGGCGACGGCATGCTTGGCGCCAACGTACCGGGCAAACTCGTTTTCGAACTCGTGCGTGACTTTGCCGGTCGTGAGCCAGCCGGAGCGCAGGACGTTTTCGACAGCGGCAATCTCGGATTCACTAAGACTCAATCGATAGAATGGAACATTCGTTACTGGCATAACGCAAAATCATCCTCTTCCCGGAAGCGGCATCTGCAAATGCGGCTCGGCCGCAAATTTGCGGACGACAGAATACGACAGCGATGTGAGCAAGTAAAGTTAAAAGCGGAGCAGGAAAATCGTTACGATGCCAGCGCCAATTGCATGAAGGTCGAGCTGTGTGAATATTCCTCGAGCAGCTTCTCGCAGAAGGCCTGAAGAATATCTTCGGTCAGCCCGAGACCGCTGACGACCTCTTCCTGGATATGTGCCCATCCGGGATAGTCCGGCAGTCGCGGTTCGAAGGCCCGCTTGGCGACATAATTGGCGACGTGGATCGACAGCGAGTAGCTTTGCGATTCCTGGTCGTCGTGGTAAGGGTAGTGGTGGAATTCGATCGCGCGCTGGATCGGGGCCGGGAGTCGCCAGCTTGTGGCCAGCATCCGCCCCACTGTGGTATGAGCGTGTCCCACAACGGCCATTTCAGCCTGATAATCGGATACGCGGTGATCCAGTTTGTAGGCCGCGATCTGCTTGTGTTCATCCTGCAGGAAGCAGCAGGAGATCAACTTGCCGATGTCGTGCAGCAGTCCGGCAGAGAAAGCGACTTCCGGGTCGATGCCGCGCGCCTGGCGCGTATACTTGGCGACGATGCGTCCCGCCAGCGCGGTGGCCAGCGAGTGCCGCCAATAGCTTTCCTGGTATTCGGCGTCAAGCTTGTGCGACTTGAACATGTCAAAGACCGAGGACGAGAGCACCAGCGATTTGATCGCTTCCAGTCCGAGTACCAGCACCGCCTGCTTGATCCCGGTGATTTCGCTGCGCGCGCCGTAAAAGGCGGAGTTGGAGAGCCGCAACACCTTGGCGCTCATCGCGGCATCCTCCGACATAATGGCGGCGATCTCATTGACCGAAGTCTTCGGATTATTGATGATCTTGGTGATCTGATTAAACACCACCGGCGGCGTGGGCAGATTGGTAATGCTCGAAAGCCGGCGCCGGAGTTTTTCTTCGGGAGAAGTCGTCTGCTCGGTAACCATGGTATCCTATTCCTTAATCGCTTGCACCAGACGATTGATAATCTCTTCGACAACCCGGGGATCGTTGTAGTACCCCTGCTTGATCATCGAGCGCGCGTGCTCGATGCGGTCATTTCGTACGGGCGTGGTATCGGGAGTCCGCGTGCTGATATACTCATCAGCGACGGGGCGCGATCCGGCCGGCGGGCTTGACGGCTTCGCATTCGCGTTGTCCGTCTTGCTCTTTCGGGTCTGTTCCGTTTCAGCTTTCTTCTTCGCCATATCGTCGCCGGGAGCCTGCAGCGAGTAATACCTCTGCACGCGGTTAATTGTCATGCGCACACCCCTCAGTTCTTTTTATCGACATATTGCGGGGAAGATTGCGGCGGTGTCAAATAATCCGCCACTTTTCTTCCCTGCTGCAACTGCACCAGTTGTTCCTTGATCGCTTCGTGTCTCGCCGACGCAATTTCCTCGTTCTCCTGCACCAGCTTAAGCGTCTTGGAAATCAAGGTTGTAATGGAATTGACCAGCCGGCGCACTTCCGGCGCGGATGCCGCCAGGGTGAACAGCGCCTGGTTTTCGTTGCGCAACTGGCTGACCGCCGCCTCCGATTCGTTGATTCGCTGAATGATGCGCTCAACCTCGCCGTAGAGATCGACGATCTTCTGTTCCTTGTCGTACTTGATGTAATCGCGCTGTTTGTCGATGATGATAAAAAGTGACTGGTAGAACGAGTATTCTTCCTTGAGGCCCGCGATCAAACGCGCCTCGAGTTTCGTGACATCACTATATTCCATGCGATCCTCAGATTTGGACTGAAACCACCTGCTGCGCCGTGCCTGCCGGCGCACCCTTGCTTTCTGCTTCCGCCTGCACCGCGCGGGCGTCGAGATTTTCCCATCCCTCTTTGAGAGTGGACATAATCTTTATCAGGTTGTCAAACAACTCGACCTTCTTGGTGGCGTTCAAGAGATAAAGTTGGTTGATCATGTAGACATAGAGGTCGCCGAGACGTTGCGCGATCTCCCCGCCCTGCTCCATATCGAGCGTGGTATAGAGATGGAAGATCACGCGGTGGGCCTTCTCGATCAGATCGGAAAACCCGTTGATGTCTCCGGCATCGAGTTTCTGGCGGGCATCATTCAGGTACTTGATGCCGCCCTTGTAACACATCACGATGAGGTCGCGTTGACTGGCTCCGGAGACTTGCGCTTTTTGATAACTGGCGAGTTGTCGGTTCATTCAGCGGCTACCCTTTACTATTATTGCTGGCGATTTGACTGAAATTCTGGCTGATCTGATTGAGCTGCGCGGAGAGATAGCTCGATTGGCTGTTGAGCTGCCCGAGCGTCTCTTCCATCGCGAGGAACTTCTCCAGCAACCGTTGTCGCTTCAGTTCCATGCGCTCGTTCATATCGGTGATGCGGTCCTTGATATCTTCGATCTGGTTCTCGAGCGCCTTGGTGCGGCGCGCGAGCGTCCCATCGCTCGACTTGGCGATGGAGTCAGTGAAATCCTGCATCAACGCGGCCACACCGCGCACGACCGTTATTGAAGCCTCCGCTTCGGAGGTAAGGTCAGCGCTGTCCAGGTCGACGAGGAGCTTCAAACCGTCGGTCGTCTTGTTGCCGTCTTTGCCCGTGAGAATCTGCCCGGCGCCGGTGGCGGCTTCCCCGTTGATCTTGCCGGCGACATCCTGTCCGGCGAAAGATTGTCCACCCAGCAGGCCAAGAGCCGTGTAAGCATTGTTCCCTGCCGACGTGACGATTTCGACCTTTGAGTTCTTGCCGTAGGAGCCCGATGTCAACAGCAGATACCCTTCGCCACCGGTGTCGAAATGCGAGACCTCGATCCCCAATCTGCCGATCTTCTTATCGGCCGTAATCTTCTGTTGAATCTCGGCGACGAGCTCATCCCACGAGCTGTAGGTCTTCTCCGTCAGCGTGATATTCTCCGAGACGACGCCGTCGATGCGCAACTGAAGGTTCTTGGTCGTCGACGTAATGGTAATCGGTGTTGCGCTCGGATCGGTTAGCGCAGTGCCGCGCAAATAGCCCTTCTTGGCCGCCTGGGTGATTTCGACGTCGTAGCCTGTCTCCGACGCCTTGGTCTTGGCGCCCATCGAAAGGAAAGTGATCTTTTCGTTGGAGCTGTTGCCGGAAGCCGCAAAGAGCTTACGGACATCCTCAACGTTTTCCTCGATCGCCGTTTCGAGCTTTCCCCGATCAACGACAGCCAGCTTGCCGGAAGTGCCCATGCGGATGCCGATGGACGCCAGCATGTTGTATTCGGAGTCGAGCCCGGAAACGCGCGAGCTTACCTTCGAGCGCAGCGAATTCTGCAGCACGCGCAGCGTGCCGTCGCCAAAGAGCACGCCGGTTTCCTCGGTGTTCTTTGGATCGAATTCAAACTGCTCGTCAATAGCCCCGACGGCTTCGTTGAACTTATTGATGAAACTGTCGATGGCGCCGATCATCGATTCGGTATCGCGCTCGACATTGATATTGATCTTCTGGTCGCCGGAGACCTTCTTCAGATTCAACGTCACGCCGGCAATGACGTTTTTGACAACATTTGTCTCGCTGGTCACCGTGATCGGCGAGCCGCCGCCTTCGGTAGATCCCAGGGCGATCTGGGCATCCTGCGCCTTCTGGAGCAGCGGCGCAAAGGTCTGCACGCGGAAGGTGTCGCCGCCCACGAGGGCGCCCGCGGCAAACGAAAGCTTCAGTCCGTCTGAGCCGGTACCGGTCAGTTCAACTTCGGTGTCCGCCTGGCTCACGACAATAGACCCGGAATTCGTGCCGTCGGTCCAGTTGACGGTAATATCGCCGGTGCCGACGTTCTGCGTTCCGGTGCCGGCGACTGTAAATGTATAAGTCTTGTTCTTGGCTCCTGTATAAGCGGCAGTAGTTCCGAGCCGCGGAGATGATGTTGCCGCTCCCGAAAACGATAGTTTCTCCACCTGGTCAAATGATGACGAAGTGAAATCCGGCGTCTTCGTGCCGGACAGGTTGCTGCTGACAACGATCTTATTCTTTTCGCCCGTCTTGTCGGCGGAGAGCATCAGCCGAAAGTTGTTTGACGAGCTGCCATCGTTGATCACGGTGGCGGTGACGCCGATCTTGGCATCGTTAATGGCCCGGCGAAGCCCGTCAAGGCTGTTATTGGTCGAGTCCACCGTAATCGTCCGCGACGAGCCGTCGCCGACAGTAATGGTGATGCTTCCCGTACCGAGGTTAGCCGCTTCGGTTTCGCTGAAACCCTGGGAAGCGATCTGGTGATTCTGCGCCAGCGCGGTGACGGCGAGCGAGTAGGAGCCGATACCGGCATCATCGCTGCCGACCGCCAACAAGTAATCTTCGTCGGAAACCGAAATGCTGGTCGCGCTGAAAGTCGAGCTGCGCGCCAGCGCAGCCGCTTGCGTCTGAAATGCCAGCAACCGCGTATTGATCGCCTGGTAAGTAGAAATCTGGTTGGTCTTAACGGCTTGATCGTATTGGAGGAGCGTGACGTTTTCTTTGTCAAAGGTCAGCAGCGCATCGATAATCGCTGCCGTGTCGAGGTTGGAGTTCAGTCCTTGAATCGACCCCTGAATCCCTGCCATGTGTCAGCTCCTTGGCGACTTTCGCCCGAATGATGACCGGGAAGGATTAACTTCCCGGTCATCGGCATTCCTAAGCTTGTGCGTCAAATATCTCTCCGAGTAATGATCGCATGTACCGTTTGAGCGAGAGTATCGCGTCGGGCGGCACCTGCCGGATCAGCTTCTCGGTATTGGCTTCCATAACTCTGATGACAACTGAATTCGCCTTCTTGTCGACCGAGTACCGCAGTGAGATGTTCCGATGCTGGTATTCGAAATTGAGCTCATCGATTAGCTCTTCCAGTTTCTCAGTCAGGTTGTCATCCGGAGCCTCTCGGGTGTCCGGACGTGAAGCGTCAACCGGAGGGCTGACCTGACTCGTCACTTGAGCATCCATGTTCGGTGGCGGCGTCTCCGGAGACGGCGTCGCTGTCGGAAGCAGGACTTCCTTGAGACGGACGTCGTTAGGACTCGCGGTAATGTTCATGCTCACCTCACATGAAGGATTCGCGGGAGGACACTAAGGAGCCTCCCGCGAATCGATTAATCAACGGTTTAGCCGAACAGCGACAGAACAACCTGAGGCAGCTGGTTGCCCTGGGCCAGCATCGCAGTACCGGCCTGCAACAGGATCTGGTTCTTCACGAAGTCGGACATGGCGGAGGCCATATCGGTATCGCGAATACCGGACTCGGAAGCAGTCAGGTTCTGAGCGGCGACGCGCAGGTTGCGCAGGTTGGATTCCAGAGTGTTCTTCTGGAACGAACCGAGCGTACCGCGCGCGTTCGACACTTCATCAATAGCCGCATCGATCACGGTCTGGGCGTCCTGGGCGCCCTGGACGGTTTCGACATTGATTTCGGCCAGGCTGGCAAACGCGTTGCCGGCCAGGTTGCGGCCGAGAGCCGAAGTCGTCATGCTGCGCAGACCAATGGAAGCGGTCTGGCCGACGTTACCGCCGATCTGGAAGACCAGCGACTGATCGGTATTGGTGATCGATTCGGAACCGCCTGTCGAGGTCAAGTCGTAGCGAATGCGCAACGACTGGGTGCGGTCGGAGTTGTACACCGTCGCGTCCTTACCGGCTGTGACCGAGTAGGCCGGGCCGCCATCAAGACGAACGTCGTACTTCGCGGCCTTCACATCGAGCAGCAGGTTACCAACGTTGAGACCGTTGGCGGCCTTGTCGATGGTCAGGTCGACAGCACCGCGACCGGCGGAGCCGGAAGCCTTGTTGTACAGGGTCATGTCGGTGGTCGCACCGTACTTCACCGAAGTGACAGCCGTGGTGTAACCATCGAAGGAAACGAGCGAGTCGGTACCGGAGATCGCCAGCGTATCGGCAGTGAGGCCGAGCACGTTGAAGAGTCTCTCGGATTCGGTACCAGTGGAGTTGTGCTTAATCTTGTAGTCGGAGCCTTCATCGTAGGTGAAGAACTTCAACTTGTCAGTGCCGTCGACGGCCACATCGAGATCGTTGGTCGTCGAGGTTACACCGGCGCCGGTCGACACCGTACCGAAGGCGGTAGCGGCGGCAGTCTGGATCGCCGTCGCCAGGGTCGACATCGAAGAATACGTGGCCGCGGCGACAGTCACGTCGGCCGTGGTGCCGTTGTTCTTCGCGGTCGTCACGGTAAAGTTCAGCACGTTCAAGCTGGTACCGCGGCTGGAGCGGCTGGTACCCATCGCCATGTAGTTTGAAGAGGCCGTGGTCGAAGCCGAGGTCAACTTCAAGCTGTACTGGGCGCCCATGTTGACGGCACGGAACTGGATACCGTTGCCGGTACCGGACGTGGTCGTCGCAGCCGTGATCTTGCCGGCAAGGGCGGCGTTGTTGGCGATTGCCTGATTCCACTTGGTGATGATCTGGGCGCGGGTATCCGTAGCCGCGATCGCCACCTGGAGGGTCTGGTCACCGGTCACCGCTTCGTTGTTCTCCTGGTAATTGAGAACCATCGTGTAGGTACCGGCATGCGAAGCCGTGGCGGCGCTGAGCACGGAAGCCGAGCTCATGACCGTCGCGTAGGCCGCGGTCGCCGCAATGGTCATGCCGTTGCCGAAAGCATCGGTAATGGCCATTGAGTTCGACAGCTTCTCGGCGCCTTCAGAGGCCTGGAGGACGTCGAGGTTATGGATCTTCTCTTCGAGGTTGTTGGGTGTACCAGTGCCGTTGAGTGAAATACCCAGCGATGTGGTATTGATGGTCGCCGACGAATCCGCGGTCTTGGTCGCGGTAATCGAGTGGCTACCCGAGGTCAGGAAGCTCTTCAGGACGGTCAGGCCGGACGAGTTCGCGGTCGTGATGGTCGCGATATTGTCCTTGGTACCGTCAAGCAGCTTCTTGGTACCGAATTGCGTGTTGGCCGCAATGCGGTCGATCGTCTTGATCGCGTTTTCGATTTCGGCCTGGTCAGCAGCCAACTGGTTGGCATCGTTGAAGCCTTCGTTGGCGGCGTGAATGGCCAATTCGCGCATCGAGACCAACAGCGAGTTGATTTCGTTGAGCGAGCCCTCGGCGGTCTGGATCATGTTGATCGAACCTTCCGAGTTCTGAATGGCACGTGACAGACCGGCGATCTGGGCACGGAACTGTTCGGAAATGACCAGACCGGCCGGATCGTCCGACGCTCTGTTAATACGATAACCGGATGACAGCTTTTCCATCACTTGACTGATGGAACGGGTAGTCATCGCAAGGTTACGCTGAGCATCGAGCGCAGCAATGTTGTGGTTAATGCGTAACGACATTACACCATCCTCCTTGAATGTCCCTGTCGGAATCCGTTTCCGACAACTCTGACTGACTGCTCGCTACGTTCAGCCACTTCCGATGTCTGCCAAGGTCTGAGCAACTTCGACCTTCTAACCGGTCTCTTCCTCAGGTTAGATGAGGAAACGTGCATCTGCCCACCTGCTTTTCCCAAACGTGCGTTAGACTTTTCCCAACCATTTCTTCCCTAAGAATATCGGCCACAAATGGTTGTTGCTTTACGTCCAAAAGCCGCGTTTCTCGACTTCTGTGGTGAGTTTCGGCCGGTAGGCGCACTAACTTAAGCGGTGTGAACTGTCCATTTTGCGCTCCCCTTGCCGCAAGACTAACAAAGTACTTCCAGGACGGCGAGTTGCAAATCTGTCAAGAATTCCGACACAATCGTGCGCGAAGAATTCGCATTCTCTAGCCTGGTGAGAATCAGGTGAGTCGGGCTGTATAGATCTTACTCAGTGGTGGCAGCGAGCCGCGGTATTTGGGAAGTCTTTGTTCTAGCTCGACTTGCATCGCATGCTTGAAGTGCCCTGTCATGCGCCTGATGAACGTTTTCGACTATGAACTCGCAATCGCTCTGCGACATTTTTGGATAGAGGGGCAATGCAATCGTCTGGGTCATGGCGCGATAAGAATTCGGGAACGACCAGTTACTGAGGCCATACTTCGTGCGATAGTAAGCGAGCGCATGGACAGCATGCGTACCCGGACGTGTGGCAATTCCACGAGACTCCAGCTCGAGCATGATCTGGTTGCGACACCGTTCGCCAAGTGTGTTCCCTGCGCAGTCTTGCTCCACTGGGTTGATGTAAAGGACATAGGACTGATAACTGTGGACGAACCCGCGATCGGCACGTGGTAGCGAAATCAATTCGAGATCGGCTAATTCGCGGTCATAGTAGGCGGCGATCTCACGGCGGCGCTGCAAGATGCGTTCGAGCTTGCGCATCTGTGCCACACCCACGGCAGCCTGGATATCCGTAAGCCGGTAGTTGTAACCCAAATTGTCGAAGTCTCCCAGATCGAACGGCGGTTTCTTTCCCGGGTGAGAATCCACCACGACTCCGTGCGAACGCAGCGAACGCAGGAGTCGCTCGTCCGCGAGGTCGCTGCCAACGATCATGCCTCCCTCGCCGGTTGTGATTGACTTGCGCGGGTGAAAGGAGAAGCAACCCATGCGACCAAATGTCCCGCTCTGTTTTCCATTTACGGTCGCGCCTAACGAACACGCCGCGTCCTCGATCAAAATGACGCCGGCGCGATCGGCAATCGCTTTGATAGCCGGGAGGTCGGCAGCTAACCCAAACAGGTTGACGACGATGATGGCGCGCGTTCGCGGGCTCAACAACGCTTCTATTTGGGACGCATCGATATTGAAGTCGGTCAATCGCACATCACAGAACACCGGTCGAGCCCCGCACTCCTCGATCGCCGCTGCGGTGGCAATCCAGGTTAGCGAAGGTACAATGACCTCATCGCCGGGACCGATCCCCGCAGCGCGCATTGCCAAATGCAGTGCCGTGGAACAGGAGGACACGGCCACCGCCCACGGTGCGCCGACGTAGTCGCGGAAAGCGCCCTCCAACTCGGCAACCTTGGGTCCTTGCATAACCCATCCCGAATTGAGTACAGCGGCGACTTCCCGTTGTTCGTCGTCGTCAAACCAGGGCTGGGACAGCGGTATTGGCATAACTGCTCTTTGTTGATAATTCTGTCAGTTTGAGGATGTACTTGTCGACAGTGCTGACATCGTTCACAGCAACATTGTATAGATTCTTCAGAGTCTCGAGTTCCGGAACGTGAATTCCGGTGAGATTGATAACGTAAACGGCGAAGTGATGATTCTCGATCAAGAAGCGCAGAGTTGGTTCAAGTTGTCTGGCGTCGCAGATGTTGACGACTGTGATCACGTTCTCGCGCAGGACAGCAGCCAGATCCCGGTGCGAATTGCAGACGTGATTGCGCACGGTTAAGCGCATCTTTTCCTGCTGAGCAATTTCCAATTCGCCCGGTGTGAACAACGGGTTCTGGCCAATCGACACCATGTCGAGCACGACAAAATCGGACACGTTGTTGAAGCACCGATTGGCAAACCAGGGCAATGTCCGATATGCATCGGGAAGCCCTGAGTGTTCTTGCGGATCGAAGCGCTGCGGATCTATTTTGGCCAGGACCTCACGGCGCAGCTCATCGCATTCTTCACTCGCCTCCAGATACTTGCGGGCCTGTTCGAGCCAGTAAAAGGCATTGTAGTAATAGGGATACCACAGGTTGTCGGTCGCCTTGAACTCCGCACCGGTGTACATCGTGCCGTTGAAACGTCGCTTCCCGTGCTGGATCAGCAGATTGGCGACATTGAGGAACGCCAGTCCGACCCGGGTCGGCAGCGGCTCGCCGTCGGGAATGTCCATCACGGTGACGGGCGAATACATGAACAGCATCGCGTTAAAGTAGTTCTGGGTGGATTTGCTCCGATCGAACAGGCCCCGCGCCGTGTTGAACGTCGAACCGGCATGAATGGCATATCGATAGAGCGCCTCAGGCAGGTGAAGCATTTTTAAGCGCCGCAGGTGCGGCAGGTAATACGTATTCAGGAAACGCCGCGAATACGTCTGGCGATAGATCTTGTCATAGAGCTCGCGACGACAGAAAAAGGTCTCGGGAATACGATTGCCGTCGGCACAGAGCAGCTCGCGCAATAACTCCAGATTCGAGTAGTAGTTCTTGTACGTCCACTTGCCCCGGTCGTTACCGTCGGTGTCAATCACGGCCAAATCGCAGTAGATGAGATCGACCGGCTTATGCTTCCAGCAATTCACGTACTTGGCGACCGCGTCGGGCACTAGCTCGTCGTCGTCACTGAGGACAAGGACAAAGTCCCCGGTCGCGTGCTGCGCAGCAATGGCCATCGAACCGGCATTGCCGTGGTTGGTGGTGTTACGGATCGCAACGATATTGGCCTGGCGGTGACTGGCTTGCGCCACAACTTCAGGTGTATTGTCTGATGAGCAATCGTCAACTACAACTATCTCTAACTGCGGATAGGTCTGGCCCTGCAGCCGGCGCAAAGCATCCGCCAGAAGCGCTGCGCGGTTGTACGTCGGTAGCAATACACTCACCTTCGGATCAGCAGCTTCTGCCCGCACGGCGGTAATCGCCGTGAAGGAGTCGAGTCGCTGATTCACGTTGTACCGCTCGTCGGCGATCTGCCGCCACTTCTGTGGATCGAACTCTGCCTCGCAGATCATATCAGCGGCGTGTTCCACCGTGGCGAACAGCGCTTCGACGGGATACTGGTGTTCGGCGCCAAAGTATGTGTGCACGATCGGGCGGACGCCGAGCGCCATCGCGTTAAAGATCGTAGATTCACAGGGACGCGGTCCACCGGTACAGATGACGGCGTCCTTGTCCGCCAGCCAGTCGTTGACGTCCTCCGGGGGAAGCCGAAAATCGAATTGTCTCGCGAGATCGAGGGATTGAATGAGCGACTCGAAGTAGGCCTGCAGCGCCCTGGATTCAAACTCGCCGCAGATCACCAGACGTTTGTCCGGATCGCGGCGCTTCAACTGCGCTGCGATTTGAATCAAGAGAATCGCATTGTTGTCGAATCTCAGCGGTGCGACATAAGCAATCTGCCCGGTGCGGCGCTTGCGGCTAACATTGATCGGTGGCAAGGCTACCGCAGGCGTCAAGGTGTGTACGCGGCACATTGACTCGATGCGATCGAAGCGCTCGAAGAGCATCGCCTCGGAGACTTTGCCGCTTACGACAACATCATCAAAAAACTCCCACTGGCAACGACTGAGGTCAACATCGAGCAAATCGGACTGGTGCAATCGACAGACGACCCTGGCCTTGTGGAGGAAAGGTCTTCGTGTCAACTCGACGATTGCATCATCGAGTCCGTCCAGCCATAGCGTGATATCATCATCGAGCAAGCGAGATATTTTTCCCGGGTCGCGTTCGTACTCCACGGTGCAGTTAAGGCGTCCGGAGACGGCGGCGGCATTGACGTAAGGGGAGAGAAAAGCACGCGACTCCCAGTCACGGGCAAACACCAGCAACTGTCGCGGTTTAGACATGAACGGCGGCCTCGTGGTTGATCTCCGCTCCGCCCCTGGCCTCTGCGGGCGCTGCGAACAGCCGCTCAATCACCGTACGATAATCATAGTCCCACTTCAGACCGAACCAATCGGTGCAGTGTTTGCAGATGCCTATCTTTTCGAATTCGTGGTCGAGGTGAATGCGGCGTAGTTTGTCATATCGCTCCGACTGCCAGATTTCCTTGATCGTGATCTTGCTTAGGTCGTAATCGCGAAAAGCGCTTTGTTCACGCCAGTCGGCGACACAAAAACGCGGCCGCCCGTGCGAACTGATCGCAATCCGGTTCCAGAGCAGCGAACACGGCCAGCGATACTGGTCCTGCTCCATCTTCATCGTCGACGAATTGACCATCCCCTTCACCGTCAGGTAGGTTCGTACCACGACCTCGTCAACGATCGGCGTCCAGAACTTGCGAAAGGACTCCAGTTCACCAGGTTCGAGCGTGTCCTGGTCGATCATGTTCACGATGATGCGCAGGTTGGGATTGACCTTCCTGTTCTTCAGCAGGAACAGCACGTTGCTGTAGACTTCCACGAAGTTGCCCTGCAGCCGGATCTTTTCGTAAGTAGTTTTGTAGAGGCTGTCCAAGCTGAAGTCGATGACAAATCGCGTATCAGATGGTCGCAAGATTGCCTCGGCAATCGGACGAGTCAGGGCTGAGCCGTTGGTGACAATCGTCGCGATCTTGACGCCTTTATCCTTGATATAATTGATGGCCGGTGCGATGTGCTTGTAGAGGAACGGTTCGCCATCGCAGGTAATCCGCAGCGTCGAGCCATGCGCCGCTACTTCGTCAATGATCCGCGTGAAGACATCCCAGTCGAGCTGATTCTGTTTGTAGTCCGGCACGAATTTCGTGATGTCGTTTTGCGGGCAGTGGATGCACTTGAAGTTGCAGATATTGATCAAGTCGAGGTGCACCATGTTCGGGAATTCACGGTCGGCCTCCGAGGCAAACCCGTAGAACTGCCGCCACGGCGCATCTGTATGCGCGTTGCCGTTACCCGACATGCGCCACCGCCCCGGCTGTTTCGCGATGCCGCTCGACCTGCCGCGCTGCAAGCATTTTCTGGCGATACCAGTCGATCGTCCGCAACAACCCGTCCTCCAGTTCCACCTTCGGCTCAAAAGCAAGCACTTCCCTGGCTTTGTGGATGTCGGGAATGCGGACTTCCACATCCGGCGAGGTCATTTCCTTGAAGACCAGATCCGACTTCGAACCGGCCAGCCGGATGACTTCGCGCGCCAGATTGTAGATCGTCACAGTGCTCTTGGGATTGCCGATGTTGAAGGCGTGCCCGACCGAGCGCCCGTTGACCATAATCTCCATGAGGGCGTCGATGATATCGTCAATGTAGCACCAAGCGCGGATTTGGCTGCCGTCGGCGTGAATCGTCAGGGTCTTGTTCTGCAAGGCGTTGACAACGAAATGATGGATCGCGCCTTCGCCAACCTGTCCCGGTCCGTAGATATTGAACGGGCGTACGCAGACAATCGGCAGACCGTACTTGATGAAGAAGCTGTTGGCGAAAAACTCGCCGGTGAGCTTGCTGATCGCATACGACCAACGTGCCTCGCCGACCGTAAACTCCGGCTTGAGGCGATCCTCAGTGACTTTGTATGCGTATGAACCGAACACTTCGCTGGTCGAGAAATCGATCACACGTTCGAGCCCGGACTTCGCCGCCAGGCAAGTCGTGAAGACATTGTAGGTGCCGATGACGTTGACTTCCATCGTCATCACCGGATCGCGCAGTACGGAGTCAACACCCGCCACGGCCGCTGCGTGAATCACGATATTCGCTCCGTCGATCGCCTTGCAGAGTCCCTCGCGATCGCGAATATCGCCGTTAACAACAGTCACATTCGGATGCGTGGTCAACAACGGTTTGTCGACGATTGAATTGCGCTTGAAGTTATCGAAAATGATGATGCGGTTGTTGTCCGCCAGGCGTTCGGCGACTGCGGAGCCGATAAATCCGGCCCCGCCGGTGATGAACACGGTCTTGCCGGTGATATTGTTTGTTACCGGAACATGAAATGGTTTAGTGTGCATGAGTGACTTCCCTGTCTCTTGCTGTTTCAGTCTTGACCGTCAGTGCGGCAAACGGCACGAAAAAGTGAAACAAATAGTCGTTTCTGATTTGATCGACGGACGTCTGCAAAACTTTATCACGATTGTTGAGGATTGAAACAAAGTAGGACTGCGGCCATGCCTGCGCACCCCAGGCGGCTTTGAACCGGATCAGATCCGGCTGGCTCGCCGGCGAGGCCTGCAAGTTCAGGTAGCGAATCCCCTGCGAGTGCGCCCAACTCAGCATGAAATTGAACGCCGCCGTCGATGCCTGCAACGCGTCGTGGCGGCGGGCGAACATGCTCAGGTAGTAGTCGGCGCAATGGCCGTTGTAAACGATGATGATGCCCCCAAGGTACTCGTCTCCCTGTCGCGCGCTAACCAGCCGGAAATTGCCTGCAGGTTCAAGGTGTTCTCGCATCGCTAGAAAGAAAGCGAGCGGTAAGAGCGGCGCACCAAGCTCCGCAGCGCGGCCTCGGTAGACATCATACCACAATTCGAGGTCGTACTTGCTGTTGGCGAAGTCGACGCTCACCCCTGCGTCCGCTGCCTTGCGCAGGTTGCGTTGCAGATTGTTTCGGAACTTCGAGGTTGTGCCGCTTAGTAGAGGTTGCGTGAGATCGATTACCTGTATCTGGTTTTGCGCTCTGAACTCGAACCTGCTGCTCCAGCCGTTGTCCCTTTCCATGATCGGAGTGGCGCAGACTGAAACCACATCGGCGCGCTCCTTGAAATTGTCCAGCGCCAGTTCCATGCATTCAAGCTGCACACGTGGGGAAGTTCCGGGGGCAAACAACGGCCCGGAGTAGCTGGCCGGGTATGGCAACGATTGAATTAGGCGACGGTGCTGGAGAGCAAGCAAAAAGCCAATCGCTTTGCCGTCTTCTTCAAACTGCAGCGAGCGATCGTTCTCACCGCTAAAACTTCTAATGAAGTCGAACCATGTCAGGCTGTTTTGCACAAGGTGCGGCTGCGACGACAGCAGCCTTTCCACACACGTGCGATCGAGGGGGTGGAGGCGCAACACGGCTGCTACTTCTTCTGCTGACTTGCAGCTGCGCGCTGGAAGCGATCGATCTCGCTCAGCATTGCCAGCGCCGGCGAGTACGACGGATCGCACTCGATGGCTTTTCGGTAGCCCAGACTCGCGCTCTCAACGTGCCCAAGCTTCAGGTAGTTGTCCGCCAGAAAAGACAGCAACTCTGCCGAGTGTGGGTGCTTCACCAGCGCGCGCTCCGTATGCCGGATCGCTTCCTGGTATCTTCCCAGATCGAAATTGAGTCGGGCTGTCAGGTAGGTGACTTCCAGATCATCGGGCGCGTGATCGAGATAGTTACTCAGGTGCCTGATGGCCGCGGCCGGATCGCTGCTCTTGAAGTACGCCAGACCGATATTGCGCAGCGCGGGCACCAACTGCGGATGAATCGACAAGGCCGTGCTGTAGTAGCGAATCGCTTCCGCGAAGTTCTGTAAGCGGAAATGACAATTGCCCAGGTTGTTGAAAAGCTCGGAGTCGTTCGGATGCAGCTCGGTCAGGCGCAGATAAACAGCGGCCGCCTCGCAGTGTTCGCCCCGCGAGGAATGCAGTTCGGCAAGCTGAATTTGCGCCGTGTAGTTGTTGGGGTCAACCTCGTTCACGCGGCCGGCTGCCGTGCGGGCATTCTCGTCCTCGCCCAACTCGCGCAGAAGTGACACGCGCAGTTCGAGTGCCTTCACATGCTGCGGGTCGTGCGCCAGAATGGAATCGACTTGATCCAACGCCTGCCGCGCATCTCCCCGCTGTTGTGCCACTCGCGCCATAATATAGCGGGCGCTCAGGTCTTTCGGTTCGCTCGCAAGCCGCTGGTCGGCAAGAACGGCAGCCTCATTGTAGTCCGACTGCTTGTAACGCAGCAGTGCCAGATGGGTCAGTACATCGAGATGGTCCGGCTTGATTTCGAGGATCTTGCGGAAATAATGCTCTGCCTCAGCGATCCGATCGAGTTCCTCGTGGATCAAACCGAGGCTGAAGTAAGCCGCTGCCTGATCCGCAGAATGGATCAGGATATAGTTGGTCGTCTCCCGGCCCGGATCATAGGCATCGGCTGCCTTGATATATTCGCTATAGGCGGCGATAGCCTCCGGAAACCTCCTTTGCGCGGCGTAGATATGCCCCAGGGCAAACAGCGGGTCGAGATAGTTCGGATCGTGCTTCAACGCCGTCTTCGCCGCCTGTTCGGCGGCTGCATAGTCCTTGAGATAGAAGTGCGCGCTGCACATCTGGTCGAGCGCCATCAGGTGAATATGCCGTTGGGCCGGGTCTTGTGGATTCGTATTAGCCACCGCACGCCCGGCGTGATCGAGAATCTCGCGACAGACGTCTTCCGGCGGCAATTGGTGCTCGCCGCGTAGCAATTGTGCGAGATTGAAATTCGCAAATGCGTTATTCGGATTGCCGCGCAATTGCTCGTGGAGCAATTCTTTGCTGCGGGCAATTTTCTGCTTCATCTGGTTCCAGTCGAGACCGTAACCGTAGTGAATCAATTTTGCATCGACGCGCAGGATCGGTTCCTGCGGCGGCAGACGCAGCTCGTTATGGACGATGCCCTCGTAATGCAGGTTTAGTTTGCGCCGCCACAACCGCACCGACGGCAGAAACGAAGTAAACTCGCCGGTGCGCGTATGCTTGTTGTGCACCGAAATCGAGAGTATGTTCACATCGGGTGTCGTCATCGCAAGCTTGAGCTTCTCCAGATCGGCAGCAATAAACTCCTCGTCGGCATCGATAATGAAAACCCATTCCCCGGTCGCGTAGTTCAGCGACTGGTTGCGGTGCAGCGAGAAATTGTTCTCCCAGGGGTGGTGATATACCTTCGCACCAAAGCTCTCAGCGATTTCTACCGTACGATCGGTCGAACCGGTGTCGACAACGACAATCTCATCGGCAAACCCGTGGATACTCGCCAGGCACTGCGGCAGGAATTTCTCTTCGTTCTTGACGATCATGCAGACTGACAACCGCTCCGGACCGATCAGGCCGCGCGAGAGTTTCGCCAGATCGCGTTTTTCGAGGGCATGGGCCAGCCCCAGCGTGAGAGTGCGCCGTTGCCCGGTCTCATCGTTGGTGCGCTTCCGTACACGAGCCAGTTCCAGGTAGAATTCGGCCATCTCCGGGCGGGTTGCGCAGGCTTTTTCGAGGATCCGCGCGGACTCGTCAAAGGAGCGAAGCTGATACTCTGCGTCGGCAGCCGCAACTGTGACATCACGGCATTCGTAGAGCAATTGCCCTATCGCGCTCTTCAGGTCCTGCCAGTGCTTTACTTGCTTGACATGCGCTTGCCACAGTTTGCAGCACCGCTTGTGTTCACCGGCTTGCGCCGACAGTACGATTTCCAGGCGCTTGATGGAGCTTGTGTCTTGCGACGCCTTTGCCAGTCGGTCACAAATGTCTTGGGCTTCGTTATAACGTCCCAGACGGTATGCACTCCAGGCAACAACGGCGAGAGCCTGAGCCTCCAATGAACCTGATGGTGCGCGCGTCTCCTTGACGAACTCTGCAGCGGCCTGTAACACCGCCGCGTACGCGCTGCTGTCGTAGAGCTTGAAGACAGACTCCAGACGGGCGTCAAGAGCGCCGGCTTCCGGCGCGGGGCTGGCTTTCTTCGCCTTACGGCTCATCTGCCCCTCCCCGCCGCAGGCTTACCGCTGACCGTTTCGATCAGTTGCTCGATCTTTGCCAGTTGTTTTTCGTTGTCGAAGTTCTCAACGATGTGTTGCCGACACTCCGCGCCAAGTCGGTGGCGGTCTGACTTCTCCAGCCGTTGCAGCAGTTTGAGGCAGTCATCGGGTGTCGTAAAGAGGTACTCCTTCGGATAGAGATACTCCGAGCCCAACCAGTCATGAATCAATGGCAGCACTCCTGATGCCATGCCCTCGGCAATCGAGTAGTGGAACGATTCGAACAGCGATGTAGAAATGACGAAGTCCTTGTCGGCGAGGTACGCCGGAATATCCTTTACCCAGCCGTCGAATTGAATCGGCAGGTTCAGCTTCGGCAGCAGATGCGCGAAGTACACTTGGATGCGCGGGTCCTGGTGCTCACCGGCGATATGAAAAGTATAGCCGGGATCGTAATCGTGAATTGCCTTGAAGCAATAGAGCAGCAACGCCGGATTTTTCTTGTAATTGACGTAGCCGATTGAGCAGATCCTCTTCCCGTACTTTTTCTCCAGCGGGATGTCGAATCGCTGAGTGTCGACGCCGTTGAAGATCACCGACTGCGGGACTGTCACGGACGTATTGTATGCCATCAGTTCCTGCACTGATCTGTTGACGAACACGAGGTGGTCGACCTTTGTCCAATCCACCTGGCGCGGCATTTCGGTGAAGACTTCGTAGCTGTGAAGGCGACAGATGATCTTGCACGTCTTGGGCAGTTTGGTGGCCTGGATCAATAACTGGTCGCACCACTCGAACCACGCGAGGTCTGCCCATTTCAGGGCGTCACGCATTTCTTCAATTGTCGGCGCTTGAAGTACTTTGACCTGATGCGCTTGTGAGAGGTGCGCAATCACCGGGTCGATGAACATGCGGTGCGCCGCAAAGAATGCCAGTTTCAGGTTGCCGGAATTCTTCGTGCGGGTTCCTGCTTGTGATGTCATCGGCGCCGCCGCGTTCTGTTCGCCGCACCACTTGATCGAAGCGGCATCCTGTCCCCAGCGCTGACGATAGAGCGTGCATGCCTGCTGGAAGCTCTCCTGGTTTCCCGTACGATTGCAGAACTCAAAGTAGTTCTGGAATAGTCGCTTGCTCGCCGATGCCAGCCGGATGCCGCGCTCGTAGAGCAGCTGCGCCGCCGGGTCATTTTCCGATTGCTCTTCCAGGACCGCCAGGTCATTCAAGGTCCCGGCGTTTTCCGGGTCGATCACCAGCGCCCGGTGCAGGTACTCCTTGGCTTTCTCCAAGTCGCGCTGCTCCGTGGCCAGAATCGCGAGGTTGTGCAGAGGCTCCAGGCTGCGCGTATCGAGATGATGCGCCTTAAGAAGGTACTTCTCGGCCAGCGGCAGATTCCCGCTTTGGCGCAACACCAGCGCGGCATGCAGGTGGAGTTCAACGGAGTGGCCCGCACGACCGCAGGCGCTTACCAGGAGCTTCCCTGCCGTAGCGTAGTCATTGTAAGAGATCGCCTGGGAGGCTTGCTCGAGTAGTTCGGCGAGTTGCGGGTCAGCCGCAGCCGTTTGCGCCGGGAATTTCGTCCGCGATTGTGTCGTCATGCAAACTCCTATTTGCCAGTCGGGGCGCGCACATGGCCAGATCCATTCTGAGCGGGATGGGCGCGATTATGATATCTGCACGGTCGAGACCGGCTTGCCGGTCGGGACGTTCTGGTTGCGTTCCAGTTGGCGCACGATCGAGTGCTGCACCGTGTAGACGCTGTCCGTCAGCACGATCTGCTTCACCTGGTTGTTGCGGCGGTTGACCAGGATCGGGCCCTGGAGGTTCGCCGACATTTGTTCCAATTGTTCCGGGATGGTCACGATCACGTAGACCTCGACATCGCCCGGCTCTCTGACGCCGATGTCCGCTACTTCCTTGGCGTGTACCACGACTTTGTATTCCGGGAAGAACACCACCGGACTCACGACCACGAAGGCGAGTTCCGGCGCGTCCATGCACTGCAACCAGCGGAAAGGACGGCACTCCGGGTTATCGACCAGGACATAGCGTTCAAAGCTCTCGAAGCCCAGCAGTCCCTTCGGAACGATCAGCACATCCGCTTCGCTGATTTCAAGCATTCCAAATTGCCGCGTTTGCAGTTCCATTGACCCTCACTTGATAAAGTTCAGAAGCGACGGCTGCAGGATCTTTGCCGCCGAGTTCAGCGCGGCTTGATAGGCATTCTCCTGCATCGCAAGGTCCGTAATCAGTTTGGTGATGTCGGCGTCTTCTACTTCTGAAAGCAGTTTCGTATAATTGACTTCGTATTCCTCGAGCCGGGTAAGCGTGGTTTCCATGCGGATCACCTTGGCGCCCGCCGAGGCCCGCTCATTGAGCACGACATTCAGCGATGAATCGAGCGTCCCAATCAGTTCCGACACCGTCTGCCGGTCATCGGAACGCAGAGCGTCGACCAGTAAGATCATTGTGCCCAGGACATCCGCCGCTCCGGCGATCCCGAGCGCCGAGGCCGCGCGGTTTTCATCGACATTAGCGATGGTCAGCGTGCGCGTCGGATCGTTATTCTGGATCTGGATTCCGGTTCCCGCTGCGTTGATCGAGGCGGTGATGTTCAATCCTGAATTGTTGATGGCATCGAGGAAATCCTGTACGGTAATCAGTGCCGGATTCGAGGTGTCGATGACGAGATCGGACTCGCCATGCGAAATGCGGAGCTGCCCGCGCGCGATACCGAGGTTGTTCGCAAACTGACTCAGCAGCGTCGTCGACAGCAATTCCGGCCCGATGTCGGTCCCCACGTGATTGTAGGTAAACTGGCCAAGGATGCCCATGTCGGAAGCCGTCGTCTCGCCGACAGCTGATTCGCTGATCGTAAATGATGGACGCGGATTGAGCGCATTGCCTGCCAACAGCGGGTTGACCTGGCCCACGATCCCGAGATCGAAGGCCGTCGATTCCGTCGCGGCTGTATCTTCCACCAGCAGGCCCAGCGGCGTACCGTTTGTATCCGTGATGTTGATGCCGGTCTGCGCGCCGTTAAGCGCGGCCGTCACATTGTTTATTCCGGCTGCAGCCAACTGCGTGTTGATAGTGGTGATGACGTCGCCGACCGTAATGGCGCCCGCCAGGTCGATCGTAACATTGGTGCTGCCGCCGTCGCGAATGACGAAGCGCCCCGGCTGCATATCGACGCCGTTGCCGCTGTTCAGATTGGCCAGCGGGGTCGTTAGCGCGATTTCCGGACGGTCGACGGCGACGAAGCGAATATTGTTGCCTTCGAGGCCAAGCGAGGCGGTGACGTTTGTGATTCCCGCCGCGGTCAACTGCGTATTGATCGCCGTGATGGCGTCAGTGACGGTCGTGGCCGCACTGATATCAAGGTTGACTGAGATGCCAAGATTGTTGTCCTGCAGCGTGAACGTCCCCGGGACCAGATCGACGCCGTTACCGGTGTTGAGCGTCGCCAGCGGAGTCGTGCCCAGGATGCCGACATTGAGGTCGGCGTCTTGACCGATCACCTGGAACGGTCGCGTCAGCAGGTTTGAGCCGACGGTGTTGATCTGTACCTTGGCCTTGCTGTCGATTGTGTAGGCAATGGCGCCGTCGTCGCCGCGATAAACCACGCCGTTCGCGCCTGATTCGAACGGCTTGGTGCGCGTCCGATAACCGCCGAACAAGTAGTTGTTCTGAAGCTGCGAATTTCCCGCCGCGAGAATCTGCTCAAGCAAAGATTGTATTTCATTGGCCGCTGCTTCGCGCGCCACGGCGTCGTAGGTATCGTTCGACATCTCGACCGCGAGCGCATGCGCCTCGTGAATCGACAAATTGATGTCATTAAGCGCCAGGTCGGTCGAGGCGAGCCAGGTCTGTCCGATGGAGATATTCGCCTTGAATTGCGTGATCTCCGTCAGGCGTTCCCGGTACGACAGGTCCTTAATCGTCCCGATCGGGTCGTCCGACACCTTGTTGATGCGCCGGTTCGTCGACATCATGTTCTGCAGCTTGAAGAACCGGTTGATGTTGTTGGTCAGGTTGAAGACAACCTGATTGGCAATCATCTCGTGAGTTACGCGCATGGTCTACTCTTCGTAGTACACGAATCCTTCATCCATCGGGTTCGGCTGGCGCTTGTCATCGCTGTCGCGCGTCTGGTCCTTGATCTTGGGATCGTCGGCACCCGACGACTGCCGTCCCGCGTTTGTATCTTTTCCGCTCCGCATGGCTCAGTCCTACGGCTTCCCTTCCGGTCGTATATCTTCGTTTCGATCTTTCTTTCCCTTCGGTTCGCGATACTCCAGTTCCGATTTGACGTCGCCGTCCGGCTTGAGGTCGCCCTTGAACTTGTTCTTGAGCATCGTCACGACCGACATCAGGTCCTTCTTGCCGGCCTGGGCCGCCTTGCGATTCTCCTGCTGAATCTTGACGTACACTTCTTCGCGGTGCACGACAACCTTCAGCGGCGCGTCGATTCCGAGGCGCACTTGTCGTCCGTAAATTCCGAGTACGGTGACCTTGATGTTGTCACCAATCGTTATGGACTCGCCTAACTTCCTTGTTAGAATGAGCAATCCACCCTCCGTGGTCTGTTATCTCGTCACGCCCATGCCGCTGATGACTGTTTCGAGAGCGCCGTCCATGAAGGTGATCACGCGCGCCGCCGCCTCATACGCGCGCTGGAAACGGATCATATCCGTGACTTCTTCATCGACCGAGACTCCCTGCACTGATTGCCGGGCGTTATCCAGCTGAGTGACCAACAGGTCGTAATTCTCCTTGAGGACTTCCGCTTCCTGCGTCTTGATGCCGAGCGTACCGACCATGTTGGCGTAGTATTCGTTTATCGTGACCGAATTGGCGAGCAGCAGGCGCGCGTTGCGGAGTTCGCTGATCGCTTGCGCGTTGCGCGTATCGCCGGGCTCGCCGGAGAGCGAGGCGGCAATCAAGTTCGGATCCAGTTCAACCGCCGGATTAAGCGCGATTGTCTGCGCCGTGAGGAACGTCGGATCGAAGAAATCAACGTCGGTCGATCCCGCCGCGCCGATGCCCGTCCGGTGCAGCGCATTGACTTGCTCGATAATCGTCCGCGCGAGCGTGTCGAGCTGCGCCTGCATTTCCGGAATCGTCTTGTCGCGCAATTGCTGATTGGCGAAGATCTCGCCGCCGGTGAAATCTATTTCAATGTTCGTGCCTTCCCAGACCGCCAGGGTCTTCGTGGCACCGGCCTGCTCGAGCGTCTTGGTTTCGATCTTGAGATCGTCGCCGCCGTCAACAAGCGTCATCGAACCGATCAGGACCGCAACCGTACCGTTGGGGCGATCGAGCGTCCGAACCTGCACCATCGAGGAGAGCTTGTCGATCAACACGTCGCGCTGATCGCGCAGGTCGTTGGCCATACCGCCGCCGATTTCGGCGCCGGCAATTTGGCGATTGATCGAGGCGATCTGCGTTGAGAGCAGATTGATCTCGGAGATGCGATTCTTGACATCGGTATCGATACTGGTGCGCAGGTCGCTCAATTGCTGGGCGTGCTCGTGGAACGCGTTGATCAGCACCTTGGTTTTTTCCACGACGGTGCTGCGCGCGGTCGGGTTGGTGGCCAGGTTCTCCCAGCTGTTCCAGAAATCCTGGATCAACTGATTCAAACCCTTGTCGCTCGGCTCGTTGAAAAACAGCTCAACCTGCGAAAGCGACTTGTGCGTCGTTTCCCAACGCGCAAAGTGTCCGTTGTCGTTGCGATACTGTGAACCAAGAAAGAGATCGCGCACGTGGCGTACATCTTTGGCATATACGCCGGAACCGATACTGCCCTGCGGCGTGTCGAGGGGCAAGGTCTGCGTAAGGCTCACCCGTTGGCGTGAGTATCCCGGCGTCGCCGCGTTGGCGACGTTGTGGCCGCTCGTGTTCAGGGCCAGTTGCTGCGCCATCAGGGCGCGCTTGCCCAGTTCCAATCCGTAAAAGAGTCCTGACATCCTATGCTCTCCGATCGACCAGCGCCGTCTTGGCTGCCGGGGCGGCTTTGGTATTGTCCGCCGAGTATGTGGTCTGGTTGACCTGTTCCGTCAGTCCCAGTTGCGCGATCGTCGTGTTGATGTATTCCATCGACTTGCGGATCAGGAAATCGTTCCGTGACTTGATGGTGCTAATCTGTTCGTGTAAGCTGAGGAGCGTCGTCTGCAGCGCGTGAATCTGGTTCGATTGCGGTTCGGCGACCAGCTTGGTGAGTTCCGTAAGCGTCAAATCGGACTGTTCGCGCTTTAACTCGCCGCAAATCGTCTCGACCAGGCGTCGGCGCTCGGTCTCGATTTGCGTCGTACGGCGCGCCAGATCTTCTTGATCCTGCGTGACCCGCTGCAACGCCTCCAGATCGTTGGCGACCAGGGCGTCCTGCTGCCGGTTTAGATGCCGCAGAAACAACTCAAAAATCTGCACTTCTTCCCCGATCAACCGGATCAGTTTGAGAATTTTATCTTCCAAGTTGTCTCCTCTTACATACTCATTGTCGGAACGCGCGCGGATTTTATTAACCTACTTATCGACAGAAAGATCGGCGAGTACACGCCGCACGTAATTCTGCGTCTCCGGGAACGGTGGAACACCGTTGTGCCGTTCGACATTCCCCGGTCCGGCGTTGTATGCCGCCAGCGCGTTTTCGAGATTGCCGAACCGGTCGACCAGCTGGCGCAGGTAGCGCGCGCCGCCCAGGATGTTCTCCCGCGGATCGAAACGATCACTGACGCCTACCGCCCGCGCCGTGTCCGGCATGAGCTGCATCAACCCGGCGGCACCCTTCGGCGACACTGCCGTCGAATCGCCGCCTGATTCCTGCTTGATGACCGCCCTAATGAGATCTTCCGAAAGCCTCGTCTCCTGCGCGGCCTCGCGAATATGCGCGATGTACTTCTCCAATCGTCCCCTGCGCGCCGATTGATTGACGGCGGATTTGCTCGCGATAGCATTTTCGGTCGGCTTGGCTGCGGGCGTTTGCTTCGTGTCCGTGCCCAAACCTGGCTGCGAGGAAATTGGTGAGTCGATGGTGCTCTCCTTGCTGGGCGTCGCGGGCGCGGCGCTTCGCGGCGGGGCGATGCCGTCGATATGGCGCGGTGACGTGATCTGCAGGCCGCTGCCGGTCTGCGGCTCGTCCTCGAGTCGCTTGAGCAAATGTTCGTAAAGCAAGCGGCCGACACCGAGCATGCCGGACTTGGAGAGCTGTCGCGCCACGCCTTCATCGGCCATTGCCAGCATAATGTCCTTGCCGAATCCGTCTTCCTCTTTCTTGGTGAAGCTCACCGAGCGCATGTTCTTGAGGAGTTGATTGATGAAGACCGCTTCAAAGGCTTCCGTCGCCTGCTTGAGCTTGTGGCGCCTGTGCGCCGCCTCGCCCAGCGCCGGTTTGGCCAACTCAAGTTTGAGCGGCTGTGTGAGCGTATTGAGCTTGATCATAGCACCACGAGTTCAGCTCGCAGGGCTCCAGCCTGTTTGATGGCCTGGAAAATAGCGATGATGTCGCGCGGCGAAGCGCCGATGGCATTGAGCGCCGAGGCGATCTCGGAGATATTCGTGCGCTCTTCGAAGTAAATGACGCGCGCCTCTTCTTCGGTGATATCAACGGTGGTCTCCTGCGTCGACACCGTTTCGCCCTTGCCGAACGGTTCGGGCTGGCTGATCACCGGAATCGACCGTACTTCGATCGTAATGTTTCCGTGCGCCAGAGCAACCGGCGCTATCGTCACATTACCTCCGGCGACGATCGTGCCGGTCTTTTCATTGATTACGATGCGCGCCCGCGTGTCGGGCGTCACCATCAGATTCTCCACCGAGGCGATGAACTGCGCCTTGCCGTCCGCGCCGATCAGGGTTGCCGGCAGCGTGATGCTCAGCGATCCGTCGCTGGCGACCGTGGCCGATTTTTCGTAACGGCCGTTGATCGAATCTTTGATTCGCTCGGCCGTCGTGTAGTCTGGATTATAGAGCGAGAGCTTCAGCAGGTTGGGCGATTCCATTTCGTGCGCAGCCTCGCGTTCGACCGCAAGTCCGTTCGGAATCCTACCGACCAGCGTGTAGTTGCTGACGATCTTGTTGTCGCCGACCTGGACGTTAAATCCGCCGATCGACACGCTTCCCTGGGCGTAGCCGTAAATCACGCCGGAGCGATCCGTCAGCGGTGTCAGGACCAATGTTCCGCCCTCGAGGGTGGAAGCATCGCCGATTGACGATACCGTCACATCCAGCCGGTCGCCCATGATGGCGCTCGGCGGCAGCTTGGCCGTTACGAGCACGGCGGCTACGTTCTTGATCTTGATCTTGTCCGCCGCAACTGTGACCCCCATGCGCTGCAGCATGTTGGCGATCGATTGCACGGTAAACAGCGCGCCTTTGCCGTCGCCGGTGCCGTTCAGGCCGATCACAAGGCCGTAGCCGACGAGGTCAACCTCGCCGGCCTGGCTGAATCTGGCAATGTCTTTGATTCTGACGTCAGCGCGGGCTTCCATCAGCGAGACGATGTTGACCAGCACGAAGATGATCAATCCGATGATCAGCAGTCGCAAAATGCGCATAGCATCCATGCTCCATTTAGAAGATCCAGTTGAGGACTCTGGTGATTAAGCCAGGTTTGGAACCATCGGCGGCCGGTCCCTTGCCGGTGTACTCGATTTTGGCGTTCGCGATGTTGTAGGAGTTGATCGTGTTGTCGGGATTGATGTCGGCGCGGCGAATGATGCCGGACAGCGTCATCGTCTCCTTTTCCGAATTGATCTCCAGAATACGCGAACCGTGAATGACTAAATCCCCGTTGGCGCGTTCGCCGACGACTTCCACTGTCATGCGGGCGCGAATCGAGCCTTTGCGGGAATTTGAGCCTTTACCGTCATATGTGTTCTCGTTGGCGTTGTCGGCGGAAAAGAGCGGAATGAAGTTGAGCGGTCCGACGCCGCCGGAGGACTTCGTCGTCCCTTCGCTCGATTCCTCGGTTTTCATCGCCGATTCGTTCGAGGCTTCCGTGTTTTCGTAAACCAGTACCGTCAGCAGATCGCCGATGCGGTACGCCTTGATGTCCGTGAAGAACGAGCCGTCGGAACCGACGCGCTGCGCCTTCAACGATATCGGCAGGAACAACATGACCGCCACGACGGCGATCACGAAGACAACTTCCGCAGTCTTAGCGGACGACTTTGACCGATTGTTCATCGAGCACCTCTGCCGTGATTATTTTGTTCGTGGACAAATTCTTGATCTTGATGGCTTCGCCGCGGGCGCCCGCCTGCCGCGCTTCACCGGAAGCCGTTATCTGAAGGTTGCCGTTCTGATAAACGATGGTGACATGGTCGCCGCGCTTGATCAATTCTTCATTCTTGATCATCGAAAAGGTGAGCGATTTGCCTTGCGGGATTGTGCGCGCGGCTTCCTTGCCTTCGATCTCATCCAGTCCGGTGACAATCGGATCGGCGATCGAGGTGACTTCGCGCCTCATCACGGTAAACAGCTCAGGAGTGAGTGCTTCCCCGCGCGTAATCGAGCGCGTCGTGACGAGCGCTTCCTGGTACCACAACACCTGGGCATTGAGAGTTGCGGTATGAGCAATCGCGCCGCCGCTGTAGAAGAACACCCGCACCCAGCAATTTCCGAAGGGCTGGGATTCGCCGACAGCCTCGGCGCGCAGTGAATCGTAGTGCTCGGGAGCGCCGTTGCTGCTTTGCGTGAGGGCAACAATGTACTCGTAGCGCGAGTCGGTCAGCAGGTTGCGGATCGCTTGCTCGATATCGGCGGCCGCGCTCGGCGCCGCCACGGCGTGCGACACCGCGATCATCATCAGCCACAACGTGGCGGCTGCGATGGTGAGCTTCTTTCCGAATTCCGAGAATGTGATGCGGCGGGAAAGCGCTACGGCGCGAAATCCTGTGATTGTGGCTTGCTTGTTCGCGCTGTGTCTCGCAATCACACGTCCATGTGCAATGCGTTTCATGTTCTGCCTATCGCTTCAGGTTATTGACCAGACTGCTCATATCGTCCGCGGTCTGGATCGCTTTCGAATTGATTTCGTAGGCGCGTTGCGCCACGATCATGTTGACCATCTCGGTCACCACGTCGACGTTCGACATCTCGAGATAGCCCTGGTTGATTCTGCCGAAGCCGTCTTCACCTGCGGCGCCGGTGATCGGAGCGCCGGAAGCCGGGGTTTCTTCAAACAGGTTGTGTCCGACGGCTGCCAGTCCGGCCGGGTTGATGAAACGAGCCAGCTCGATCTGTCCGATTTCCTGCGGTTCGTTCGTGCCCGTTTGGACTACCGACACGCGACCGTCAAAGCCGACCGAGATCGACACGGCATCTTCAGGAATCGTGATCTCTGGGGTAAGAAACAGCCCGTCGGAGGTCGCAACACGTCCGTCGGCGGTCAACTTCAGGCTGCCGTCGCGCGTGTAGGCGATCGTGCCGTCAGGACGCTGAATCTGGTAAAAGCCGTCGCCGTCAATCGCCAGATCAAGCGGGTTGCCCGACTGCGAAAGTTCGCCGACCGAAAATTGACGCGTGGTCGCGACAGGGCGCGTACCGTAACCGATATCAAGCGACGTCGGCACGGTCGAGCCGGTAATCGCCGTCACGCCGGGGCGACGCAGCGACTGGTACATGATATCCTGAAATTCAACCTTGGACTTTTTGAAGCCGGTCGTGTTGACGTTCGCCAGGTTGTTGGCGATGTTGTCAACGTTCATCTGCTGGGCGCTCATGCCCGAGGCGGCGGTGCGTAGTGATCGGATCATCTTAGATTACTCCTCTAAACACGGGGCAATTCGCTGACCGCCTTGCCGAGCGTATCATCCTGGATTTGAATCATTTTCTGGCCGGTTTCGAACATGCGGTAAGTGTCGATCATCTCCACCATCTCGCGAAGGATGTCGACATTCGATTTCTCCAGGTATCCCTGGCGGACATTCACGGACGGTGGCGTGATCGGCGTCGCCCCTTCGTTAAGCGCATACAATGTGCCGGATACCTTGCGGATTGCGTCCGGATCCTCAAAATCAACGATGCGCAGCTTGCCGATCGCCTGGTCATCAACGGTGATTTGGCCATCGTTGCCGAAAGAAACCTGGTTGCCGGTGAGGATCACGGGGCCGCCGTCTGCCAGTACCGGGTAGCCGTCCGAATTCACGAGCGATCCATCGGGGCCCAGCGAGAAGGCGCCGTTACGCGTGTAGGCCTCCCCGTTGGGGGTCAGCACTGTGAAGAAGCCTTCACTCTGCAGCGCCAGGTCGAGTTCGCGGCCGGTTGCTTCCAGCGAACCGCCGCTATAATCTGTGTAGAGCTTGTCGATCATGCGCACCTCCCACGATGGCTGCAGGCCTTTCAGAGAGACTTCCTGTTCCTTCTTGAAGATGCGCAGGAACATCGAGTCCTTCTTGTAGCCCGCGGTTTCCGCGTTCGCCATGTTGTTCGCGATCACTTCTTGCTTCCGCATGCGCGGGACCATCGAACTGGCGGTGTTGTAAATTCCTCTAAGCATGGCAATTCTCCGCCCGAGGCATTGCAAGCGCCCTGCCAAACTTGCAGCACAATGCCTAAAGTGATGTCATGTTTGAGCTTAGTGTGGAGATCGAGCTGGCGATATCTTGTGATGGAGCTTATGAGGAAGAAAATTCTTCCGTGAGAATCACCTGAATGTTCCGCTTAGAGATTCTGAACGTCTTCGGCCTTGGTCTTATCGATGAGTTCGTTTACGGCGCGGTGGAATTCCTCAGGGGTAACGGGAAATCCGTTCGACTTCGTGTAGAGAATACAATCGAGTTTGTATCCATAACATTGAAGGGCTTCCGCCAAATAGCAGACGTCGGTGTACTTGCACTTGGTAATGACTCGTTGCTCGCGCATCTCGCAATAGCTCCTATTCCGTCTATTGCAGTTATCGGCGCAACAATCTCAATTCCTTAGATAATAGCGGGATATGGGGAAAAACATGGGGTAATGCCGATGCAACCGGGCGAATCGGGAGAATCAGTGCGTCTCGCGCGCAAAATCTTCTAACAGGAAGCACGCCTTTTGCGGCACCTATATTATTCGGACTTCACCAGTTCGATCAGCACACGCTCGGAGTCGACCAACTCGCCGTCGGCACAGTCGACTGACTTGACCTCAGCCTTGTACGGTGCGACAAGGGGATTCTCCATTTTCATCGCCTCGACGATCACCAGCTTCTGTTTCGGCTCCACTGTGTCACCGGGCTTGACCAGTACCTTCACGACCTTGCCCGGCATCGGCGCAACGATCTTGGACTTATCGCCATGATCGCTCTGCTCGCCGCCGAAGTGATCTGAGTCCTTTGCTGCCGGCAATTCGAAGGCGTATGATTCGTTCTCCGTGAGCACGTGAATCTTGTTGCCGTTCTTGATTGCCGTGATCCGATGGACTTTGTCGCCGTGGCGCAGAAGATAGTCGCCGCTGCCGAGCTCGGTGACGCCAAAACTGTGCGCCTTGCCGACGGAATGGATGGTTAGCGAGTCGCCGCTGCGATCTGCCTTGATTTCGATCGCTTCCGCCTCGATGAATAACTTCAGCTCCATTACAGCTCCCACCTTCCCATCGACTGCCAGGGCGAATCTGTCTGCTCAATCGCAGTCGCACCGGTTGTAGCCTGTCGATCCGTTGCGGCCAGTGTTGCGCCGGCAAGCGCAAGATCGAGTTCTTTCTTGCCGTTTTGCTCCGACCAATCGGGCAGGTGCTGATCGATGAATCCCGTGAAGAGATTACCGGCGCGATACTCGGGATGCTTGAGGCAGTCGATCAGGAACCGGATGTTGTTCTTGATACCGATAAGGCGATAATCTTTCAACGCGAGGACCATGCGCTCGGTGGACTCTTCGCGGTTACGCCCATATGTAATCACTTTCGAGAGAATCGGATCATAGTAGATCGGCACGTCGCACCCCGAATAGACACCGGTGTCGATGCGCAGATTGGCGCCGGAGGGCTCATCCAAGTACAGAATCTTCCCCGGCGAAGGCAAAAATCCCGTCGCGGGGTCTTCAGCGTAGATGCGGCACTCTGTCGCATGCCCGCGCGTCTTGATATCTTCCTGCGTGAACGAGAGTTTCTCTCCGGAGGCAATTCGAATCTGTTCTTTCACGAGGTCGATACCAGTAACCATCTCAGTTATCGGATGCTCGACTTGGATGCGCGTGTTAACTTCGAGGAAATAGAAATTGCCGTTGTCGAGCAGGAATTCCACGGTGCCCGCCGAAATATAGCTCGCGGCTTTGGCAGCGGCCACGGCAGCCTCGCCCATTTTCTTGCGCAGTTCCGGTGTGAGCGCTGTGGAGGGCGTTTCTTCAATAATCTTCTGATGACGCCGCTGAATCGAGCACTCGCGTTCGAACAGGTGCACCGTGTGCCCGAACTGGTCGGCGATCACCTGCACTTCGATATGACGGGGACGGGCCAGGTATTTCTCGAGATATACGGTTGCATCGCCGAACGCGGACTTGGCTTCGCGTTGGGCAGCTTCGACGGCATCTTGCAGGTGTGACTCTTCATGAACAATGCGCATCCCCTTGCCGCCGCCGCCGGCAGCCGCCTTGACCAGCACCGGGTAGCCGATAGTGTTAGCCAGTTTCTTGAAATCTTCGATCGTGCCCGATTTGATCTCACCGCCCGGAACGGTCGGCACGTTGGCTTTCGACATCATCGAACGCGCGCCGAGCTTATTGCCGAGCGCCCGGATCGCGCGCGGCTGCGGGCCGATGAATGTCAACCCGGCGGCCTGTACCGCCTGAGCGAACTCCGCATTTTCCGCGAGAAATCCGTAGCCGGGGTGGACCGAGTCGCAGCGCGTCTTCTTGGCGGCTGCGATCAGCTTGTCGATGACGAGGTAACTTTCCGAAGCCGGCGGCGGGCCGAGTAAGACCGCTTCGTGCGCGCGGCGCACATGCAAAGCCTCGCTATCCGCCTCCGAATACACCGAAACGGTGGGAATGTTCATCTCGCGCGCGGCGCGCATGATGCGCAGCGCAATTTCGCCGCGATTGGCGACGAGGATTTTCTTGAGCATTGAACCTACTATCAAAAAACATCAAATCTTCTCCTTAGCATCGTTCGACTAAAGTCGAACCTACAGAATCACTCTTCAATCACCCAGTTCGGCTTGCGCTTATTCAGGAAGGCGTCCATTCCCTCCTGTCCCTCCGGCGACTGCCGCAAGTCGGCGATCACGCGCGCCGTGTACTCCTTGAATTCTTCGACGCTCTGCTGCGGCACATTCTGGAGCAGTTCTTTGCAAACTTTGATCGCCGCCGGCCCGGAGGACAACAACTGCTGCACGATACCGTTGACGGTTGCATCGAGCAGATCATCAGGTACCGCGCGATTCACCAAGCCCGCTTCCAGCGCCCGTTCGGAACTCAATCTTTCGCCGGTCAGAAAGAACTCGCGCGCCCGCCCCTCGCCTACACGCTTGATTACATAAGGCGAGATACAAGCCGGCACCACGCCGATCTTCACTTCACTGAACGAGAAAATCGCACTCTGCGCTGCTACGGCGATATCCGTGACCGCCACGAACCCTGTCCCGCCGCCGATGGCCGCGCCATTGATGCGTCCAATTACCGGCTTCGGGAACGAATAGATATCGTAGAACAAATCCGCCAGCCGCCGTGCTTCGTCGAGATTGTCTTCGTACGCAGCATCCTTTACCGAGCGCATCCAATTCAGATCGGCGCCGGCGCAGAACGATTTGCCTTCGCCGGTCAGGACGACGACGCGCACATCGCTGTCGGTCTTGAGACGCTTGAAAGCAAACGTCATTTCATCGATCACTTGCGCATTAAATGCGTTGTGCACCTCCGGCCGGCAGAATACGACCTTGCCAATCGGCCCGACCGTTTCGACTCTGACTGTCCTGTTACCGTTCATTTCATACCTTCTCAGAAGTCCCTGTGTTGCTCTCAGCCCTCTGGCGCTTGCGGACACTGACGAAATCCACTGCAGGAGCTTTGCACAAGAACTGTGTCAAGGTCATTGCGAGGAGCGAACGTACACACACAATCCGCACGGCTCGCCGCCGCGACGAAGCAATCTCTCGGTCGCTGCATCTTCGACTCTCGCACTCCCAAAACCACGGCCGGGCATCATCAACACTCCCTCTCACAGAGTGGGCCTGGCGCGAGTGTTCTACATTCTAAACACACCAAAATTGTGCTCCGGTATCGGCACATTCAACGACGCTGCAATCGCCAGCGCGAGCAGGTCGCGTGTCTTCACGGGATCAATGATGCCGTCATCCCACAGCCGTGCTGTCGAGTAGTAGGCCGATGATTCCTGCTCATACTTCGCCAGCGTCGGTTTCTTGAATTCGGCCTCCATCTCGGGAGTAATTTTCGTTCCTTGCTTGCTGAGTTGAGCTTTCTTCACCGTCCAAAGTACGTCCGCCGCCTGTTCGCCGCCCATGACGCAGATCTTGCCGTTGGGCCACATCCACAAGAAATTCGGATCGTAGCCACGACCGCACATTGCGTAGTTGCCCGCGCCATACGACCCGCCCACTATCACCGTGAACTTCGGCACCTGCGCATTCGCCACGGCATGTACCAATTTGGCGCCGTCGCGCGCGATCCCGCCATGCTCATATTTTTTCCCGACGATGAAGCCGGTGATGTTTTGCAAGAAGATCAACGGAATCTTGCGTAGCGCACAGAGTTCGATAAAGTGCGCACCCTTCAGCGACGACTCGCTGAACAGCACGCCGTTGTTCGCCAGAATGCCGACCGGATAGCCGTGAATCCGCGCAAACCCGCAAACCAGCGTGATACCGTACAGCGCTTTGAACTCCTGGAAACGACTGCCGTCAACCAACCGCGCGATCACTTCCTTGATGTCGAACGGCTTCTTCAAATCCGTCGGCACAATACCATAGAGTTCATTCGGATCGTAAAACGGATCCTCGCTCGCGGCGCGATCAAGCTGGAACTTCTTCGGCCGGTCGAGCGTCTCGACGATATTGCGGCAAATCTGAATTGCATGATCGTCGTTCTGCGCATAGTGATCCGCCGTCCCGGAAATCCGGCAATGGACGTCAGCGCCGCCGAGGTCCTCATCCGAGACTTCTTCACCCGTCGCGGCTTTCACCAACGGCGGTCCGCCGATAAAGATCGTCCCTTGCTTACGCACGATGATCGCCTCGTCCGACATCGCCGGCACATAGGCGCCGCCCGCCGTACACGACCCCATCACGCAGGCAATCTGCGGAATCCGCAGCGCCGAAAGCGTGGCTTGGTTATAGAAAATCTTGCCAAAATGATCGCGATCAGGAAAAGTCCCGGACTGCTCGGGAAGGAATATTCCACCCGAGTCGACCAGATAGATGCACGGCAAATGATGCTTGCGCGCCACTTCCTGCGCGCGCACATGCTTCTTGATCGTAATGGGAAAATAGGTGCCGCCCTTGACCGTGGCATCATTCGCCACGACGACGACTTCCCGGCCATGCACGACGCCGATCCCGGTCACCATTCCGGCGCCCGGCGCGTCGTTATCGTACATATCCCAAGCGGCTAGCGGCGAAAGCTCGACGAACGGCGTGTTGTCGTCGAATAGCTTGGCCAGGCGCTCGCGCGCAGTAAGTTTGCCGCGGGCTTTGTGACGTTCGACGGCCTGCGGCGGCCCGCCCTGACGCACTTTCTCTAAGCGGCTGCGCAGTTCATCCAGCAACCGCTTGTTGTCTTCGTTGTTTTGTTTGTACTCGGGCGAATTTGTGTCGATCTTCGATTCGATCCGATACATCGAATCCTACATCACCGGCACGAGCTTATAACCGTAGGCCAGCACGCCTTCGTGGCCGTCGGTCTGGACCCGCCGGAACTCGATTTGCAGTTCCATGCCGGTCCGGATTTCCTCGTAAGGCAGATCAACGATCTGCGCGGTGAGCTTCGCACCTTCCTTCGTCTCAAGAATTCCGAGTGCGTACGGAGCGATGTCCTTGAATTGACTCGCCGGCGTATGAATCACAGTGTAACTCAATAACTTACCGCGCTCAGATAATGTGATAGTTTCAAATTCACGCCCCTGGCACTCGCGGCATATCAGCCGGTGCGGGAAATAAACGGCGCCGCATTTCTTGCACTTGCACGCTTCCATGCGGTAGCGGTGCGGCATCTCACGATGATATCTGGCTGGAAACATTAGGCCACCTCCATCACATGCACAACCGAGCTGCCGCCGGAGCCGCCCATGTTCTGCGTCATACCGACACGCGCGTTTTTCACTTGGCGCTTGCCCGCTTCACCGCGAAGCTGATAGGTTATCTCAATCGCCTGTGCGACGCCCGTAGCTCCCACCGGGTGACCCTTCGACTTCAAACCGCCGGATGGATTGATCGGGAATTTGCCGTCGATCCGCGTCTCGCCATTGGCCGCCGCTGCCGCGCCCTTGCCACAGGCAAAGAAGCCGAGCGATTCAGAGACTATAATTTCCGCGATCGAGAAACAGTCGTGCACTTCGGTCACGTTGACATCATGCACAGCCTTCCCTGCCATCTTGAGCGCTGCCATCGACGACATCTTCACGGCATCCAGCGACGTGAAATCGCGCCGATCGTGCAGCGCAATCGTATCCGAGGCCATCGCCGAACCGATGATCTTCACTGCCGGTTTGGTCGAGAGCTTCTTGGCCATTTCCAGCGGACAGAGAATCAACGCCGCCGCGCCGTCCGTGATCGGCGAGCAGTCGAGAATCCGCAGCGGATCAGCCACCATCACCGACTTGTTGACGTCGTCGACGGAGATCTTCATCTGGTACTGCGCATTCGGATTGTTCAGGCCGTTCTCGTGATTCTTGACCGGCACCGCCGACATCTGGTCGCGCGTCGCGCCAAACTTCTCCATATACGAGCGCGCCATTAGGGCATAGAGTCCCGGGAAGGTCGCGCCGTTGTAAACTTCGTATTCCTGGTCGGCTGCGGTCGCCAGCGCATAGGTCGCGCCGTCACCCGACACGTCGGTCATCTTCTCGACACCGACGAGCACGATATCACTCATGCCGGAGGCAACGTCGATAAATCCCGCGCGCAGCGCAGCGCCGCCGGAGGCGCACGCCGACTCGACGCGCGTCGCGCCGAGGTAACGCTGGCCGAGATAGTCGGCCATGATCGCGCCGATATGTTCCTGCCCGACGAACAACCCGCCGGACATGCAACCGATATACATGTGGTCGAGCTTGTCGACCTTGGTTTCTGCTAATGCGTTCAGCGCTGCTTCTACGAAGAGATCGCGGAAGGACTTCTCCCACAACTCTCCCCACTTCTGCAAGCCTACGCCGATAATTGCTACATCTCTCATGTTCTCACTCCTAAGCGTTCTTCAAGATTTTCCGCCGGAACTTGGCGTAGGTGCCGTAGTCGACGTAGTATTTCTTCTCATCGAGAAGCGTAAACGTCTTCGTCGTGATGTCCTGCACTTCCTTGATGCGATCGGTCACCTTCCAGATGAAGCCGTCCGAGCCCGCGCCGGAACCGTAGGACACCATGAAAATCTTGTCGCCCGGCTTGGCGTGATCCAAAATCGCGGTCAAGCCGATCGGCGAAGCGCCGGAATAGGTATTGCCGAGACGCGGCGTCAAGCGGCCGGTCTCCATTTGCTCTTTCTTGAATCCGAGCATCTGTCCCACGCGGTGCGGGAACTTCCCGTTCGGCTGGTGGAACACCGCCCACTGGAAATCGCCCGGCTTGGTGCCCGATTTCTTCAGCAAGTCAAGCGCCGCGCCCTGCGTGTGCTTGAAGTAGGCCGGCTCGCCCGTGAAGCGGCCGCCGTGCTGCGGATAGAATTCATGCTCGCGCCGCCAGAAGTCCGGCGTGTCGGTCATGTACGAGGTCGTATACTCGCATTCGGCAATCAGATTGTTCGCGCCAAACACAAACGCCGCAGCGCCTGCACCAGCAGAGTACTCCAGAGCATCGCCGGGAGCGCCCTGCGACGTGTCGGCGGCGATCCCCATGCCGTACTCGATCTCGCCGGCCTTGACCAGCGTCATCGCGACGAACATTCCCTCGGTGCCCGCTTTGCAGGCGAATTCAAAATCCGCCACGCGGCAGAACGGCACCGCGCCGATCGCTTCGGCCACCACCGTTCCGGAGGGTTTGACGGCGTACGGATGCGACTCCGAGCCGATATACATGCAACCGATCTGCTTGCCGGCGATACCGGCGCGCTTCAACGCGCGCTTGGCGGCTTCCACCGACAGCGTGATCGTATCCTGGTCGGGCGGCGGGACTGATTTCTCCCACAACTCGAGACCTTTTTTGTACGACGGAGCATCCGCGCCCCAGGTCTTGGCGATTTCCTCGACCTTGATGCGATACCGCGGGATGTGGGCTCCGTAACCGACAATACCGACTTTTCGGGACATAGGTTACCTCGATGATCTATAATAAGTTCTCATTTTCACAATGAACGGCCGGGCCGCAATAACTATAGTACGCCAGAATCAGGCGAAAGCGCTAAACTTACCTTTTTGGCTCTGATAGTCAAGGGGAAACGGGAGGGGGTTACTATTTGAAGAACCGGGTGAAGGCCTCGCGAATCTTCCAAGCTGGAACGCCTACTGCGACACGCTCAGCACCGTACCGTGCAGTCGCTCGATGAATCCCGAGGAATACGTACTTGCCATTGTGGCGACCAAATATAGGCGAGCCGCTGAAGCCATGAATAGATGGGGCACTACTCAAAACGTGATACTTGTCAATTTTGACAAGATCGCCCCAGATGTACTCCGGTGTTCTCGTCAAGAGAAGCCCACCCTTTCCCGGATATCCGATTAAGGTAACCACAACTGAATTCCCGTTCAGTCTCAACAGTCTGCTTTTCTCATTCAAGACATCGACCGGCAGAGTAAACACCGAATCGATTCCTGCGATCGTAGAATTGTTCGGCCCTAGGCTCAACAAGATGAGATCAACACTGTCAATTTCCGATTCAAAGAGATAATCTTGACCGTTCCTATTTGTATACGCCACCCAATGCTCTGGACCTGAAACTACCTCTCCATTCTCGACGGTGTGATTCTTGAAGATAAGCAGTGAATCGATCGTCGAACCAGAGTCGGCTCGAACAGTATGATGGTTAAGGAGCAAGAATGTGTACTTTCCGTCATTCATCATGAAACCTGTGGCTTCTCTGCTGTTCGCGCCGGCCAATACAAGAACTCGATAGGTTGGGGCTTTTAGGTTAGTTGGGAGCCCCGGTTGTGCAGTCAGTATCTTGTTGTCGCCAAGAATTAAGCAAGCAGTAACAACACAGCAAACACTGATCAGTACTTTCATTCGCTTACTTCTATCGTCCTGTCGTGTTCCGAAGGCGGACGGTTTACGGAATCGAGATAGCGTGCTACGCTCCGGAGTTGGGTTGCCAATTATCATCAAATCCCCAACTCAACCAAGCCAGGTATTGATCAGATAGCACTTCAGCTATATCGATTACTTTTTCAGCCGTCTCTCTCGAAATCGGGTCCCCATGTACTGCGGAATTGCACACTTTCAGCACGGTCAAGGTTAAGCGCATTTGCTCATCGCTGATGGCTGCAGATTCATAGAGTCGACGAATCAATCGCGATCCAGAATCTCTTTCTGAGGTCGTGATCTTGAATCCCTTCGCAAGATTGCGAGCAAGGATGTCCAGTTCGATCCTTAGTCCCGCAAGAGCTATGTTGGGATCCTGGGATGCCAGATTTCGATAATAGGTCATATCGAGGCCGCTGGGCGAGGGCCTAAGTCCAAGTTCGATCATCCGTGCGTTGGCCTCAGTCAACGGTATCGTTGGCTTACCTTTATGTCTATCTGGCGGTAACGGCTGCCCCAGTACCTTCAGACTTAGCGCCTTCGCTTCTTTGAGGTCTTGAGCCAGGTCTACCGCGAATCCACCGGGGAGTTCAGCACGACGCAACCGATCGAAGACGGCGAGGACTTGGCGCCTGTAAGTAAGGCAAAGCACGAGAACCAATACCGGCCAAGCGAGCGCTCTGACGAATTCCAAAACGAGGCATGCTACCGCCATGTCGTGACTCCCTTCTTCCACCCTGTTAGTCTGCTTCGCAGTTCGTAGGTCTGGTTTCCGGCGTTCTGATCACTCAGTTTCACGGGCGCGCCACGAATTGCGAAACCCGACATCCGAAAATCATCATATCCGCATTTCACTTATCCACCTCTACCTTTGCCTTCCCCCCACTCGCACCCTTCCATCTACAACCTACTCCCCTTTCCCGCCCCCGTCAATCAGTTTTGTTTGAAGTCCAGGAAGTAGCTGGATTCCCGCCTCCGCGGGAATGACGATCATCTCATGCTCCTGGATTCCCGCCTCCGCGGGAATGACGATCATCTCATGCTGCTGGATTCCCGCCTCCGCGGGAATGACGATCATCTCATGCTTCTGGATTCCCGCCTCCGCGGGAATGACGATCATCTCATGC
>CAZNWJ010000007.1:0-54646 GCA_964576925.1 uncultured Ignavibacteria bacterium | reverse complement strand
GATCATCTCATGCTTCTGGATTCCCGCCTCCGCGGGAATGACGATCATCTCATGCAGCTGGATTCCCGCCTGCGCGGGAATGACGATCATCTCATGGTCCTGGATTCCCGCCTCCGCGGGAATGACGATCTTTCACGCTCCTGGATTCCCGCCTCCGCGGGAATGACGATCATCTCATGCCTCTGGATTCCCGCCTGCGCGGGAATGACGATCATCTCATGCTCCTGGATTCCCGCCTGCGCGGGAATGACGTCGTCTCATGCAGCTGGATTCCCGCCTCCGCGGGAATGACGTCGTCTCATGCTTCTCGATTCCCGCCTTCGCGGGAATGACTTCGACCAACAGAGAAGAGCAACTGCGAAGAGATCTGCGCGATTGCGGGTATCAGTACGCAGCAACTGCAGGCACTCAGGCGTAGCGACGTGATCGCCCGGCTCACAGCGGAAAAAGCGCTCAAGTAGCATTCGCTGCTCGCAGTTCCTGTCATTCCCGCTTCCGTTCCCGTCATTCCCGCGCAGGCGGGAATCCAGCCGACCGTCCCCACCGTCATTCCCGCTTCTGTTTCTGTCATTCCCGCGGAAGCGGGAATCCAGCCGACCGTCCCCACCGTCATTCCTGCTTTCGTTTCTGTCATTCCCGCGGAGGCGGGAATCCAGGTTGCACTGTTCTCCCGTCAAAGTTCGTCATACAGGTCTCGCCACGTCGGATTGAAGTCTTCGATCAATCGCAATTTCCACTCGCGATTCCACTTCTTCAGCTGCTTTTCGCGCACGATCGCGCCGCGGATATCATCCGCAACCTCGTAGTACACGAGCAGGTGCACGCCACACCTGGACGTAAAGCCCTCGACCAAATCGTTTTTGTGCTCCCAGACCCGGCCCTTGAGATCAGACGTCACGCCGATGTACAGAGTGCCATTACGCTTGGATGCGAGGATATAGACATAGCCCGTCTTCATAGCAAACTTCTGGATCCCCGCCTCCGCGGGGATGACTTGAGCGCGCGTGTCACACTCGGCCACTTCCATTCATTGCTTCGGCTTCCATCATTCCCGCTTTCGTTCCCGTCATTCCCGCGCAGTTCGTAGGTCGGGTTCCGAGCGTTGCTGACTGACAATTCTTAGAATACATCTTTAAGCGAGAAACCCGACATTCAGATTGTTGTTCGGTAAAATGTCGGGTTTCTCATTCCGCGGGTATTCTATTACTTCTTCCCACCATTCATCTGCGCGGAATTCGGAACCCGACCTACTGGCTGCAGCCTCAACCGCTCGAATGCATCCAGCGATGCGAACCCCGACCCACAGAATCATCATATCTGCATTTCATTTTTCCACCTCTACCTTTGCCGCCCCCACTCGCACCCTTCCATCTACAACCAACTCCCCTTTCCTGCCCCCGTCAATCAGTTTTCACGCCTCCTCCCGCTTGGCTGCCGCCTGGCGGAACAACAACGCCGAGCCGACAAAAAGCATCGCGAAAAACGCATTCAGCGCAAACACCCCCAGCAGACCGGGCGGATCGTCATACACCTCCTTTGGGGCAAAATAAAGCGCCACCACCGGTATCACCATCTGCACCACCGCCATCACAATCAACGTCCGCGCCATTCCTTGCGGCTGCAATCGACTGATAATAGCGCCGAAGAACCCGATCGCGACAATGAGTCCATAGAGCAGATTGATCGGGTTGTCATCGCCGATGATCCCGACCGCGGCATTGATCCAAAGCAGAAGAAACGTCGCCACGACCGCAATCCCCACCGCCACGCGATACGTCGTATTCGCCGACCGCCGCGCAATCAACTCGTACGCCAATCCGAAACCGAACAGCATGATGAAGCCAAATATGAAATCGCCCGGCGACCAGTGCCAGCCGTCCCCTTCCGGTTTGCCCCGATCGATAAACGTCATCACCAGCGGTATCAGCAGTATCAGCGCCGCCCCGATGGCGATGCGAATGATGTTCTTGTTTACCATGATTGATCTCGCATTCTCCCTTACTATTCCCATCGATGTCTCAACAAACATCCAAACAACCAGCCCAAACATACTGCGCTGCCTATCCCGGCGTTCGCGGCAAAGATCGGCGAAAGTCTGTGCCATGCTTTCAGCGAAACGCCGATGGTACGGCGTTGGATACAGAAGCAGCAGCCGCGCATACAGCCGCCGCCAGAACCTAATTGCGCGTTCAGAAGCCATATGCCGATGTATCCGGTGACAGTCCTTTCAATCTCGCGACCGAGACGACCTCGCGGTAGCGCTCCAATTCGGCGGCGAGCGCCTTGCGGCCGAGGCCGGTGATTTTGTAATAAACGCGGCGTTCGTCGTCCAATTCGGGATCGACTTTCTTATCACTTTCGGCTATCAGACCCGCCTCAAGCATTCTGCCAATCGAACCGTAAAGCGTACCCGGCCCCATCTTGACCTTGCCCTGCGATTCGGCAGCGACCTGTTTCATGATCCCGTAGCCGTGGCGCTCTTTGACCGACAGCGCCAGTAGGATATGCAGCACTGCCGGCGTGAGGGGCGTATTGACTTTCTTGTTCGTCACGCGGACAGTATATATCCGTCACGGATATATGTCAAGAAAAAAGTCCAAGGCTAAGGGTAACGAAGCAATCTCGTCTTCGACTTCCGTAGGGGTCGGGTTTGCCTACCCATAATTACTGGCCGCAACATACCTGGGCAGGCAAACCCAGCCCCTACCGCGTCGTTCTTCCGCCATCCCCCTCTCCCGAAAGTAAAATATGAAAATCTATATTTTACTTTTAAGCCTTTACAGAAAATAAGGAATTTCATATTTTCCCGACTGCAATTATGGATATCAAGAAGTTCAGCGCCGGCAAATGGATCAAGACCGGCGATTACCGCTGCTTCCTTCCCAGCGAGATCGATCACCCGTGGGAGATTGCCGACGCCAAACTCAACCGCAAAATCGAAACCGTCTCGCTGCGCCTCGGCGAACTCAACTCCTTTGCCAAGTTCGTCCCCAACATCGACCTGTTCATCCAGTCCTACGTCAAAAAAGAAGCCGTCACCTCCAGCCGCATCGAGGGCACCCGCACCAGCATCGAACAGGCCTTTGCCGACGAACTCGATGTCAACCCGGAACTCCGCGACGACTGGCGCGAAACCGCCGCCTATGTCGAGGCCATGAATTTCGCACTCGCCAAGCTGGAAAAACTCCCCCTTTCCAACCGCCTGCTACGCAACACCCACGAGATCCTGCTCGCACATGTCCGCGGCGCCACCAAGAGCCCGGGGCATTTCCGTAAAATCCAAAACTGGATCGGCGGCGTCTCCCCTGCGGACGCCGTCTTCGTGCCGCCCTCGCCGGAACACGTCGAGCCGCTGATGTCCGATCTGGAAAAATTTCTGCATAACGACGAAATCACGATCCCGCATCTCGTCAAGGTCGCCATCGCACACTACCAGTTCGAAACGATCCACCCCTTTCTCGACGGCAACGGCCGCATCGGGCGTCTGCTGATCACGCTCTATCTCGTCAGCGTCGGCATGCTCGACCGCCCGCTGCTCTATGCCTCCGATTATTTCGAGAAACACAAGAGCGTGTACTACGACAAGCTCAGCTGGGCGCGCGAGAAAAACGACCTCACCGGCTGGGTGATGTTTTTCCTGAGCGCGCTGGAATCGACCGCCATCGAAGCCGCCGCGTCCCTGAAAGACATCATGGCGCTTAAGGAACGCTTGACTACGCATGCCGTCCCAACCCTCGGCAAGAAAACCCGTAGCGCCCAGCGCTTTCTTGATCTGCTCTTCGTGCGCCCGATTGTCTCAGCCGGCCTCGTGGGCAAGGAACTCGACCTCTCGCCCAAAGCGGCAAATGACTTGATTCGAGACTTCGTCGCGCTGCAAATCTTGCGTGAGATGACCGGCTACAAACGCAACCGGCTTTTCGCGTTTACGGAGTATTTGGCGATTCTAAAGAAGTAATGACGCGTCGCACTTCCCCGTTTCTTCCAACCATATTTATCTACCGGCTCACTTTCGAAATGGCTCGCTCTTAAAGGATCCATAGTCCGCATTGACCCTCAATCCGACCCGCTCGAACAGCCGCAGAAACGCAGCTTGGAGGTCGGGAACCGAGCGTTATTTGGTGTCAGAATGACCGGCGCACGTTGAAGCGGGAAGCCCGGAAGACTGCTTGTTACTCCGTGCTATGTCGGAACACCAACCTCCAGGCGGCTTAGCGCTTACTGTGATTTGTCAGATTCGAGCCATTAGCAACCAGCACTGCGGACTGGAAGTAAAGGTTGCTGCACCTGCCAATTTTCCTTGCGTATCCCACCGCTCCGTCGTTCTATTAGCAGCCAATTCACGAACACGGCGAGAGTTCGTGACCAGCTTAAAGGAAGTGTGATTGGGCGTGTTCAGCACGCCCCTGCGAATAGATATGTCAGAAAAGCGCCTTAAGATCGCACCGCTTCTCGCACTTTTTGTGGCCTCAGGAGCTGCTGCGCTCATCTACGAAGTTCTATGGCTCAAAGAACTGGGTCGCCTCTTCGGCGTTACGGCCTATGCGACTGCCACCACTCTTGGCGTTTTCTTCCTGGGACTTGCCTTGGGAGGTCTCGTCTGGGGCCGGCGCGCCGAACAGCTCAAGAATCCGCTCGTAACCTATGCTGCTCTTGAAGTTGCTATTGCTGTTTCGGCCATTATCTACTTGCTCTTATATGACCTTTACCGAGAATTTCAGGATTCAATTTTCGGAGCTATCGGCTACGAGCCGACGACGCTGCTGGTTGCAAAATTCCTGCTGGCCTGCGGTATTCTGTTGCTCCCTTCATTTTTTATGGGTGGAACGCTACCGGTGATGGCGCAATACTTGGTGCGGCAACGCTCTCAGCTTGGCTCACGAACGACACTCCTCTATGCAGTCAATACCAGCGGTGCGGCCATCGGTGCGCTGGCTGCCGGTTTTATCTTGCCCCGGACGCTGGGATTTCAAAACTCCTATCTGGTAGCGATTGCGCTGAATCTCCTTGTCGCTGTCATTGCGTTCAGCTGGCGCACTCGGCTGCCCGCGGAAGACGCGGACACTGCCCTGCCTGTCGAGAACGCTGCCGGGCATGACGTGGTGGACGAGAGGTCAGAAGGCGGTCTGAGCAGCCTGGTGATTGCGGTTGCCGCCTTCTCGGGTCTGGCCACACTAGCACTGGAAGTCGTCTGGACACGGATGTTCTCACAGGTCCTGCAGAACTCGGTCTATACCTTTTCGATCATCCTCGGAGTCTTCCTCACATTCCTGGCGTTAGGGTCCGTATTGGCGCATTACCTTTGCCGGCGAGGGACATCGCCGCGCTTCTCGCTAAGTGTCATGCTGGGAATTTCCGGCCTGTTGGTCGCCCTGACACCGCTTATATTTCTGCCGCTTCACGGCAGTCTGGATTACCTGCGCAGCGACCTGGGTTTTACGGCTTACATCACCTTCGTATTTCTGGGCATTGCGGCCTGCATCGGACCTGCGCTGCTCACCATGGGTGCGATCTTTCCTTACCTCATGAAGCTTAGCGAACAGAATCTGATCAGCGCCGGTCGGACGGTGGGCCAGTTGGTGGCAATCAACACCATCGCCGCGATTGCCGGCTCTCTTGCTGCCGGTTTCTTTTTCCTCGATATGGTTGGTGTGTGGGGTACCATCAAGATAACTGCTCTTGCTTATCTCGTTCTCGCCCTCATCATCTGGCCCTGGCGCAGCCGGTCCAGGCGCCGCTGGGCGATCGTTCCTGCCGCTGTGATCCTCATTGTCGCATTCCTGGTCCGCTATGGAGACTACAGCCGTATCTGGCTTCACAGTGAAGAGGGCGAAAGCTTGGTCGCAGCCTGGGAGGGCGCGGCCGGGTCGGTTGCCGTGGCACGGACCGCTGACAACAATCTGCGCATCCGGGTCGACGGTTCTTACAACCTGGGAAGCAGCGCTTCTGCCGTGAATGAGCGCCTGCAGGGCCAGCTTCCCCTCATATTGCACGACAAACCACGTTCCGTGTTCTTCCTCGGCTTGGGAACCGGCATCACCGCGAGCGGTGCGCTGACGTTCCCGATTGACCGGGTAGTGGCATGTGAGATTAATCCCGATGTCATACGGGCCAGCCGCGAACACTTTGGCCCCTGGCTGAGAGGACTCTTCGAGGATCCACGCGTAGAGGTCCTTGCCGAAGATGGCCGAACCTGGCTGGCCGCCTCACGCGAGAATTTCGACGTGATCATTGCCGATATCTTTCTCAGCTTCAAATCGGATGCCGGTAGTCTCTATACCCTTGAGCACTTCCAAACCGTCCGGGAGCGCCTTAACGAGGGCGGAATCTTCGTTCAGTGGCTGCCATTTTTCGACATGTCTGAGTACGAGTTCCAAATCGTCGCCAGGACCATGACAGAGGTGTTCCCCCAGGTTACGTTATGGCGGCGCAGTCTCTCCCCGCGATTCCCTGTGTATGCCCTGATTGGAAGCCTGCAGAATCAGCCACTCGCGCCAGCAACCCTGAACGCGGGAATGGACTACCTGAGGACCGATCCATTACTGGATTCAACAACATGGGTCATCGGTATTCCGTTGGCAACCTATGTGACTAATGTTTCGGCTCGCGTCAATGACTTGGCGAATGTCCCGCTCAATACCGACAATAAAACCATTCTCGAGTACATTGCCCCCATCACCGAACGAAACAGTCGTGGCCCGCACACTACAGAGGTTCTCGCCTGGCAGAGTCTTCTCAAGTTTCTCGAACAGACCCTGGTTGATCTTCCTCCCGAGCAAGACCCGTTCCTTGCGAAGTTCTCGCCTCTTGAGACAAACCATGTCAGGGCAGGAACGGCACAATACGGCTACATTGTTCATTCCCAATTGAACAATGTCGCCGAGGCGAACCGCTATCAGACCGAATTTCAGCGACTGATCAGCCGCTCGCAGGAGTGAGGCAAGATCAAATGTTTGAGCAAATCCCGAGACCTTGCGAGCCGAAGGACCGACAGACTTGCGCTTTGGGTCGGCCAACCCGGCTTCTACAGACACGACTTCTGCAATTCTTACTCGGTCATTGCGAGAAACAAACGGCTGCGCTAACGCAAACCATATCCGGCCGTGACTGAGCGACCTCGTCTTTGCGCCCTCAGGAATAGTCTCCTTCCGGCTTCAGCGATTTGCCCCCTGGTCGAAAGCGAAATTCAAAGTCCATATCCGCTTCTGAGTCCTTACAGAGGATAGGGAATTATACTCTCAAACCAAGCTGCGGCGATTCTGATTCGCGCCTCTGTTGCGTTAGAGATCTTGCGTGAGATGATTGGCTACAAGCGCAACCGGCTTCTCACCTTTACGGAACATTTGACGATCCGAAAGAAGTAGCGTCAGGCTACAACTTGCGCCCTACCACGTACATCTGCCGGCTCGACTTGACGTACGCTTCTCCCGTGACCGAACCATACATCCCGACAAGCGTCAGACCGGCACGAACAAGCATCTCAGTCATCTCCGCCGGTGAGTACAGCCGCATCGAGGAGATATTCTTGGGGTCGTACACCCCATCAACGTAGCGTCGTGTGATCACGCGCTTTGCTTTTGGATCCCAGGAGTTGCGTGAAACAACATTCGCCATCGGGATCTCGCGCAGAAAATGCCGGAGGATGTATTCGCGGTTGGGCTGCCCGATCAAGAGACGTCCATTTGGCCGCAGCGCACGGGCATAGCGACGGACCAGATCGGCGTTCTCGGCATCTGTGAAGTAACCAAAGCTGCCATACCAGTTGAAGATCGCGTCAAACTCCGACTCAAAATCCAATTCCCGCAGATCGGCGACAACAAACCTGCCCGGCACCCCTTCCTGACGAAATCGCCGCCGGGCGCGGTTCACGAATGTTCGCCGCAGGTCGACCCCCGTGACCTGGCAACCTCGATGAGCCAGATGAACGCTGACTCGCCCGGCGCCGCACGGGGCATCGAGCACGGCTTTCCCCTTCCGCAAGCGCAGCGCTCGCATGATAAACTGCGCTTCCTCGGCTCCTTGTTCATCCGGCGGAAGCCAGTGCTCATCCGCCAAGGTCTCAAACCACTTCAACATATCGATTCCTCTGTCAGCCTGCTGCCTGGACAGATCCAGTTCCGGCCGGCATTACTGCCCCCTGGCTTGCTCTGCTATCCGCCACAACATGTCCGCAAATTGCTGCGGCGGTTTGAATCCGCCTTGCTTTGCCAGAAATCTGCCGTCGTTGTCATAGAAGATCACGGTCGGGTATCCTGTAACGTTCAACACGGTCCGAGTTGCTGTGCGGCAACTCATCTCTGAACCATCGACGGTGATCAAGCTGTCAGAGTCGCCGTCGATGATGCAGGCGTGAAAGTACTTGTCGAGCAATCCCATGACTGATCGGTCACGGAGGGTCTCGTCTTCGAGCTTGCGGCACCAGCCGCACCAGTCGGCGCCAACGATTAGCATGGAAGCCGTCTTCTCACTGGCGCGCTCTGCCCAGATCACCGCCGTCGATTGCCAATGAATCGTGTCTGCCAACGGGGCGATGCCAAACTCGTACTCCGGGGCGATCGTGTCGTCGCCACAACCGGCGATGATCCCTACAACAAGGATTATCCCCGTCCAGTACCCCGCGCCTGAAAGCCAGTTCTTGGATGTCATTCTTTCGTCCGCTTCCCTTTCCCAATAGGTTTCCCTACAGGCTACACCGGGCTAACGTGGACGTCAATCAATATTTTCTGAGGCTATCCCATAAATTCGATGAAACATCGCTCCGTCTAACCATGTCTAACTACATGGAACAAGGCGCAGACAACTCGAAGCCGGAATGTGAATCGTCAAAACGGAGTCGTATGATGACAAATCCTCAAAACCACTACCGTCTCGTCGGCATTCTGCACTTGGCCTGGGTTGGCATGGCCATCCTGGGTCTTGGCGCCAGTGCCCTGCTGATCGCCGCGCTCGGCGCACTGCCGGGCGTGCTCGACGATCTTTGGTTCCCGCTCGCGCTCACCACCGCCATCGGACTGGTGCTCGCCACACTAACGGCGATCTTCTTCATACCCAGCCTGGTCGGCGGCATCGGTATTCTGCGCGGCAAATCATGGGCGCGCAATTGGCTCATCATTGCTGCCGTGCTCAACCTGATCAATTTCCCCTTGGGCACCGCGCTCGGTATCTACACTCTCTGGGTCACCTGGCCGCGGTCGCAAGGTGAAGTTACCATTTCCGGTATCTGATCTCCAATTGAAGCCAATCGTTGACAGCTACTGACACTGCGAGCAACACGTCGGAGTTCATAGCCGTTGCACACTTGCCTTAGATTCAGGTTAGCCTCTGAATAGCTCCTGCCGGTTTTTCTGGAAACCCAGCAGATATCATATTGACAGAATTGTACAGGTTGGGTATGCTGTTATTAACCAAAAATCACAATTTCAGTTAACCACTGCACCTTCGACGACCGCAGCCTCCTGCTGTTTCACCGGCGAAGGATTTGGAGGGACCAATGAAGCGCACTGCGATGGCTTTTGCAGTAGTAATGCTTCTCCTGTCTGTCGGCGCGTTCGCCCAGACGTTTGAGGATTGCGCCGATGTCAGTCAGGACGGCAATTTGAACATTATCGATCTCGTTCGAATGTTGGATCTTCTTCTCGGTGGTCCTGACTTGCCTGCTGGTACCGGCGATATTGATTTTCGCCAAAATTTCAACCTGGGTGATGTTTGCTACCTTTCCGGCTATTTCTTCAACGCCTGGCCCGACGGGGGATGCCCGCCATTTTCAAGTTATACATTACTTGATTCTCCGGATACGCTCTACTTGCCGGAAATCGCCGTGCCGCCCGGAAGCGGTTCGCTAATTCTCCCGATAACGCTTTCTTCGCACGAACCGCTATCAAATCTGCTCATCACAACCACGATGAGCGCAACCAATTGCACGGCTGTCATCGATTCGGTAAGCTTCAAGAATTGGAATGCGCAAGCGCGCAATGAAATGATTATGGGGAGCGATTTGACATTGATCTGGTCCATCTTCAATACTGCAGATGCGCTTCCGGCTGGCGTAAACCTGATCGCGACAGTCCACGTCAGTTTCACGGCTTCGACTGGAGGTATGGTGTCGTTTACATCAAGTTCCTTCAGCCAATACCGGTTTACCCACCAGGTCTATGGCCCGATCTCGCTCAATAACTACAGCTTATTGCACATCGGAATTCCCCGCATCGTCACCCGTCCCACGACTTCGCTTCCCGCGATTGGCCTTGCCCCCGACTCGCTCTATTTTGTCATCCTCTCCGGATCCGGTGACCCGGCGGCACAGTCCTTCACGGTCAATACTGATGGCAGCTTACTCTCGTGGTCGGCGACGGCGACAAGTTGGATTGAAGCAGCGCCCCTCTCGGGCGTTTCCGGTACCTCTGTATCGGTGCAGCCGCACACAACCGGACTCAATCCAGGAACCCACGTCGGTGCGGTCACGATTACTTCTCCTGAAGCTTATAACTCTCCGAAAGCGGTGAAGGTGGTTTTGCGTATTCAGCCGCAATACCCGGCCTTCGACGCCAATTGCGATGGGACATTCAACATCTCTGACATTGTCTATCTCATCCTTTACATCTTCGGCGGCCCGGCGCCCTGCGATCCCTGCGGCCTCTAGTAAGCGAGTGCCCCAACCTCAGACATACTGACCGGCCCTCCCCAGGAGGGCCGGTCTCTTTTGGGGAATCGCCGCAACAGACTCGCGCTGTACGGATTCGACCGCCAATCGCCTCTGCGGATCAGGGATAATATAGGCCTATCATATTGTGAGGATCGACCATGTTACGAAGATGCCGAATCTACTTGGCCACCACTTTGCTGGCGAGCTTGCCGCTGCTCGCCGCCTGTTCCGGTGACAGCGGCAACAATTCAAACAATAACGGAGGAGGGGGTGGCGGCGGCGGTGCCCGCGAGTTCGTCTCGGGAACGATCAGCCCCGGCGGCTCGTACTCGCACACTTTCAACACCGCCCGAACGATGAATTATTACTGCCGCTTTCACGGCGGGCCGGGGCGCGTCGGCATGTCGGCTTCGATCACCGTCACGGCGACCGGCACGCCGGATTCACGCGAAGTCAGCATCACCGCCAACTCTTTGCCGAATCTGACGATTGCCAAGGGATCAACCGTACGCTGGTCAAACGATGACAATGTCCCGCATACGGTCGAGTCGGACGATTAGGCCGGCGCGCAAAGCTTAGTTGACAAGCGTCTGCCCCGGGCGCTCTGACTTGAGAAAGTAAAACGTCCAGATTGCGATCACCACCGCCTGCCGGACGAACGCATACAGCGGGTAGTCGCCGATGCGACCCCCGCCATCAAGGCTCGGGTTAAGTATCGTGAGCAACAGGTAGAGCGCGCCGAGTGAATACAAGTAGAGGAAGAAGTTTAGTTTGAAACTGCTTTTGCGATAAGCCAGAAGAATAATCAGGTAGCCGAGCACGGCAATGTGGCTGATTCCAAACCATTTTAGCGTCGTGTCGTCGTAGATCGGGCGCACGACCAGGTCAACCGCCTGCATCGCAAAAAGCAGAATCAGGTTCAGCATCAGGAACAACAACCCTCCTCTGATTCCCGTTCGCGCCGTGTCTGCCGATTCCTCTACACCCCGACGCTCTGCCTCGAATTTCATTGATTCTTCGGGCTTCTCCCCATCGTCGTTGACTTCGATTTCGCCGCCGCCTCTGGCAACCCCGGAGTTAACCGCTTCGTCAGGGATGCTGTCAATCTCGCGAGAGGTTTCTGCTCCGCCAAACTGCCGAAAATCAGAATCTTCATCCGCGATTGTCTCCGGCTGCTCGAGTTTCCTGGAAACGGCAACCTGGTAACAACTCTCGCAGTAGAGTTCCCCACGGTGGCTGAAGACGTCAGCCACGGCAACGGCGCGATGACAAAGCGCGCACGAAACCTCCACAGCGGCAGGCTGCGGCTGGGCCTCCACGTCCGAGGTCGCGGCTTCTTCTTCCTCCTCGATGCCGCCCTCCTCGTCCTGACTGCCGGCTTCCAAGTCCTCTTCAGGCTCGGGATCGAACGAAATGGCAGGAAAAGTCACGTACTGTCTCGCACTGCAGAGCGGGCAGCTGAATTCTCCCGCCACTATATCCTCTCTATCGAGAATGAGACTCTCCTGGCAGTTCTCGCAAACGGCTTCGAGTGAGCGCCGCCGAAAGTTCTCGGCACGATAAGCGGCGATGTCTCCGCTGTCGACCTCGCGTTGCTTTAACAGGGCCAGGATTTCGACAAGCGCTTCGTCAGTATACTCGCTTTGCTCAAACGCGGCGGCGTGGAGGAGCTTATCGGTACTCCAGCCTTCAAATTCCGTCTCAAATTCAGCAGCCATTTACATGCCTCCCGGTTTTGCTTCGCCTGGCCTGGAACAATCTTGATTATTCGGACAAAACATACCGCGTTCCTCCAGAGACGTCAACAACATTGGCCCCAGCTCAACCCGATTCCAACCTCTCGGTCACAAGCTTTCATTGACAACCGCCTCTGCTTGTGGTATTCCTTTAACTCAAGTTCATTGGAGAAAGCTATGCCCTTCTGCCCTCAATGTAAGTACGAGTATTATGCCGAGACGACCCGCTGCCCGGATTGCGACTGCGCGTTGGTGGACGAGCTCGTCGTGATCCCGGAGACTGAGGCGGATAAGACACTCGCCGAAGCCGGCTGGGAGGCCATCGGTGTTCTCACATCCAGTGTCTATGCGGAGCAGTTAATCGAGGGTCTGAGAAATGCCGGCATCCCGGCGGAAGTTATCTCCGGTTCCGGACATTTCGGCCAACTGGGAATGATGGGTGACGGAAGCTACAGCCCCGGCGGCGCCGGCTATCTGATCATGGTCGCTGCGGAACGCTACGTTGAGGCCGACGAGCTGGCCGAAGTCATCCTCGGTGATATCTGGGTGAAATGCCGTCTCGCCCGCGTGTGAGAACCGCAGTTAGCCCATAGCTGCACCTTCCACGTTCTATTTCATCAGAATCATCTTTCGGGTGCTCGTCTGGTCGCCTACCGTCAGTCGATAGAAGTAGATCCCTGACGGCAACGCACTTCCGTCGTGATTCGTGCCGTTCCACTCGATGACGTGCGAGCCGGCCGCGCGTTCTTCGTCGACGAGAACGGAAACCAACTGGCCCAGGACATTATAAATCGAGAGCTTTACGCGTCCGCCTCTGCCCAGCGAAAACTCGATGCTTGTGATTGGGTTGAACGGGTTCGGATAGTTCTGCGCCAATGTAAACGATTCTGGAAGAATCGGGCCATCGTCAGGCGCGTCTGTGGCGTCCAATTGGCGATACCAGACACCGTCCGTCGTCGCCAGGTAGATTCGATTGCAGTGAATCGCCATGTCCCAGGCATAAACCTGCGCTAGTTCATCATAAAGTGCCCAACTCCCTTGCACCCGCCGGTAGATACGAGTTCCCTGCCCCAACCAATTCGTCATAGCGAACACGCCGTTCTCAACAGCGGCGATCGCGCCGTCGCCGATAAGCCCAATGCTCGTCTGGTGCTGTTCCCACGTTTCGCCGGCATCCGCGCTGAAGTACAGGCCGTCGGAGCCCACGCCGTAAACATCCGACCCCGCGGCTTCGACATCGAGCATCACCAGCGGCTGCCCCTTGAATTCCGAAAACCTGAGTGACTGCCAGGCAGCGGCACCATTGTCGTGGCGCGCAGTCGTGCCGTTGGCGCCAGCGCCGGCCACCAGGACACCGGCCACATTCGCGAGGCTGTTAACTGTCCATTCGGTCGATGATCCCAGACCATCACGATAGGGGCTCCACTCAGGAGAGTCGTTGAGGTCCATGACAAAAACCCCTGCTCCGGCCGTAGCGACGTACAGGCTGTCGCCGCGCCTGGCAAAGGCGAGCGGCGAATTGGCCCCGAGGCCGGTCAATCCCGTGTTGCGTGCCTGCCAGGACTGGCCGCCGTCTGTAGATTCACGCACGCCTTCGTTGTATCCACCGACAAACAGCCGGTCATTGACCAGGATCATGGCTGAAATATTATCTGCTGTGGGCGAATAGAGTTTACCCGCCTCCCACTCGACGCCGCACGATGACTGGCGATAGACAATACCGCTCCCTCCGGCGATCAGTTGACTACCGTCGGAATAAACGGTCAAAAACTCTCCGCCGGAGAGCTGGTCGACCTGAAACCATTCCGCGGCTTTGAGGCGACTCGGCGCCAAAGAAAGCGCGGCAAGAAGCATGATGAGAGAACAGATGTGGGCGGTGGTGCGCATACGATAACCCTCCGTTTCGATGCCGACATGATCTACGGATTCAGTCCCCGATTAGATTCAGTTATTTCTCGCCGCAGGAAAATCTTGCGCCCCCGGAAGCCTCACTCGCCGCCCGGCTTTTCGATGCCGTACTCTTTCATCTTCTGCCGCAGGGTATTGCGGTGGATACCAAGCAAGTCGGCGCTCTTTTGCAGGCTGTACTCGTTAGCGGCAAGAACGCCGAGTATATGTTGCCGCTCCAGGTCACGCAGCGTCAGGCTGGCCGGAGTGGTGGAGACGACATCTACTCCCCCCTTCCCCGCAATTTGCGGGAAATCGCCGGCATCAAGAACGTCGGAGCGCGCCATCACGATAGCGCGTTCGATCACATTGGCCAACTCCCTGATGTTTCCGGGCCACTCGTACGCAATCAGGGCATCCTTAGCCGCCGGCGTAATGTGCCTCGCCGGGCGATTCACCTTGCTGCTGCAGATCTTTAAGAAGTGCTCGACCAGCGGCATGATGTCGTCGCGCCGCTCGCGCAGTGGCGGGATGTGGATGTTGATCACGTTGATCCGGAAATAGAGATCTTCGCGAAACCGGCCCGCCTTCACTTCGGCCCGGAGATCGCGATTCGTCGCAGCAATCATGCGCACGTCGGCGCTGATTTCCTCATCGCCCCCCAGTCGCTCGAATTTTCGCTCTTCCAGCAACCGCAACAGCTTGACCTGGATCGCCAGCGGCAACTCGCCGATCTCGTCGAGCAATAACGTGCCGCCGGACGCCAATTCGAAGCGCCCCAAACGCCGCTTTTCAGCGCCGGTAAAGGCGCCCTTCTCGTGACCAAGCAGCTCCGACTCGATGAGTGTCTCCGGGATGGCGGCACAGCTCACCGCGACAAAGCGCTGGCCGCTGCGGGGTGAAAGGCGGTGAATCGTCCGGGCCAGTAGTTCTTTGCCGGTGCCTGACTCGCCGGTAATCAGGACCGTGGCATCGGTCGCCGCCACGCGCGACACCTCTGAGAGAACTGATTTGATCTTTGCCGAGACGCCGACAACTTCAGGTGCTTCGAGTCGATCAAGCTGCTCCCGCAGGAAGCGGTTTTCTGCGAGTAGGTGATGCCGTTCCGCCGCCTTGCCGACGACCTCGTGCAATTCGCTAAGATTAACGGGCTTGGACAGGTAATCAAATACGCCCGCCCGCATCGCCTCCACCGCAGACTCTACATTGCCAAAAGCTGTAATGACAATAACCTGCATCTCTGGATCGCGCTCGTGTACCTGCCTGAATAGGTCAAGACCACTAATGCCCGACATTTTCATGTCAAAAAGACCGATTTCAAAGGACTGCGTTTGCAGCCGATGCAATGCATCCTCACCCGATTCTGCAGTCAAGACGCTGTACCCCAAACGCTTAAGATAGCCCGCCAGCATCTCGCGCTGGTTGGCTTCGTCGTCGACAATGAGAATTCGCAACTTGGTCACGAGGATAGTCTACTCCGCGATCGCAAAAAAGACAAGGAGGAATGATAAATCGGCACATGAGCCCTGCCACTTCCCAGAAGTCTGGCCATGATCGAGGCACCGTAAACCACGACTGGGCAAAAAATGAATTGACACTTAATTGAGCGGGGATTATACTTCGACAGTACAGCAGCAAATCAACAGGTCATACTACCGTTTTGGAAACCTCGGGGTGAGTGAGCGAGGGACTTTCACTATTTTACGGCTCATAGACTACTAACCCGGTTTCATCAGAGCCTTTCGCCCCCGATTCGATCACCCTCCCCCAGGTTACTTCGACCTTTCATTGTCGCTGTGAACATCGATTATCCTGGTTACGAGACAGGACATTAATTACTACGATCCACAATCGGTCCAGTCAGGGCGTTCCCTGAGGGAGGTGATCAACTCCTAACAGCAGTGTTCAAGCAACTTGTGTTCACGAATTTGCAACGTTTCTCTACTTACTAATCTGAAAGGAGCAGACAGTATGAAAAAACTCACACTGATCCTTGTGAGTTTGTTCTACGTGGTATGCCTGTTGTCGGTTTCAGCTTTCGCAGCGAAATCCTCTACCGCTGGAACGTCAGGCATTGATCCGCGGGACATCGTCCCAGAGAGCTCCAAACGCCCTCTGACCGACGTCCAACTGCAACAACTTAACCGCCCGATCAAATCGACCGGCTCTTCGTCTAACGCGCTGGGCTTCCAGGCCTCGCCCGGCATTGTGATCGGCAACACCGCTTACGACATCCAGCACAACTCGGCGATGGGCCATCAAATCGTTCAGGGCGCCGATGGTCGGGTCCACTTCGTCTGGAGTCACAAGTTGGTTGCCAATACCCTTCGCGAAGTGCGTTATGGCAGCTATCGGCCGTCCATCTCGACGTTCTTTGACCTTCCGGGCGGACTGGTGGTCTCTGATGCCCGCGAAGGCCACATGTGTAACGTCGATATCATCTCGAATAAGGCTCTTCCGGTCTGGCGTTATGGCGCATCATTCGCCGCCTATCGCTCCAGCTCGGCTCTCGACTTCGCCTCTGGCGCCGGTGCATTCACCATCGTTGACGTCCCGTCGACGGCGGCGACCTGCGAAGGAGTCTGGTCCGGCAATGCATCAGAACCGTACATCTGGCCGCGCGTCGCCGGCGACGTCGACGGCGGCGGTAACCCGGTTGTTCACCTGGTCGCCATGGAAGGAAACTCTGGCTCTGACTTCAGCGCCATGTCCTACTACCGGGGTACCGGAGCGGTCTTCACAACCTATTCCACTTGCGGGAAGTTCATCGATTCGACACAGGCGATTTCCTACGCGATTGCACAGGATCCGGGATCGGATAAGGTCGCTATCGCGTACACCAAGTCGCGCCAAAACGTCGGGTCGCGCGCTAACAACGACGCCGCTTACCGCATGTCGACCGACCTCGGAGTAACCTGGGGACCGGTGGTCAATATCACCAACTACCCCACCGGAACAAAGGAACGCGCCAATCAGGAAGCCAACTGTCTGTTCACTTCCGATGGCTGTTTCCATGTGGTTTACACGGCGGCCTTCTACGATTCAGTTGCCGGCCAGATCGCCGATCAGGAAGGCAAGCTGTATCACTACGACGACTGCAATCAGTGTATTTCGCTGATCATCGACGCTAATAACGTCCACGACAACTGCGAAATGAAGGCCTTCGAAGCGAATGCTTGTCGCGCCAGTCTGTCCGAGTGCACGGTCGGCGCCACCAAGACGCTCTACGTCGTCTACACGCGCTACGTCGGTGACACCAACCCGGCCACTCCGGCCTTGACCGATTGTTCCGCCAGCGGCTACCCGAACGGCGAAATCTTCGCTCAGGCTTCGTCAACTCAGGGTGAAACCTGGGGTCCGCCGGTTAACCTGACTAATTCACGTACCGATGGCTGCGCCGTCGGCGCCTGCGACGACGACAACTTTGCCTCCGTCGCCCCGCATTCGACCGATTCGCTCTATATCGAGTATATTAACGACAAGGAAGCCGGTTCGGCTGTCGGTAACGAAGCTACCACCGAAACCTACAGCCCGGTTATGTACCTGGGACGCGCTTGCTTCCCGATGGATACCTACCGCAGCGTGACCGCGAATCCGGCCGGATTAGTCTACCCGCTCCTTCACGCCACCCCGGGGAACCAGGACAGCGAAAACCTCGTCCTGACCAACGCGGGTAACGCGACAGCCAACTGGACGCGGACAATCACCTACAATAGCGGAAGCGGCTGGTTGAACGTGTCGGCCTCCGGCGCCGTGCCGGCAGGCTGCACGAACTCGCAGACCCTGTTGGTGACCGCCGGTCCGATCGGCTCCGAAGGTTATTACTCCGCGACGATCACCTTCAACTATGAAGGTCCGTCGAGCTTCCAGGTTCCGGTCGAGTTCTTCGTGTTCAACAATTTCTTCCTGCCTCAGGATGCCGCCATTCGTACCAGCCTGGTGCGCATGAACGTTTCCCAGGCCGGCAGAAACTCCCATCAGGAAGCGGGACGCTCGTTCTACTTCTTCTCCGATCAGTCTGAGCCGATTTTCGACGGCTCGCTTGTCCTCGGTAACTCGGCGACCAATCTGAGCTACCAGATCTTCGAAGGCGGCGGCAGCGCTCCGACGACGAACAATCCGTTCGGTTACCTCTACGCCCAGTCGAACACGACCTATGATTCCACGACTTTTGCCAACTATCGTATCGCTTCCGGCTCCGGCTCGAACCGCGACACGACGCTTGGTTTCAAGGTTGACTACTACGCCCCGAAGCACCCGGATACCAGCAAGGTTATCATTGCTGTCTACCGTCTCTTCAAGGGCGCCAAGAATCCGACCGGCTCAGTGACCGGCTTGACCGTGGCTTATGCGGCTGACTTCGACGTCAAAGATGACAGTTCGGACAACGCCGGCGGTGCCGACGCCTCGCGCGCGACGATTTACCAGCGCGGTCGCTACGGCGCTGACCAGAACCGCTACGCCGGTATGCGCGGCCTGCGCCGCGACAACACGGCGATCTCGGGCGGCTTCACTTGGGAGAACGACGTCACGGTGTATCCGCTGGGTGGTTATGAAAACGACACCTTGTGGAACAAGTTGGCGGCGACCTCCGGTTACAGCGTCACAGATTCACTCGAGGACTTGAACTCGATTCTCGTCATCGGCAAGAATCTGACCATCAACGGGTCGCTTAACGATACGCTGCGCTTTGCCGTTATCTTCGCCGGTACCGATGGATCGACCAGCCTGGCCGACTTCCAGAATATCGTCGATCGCGGCAAGGCCTGGCTGTGCAGCCATGTCTACACTGGCGCGCCGGTCTGCGCAAGCTGCAAGTGCGGTGATGCGGACAACAACGGTATCTGGACGATTTCGGACGCCGTGTACCTGATCACCTACATCTTCGGCGGCGGTCCGGCTCCGGCTCAGACCTGTCTCGGCGATGCTGACGGTAACAAGATCATCACGATTTCAGACGCGGTGTACTTGATTACCTTCATCTTCGGCGGCGGTCCGGCTCCGGCTGGCTGCTAAGCCTTAGAAACATCTCACGCGAGATGACTCTCGCGTGAATTCAAACACGCCGCCTCCGGATTCGCTCCGGAGGCGGCGCTTTTTGTTTGCCTTCCAGACAGCATGAACAAATACTGCCTCCCGGACGTTATTCTTACAACAGAGCGCACTGTCCCATGATTTGCTTGTCGTCACATCGAACCCTGGTTTTCCTGCTCAGCCTTGCTGCCCTGCTGACTCGCAGCACGTCCGCTCAGACCGGCCCGTTTCTGCCCGAAGACGAGAAAATACTAACCGACCACCAGCAGCGACTCTCAAGTTTCGCCCAACAGCTGGCCACGATGAAAATGACGGCGAATCAGTACAACTATGACGCCGTGTACTACAATCTCGACATCAGTATCGACCGCGTGCAGGAAACTATTGCGGGCCGAGTCGACATCCATGGTCGTACGCTTGCTGCGCCGCTCGAAGTCATCGAACTTGACTTCTACCGGCAGATGTTGGTTGACTCAGTTGTCATTAACGGCCAAACAGCCACGTATTCCCGCACCGGAGACCTGTTAGTCGTGGATTATCCGGGCCTCGAGCCGGCAGACTCCTTTGCCCTCTCCGTGTACTACCGCGGCCGTCCCACGAGCCAGGGATTTGGCGCCTTCAGCTTCGCTCGCAACTTCAACAACTATGTCATCAGCACCCTTTCTGAGCCCTTCTTCGCGCGCACCTGGTGGCCCTGCAAAGACCACCCGGCCGACAAGGCTGATTCGGTGGACGTGCGCATCACTGTCGATGCCGATCTCACGGTCGTCTCGAACGGGACGCTTCGATCAATCGTGGATAATGGCGATGGTACCGCAACGACGCACTGGCATGAATCGTATCCGATTACTACCTATCTCGTCAGCCTGGCGATCTCCAATTATGCGCACTACGCCGACACCTTGCATTTCAACGGCAAGAAGATGCCTGTCGAATTCTACATTTTCCCTGAGTACGTCGAGGACGTCCGCCCCAACAACAGCCTGGTCGTGCCAATGCTCGAGTTCTTCTCGGACATCTACGGCGAGTATCCCTTTATCGACGAGAAGTATGGTCACGCTCAATTCCTCTGGGGCGGCGGCATGGAGCACCAGACCTGTTCATCGATGGGCGGCTTCTCTGAGTGGCTGATCGCGCATGAACTGGCGCATCAATGGTGGGGAAACATGGTCACCTGCGGCACCTGGCACGACATTTGGCTTAACGAGGGCTTCGCGCGTTACTCCGAGGCGCTCTGGCTTGAACACGTCAACGGCCGCCCGGCCCTGATTGATTACATGTCACATCTGGTCAACCTCGAATTCCAGGTCTACGTGGAAGACACATCCTACGCACACTATATCTTCGACCGCGTCGTCTACGACAAAGGCGCGTTCGTGCTGCACACGCTGCGCTATCTCGTCGGCGATTCCACGTTTTTCCGGATTCTCAGGACGTACGGCGAGTCTCAACACAAATACGGTTCGGCGACGACCGAAGATTTCCGTGCGATCGCCGAACAAGTCTCCGGTCGCGATCTCAGGCAGTACTTCGACCAGTGGGTCTACCAGCCCAACATTCCCTTCTATGAGTACGGCTTCTCGAGTTACGAGTCTGATTCCGGCTGGGTTACCCTGCTGGAAATCCGCCAGTCGCAGGAAGAACCCCTTTTCGAAACCGATCTCGATGCCGCTTTTCACTGCGAGGACACCACGATCCTCGCACGAATCAACAATGATCGGGCGCGGCAATACTATCGCTTCCTGCTTCCGTCGCGACCAATCGGTTGCGTGCTCGACCCGGACAATTGGATCAATAACCACGCCCGCAACATTTCCCTCTCTTTGAGCGCTGTCGACGATTCGCTTCCCGACGCTTTCGCGGGCGAATACTATAACTACCAGCTGCTCGCCGTCGGCGGTCAACCGCCGGTGAAATGGTCGGCTTACGTCGTGAGTCTCCCTGAAGGGCTGCGAGTGTCGAGTGACGGCGTGCTCTCCGGCATTCCCGAGAGCGCCGGTCAATACGAGGTTGCCCTGCGCTTGATCGACTCCGGTACGCCGGAAGTCTCGGGGGCCACACTCTTGCCGCTTCGTGTTCATCAGTTGCACGGCAATTTTGATGATGCCGGCGCCCTACGGCTCAACGATGTCGTCCGCATGCTCGACTACCTTTATCTCGACGGCGCTCCACCGCCGAACCTCTCTGAGGCCGACGCCGATTGCGATGGATCAATAGATGCTGCGGACTTGGTCCTGCTCCTCAATTACCTGTACCGCCTCGGTCCGCGTCCCTGCTACTGACCGGCGCCAAGCAACTACCGGCCCTTCGGCGGCGCGATTGTCTTGCCGACCAATCATCCAGCAAGCGATTCTCCGCCTCCCAGAAAGCGTTCAGCAGCGGCAGCGCAGTTTCCAGCGCCAGGCGGATCGTCTCAGCCATCGTGCGGCGATTGCGGCGGGAGATTTCCCTGAGCGCCTGCTTTAACTCAGCGGAGATCTGGATATTCACTGCATATCGCTCAGGTCGAATCGGTTCGATCATCTTTCTCCCCGCTTTGTGCTATGGTACTTAACGTGTCCAACAATCGTCTGCGGCGACCGCAATCTGAGCCCGCATTTGTCCCATATCTCGGCGATGACGCGCGCAAATCCTTCGTGCCGGGTTCGGCTGCGCAAAATCCTCTCGATGTCGGTCCTGTGCGGCGAGGCACAGATAACGCAGGTACTTGCTTCCGCTGCGACATCGAATTCCTCGGCCACAAAAGCTGACAACTGGCTGCGGAGTCGCCGCAGCCCGCGCCGATAACCGCTGACGGCGACCGCGAAACTCAGACTCTCTCGTCTTGCGGCATAGCTTAACGAATCACCATAAAAGTGGTGCGCAAGGATCAACTGCCGTTCCAGCTTCGGGAGCCGGCGCAACGCCCTCCGCACCGCCATGATTCGCCGACGCCTCGTCTCCAAGTCCGCGTCGCTTTCGGACTCCGGGGGCCAGGCGGTCTGGCCGGTCATCTGGTCCAGCCACCCGTAATATTCGATCTTCATCACAAGAATCCTCCTTCGGGCGCAATGAACTCCGGATAAGCCTTGTGGGGAATCGTGTGAAGTTCGCATTGTGGATCGCCGGACAGGTGGCGTGACATTCAACTTGCCATCGCGCTTTGGTCAAGCTAACATAACGATGTCATCTACCATTGGAGATTAAGGATGTCCATGAACGAATCCAATTCGCCATCAAACCCGCTAAAACGCCACAGCTTGACGGGCGGCCTGATCGTGCTCGGTGTCGGCCTGTTCTTTCTGCTGGTTAACCTGGAAGTCATTCCCCCGGTAAGAAAAACGTGGCCGATATTCCTGATCATAGTGGGGATAGCGCTCCTGATCGCCCGCTTTCGCCGGTAAACTCATCAGCCCCGGCCGCTCCTTTGCGGCTGACTGCGCTGTCGTACGGGGTGATGCTGCTGATGGCGGTGATCTGGCCCGTCTCAGCGTTCTTCATCGGCGACGCTCAACTCGCGGTTGCGGAGAACCTCACCAGCGTCACTCGCGAGATTTATCTGCCTACAATTCTCATTCAGCTTTTCGTCCTGGGCATGGTTTCACTGGCTATGCGCAGCGAGGACGCCACACCCAGGTCGGTCGGTTTGTCAGGATTCAATCCTTGGTCCCCCTTTATTGGCGTCGGTTTCCTCATTGCGGCGAATGTCGTCTTGCTCACTATCCAGACGCTTATTCTGTCGCAATCCCCGACCAGCATTTCCGACGTCACTCCGTTGTTGCCCTCCACACTGGCAGAACGGCTGGTCTGGACCCTGCTTTGCCTTGTTGTCTCTGTTTCGGAAGAGGTCACCTTTCGCGGTTACCTGATCACGAGACTGACTTTGTTGTTCCGCGGCAGACTCTGGATTGGCGTGATTCTCTCAACCATGGCATTCGCCAGCGGACATCTCTATCAGGGGATCGGCGGCTTCATCCTGATCTTCGTCTACGGGCTGATGTTTGCCGGACTCTATTTCCGGACACAATCCCTCTATCCGGGAATCGTGGCTCATTTCTTGCAAGACTTTGCGGCGATGTTTCTCAAGCAGTAAAAGAGCCTATTCCTTTTCCAATTCGTCCAGCAGGTCAACCGCGCGGCGCAGGTGCGGGATCACGATCGAGCCGCCGACGATGAGCCCGACATTGAAGATCTCAAAGAACTCGGCTCGCGTTACGCCCTCGCGCTTGCACTGGATAACGTGGTAGGAAATGCAATCGTCGCAGCGTAACACCAGAGAGGCGACCAATCCCAGCATCTCCTTCGTTCGCACATCGAGAGCCCCTGCCTCGTAGGTGCGAGTATCGAGCGCAAAGAAACGGTTGATCTGCTGGTGCTTCTCCCCCAAAATGCGCTCGTTCATCCGTTCGCGAAACAGGCGAAATTGTTCCAGTCGTTCCGACATAGTGTCCTCCTTGGACGCCGAATATAGAAACGCCCCGTCGCGAAGGCAATGACTTCGCGCTGCTCAATTTGTGATGTCGAAAGTGATTGTCGCGGCCTAAGTCCCCGGAGCCGGGCCGCCGGCAAAGATGTAGTTGATCAAGAACACCACGTCGGAGATCGATACCGTCGCCGACGGATCGATATGGACGCCCGCGGCCCACGGGATCGGATACGGCCCCCCGGCAAAGATGTAGTTGATCAGGTAGACGGCGTCTGACACGTTGACGATGCCGTCATGGTTGACATCACCGTTAAGATATGCCGCCGGAATCAATGTGATGTCATCCTGCAGATTTGCGAAGACCTCCGTGATTTCGCTATACGGCAGATAGCCGGCGCGCGCAACGTTGATCGGATACCGGCCCGCCGGCTGCCCGGAATAGACCTCGGTGGCCGTGTCAGTTGTGTCGATGAGGCCGGAGAAGGGAATGGTCACGATGAAGTCCTCGTGGTGCGGATTGCCGTCGCTGGTGGCGAGATTGAGAGTCACTGCATAGAAATTCGCGGTGACCACGTTCATGCTATCCCAATCGATGTTTCCGAAGCGGTCTTTTGCCCAGGCACGAACCCGATAAGTATCGTTTGGCAACTGCCCCGTCGCCCACTTGCCGTTGACATCGAAAGGCGTGATGAGCGTATCGTTGTCATGGTTCGTCAGGATCTCGTAGAATTGCCGCTGATCATAGTCGCCTTCAGAATTGCACGGACCGGAATTCTTGAAGACCGTGTGCTGCGACTGGTCCCAGAGCAATTGGCCTGTGAAACGAAAGGATAGAAAGGGGCCGAGTGTAACCGAGTCCGAGAAGATTTCATAGCCCATTTCGTACGGGCACAATACCCAGGTTGGATGGCCGACGCGATCGTGAGCCTTGGCAACGATATCCACGTCGCCATCGACCGGCACACCGACATTGAAATACGTATCAGTATTGTTGCGGCAAAAGCGAAACGGCGCGCCGACGTTGATGTTGACGAAGAACGGCGCGGTGAAATCGTCGATATTCACCAGCTCATCCAAAGGGTTGCCCACGAATAGCCAGTTAGCGTTCCATGTCAGTCCGGCATCTCTAATCTTCACGAAATGCAGGTGGTGAAAATCTGCCACTGGCCACTCGACGAGGTTGCCGAGGTACTGCCCGCTGTCAACCTGCTCGCCGGGCGTGACTGCAATGGTGCTGAAATCAAGATGCGCGTAAAGCCAGCCGTCACAGCTATCGGCTGTCGGGCTATCCCCTATCGCCACGCGCCAATGTAAATCGGCGGAAGTCGTCAGGACTGCCTTCACCCATCCCGCCTTGACAGAGTATACGGGCGTACCTGCCGGATGCAGGATATCAATACCGGGGTGCATGTACGGTGACCCGCCATAGTCCTGGTATTCCCCATAGCTGTTGCCGATCGGCTGCGCGGAATCAAACGGCTCCATCGGCCAGGGAATCGTTGCAGTCGCCGGGGCAGAGAGAATCAGTCCCAGCAGGAGAATCAGTAGAATTCTCAAGAACACTCCGGAAAGTAACGTTGTTGTCTTAATATAAGCGGAAACGGGAATTTGGCAATCAGGAGTTTTGGCGCGCTACGGTGCGGCCGCTTCGTATCTGCGCCGGTTCGGCAACTTACGCAAGATGATCAGCCCCGCAAACATCGGGATAACCTGCGAAAAGAGCGCCAGCCGATGGTGAATCGAGCCTGAAACGGTGTCGTCAATCGGTACTCCGCAAGCCGCCAGCAGCGCGATCGCAGCGCTGCCCAGGGGCATTTCGGCCTTTCCGATCAACGCGACCACCCCCCAGATCAGAGGCCCCAGCACGGCGGCTGCTTTGCTGCAGAGCGACAATACACCGTAGAATTGCCCCAATTTCTCAGGCGGCGCCAGGGTGTTGAGCAGCGGCCGCGAGGTCGTCCACACGGCCCCGAGAAATATCCCGACGAATCCGCCGATCACGAAGAATGCCGCTTTCGATGACACCAGCACAGCAGCCAGGAGACAGACGACCCAGCCGGCAGCCGTGATCATCAAGGCATATTTCGAACGGATCCAATCGGTGATGTAGCCAAAGAGGATCGACCCCACGAGGGCGACGGAGGTGGAAACCGCGAACAGCATTAACTTGTCGGCGTCCACAAATCCGACGACCGATTCGGAATACACCGACATGTAAAGCACGACTGTGTTTACGGCGTCCGCGATCAGGAAATTCCCGATCATGAAGCGCAGGAGTCCCGGGTAGCTGCGCGTCTCGCGAAGTGAGTTCACCAGCCCGCGCACCATCGGTTCGCGCTCTGGCGCCGCGGAAGTGCCAACAGCTTTCTCGCGCACCCAAAGGAATGTCGGGATCGAACAGATTGCAAATAGCAGCGCCGTCGGCAGAAAAGTATAGACGCTTCCCGACACCCCCGGCCAGATCGTCAGTGTTGAGAGCGGAAACACGAGCAAGAGCCCGATCAGCGAGCCGGCATATCCGACGCCGGTGCCGATTCCCGAGATCTTGCCGACGTTAGCCGGCGTCGAGACATCGGTCAGGAGAGCATTGTAGTAAGTCAATCCGCCTTCGTAGAAGTAATTCGCTGCCGCAAAGCACACAAGTATCACCACAATCAGCGCCGGGGAGAACAAATGCAGCAGCGATGTCAGTGCGATCAGCTCCGTGCAGAGCACGCACAGCAGCGTAAAGAGCAACAGCCCGTCCCTTCGCGTTCCCTGCTGGTCGGCCCGCCGCCCGAGCGCGGGCATGGTCACGGCAACCGCCAGCATCGATGCGGAATAGGCCAGGCTAAAATAGATGTCTTCGAGGTGGAGTTCGTTAATCAGCCACGACGCAAAGAAATAGGTCACGATGTTCATCGAAAAGATCGTGTTGGCAAAATCGTAGAAGATCCAGCCAATCTGCGCTTTCCGCATCGCCCACGTCTCGCTTGAACCGTGCACTCTCTCCCCTATTCCACCTTACCGGTTAGAAACCAAGATCATCGGCAATCGTCCGCATACCGTCCAACGCCAGCCCCAGAAACTGCTCAAGCGTCAGTCCCAGCTCCGAGCACCTGGCTATTCCTTCGCGCCTGGCGCCGGCAGCAAATCGCTTGTCCTTGAATCTCTTGAGCAGCGACGACACCTGCAGCTCGGCCAGCTTGCGACTGGGGTGCATCATCACGGCGGCGGTAATCAGCCCGGTGGTCGGATCGGTGGCATACAGCGCCCAGTCCATGCGGGATTGACAAGGTTTGTGGTCGGCGTGGCAGTGAATGGCATAGAGCATTTGCTCGTCGATTTCAGGATACGCGGTGAGCCAGTCGCGCGTAACGAACGTATGTCGATCCGGCGCGTCGATTGTCTCGACATAATCAAGATCGTGCAACAGCCCGACCATCCCCCAGCGCTCAACGTCCTCACCGAAATGGCCGGCCAGATGCCGCATTACCGCCTCAACGCTGAGGATGTGTTTGACGAGGTTCTCTTGCCCGACCTTTTCCTGCACCAGTTGGAATGCATCCGCACGTTCCATGGAATACCTCTAATCGAGAAACGCCCAATTGAAGCCCCACCAGACTGAACGACCGAGCTGATCCAGGCCGGCGACAGTGTACTCCGTATCGAGAAGATTCTCAAAGTTGAAGAAGAAATGAAAGCTCTTGAGGTCGAACGTGAAATAGGAATCAAGCGTGAGCACGCCGTCTTCCGGTTCGCCGGAGAAATGTCGATCGGTCGCCGAACGAAACTTCGCCCCCAGGCCAAAACTCAAGTCAATCTGGAATCGTCTCACCGGCAGCTTGTAAAGAACTAGTGCCGCTGCAGTATGCGCCGGCCCGAGCGTGATCGTGCTGTCCGAGGCGGTCACCTGACGATACCCGTAGTTGAGCATGGCCGTCACCCTGTCGTGCGGCTGCCAGCGTGATTCGAGAGTCGCAAACCAGAGATCCTGATCAATACCGGAAGCGACAAACTCACCGTATCGCAACGAGTCGAATTCGGCTTTCCACTCGGGAATGTCGCGCATTAAGTAGTAGCCTGTGCGAATCTGCCATTCCACGCGCTCGAAACGTGACTGCAGCCCCAGGTCACAGCCCGTCACACCGCCTGTTTCGATATCGATGTTCGGCGCAAGCGAATAGTCGACGGTGTCGGTTTCGAACGCCGCGCTCTTGGCAACGCCATATTTCATCTCTGCGCCCGGAAGCACCGTCGTTTGCGTTGCAGCCGCCACGAGCGAAACCGGCCCACTGATCGCCTTGGACAGCGCCAGGGTCAAGGAGGGACGGGGCGACAGATCGCTCGTTCCGATCACGGCGGCGCGGGCAAGCGCCGAAGTGGAAGCGGAGAGAGTCACGATATCACTCGCGCCAACGCTATAATAAACAGCATTTTCTCCAACCTCCTGATCGACCAGGTGCAGATAGCGCGAGTCGACCGCAAACTCCAGCGCATGGCGCTCGCTCGTCCGCTGATTTGCCAGCCGCAGGTCCACCACCTTGGTGCTCTGCGAAGTCCCCAAGCTCGCGTTGTCAAAAATCTGGTTGGCGGTCTTGTAAGCGAGACTCGCAGAATAGCTGGAGCGCGGTGAGACGAGCAACTGCCCCCTGGCCGCATAAATACTCAGGTTATCGGTGCTAAACCCTGAGTAGCCATAATCTGGCGGAAAGATCAGGCGGTCACCCTTCAGGCGATTAAACGCGTACAGCAGCTCCAGGCGCGCCTTGCGTCCCACCGCCGGTGTCGCCGAAAAGCGCATGCGCTGCATATTCGTATTGGCGTTGAAATACAACCCGTCTGTTTTTTGAAAACTCCCATCGGCGGCAACGCGGCCCAACGGTCCGAAGTAGTTCTGGAAGCGAAATGTCGTATTGGCGAAGGCGCCGCGACCCCGCGTCACGAAAATCTTGCTGCGCGCCGAGTCGGTGTTCTCAGGCTCCAGAACTTGATAGATCGCAAACGGCCGACCAAAGGGAGCAACGACTGATGCCAGCCCCGGACTTAGCAAATGCTCCTCATCGGCTATCTCCGTGCGAACAAATTCTTCCGATTGCGGCAGCGGAACCGGATTGACAAACGTCACCTCCCCCATTCCAGCGTCATAACGCGATAGTTGCGTTGTCGCCAATCCCGCCGGATAGAAACTTTCAAAATCGCCCCACGGAGTGACCGAAACACGTGCCAGCAGCGGATTAAATTTCCACCACGAGGTCGTCTGCGGAAGGTCCACGCGCGGGCGCTTCGGCGCGGCACCCACGATCGTTCGAATGAGCCTGTCGCGGAAGTCCTCCGGCCAGACAACGGTTTGCGTGTCAGCAATCACGCCGACGCTGTCTGCTACTACCGGCTCAGTCACGCTGATCGGCAATTCGCTTCGCGTAGAGTCCTGTTGTCCACTCGCAAAATTCATGGATGTCACCACGAAAACTACTGCGATCAGGCCGAATTGCCATCTTCGCACAACTTCTGTATAGCTAAAGCTGGAAGGTTTTCGCTTCAATTTTTGCTCCGCTCAATCGAGTCGAAACATACCCGACTTTTTGACTTTTGCAAGCGCCGGGAAGAGAATGACAAAGAAGATAACGTTGCTGGCCACCGTCACCAGCGAGAAGGGCGCCGAGAGCCAGAGGCGTTGCCAGAAGGGACCGAACAGGAAGGCGTCGGCCAGCGACACCGGCAATACATAGAACAGCGCGGTAAGCGCGCCGAAGAGTCCCAGCAGCAGATAGCAGATCCAGCGCGGCTGCTCCGGCAAGATGCGAACCGCAACGCTTCCGCAAATTCCGATCAGTACGTAACCTGCCACCTGCGCCCCCAGCACCGGAAGCGGCGCCAGTCCGTAGGGGTTAAAAATAGAAATGAGAAGCGCGCTGATCAGTCCGACCAGCGCGCCGTCGAAGCGTTCCAGATGATAGCCGGCGTAAAAGACCAGCAAGAGCGAGAGCGTCACGTTGGGTACGGCCAGGAGCAGGAAAGATCCGCTGTAGGCCAGAGCGGCAAAAATACCGACAGCCGCGACGCGACGGGCGCTCACCTGATCACAAGAATCTTCTGGTGCGTGGTCTCATCGCCATACCGCACCTGGACTATGTACACCCCTGATGCGACTTCTTCCCCCCTGTCGTTTCGCCCGGTCCACTGGATCGGCTGGCGATCCCCTGCGGCTACCGGGTAGACCTCGGACTTGTAAACCTTCTCGCCGGCGGCGTTGAAAATCATCATGTCCACATCGGCGGCAGCCGTCAACTGGACGATGACGTAGAACGGGTTCTCGGCAGCATCAGCGATACGAAACTTGCTGTTGGCATAGAGGACGGTGTTCTTTTCCACCGGCACGGAGTTGCTGGTCACCTCGAAGCGATAAGAACGCCCGCCGTGCTGTAGCGCCGGGCTCGTGCTGCCAAGTAATTCCGGGTTGACGATCGTGACAACCATCATCAGGTCGGTGAGGGGTTCGAGTTCTCGCGCCTGGATGATATCGAAATTACCATAGTGCGTTGTGTCGCGGCGCAGCGGCGCCGAGAGGTTGAAGCGGTTGTAACCGGTCAACATTATGCGCCACTCGATCGGGATGGGGCTGCTGGTCTGCCCCTGGAATTCGAAGGAGAACAGCGAATCGAGCGTCCCCGTCGAGAAATTGAGATAGTTGATCCCCAGCGGCGCCGGTTGAAATGCATTGTCACCCGATTGCTGCCGGGTTATCGGATATTGCGTGTAATAACGAATGTAAGGACGAGACGGCGAGCCCTTTAAATCCGGTACCATAGCGTAGGCAGAGGCTTCTGCAAAGCCCTGGCCCGGTCGAGCGCGCGTGCCGGTATAAAAAAGGGCTTTCGCATATTCGAGCCAGGCATCTTCGAAATCTTCCTCGCCATCGGTGGCCGCGACAATCGCCTCCTGCAGCGCTCCGAAAAGGAAATCTTCCCCGGGATTCAATGCGCAACGTTCCCAGATGTCGCGCACAATATCTCTGCCATATCGCTGTGAAAGGAACATCGGAAAGATCCCGGCGCCGTAGATACTGAGATTGTCATCCGAGATATACGAGATTTCGTGCTCGAGTTCATCGATGTATGACGGTATGTAATAGTAGTAATCGTTGATGTTATCGTAGGTCTCTTCCTCGATCCACACCGCCGACATCTCGAACCAATAGGGATTCTGCCCGGCAGTGGTGCAGGCACCGTCTGTGCAAAGCTCCTCGATATCGTAAGTCAGGTGGCTGGCATGCAGGAATTCATGCGCAATCGTGACCCGTAGAGCGTCGAGCGGGCGATCGTCGTAGCCAGTATAGTCCTCATAGTGAGTATCAAGTTCCATCCAGGACGTCGCCCGAAGAATCGCTCCATCCTGCTGAAACTGATCGGGCCAGGTAATGCCGTAGACGCTGCCGCCGACGTCGCGAATGTAGATATCATACCGCGCATCTCCGCCGCCGTATGCGGCATCGTTGAGCGGCTCGATGAAACCGTACTCGTCAATGTGATGCACCCAGCACGAATCGGCTATGCGGGCAACGATCTCCGGGTAATCAGGAATACCGTTGGCGTTTTGATCACCGTAGCTTTCATCAATCCGGTCGCGATCGCCCGCCGCACGCGTGTAATGGATCTTGAAGTGACCGCCCGGCGAATCGTAGGTCAACGGAAAATCCTCGTCACTGGGACGAGCAAGAAATTCTGAAACTCCCGATCGCTTGCCGAACTGCCGCTCCAGAGCGCGTAGTTGGAATACCGCCGGGAGCCCGCATTTCACCAAGGCCGCCGGGACGAAAGCCGGCTCGCCGGCCAGCGAAGTCGTTGCCAGTTGTTGGTAGGCGCTCAGCGCGGCTGCCAGTTGTTCTTCGCGACTCATTTCGGCCAGGGGATTGGCCGGCAAAGTGACAAACATCGAGAGGACACAAGTCAGGACGAGGAGGGCAGATTGGTGCAGCTTCACGATTGCTCCTTTGGCTTGTCTGGAAGGCTGGATAGATATTCTCTCATGTGGGTGAGTACTTCATAGGGTACGCGCTGACTTCCCAGCTCTGCGCGCGGATCGCTCCGGCCGTGCCAGTCCGATCCGCCGGAAATCAGCAGCTTCTTCTTTTCCGCAATGCTCTTGTAATGACGCGTCTGTTGCGGCGTGTGTTTGGAATGATAGACCTCGATTCCGTCCATGCCCAGATTCGCGAAATGTTCGATCGCGTCGTCGCGCTTCACCGTTCCCGGATGCGCGATCACTGCGATTCCCCCGGCGCGGTGGACAAGCTCGATCGCCTCCGCCGGATCGAAGTAGGTCTTTGGTACATAGGCGGGCGCGTGATAGCCGATATAGCGGCTGAAGGCCTCGTCAAATGTTTGCACAAACTCCTCGCTCAGCAGAGCATCCGCCACGTGCGGCCGCCCCACGACACCGGAGCCCGCGATCCGCTTCACCGTATCCATGCGCAGATCGATTCCGAGTTCGTTCAACTTCTGGACCATCATCTCGCCGCGCTTGAGCCGCTCCTGCTGGTAGAACTTGACCTTTTCCGCCAGCGGTTTGTAGCGGTGGTCGACAAAATACGCCAGCATGTGAATGTCGTTGTTCTGAAACGTGCACGACAACTCGATGCCGGTTACGAACTCGATACCCTTCTCCCCGGCGCGCTCTCCGGCCTCCTCAATCGCGTCAAACGAATCGTGATCGGTAATCGAAATGGCGGCGAGTCTCCGTTCGGCCGCAAGGTCGACGGTTTCCGTCGGCGTACAGCGCCCGTCGGAAAAGTGCGTGTGCATATGAAGGTCGATCAGCTTGGGCGGCATCCGATTTTCTCAATGACTATTTCACGCGCCAGCCTGGCTTTGGTTTCCGCCGCCGCCAGAATTTTTCGCGCCTCGGCGTCGATTTTATCGGCAATTGCGCGGTCGTTGATCCCCGGCAGGTTGATTTGGACATTGTAAAACGCCCCCTGAACCCCGGCATGCGCCATCAGCGCGCCGACGCCGGCATCCGAAACCGAATTGACATTCCCGATTTTGGCGATCTCGATTGCCAGGTCGATCGCCTGCGCAGCTTTCTTCATCGTTTCCAGCGGCGTCTGCGTGGCATTGATTGTCGCCTTCTGGATCGCCTCGGTACGCTGCTTCTGCTGTTCTTCCGATTCCTTCGGCAACTTCATGGCAGCCATGACCGCGTCAAACGAGGCCGCATCGCGGGCGACGAGTTCATATAACTCATCCTTGAGAACGTCAGTCTGCTTCAAAATAGCGGCGACATGATCCTGAACTTCCGCATACTTCTTCTTGCCGAGCGTCAGCCGGCACACCATCGATGCCAATGCTGCCGCCAGCGATCCGGCAGCCGCCGATACCGATCCGCCGCCCGGCGCCGGTGAGGACGATGCCACACTTTCGACAAAAGTGCCCAGTCCGCCGCGACTTCCCTGCTCTTCAGCTGACTTCTGAAGTTTGACTTCCAGAATCTGGTCCTTGCTGAAATTCTCCAGCATCAGGTACCAGCGCGCACTATTGGAGATAGCGTCCATTGGCACCAGACCGACGATCTCCGTCGAAGTCACCATCGTGCCCCAGCGGGCCGCTTCGGATTTGATCGTTTCAAGTACGCGATAGATCGGCGTTTGAGTGAAATTGATCAGATTCATCGAAACCTGGACACAATCGCGATCCTTGATCTCAAAGCCGAGTGCCCGGCAATAGGAGAATCCGCCGGAGTTGGCGCGAATCGCTTTGGCGATCCGCTGCGCAACCTTGATGTCGTTGGTGCCAAGGTACGCATTGAACGCGATCAGGGGTACGCGCACGCCGATCGCAATCGCCCCCGCCTGCTCATGCACTTTGCGCGGCCCGAAATCGGGAATCAGCGTGTCGTCCGTCGCGATCGTGGCCTTGATGCCTTCGTACTGGCCATGCTTGTTGCGAATGTCCGGTAGGCTGACGCGATCGGGGCGAGTGGCAGCTTGTTCGTACAAGAAGACCGGGATACCCAATTCAGCGGCGACTTTTTCGCCCAGCGACTTAGCCAACTCGATACACTCCTCGACCGTGATTTCGCTGATCGGAATAAATGGGCAGACGTCGGTGGCGCCCATGCGCGGGTGCTCACCCTGATGTGAGTTGAGATCGATTAACTCAGCTGCCTTCTTGATCCCCTGAAACACTCCGTTCTTGACCGCTGTCGGCTCCCCGGCCACCGTCACAACGGCGCGGTTGTGATCCTTGTCCATCTCCGAATCGAGCAGGTACACTCCCGGTACCGCCACAATCGCGTCAGTAATCGCCTTGAGAACCTCCGGCCGGCGGCCTTCCGAGAAATTGGGGACGCATTCTACGATCTTTGCCATACAGAGAAACTCCCGAGCAGTAGTCTTAAATCCGCTCACGCACGGCCGCCCACAGCAGGGGCAGCATGATCTCGTGGTGACCGGAGAAATCATATGTGGTGGCGCCGAGCAAGCGCGGCCGCGCCACGAAATTATTCCGCGGGCGATAAAGCCCGATCATGTCAAAATTCGCGCAGGTGAAACGGGTGAACTTGGGATCAAGATTGCGCGCAATCGCGAGCGCCTTGAGAAAGACCTCCGGCAAGATCACCGCCGACCCAAAATTGAGCGCCACGCCGCCATTCTTGAGGAGAGTGACATTGTGGCAATGAACTCGAAAATCAATCTGCGATGCTGCCCCGACGATCGCACCATCATAGGCCGGGTGCGCATTTACGATATCAGTACCTATCGCGACATGCACCGTCGCCGGGATTCCCGCCCGTTGCGCGACGGCAAATACTGAGCGGTCGCGGAACTTCGCCTTCTTTGCGTTGATATATTTCCCGACCGCTTCTCCAAGCCCGATCTGTTCGCGCTTGGCGATTGCCAGAACGCCGGCATAGTGCGCTCCCGTCTCCTGCGTCATGCCGAATTCGCCCTCCACAAGTGCCGCCTCAACGTCTTCCGAAGTCTGGCCAAAAAACGCCAACTCCAGATCGTGAATCAGCCCGGCGTTGTTCGTGGAAATCATCTGGCAGCAACCGGAGCGGATAATCTCGCACAGAACCGGCGCCAGACCGACCTTGATGACGTGCGCGCCAAACATCCAGAGTATCGGTTTTCCCCGCAGGTGCGCCTGCGCCATTGCGCCGACGAGTTGCTTGAGATCCGCGCCTTTCAAGATCGCCGGCAGTGAATCGACAAACTTGTCCACCCCCCGGCTCGACAACTTGATATCAAACTGTGATCGGTGAACCTTGGAATGACGCCCCCGGATCGACCGGACCTTAATCTTGACTAAGTCGATTTGCTTCATGTCACCAATTTAGGTTGCCGAGACGGAACTCCCGCAACTCGGCGTGAATCGACCCCACAATCACCTTGCTCTTCATCAGCACCGGCATCTTCAACCGGTCGTCCGTTAACCAGACCTTGACGTCGCCTTCGTTCTTAAAGATCCCTGCTGACGTCAACATTGGTTCGACAACGATGCATTTGAATTCGCCGGCCGGGACAGACACCGTCTCGCGCTTGAGCACATGGACATCCAAGACGCCGGCAGAATCATGCCCGACGTAATTCAGCCTGATGGTTTGCCCGATTTCAAGCGGAAGCGTTCTCACGTAATAGAATGCCGAAATCACGTCGTGGAAGAACGCACCTATCGCCACCGTGTCGATATCGTCGGCGCCGCGGCGGGTAATCGCCCGGCGTTGCTCCGGCTCGAAGCGGATCTCCCGCTCTGAGTGATAAGACCCCTCGTGCAATAGCCGCTTGGAGTAATGCGCAAACACGCCTTCCGCGTCGATATAGGCAAGGATCGTGTCTCGCACTTTGTAGAAACTATCAAAGAACTTGTTGGAGTTCGTCACGGAGTGGAAATCAAAACACAGATTGCCGTTGTAGTCAACGGTATCGCGAATTTCGAGCGTCGCGTTTCCGGCCGTCACAAAGCCGTAACCGATATCAAAGTTCAGGAATTCCCCAGGTCCAAACGAATCGTTCGGGATCACCCTCCGCAAGCTGTCCGGCGGTACGGCGAGAGCAGCGGCCACATCCCCGTCGCCAAGCCGGGTCTGACTGATCGCCAGAACAACGATGACGAGCAGGACGATTGCTGCGCCGAGCGAAATTGCGGTCTTTTTGCGCCTACTTGTGATTGTTGATCCTCCGCAGGATCTCGGGCAGAGCCTGCTTTATGGCGCCTTCGATCTCCTGGAAGGTTTGCCGGTACTCCTCGATGGTGCCTCCGATCGGGTCGTCTACCGAATGGGCATCGTCGGCATGATTAGGCTTTGGGAACGCCTTGGCCATAAACAGCTTGCCCTCGGCGTTCGGGTAGTCTTCGAGAAACTCGAAGTGATTCTTGGACATGGCGAAAATCAGGTCGCTTTCGGCAAAAAGTCGCTCGGTCATCCGCGTTGAATGATGCTGCGAGATGTCGACACCGTTGCGTGCCGATATCTCGACCGCATGGTATGTTGCCGGGTAACCGTCCAAAGTGCCGATACCCGCCGATGCGACATCGACTTCATCCATTCCGTTGTCATTTAACAGCTTACGAAGTATCCCTTCCGCCATCGGAGAGCGGCAGGTGTTGCCGGTACATACGTAGAGAATCTTATACATCACTTCAGTCACTTTCTGCGAGTTTTAACACTTCGGCAAACGGGAGAGTTCCCTCTCGCAATAATACCGGATGACGCCCGCTCAGATCGACCACTGTCGAACTTGCGGCTACCGTTTGACCGGGGCGCAAGATAATCACTGGAATCCGATTCGCAAACTGAGAAAGCAACTCTTCCGGGGTACGGCAGTCCGGGCCGCCGGAGCGATTCGCCGACGTTGCGATCAGCGGCTTCCCCACTTCACGCGTCAGCGCCGTCACAAATGGATCGCTGCTGACCCGAATGCCGATCTTGCGATCGTCACCGACAATCCCGGCTGTGGGCGGCATTTTCGACCTCAACACCACAGTCAAAGGTCCCGGTAATAACCGCACGATGATGCGTCGCGCGACATCAGTGTCGACTTCCGCAATTTCCGCGATTTCTGCCCGGCTGTGAACAAAGACAGCCGATGGCTTTGACAATTCCCGCCCTTTAATCGCAAACAGCTCCGCGATGGCGGACGGATTGGTGGCATCACACGTCAGCCCATAAATCGTCTCGGTCGGAATGACGACCAGTCCCCCTTCCTGGGTAATCGTCGCGGCAACGCCGACGGCGGACGCTTCGTCGCGAGGGAGGTAGAAAATCCTGGTATCGCTCATGTGCGGCTTCGTTGGAAAATCGCCTTGAGGAAAATTATCGGCAGATAAGACCGGCTGCGGCGGCTGCCCGGCTACAGATAACTGTCGAACTTGGGGTCATCTTTCATGCGTGCCAGCAGGTCCTTGATTTCATTAACCCGCGTCTTGTGCGCCACCAGCACGACGGAGTCCGTCTTGACAATCACCAGGTCCGACACTCCCAGCGTCGCCAGTATTCCGGTCCCGGAGTTGACCGCAGTGATTTCAAACGACTCGTGCAAGATCGTCTCACCGATCGCCACGTTGTTATCGCGATCCTTGGAACTGATCCGTTCCAACGCCAGCCACGAACCGATGTCATCCCAGATCAGGTCCGCGCGGATAACGACCACGTTATTGGCGCCTTCGAGAACGCCAACGTCGATCGAAACCCCTTCCGCTTTCTCAAACAAATGCAAACGCGCCGCCGCTTCATCCTTGGTGCCGATCTTCTCGGCATACTCCATCAGCAATTGATGCATCTCCGGCTTGCACTTGGCAATCGCCGCCAGAATCGCCCGCGCCGACCAAATGAACATGCCGGAATTCCACATGTGCATGCGCCCGATGTAATACTGCTGCGCCAGCGTGCGATTCGGCTTTTCCTTGAATTGCTGCACTCGAAAACTGGTCAGCCCCCCTTGCGTGTCGTAACTCTCGCCCAGCTCGATATAGCCGTAACCGGTCTCTGGACGCGTCGGATTGATGCCGATGGTAATCAAAACATCGTCCCGGCTCGCCAATTGCGACCCGTAACGCAGAATCTCGATCAGGCGCTCGCGCGGTTTGATGAAGTGATCTGCCGACAAGACCACCATCACCGCTTCCGGATCAGCTTTGAACAAGTGGATTGCGCCGAATCCGACCGCCAAGCAGGTGTTCTTGCCGAACGGCTCGGCGAGGATGTTCTTTTCGGTCAGACCGATGCTGCTGCGAAGGATCTGCGCCTTGATGTTTTCCCCGGTGACGATGATCGTCTGCTCCAGCGGTACTAGTTCGCTCACCCGGTCGATGGTGTCCTCCAACATCGACTTGTCGGAAGATATCTTTAGAAGCTGTTTCGGGTTTTCGCGCGTGGAAAACGGCCAGAACCGTTCACCTTTACCGCCGGCTATGATCACGGAATAGAGCATCGATCCAGTACCTCGCAATTTTCCTGAATATCCCCAATTGCCCCGCGAGAGTCAAGGATGAACCGTGCCACCTGCCCTGCAAATCAAAGCGGGATGGCCGCTCTGGCCATCCCGCGGGAAAACTGAGATTCCGGCTAGCTTATTCGCAGCCAGAACACGGTGCCGGTCCGGAAACGAAGATGTAGTTGATCATATAAACGGCATCTGAAATCGTCGGACGCCCGTCGCAATTCACATCACCGCCGCCACTATCGAGCGGTGCAGGACCACCCGCAAAGATGTAGTTCAGGAGGATCACGACGTCCCCAATGTTAACCACACCGGAACCATCCATATCCCCGCACGTGTAGGTTACGAGAAGTGACGCAACGTACGCATCGCCCCTCGGGAAAACAAGTTGGCCACCACCGTAGACGTCTTGAATCGCGTTGACGACCGGGATGTCTTCAGAAATCGTTGCCCCGGCGACCAGAACAGAAGTGCCATTGTGGATTGCTACGCTTCGGGCGTCTTCCTCATAACTCCCGCCGTAGTACGAACTGAAAGTAAGGTCATGTCCGGACGGCGCGACTCGCGTGACGATGGCATCGTAGAAGCCGGTTAGTTCACCCTTAAGAGGCGATTGCAGCGGATAATTGCTCGATGCAGTGCGCCCTGCCAGTGTGGCACCGCCGAATTCATCCACAGCAATGTCCCAACCCAACTCTGACCCCGAGCCGCCAATGTTTGTGCTGTAGATCACGGAAGCGCCTGACACCTCGAACTTGGTCACAAAGGCATCTGAGAACCCGCCTGGGAGTGGCTGTGTCGCGTTGAGATGTGGAAAGTCCGAGGACTTTGTCTCACCTGTAACGCAAGCACGCCCAAATCTATCAACAGCTACGGACGTCGCTCCATCATAATTGTTTCCTCCTAAATAGGTCGAGAAGACGTAAGCACTTCCGTCGGGTGCCAGTTTAGTGAGAAATGCGTCCGCCAGTACAGCGTGCGCGTACAAAGGGTTCTGGGTCGGAAAATCGGCTGAGGCGGTGAGTCCAACCGCGTAGATGTTGTCGTCCTTGTCCACAGCAACTCCCCAACCCTCGTCATACCCGGTGCCACCAACGAATGTGCTGAATTCCATGGCCCCACCGGCAGCTGCAACTTTCGTTACGAAAACATCTCCACAATGGTCAAATCCAGGAGCTTCCCCGCCGTACTCGTCTTGGATCGCATTCACCACCGGAAAATCAGGCGAGCAGGTATGCCCCACGACACAGGCTTCACCTTTGGAATTCACTGCAATTGCGCGCCCGAGTTCATATCCTTCTCCGCCCAGATAACTCGCATACGAGAGCGAGTTACCGTCGGGATTAAGTTTGACCACGAAGGCGTCGGAGCCGCCTCCATGCATCAATTGCAGCGGAGCTATTGCCGGGAAGTCGAGCGACTTAGTCTCTCCGGTCAGATAAACATTCCCCTGATTATCCACAGCGAGATTTGTGGCCCCATCGTAGTCGTCGCCGCCAATGTAGGTGCTATAGATCAAATCACTTCCGTCAGGCGAAATCTTGGATACGAAGACATTCACCGGAAAGGCTGTCGGCGCTGCCGGAGGCACGGTTGGAAAGTCCGTCGAGGCCGTGAGACCAGTCACATAGATATTCCCATCCGGGTCCACGGCAACTCCCCAACCTTCGTCGTACGAGGTTCCCCCAAGGTAAGTTGAGAAAGTGATCTCCGGGTCGACGATCAGTGGTGATTGATGATCATAAGTACCTTCGATCTTCACGCCAATGCTTGCATCCGAAAGTTTTCTGTAACTCGCCGCAACAACATTGCGGCCACTGGCTTGATCTTGGTAAACGAAGGGCTGCTTGTGCACAGCAGTCCCGAAAGGCGTCGCAATCAGAAGTTGACCGTCATCGGTAACTTCGACTGAGGTAGCTCCATCCACAACGATGTTGATCGATTTGGGATCACCACCTGGATAAACAATCAGGTCATACTCAAGGGCGCTGCCATTGCCATAGAATTTCAACGAGATATCGGGGTAGATCTCTTCGTACACTACGGCAGAATGAACGGGCACGCCGGTTATCCATTTCGACGCATCCGCCCCAAGGAAATAGTTTGCCGTGTAGCCAGCGGAACCATCGGGACGAACACGCGAAAGATCGGCTCCGCTGAATGACAACTGCATGGTGTGACTCTCATAGGTCAAATCACTGACGCTCGGTATCCCGGACTTTGTCATCTCGATGTCTGATGTGCGCGAAGCATCGGAGCGCATAATTCGAACGAATTGGTAGATCGCTCCCTGCTGAGTGAGCCAGATGGCTACTCCTTGAGCCTCCGCACGATACAAAGCTCCAGAATCGAATTGGCCCGCGTTTGGAATGAAAGCCAGTGGGACCGAGGTTGCTTGCCGAGGCTCGGCGAAGAGAGTGAACGAACCAGCAATCACCATGATTGCGCACACAGCCAACGCAAGGCATGCTTGAGCCTTCGTCCTTTTCATCAGGATCCTCCTTTAAAAATGGGTAAGTTGGAGCGTTAAACTAGAAGTTCTGTCTACCGGAGAGGCCCCCTTCAGTCGCCAGATAAAGCCGCAAGAATTTCCCCAAGTAGCCACGTTGCCCTCGCTACAGGCGAGAATTACTTGAGAAATATAAGAAAGATCTCATGATTCGTCAATCGTTCTTGTGCGGTTATTTCTTCAGCCTTAACGTCAAAAACACCCACGGCCTGATCATCGACCACCAGCCGCTGAAGGCCTTGATTTTCGAATAGTTCTTGCCATCCGGGGGGTAGATCATCGAAACTGGCCGTTCACAAATGCGATACCCGAGCTTAATAGTCTTGTAATGGACGTAGTATTCCATCTCGTATTTGTCAAGCCAGTCTTGCCAGACATCGACTTTTGGGTGGCGAATAATGTCGAGGCGATACGCGCGAAATCCGCAGGTTACGTCGGTTCCTTTAAAGCCTGTAAACAGCCAGACAATAAAAGTAAACAGCGGAATGGTAATGCGCCGAAAGAGCGGCATGTTAGCGCTTTTCCCCTCTTCGAGATATCGCGATCCCTGTACATAATCGTACTGACCGGCTACGATTGGATCGACCAGGCGCGGAATTTCTGACGGAAGCATTTTGCCGTTACCGGCGATCAGTACCAGAATGTCATAGCTCTTTTCGAGCGCGTACTTGAAAACCGTCTTGATAGCTGCGCCGGCGCCTGAGTTCTGCTCGTGATCGAGAACTGGAAATCCCAATTCAACGACATGTCGCCGCGACTGGTCAGTCGATCCGTCGTTCATGACCACAACATCGTAGTCTCTCTCGTCGGCTGGAGGGAAACTCTCCAACACTCGTCGTATCTTGTCCCCTTCATTGTAACAAAATACCGCAACCAAGGTCTTCACTGCGGAAATTCCCTGGCGACAATCGGCAATAGTTGAGGCATGGAGTCGATGATATAGTCGGGGTTCAGCCCCTGCAAGAACTCTTTTGTGCGGATTCCGCCGGTCACGGCAACCGTGCGCAGTCCCAGAATCTGTCCCGCCTTGATGTCCGATTCGGTGTCGCCGACGATCATCCCGCTCACTTGCTTACCGCCTGCAAACTCCCGAATCAGATCGACCTTGATCTGGAAGTCGCCATGATTGTCTTCCCTCGTGAGAATGGTATTGAAATACTTGGTCAACCCGAAGTGTTCGAGTTCCCACATAAGATTCGTGCGGCGATTCCGCAGAGTGACGAGAATCAGTTCAAATCGATCTCGCAAGGTCTCCAGCACATCCAGCGCCCCCGCGATGATCTCATCGTGTGCCAAATATTCGGTATTCTCGATGACTTTCAATCGCTCTGGAATGTAGACATCCGCGAACGCCGCCGGCGCCGTCAGCGCGACGATTTTTGGCTCGGGAATCTTGCGGCGCTTGCAATCCCAGTATTCATCCTTGCTTAGCACAGGATGACCATGCTTTGCGAATAGGTCAGTGTAGATGCGATAGAATTTGGGAGCGACATCCAGAATCGGACCATCCAAATCGAAGTAGATGCGCATTGGATCTAAGATTTTTCACACTTGAGGTAGAGTTCGGCGCAGGCATCGGGGAATTGCTTGCCGACTTGATAGAACGCGTCAACAAGATCGCGAGGCCACTGCTCCATCTGTGCGTTTGCCAGCGGTTTCAGATAGATGCCGACAATTTCAGAGATTCTGAGCCCGGCTGCGCGCACGTGCTCTTCAAGTAGTGCCCGTGTATAGACCCGTTTGTGCCCGTACTTATGGTCGCGCTCGGAAAGAGAAGTCACCGAAGGAATCATGCCCATTGCCACCCCAATACGTCGATGCAAGCTATCTGCATTGGGAACAACAATATGGATTGCTGCTTGCCGTCCCGGCAACAACCAACCAGACATTTTGCGAAGTAGCGCCACGGGGTCATCGATGTGTTCGAGTGCACGCGCCAATATTATGTCTGTATACGTACTCGCTGTCTGGTAATCTTCAAACAGCGCGAGGGTGAACTTCACTCGGTCGCCCAGTTCTGGGGTCAACTGGTCGATGTACTTCTGGGATCCATCGACAACGTCCAACCGAGGGACAGCTGTGAGCAATAGCCGAGTCATGACGCCGGATGCACAGCCCATTTCGAGAATCTTGTCGCCGCAAAGACGGTGTTTGAGAACGTCGAAGTTAAACTCGATCAAGTGGCGGTCGAAATCCACTTGCGAGTCGTAGTCAGCGGAGATCTTGTCAAGCCGTTGGAACTTGTCAGTCATCAATAGCTCATTCTCTGCCAGCGCTGGGAGTTTTGACTGAGCCACTCAAACTCTCGACGCAGACCATCATCAAGCATGACCTGCGGCTGCCAGTCAAGGATCTGCTTTGCCTTTTCGTTCGCCAGTACCATTGCGGACAGTTCTGAAGGCAATCGCATCCGTCCTTCGACTTTCGCCGACCGCTCGCCCGGCTTGACTTCTTCAAAATCGACCTTCAGCTGCCCGGAACCGAACATGGCCACCATTTTCTCAGCCAGCTGCTTGACCGATGTGGCCAATCCGGTTGAGATATTGAAGACGTGCCCGTCGGCTCGGGAGTCGATCATCGCCAGGTTGTGCAAACGGACGAGATCGCCTACGTAAGTGAAATCGCGAACCTGTTCTCCGGCACCGAAAACTACTGGGTTCTTGCCCTCAAGGATTCTCTTGAGAAATATCGTTAAGACCCGGCCATACCACTCGCGCTCGCCGTAGATGATGGCGTATCGAAAGGACACGATCGGGATCTTGTAGAGCTCGCAAAATATCTGACCGTATTTTTCCGCGGCGAGCTTCGAAGCGCCGTAGGCCCAGTTGGGATTCGTCGGGTGCTTGGTCTCATCCGAGGGCGTATACAGCGGTTGGCCGTAAACGCAAGCTGAAGAAGCGTTCATGATCTTCTCGACGCTATTGGCAACAGCCGCCTGGAAAACATGCAACGTGCCGATCGTATTCGACCGCAGGTCATCGATGGGATCATCAACGCAATGGGTAATCTCTAACTGAGCAGCTTGATGGCTGACTACGTGATGCCCTCTCATCGCCGACTTTAGCTTCTCGAAGTCGAGTATGTCGCCTTCGATAATCTGAATATCTCCGGCTACGGGTGCCAAATTCTCGCGCAACCCAGACGAGAAATTGTCATAGACGGTAACTCGTGCCTCGGCTTGCACCAGACTTATGGTCAAATGCGATCCAATAAATCCAGCGCCTCCCGTAATAAAGATCTTCTTGCCCTTCAGATTCATCATATCGACGTCAGACCAACTTCGGAATTGCGAGTTTTTCCCCATTCTCCCTGACGTACACCTCTTCCCAGTAGCGCAGCATCAGGAGATTCTTTTCGTACCTGCCGATGATCGGCTCCACCTTGTCGCCCAACACCATCTTGCAGAGCAGATACGGCGAGTTCATGCCCGCCGCTACGGTCAGCGTCAACGTCCCGGCATAGCGCGGATTGATTTCAAAGAAGCAATACCGCCCTTCCGGTGTCACAAACAACTGGATGTTACAGTGGCCGATATTCTTCATCTTTTCAGCGATGTACTTGGCCTTTTCGACCATTTGGGGATCGTCAACCGTCCGCCCCTTGTACGAAATCCCGACCTTGGTCTCGACCCGCTGACGCGGCACCACGCCAATTACGCGGCTGTCGAAATCGGACAACACGTCAATCGTGTATTCCTTGCCGCCGACGTATTCCTGCAGCACCGGATCGTCAACCTCTTTCAAATAGCGCGCCAGGTCTTCCGGATTGTTGATCTTGTGGACATCCAGCGACGCCCGCCCGGTACGCGGCTTGATGAAGATCGGATACTTGATCGTTTTCGGATCGGGAAGTTCGTTCGGCATCCAGGTGTACGGCGTATCGATGCCGATCCCCTTGAAGAACTTGAACGTCTTCTCCTTTTCATTCGCCAGCGCAATCGTCTCCGGCGAGGAAATCGCCGTGATGCAACCGAGCTTCCTAAACTCGTTGATATTGGCGCCGATCTTGTCAAACTCATAGTCAACGATCGGCACCAGGAGCTGAATCTTCTCTTTCTTGATGATATCCGTAATCGTCGGGATGAACTTCTCGTCCTTGGCGGCGGGCGTCGTATAGAACGCATTCGAGAAGTAGCGCCCCGCCGATTCGGGATTCATGTCGGTCGTGACGATGTGAGGATCGATCTCGTCCTGCTGGCGCAGACCCTTAATAAACGACTGGCAAGTGACGGTGCCAGAACCCGTAATCAAAACGCGAATCTGTCGCTTGCTCATAATTTTACCTGTGCCCCGTTGTTCTTCAATGACTGGTCTGCGGCTTCAAGAATGCGGACGACGTGCAGGCCGTCCTCACCCGAAGTCAGCGGTTTTCGCTTTTCGTTGATGGCGCCCAGGAACTCCTGCGCCACGAGTTTCAAGGCTTCGGTGCTCTCGACTTTCGGCGCACGCATATCGCCGGTCCGATACTCGACCAGGGCCTTGTACACCTGCTCTTTGTCTTCCTTGCCGGAAGCGTCGGTGAACACCACTTTCTTGTCGTAGATTTTGACCTTCTCCGAAGGATCCATGTCGTCATAGACGATCATCTGCTTGGTGCCGCCGATCAGCGTCGTGCGCACCTTGACCGGCGCCAGCCAGTTGACATGGAAGTGCGCCAGCAGATCGTCTTCGTATTGCACCGTCAGATAGCCGATATTCTCGATCTTTTGGCCGTAATGCGCGACCCCGGTGGCATTGACCGATTTGGCCTTCTTGCCCGAGATATAGTCACAGATCGAAATGTCGTGCGGCGCCAGGTCCCAAATGACGTTAATGTCATGCTGGAACAAACCGAGGTTAACTCTCACGGAATCAAAGTATAAGAGTTGCCCGATCTCGCCGGACAGCTTCAACTCCTTTATCTTCCGGACTGCTCCTGTATACAGGAAAGTATGGTCAACCATTAGCGTCAATCCGGCCTTGGCTGCCTGATTAACAAGATCTTCAGCTTCCTTGACCGTGTGCGTCAGCGGCTTTTCCAGCATGACATGCTTCCCCGCCTTGAGCGCAGCCGAAGCCAGTCGATGATGCGTAAAAACCGGCGTCGCAATGACCACCGCCTGCACATCAGGATCGGCGATCAATTGTTCGTCGCTCTGGTAACCCTTTAAGCCGGGATATTGATTCTGGATGTACTTGATCCGTTCGGGGCGTTGATCGCAAACTCCGACCACTTTACAAGCCGACCCCAGTGAAGAGAAGTTGCGGACAAGATTTGGCCCCCAGTACCCTACACCTATGATTCCGATGCCTAACACTTAAGACTCCCGAAAAAAAGTCAAAGGATCGACAATATAGCCCAAAACCAGGAAGTGTAAAGGGATTTTGCGGATTGCCGGGAGTGCCGGCGCCCCGTTTCGAGCCACACTCAGGCGCAAGGTTGACAGCTAAGCTACATTATGTTATCATTGGTCAGTTCATCCCCGTTACCTGCTGCCGACCAGCTTATGGATTGGAGGCACTATGCGTACTTGGCTGCATTGTTCCGCGAATCGCTTACCCTATTCAGCGCGTCGCCACAGAGCACTGATGCTGCTTCTGCTCGTCGGTATTCTGCTTCTGTCGCCGACACGGCTCTCTGCAACCTTCTCGATCGTAGCCGTCGATACCGTCACCGGGACGGTCGGGAGTGCCGGGTCATCCTGCATCGCTGGATCGAAGATTATCCACGACGTCGTTGAAGGGCTGGGGGCAATCAATACGCAGGCGTTTTACAACGCGACCAACCAGAGCAATGCCCATGCGCTGCTTCTGTCCGGCTGGGACCCCGACTCGATTCTCGGCTGGCTGCAAACTCATGATGCCGCCAATCAGCCGCAAATCCGCCAGTACGGGGTCGTGACCCTCGCCGGCGGCGGCGCTTCAGGTTCGTTCACCGGCGCTAACAACACCGTGTGGGCCGGCCATCGCACCGGGCCGGGTTACGCCATCCAGGGCAATATTCTGCTGGGGCCGGAAATTGTGGATTCTATGGAGGCTGCTTTTCTGAGTACGCCGGGACCGCTCGAAGAGCGCCTCATGGCCGCCATCGAGGCTGCTGACGTTCCGGGCGCCGACACGCGTTGCCTGGCGTGCAACAAGCCGACGATTTCCGCATACATCAAAGTCATCCGCATCGGCGACGGCGCAACGCCCTACCTCTACACCTTCATCGACAACACCGATTGTGCGACCAACCCCTTGCCGATTCTTCGCGCACAATATGATGCCTGGCGCGCCCTACAACAGGCCGATGCCGACTCTTCGCTGGTCACAATCACCAAGATGGCGCTCTTGAGCGGCGGCAACGATTCGACCGAAATCGCAGTAACTCCGCGCAACTACACCGGGGCGGCGCCAAACGAGGGTGTGAACTCAGTGGCGATCAGCAATTCCGGCGGTGGAGTTCTTTCTCCGGTCACGGACAATGGTAGTGGTACTTACAGCGCCTGGCTATGGTCTGCGCCGACGTTCGGTAGCGATGATCTGACGATTCTTGTCGATGCTGGCGGCACGGTGATCGAGTTGACCGCCCATCCGCACGTTCAATACTATCTCGCCGGCGATGCCGACGGCAACGGCCTAATCACAATCAGCGACGCCGTCTTCCTGATCGGCTACATTTTTGGGGGTGGTAGTGCGCCAGACCCGTTGCTCGCGGGCGACGCCGACTGCAACGGCATCGTCACCATCAGCGACGCCGTTTTCCTCATTCAGTACATCTTCGGCGGCGGAGCCGCTCCCTGCGGATAGGCGCGGTGAACAAGTCCATAGTCTCAGAATACTCTGCCAATAAACAAGGCGCTTCCTGCGAAGCGCCTTACTCGTTGTGATGTCAAATGTAAAGATTCGTCGCGAAGACTACTTCAACAGCGTCATCTTCCTCGTGACCGAATTGCCTTCGACTGTCAGTCTATAGAAGTAAACTCCACTCGCCGGCGCCTGCCCACCTGAAGCCGCGTTCCAGCGCACGGCATGCGGTCCGGCCGACTCAAGCGCATCGACCAGCGTAGCCACTTTCTGGCCGACGACGTTGTAAATCACCAACTCCACTTGCCCCGGCTTGTCGAGCGAATACGAAATCACTGTCTCCGGGTTAAACGGATTCGGATAATTCTGTTCCAAGGCGAATACCCGCGGCACCACGACAAAGTCGTCGTCGGCGGCGTCGGTTTGCGTGTATTGAAGCGAGTTGATCAGGATGTCGAAACCGGCGTTGGCATTGCGCGAATCCGCCCAGGCGCAGTAGTAGTACCCCCCTATCATCGTGGCAACCGGCGCACTTTCCTGGCGATTGCTGGCGCTCGCCGAGATTGGCTGGTTATTACCCAGGGCGAAACCGTCGGCGCGCAGGAGCTGCAAATACCCACGAGAGGCGCCATCGCTCGTCGTGATCCACGTGACGATCAAACCATCGCTGACATCACCCGCCAGACGCAGATCAGTGTGATCGCCCGCCTGATCGCTGACTACGATCGGCGACTGGGCTAGTGCGCCGTTGTGGTCATAAACGTAGGTCAGGATATTGCGTTCGCCAAAAGTCTCTTCAATCGTGCTTATGAAGAAGTAGCCACTGGTGCGATGAACAAATAAGTCGAAGTCCTCGATCTGCGTTTGCGCCGTGTCGGCATCGATCATCTGCGCCGAGCCGAGCATGGCGCCATTCGCCCCAAAGCGCTGGAAAAACACCGTCTCGCGGTTGCCAAGAATCGACTTCCAGGCAATGACCCGCGACATATCAGCCCGCAGACCTATGTGCGGCTCGAAGTTTTCAGCCGCAGCCGGTAAGTTTGACACCCGGACATTTGAACCGACGGGGGTGCCAACCGCGCTGAATTCCTGGGCATAGATTTCTTTGCTGGCATCGCGCTCATCCTCCCAGGTTACGACCGCAACACCGTTCAGAGCCGCATCGACATCCGGCTGGCTCATCGGCCGGCTGGTCGCATCATCGTTGACAATGAAATTCACGCCCAGCTTGTTATTGTTTCCGTCGAGGCGCTGGGCGAAGATATTCCGGCCGCCGGCGGCGGTGTTACGCGTGTCTTCCCACACCACCCAGACTGCGCCGGTCGGCGAAGCGGCAATCGCCGGATTGCTCTGGACTCCGCGTCCCGCATCGTCATTGATCTTGATCTGGGAACCGTAGAGGTTCCCGTTGGCGTTGATTGACTGGACGTAGATATCTCCCTGGTCGTCGCGCCGGTCGTGCCAGGCAGTCGTGATAATCACTGGAGTGACGCCCACCATGGTCGGCGTCAATTGCTGCGCGCCGTTAGCGTCGTCGTTGATCTTGTAGTTGTCGCCGTTCTTCGCCAGCGCCAGATTCAGCCTTTGCGCATAGATGTCGAGATTGTCGTTCCGCTCATCGACCCAGGCCGCAGTCAATCCGCTGCTGTTCTGCGCAATCGAGGGAAATCCGCGCTCGCGCAGCAGGTCGACGTCCTCAGTCTTCTGGCTCGCGCCGCTCAGCGCTCCGGTCTTGTTAATCTTCTGAACTTCGATCGAAGCTGCCTGCGAGTATTCCGCCCAGATACAAACGACGCCTGAGTCCGTTGTCGCCGCCAACATCGGCTCCCAGCAGAGATCCTCGATCGCATCATTAACACGGAAGTCGTCGCCGAGGGGCGCCGACGAAGTCGAAACCAATTGCGCGTAGATGCTCTGGCCGCCGTCGCGGTCGGAAATCCACGTCGCAAAGTACGCGTTGCCGCGCAGAAACTCAACTTTCGGCATGAACTGAAAATCAGAGGTATGATCCACGTCGAGCGGCAACTCGCCAAACAGCGGCGTACCTACGTCGGTAAACAAGCGGAAATATACGTCGCCGTTGTTGCTGCGGCCATCTTCCCAGACGACGGCGAAATCACCGTTCAAGCTCGATGCGACCGCCGGCGCGATCCGGTACGGTGAATCGGCGGCGCCGTTCACGACGAAATTGTCGCCTGACTTGGTGCCGTCGGAGTTTAGAATCTGCGCGTAGATATTGGCGCCCGCCCGCGAATCTTCCCAGACCAGCACAAAGCGGCCGCCGGAAAGCACGGCAATGGCCGGAAAGCCGACGGCGTTCCCCGCTACGGGGTCATCGACCCGAGTTTCGCCGCCTCCCGAGGTCAAACCAAAATCATAAGTGCGGGTGAAGAGCCCGCCCGTTGTCTCGTTGACGTATGCGATCACGACGATGCCGGCTGCATTAGCCGCCACGCAGGGATGACGCAAGGAAGCCGGCGGATTGGAGCTGTCCAGAAGCCGGTTGGCGCCGACTGCGGCGCCGCCCAGACCGAGCGGCTGAGCGTAGATTTTCCACACCCCGTTACGTTCATCCTCCCACACGATTACACCCCGCCCATCCGAAAAATGCGCGATGTCCGAGTAACGCTGCGTAAGCGTAGAAGAATTGTTGTCATTGTTGAGCTTCACGTCGGTAAACGCCGGGGCTAGTTGCCTGTTCAGCGGCGATTCTACTTCGATTGAAGTTCCTTGCGCAAAGTGCGGCGTTCTTGCCGCCAGCGACTTGTGGTGCGCAAGTCGTTCAGCGCTCAGACTGCTGCCGTTCGCTGAAGACACTGAGATTGCCACTCCGAGGGCGATCACCGTGAGGATAAATGCGTAGCGTTTCGTAGGACTCCCTCCTGACAACAATTCCGCAAGCAATTGCGCAATTGTCGTGCCAATTCGGACAGAAGAAACCACGCCAATCCGCCGGTGAATCTACCGGCAGACTGACTCCATCATACGCAAGCTGCAAGAGCAATCGATTTGGGTTCAGACTGTTCCGCGTTCTTGCCTGGCGTCTTTAGTGGTTGTGCTTTGTGATTTCCTTTTGGCTTAATTCTTGAACAGCCTGCCGTCGTCGGCGGCTTCACAGACTCGGCAATGCGTTGCAGTTTCTGGATCCCAGAAACAGAAAGTGCGTGGTACCGGACGCAATATGCAGTGCCCCGATGGAATTGTCAACATCCCCGCTGGTCCGATCCCGACTGACGGACAAGCAACCGCCAATTCCGCTGCAAATTGAATTTGCCGCAACGACTTGTGCCGCTTAATGTATAAACAGGCAGTATTATGAACGAATACCCCAACCGCAGGCTCTTTCGGTTTTACCTGATTCTCGTGGTCCTTCTGGTCCTGGGCGCCGTCGTCGGCGTCAGTCTCGCCTTTGCCTACAAGGATGAGCTCCCCTCGATCGAAGAAATCTACAACATTGAGCCCCCGGTTGTGACCCGCATCTACGACATTCACGGCGACGTGCTGCAAAAATTCCATTACGAAAACCGCACGCTGGTGCCCTTCTCCAAGATTCCGCCCCACCTCGTGCAGGCGCTCGTCGCTACCGAAGATGATGGCTTCTACCGCCATTGGGGCGTCGACTGGCGCGGCTTCGTCCGCGCGGTTTTCCGCAATCTCTTCTCCGGCTTCGGCGCGGCCGGAGGCTCGACCATCACCCAACAGCTCTCGCGCATGCTGTTCTACAATCGCGAAGTTTCGATCGAACGCAAGATCAAGGAGGCCTTGACCGCCATAAAGATCGAGCGCACTTACTCTAAAAATGAAATCCTCGAAATGTACCTGAACACCTACTACTACGGGCACGGCGCTTATGGCATCGAGACGGCAGCGCGAACTTATTTCAACAAGAGCGCGGAGAATCTCAAAGTCGAAGAGTCCGCTCTTCTTGTCGCGATCCTCAATGCCCCGGCGCGCTACTCGCCGTTCAATCATGAAGACCGCGCGCGCGGCCGGCGCAACTATGTGCTCGAGCGCATGACCGAGGAAGGTTTCTTGGCCGAGTCAATCAGTGACAGCCTCAAACAGCTGCCGATCGAAGTCAGCGACTCACCCGACTACAGCGGTCAGGCGCCCTATTTTACCGAAATGGTCAGGCAGCATTTGGTTGAAAAATACGGCGAAGACACATTCTACGGCGGCGGATTGTCCGTTTACACCACCGTCGATGCCGGACTGCAGCGCGTCGTCGAAATGGCGCTCAAGATTCAGGTCGATTCGCTGCAGAACCGCATGCAGGCGCGGCGAGCCAAAAATGATCCCGAATTCACTATCCCCTTGCGCGACTCCAGCGGCCTCGTGGTCGGCTACGAATACAAGCAAGTGCAGGGCGCCTTCGTCGCCATCGACAATCGCACCGGCGACATCATGGCCCTCGTCGGCGGCAAGGACTTCGGCAAATGGAAATTCAATCGCGCTGTTCAGGCGATGCGCCAGCCGGGATCAGCGTTCAAACCCTTCGTCTACATGTCGGCGATCGCCAGCGGCCAGCACCCGTGCGATATCTGGTACGATACACCGATTGCCCTGACCATCCCCGGCTCCGATCTCTGGAGCCCGAAGAATTTCGACAGCGAATACCTCGGCGCCATGACGATGCGCAAGGGGCTGGCCATGTCGCGAAACTTGATCGCGATTAAACTGATGCAAAAGGTCGGAGCGGAGAAAGCCATCACTTACGCCCGCAAACTGGGGATCACCAGCCCGCTGACTCCCAATGCCGCGCTCGCTATCGGGACCTCGGAGGTCTCGCTGCTCGAACTGGTCAGCGCCTACACATCTCTGGCGAATCTGGGAATACGTGTCGAACCGCGCTACATCCTGAAAGTCGTCGATCGCTACGGCAACGTTCTCGAGCAAAACGATGTCGCGCCCCGTCGCTCGGTTGCTGATCCTGCCGAGGCCTTTATCACCGTCAGTATGCTGCGCTCGGTGATGGACGATCGCGAAGGCACCGCCGTCTCCGCCCGCTCACGCGGATTTCAGCGCCCCGCTGCCGGCAAGACCGGCACGTCCGACAATTTCTGCGACAACTGGTTTATCGGCTTTACACCGCAGATTACTGCCGGTACATGGATTGGCTACGACGACAAGACTTCCATCGGCTACAATCAGGCGGGTTCGACCAACGCGCTGCCGATCTGGGTTGAATTTATGCTCGCTGCCCATCAGGACTTACCTGTTGAGGATTTTGCTGAACCGGCGGGGGTCGTCCACCTCACCGTCTGCCCAGAAAGCGGCAAACTCGCCAACCCTGGCTGCCCCAACATGTACGACGAAGTTTTCCTGCAGAACCAGCGCATCGAGGATTACTGCCCTATCCACAAAGGTCGCCGAGGCTTGTAACCCAGTAGGCCAGACATTCCAATCTGACATTCGATGACTTCGATAGTCAAGGAGTCTGTCCTACCGATCTACTTCCTCTTTATCCCAGTAGGCCAGACACTCCTGTCTGGCATCCCGCTGAATCGACAGACAAGAATGTCTGCTCCACCTGCATTTTCCTCCCCTCTCCTCTTGGGAGAGGGGTCGGGGGTGAGGGACGTCATTGCGAGGAGCGAACGAAAATCGCCGCACTTCCACAGCCCACCGCCGCGACGAAGCAATCTCCTCACCCAGTAGGCCAGACACTCCTGTCTGGCATCCCGCTGAATCGACAGACAAGAATGTCTGCTCCACCTGCATTTTCCTCCCCTCTCCTCTTGGGAGAGGGGTCGGGGGTGAGGGACGTCATTGCGAGGAGCGAACGAAAATCGCCGCAATTCCAACGCCCTCTGCCGCGACGAAGCAATCTCCTCACCCAGTAGGCCAGACATTCCTGTCTGGCATCCACGGAATCTACAGACAAAGCAGACACAACAGACAAGAATGTCTGCTCTACCTGCGTTTTCCTCCCCTCTCCTCCTGGGAGAGGGGTCGGGGGTGAGGGTGTCTTTGCGAGGAGCGACAACGACAATTATCATCGCCGCAATTCTCTGCCGCGACGAAGCAGTCTTTTCCTGTATGCTTGAAGCTCAGAGCTCGCGCCGAATCCGCTCTATCTTGTTGCGAAACTCCCGCGCTTCCCCTTTCGAAAGTCCGGCCTCATCAAGCGCATCATCGCTCAAATCGAGCTCCCCCATTTTGTTAAAGAGCAGCTTCAACTCGATCGAAGAGAACCCTGCCGAATTCAGTTGGTAATCCTCAAACGCCTCCCACGCCATCGGCACGACTTTCTTGGCCATTTCTGACATCGCCTTGGCGTACTCGCGAATCTCGTACTGCGCGGTTTCGTCCAGTCGCAGGCGCAGAAAATGGAAGAGATTATGAAGATCAATCTTCCAGTACCATTGCGTATAGAGCGACAGCGGCAAGTTGATCCGCGCGATCTCGCGGGCAATACCTGATTCGATCGTTTTGAGGTACTCGTCGTAGAGCTTGCGGTTGCTTGTATTCAAGAACGAGATAAACGCGTTACGCAACGCCGGATCAATTTCGCCCTCTTCCCGTCCCTGGCGATTTGTCGAAGACTGCGGCTTGATCTCGGACGGCTGCGGCACGTAGAATTCGTCTTCCATGACCGAATAGCGCCCCGAGTACTCGTTCACATTGGCTGTGCGGTGACGAATCCATTGCCGCGCCACAAAGATCGGTAGCTTGATGTGAAATTTGAATTCGACCATCTCAAAAGGCGTTGTATGCTGGTGGCGCATCAGGTAACGGATCAATCCCCGATCTTCGCGGCGCTTCTTAGTGCCCTTGCCGTAGGATACTCGTGCAGCCTCGACGATAGCGTCATCCGAGCCCATAAAATCGACGAGCCGGACGAACCCGCGATCGAGAACTTTGACTTCCGATCCAATCAATGCCGATTTGTCTTCCATGGCTGCGCAGATATACCCGATTTGACGAGGCGTGTCAATCAAATGATTTTCCGCGCCGTCAAGAGCCCTTTTTCTGCGCCGTCAGGAATCCTCTCCTGACGGATCCGCCTCGAGGTTCGGGTTGCAACAGATCACAGGGCTGTCATTGCGAGGAGCGAACGAATTTCGCCGCACTTCCACAGCCCTCTGCCGCGACGAAGCAATCCCATTCTTTCATCCCCGCGCTCTCTCCTGGATCCCGACTTGCGTCGGGATGACATCTCCCCTCTCCCCTTGGGAGAGGGGCCGGGGGTGGGTACTGACCGGGCGGATAGGTAACAGACTAGACCGGGGGGATGGGTAACAGAT
>CAZNWJ010000006.1:0-171289 GCA_964576925.1 uncultured Ignavibacteria bacterium | reverse complement strand
CAACCGAGGAGTAACTCGCTAGGTCATTATTCAATAGGCACGCGGTCAGTCCAGATACCCCGAAGGGCATCCTTTCCTCCCACAGCTTGTAAGCACACGGTTTCAGGTCCTATTTCACTCCGCGTCAGCGGTTCTTTTCACCTTTCCCTCACGGTACTTGTTCACTATCGGTCACCAAGTAGTGTTTAGCCTTATCACGTGGTCGTGACAGATTCAATCAGGGTTTCTCGTGCCCCGATTTACTTGGGAATCCATTCGAGCAAGCCATTTGATTTTCACCTACAGGACTATCACCTTCTCTGGTCTGCCTTTCCAGGCGTGTTCGATTAACCAAATGGTTTTTGACTTGCCGACCTATGGACACTTCGGTCCGAATAGACCCCGCTACACCGAAGGCACAACGCGTATCCGCTTTAACGTGCCGTTCGGTTTAGGCTCTTTCCCGTTCGCTCGCCGCTACTGAGGAAATCACTATTGTTTTCTCTTCCTGGGGGTACTGAGATGTTTCAGTTCTCCCCGTTCGCCGCGCATACCTATGGATTCAGTATGCGATGACAGGGTATTGCCCTGCCGAGTTGCCTCATTGGGAAATCCCCGACTCAAAGGATGTTTGCTCCTAATCGGGGCTTATCGCAGCTTACCACGTCCTTCATCGCCTCTTGGTGCCAAGGCATCCGCCGTATGCTCTTAATTACTTGATCGAAATCCTAAAAGCTCGATCTCTGTATTCATGCGGTTTGATCCGCATCGGCTCTGATATTTGGTTGTCAAAGAACGTGACTCTCTCCACACGGGAGAGACAAAAGCTTGTCACATCTATCGAAAGGCTAATAGCCTTTATCGTCCTGGAGATGATCGGGTTCGAACCGACGACCTACGGCTTGCAAAGCCGCCGCTCTCCCAACTGAGCTACATCCCCGCGTATTCAAAGATCGTCGTGAATCGTTTCCGCGCTGCGGATTTCCGAATCATTCGGTTTCGCGCAACTGCCTGGATTCACATGCCGCTTGAGGATACTGCCCCGTTACGTCCCGACGGACGTTCTATCGAAAAAAAATCGCCCCGCGCATCACGGGGTCGAATTCATCACGCCCTCAAACAGCGACGCGCAATATATACGCGGCGAGCCGGGTGTCAATAGAATTTTTCGGAAAGTTTACGAAAAAATTAGCAGTCCCGAAACACTTGGGGCGAAAAAGCTTGCCGGATCTGCGATTCTTCCTGTCTCAATTAGAGGATTTCTGCTGCCAGATAACCCACAACCTCCTGATTATCGCCGCTGACCTGCCCCGAATGGCGGTAGTCGAGAGCGCGGGCGGTGCGGGCGCCCAGTTGCCAACAGGCCATCATAACGGCGGTGATCGGGCAGAAACCGCAGGCCTCGGCTTTGCCGGTATTGATCAGGGTCATCAGCGCGTGCGGGTCGAAGGCGGCCACCGCGGCGATCACGCGGCCATCGAGTTTGGCGGCCGTGCCAGCATTGTGGAAATGTGAGAGATCGGAGCTGGCGACCAATAGAGTGGTGCGCGGATCAACGGCATCGGCGATTGCCTGCGCCAGTTGTGCAGTGAGTGTCGGTGTCTGCAAGCCCATAACTATCGGCACGAGACGAAACTCATGAAGGGCGACTTGAAGAAACGGAAGCTGGACTTCGAGAGCATGCTCAGGGCCGTTGCCATCGATGTGTCCGGCTTGCGAAATCTGCGCGCCGGCGGAAGCGCCGATCTTCGCGACGATATCAGAGGCGATCGGGACTATGCCGAGTGGAGTTTCATAGCCGTCGCCATCGAATACGGAGGAGTAATCAAAGAGGCTGCGGTGCGATGGCGAGATAACAACCACCGTTTGGTAAGTGTCGCGAAAATGACGGACACGAGCATAGGCCGCGGCAGCGCAGGCGCCGGAGTACATGTAGCCGGCGTGCGGAGCGACGATACCCTGCGGGCGTCGGGCATCCGGCGGAATGACAACCTTGTCGAGCAACGCTGTGATTTCTGAGGCGAGTTCACTCGGGTTGGCGGAATAGAAACTTCCGGCAAAGTGCGGCTGACGCAAAACTCCGTTCATAGCACCTCCCTGCTATTCCATGTTTGGCAGCCCCGTCGTGGTCATCAGGTTCTTGAAGGCGGGCAGACAGACATCTTGGCGATCGTATCGGACCAGCGTCTCCACGAATTTATCCCAATCAAACATCCGGCCTTTGTGGTCGAAGTAGAAGTCGCGCAGGAAACGATTCCAATTGTCCTCGCCGAGGCAGCGGTGCAACAATTCGAAGGCGGCGGGTCCTTTGCTATAGAGCAACGCGCCTTTGTGCGGCGCATCGGGCATGTCGATGTCGAGCAGCGGCAGATCCTTGTCGGTGCTGAAGATTTCGCGCGCCGGATCGAGAGCCCGCTGCCAGAGAGCGTACTTGCCTTTCTGATCGAGGTTACGCAGTTCGTAGGTGATGCGGAGCTGGTGAGGGAGCGCGACCGTGAGAAGCCAGAACCCGCGCGAGGGGAATCGAACGAAGGCGCCGGCACCAAACCACTGCTGCGCGATGCACAGATGCAGACCGTCGACGTAGCCCCTGCCGAAACCCGCCATCATGTCGGAGCCGACGGTGACGATTCCGGAGCCGATATTCATGCCGGGAAACTCCGAAGTCTCCACCAAGGTCAGGGTGCTGCGATCGTAATCGCCGATCCAATTGCACAGATAGACCAGGGTGCTGCAGGCCTCGTTAGCTATCACTGCCGCTACCGAATCTGTAAGAGTGCGGCTGTACAACTCGATGGTCCAGAGGGCGCACGGCAATTCGCCTTCATCGAAGTAGCCGTTGCGATAAATCAACAGTGGGATCTTGAAGACAGGAATGTCACTTTCAAACGAAGCGATTCGAGTCCCGTTCATGACCAAGCCATCGACCTGATCGCCCACTGAGAGAACGTTGAAGGAATCCGGCAGCGTGACGTTTACCCAGGTCGTGGTCAGTCGGTCGTAGAGCACCGGGTACCAGCGATGGCCGCGATCAAGGAGGATCAGGGAGTCCCGGCCCGTTTCTATCGGCCATTGATAGTCAAACTGAAGACGCCATTCGGGACCGGGTGGCGGCGAGGGCAAATCGATCCAAGCGGTATCCCCTGCCCCGCGCTGCACGACGACGGCGAGAGAATCAGAGTAACTGAGAAAGGCGGCTTGCAGAGATTCGACACGCGGGCTTAAGAGAAAAGTTACTCGCGCGGAATCGACAGCGAAAGAATCCTGTAAGAGAGCGTTGACATGAAGTCGCTGAGCGGCCGGGGAATACTCGACGATCAGCGAAGTGCTCGCCTGTGCGAAGAGGGATGATGCAGGCAGTACGAATAGGACGAATGCTGTGCTGAAACGGCTGCGAAGATTCATGGCAACTCCGGATTGTGGGAATCTCAAGATTCAGATTAACGTATGAGACGAAGTTTGGAATGTCAATAGCGATGATCGCGGCGGCGAGCCGCCCGAATTGATGTAGAGACAGTGCGAGTGACACTGAGGGCGCGCGAAGTCAGAAGAGGTGACGTGAAGTCGGCCCCGAGATTCGTGTGCGGGAGGAAATCGAATACAACCCCCTAACCCCCTTTGCTAAGGGGGACTCGAAGTCACATCGTCCGAGATTGCTTCGTCGCGGCAAGGTGCAGCGCGAATGACGAATGTTCGTTCGCTCCTCGCAATGACAATTACTGGCAACTTGAAGAGCCAATGAGGAACAATGTTGAAAGGAGAATATGGGCTCGGACACCAGGTCACGATGTGTTTTTCCCGCCGCAAGCGGTGGGGCACCGGCGGTCGAACTGTCGGACTCGCGCGTTTGAAATGGAGATTGCTTCGTCGCGGCAAGGTGCAGCGCGAATGGCGAATGTTCGTTCGCTCCTCGCAATGACAATTACTGGCAACTTGAAGAGCCAATGAGGAACAATGTTGAAAGGAGAATATGGGCTCGGACACCAGGTCACGGTGTGTTTTTCCCACCGCAAGCGGTGGGGCACCGGCGGTCGAACTGCCGGACTCGCGCTTATCAATAGCTTTGGATGAAGAATAAGAGACTTGAAAAAGACAATATGGGCTCGGGCAGAATCGAACTGCCGACCTCGCGCTTATCAGGCGCGCGCTCTAACCATCTGAGCTACGAGCCCATTTCATGGGATTGCCAAAGTAAAGATTGCATCGGCAATGTCAATAGAATTTTGACGCCTTAATTGCTGCCGGGCAAGCCTTTGCCCTGCACATGAATGACGCGCTGTGGATACGGGATTTCAATGCCGGCGCGACGGAATTCGTTGTAGATCGAGCAGCGCATTTCCTCGCCGGTACGCCATTGGTCGGCGATCTGCCCGACCCGGCACGTGAGCGAGAAGTTCAGGGCCGAATCGCCGAAGCTGACGAAGTCGGCTGAAGGCACCGGGTCGCCGAGCACTTTCGGATGCGACTGCGCTACGCTCAGGAGCACCGACTTGACCTGATCGATGTTGCTGCCGTACGCGACGCCGATGTCGATCTTGACGCGGATGGTCTCCTCGGGATACGACAGGTTCGTGACTTTGGCTTTGACCAGTTCATTGTTTGGCACGATCACGAGAGTGTTGTCGAAGGTCATAAACTTGGAGGAGCGCAGGCCGATGTCGTAGACATCCACGGTTTCTCCCGAAGCGAGCACGACGCGGTCGCCCTTGCGGAACGGGCGATCTAGCATCAGGATGAAGCCGGCGATCATGTTGGCGACGGTATCCTGTGCGGCGAGTGCGATGGCGAGCGAGCCGACGCCGAGGACAGCGATCAGACCCTTGACATCGACCGCGAAATGATCGAGCACGGTGACGGCGCCGATCGCGACCACGACGACGTTGAGGATGCGGCGGATCAAGGGCAGGAGTTGATCATCGAGCGTGCTATCAGTGCGCGCGGCAACTTTCTCGGCATACCAACGAGTAAAAATCTTGACCAAGCGCAATAGCACCATCGTGACTACGAACGCGAAGCCGACAAAAACGATTCCGGAGGTGATCTTGAAGACCCAGTCCTTGGATTCCGCCGTGAGCAGGTCGAGTCGTTTCAATGCGATCGTGGCGCCAACGAAGATCATGGCGTAGCGCACCGGTGCTTTGATGGCGTCGATGATCTTGTCGTCGAGATCGGTAGAGGTGCGTGAGGCGAGATATCGCTTGACCAAGTTGAGAATCAAGACGACGATTTCGGAGAGCAAGTACGCGCCGACGACGATGGCGACGAAAATGATCGTTTCCGACAGCCAGGTGGGAAGGCTGGACAGGTCTATCATGAATCCTCCTGATTACTACTCAAGTTTGATCCGGAAATCCTCGTGATCGAAACGGGCGCGGACGCGAACGCTATCAGCCGCAATCCAACCGCGCTCGGACAATGCAAACGGCACCAACGTACCGTAGTCCCAGCGGTGATTTCCGTTACGATCTTCGAAGGCGAGAAGGCGATACAAGTCGGGGTAGAGTTTTAATGAGAAGACTCCCGAGATCTGACTGTCGAGCCGGTACTCGCGTTTGCGATTGGTTCCGACAAAGCGCAGGTCAATCTCCTCGTCAATCGGGGTCTCGAGCGTGCCGCTGAGACTTCCGAGCGAATCGGGCGAGGCCACCAGCAGCGAAAATGTATATACCGTGTCGGCGCCGCGATTGCCGGACAGGTCTCTGAGAGCGCCGACACGGAAAATCGCTTTCAGTGAGCGGTTAGGCGGTACACCTGCAAAGTCCGACATGGCATAGTTCGTCGTTCCGGGCACCCGGAGCAAAGTGCCGATGAAAGTTGTCACGCTGTCGACGGCAATCAGCAGTGCGCTGTCAGCGACGGTGACCGGCTCGGAGAGAAAAAGCTTAAGCGAGTCGTCCGGGTAAATCGTCGAGAGATTCCCCGAGGGCGTGCGCTCCTTGACGGACGGCGCTTGCTCATCGATGCCGCGATAGCGGAACTTGCAGGAGCAGGAGTCGCCGGGAAGGCGCTTGCCTTCCTCACCGCGCAGGCCGCGCAAGTGCACGGTGTATTCCCTGTCGGCAGTCAGACTATCGCTCCAGAGATAGACGCGCTCCGGCTCGGCGGTGAAGATCATGGCAGCGTCGACGGCATACTCCCTGCCGGTGGAGTCGACGAGGCGGATGGCTGTCCGATCGAGTGTGGACGGATCGAGTTTCTGTCCGGCGAATTGCATCACGATCGTGCGGTTGTCGTCCAGGCAATTGATGATCGACAGTTCGGTCGAATCGTGGCGCGACAAATACAGATCAAGGGCCAGCGGTTTCGTTTCCGGCGGCAACGCGGCGACAATGCGATGCGGCAACGCGACGCGTTCCGATTCGCGGCTGAGGCGGTTGTCGCGATCTTTGTCCTCGACACCGAGCACAAGGTAGTCGGCCTCTTTCATGTTGGCGAAAGCGAAGCTGCCGTCGGAACCGGTTTCGGTGATGTAATCGGGAATACGCGTAAAGAGCGAATCAATCAAGAGCGAGTCGTTTTCGAAGGCGAAGACGCGGAAGTTGGCGGCAGGTTTTTCTTTGTCATGAATGCGACCAACGATGGCGCCGGAATCAATCTGTTCGCCGGTCGAGAAAGCAATGGTCTTTGATGCGGTCAGCTTGTTCCCTTGCAGATCTTGCAGCGAAGCGCCAATGGTGACAACGTAGGTGCGGCCGGAGTCGAGCGGTTCGTTCGGCTCGATACGCAAACGCGCGCCTTTGACGCGCACGGTGGGCTCGACCTTCAGCGGCGGCGAGATGAAGAGCGCATTGCCGATTGCCTTGCCGTTGATGCGCTCGGAAAACTCGACGGTGATCGGCGCGCTGCGATCGACAAGTGTGGCACCGGGTGCCGGTGTCGTGGCGAGGATATCCGGCGGCGTTTTGTCGGGCGGGCCTCCGGGGGGCGGCATGTCTTTGGCGCAGGAGGAAAGAAGCAAGATGAAGAGCGCGAGGGCGATCCCGTAGGGGCGGGGCTTGTCCCCGCCCAGTCTCGAATCACCCCAAGACGGGCGACCACAAGGGTCGACCCTACGGAGATGGCCTCCGTGCTGTGGTATGTCGTCGTAACACGGGCGACCACAAGGGTCGCCCCTACGAGACTCGGGTGAATCATTCGCTTTTGTCTTCCAGATCATCTTCATTTCGCGCGATTATAATTGATTTGTTCGCCGCGCGGCAATTAATTAATCGCAAGACACTTTTCACAACGGCGGCAACGGGAAGGGCCCGCTGCGCGACGCCGCAATCTCTGGAGGTTATTCATGCAAGATCCCCGTCATGATAAATTGGCCGATATCCTGGTCAACTGGTCGTGCGAAGTCAAGAAGGGCGAAATCGTCTACATCGAGATGAAAGGCGTGCCGACACTCGAACTCGGCAAGGCGATCATCAAGAAAGTCACCAAGGTCGGCGGCGTTCCCTTCTGGTTCTACAACGACGAATCGCTGATCCGCCAATTCCTCGCCGGCAACAATGCCGAGCAGATCAAGAAATTCGCCAAGTTCCACCTGTCGATGATGAAGCAGGCGCAGTGCTATATCGGCGTGCGCGGGTCGGAAAATCCGTTTGACTTGAACGACGTGCCGGGCGAAAAGATGAAGCTGTGGAATTCGCTGTATTACCATCCGGTGCATCTTGAGCAGCGCGTCAAGCGCACCAAGTGGGTCGTGCTGCGCTACCCCAACAACGCGATGGCGCAATTGGCGCAGATGCCGCAGGAGAAGTTCGAACAGTTCTATTTCGACGTCTGCTGCATCGACTATGCGAAGATGTCGAAGGCGATGGACCCGCTCGTTAAATTGATGAAGCGCACGAACAAGGTGCATATCAAGGGGCCGGGCAAGACCGATCTGAAGTTTTCGATCAAGGGGATCGGCGTCGTCAAGTGTGAGGGCGGCCGAAATATCCCCGACGGCGAGGTCTACACGGCGCCGGTGCGCGATTCGATCAACGGCGTCATCGAGTACAATACGCCGTCGCTGTATGAAGGCACGGTCTTCGAGGGAATCCGCTACGAGTTCGTTAACGGCAAGATCGTCAAGGCGACCGCGAAGAACGACACCGCCAAGCTCAACCGCATTCTCGACACCGATCCGGGCGCGCGCTATATCGGCGAATGGTCGATCGGCTGCAATCCAATGATCTTGCATCCGATGAAGGACACGCTGTTTGACGAGAAGATCGCCGGCTCGATTCACTTGACGCCGGGCCAGTGTTACGACGAGGCTTACAACGGCAACAAGTCGGCGATTCACTGGGACAAGGTGCTGATTCAGCGCAAGGATTACGGCGGCGGCGAAATCTGGTTTGACGGCCGCCTGATCCGCAAGGACGGCGAATTTGTGGTGCCGGAGTTGCGCGGAAAGTTTACCAAGAAGGCGTTGGGGGGGTAGACGATTCTTGAAGTAGGTCGAAACCCCTTATGGCCAACCGTTGTGATTGAGTTGAAATCATGAGGGGTTTCGACATTTTGGAGTTAGCAATTGAGTGTTTGTCGAAACTGAGTAGTGATTGCGAAAGTCAATTGAGCTACCTTACGGGGGTCTTGAGCGCAGGGCTTGCGCTAGAAGGGAGAAATCCTAAATGTGCTGCAAGAGATGTTCAGGCATGATCGCGACGACTGCCTTCATCCTGTTCTTGCTCGCTATCCTCGGAACCGAGGTGAGGGCCGGCGACAAGAGTTTTCGAGTCGCGGTCGACTACGGAATCAACTATGATTCATTGATCCAATTGGGCAATTACGATTTCGTTGGAGACTCAATTACTCAAGAGCATTTTCCTTGTTCGGATACCGGGGTGACGGCTGTCGAAGTCATCTTGGTAGACTTCAAGAACAAGATCTGGCAGACCCAAGAGGTCTTGAGTGCTCTTCGCGCTCGAGGACTCCGTCCAGCCTCCTTGCCAGAACTCCTAGCACTCGGCGCCCAGCATCCGGAACTTCAGCTGAAGTACAATATCGTCGCTCTGGGTTCAATTTGGAGGCGCGAGCCGACCTCGCGGGATCTTGCGTGCTATCTCTTTGCAGACGGCGATAAGAGAGTTCTCTTATATGGTGGTATCGTGCTCGGGTGGGGTTATACTGATAAGGCACGCTGGGCGGCGGTGAAGCTGAGTTCGTAGCCTGGGTTTCCAGCGTTGCTGAATGCAGGAATTTCGGATTTACTTCTAAGCGTGAAACCCGACAGCTGGCTTCTACACAAGTTACTACAATGTCGGGTTCGGCGCTGCGTTGCGAACCCGACCTACAACTTTGGTTGTTTCAGTTCGTAGGTCGGGTTCCGAGCGTTCCTGACACTTAAGTTGGGAGATGCACTCTAAAGCGAGAAACCCGACATTACTATCATCAATCGTAGGCCATGTCGGGTTTCTCATTCCGCGAGTGGAGCCTCTTTTCTTCCAGAATATCTTCGGCGCGGAATTCGGAACCCGACCTACGAACTGGAAACCCGACCTACGGGATCAGAAGGTGGCCATCGGTTGCACGAATCTCTGACTGGACCGTCCAGATTACTAAAGAACGATTACAGCATCTAAGGGAGGTCTGTCATGTGCTGGAGGATAAACAGCTTTCGACCTGGATTGAGTCTCGGGCTGGTCTTTACAGTCGTAATCATGTGGCTGGAGGTTGCGCAGTCGGTTGACTTTTATCGAGAAAGAGAAAGCATCGATATCGACAGCCTTCAGCCCGTCGAACAACTTGAGGAATACGATGTCTTGACTGCGCTGCTTACCGAGCGCGTGATTCCCAAAATGAAATCTGACCGATTGGTGCTGTCACGGCTCGTGGTCGACGGGCCTCACCGGGCCCCGTTTGATCCCCTGCGATACTTCGATAAGATTGATTCAGGTATGGCTATTGAAGCAATAGAAGATCTGGTCGCAAAGAGTTCGGCTCGATGGCGCTGGCTCGCCCGATTTGCGTTGCCAATACCTTACCGTTGGAATGACTATGAGGCCCCATTCACTGAGAAACTCATGAACGTGTGGGCGTTTACCCGCGTCGGATTTGATAGCTCGAAACAGAACGCCATAGTGCATGCACTTAGAAAGAGCTACGAGAGGAATCGTTTTCGGAGCAGTGCCTGGATCTCCTACCATCTCGAGAACTCAGAAACGGGCTGGCAAGTGAAGAAAGTGACCGGGGGCGTAACGAACAGAATAATGTGGTAGCTCGTCGGTCGAGATGGGAGCGGTCCCGGTTCTAGTGCTGAAGAATGCCCTTCGAAGCGAGCATCCCGACAATTGGCTTCTCGTGCAGAATCAAGATGTCGGGTTTCGCGCTGATGGGCTGAATTCGTAGTTCTGAGCCTTCAGCAGCGCTGGAAACCCGACGTACGGGAGCGCGGTTGGTTCCGTCGGGAAGGGATTCCTGACGGCGCGGAAAAGGGCGGTAGCTCACCCGCAGCGCCCGCGGAGGGTGGGGTTCGTTTCACCCCCCTCCTCGTCACCTCGAACCAATTGACAACTCGCCTACCCGTCTTTATATATTTGGAATTCGACTTTGGAGAAAGCGGGATATCAATCCATGGCAGACGATTTGATTCGCGAATTCCCCTGCCCCGAATGCGGCCAAATCCTACGCTACCCGGAGGGCAGCGTCGGAGATCGCACCGAATGCCCCCACTGCTACGCCATCGTCGCCGTGCCCCCGCGTGAGGCTTTCGTCGAGAGCAGCCAGTCCCCCGAGGCAAAGATCATCGAGTATTCTCCGATCTCGACGAGGCAGTATGATCCCAATGCCAAATCCACTGGAATTGCACTCGGTTGTCTCTGCTTGTTTCTCCTATCTCTATTTCCCTTGGTATTGGTCGGAAAGGGCGTATTGGATTGGGTCAAGTTTCTGTCGCCAGGATTCTCGCTCACAACGCAGAATGCCCCCGGCATTCTGCCTTTCCGCGGGACGATCCTCATCCTCTGGGCAACTCACGGCATCTATACCGGCATGCGACTGCTCCAGTTGCGACCTCAATCTCCGGCTATCGGCCGCGTGTTTGCCGTGACTTCACCGCTCTATTGGCTTGTCATTATTGTGCTTTCCGCCTTCAATTGGAGTGCTGAATGGAATCGCGATGCGTTCGCCACGCTCGTTCTAGTGTGGCTGCTGATTGTGGTTCCCAGCGTGGGATTTTGGCTCTATTTCCGATACTCTGAACATCTCCGCAAAATGACCTCTCGATAGCCACCCTCGCATCGGCCCTGGGTGCTGGGTCTGCCTGCCCGCTATCTGACAATCGGCTTGCATCAATCCGGGCATGCAAACCAAGCCCCTACGTGGCTCCATTGAGTTCGTAGGTCGGGTTCCGAGCATTCCTGTCGCTGTGATTGAAGAGTGCTCTTCGAAGCGAGAAACCCGACACGCTTTCATCAATCGTAGACCTTGTCGGGTTTCTCATTCCGCGGCCGGAATCTTGCGTTTTCGTTGATATCTTCGGCGCGGAATTCGGAACCCGACCTACAAACTATGAACCAACGTGTCGGATTTCGCGCTGATGGGCTACTTCCCTATGATCTGAGAGACGTCAGCGCTGGAAACCCGACCTACGGCGAGGCACCGGAAGAGCCGCCGTGACATGAATACCAAGCGAATTGCACGATCGGTTCATTCGTTCGTTGAATATTCAGGAAAGGGTCTGAAGTCATAACGGGAGGTCATTCGTGAATCCAAAAAAACACATCTGCATCATTCTTCCAGCTTTGCTGATCATGCTTTTCGCCTCCGGAGTCTTCGCGCAAAGCCGCCCGCATCAGATTCCGATTGACAGTCTGGAGGCTGTAGAGGATCAGGAAGAATATGAGGTGCTGACGGCGTTGCTGAAGGCGATCTATCCATTCCCACAATACGAGAGATACTATTACTGCCTTCAGTTGAATCGTGAATCGTTAGGATTTGGGGCAATTTGTCAGCCATCCAGGGCGGTCTACCTTTGGGAATTCTTCCCCCGCATGGACTCGACGATTCCGATCGCGTGCATCGAGTCGTTTTCCAAAGTGAATGAAAAACGCTACCGATTGAAATCCGACTTTTGGTTATCGACACCATATCGTTGGGCAGACTACGGCCACCCACTGAACGAACGTTGCAGCAACACGATCTCCATGTCGAGACCCGGATTCGACAAGGACAGTGTGCACGCGATCGCAGTATATAGCATAAAGTGGGAACACCGAGGCTCCGATGCTATGGCTCATCTCGCGAAGGTCAACGGAGTTTGGCAGGTTCTCAAACTGGAAACGTATATGCATTCTGATTAGCTCGTGTCCCGGATTCCGAGCGTTTCTTGCACATTACTTGAATGGCGCTCTTCCCAGCGAGAAACCTGACATTGGATTCATCGATTGTGGACCTTGTCGGGTTTCTAATTCCGCGGGCAGGTTTTCGTTTCTTCCATGATATTTTCTGCGCGGAATTCGGAACCCGACCTACAAGAATCCGCAAGTGATTGACAAGATCGATCCACCTTCGTATCGTGTAAACGTAGCAAAATCAAATTCGTCAACACGTTGTGGGAATCATGCCTGCAAGGAGGCCGATGAGAAAAGTTGTCTTTGGAATCAGCATCACTGCGGACGGCTTCTGCGACCATCGGGACGGGATTGCCGACGACGAGTTGCACGAGTACTTCACCGGACTGCTGCGCAACGCCGGCGTCCTGCTCTTCGGCCGGATCACCTATCAGCTCATGGTTCCCTTCTGGCCCGACGTTGCCAGGAATCAATCGGAGACAGAGCTGATCAATGAATTCGCCCGCGTATTCGATGCGCTCGACAAGGTCGTCTTCTCCACGACATTGAAACAGGTTGACGCGATCAACACCAGACTCGTGCGCGGCGACGTCGCCGAAGAGGTGCTCACCCTGAAGCAAGAACCGGGCAAGGACATTTGCATAGGAAGTTTGAGCCTTGCGTCGCAGCTTTCAGAGCGCGGGATGATTGACGAGTATCATTTCGTCGTTCATCCGGTGGTTGCCGGAAAGGGGCCGCGGTTATTTGACACGGTGAAACCACAGGAATCGCTGCGGTTGGATTTGATCGGATCGAAGACCTTTCAATCGGGCGTCGTTGCGCATCACTACAGAAGGCGATAAACGGAATGCCTATTGTAGGTCGGGTTTCCAGCGTTGCTGTCTCTTCGATTGATGGATGCTCTTCGACGCGAGAAACCCGACGATTCGAAACGGGTTAGGGGCGAATGCCAAGGTGAGATTGCTTCGTCGCGGCAAGGATTGCAGGGAATGCTGAGTGTACTCTCGCTCCTCGCAATGACAGAAACGTAGGGGCCGGGTTTGCCAGCCCGCGGGTTGTTGTGCGAATATATTGATTTCGTAGGTCGGGTTCCGAGCGTTCCTGACACTTGCATTAGGAGATGCTCTCTGAAGCGAGAAACCCGACACCTTTCATCGATTGTGAGCCATGTCTGGTTTCTCGTTCCGGGAGCGTCCTCTCGTTTCTTCCATGATATCCTGAGCGCGGAATTCGGAACCCGACCTACAAGTTATCAGGCGCGGTCTCGTCCGAAGCACGGGGCTTCGGACCTACCAGCTCTCCTCAAGTGATTGACAAGATCGATCTACAATTGTATTCTCTTCTTCAAGGAGAATTCAACTATGGCAACCAAGAAAACCACAAAGAAGACATCCAAATCAAAACCGGCCAGTCGCGGCGAGATCAGTTACACGACTTCGAATGTGTTCAAAGCGCCCCTGAGCAAAGTCTGGGATGCGGCGGTGTTGTCCAAGCATCTCAAAAAGCACTTCGTTGACGACATGAAAGGCGAGTTCGGTTCGAAAAAGACGCCGGTCACCTGGACCTGGAAAGGTTTCGGCAGCTTCGACCTGCCGGTCGCCAAGTTCGTCAAACACAAAGAGATTGTGTTCGAAGGCATGTCGATGGGCGGCAAGTATCAGGTGACGGTTCGATTCGAGTTTCTGCGAAAAGACGGCAAGACCATCTTTCGGATTCACGAGAGCGGCTACCCAAAAAAGGAACTCAAGACGGCGTTTATGATGTGCGAGGGCTGGAGCGAATTCCATACAGGCGTGAAAGCTTATCTCGCCGGCGTAGATTTGCGGAAGTATTAATTCCACGAGGCCGGGAGTGAGGCCGCAGGTCGAAACCCCTTGTGGCAGCGTGGACTGATTTGAATTGTCTGTTTGAGGGGTTTCGACGTTTTGGATTACGCCGAAGAGGTTGTCGAAACCACGACGAGTGAATCCGAAAAACCACCGCGCTACCTCGTGGGGGTTTCGACCTACGGCGGTTGCGAAGACCGAAGAGAGATTGCTTCGTCGCGGCATGGTACGGTGCGAGTAACGGTGATGCGTTCGCTCCTCGCAATGACAAAAACGTAGGCTGATAACCCATTCGCGGCGGCAACAAGAATACCCGAGCGCGGTGAGTTGGCCGAGCTGATTTTCTGCCCACATGTGATTGACATCAGCGGCCCGATGGCGTTTTCTTATCATTCGTAGATCATTGTAGTCCACATCAGAGAAATGGAGCACCCATGCAGAAGATCGTGACCTCTTTTTGGTTTGAGAAAGAGGCGGAAGAAGCCGCGCAGTTTTATACTTCCCTGTTCAAGAATTCGCGGATCACTCATATCGAGCGCTTCACCGATGAAGCGGCCAAAGCCACCGGAGAGCCGGCGGGCGCGGTGATGATGGTCGAGTTTGAATTGAACGGGCAGCCATTCATGGCGCTCAACGGATCGCCGCAAAACAAGTTTACCGAAGCGATGTCACTTCTGGTCAATTGCGATTCGCAGGCGGAAGTTGACGAATTGTGGGTGAGACTTACCGCCGACGGTGGTCAGGAGAGCCAGTGTGGCTGGCTCAAGGACAAGTACGGAGTGTCGTGGCAAATCGTGCCGACGGAAGTGATGGCCATGCTTCGTGACAAGGATGTCAAGAGGAGTGCGCGGATGTTTGCGGCGGTGATGACGATGCGCAAGCTGGACTTGAATGTGCTCCGGAAGGCGTATGAGGGATAGCGGGAGTCGGTTGAATGGGGGAACTTGCCTCGTCGCGACCGGTGCACAACAACGACTGGGGATTTGGACGCTGCGGTTTGCGCAAGGAATGCACTGAAGAATTGAATCGTATCCGACTGAAGTCGGACCTACAGAGCCAGTAGTTTTGCCGGCATCCCGGCGGGTGGCCTGACCATAGCGGCGGCGGTCGCCCCACGTTGGCGGTGAGTTGGAGAAGACAGCTCGTGGGCCGGTTTTCGAATGTCGATGAGAGATTGCTTCGTCGCGGCATGGTTTGCAGAGAAAACTGAGAGCACACTCGCTCCTCGCAATGACAGAACCGTAGGGGCCGGGTCTGCCAGCCCTCGAGTTGTTGTGCGAATATATGGAGGGCAGGCAGACCCAGCCCCTACGATGAATTCAGTTCATAGGCTGGGTTTGCCTGCGCAATCGGGATTTGATGTACGTTTGAGAACCGGGCATGCAGACCAAGCCCTGAAGTCCGAAGCACAGGGCTTCGGACCTACCGACTGTCCACAAAATCGGGGGAAGTTCAAACCCGACCTACGGGTGTGCCGTGGATTCCGTCAGGAAAGGATTCCTGACGGCGAATGGGGACGCTGCAGAATTATTGCTTTGAGGGAGTCGGTCGATTGTTTAATTAGAAGACCCGCAACTGGAGGAGATAAGAAGATGAGATTAGGGATCAATGGTTTGATAGTGATTGTCACGGCACTGCTTGCCGGTTGGTTTCAACAAAGCAGCGCAGCGCCGTTTCCGCTGAACTTCAATCTGGATTCGCTGCAACGCGCGGATAAGCAGCCCTCGCTGTATGCCGAACGACTGATTGCCTTCAAGGGGATCGTCACGCAAACAAAGCAACTTCCGGATGGACTTCCCTACTTTTTCGTGAAGCTTCCCGATCCGAATCCGAAGGCGGAAGGGATCTGGGTGAAAAGCTTCTCCAACGCCAAGCCGACCGATGTTCTGGTTGGCCATATGATCGTCGTGTTAGGCTACTTCATGGGGACCGATCCCAAGGACGAAGCGGTGGCGGCGATCCACAAGAAGGCCTACCACGTTGCCGGGCTGTGTATCGCCAATGGGACGACGCAGACGGGGATTTACGCGAAGGACGCCACCAGTGTCTGCCAGCAGTGGCAAAACGGAATCATGCCGCAAGATCCGAAGGTTGAGGTTCCGAAGGCTAAGGTGGTCGATCCGCCGGGAAAGAAATAGTCGTCCGGATTTTCCGCGAGGCACTGTGGTTGAATCAAAGCGGGACGCGATTGCCGAATTCGGTTGCACGAGCGGTTCGCTTTTACGTATTTATTGTAGATAACTACGTACACGAAATAGGCAGGGCTATCATGACTGATTCCACAAAACACCGACCTTGGCGGTTTCAACTCACTCTCCTCGCCATGATCATCGTTATCGCCGGCTGTTCCGAGAAGGCGACAGAACCTGTGCATCCGCCACCCGATCTGGCAATCGTACCGGACACCGTCACGATCGGCGAGCGTTCGTACTGGGCGGAAGCTAGACCGTGGCGTGATCTGATGCCGGGAGAAGTGAGGGGACTACTCGTTTGGGCCGCTGTGATGGAAGTTGAATCCTTGACGGCAGACTCCGGGTTGGTGCCTGCGTACATTTGGGTGGCCAATGGCAACGATGTCTGGGGCGCAGCTCTCGGAGAAATAGAGCGTCCTGAGGCTTATCCCTACCAAGTAACGGCGATTGCCCGCAACGGCCCGACCTGGGCGCCGGAGACAACGATTCAGGCTGTGATCGAACTTAGTGACGCCACAGGTAATCGCTATCTCCTGCGCACACCAGACGCCGTCATAGAGTCGGCGGAGTAGAGCGCGGTGAGCGGTCCAGACCGAGCATTCTGGAGATAGGCACGACCCGGCACATTAGGAATCAACGCTCACGAACCTATTGCACATCAATTAGTTGCGACTACACAAGAAACTATCACATTAAGTTCTAAATTCTGGACTTCGGGAGTCCGTTAAGACTACTAAGGGGCTTCTCACGAATACGCGAGGTAACAATGAAACAACACGATTCCCGCGTGGTGGTGGCTTTTCTGGCGTTTGCCGCTTGCGCTACCGTCGCGCTAACCGGATGCGGGAGCGAGCCAACGTCTGCCTACAATCCCGATGTCGTCAATGAACCGGACAATTTCTCAATGCAGGTGTCCGGGGCGACTCATCTCACCGAGACGTACAGCTATGAATGGCCGAACAGCGGTTCTGCGGCAACGGTCGAGCTGGCATCAACAGTCAACGCCGGCGCTGCAACGTTGACGATTCAGGATGCGTTTGGCGCCGAGGTTTACGGCGGCAGCCTGGCTTTAGGTGGATCGCTGGAGACCGCATCAGGTCAGGCCGGCCCGTGGACGATTCGAATAGCGTTTGCGGACTTCAGCGGCAACGTCGACTTGAGTGTCGCGAAAAAGTAGCAACACTTCCCTACACGGGGCGACGCAGCAAGTAGAGCGACCAGGGGGCGATTGAAGTTTCGCTCTTCCATTGATACGGTTCAGTGCCGTCGGCAACGGGGCGATGGTGCTCCAGCAGTTCGAATCCGACTTCGGCGTACAGCCGGCGATAGTCTTCATCGGGAAAGAGAACATCGAGACAAGGGCGGGCGTCGGCAAATGTAGTCGTTATAATCTTGACGACATCGCCGCATTTGGCGATATGGTTTTCTGGAAAGTCCAGCGTCGAAAACGAAGCCCATTCGTGAAGGTAGATCTCCGGCGTACTGACGAGATTGAGCAGATACCCGCCGGGTCGGAGCAGTCGTCTAAACTCTCCGAAGAGCTTCTGCTTTTTCCCTAATGTCGGAATATTGTCAAAGGTGAAGGCGGACTGAATCAGGTCGAAGGACCGGTCAGGAAAGGCACTGAGGTCGCCGTCGCCGATTTGGCGGTAGTCCCCCTGCGGATCGATTTTCCAAGCCTGATGCAGCATCTCGGCGGAGATGTCCGCACCGATGGCGCGAAAGCCGAGGCGGGTCAGGAAGCGGGTGGAGCGGCCGGTGCCGCAACCGAAATCGAGCGCAGCGCCTGCAGTGGGCAGCGCGCGACGGTAGATTTCCGGCAGATCGCGAAAGGCGAGGTAATAGGTATCATCAAACTCGAGGGTGGCGTAGGCTGCCGCCCGGTGGTCATCTTCGTAAGCATTACTGAAATCCACAATTACTCCAGCCCAAGTTCCCTCTTGTTCATTCGTTGGTATTGATAAAATGCCACTTAAGCATCCGCAAGCCCCTCGGAGTGTTCCAAACGAGTATTCGTTGCCTTTTTAGGCGATTTTATTATATTGTCGCCGATGCCGGAGGTCTTCCCCGAGGGCATAGAGTCATCACTTCAGAAGGCCTCTCGCAAAGGTACTATAGCCCTTTTACTTCTGGAGCCATCATGAGAATCACAATTATCGCGATTTTAGCAGTGTTGGTGCTGGCGGCATCGGCCGGAGCAGCGGACTTGTACCGAATCCAGGTGTCGAACCAGGCGGCGGCGGACTATTTCAATCAATTGAACCTGATACCAGTCGCGCGGTTACTCGACGGTTACCTCGTTCTTGCGGAACCGGAGCAGGCCGCGAAGTTGAATAACGAAGCGGGCGCGGAGTTCCTGTTCGGCGGCATAGCTGTCGAGGAACTCGCGTTTGACATGCGGCGCGATCGCGACAATGCCTCGCGGTATATGCTGCTCTACGAATCGGGCGACATGCGGGTTTATCGCGTGCCGGCAGGCCTGTTTGCGTCAGCCCGCTGGCAACTGGATCTGGCGCCAGTATCGGTGATTCCGGGCAAGATTGAATTCGTTGCGACCCGACCGGCGAACCAGAGAGCGCTGGCGACGGGTGCCGATCTCGACTCGCTCATCAACCTGGTCAGCCAGGATTCGCTGCTCTCGTATTTGACCCGCCTGCAAGCTTTCGGACAGCGGGTTACCGGGACAGACTCGAACTACGCCGCGCAGGTTTGGACGCGCAACAAATTCATGGCATTCGGCTACGACTCGGTCTATTACGATACATTCACCACGACGATCTACGGGCTGCCGGAAGTTGTGCGCAATGTCGTTGCAGTCAAGCTCGGGACGCGCTTCCCCAACCGCTATATCGTGGTCGGCGGGCACCAGGACGCCGTACCGGCATCGCCGGGGGCGGATGATAACGGCACGGGCACGGTGGGAACGCTGGAGATTGCTCGCGTGCTGGCGGACATCGAGACATACGTTTCGATCGTCTTCATCGCTTTCGACGGCGAAGAGCAAGGGTTGCATGGCTCGAATCACTTTGCCGACGCGGCCGGAGCGCGCGGGGACAGTATCGAGTTCATGCTGAACATGGACATGATCGGTCATTACGAAAACAGCAATCAGGCGAACCTCTACAGCGGGCCGGATCTGAGCCTGACGAATCTCTGGACGCAATTGGCGGATTCCCTGCTCGGGATTACCGCGACGTTTGCGGGCGTGGCCAACAATTCCGATCATGCCGGATTCGTGAACAATGGTTACACGGCGACTTTTGTGCACGAGTTTATCTTCTCGACCGAATATCACTCCAATACCGACAGTATCACGTATGTCAGCATGCCCTACGTGACAAAAATGGTCAAGGCATCGCTGGCGACGGTTTATGCGGGAATGCTCGACGTATCGGCGCCAAATTTCGAGTTTGTTTACAGCCCGGGGGTGCCGCAGTTCTTGTTTGCCGAGAAGGACACAACAATTGCTTTGACCCTGGTCAGCAAGAACAGCGCAACGGCAATACCCGGCAGCGGCCGCGTGCACTATTCGATCAACTCCGGCCCGTTTGTTGAAACGGCATTGACGGAGCTTGGCGGGAGCAGCTATTCGTTGACACTGCCCGCGATTGACTGCGGTGATGCGCTGCGGTTTTATGTCACAATCGAGGAGACGAGCGCCGGGATCATTGCGGATGCCAGCGCGGCCGCGCCGTATCAGCCGATTACGGTAAGCGAGACGGCGCAGTCGTTCGCCGACAATTTCCAGACCGATCTGGGCTGGACGACCGAGATCATCGGCGCGACGGCCGGCGCCTGGCAACGCGGAGTGCCGGTGAATGATCCAAGCTGGCAATACACGCCTGCAACCGACGCCGACGGCAGCGGCAGTTGTTATCTGACTCAGAACATAATGGGCAACAGCGATGTCGATAACGGCGCGGTGCGGCTGACTTCACCGACGTTCGACCTGACGCCGGCAGGATTGATATCCTACTACTATTTTTTGACGTTGACGGTCACAAGCGGCGAAGTCGACCGGCTCTTGGTAGAAGTCAATAACGGCCAGTCGGCGACCTGGACTCAGGTGGCGCTGCATACGTCGGACACCGGCCGCGAGTGGCGGCGCAATACGATTGCGGCGAGCCAAATCGCGGCACAGGGTGTGACGATCACCGGGAGCATGAGGATTCGTTTTACGGCGAACGACGCCAACGCGCAAAGCGTAGTCGAGGCCGGGATCGACGGGTTTGACGTCACTACGTTCGACTGCGTGAGCGGACCGTCGTACCTCTGCGGCGATGCTAACGACGACGAGATCATTACCATTTCCGACGCAGTCTATCTGATCAGTTATATCTTTACGGGCGGACCGGCGCCAGTCCCGCCGGCAGCCGGCGATTGCGACTGCAATAGCATCGCGAATATCAGCGATGCCGTATTCCTGATTGCTTACATCTTTTCCGGTGGACCGGCACCCTGCTCGGCCTGTCCGCAATAACCCGGCGAGTGCGAGGTCATACGCCGTCGTCTCTCGAACAGAGGATGACGGCGTCCTCATTTTTGGCAGGCTACTGCTCGCGGATGCGGACGTGCGGGCTGAGCAAGAGAGCCACGAAGTTGAAAGCCGGCAGGACGAGGCAGAAGATCACATAGAAGAAGACGAAGTATCCCCAGAGCCCCGTCGCGATGATGAACGCGTAGGGATCGTCCGCTCGCCAACGCGCCAGCGGTCCGGCGCCGGTCAGTTCCAGCAAAAGAGAGATGAGGAGGATGATCAGATTTATACCGATAACCATGTTCCGCATATTGCGACCTGCCTTCTGTTATCTTTCCGCTGTTGAAGAGGAGTGCAAGTCACGTGCCGATTCGCGCTGCAAGAGCACCGCTGCGAAAACATGTAACACAGTGTCTATCATATGCGTAGATTGAGTTGCAGAGTGAAACATCACGAGGCGAACTCAAGTGCGCAAACAACTGCCGCTATCGCGAAATCAATGTCATCAAAGTGGCCGTCGATTTGATCGAGCGTTGGATAAAGGAGAGCAACAATGAGTCAGGAAAAGCTGTGGGAGCACGAGTATGCGGGTCTGCTGACTGAACTGCAAAACAAGGTCGGGGGGACGATTGATCCAGTCGAGTGGAACGAGCAACCGAAAGGCGAACTCCAGCGCGGCTACGTTGTGGAGCCGTCTTTCTTCCTGTATGAGGCCTTCTGTTGCGAAGTTGACGGCCTGGCGATGCGAGTCGAGATCAGCCCGTTCCCATTCGCAGGGGATGCTTCGCTCGATGATCAAGACATCGTCGAGTATCTCGTGATTAGTTCGCAATCGCGGACGCCGGGGAATTTTCGCATTCGACCGGAAGGTGTGTTTGACAAGGTTCGCAAAGCGCTCAAACTGCATTGGGAATTCGAGACCCACGACAAGGCGTTTGATCGCAGATTCAATCTCGAAGTCCCGGACGAGGAGAGCAAGGCAAGCCTGATGCGCGGAGAAGTGAAGGAAACCATCGTGGGGTTGCTTCCCTTCGAGTACTTGCAGGCACACGCCGGCGGCTTGCGCTATTCGCAGTTGTTGTCGAGCAAACGGCAGTTGGCGCCTCAGGAAGTGATCGCGCGCATGCAACGGCTTGCCAAGCTGGCGCAGCTCCTGGCCAACGACGTGGTGTAGTCCGAGCGCTGTCCCGTCCCCTGCACACTCCAGGCGCGTTTCAGCGCAAGTTAATCTTAGTTGACGCTGTCAAAACAGTCGGCATTAAGATCCAGTGGGGGCCATGATTTCTTGCCTATGGAAAGGATAAAGATGAATTCTCACACTGTGAGCAGCCTGGTTTTGAGTTTGGTGATTGTGGTGACGGCACCGCTGGCTGCCGCGCATATGGGCGCGCGCTGGGCTGATGCACCGCTGACGATCGACGGCGACGCCGGCGAGTGGCGCGATCTGGTCTTTACCTATTTCGATGAAGACAACTCGGCCATTGGATTGATGAACGATTCAATGAATCTCTACCTCGTTGTCCTCTCCCGTGACGAGGCGACGATTCGCCAGATGGAGACGCGGGGATTGACGGTGTGGATAAGCCCCGACGGCAAGAAGAAGAAGGAGTATGGACTGCGCTATCGCGGTGGAATGTCCCGTAGCCGGGCGGATAAGCGCGAGGATCGGGGGTCCGGGATGCGGGACGAACGGAGAGAACAGATGCTCGAGGAGCAGGCGAGATTGCGAAAGCTGATCGAGGTTTTCGCCAGCAAGACGACGACGGAAATTCCGGTCACTGGCGAGTGCGGTCCGAAGGCAGCAGCGGCCTTTGGCAACGATGTCTATTCCTACGAGTTTCAGATCCCTTTTGCAGGCAAGGATAGTGGCTGGTACTCATTGCGATTGGTCGACCGATCGAAGCTGACTCTGGGTGTACACATCGGTTACGTTTCCGATGCCGACAAGGCGAAGTTGAAAGATCGATTCGAAGCGCGTGGACAGGGCCCCGGAATGGGAGGCGGACCGCCGATGGGCGGCGGCGTGAAGCGCGGGGGAGGTCCTCCGGGCGAGCGTATGGGGATGCAGGAAAAGAAAGAGTTCTGGATCGAGGTGCAGTTAGCCGAGCCGCGCTGACTTTGAAGAAAGCGATTGCCGTAACCGGGCAGGACGCGATACTATAAGGCATGACCGAAAACATCGATGCCGTGATTTGCCATCACTCGCTTATCTTCGCGCCGATTGAAAAGGTATATCAGACGATTACTACGGCGGCTGGCTGGAACGCGTTCTTTACGCATGACATGGAATTCGATCTCAAGAAGGGCGGGCGCATGGTATGGCGCTGGAAGGATTGGGGACCGCACAACTATACAGTCAATGCCGAGGCTCTCGTCCTGGACTTTGCTGAGCCCACTCGCTTCAGTTTTCAATGGTATCCGGTTGACCGCGAGCACCCGACGACGGTCGAGTTCAAGCTCGAGTCGCGCGGTGATCATACGCTCATCACGACAACAGAGTCCGGCTATCCCAATACGCCGGAGGGACGCCGGATGATTCTCGAGTGTGCCTGCGGCTGGGGCGAAGCGATTACGCTCTTGAAATTCTATCTCGAACACGGTCTCACGTACTACCCGAAGCAGTCCTGATGGTCCCCTGGTTTCCGCATCCGGGAAACTTTCGTTGGGCTGGGCTGGAGTAAACACAACGCTGCCTCAGCGACACCTCCCACACAAACGCAACTATCGTGGACGGATTGCGTACAATTACTTTAGAATTTCGGTAAGTTGTTACATATTATCATGAGGTCAACTGATGAGAGAGGTAACGTCGGCGATTTGCGCCTTGCTGTTGTTAGCGGCCACTTCCCTTGCTGCTACGGATGTAGCTCCGTTACGGGTTGATTCGGTCTTTGCTCAATTCACGTTGCCGGGGAGTCCCGGTTGTGCGGTAGCGGTTATTGATCATGGCCGCACGGTGTATTCCCGGGCATTTGGATTGGCGGATGTCGGGCACGAAGTTCCCAATTCGGTAGAAACGGTGTTCGACATCGGTTCGAATGCCAAGCAGTTCACGGCGACTTCAATACTCTTGCTCGAGGAGCAAGGAAAGCTCTCGATTGACGACCCGGTGCGCAAGTACATCCCGGAACTCCCCGAATACCAATGGCCAATTACTTTACGCCACCTGCTGACCCACACCAGCGGCATCCGGGATTACTTCGACTTGATGTCGCTCAAGGGCGAGTTCGTCGGCAACAATTACAGCGACGACCACTACCTGAACCTGGTTTTCAGTCAATCGGAGTTGAACTTTCGTCCCGGCGATCAGCAGATGTACTCGAACTCGGGGTTTATTCTGCTGGCGGAGATCGTGCGGCGGGTTTCAGGGGTTTCTTTAGCGCAGTTTGCGCGCGAAAACATCTTTCAGCCATTGGGAATGACGCACACGCGTTTTGTGGAGGATTTATTTGAACTGGTTCCGCAGCGCGCCAACAGCTATGGTCGAATTCCCTCCGGCGGGTATTGGCAGGGCGTCTCATGCGCGACCAACGCCGGCGACGGGGGCATGCTTTCGACACTCGCCGACCTGTCGTTGTGGGACGCGAATTTCTACAAGAACCGATTGGGGAAAGAGAGCTCGTCGCTAACCGAGCGCTTGCAGGAGGAGTTTGTTCTCAACAGCGGCGATACCATCGGCTGGGCGCTCGGATTGCGGACGACGGAGTACAAGGGGCTGCCGGTTGTCTTCCACGGCGGAGCATATTTCGGATTTCGGTCGGAGCTGCTGCGATTCCCCGAACAGCGTTTTTCCGTCATCATACTGGGCAATTACGATCAGGTGAATGCCGCAGTGCTGGCTTACGAAGTGGCGGATCTGTATCTGCAGGATCAGTTTCGAGAAGAAGTTCCGGAGGCGCCCCTTGCCCTAGCCGCCGGTTATCGCGCAAGCGAAGAGGAATTGAGAACAAAGGTCGGCAAGTATCGCAACCCGGTCAGCGGGACAATCTGGACGGTTGAAGCCGAGGACACATCCCTGGTGGTGGCGACATCGACGGGATTCGTTTTCCAGTTGATTCCGATCTCCAAGGAGAAGTATCGCGCCACAGGCCTGCCGCAGTTGGCGACTGTGGAGTTCACAAAACGCGGCGACGGCGGTTGGAGTGCGAATTTTGAGCTCAACGGCCAGGCGCCGGCACGGCTGGAGCCGTTTGTCGAGAGCAGCGAACCGATTCACCTGGCGGATTATGTGGGGCGGTACCACTGTCGCGAACTGGGGTTAACCTTCTCAGTCGCCATCGAGAATGAGGCGTTGGTATACTCCTCAGAAGGAGATCGTCAGACAGCAGCGCTGCAGCCCTCGCTGCGTGATGAATTCTCGGCGGCGGGCGGCCAACTGCAATTCAGGTTCTTGCGAGATGAGCGCGACAGCGTCAACTCATTTGCAGTAAGCTTGCAGCGAGCAAAGAATATCCGCTTTGAGCGGCAGGCCGGGTAGACCTACTCAGAGGATCGGAAACTGACGCGGTGGTGTGAGCCGTCACAAAACGGTTTGCTGCCGGAGGCGCCGCAGCGACAAAGCGCCGGATCGGTTCGAGTCTCAGGGGCAGTCTCGCGTGCCGGTTTGAATTCGACGGTGCCGATAAGCAGCAGCGGCCCGTCCTGAGATGGAGTGACGGTAAGGGGACCTTCAGGCACAACGGCAGATTGCTGGTCACGCAGTGTCTCCGTGATTTCCGCCGGCGCCTGAAATTTTGCCGCGCGATGGCTGCCGTCACAGAAGGGCTGTCGGCGCGTTAAACCGCAGCGACAGAGCGCAACACGAGTATCGCGGAGGCGCTCCACACCTGAAGAATCGGTGACAATGACATCGCCGTGGAAATACAGCGGCCCGTTGCGTTCAATGCTGATTTGATTGCGCTGTGGGGGAGTCTCATTGAGTTCGGGTTCAGGACGCCGGAATTTCAGGGCGCCGGTTGGGCAGCGGAGGACGATCTGGGCGACGCGGTCAGCGGTATCCTGATCAGGCATGATCCAGGGTGTTTTGTCTTTATCAAAAACGTGGGGCAGACCGCGCACACACACTGCAGCATGGATACAACGTTTCCCCTCGAAGGTAACTTCGATCTGACTGCCCGTATACTTGTGAATTCGATCGACCATGCTTCCTTCCGTAGCCAATTAGATCCAGTCGAGGGTTTCCTTCGTCTTCTCGTTGACCGTGTTGCCGGTATTCAGGGTGTCTTTGGGCTCAAACAACATGATCCAGCATTCTCCTTCGGCGATCGGGTTGTGTTCGACGCCGCGCGGCACGATGAAAAATTCGCCCTCATTGATGACGATGTCGCCGATCCGCAGTTGCATCCGCAGCCTTCCTTTGTAGACGAAAAAGAGCTCATCCTCGTTGGCGTGGTGATGCCAGACGAATTCGCCTTTGAGTTTCGAGAGCTTCACGTATTGGCCGTTGAGTTCGCCGGCGATTTTTGGGCTCTCATACTCGGTGATGAGCGAAAATTTTTCGTCCAGATTGACCTTCCTCAACTTCATCGCTTCCCTCGCATTATGATTGCTGCTTGAGATACGAAGTTTAGGTTAACTCGTTAGCGGCATTTCCGTATTTATTGTACCTGCGAATTGGAGAGGCATTCATGTTCCACGAGATTTTCACAGTCGATAGTTTTTCCCACCAGCCGTTTTGCGGCAATCCGGCGGGGGTCTGTGTTCTGCGCGAGCCAATGGAGGAAGAGACGCAACGCAAGATTGCGCGCGAATTGAACCTGAGCGAGACGGCGTTCCTGCAAGATCACGGCGATCACTACAGGCTGCGTTGGTTTACTCCGGAAGTCGAAATCGATTTGTGCGGACATGCCACGCTGGCGAGCGCGCATATTATCTGGCAAGAGGGACTGCGCCCGACGAGCGAACAATTGCGCTTCCGGACGCGCAGCGGTGTGTTAACAGCGACTAAGAACGGCGAGTGGATTGAGTTGGACTTCCCCGCCTATGACGTTGAGCCGATTGCCGATTCTGCGCCGATAGCCAAGGCGATTGGGACACCGGTGCTTTCCGCCTGGATTTCTACGAGTAAGAAAATCCTGGCTGAGTTGGACAGCTCCGAGCAGATCAAAACGCTGCGCCCCGACTATTCAGCGGTCGCCCAGGTAGCGCCGCACGGATTGATCGTGACCGCCAAATCGGAGCCGCCGTTTGATTTCGTCTCGCGTTTCTTTGCGCCGGCGTATGGAATCAATGAAGACCCGGTGACGGGATCGGCGCACTGCGTGCTGGTGCCGTACTGGAGTCGCAAACTGGGCAAAAGCGAGCTGTATGCCTATCAGGCCTCCGTACGCGGTGGCGAACTTAAGCTGCGGCTGGTAGGTGATCGGGTGAAGATGGGCGGGCAGGCAACGACGATGATGAAGGCGAACATGCGAATCGCCTGAGGGCCGAATCTACATAAGCTTGATTTACGGCTCGAAATAGTGCCCGTAACTATCTGGTAATGAATAGGTTGCGTGATGCATGCCTACCAATGTTTTAAGCCGGCTGGCTGCAATTTTCGGCGGGTTTGTGCGTATAATATCGTGAGTTGGTCGACAATCGTAAGTAGATGAACGCAGGACACTCGGGGAGAATCACGTGAATAAAGTAATCATAGGTCTACTCGTAATCTCGTTACTGGGCAACGTGATCGGGCTGTACTTCGCCTATCACTTCATGAAGTTTCGCGGCAAGATTGAGACACTTCAAGGTTCCTTGGTTGACTCCGGACAGATCATAAGTGAATTGACTGACAAGGCTGAACGAGAAAGCTCCAAGCGGATGATCTTCCTGCACCACTCGGTGGGAAAGAACATCCTGGAGCAGGGTGGCCTCAAGGACAGCCTTTTGGACATCGGAGTTTTTGTCAAAGGTGCCACTTATGGCGACCAGATCGGGCAGTTTACCGATGTTTGCCATTGGACGCCGAAGTTTTCCGCTGATTTCGATCAAATCCTGAAATTTAAGAACCATCCAAACGTCTATTACACCGACGATCGCCGTAACGACATCATCATGTTTAAGTCGTGCTTCCCGAACAGCGACATCTCCGGAGAAGGAACGGGCCCCGGCGATCCCACGAGCCGCGAGCGCACGATGGCGAACTATCGCGCTGCGTTTGAAGAGATCGGCAAGCAGTTCGCGAAGCATCCTGATCGGTTGGTGATCTACTGGACAACGCCCCCGCTGACGCCGGCCTCGACGACTCCGGAAGCCGCCAAGCGCGCGCGCGAGTTCAATAACTGGGTGACCGGTGAATACCTCAGTTCGTATCGACAGAAGACGGGGCTGAACAACTTCTATGTCTTTGATCTCTACAGCATACTGTCCGATGAGAACAATGTCCTGCGTCAGGAGTTTCGCCCGGAGGATGCGACCAACTCACATCCGAATGAGGTTGCAAACAAGGCAGTTGCGCGCCGTTTCATGGAGTTCTTCAAGCCAATCTTGAGCGAGTGGGAGAGCCGGACGCAAGCGCCCGGGGCTCAGGCGGCGCTCAGGCCTTAGCGCTTTGGCGGCGATCGCCGGAAGTCAGGTCGTGCCAGACCCGGAAATCGCTGACCCGGCGCGTGGCACGGCGATCAAAGTTCTGCAGAAATTGGTCGGCCAGTGCCTGTGTTGAGAGGATGCCGACGAAGGCCATGTTATCCTTAAACGAAAGCTGTGCGGAGGCGTTGCGCAGGCACTTTTCGTACAGCTTCCCTACCATCGTCGGATTAAACACTCCGACTGAGCGAAGTCGTTCTTCCGACAGCAATTCTCTGACATAGCCGGGTGCATCGGGCTGCGTGAAGCAGTTGGAGTCGGGCGCCATATAGGGCTGCTTGGGGCGCTTGAGAATTGCCGGAGGCAGTGCGCCTTTCATTGCCTTTTTGAGCACCCACTTTTCCTTCAGACCGAAAAGCTTGTGCCGCGGCGGAATCCTGGCGGCCAGTTCGATAACGCGGTGGTCGAGGAACGGGTAGCGTCCTTCGACGGCATTGGCTGCGGCCATGCGGTCGCCTTGCGACGAGAGCAGATAGCCGGAGAGCAGCGACTTGGCTTCAAGGAACTGGGCGCGCGACTGCACGTGCCAGCGGCTGAAAGCTGACGGCAGGGTGTGGGCAAAGGCTTCCTCCGCCTGCCAAGCTGCAGCCTGCCCCTTGATCGATGGATCGTAGAAGTCCTTGACGCGCGAGGTAGTTTTGATGCGCGGCATGTGCGAGAAACAGTAGCGATCGGTCTCGTTAAGCCCGGCTCGATAGAACTCCTGCAGGAAGTAACTCGAACGCACTTCGCTGAGCGGCAAGGTCGGATAAAGTCGCTTCAGAAGCAAAGGCCGCCAAGCCGAGTTTGGATTGCGCGACCACCACTCGCGGATCTTGGTTTCCTTGAAGATATCGTAGCCGGCAAAGATTTCGTCGGAGCCTTCACCGGTTAAGACGACTTTGAAGCCGGTATTGTTGACCAATCTCGACAGCAAGTACATCGGGGTCGGTGCAGTGCGCAGGATCGGGCGCTCGGTGTGCCAGATGACCTCGGGAAAATGCTCGGCAATGTCGTGATAGTTGCACTGCACCGAATGGTGGTTGGTGCCTAATTGGGCGGCCATCTGTTTCTGGAATTCCGATTCGTCGAAGGCGGCGTCGCCGAAAGCGATAGAAAACGACTCGAGGCGGTTGGTCGTGAACTCGCGGACCAAAGCGGCAATCGCCGATGAATCGAGCCCGCCTGAGAGATAGGCGCCAACCGGAACATCAGCGCGTAGGCGCAGACGGACCGAGTCGATCAGCAACGAGTGGAGTTCCTCGGCCCAGGAATCGGCACTGCGTTTTTCATCGTAGCTCTCGGGAAATTCCATCGCCCAGTAGCGCTCGTGACTCTTGCCGCGGGCGGAGATTTCGAGCGAGGTTCCGGCCTCCAATTCGTGGATACCGGCGAAAGCCGTGCGCGGCGGTGCGGTGGTCCACCAGGTGAAGATCTGGTCGAGACCCTGCAGGTCGAGTTTGCGCTCGATCCCGGGCGCGCAGAATAATGCCTTGATTTCGGAAGCGAACAGGAATCGACCCTGGTGTTCGGTGTAGAACAGCGGCCGTTTGCCCATGCGATCGCGCGAGAGGAAAAGCGATTGGCGGCGCGAATCGTAGATTGCGAAGGCGAACTGACCGTTGAAGTGCTTGACGCAGTCGGTTCCCCACTGCTCATAAGCATGGACGATAACTTCGGTATCGGAGGCGGTACGGAAGCGGTGTCCTTCGCGTTCAAGAAGCGGGCGCAGTTCTATGTAGTTGAAGATCTCGCCATTGAAGGCGATCCAGACGGTCTCGTCTTCATTGCAAAGCGGCTGCTGGCCGGTGGAAAGATCGATGATCGAAAGGCGTGCGTGGCCGAGAACGCACTTGCGATCGAGAAACGCGCCGAATTCGTCCGGTCCGCGATGGCGGATCATCGAGACCATGCGGACGATCAGGTCCTGATCGGGATCAGATTCGTGGTTGGGCTGAAAGTATCCGGCAATTCCGCACATCTTGATTTTCTTCGGTTTGGGTCAGTTTCCAGCGGTCATGAAGGTATTACGTCGATTGCTGCTTGAGCAATTGGCGGTTGACCTTCCCTGATTGATATTTCGGCAAAGCTTCAACAAACTCGATGAGTTTCGGGACCTTGTAGTCGGCAAGGGACTTGCGGCAATGCAGCTGCAGTTCGCGCAGATCGAGGCTGATACCCGGCTTCGGAACAACCACGGCTTTGATCGCCTCCCCCAACAGCGGATCGGGAACGCCAAAGACGCAGGCCTCGAAGACCTTCTCGTGCGCTAACAGACACTCTTCAACTTCCTTGACGCTCACGCGATTACCACCGGACTTGATGATTTCTTTCTGGCGGCCAACGATGAAGATGAAACCGTCAGCATCTTTGTAGCCCAGGTCTCCGGTGTGGAGGCGATTCGAGCGCAAGACCTGGCGTTCCTCGTCGGGCTGGTTCCAATAGCCCATCATCACGCAATCCCCGGTAACGACCAGCTCGCCGGTCTCATTGGCGGCGAGTTCGCGGCCCTGCTCGTCGGCGATGGTCACGGTGATTCCGGTAAGTGGTATGCCGATCGAGCCAAGCTTTTCCGCGAGGCGAGCAGGCGGCACATAGGTGACGCGCGGGGAGGCCTCGGTCTGGCCGTACATGATGTAGATCTCCTTGTGGGGGAAAGCCGTCATAAGCTGGCGCGTGATTTCCGGGGCCATCGCTCCGCCGGCCTGAGTGAAATAGCGCAGTGATGAAAGCGGACGCGATGTCAGAGTCGACTTGCCGAGGAGGATCATGAAATTCGAAGGCACACCTGAAAAGCCGGTGCAGGCGTGTTCTTCAAGGGTATTGAGAACTGTCTCCGGATACAGAAATCGATTATCAATGACGAGGCAGCCGCCGCAAGCGATGTGGGTCAAGAGCAGCGAATTGCCATAGATGTAATAGAAGGGCAAGATCACCAAAATACGATCGGCCTCGGTGAGCTTGAGATATTCAATCGTGGCGACGGTATTGCTCATGAGGTTCAGATGCGAGAGCATCACGCCCTTAGGCGTACCGGTACTTCCTGAGGTGTAGAAGATCGCAGCGAGGCGATGCTCGGTGTTACCGCGGCTCTGAATCAAAGCCGGAGTTGCGGCTGATTCACTCGCGATCCGGGGCAGAGCTGCTCCTTCAACAAACTCGTGCACCGGCAGCAGCGGCGCAGTGACGTTCGGTAGTTTCAAAGTCGCATCGACGATGACGAGAGCGACCGGAGATTGGCCCGCGAGCGCTGCGGCAAGCTGACGGCGATAGCGAGACTGCGCACAGAGCACGCGGATGCCGCAGTTGTCCAGAATGAAGCGTAGTGTTTCTGCCGTTGCCGAAGAATCGAGCGGAACGACAACGAGGTCGACTTCCAGGGCGGCAAAGAATGTAACGACGTAGTCAACCGAGTTTTCGATCAGAATACCTACTCGGCTGAGCGGCGCGAGGTTTAGACGACGAAAGGCCGCGGCGAGTGTATCAACCCGGCTCGCAAGTTCGCGATAATTGACTGATTGGTCTTGATCGATCACCGCCATGCGGTCCGGGAACTGGGAGACGCTCCGGTGCAGGAATTCGGTGAGCTTCATGGTCGGTCGTGATGGTAGATAGGGATCGCGGTGGCTTAGCCGGGATCGCTCAGGCCGCCACCTTCTTCTGAATATATGCCAGCAGCGCTTCGACGCTGTCGAGATTGGTCGGCAGCATTTCGTTGTCGGCGACGGTTATGCCAAACTTCTGTTCGAGGAAGGCGGTCAGTTCAAGAATGCCCATGGAATCGACGATGCCGCGGCGCATAAACGATTCGTTGTCGGCGAAGACAACGCTTTCGTCTCCCAACAAGAATGACTCAACGATAAACTGCCTGATCTCACCGCGAACTTTTTCTGCTTGAAACTCCATACGAATCCTTCTCTATCCTTCTCGAAACGGCGTCGTCACGCCGGTGATTGCTCGGTTACGATTGCTCTGCCCTATTTGATTTCCAACGGAGGCAGGCGCAGCGGTTCGGTAGCCACGACTTTGCGCTCGATATTATAGAAAGCGTGCTCGACTTGCTCGACGGACAGCCCCAAAACCTTGGCAGCTTCGGCGGCCGGTACGTTGGTTTCCATGGCATGCCACAACATGTCCATGCGGTAGAAGTCGAGCCCGAAGAAGAACTCCTCCTGCGTCTGGTCGGCGCCATACGTATCGGTGGTCGGCGTGCGCTTGAGAATGCCCTGTGGAACGCCGAGGTACTCTGCCAATTGGAATACTTGAATTTTGAAAAGATGGGCGATCGGCTTGAGGTCGGCGCCGCCGTCACCGTATTTCACGAAGAAGCCTTGCATGTGTTCGTCTTTGTTGCCGGTACCGGCGACAGCCCAGTTGAGGCGCTCGGCGTGATAGTAGAGCGTGGTCATGCGGAGGCGCTGCTTGAAATTCGACGAAGCGACGATCTGTGCATAGGCAGCCGGCGGCATGCGTTTCACCTTGGGCTCTTCCCCATCGCGTTGAATCGTCAGATGGAAGAAATTAAACGTGTCCTTGGACAGGATGTTGCCCGGAATCGTGATCTTCGCTTTGTAGCTGCTGTCGTACTCCGGAAAGACCTGCTTGATCGCTTCATTGCGTTTCTCGTAGCAGCCGAGACCTTTCAGGCCATCCGTAATGTCTTCTTTGATCGCTTCGAAACCAAAGGCTGCCGCCAATTCACGGGCGAGCCGCTCGCTTTCCCCGGAGGACTCGCGTTCCGGCATCATGATCCCCAGGACGCGTTTGGGGCCGAGCGCGCGAGCGCAGAGCGCAGCGACGACGGAAGAATCGATTCCGCCGGAGATACCGACGACTGCGCCACTTTTCTTGAGATCGTCGCGGATTTGCCGACGCATGGTGTCGCACAGGTGGTCGACGACACGGGCGACATCAAGCTTAAGACTGTCTTTATGGAACGTCAATGTTACCTCTGCTTGGTTCGTCAATGTGAATAATCTTACGCGTCTACATTATTATCGGTTAGCGGGAAACTCTCCTTCAGGCCGGCGAGAGACGATTTTCACGGGCAATTAACACTTAGCGGCTGTGGCTGACCTTCATTTTTTCCAGGCCCTCGATTTTCGGCATCGTGCCGACAACCGAATAACCGAACAAACGCTCAGCGTCTTCCGGCTTCTTGATTGACGTATCGAAATACTCGACCACGAGAATTACTCCGGCACCAAGGCATGCGCCCATGAGGAAACCGAGCATGACGATTGACCTCTTGTTTGGCCAGATTGGCGCAAGCGGCAAGCGCGCTGGTTCGACGACACGGAACTTGGACTCGAGCAGGAGCGCTTGAGAAATCTGCGTGCCCTCCTGGGAAAGCTTGAACTGATCGCGCAGAGTGCGGGCGGCATCGATTTCTCGGGTCAGCTGTTCGATAGATGCAGCGTATCCGGGAAGGAGAGTGAGCCGCCGATCAATTTCGGCCAACGCTAGCTGCAACTGGGTGCGATAGCTTAACAGAATTTCAGTGCGAAGCCGTGAACTAAACAGCGTAATCAGGTCGTTCTTGTCACGCTCCGGCTTATCTGAGAAAGCTGCCCGCACAATCCTCGCGACTTCTTCGTCAACATCGCTGATCAGACCATACAGCCGGATCTTGAACGCGACCATGCTGGGCGTGTTCCAGCTATACTTCTGCATCAGCGAAGAAAGATCCCTGAGATTACCGGAGATTTCGTTTTTCTTATCCTTGAGTGCAGCTGATTCATTCAACGTCGGCACCCCGCCCGCGAGGCCTGCAATTCTCATTTGAATGTCGCGGATTTCCTTTTCGCGGTCGCTGATTTCAACCCCGATGGCCTGGATTTCGGTGTTGATTTGCTCGCGATTCTCCTGGGACGACACCAGTCTGTCGGGCTGGATCTGGAGCAATTCGGTTTCCAGTTGTGTTTTTCGGGTGATCTTGTCTTGCAGGTCTTGTTCGTAAGTGGCCAATTGTTCCGATGAGAACTCGGAAGAGATTGAGATGCTGCGCGACTCCTGCCTCGTTTTCTCGACTACGAAGATCTCGCCAAGGTGGTATGCAATCATTTTTGCCTGTTCGGCGTTGGATGAGGTCGCCAGGATGCGGAACTGGTTCACGCCCGCGATTTCAACCCGGATGCGATCCCGAAGGTCACGCAGGATCATGTCTGATTTGAGTTCTTCGAGCGGGACTCCCGGAAACCTGGCCTGTTTCTTACGCGCCATCTCTTCGAGCCAAGGGGCTGTATCAATACCAAGGTTTTTGGCAAGCTGCTGAATGTACGGCGCAGACGTTATCTCATTTCGCAAGCTCTGCAACTCAGCTTGCCGTAAGTCCGGGTTACTTCCGATGGCATTGCCACTACCACCGACGAGTCGTTCGATTTCCTGGGATAGGCGCACCGGCTTGTCGATGAAAATGGTGACGGAAGCCTCAAACACAGGAGTCAGGTAAAATGTGCTGACCGCAGTCACACCGGTAAGGAGAACAGTCGGAATGATCATCAGCCACTTGCGCCTCCAGGCGACGGCGATTAGGTCACGAATGTGAAACTTTCGATTCTGGGGCGAGAATTCCACTCTAGGCTCCTCCAAGACAGGACGCACTCTCAATATCGTAGTCGATCACCAGCGTACAACGCTCAGGCCATACACTATCAGGATGGTCTACAAATACGACATTCGTGGGTTGCCTGTCAACCATAACATGCCTGGTCGCCAAACATCGAGCGTGGCCAACCACAATCCGGCTATTCACACGGGGAAGCCCCGCCGTTGGACAGGTATCAGTTGGGATAGCTGATGTCTCTCCGAGATTCCTGAAGACAAATGTGGCATAGGAGGGGTGCCCAGTCCAACGGCACCCGCTTCCCGGGCAGGGCTTAACGAGCGTCTTTCTTGCGATTGCGGAACTTGGCGCCAAGGCCAGCAAGGCCGAGACCAAACAGGAGCATGGTGGCCGGCTCAGGCACGTTTTCGTAGTCCCGTTCCAGAAGATCGTTGCCGCATTCCAGTGTCTGATGGAACGCTATCGATGAGGAGCCAAACTCCGTGAGGAGAGAACGCGACAAGCGGTACTCCCAGATGTGCGTTCCAGATTCTCCGGCGACGAATGGATTGGTCTCGAGAATCGGGTCATAGGACTTGAGCAGATCGACGCCGCCGAGGTCTACCCCGCTTCCCACTCGCCAGGCGCCGACGGCATCACGAATCGAAACATGGTTATAGTACGTGCCGGGCTTGTTACTGATGCTCATCGTCTCCGTGACGTCGATTAACCGACCATCTGAGGTGATGGCATAGTCATACTTGTTTCCGCCAAAGCCGAAAAAGAGGTCACCTCGGCCGTAGTACTGGTTCCACCCTGTGGAGTATGCGGATTCGCCGAAAGACGCTGTGACGCTCAGATAAATATACTGGTCATCATACGCCATGTTGAGACCTTCCAAATCGAACTTCTCACCACCTTCGCCCAAGTTACCTGGCGAAGGCAATGAACCGACCCCACTCGGGTAATTGATTGGGGCGTAGTTGTTGTTTTCATCGAAGAACTGAGAACCGAAGTCGTAGTAGGTCCAGGTAAACGCGGCCAACTGAGAGCCGTTCAAGAGCAAGAGTGCAAGAAATGCTACAACAAAGTTCTTCGACATGAATTCCTCCTAGACATGGCGCAACACGCAGATCCTAATGTCCGAAAATACTATTGCAATACACATGCCGAGATTCCACCGAATCGCAATCGTGCATAATCGATTTTGCAGCAATGGGTTATGTGGTTCGCCCAATTCTCGGATCTCATCAACTATGCAGAACACTGCATACAATACGAGGTATACTGCAGATGAGAATCTCCTGCTGGTTTTTTCATCCAGCACCCCTCCAAGCCAAGGCTCAAGTTGAGTTTCTCAAAAGTATGAAAAGTGTCCGTTCTTGTGCAGACATAAGGCCATCACTCTCCGCCACGCAGAGCCCGAAGCTTTGCCAGAATGCTGCGCCGGTGATCAGGATCGAGAACGAGAAAGAAGCTCGCGACGGCATGCACCAAACATGCCACGCCAACCAGGACTGCAAAGGTAGTGTAAGAATCTACCGTGACGAGGTATCTCCCCCCGAGCACAATGGCAAGAAACGGCAACGACACGAGGATTGGCCAAAGGTACGATTTCAGTAGATACCTAAGAAGGCCAAGTTGAACGGTGCGGCAAATGTACACGGGATAGATGATCGAATGACTGATGACCAGGGTGATGGCTGTACCCAGTGCCGATCCGTACACGTCGTAGCGCTTAATGAAGATGATGCCGAGGACTATGTTTGCAGCCGCCAACGCGACATTTAGAATAGCGAGATTTCTGAGTTTTCCAAGACCAACGAAGATGACGTTTGCCACCGACTGCGAGAGAAATCCAAAGTAGCCGACAGTCAAGATAGTCAAGACTGCGGAAGAGGTGGGGCCGTATGAAGGTCCCATCCAAAGATTGATGAAGGCCTCGCCCAGCACGATGAAAACGTAGCTGATGGGAAGAATGACAATCACGCAGTAGCTCGTGCCCAGAATCAGTAGCTGGCGCAGCTTCTCGAAGTTCTTCTGCTTGTCGTACACTGAAGCCAGGGGTAAGACCGTGTTTGACATGTAGGCAACCAAAGAGAGCAGGTAGTCCACCATGGTTGAGCCGATCGAAAAAAACGTGATGGCTTCCGCCGACAGCATACTGCCGATGACGAGCGCATTCGACTGAAGCGTAACGCGCGAGGCGATGTTGATTACGAAAGCATAACCGCTGAAATTTCGGATCAGCTTAAACGTTTCACGACTCGCCATCTTCCAGCCGAGTTGCAGTGCTGGAAACAGCCGGAAGGAAATCTTGGTCTTCAGGGCGAAATCAACGATGCTGGCGACCAGAACCACGAGACCGACGGCCACGAGTCCCCCACCGAGTTTGAGCACGATGACGAGGAAAATCGCGCGCAACAAGAACACGGAGACCTGGACCGCGTTGCCCAAGTCGTATCTCTCCGCCGCTGCGAGAAGCGAACCCAACACGCTGAAGGGAAAACTGACGGCGACGTTCAGCCCGATAATCAAGATGATAAGACGGAATTCCTCGTGGAATTCAGCCGGGACGTTGAACAGGTCAACGGAAAAGAAACAGACAATCAAGGAAACCAGGATTACGAAGGCAGCCACGATTGAGAGGATCACAAGGATCGTGTTCACAACCCGGTTGACCATGAGCTGGTCTCCGACAGCCTTATAACCGGCAACGTACCTGACTATAGCGGGCCGCAATCCCAAGTCGAGAACGCCGAGGTAACCTGTGAGCGAACCGACGAGAACCCAAATTCCGTAAGCTGTGTCACCAAGAGAATGGACCATGAACGGCGCCAGAAAGAACGATACGACGATATTGACGACATAGGCGATCCAGTTCGAAAAAACGTTTCTGCCGACTCTGAAAAGTGTACTACTCATCTCTTGGTACTTGGCCAAAGTTAGGTTTCGTTTTAAGCCGTGACCATCGCAACGTTCACTGTTTAACATTTCGAATGGTCTTCTCGGACGGGTGGGATTTCCCAGGTACAACGGCACCATGACCTGTGCAGTTTCTTCAAGCGCGCAGGCTCCAAGGTTTCTGCTCACTTGCAGGTATTGTGACGCGTCTCCCACTCGAAATGGTTCGTCAATATAGGAGTGTTGTCGGCTTGCGCAAAACTTTCCTGAGGGGTCCGCTCGCAATGGGAGAGTCTCTGAAACCTGTTTCTGACTTGCTGGGCGATTACGCCTTGCCTTTGCCGGGCACTTCGCCTTAGTTGCACCGCCGAGAGGAGACTAGAGTGACTCGAAGAGGCATCGTCGCGCTGGGGGCGATCGTGGTCATCGCGGCGTTCGCCACAATGGTGGATCTGCCCGGAAGCAACCGGCTGATTCGAAGTTTACAGAATGCGGGGCATGCTGTCGCCTTTGGGGCGATAGCCCTGCTGCTGGTGTCAATCTTGAAGGCCGAGTCTGGCCGACACAAATTCTCTCCAGCGGGAATCTACCTGATGGCAGCGGGGCTGGCAGCCTTTCTTGCCTCGTTCACTGAGGCGCTCCAGTTTGTGATTGGCCGGGATGCCGAGTGGGGCGATTTGCTGCGAGATGTGCTAGGCGCACTTGCCGGACTGACAGTCTATGCGACTCTTCCGATCGCAGGTGACCTTCAGCTGCTCGGGAAATCCGCTAAGGCGAAACTTGTCTTCAGGATATTGGGCCTTCTGATATTCCTGTGCACGCAAGTGGCCTTTCTGGAGACGCTTGCCGCATATCTGCAGCGCAATCACGTTTTTCCGCGACTTATAGATTTTGACGCTCGTTGGAGCCGCACGTTCGTCGACTTGCAGTGCACTGGTTCGCTCGCGGCCGCACCACCTGATTGGGGGCCGTCTGCACGAGGTCGGGTACTGCAACTTACGCTTGAGGGAGCAGACTATCCCGGTGTGCAAATTGAAGAACCCTATGCAGACTGGCGCGGCTACAGAGAGTTCTGTCTAGACATCTACTTGAAGCAACCCGATTCCGTCGAGCTCGGATTGCGTGTGGACGACTCGCATCACAACTTCGCCCCAAGCGACCGATTTGACCGGCGAATCACCGTTGTTTCAGGAGCACAAACGGTCCGTATTCCCCTGGATTCCGTGAGAGTGGGGCCGGCAAACCGCCTACTCGATCTGGGGTCGATCGCCAGGATCATCGTGTTCGCGCACAATCCGCGTGACACGGTAATTGTTCTTCTCGATCGTGTCTGGCTGGAGTGATGAGATTGATCGAAAGAGAATCCGCAAAATTCTGCGCAATCTCCGTTTCCGAGACTACGAAATCTCCTCAAAATCACCCTTCTCAATTCGTCCGCTTCGTCTATCCGGCCAGGTATTCAAGGCTCAGGGTTCGAGCGATGATTGCCTTCGATGCGGTGAGTGGCAGGCCGATTCTTCCGAGCAAATATCGGTTCGTTGTATGGTCGACGTATCCGGGCCAGCTGGTGCAGGCATAGGCAAATCCCAGTCGTTCGAGGAGCGAAGTGAATCTCTGATAACCAGCGACATCGTATCCGTAGGGGTAAGCACAGCCAATTGACATTTTTCCCAGATGCAATTCCAGGATTCGCCGCGACTCGGAGAACTCCTGTTCTGCTGTTTCCAGGTTGACAAAGGAGAGGTTGGGATGAAGATGTGTGTGGGCGCCGAAATTCACTCCGTAATCGTGCATTTCTTTGATCTGCGCCCAGGTTAACGGCACCGCAATCGAGGAATCGAGAGTTGCACTGCCGACCATCACGTCCCGCAATTGCGACAGGATTTCTTCACGCTGTTCGTCCGACTGTCGCATGAGCACTCCCTCAACACACTCGCTGACGTTTCGTCGAATGCCGTCCTGACCTTCTGCGGGCGCGGCTGAAAGCGGGATTGGCCGACCGAGGATTCTCTCGATCGCCCCAACTGCGCCGACCAGATTGGGGCATTTGTCAATCATCGCCGTTAGTTGCATCCACCAAGGTGTCCAAGTCCCATCAATCCAACCGGTCGGCACATAGATCGTACAAGAGATCTTGCGGCGTTTCAGCATGGGGAACAAGAAATCATAAGTTGATTGATAGGCATCGTCAAAGGTGATTGCCGCACTCTTTTCGAGCAACCGCCCGTCTGCAGCGATTTCAGCCATAGCATCTTCAACCGTAATCACTCGATAGTGTCGCTGGAGCGTAGAGAGGATACGCTCCATTTGGTTGCACGTAAAAGTGGTGCTCTTGTACCAGCAGGACTTCTTTTCAGCATCCGTGACGATATTGTGAAACATCAGAATAAGAAGTCGATTCGCGGTGGGTGATGAGATGGCCTCGCGCAACGAATAATAGCCAGTATAATATAGCGCCTTTTTCAGGCTATCCTTGAGAGAGGCGATCATTGAAGCTTGGGCTCCTCGTCATTAGGCTGCTTCTTCTCTGCTCTGGGCGCGGCGGCTTTGAGCGCGCGTGCGAACTTCACAAGCTGTCTGGCTAAACGCGCCAGGGATTGGGCGACGAGGAACGCGATGGACTTCCAGGTTCGGTTGTGCAGAGTAACGACTACTTCATGGCGCTCCCGGTCTGTCCAGTAGTACTTGTATTCCTCGAATCCGCGAAGCATGTCAAAGACCTGGCAACCGCGCTCAATAGACGCCTTTACCGCGTGGCCGAGTACGACGCGCCCGATGCCGGCTTTCGGTACCGCCGAACGGTCCACGCCCATCAAGTAATAGTGCATCGTCTTGTTGTATTCGAACGCGTATAGACTGGCGATCGGCTGGCCGTTCAATTCCATCGTCAACAGCAGAAGCCGGCCGGTTCGCAGCAGCTCCTGTGCGAACGCAAAGTGAAAGCGGCGAAATTGGTCCGTGGCAAAACTCCCGCTTTCACCTCGATCCTGCCACGATTTGCGATGGAGGGCAATGTGCGTGTTCAGGAATTCCGGCAACGAATCAGTGGAATTACATTCCCGTAACGTGATTTGGCCGGCCTGGTTGAGCAGTTCGGTCGAGCTCTTCAGATTTCCTCGAGAACTGCGACTGATCGAAGCCAAGTACTCATCCCACGAGCCGGGCAGCGAGATATAGGGGCAGACGGTAAGCCCGTCGATTGCGAACGAGAGACAACGCGCGTCGCGACGTGTCCACTCCAGCATCGCTTGGAGATTGTTCGACCCTACGGGAACATAGTGATATTCCCAGATATCCCAGCAATTGCGCAGGACCCCGAATAGATGCTCCCATATAGCGGTCAGAACGGCTTTCGAGTTCTTGCGAGCGACGACGATGTCGAGATGATCACCAGACACTTCTTCCGAACCGAGAAAACGAAGGACCTTGACTTGCCCGACCGGAAAACGCTTCACCGTTGCCACCCAGAATGGCGCCAACCCCACGAGTTTGCCGTTGTCGTACACGGCAAGGCAGAGAGGGTTTTGCTGCTCCAGAAAGACCGTCATCCAGGCGGAAATCCAGGACCAGGAGAGCGAATAGGAGTCGTTGGGGCTGTTCGCCAGAAGCTGATCCCACTCCTGGGAAATCGCTGTCAGCTCTGCGATTGAAGTAAGGCACTTCACCTGAAGCATACAATCAAACCTCTCTGCATCGGAGTCTAGTTGCGGCCTGCGTCGATTCTGAATAGGTCGCGCCTGACGCCGTTCACTCTGCCGGCCTCTCGTTCGGCTGGAGTCCGAGGAGCTTGCTGTTATCGTAGTCGCGCAAAATGACTCGACCGGGATTTCCACCGACGAGACAGCTATCGGGAACACTTCGCGAGAGGACCGTGCCATTTGCAATCGTCACGCGATTTCCGATTGTGATAGCCCCTGCCAGCGTTGAACCGGTGCCGACCCAGCAATCGTCGCCGATGGTCGGGATTCCCTCACCAGACTCGGAATGTCCGATCCCGATCGTAACATTGTGCGTCAAACTGAAATTTGCTCCGATTACCGTTGGTCCAATGTAGATTGTACCGACATGGCCGATGTAGAGTCCGGGGCCGATCGTGGCTGCATCGATGTTAACGTGATGAACGAGCTGAGCGAAATAACTCAGGGGAAAGTGCAGGCAGCGCGGAACCAGGCCTAACAGCTTGTTTCTTGCCCAGAGACGTTCTGCGAACTTACCGAACCGATAGCAAGCGACACAATGCAAGCCGAAATTCATCGTCCAGACACGCAGCTTTTGGCCGAGCGATGGTCCCCTCATACCGGGACGAACACCGTAGAATTTCCTCAAGTCAACTCGAAACGCGCTTAATGACTCGCTCATAGAATTCTCAGTACTTGTTCAACCCTGACCGCTTAATCGGTGACTTTTATATCAAAATACCGAATTGTTGTCAAACAGTCTCTTGTCGGCAATTCACTCGCCGCGGATCAGCGACAGGTAAAGATCAACGACTCGCTGGCGATGCATGGCGATCGAGAATTCGTTTACAACTCGCAGTCGGGCGTTACGCCCGAGCTCGCTCGCCGTTTTTTTCTCAGCGATTAGCTTGATGCAAGCCGCGGCCATCTTTTCGATATCGCCCGATGCTACCAGGATCCCCGAAACGCCATCCTCGATGATTTCGGGGATACCGCCGACGCTCATGGCCACTACCGGCCGACTCAGCGCCAGTGCCTCCAGCAGGGTCATTGGAATTCCCTCGTGGTGCGACGTCATGACATAGATGTCGAGGCTATTGATCACATCGACCACATCCTCACGAAATCCAGTCATGATGACGTTTTCCTGGAGTCCGAGAGCAAGAATATTTTGTTGACACTCTCCTTGAAGCGGACCATCACCGACAATGAGAAATACGGTCCGCGGCTGCGCAGCAACGATCCGCTTGGCGACCGCTAAGAACCGCTCCAAACCTTTGACAGCGACCAATCGTCCGACGACACCAATCAGTGGTTGATCGGCGGCCACGCCAAGGTCGCAGCGTACCTCCTCGCGCTGACGGATCGGAATGATCTTCGCAGCATCAACCGCGTTGTGAATCGTCACGATCTTAGATTCGGCGTAGCGCTCGGCGAGCTGTCGCGCGAGGTCATCTGATACAGAAATAATGCGGTCAAATCTTCTTGAGGACCGGGTATCAAGAAAAGAGTAGAGTCTTGCCTTCACTCCCTTGATTCCCGCCTTGTGTTCGATGCTGCCGTGTACCGTTCGAACGAGGTGATCTATGTGGCAGTGCCGCTTCAGCAAGCCGGCAATCAGGTTTTCCTTATAACGATGAGAATGCAGTATCTGGGGCAGATTTGACTTCAGGCGGGCACCGACTTTTCGGAGAACAGTCGCAAACGAAAGCTTCGATTCATCAACAACGATTGATGGGATCCCCAGGTCTCTGAGCTTTTCTGAGAGTCGCCCGTGATTTAACAAGATGGCCGACAACTCGAAAGCCGGATGATCCACAAGGCTTGCCAGCAAAGTATAGGCCTGAACTTCAGCGCCAGCCCAGAGGTCACCGGATATCAGATGGCAGACGGCTATTTTCTGCGACACAACATTTTCCCTTCGAGGCTCGTGAAACTCCATCTCCCTAGTCACGTCTCAGCGGGGAAATCCCTGAATATGGCATGCAAATCGCGCCCGTGAGAAGCCACCGACAATGCTTCGACAACTGCCATCGTGAACGTTGATCCGGCCAAGCGAGTAGCGATCGCTTGAAGCGGTAACATGCTCGCGGCGCACGGACACGGCACAACTGTATCCGGCTTTCGCGGTCTGTTGCTTGACCTCCTCGTTGTGATCCCCATTGGGATAGGCCAAAGCACTGACTTTTGTTCCGAGTCGCGCCTCGAGCTGGTGTTTGGAATCGCGGAGTTCCCTTTCGAGCTCATCTTTGCCGATCACGGTGAAGAGCTCATGTCGCAATCCGTGAGACTCGAAGTTGATGCCGGCAGCTTTCATTGCCATGATCTCGTCCCAGTTCAGCATGACTCTCTCGGGTGATGCGTCGCCGCGGCGCGCCCAGGTTCGCAGAGTATCCAGAACTTCGTCGCGCTCGAACGGCTCTAGCCGTTTGAGAGATTCCACCAGGCGGTCAATTCGCCCGATTCGTTGATCAGGAGGCACCGATAAGACAGACTCTACTAGTTGGCGAAACGGTGAAGGCAACTCCGGAGAACCCGTCGAACCAGATCCTCTTGCGCCGAAGGGTTCTTCGGTCAATAATCCGATCAGTTGTTCTGGCCAAAACACTTTCGACGAATCGACATAATCTGCCGTTAAGAAGATTGTGGCGGGTACGCTGTGCTTCTTGAGGATCGGAAATGCGTACTCGAAGTTGTCGCGCCAGCCGTCATCAAACGTGACAACGACGGCGCGCTCAGGCATGCGCGAGTGCCCGTCCAGACTTGCAAGCAACTCATGCAACGAGAGGATATTGTATGATCTCTTGAGCAACAACAGTTGCGCTTCGAAGAACTCCGGACTCACGACAATTCCGGGAAGCGAGCGAAAGCGTTCCCATCCCTTGGCGGAAGTAGTGCCGCTCACGCGGGGCAGGACGCGGTGGTACATGAGAATGATGGCGGAGCCGCGCCTCTTTCCGGAACGGGCAGCGAGAGAAAGCACCCCAGAATAATAAACGGCAGCGGCCAGAACTGTTTTCAATGTTAGCTTGATCATGCGGTGAGAAGGTTCTCCCCGGTTGCCTTTGCGGTGATGATGCGTCTCGCAATCGCGTTTAGCGCAATCGCCATGGCTATAATCATGTACAAGTGCGGGTAATACAAGACCGTGAGAAAGAATCCATGCACGCTGAAGGCCAGTAGTGAACAGTCGAGAGCATGCGACATGTTCACGAGCCAGGCTTCTTGTAGATTCGCTTCCCGACAAAGTTTGCGGGTGTTTGCATTTCTTCGAAAGACCTCGATGATAACGGCAAGCACAACCAATAATCCTCCAGCACCGAGTTCCGAAGCGGCCTCAATATAGATATTATGTGCGACCGTTGCTCCACCGGCTCCAGTCGCGCCATAGCGCGCAACAAAGTTTGCGGAGAAATTCTCGATGCCAACGCCAGTGAGGGGATAGTCCTTGAACATTTGAATGCCGGCGCGCCACAGCGTAAGTCGAGCTGATGCGGTGGCATCCTCTTCGTAGTTTCGCGCCCCGACAAACCGATCTTTCCAGGCGTCTGGCGCAGCGGCCCAGAAACCGGCAACGAAGACGAGAACCAAAGCAAGGCTGTATAGCTTGTTCCGGCTCTTGAGCCAGACAAGACCGGCCGCAGCCGCCAGACCTAAGGCGGCGCCCCGTGATCCACTGCGCAGTAGAGCGACGATCAAGACGCTACACGTTCCGCCGGCTACAATTTGCATGAGTCGTGCTCTGTGCGAGAGAATGACGTAGAACGCCACTGGAGCCACCACGGCCATCGCCAATCCGAAATCATTGCCATTGGCAAAGAAACCCGCCGATCCGGCGCCGATGCCTTCCCGAACAAAATGCCACTGGTCCGATGCGGATGCGTAACCAGAGAGAAAGGCACGAATCTGAAATTGCGCTAACTTAAGGTTGAGTAACAAGTAGACCCAAACGAATACTTGAAGCTTTGAGACGGTATCCACCAAGTGAATAATCAAGAAGCAGATCACAAACCACTTGAACAGATCGAGCGTGGCTTCATTGGCCATTTGGCGATCAAGAGCGACAGCGGTCGAGATCACGGCAAGCCCGAGCCAGACGGCAAAGAAAATGTACATGCGATCGGAGACGAATTTGTAATCGCGATTGATGACATAGCGTGCCAGGAATACGGCCAGCGTCGCGAGGACGATCAATTTGCCAAGTTGGAAAGCGCGCACGGCCGGGTAAGCTGAAGCGATGCGGGCATACTCGAAGACAACGTATCCCAGCACCCCAAGGAACGGACTCTGGGGTAGAACAATGCACGTAAACAGCGCGACGATCAAGGCAACGGCATAGATCGGTCCGACGAAGACATGGCAAATCGCAACAACAACAGAGAACACTGCCAGCCCCAGATAGCCGAGGTGTTTTTTCGTGAGTATTGGGGACTGCGGGGGTCTCGCCAGCCTACTGACGTCGGCAACTCCGGATTCTGAGGCCATCTATATCTCCACCCCATGCCTGTCTAGCCCTGAACCCCGCTTGCGCCACCGAATCACTGAACCACCTCGGCGGCCCCGAAAGGTGATTTGACCTCTTATGAACCGAAGTTGCCAGTAGTAACTCGTTGACAATTTGTTCGGGGTAGTCAGCGCCATCGCCACCTGCTTGTGGGTAAGATCGAGCCAGACGGACTTCATTCTGCTGCAATTGACTGCGAAATCCGAATAATGATACAGTCGGAGTTACTCAACGCAAGCAACTTTTGTAAACTTCCGTATACGCCGCGATGTTCTGCTCGATCCCGAACTTTTCGCGAACGGCAACTCGGGCAGCGGCTCCCAGGTTCTGCGCCAGCGCTGCGTCTTCCAAGAGCCGGCCAATCGCGGCGGCGAGCGCTGCGGGATCGCCCGGCGCAACAAGCATCCCCGTAGACATGTGCTCCACAATTTCCCGAGGTCCACCGGAATCAGTTACGACAACGGGCAGCCCCAGACCCATTGCTTCTACAGTCGCGATGGAAAGACCTTCAGTAATGGAGGGAAGCACAAAAATGTCGAACTCTCCCAGAAGTTGGGGCACGTCATCGCGAAATCCCAAGAGATGTACATGTTCCTGCAATCCTAGTCTTACCTGCAGCTGCAAGATCTCCTCCAGAAGTTCTCCTTCGCCGTGGCCCGCAATGAAGAAATGGGCGCAGTTGTTTCGGTCGATGACCTCGCGGGCCGCTTGCAGCATAAACTGATAGCCTTTCGCTCGGCGGATGTTGCCTACAGTGCCGATCAAGACTGTCTCCGAAGGCAATGTGAATTGTCGTCGCAGCTCCGAGCCGCCGGAACGTTGATCAAACGAGTCGAAGTCGACGCCGTTGTAGATACGCAGAATGTCGCTTGCGCAGAATGACCACAAGTCACTCATCTCTTGCTTCAGGAAATCCGAGACTGCGACCACGCGAGCTGCCCGTCGCCTAATCACAGACATCTTCAGTCTATTTTTGAGGCTTCGCTGATGCCAATTGCCGACCATTCCGTGGAAGGTGGAAATCACAGGAGTTTTCGTACGAAGCGCGGCAAGGCATGCGTATACGCTGATGTCCGGCAGGTGTGAGTGGATCAAGTCGATGTTTCGCTCGCGGATTACCTTGATGATTGACTTAAGAAACCTCCAGTCAAACGAGCCCGAGCTGCCAATCGTCAATGGTTCAATTCCTGCCGCGCGTACCGCGGATGAAAGCCACCCTTCCCCCACGAGAAGCACGGTGGGTTCGAAAATGGCGCGATCAATCCTCGAAACCAAGTTGAGCAGGACGGTTTCCGCTCCACCGGGACCGGTGGTTTCTATCAGGTGGAGAATATTGAACTTACGATCGGACATTCGGATTTGACGGACTCTCTAATAGACCCGCCGTATTTGCAGCCGCTTCCCTGCCATTATACATTTACAAAATCGCCGTAACCACCAGCAACGCAAGATGACTTCGGGCGGTCACCTCCGCAGCCCTGCTTGACCGCAACAGCTCGGCGATAATCAAGGACTTCAATCCGAACGCCTCGCCAAGAGCTAAACTCCTTCACGAGCCAAACGCGACGACACTGGTGGACTATCTAAGATCAAGCACCGTTCCCGGCGGCGTTGTATCGAGCGGGCCGCGGAACTGCAGCTCGCTGATCCACATGATGGCCGTATAGTCGCTGGGCCCCTGCCCTGCCGGCTGATAGATGCGAATTCGACTGGTACTATAGGGCGTGATCGTCGTTTTTGTTGAATCGGCGGTCGGCGGATTGTTGACCGTCACCAAGTCGATATAGGCCGACCCGTTCCATCCTTGAATTCGATACTGCTCAGAAGTCGTCCAACTCGAATGAGTTGGATTCCAGGCCCAGTAGACCGTAACTGCGGTAATCGTCAGTGGCATCCCGAAATCCGCCGTCACCCAGTGCGGGATGGCGTTGCTTTCTTCGGATGCCCACGTCGTCGCGGGACCGCCGTATGGATCTATGACATTGTCGGTGAGTGGAGCACTGCTATACGAGCCATCATAGACTCCACTGACGGCAATGGAGTGGTTCGGTAGAGTACCGAAATCGATCCGGCTCGACGGCTCTTCTGGTGCTACGTCGTTATCGAGGATCGCACCTTGTCCACTGGACACGGCAATACTGCCGATACTCACGTTGGTCAACGTGACCGTCATCGTCTCAGTCGATTCTACGGTGGCATCATCGTTGGTTTGAATGATAATCGTACCGGAATTCGATCCCGAAAGGATTTGAATCTGCCCGCCGACGACCGCGGTGTAGTCGCCCGGAGCAACGGCCGTGCCGTTCGAGGTGCTGTATGTGACCGTGCATGTCGAACCAAAGGTGGTTCCGATGGTGACGTTGAATACCAGGCTAGTCCCTTCGGTTGCCGGGTCGGCTGAGCTAATGCTAATGGACGAATCGGCTGCCGACGTGCCAAAGGCTCCCATGTAAGTCGGGTAGACACCGCCCCGCCCACTCGTTGCGGCGGGCGAACCGGGAAGCAAGCGATAGTCATGATTGGGGCCATCAACAAACGGGACGGTTGCCGTGGCGATCGAATTGGAGTCCTGGCCCGTGATGTTTGCGATCGATGTTGCAGCGCGCCAGGAGGCCAAAGTATAGTTGGAGCTTCCATGGTGGAAGAACTGGCGCGTGGTCGGACTCGCCGCGACATAGTAGTTGTAGTTAGTGTAGAAAGCGATCGGGCTCTGCCAGAATTGCACGGCTTTGTTGTCGGTTGATGGCTGGCGATCCCAGATGATGTTGTTGAAGAACCAGACCTCGCAGCCCGCATAGTACTGACCGGGCAAGATTGCAGGTGTTGATTCGTTGGCGCCGGTATTGAGATCGATAGTGTTATTGTAGACCCACACGCCGGTGTTTGCCGCGCTGGTTTGCGAAAACATGTTCATACCAATCGCATGGTTTTCGCCGTAGACATCTCCGCTCGTTGATGCCATCAAATCGTAGATGACATTGAATCGACAGACGATGGAATCGGTTGCTCTTCCACTATTTCCGAGATTGATACCGAGCCAACAATCAGAGATCGTGTTTCCCTCGATCCAGAGCCGCGTCGAAGGACCGGACCCCGGATGCCCTTTAAACTTGATGCCGTGACCGGCGCACTTCCAAATTCGGTTGTTGGTGACAGTGACCGTATCGCCGTTGAAGATGCAGAAGCCATTGGCATTCACGTAGTCCTGACCGAATTGCATGATCCCGATCCACGAGATATCGCAGTTGTCCACAACAAGCCGGTCACCTTCACGGGACGAGACAACGTCGGCGTCGAAATTTCCGATGCCGGCGGAATTGTCAAGAGCGGTTTGGTCTGGCTGCCAGACCGAGTCGACTTTGCAGTTATGAATCTTGTGCCCGTAACCGTTGACTCCGATACCGAGCATGTTGGAAATTGCGAAGTGCAGCGAATCCAGGATCACATTGTTTGAATAGCTAAGATTGGCTGTAACCACGTTGTAGTCGCCCGCATAAGAGCCCCCTAAACCAACGTGATCTCCCTGAATATATGGCCGGGCCTGACCGGGTGCGTTGCGGAACACGATCGGATTGGCGGCTGTCCCGCTATTCAGCGGCACAAGTATCTGTCGATAGCTTGGATTGTTCGATGCTTCGTCGGGAAACAACTGGTCGGTGATTGTGTATTCGGTTGACGGATAGAATCCCGGATAAATCAAGACTGTGTCGCCGGCAACTGCAGTTGAACAGGCTTTGGGAATCGTTCGCCATGCATTGGCAAAGGACAAACCATTGTTGCTGTCGTTACCTTCGCGTTTTACGTGGTAGGTCGCCGCTGACGCCGAAGCACAAAGGCAGAACGCAGCGAGCGAGACGAGAGCAGCGATTCTTATGCAAAGCCTGTCAGATTGTCTTCGCTTGATCATAGGATGTCCTTAACCACTCCTCTAGAGTTTTGAGAATCAATCGACCAGGGATTCTGCGACTACCGCATTTTACAGTCGCGTTCCAGCTGGAATCCAAAGGCGACACAATAGATAGCAAATCACAGACCCTTACTCAATCAGAAATCAAGCCGTTAACCCGAACAGCCGGATGTATTTATCTTCGGCATGCTGGGAAAGATCATAATTCTGTAAGGCGAATTGTTCGTTATTTGCACAGACTGCATGCCAAATGCGCAGCAGAGCTTCCTCAGCGATTGCATGAATCATCGGAGACTGGCACCGTCGTGTCCGAGTTCGCTGATGAACGCCCGCAGCTTTCCTGACTTTTCACGCGGAATCTCTGCTACTTGCTTCACTTCGATCTGAATGTGTTCACCGATTGCTTTCTGAATCCGTGAGACCATATCGTCTTTCACATCGCTTGATACTGGCTCTTGAGCCGTAATGAGGATCTCGAGAAAGTTTACAGATCGCTGGATCGTCAAGTAGCGATCGACCACTTGCGGCATGCAATAAGATACGAGATAGGAAGATAATCGCCGTCCGCCCGGGGTCTGGATCAGAGCTGTCACTCGTCCTTCGAGGCTCTCGATCGTCGGTGATGCCAACCCGCAAGGGCACGATTGCGACGAGATGCGCGCAAGATCGCCAACGCGATATCTCACGAAGGGCATTAGACGGCTGTGGAGCTCGGTAATGACAACTTCTCCCAGCTCACCAGGGGCGACTGCTTCGAGGGTTTCAGGATTGAGCAATTCCAAGTAGATATTGTGATTAGCCAGGTGCAACGAGCCGTGTGGACATTCCATTGCGATGATCCCGGTTTCGGAGCAGCCGTACTCATTGGCGACTGGGCAGCCGAAGAGCCGGCGCAGGACTTCTCGCTTCGCCGGCAATAACATCTCGCTGGTCGCGATGACAACCTTCAGTTCCAACTGCGCCGGATCATGACCCGCAACGACCAGTGCCTGAGCGAACTCAACCATCGGATTGACCATCCCGTAGAGAAATGTGGGACGTTTACGTATTGCCTTCTTGAAGAACCGCGAAGAGTTTTCCGGAGAAAGATCGTAGTAGACCAACCGACTGCGATTCAAAACGAAGTCCTTGAAGCGGGCCAGCAGCCGACCTCGCCATTCCGTCGCCAGTCCCCAGACACGCGCCTGCCGGTCGCCGGGGCGTACGCCGTACCAGCCGTAGAGCTCGTGCATCATGGCATCCATGTACGCGGAAGCCTCGCGGTCCTTGAGAAACTGCAACGGAATACCAGTTGAACCGGAAGTTCGACGCAAGGAAGCTCTCAGCCTGCAGTCCGACCGCATAATCTCCTGGTGACGCCGCAACGTGTCCTTGTCGAGCAGCGGATAGCGAAGGTAATCATGCGGCGACCGGAGATCTTCACTCTTCAGATGAAGAGCACGAAACTGCTCGCCGTAGTAGCGGTTGTGCGTTTCCAGGAACTCGATTAGTGCAACCAGCTTCTGCCATTGCAGACGATCCATGGCGTCACGATCAAGCATGTGAAACGCCCGGATGGCGGGCTGAAGTTCAAGCGCCGGTTCGCCGCGGAGCCAGTAGATGCTCGGCAGCGTCACATTTCGGGTGATCCAGGATCTCATCCGAATCGACCTGTCTTGTCGCAATCAGACTCACAGCGCGATACCCTCCGGCAACAGGATACAGGTATCAGCGCATGTACTTGTATCATGAATTGCTCCCGCGATTGGACGACCGAAGGTGGTGGATCAGTGTCAGCGTTCTGACCCAATAGAAGACAACAAAGAGCACGGTCATTTGCGGGATCTGCAATACCTGCGTTCCCCGGAGGACTCGATTGAGTGCCGTTAACAATGGCGCGAGGAGGATCGCGACAGCGCCGAGCGCCAACAGCCAGTGACCGGTGACGAACGCAAGCACTACGCTACCTGCCCCCAACAACAATGAAGCGATGAAGACCAAGGTCATGATCATTGGCCGATCGATCCCGTTCAGGCGCCAGGTATCGACGATACTCGTGGCGTTGCGTTTTTGGCGCTGGTAGAACTGCCTCAGGGTTTTCGCGCTGCCAAGGTGGATCGCCCGGATCTCGGGGGACTCGATGACTTTCGCCCCGTTGCGCCGCATCCGGAAGGCAATGTCGTAATCTTCGTCGGTCTTGAGCGACTCATTGAAGCCGTTGACCGCGACAAAAGCATCGCGTCGAATCACGAGATTGGCAGAATTGATATAGCCAACTTCTCGAGACGACTTGACAATCGCCGGAGCCCACGCCTGTTCGACCCAGGTCGGCTGAAGCGGCAAGTCGCACGTCGAGCCAGTCACCTGGACTGAGTCCGACGATAGTTCCTTGTCGACCCCGGCTCTCCAACCCGGCTTCAAGAGGCAGTCGGAATCGATAAATGCCAAGACATCGCCTTTTGAGGCCTCCGCCCCGCGATTGCGCAAGCCGGCAATGGTGACTTTGGGGTGCTCAATCAAGCGGGCCCGCGGATGAGCGGCAACGATATCATGCGTGGCATCAGTTGAACCGTTGTCCACCACGATGATCTCATCGCCTGCCTGCATTTCCGACTCGATGTGCTTTAGGCACTCAGCGATGTACTTTTCCCCATTGAGCACGGGGATAACAAAACTTATGGTCCGCTGCCCTTGTTGACTCATCGTCACCGCCTGACCCGTCCGGGCCGGGTACCCTCTTCGGGGGGAATCGATTTTCGGTCAATCCACGTAGCGCGGACGCGACGGACGAGATTAAACACGATCTTCGTTAGTCCGATCAGCCGGCGTTTCAAGAAACCGAGCGAAGACCGCGGGCTCATCGAAAAATAGCGGCTGCGACAAACGAACGAACCGGCCCGCAAGGCTTCGACAATTTCGCGTTGGTCGGCCGAAGAAGCGAAGACACTCAACCCAATGTCGGCAAAAGTGTGTTCGCGGTGTAGATCCAAGCCGAAGAACGCAAGGAGTTGCGGGTTGATTTTGCGAAATCTCAAGAAAAGGTCAATGGAGCGCGTCTGTGGTACCAACAGGCTATCGACGGCACGATTCCAGATTTCCGCGCCATCCAGTTTTCTGACCCAGCAATCGTCGAAGACGTATCGACTTGACTTGGAAGGGTGTGAGAGGACGGCGATTCCACCAAGCCTGTGTATGCTATCGATAACTGCCTCCGGATTAGTTTCCGGCGATCTCTCCGAGATCCCGATACCCATGATATGGATTTCCCCGTCGCAGGAATATTCCAATCCCGGAATGAAAGCGAAATCCTTGTCGGAGAGAAGCTGACACTGCCGACGCAGTTCGCTGTATTGCTCAGGTGAAACATCCTGAGAGTGATCATTCAAACAGGCGAATTGATACCCGCGGCGTTGGAATAGTTGTTTGAGTTCGCCCAGCGTATGAATGCCATCGTGAGAAAGGTCCGTGTGGACGTGGACTGCTCCCAGAAGAGAGGATTGGGTATCGGAATGATTCATCGAGCGCACAACCTAAAAAGGTTTCTAACGTAATCGGCGGCTTCACGGCGTCCGGGTCCGGGATCATCCTGCGTCCACATCTCGCCCGGGGTCGAACCGAAGCACTCCAACAGAAAATCCTTGAGAACGGTAAGCCGCCCGGGATATCCCTCGGGCAGGGAGAGCTTGGCTCTCTTACGCGTCCAAATGGCAAGCAAGTGATCCAGATCCCCCAGGACCCAGCGAAGCCTGACACCCACCGGGTAGTCCGGTGGCGGAACCGGCTGCACGCGCTGACTCAATTGGTACACCCAATACGGAAAATCGAGGCCGCAATTGACCGCCAGTTGAAGCGATCCCCAGAAACGTCCATTGATTTCCATTAGTCTATAGGAATTGTCGGACTGATCCAACTTGAACTCCACCATCGCAACACCGGTCCAGCGCAACGCCCGCAGCAGTTTTGCGCTGTATGCGCAGATTCGCTCGTCCAATGGCGCTGACTCTCTCAGAACGCTGACGCCTCCTGACGGCGGTTTTTCACGCAGCCGACGATGGGCAAATGTAGCCAGGATTTCGCCTTCACGACAGATAACAAAGAGCCCGCACCCGGGTCCGTCGACTCGCTCCTGGATGATCGGTCGCGGGATAGACTGGTGCGACAACGAGAACTTGCGCAACAGCTCTTCCTTCGAAGCAGCGTATGTTACGTGGCCGAAGAGGAAGCCGTTGTCCGTTCGGACTCGTGAACGTCGAGACTTAATCACTATTGGATAAGTAAACTCGTCGGCCATGTCGGAAAGTTCAGTTTCATTCTCAGGGAAATAGGATCTGGGAACTGGCACGTCGAGAGCTGCCGCCAGTTTGAGTAGCTCGGCTTTGTCGGAAGCACGCAAGTAGGTTTCTACTTCGGGCAAGGCAAGCTTGGTATGCTGTCCGAGTTCAGTCGCGATCTCTGCGCAAAGCGTGCAAGTCAAATCGGTCATCGGAATCACAAGCTTGAACGAATGGGATTCTACATGCTTTAGCAATGCCCGTAGAAACCCGCTCGGGTCGACAGCCGGCGGCGGGAATACGAATTGTCCAGAGCAGTACTTGGAGCAGCCCGAAAGGCTGTTTAGCCGCTTTTCGGCGACGGCAACGCTCAAGCCCATGCGACCAAGCGACCTTACAACGGCCACAGTAGACCGCTCGTCACCGTCCGTCACCAAGACGTCAAATGTCAAGAGGCCTCCTCCCTAGACGCCGCGATACGCCGACTCAGAACTTGCAGAAACAACCGCTTCTGATGAGAATAACTCAATTCCGACTCGCATCTCTTCCGGCCGCGACGACCGTACTCCGCGGCCAGCTCCGGGTTGTCGAGAAGTCGTTCGATGCAATCAGCGAGCATTATGTGGTCACCCGGCTCGAATAGAATGCCGGTCTCCCGGTCGATGACAGCCTCCGCAAGCCCCTGAAGTCGGGAGGCAATCAGCGGGAGTCCGGAGGCAGCCATCTCGATAGTTCCGAATGCGAAAGAATCCCAACCTGTAGAGGCCACGATCCCACAGAAAGCACTCGCGTAGATCTCAGGCAGATCACTTCTGTAGCCGCCAAACTGAATGCGATTGCCGACCGGCAGATCCCGGTAGAGCTCTTCGTACGCGCGACTTTCATCTCCCTTATTTCCACAGATCACAAAAGCGATATTGTCTCGCCCACGACTCGTTAAGAGCTCGATTGCTGCCTTGACAATAACGCGGACACCTTTGCGCTCTTCCATGTGACCGGAGTAAACGAAGACGCGCGTGCCAGGAGCAAAGTGAAAGATCTCGTGGACATAGTTTGACTTGATCGGCCGGAATTTCTCGGTATCCACGCCAAGCGGAACCACGTCGATCATACGTTCTGGAACGCCACGCCCGTGAGTTGCGTAGTGGGCCATAATCTTGGTCTCAAAAATCAGACTATCGACTTTAGAGTTGGAAAGCTCGATGGTCAATCGTTTTGCCAGGCGCTTCCAGAGAGGCGAGACCGAGGAGATCGGAGCTCCCCAATATGCGATCAATGTCTTTGCGCCAGCCTCTCGGAGTTTCTTGAACGACCGGTGAACGGGCTGAATATCAAAAAAGACAATCAGCTCAATCTTATTCTCACGGACGTAGCGTGTCATACGCTCAATGGTGCCGGGTTTGAGCCTGTGAATATCGCACTCGAGCACATTCTTGAAGTCTGGTGGAAAAACGGCTGACATCCCCTTGCTGGTATCAGGATAGCAGAAGTGAACGTTTGTCAGATCATTGGAGCCAAGCTCGAGTCCGGCCTCGAGAAACAGCTTCTCCAATGGCAATATGGCATAACCGGTGTTTGATTCACAGTGGATGACGTACAGAGTGCGTATCAAAGCGATACCTTTTCTTTCATTTAGAAAGCGTCCTTCACGAGCAGAGACTCAAAGAAAGTTCTTGGACAACATCTCAAAGACATCTCAAGCAATACTTACGCTGGTCTAAGTCATTAGCGCAATGAAAATTACGCACATTCGAGAATTGGCTCAGTCTTCGCATGTCAGACGAGGATTGAGTTAGGGATTGATGAGAAGTCTGGAACTTCAGTTTTCGAGACGCTGGAATCACTAGAATTGTGCCCGCTAACTGACATGTGAGATGGATGCAGGATAAATTTTGTATTGACAAATAAGAGCTCTCTCCGTTTCATCAGTTGCCTTTTGCTACTTCTCGCGTACGCTTGGTACGCGAGGTTACTTCCGTCTACTTTTCGTCGTTTGCTTGGGATGAATCGAATCGCTGGACTCCTCGCCATACAACTAGCCCTGCTCCAAGTGATCGGCGGGAGTGCTGGCGCTTTCGACGTCGCGAGACTGGGAACGAGAAGCGTTGATAACGCAGTTGTTCGAGTCCAGGCGACTGGGTCTCCGCGATCAGCAATCGACACATTGTTCTTATCTGAATCACCTTCAGGCTGGATGAAGGTCGAAGTGCAGTCAAACACAAGTATCTACGCTCGCAATCCCAGCCAGTTGATCCGAACCGTATTCCCCCTGACTTGGACTTCGCCTGGCGATGACGGGTTGACCGGTCAGGCCACGAAATACGACATTCGCTACTCCAGAATTCCGATCAGTACCAGCAGTTGGGAGCTCGCAACAAAGCTGACCACAAAGACTGTCCCCCAACCTGCAGGCGCAACTCAGCACCTGAGAGTAATCGGATTACCAGCTGGAGAGAGATTCTATTTTGCTCTGAAGTCGGCTGACGAGTGCATGAACTGGTCAGCGATTTCTAACATAAAGAGTGACTCCGCAGTGACTGAGGTGGCGATCTGCGGTGATGCTGACGCCAACGGCATGCTGACGATTTCCGACGCATCGGCGCTCGGAGCGTATATTTTCGCCGAGGGACCGGCCCCTATTCCGCTGCTCGTCGCGGATATGGACGGAAATGGCATTATCAGCATTTCCGACGTCGTATACTTCATAAATTATGTGTTCTTTTCCGGACCATCACCTCGCTGCAGCGAATGAGAGCGAAAGCAGAGGCGAGGTGAGCTTCTGGAATACCGAAGGACTGCCGATAGGTCCGGCTCGCTACTCACTTATTGCCCAACTCAGAGTCGCGTCAGAAGGCCAGTGTGGTAAGATTCAGAACAGTTTTCAGTATTCATACAGAGAAATCTGACTTTGGCTTCAGAAGGCATCAAGCGGATCTTCGCAAGTGGCTGTGAGACATCGAGGCGTGTTTTGCCCATTTTCGGCATGTAATTCGGATTACTCCCAGTCGGAGAATTTCTCTCTTAACAGGCATGTTTGAAGGACTATTCATGAAGGAGAAAACATGTTGGACCGAGTCGCAAGGAGCTTCCTGATCCTTTCCACTATTACTGTGTGCTTCCTGGCAACTACTTCCCTGATGGCCGCCGATGAGAAGACGCCTCAGTCTCAAGGATTGTCGGCTGCCCCGGCGGCACCAACCGCAATCACTCTGAATTGGACAGCGCCCGGGGATGACAGCCTTAGCGGAACAGCTTCCCAGTACGATGTGCGCTACTCAACTTCGCTGATTACGGCTGCCAACTTCGCGACTGCCAGCCAGGCGACGGGTGAAACGGCACCGAAAGCTCCTGGACAATCAGAGACTTTCACAGTCACGGGCCTCACACCTGGAACCCTTTACTATTTTGCTATCAAAACGTCCGACGAGGCAGGCAATTGGTCAGCAATTTCGAACGTGGTAAGTGCGTCAACGACAGACAACGTCCCACCGGCTTCGATCAAGAACTTGACCGCAAACTAGGGGAGATAGTCGGACTTCCCTTGCTTAGAAGCTGAGGTTGAAGTCAAGTTAACTCGTGATGTTACGGCGTCGCATCGCCTTGATGTGACGCCGTTTGCATTAGGTCGAGGGGATGACTGTGCCACTCAATCGGCCCCTTCTGTCGCGTCCTGCAATTCTGTTAAGTTCTGACCCGTGGAGACCAAACCGTGCCATTGCGCATCGATTTGCAATTTTTTAACGCTTTTATCTTGACCTGATACACAAAGACTACTATCCATTGTGGGTTGCTGGCCAAGAACAGCAATATATAGGATGTCAACTAACAGCTTCTTGAATGCTGAAGCTGCCTTGCTAGTTGCCGACAATCTGAACAAGAGTTCATTTACTGAACATCGCACGGCAAGTCGAAGTGCTGATTTGCAGTGGTCGGTGCACGGAAGGTGGCTCGATCCGAGTTGTATGAACGGCGATCAGAAGGCGGCCATCTTGACCACGCTGGCAAGCCGAAGAATGCGGGCGTTCACAGAAGACCGAGCAGGAGTATGCGGCGCTAAGGCATTGATTATTAATGCATTATCTGAGTTGATTATACGACAAGATGAGATCCGGGATGACGCCAAATCTGCTCTCAGTTGCAGGCATGCCCTTTGCTCTTAGCGACTTCGGACCAGATCAGAGCAGTGGTCTTCGATGTCATCGAGACGCCATCAGTTAATGGCTGGTGAGAGACCGGTGACACGAATCGAGAGGATGTCGGGCGGTAGTAACGTCCTGGGAACTAAACAAGGTAAAATGACGATGAAATCGAGAATTCTGGAGATTCAACGGTTTTCCTCCAACGGCAATGAAATGGGCTCGGGCTTACCCGCCCTACTGCGCCACGCTTTGGCCATGATCTGTCTTTGTTGTTTGTTCACGGGTATTGCGGACGCTCAAGTCACGTCGACTACCATCACCGTAACCTGGTCGGCACCGGGAGATGATAGCTTGACCGGCGTGGCCTCGGCGTACGACATTCGTTATTCGCAGTCTCCGATCAATGCCGCGAATTGGGCGGGTGCATCGCAGGTTGCCGGCGAACCAACGCCGAAACCGGCGGGAGGCAATGAGAACTTCACAATCTCTGGACTAAGCCCGGGACAAACATACTACATCGCGATCAAGTCAGTGGATGAAGCTGGGAACTGGTCAGCAATCTCAAACATTGTATCCGCCACGACCAGCATTCTGCTTGATGCAGATGATGGAACGGGAACTCTACCTATCGAGTTTCGACTCAGGCAGAACTTTCCCAATCCGTTTAATCCGGTCACAGCAATTGACTTCTCGATACCAAAAGCCGGGGTTGTCGAATTGGCCGTGTTTAACATCCTGGGTGAGCGAGTAACCACGCTCGCATCCGGCCAGTTTGCCGCAGGTGACCACCAGGTCATTTGGAATGGCTGCGACGCGAGTGGAACCGAAGTCGCATCCGGAGTCTATCTCTATCGCCTCGAGACGGATTCGCATTCGGCAGTGCGCAAGATGGTGCTGATGCGTTAGTGCGCTCGAGGACGCAATCGCATTCCCGACCTACGACTTTCGATCAGTGCTGATGATGATTTCGGTCTTTCGAACCAGGCCGAGATGATGCTCCTTGAGGAAGAAATAATTGACGCTCTTGTCGCCGCCTTGTCGAGCACGAAATGCTCTCCCATCGAACCAGAAGGCACTGTAACTTCGACTCTCCAACAGTCTCTTGACTTTTCCTGCCGGCGCTCCCGGATCGTCGGGATCCCCGGATAGCTCAATGAGAAGAGCCGGGCTGTCCCGGTCTATCGTCTCTAATGCCCCGAGGAGGCACTCATACTCGTGTCCTTCGACATCACATTTTAGAAACGCGACCGGACCCAATTCCGCGTCAACCAACGCGTCCAGACGTCGCGACTCTGCCCTGAAGGTATTGCTGCAAGGATTCTGTGTTTGACCGACGACATGCGCCAAGTAATAGTTGCTGTTGCCGGACGCCGACGTCGGAATTGCCATATCCAGAACACCATCGTGATTGGAGACAGCCAGATTGTACAGCGAAACATTTTTGAGACGCAGCAGACGCGTACATCCCGACAGAAGCCGAAACGTTCTCGGCACCGGCTCAATGGCGAGCACTCGTCCGTTGTGCCCGACCAAGTCAGAGAGGCGTTTGGTATAGTCGCCGACGTTAGCACCGATGTCCACGACAAGGTCCCCTGGCCTAACCAGTTCGTTCATGATGGCGAAATCCGGCTCCTGTTTTTCCGACATAGAGCTGATACTTCGCGCAAAGTAAAGTACGGCGATGGGGTGGACAAGAATGTCTGGAACAAGTTTGGCCGCCAGGGACCTGATTCGAGTACCGAAGCGACTACTCACGTGACAGCCCGCCCTAGTCTAGCCGGCACTCAGGACATCGACGATTCGGACAGCCGTCTTTCCGTCCCAGAACTTTGGAACTTCTCCGGGCCGAGCCGCCCCGCTGAGGACTTCTTCTACTGCCGAGATGACTCTGTCGGGGTCGGTGCCGGTCAGCAGGTTTGTCCCGACGTCAACCGTGACAGGCCGTTCTGTGTTGTTGCGCATCGTAATGCAGGGGATATGGAGAAAAGTCGTCTCTTCTTGAATTCCGCCGGAATCTGTGAGCACCAGACGAGAATCACTGGTTAGTCGGCAGAAATCGACGTATCCGAGCGGCTCGATCAGAGTCAATCTCTCCCTTGCAACAATGTCTTGCAGTTCGAAATCTTCAATCCGCTGGCGCGTACGCGGATGGCACGGGAACACTACCGGTATCCGGTCGGATACTCGCCGGAGTGTATCCAGCATAGTCCGCAGACTATCACGGCTATCGACATTGGAAGGTCGATGCATCGTCGCCACGGCATAAGTGCGCGACTGGACTCTCAACTTGTCGAGAATCTCAGACTTCTTGGCAATTTCGAGAGTGGCGAGCAGAGAATCGATCATGATGTTCCCGGTGAAGAATATCTTCTCGGGAGAGATTCCCTCTCGCAAGAGATTCTGGAGTCCTGACTCCTCGGTCACGAAGAGCTGGTCCGACAGGTGGTCAGTGACGATACGGTTGATCTCTTCCGGCATCGAGCGGTCGAAGCTCCTGAGCCCAGCTTCGACATGGGCCAGCCGAATTCCCATTTGGGCCGCGACGATCGCCGCCGCCAGCGTGGAATTGACGTCACCAAAGCAAATCACCCGATCGGGCTTCTCCGACAAATATACTTGTTCAAGTTCGGCGATGATTTTGGCCGTCTGCTCTGACAGAGACCCGGAGCCGATGTTAAGACTTATGTCCGGTGGATCAAGCCCGAGGTCGCGGAATAACCAGCCAGAGAGATTGGGATCGTAGTGCTGTCCTGTGTGGATGAGACGGACGTCGAATTGATCGGGACGCCGGCGCAGTTCTCGCATCAGTGGGGCCGCTTTGACGAGGTTGGGCCTCGTCCCTACAACGCACAGGAGTTTCTGTTTCATGGCTCTGTTCCTTCCCTGCAAGTAGCCTGAAGTCCTCAACGTATGGTCGAACTCAAATGATCTGCGGCCCCGTTGTCACTTTCCTGACGAAATCAGACGTCGCTTCGCGATTCCGGCAAGGTTTGCAATAAACCGCCGCGCCCCATAGCGATGTAGACTGAGCAAATAGTGTCTGTAGACGCTTCGCCGAAACGCTCGAAGTTCATGATCAACTTCCGTTCTCCACAATAGTTCATCGGCATTTTCATCAATCAGCCGATGCAACTCCTCGATTTCATGGCGACTATTTTCGGCCTCAACGCCGGTGAGCACTGTGGGCTGCCATTGTTTGTTGATCGTGACCGGAACGATTTCGTAGGAAATGGCCTGTGGATCTTCGAGACTCAGCCGCAGGATCATTGACCGACGCAAGCGTTTTTGCCAGAAGTCAAAGACGAAGTTGCCGAGGCTGTAGGCAATGATTCCGTTACGATAGTGCTCAACGCCCTGGAGAATGTGCGGATGGTGTCCGAGAACGAGATGGGCCCCGGAATCAATAAACTCGCGACCGAGCTTGATTTGCTCGGGAGACGGTCGTGCAATGAACTCTTCGCCCCAATGGAGTGAGATTACCACAATATCGACAGTCCGCCGGACTTCTTCAAGATCTTCCAGAATAGTCTTGCGACTTCCCGCGACATCGAGCCGTTTTCCTCGCCGATACTGCTCGGGGCGAAAATTGTATCCCAGAAAGCCGACACTGCGCTTCTTCGCATTTAGAACGGTCAAATTCTTGATGCCGTGCTCTGCATCGGCAAGCCCAGTGACTGCGATTCCATTTTTTGCCAACGAGTCGAGAGTCTCGAGCACCGCTTCACGACCGTGCTGCATCAAATGGTTGTTAGCCAGATTCATCACATTGAAACCTGCCCACACGAGCCCGTCGATCGCTTCCGGCTGCGCTCGGAGGTGGCAGTTCTCAAAGGGTTCGGAGTCTCTGTCGAAGCGCGACAGCACGACTTCCAGATTCCCAAATACGATATCTGAACCGACGAGCGCGTCCCTGCACCTTTGGAACGGAAATCGCGGTCCATACTTGGCAATCATACTGCCGACACCAAAGCCGGTGCAGGCGGGAAGATCACCCAGCATGACATCACCGACTGCCGAAAGGATGAGTCTCTCGCTCACCATTGCTTCAAACTTCGCCGTCCCATGTCAGCGGCGGGCCGTGTAGCCCCCGCCGCGGCTTCCCGATAGATGCTCTCCAGCAGCGGGACGATTCGCGGCCAGGCATACTTCGCTTCAACCGTATCGCGAGCGTTGCGTCCCAGTCGCTTCCGCAGCTCTGGATTCGTAATCAAACTCACAACGGCATCGGCGAACTCCTCTGGCTCTTCTGCAATCAACAGGTCTTTACCGTGCGTAACCTCCAGGCCCTCTGCGCCGACGGGGTGGCTGACAATCGCCTTTGCCATCGCCATGGCATCCAAGATCTTCACGCGCGTGCCACCTCCCACGTGAATCGGCACGACATACACGGCCGCGCGCGCTACATATGGTCGAATGTCATCGATAAATCCCAAGACCCTGAAATCCGTGTCGCGTTCGGCGAGACGGCGCAATTCTTCCGGCGGATGCGCACCGATGGAGTAGATAACAGTCTCAGGGATGGCGGCCTTGATCCGGGGCCAAATCAGCTCTGCAAATCGCTGCATTCCCTGTGCATTGGGAAACCACGTCATCGAGCCCACGAAGACAAGGCTCGGGGGGTGGTCCTCTTCAACCGTTTGGGGTTGGAAGAAGCCGAGATCGGTTCCGTTGGGGACAACGCGACAGCTCGCCTCGTGGCAGGCGCGAAGGAGTTCTGCACGATCGATTTCGGACACGCAGACGTTATCTGCTGCCGCGACGGCTGCTTCACATTCCGTTCGGGCCAGCCGGCGACTCTGCAGATTGATGTAGAACCGAAGCATCCTGTTTCGCGTGGCGCCAGCGCGCCGGCGCAAGAGCTGCGATTCTATGTTGTGGTGGTTGAGCACGGCCGGCAGTTTCTTGAAGTGCCGGCAGTAACCGGCCATCGCGATGGTATCAACATGAACGACATCAAATTCGTGGCGAGTTATCGCTACGGACAATGCCCGCCTCATTTTCCGTGAGCGAAACTGCCAAGTTGAATACGCCGCCGAGGAAAGTAAATTGAGCAGAAGCAGCGAGTACAATCTAAAGCGCGAACGGTCGGTCGGTAGGCTCAAGACCTCTACTGTGCGACAGAACTCGAGCAGATGTTTCCGGCTCTCCGCAACACTGACAGAATCCGGGTGCATCACCGGTCGAGAGAAAGCCAACAAGTGCACCTCGTGGTGTCGAGAGAGTTCCTTCAGGATGTTGTAGTCTCGAAGCGCCGCACCGCTGGTGGGCGGATGCGGGAGGAAGTGAGACAAGAAGAGAATGCGCATTCTTACCGGATCCCTCTTGACGGCGAGAGGCGATTTCTGCGGTGTTCTTCATCGATGCAACAAATGAGTGGGGCGGCTTGAAACGCGCTCATCGTTCAGTGGCCTTCCACACAACGTATTTCTCACCCGTAAGGTACTTGTACCAGGCTGCTACAATGGAGACGTTCACCATTACAAAATACAGCGGAATCTTAAAGGTGGTTAGATTTTGGATGGGCTTAACAAGGTAGGCTGCGAGAGCCAAGAGATACAGTGCTACCTGAACCACCAGCAGCCATTCAAACAAGAGCCCGGAAGGGAGCAGGAGGACGTTGGTGATCAAGGACACGATCAAGGCAAACGGCACCAGCCAGCGGCAGAGCTTGTGGCTGAGGAGCTGCACGGCGAACAATCCGTATCGAAACGGATTGAGCGCTCTCTTGAAGTGAAAAACCACCTCAAAGCCGTGGACGAGCGTTCGCAGCTTACGGTGAAACTCGCGGGCAGGATCGTGCAAGACGCTGTAGTAACCGAAGGCGCGCTCATCAATTACAGATCGATAACCCCGCAGATAGGCGACGATCGGCAGATAGAAATCACTCGACATGTCATCGATCCATTCGTCACACAGGATTTTGCGCACTGAGAAAAAGGAGCCGCTCGCGCCGACGATGGAAGTCACCGAACTCTCGAGTCTACGAAGAAACATCTCGTATCGCACGTAGGCTCCTTCGCCCGGAGAACTATCGGCTTGGTCTCGTACGATATCGCAGCCGGAGACACAGCCGATGGCGGGATCAGCGTAGTTCTGCACGATCAATCGTACCGCACTGCGATCAAGAAAGGTCGTGGCATCGCTTAAGACGACGATGTCCGTCGAGGCCGCGGCAATCCCGCGACCCTGGCCATAGTGTTTCCCGTGCCTTTCCGGGATTCGCAGTAAGGCGACGCCCCGTTCTGCATAGCCGCGGACAATTTCATCGGTTGCGTCGGTCGAGGCATCGGACACCACGAGGATGTTCAGCTTGTCCGCTGGATAATCAAGCGCCAGAGCATTCTCCAGTTTCTCGGCGATTCGGCGCGCTTCGTTGTGTGCCGTGATGACCAGCGTGACCTCTGGAAACCACTCTTTCTGAATGGATTCGCGGCTGAAGAGCCTTGAGCACAAGTACATGAAAATCGGATATCCCAAATACGACCAAAGCACAAAGGCTATCGACGCCACTAGCATTGCGGACAGTATGATATCGAAAGCTGTCAACTTCTCACCCGTTCCTTAACCTCTTCCCGCGATCTGCGCTGGATCAACAATAGACGGCAGCGCCAACCCACGCCACAAAAAACTGCCTCAGGGCATGTGAGACGATGCGGATCAGAGTTTGTTGACCACTTTGATGATGAGATCCAGATCTAGCTGATCGAGAAATGCATGTGTTGGAAGGGTGAAGAGCCGGTCCACCAAGGCTTGGGCTCCGGGGTAGACTCTTCCATGCCCGACAAGTTGCAGATCAATTCCCGGAATTTGATCGATCGACGTGGGATACATCGTGGTAGCAACGATCCCCGCCTGTCGTAAGCAGATAATTGCCTTATCCCGCACTCTTCGATCGGGCGCCAAAACCGGCAAGCGAAGATAGGGGTGACACCTCTCGCTGCTCCAACCGGCAATCACAAATCTTCCCGTGGAGAGCAAAGCCTCGCCGAGGTACGAAGCATGACGCTGGCGCGATGCACGGTCCGTGGCCAGGCGCTCGATCAAGGTCGACGCGGCAGCCAGCTGCAAGGTCGAGAGTTTTCCCGGAGCAAACTTGGGGTCAAAAACGGTCTCCCCGATTCCGAGAAATGGAAGAGAGGCGGGAAGCCAGTAAAAGCGCGGGTGGAGCATGAGGGCGTAGAGGCTTAGCTTTGCGTAGGCAACCAGCTCTTGCGCCAAGCCTGGCTTCGTCAACTCGGCGGCTGCGGCTTCCAACTCCCGCTGAAGTTCTCGGTCATTGGTGAGCACTATCCCACCACTGTACGCCGTCAGCGGCTTGCCTCGACCGAGACTGTAGAACCCCGCATGCCCGAGCGAGCCCGACGGCCGTTCACCGTAATGGCATCCCAGAGACTGGGCACCGTCATCGATAAGGAAGTAACCGGCCGCGGCCGCGATCTGGTTCATGCGGTCCCAGTCGTTGAGAACGCCGAACAGGTTGCAGCCGATGCCAGCCAGAACTCTCCCGGAGGGAGCCGCAGCAAGCTCCTCCATCTCGAAATCCAGGGTGCGCTCATTAATGTCAATCAATCTAAGTTTCAATTTGTTGCGAACGCACGCAGCAGCCACCGAGTAGCAGGTATAGGCAGGAAGGATCACTTCGTTGCGGTCACCGCCGGAAACCGCTTGCATCGCCCTGAGGATCAGACTAAGTGCCGACGCACCAGAGTTGAGAAAGGTCAGGTAGTCTGCGCGCACCTCTTTCAGGACTTTTTGTTTTAGTTCACCTAAGTGGTCCAGGTGCCGCAACCTTTTTCTTAAGATGAGGAGCAGTTCCTTCAGTGAGATCTGCATCCCTGCAGGGGCGACAAGATGGAATCGCACTAGCAAATTTTGCCTTTCTGCCAATAGATCAGGGGAAATTGCGGTTGACGGCCGGCCCCAGAAGATTTGCGACAGTTAACGGAAGATGTCTCCAGACAGCTCGCGCCAACCGGTATTTGGGATTTCCCGGATTAATCCGGGGAATCTCGTTGGAGTGGTGAAGCACATATTGCCATTCCAAAGGAGTTGGTAGCCTCACCCATTGCTGCTTGAACTTATACGTTGATGAATCCACAGACGATCTACCGAAGTCAAAGTACTCCAAGCCTCGTTTGGTTGCCCGGTCGATGACATTCCAATATAACGCATGGTTGGGACACATCGAAAGGTACTTCCGAAACGCCGCCGCCGACGGAATGTACTGACGGTTCTTGTGAGTCAAAAGCAGTGCGGCTCCGACCGTAATCTCATCCAGTTTTACGAGCACCATTTCGGCCGATTCGGGAAAGCACCGCAGCACGTTTTCGAAGAGCGTTCGACTCCAGACTGGAGTGCCGAGCTCGCGCATCTTCCAGCAGAACACGCGATAGAATTCATCCAGGTATTCCAAGCCACCGAATACGACGGACAGCCCGGACTTTTGTGAACGACGAATCTGATTCCGTACTTTCGCGTCAAGAGACTTCCACACGGCGTCACTTCCGGCCTTGAGATCGAGCAAGAAGGTGACTTTCCCGCTAAGGGTCGGCAATGCCAGTTGACTGCGACACTCGGAGCGAAACTCAACGAACTGCGCGTTCTCTTGCTGAGCTATGCGCCTGGACTCGGCGAGCAGCGCATCTGCTGCAGCCGGGTTATCCGCGCAGATACCACCATAATCCAGCCATGGGACAGAGACCAAATAGCGCGCATTCCACCAGGTTCGGATCAGGAAGAGCGGCAAGATTCCTTCAACTCGCGAATTGACGAGCGCCATCAAGTAGATTGGTTTGGCCCGAAGTCCACGCGCGATCGCCTCGCGAAACCCAATCTGGTGTGCTACCGAAGCGTGAAGCGAATCATTCACAAATGCAGTCCATTGACTCTCAAACTCATCGCTATAGAGCCGGATTACCGTCAATACGAGTTCTCCAATCCAATGCCGCTTCGCGGGTATATTTCCTGGTTCAACACGAGAATGATCGCATTAGAAAAAGCATGATCTAAGTTCCCGTACAAATCTTTGCAAGCGATTTCGATACGCCGCGGCTTGCTCCGCCACGAATTTCGACAGACTGAAGTAGCAACCTCGGGGCAAAGGTACCGCTTTGATATGTCGAGCCGATAATTGAATTAGTCGGCGAAAGTGCAAACAACTTCAGTAACCGCGTTCGTTAAATGAATTGACTTGATTTGACCGAACGTCTTTTGTTCAATACTCGCAGCGGTTGCGCGGACGAGTGTAAACAACCAGAAGTCGGCGTCAGATAAATATAGCGAAAGCGAGCCCGATGGCTAAAGAAAAGAAAAGATCGATCGTAGACTTTTTCAGGTTTGACTCAGTTGCAGGCACCGAACTGAGGAGACTGCTTCATAACGTGTCCCGACCGATCAAGGGGGTGGCGCCTCGTTCGATCCTGGTAACTTCGGCACTCACCGGTGAAGGCAAATCGACAATCGCGGCGATGCTGGCAATGACGTCCGCGCATCACAAGAAGCGCAACACACTGCTGATCGACTCAGACTTGCGCCGTCCCGTTGTACACAAGATGTTCAACATTGAGAATACCGTTGGATTTGCGAACTTGCTCACCAACGAAGCGGATTTCGATGATGCCATCAAGGCATCTGCGATTCCCAACCTCTGGCTTCTGCCTATCGGGTCAGCGGAAAGCAACCCGATCGAGGTTTTTCGGGAAGACACGATTCGAAAAGTCATCGAGCGGGCGGTGTTCCGCTTTGACAGCGTCTTCGTCGATTGTGCACCGATTATCCCTGTCTCGGACCCGGCCATAATGTCGACCGCGGTCGACGGAGTCGTACTGATTGTCAAGGCAGGAAGCACTCAGCGCGAGATCATCGAACGGTCAATCGAGATCATCAAGAAGGCCGAAGCCAATGTGATTGGCCTAGTCCTGAACAATGTCGAAGGGGCCTTGCCATACCACTATGGCAGCGAATACTATGGTCAGTACTATGGCCACAAGAGCTGAGAGATCCAGGTGTTGTGCTGTCCCGCTAAGTGCTGACGTCGACACGGTGGAGCCTAAGCGATGCAGAGGCAATTTAAGACTTCCATGGCGCCCCGTCGGATCAAAACGAATTCGCTGTAAAGTGCAGGCGATAACCTGAGTGAGATAGATCGAATGTCGACAAGTGCAAATTCCATTTCGGCGATAATCCCGACGTACAATCGTGCCGGGCTACTGCCACGAGCGGTCGAGTCCGTTCTAGTTCAGATGGAACCTGGCGACGAGCTGATCGTAGTCGACGACGGTTCGACCGACAACACGCGTGAAGTGGTTGCGCGATATGGCGATCGGGTCAAGTACTTGCTCACAGAGAATGGCGGGTGCGGGGCAGCACGCAATGCGGGGGTGAAGATCGCGACGCGGCCACTTGTGGCGTTTCTCGATTCAGATGATGAGTGGCTTCCCGAACATAATCTCGTGCTCCGGTCAGTGATGGCGGCAAGACCGGGGCTGCTCTTTGCCTTCTCGAATTTCCGAACGCGCTACGCTGAAGGAACGGTGAGGTCCTTCTCTTTAGAAAGTCAGCAGAACCGTGAACTGAACTGGACAGAGATCGTCGGCCCGGAGGGTCGGCTCTCGTCATTCATGAGCTTGCCCCCTGGACTCCCTGACTACGCGTGCTATGAAACCAAGAACTTGTATCGCTCCTTGTGCGAAGCAAGCTATGTTTCGGCGTGCACTCTGATAGTCCGGCGGGAAAAAGCCGGCTCAGCTCTCTGGTTCTCCGACAACACGAAAGTCGGAGAAGAGATCGAGTGCGGCGCTCGCCTCGCAGCCGCCGGTGAGGGGCTCTACGTGCACTGCGAGACCACACTCGTACATCACCATACGGCCGAGCAACTTATCGACAGCAGCGGCTTCATCTTGGCAAGTTCGCGGATCGTCATAATGCGCCGTTTGTGGGGATTGGATCAGAAGTTCTTGCGAGAACACCAGACATTTTTCGACCAGAAACTTCGAGAACAGCAATTGATTCGAATCGGCGGGCTGTTAGTTCGCGGACAGACCCAACAGGCCAGAAATGAGCTTGCGGAGGTGTCAGCGCCGCCTAAGTCGTACGCGGTCTTGTCTCGCCTGCCTGGTTGGCTGACGAAAGGACTATTGGACGCGAGAAGGGCCGTTAAACTCTTGTTTCGCAACACGTTAAATGGCCAGTCCGCATAACCGTAACCGAGAGCCACTTTCGTCCCTCGCAAAGAACTAAAGAAACCTGTCGATCGACCGAACTCAATTTGACGGAGCTTTACAGCTCATGCGTCAGTAGCACCCAGTTGCAGCGATTGTCGACGCGAAATCTTACTTGCGCCGATGAAGCCGGCGGAGTACCATTAACTCAGGCTCCACATCGCCCGATTCGAGTTATCGACTCAGTTTGTTCTATTTACGAAGTGTCGAGAAACTAGAGAGATTGCTGAGCGATCATGACTACCGCGATCTCAACGATAATTCCGACCTTTAATCGCGCCCGCTGGATTTCTCGCGCGATCGAGTCGGTACTCTCACAAATGACCGAAGAGGACGAGCTGATCGTCGTCGATGATGGTTCCACCGATGACACATCAGCTGTTGTCCAGGGCTTTGGGAAACTCGTAAAGTACATTCGCACGGAAAATCGGGGCGCTGGAGCTGCGCGCAATCACGGAATTCGTGAGGCGACAAGGCCGTTGATAGCCTTCTTAGATTCCGACGACGAATGGAAACCCGACCACAATGCCGTACTCCGGTCGTTGATGTCCGCTTGCCCTGATCTGCTTTTCTGCTTCTCCAACTTCTCGACGCAGTTTCCGGATGGCTCGATTCGTCCGTTTGCCCTGGAGACGCAAGATGGCGTGGCGCCAGATTGGGGGAGTGTATTCGGTCCGGCACGAAAGTTATCCGATTTTCTAACGATATCTGGAAGGATGTCCGACTACGCGTGCTACGAGACCTCCAATCTGTATCGAGCACAGTGCGACCGCAGCTATGTTTCTGTTGATGGATTGCTGGTTCGCAGAGCCGCAGCGGGTCAAATTCTGCGGTTTGCTGAAGATACAGCAACTGCGGAAGAATGGGAATGCGGGGCGCTGCTCGCCCGCGCCGGACGGGGGTTGTACGTCCACTTTGAAAGCACTCTGGTCCACCACCATACCGCCGGTCAGCTGACCGACCTGAGCCTTGCGACGCTGGCGGCCTCGCGCCTTACAATCATGCCGCGCGTCTGGGGCTCGGATCCAGAGTTTCTGCGTCGATATGGCGCATATTATGAAGGGCGATTGCGCGAGGAACGGCTGATCAAGGCAGCCGGAGCGCTGCTGCAAGGGCGTAGTCAAGAGGCTCGACAAGAATTGGCTGCGGTTTCCAGTGTGCCGATCTCTTACCGGGTTCTTTCCTGGCTTCCCGGGCCGGCAACAAGGATCGCGCTCGATTCCCGGCGGGGAGTGAAGAAGACAGTAGAACAACTGAGGCAGATCCGGCACGGGCCGAAGTCGGCTCCCCTCCAGCAGACGCCAGCAACAGGCTCCGCAGCACATCCCCAAATGCAACGAATCAGGTCGATCGACATTGTCCGGGGATCTGCGATGATGCTTGTGCTCGCGGCACATGCACTCAAACTCGGTGACCCCAACAAAATTGGCTTCTTGGCCTCGGGGTATTTCGGAATGATCACGCAATCGGCGTCGGTGGCGTTCATGTTAGCTTCCGGAATGATCACCACTTATTTGCTCCGGAGCAATCCGAACTGGAAGTCAATGAGACGGCGATTCTTCCGTCGCGGACTTTTCCTGTTATTGGTTATCCATCCGGTGATCGTCTTGGCGACCTACCTGTACTTCGCACGTTCGAACAACTTCGTTTATGAAATACTGCACGGCTACGAGATCACCGATACCATTGGCATTTGTTTGATTCTCGCGCCCACGATCATACACGGACTGAGTCAAACCAAGCGAGTGGTTCTTGTTCTTGCGATGCTCGTGGTCGCATTGATCGGCCGGCTCAGCTTACACCCGAACTCTGCTCTCCTTGGAACTGTGGAAGCTTTTCTCTTTGAATTGGACGGTACGCAGCAGACGTGGCTGCAAGTAGGCTGGCCGCTTGTCCCGTGGCTGGCGATATTTCTCTGCGGGTCCGTTGTTGGTGAAATGTATTACAAGATGCGCGAAGGATTGCTTTCATATCAGGTAGCTTCCCAGAGGCTCTTTCGCATAGCGATTACCCTGGGGTTCTCCGGCGTAATGTTTTTTGCAGCATTTGAGTTGCTGAAGAGCACGAATCCATTCTCATGGAGTGACCACACGTTCATTTTGCTCTATCCGGCGCGAACAACCTTTATGCTCCCTCTCTACATCGGACTGATTTTCGGGCTGGTCTCCCTCTTGATTTCCAGCGTTGAAGGCAATAGGACATACAATCGAGTCTATTGGATGCTCTCGATCTTTGGCCGAACATCGCTGTTTGCATTTGTAACGCAGTTTCTGATTCTCTGGACCATTCCTGCCCTGCTTGGCCTGAAAGCAAGGCTTGATTTTGCGCAACTTCTTCTTGCATTTGCTCTTGCGGCTGTCTTGTGCTGGGGGCTGTCCTACAGCTATGCGCGGTTTCGGGGCCGAGCAGTTAAGAATGACTACTTCCACCTGCGTCAATTCTCTCATTAGGTGAGTTTTGGTGTTCGCGATTCCCGTGAATCTTTAAGAATCGATACAGCGCACACCGTTCGCTGCACGCGCTCGTCACATTGTCGTCGGACTCCCGTTAACTTGTTAAACGCGTGTGGATTACCAATGCTCCACGACAGCCTTGAGTTCTTCAAGGAAAGAAACTTTCTTGATTCGAAATCACTTCCTGAAATCGCTAAATTTGTCTATCTTGGTCGGGTATTGGATTGAACTAATGGAGGATGCGGAAGTGCCTGAAATCACTATTGAGGGCCGGACATTCGTGTTGAACGAAGAAGGGTTCCTGCAACATCCAGAAGAATGGACGGAGGAGATTGCGGCTGCGCTCGCGCGAGCCGAGGAGGGGCTTGAGAGCCTCTCTGCCGAGCACTGGGCCGTAATCAACTTCATCCGCCAGCACTACCTTCAGACGAATCTGGCGCCGATGGTGCGTTCCATCTGCAAAACGACCGGCTTGCCGCTTAAGCGCATATACGAGCTGTTCCCTTCCGGACCCGCCAAAGGCGCTTGCAAGCTTGCCGGACTTCCCAAACCGGATGGATGTGTTTAAGCCAAGGTGCTTGTTCACATGGTACTTCTTGAGGTAGCAGTCCCGGCGTCGGCACTAGCCTGCGTAATCGCCCTCGCAGTTCAGCATCGGAGGCTACTTGCTCTCGGACAGCGCCCGATGCTGGCCAGCGCTCAGGGGCGTGTTGCTCCGGCCGTGCTCTACGCGTTTACGACCGGGATGCTCCCTTGGGCCAAGGAAAGCGCGGCCAAGCATTTGCCGACCTACCTGGCCGGAGTCGCCTATCACGTCGGAATTGCCTTAGCGCTGCTCGTCCTCGGAACCAAGCTTGCCGCGATTGAATTGCCGTCTCATATCAGGACTTTGTGCGCTGGTTTGCTCTTGCTCGCAGCCGTCTGCGGAATGGGCCTGCTGTTGAAACGCTTGATGGTTCCCTACATGAGAGCAATCAGTGCACCCGACGACTATATTGCAAACCTGCTGGTGAACGCGACCTTGATCATCTGTGTCACCTACCTGCTGACCGATCTTGCTGACGCAATGTACATCGCCTGGATTGCGCTCTTTGTCTATGTCCCCTTCGGCAAGATTCGTCACTGCTGGTTCTTCTTCGTCAGCCGCTTCCAGTTCGGCAAATTCTACGGCTATCGCGGTGTCATTGCGCCCTCCAAGATTGGAGAGAGCAGTCATGAGTGAAGACTATTGCCCCGTTGACGCTTTCCGTTCGCGCTTGTCCGGTCTCAACCAAGATGACCTGCGAGCACTCGAAGCGGATCTATTGGCCCGTCTCGACTTCGCAGCAACCGCTTATGCCAATACCTGCGTCCACTGCGGTTTGTGCGCTGACTCGTGTCATTATTTTCTCACCGACTCCGAGTATCAATCGGTGCCGGCCTACAAGCTGAACCTGGTAGCCCGGGTGATCCGCCGAAGAAAGGGCAACGGCAGCGAGCCGTCCGACATACTGGATCGGCAGACAGTCGATGAATGGATCGATTGCCTCTTCGGCCGCTGTTCACTTTGCAACCGCTGTGGAATCAATTGCTCGACAGGCATCAACATCTCCCAGTTGATTCGGCTCGGCCGGAGCGCGTTGGCGTCCGCCAAGCTGGTGCCGCCGGAGCTTCAGGCAACGGTTGATACAGCCGTCAATACCGGCAACAACATGGGTATCACCAAGGCGGAATGGTTGGATACTGTTGAGTGGCTTACCGAAGAATTGCGGACGGAGACTGGTGATCCGACCGCCACGATCCCGCTCGACAAGCAGGGGGCAAACGTCCTTTATGCGCTCAACCCGCGCGAAGTGAAATTCTTCCCGCTTTCGCTCCTGGCAACTGCGAAGATCTTTCACCTGGCCGGCGAAAGCTGGACATTTTCGCAGGACTACTACGATGTCACAAATTACGCCCTCTTCAGTGGCGATGACGAAGTTGGCGGAGTTCTTTCCGAACGCCTGTACGCGACGGCGCTCAAGCTTGGCTGCCGGATCCTGGTACTGGGCGAATGCGGCCACGGTTTCAATTCTTCCCGCTGGGAAGCGCCGCAATGGCTGGCGAAACGCCCGGAGATGAAGGTCATCAGCGTGCTGGAACTAGTTAAGAACTACATTGAGGAGGGGCGCATCAAACTCGATCGCAATCATGTCACTAAGCGCGTAACCGTTCACGATCCGTGTAATCTGGTGCGCCTTGGCGGGATTATCGAAGAGCAGCGAGTTATCCTTCGTCAGGCCGTGAGCGACTTCGTCGAGATGACGCCGAATCGCGCACAGAATTTCTGCTGTGGCGGTGGCGGCGGACAACTCTCGATGACGCGCTATGCCAAACGCCGTCTCGCTGTAGGCAAGATCAAGGCTGAACAAATCAAGAAAACGGGAGCCAAAATCGTGGCGACGCCGTGCCACAACTGCGTCGATCAACTCAGTGAACTCAACCGGGAATACAAACTGGGGGTTGAGATCAAGACGGTCTGCGAGATCGTCGCGGACGCGATCGTCATCGGGGATAGCCCTACAATCAAATAGATGGCCTAAGTCCCTGCAACGCCGGCGGCGCGCCGGCTGAACGCGATCTCTCCAACCGCAGCAATCGCCCGTGCAATTTCTCCCTCGGTATTGAAGGGACCGAGTCCGAAGCGGACGGCACCGTGGATCTTATCGGTACCGATCAGTTCGTGAACCAGCGGTGCGCAATGCAAGCCGGTGCGGCAGGCGATCTCGTAGTCGACGTCGAGCATCGTGCCGGTATCGGCAGCTTCGAGACCTTCGACATTGAAAGACATCACGCCAATGTGATTGGTCAGGTCATCCTGGCAGTACAGCCTGACTCCCTCAAGGTCTCTCAGTCCGTCGCGAAGCATGGTCATCAGCGCCATCTCGCGCTTGTGAATTTGCTCGATTCCCTGCTGCTCCAACCACTTCAGTCCGGCATTGAGCCCGGCGATACCGGGGAGGTTCGGTGTACCGTATTCGAGGCGATAGGGGTACTCGTCAAGATGCGAACGAATCGCCGAGCGAACGCCCGTTCCGCCGGCGCGGGTGTGCCTGATCTCCGCCCGTTCGCCGACGTATAACCCGCCTACCCCCATTGGTCCCATCAGCGATTTGTGGCCGGTGAAGGCGACGACATCGATGCAGTCAGCCTTGGTGTCGATCGGCAGTTTTCCGGCTGTCTGAGAGGCATCGATCACGAAGAGTATATCGCGTTCACGACAGAGTCGACCAATCTCGTGGATCGGCTGGGCTGTTCCGATCACATTGGAGCCATGGTTGACAACGACTAGTTTGGTATTGGCGCGAAAGTGGCGGGCGATCTCGTCCGGGTCGACGAAGCCTTTGGAGTCGGCTGCGATCAAATCGACAGCGACGCCGTGATCGCGCTGGAGATGAAAAAGCGGTCGCAGCACCGAATTGTGTTCGAGAGTTGTTGAAATTGCGTGATCGCCCTCTTGAAGGAGCCCGAACAATGCCAGGTTGAGTGCATCGGTGGCATTGTAGCCGAAGACGACTCGATTGGGGTCGTCGCCATTAAAGTGGCGGCAGAGCAGCTTGCGGGTCTCCTCCACGATTTCCCCGGCGACGATGCAGAGGTCGTAACCTGAACGACCCGGATTAACCCCATACCGGCGATAGAATTGGTCCATTGCCTGATAGACCGGTTCCGGTTTTGGGAAGGTTGTGGCGCCGTTGTCCAGATAGATTAGCTTATTCACTGGTGATCCTCTCGTAAGCAATCTTCACAAAAACATGGTAATAATCGTCTACTTGGAAGTCAACAAGAGAGCTTTGGCTTTCGAAGCCGCCTTGGAAGACACATTTTCTGCAAAGGATCATCTGCCGGAGGCCGGAATCGAACCGGCACGGGTGTCGTGATTCAATGAGATAGCTGCATTGAGATGGCTACTTGGCAGCTGGCATACTGGATTCGGTGTAGAAACTAGATCACAAACGCGCTGACAAGTGAGTATGTGACAACGGCCCCACGTTCGCGAACTCCTGGATAGCCGGTGCATCGGAGATGGGCGTTGTCAGTTCTGATCCACTCCCAAGAGATCCAAGGTCTTGACCTTCATGAGCATGTCGTTCAAAACGTGGTAGCTTCGGAAGACGTTCTCTTTTATTCTTGCTTGAATTGCCGCCTTATCCCAAAGCGAGGATCTTAGGCTCTCGGCTACTCCAAGGAGAGCATCGGAATCTTGTAGGAACTGGAAATTGACCCAGCCCCAGCGGTAGGCTGGCACTCTTCCGTTGGTCAGCTTGCGAATCTTCCAGCCGCCGTCTACCAGAATCTTTCGGAGGGCTCGAGTGGACTCTTGGCAAACGATCGGCCGGCTGGTCCGGCAGAGGACAGCAGCGGTAGAGAACTTCAGAAGCTCAGGATGAAGCTTTTGAATCAGTGCCCGATTTAGGGAATTGTTCGCCTTAAGCGCAAACGGCACTGAACACGCGAACGTCAGAAAGCTCCGCTGGGCGAACGGTATGACGGGGGGCTTAAGCGTGGCCGCACTCCGCAACTGCGCAGCTACATACTGACTACCCCTTTGCTCGGTGATAAAAGCCTCTACAAGGCCTTCCTGAGTCGAGATGCCGCGTTGCAAGTACCTGTTAACTGAATTCACGATGTCTTCGTTCACTCCCTCGTGAATTCGCGTGAATCTCGATTGCCATTTATCGTCCCCGATGCACCAGTATTTTGGGTACACAGGTTGACCAAGCAGTCTCATAGCAGCATCGGAGCGGGTCGACTCCTTCACGGGCTCGAGGGACTTGAAGAACCGCGCACCGGTTAGATACCAGAGTGTGGAGGCGATTTTCCTGAAACCTGGATGCAGGAACGGTGGCCCATAGTGGCCGCCAAGAATCTCGCCGAGAATCCCGGCTGTGACAGATTGAACCTGACTACCGATTTCGGTCGAAGCTAAGGCCGCTCGATGCCAGTGCGGAAAGACCACATTTTCATAGCGCTTGAAGCTCTCTTCAACGAATCCGGCGGAGAACGAAGAGGGGTCGATCGGCGCCAATGTTATCGGCAGCGATTCAATTTCAGCAATCTCTTTGGCAATTCGGGCCTCCCGGCTGCGCGTATCTCCATGGAAGTACAGACTGAGGCTTCGACCCACAGGCGTTGAGAGCGCCCCGGCCAAAAGAGTGCGTGAATCCCAGCCACCCGACATCATGAGCATCGTGTTTCGCATTTCCTCGCATGAGTGACGAAGCATGTCGACTGCCGAGTCGAGGAGTTTCTTGCGGCCTAAGTGGGATTGGGCCTGCGACCACAGTGGGCTCTGGTCGCATGACGACACCCGCTGGGTGGCTGCAACGAATCTCAGGGCCTCACCCGGTCGTAGCCTCTGGACGCCCTTGTACACTGTGCGCGCCCCGACGCAGTAGCCATCCTGCAAGAACTCAATAACTCCCACGTCGTCAGTTGCCGGGGAAAGATTTTCGCCAAGCTCGGACAAGCTGGAGCCGATGCAGATGCGCCCGTGGTGGATGGACCAAAACAAGGGGAAGATTCCGGTGATGTCGGCGAAAGCGAAGGTGGTCTTCGTCTTCTGATCGTATAGCACGAGTGATCCTGGATTCTCGAACTCCAGTCCGACGAAACCGTCCCTGATGAAGGTCCTCTCGTCAGCAATGGCACTGCTGACCTCCTTGTCGAACGCCGAGGTTCCAATAGAATAGATTTCCAAGCGCTGCGGGGACGTTCGTTTCACCAAGCGAGTGTTCGAGCAAGTTGCAGTGATCGTCCTCGGTGCTACTGTCTTAAATAGGGTTGAAGCATCATCAGAGACGCCGTCCGGCAAAACAAGCATAACCGAGAATCTGGTTTGGTTTTTCCAAGAGTACTTTCTGGAAGTTTAGCGTTTTTTTCGAATAATGGCAATCAATATTTATGGCTATGTGGACACATTTTACATTATTGGACAATGCCCCTGAGACGAATTTAGATCGATCCTGGAATAGATCTACGGGCTGACGAAACGAAGATCTTGAAGTTCTAAGCGAGCAAAGCCACTTGTAGACTGACCGGCCGGGTGGCTTGATCTGAAATCTTGGCAAGCGAGAACCCCGGCGGCAATGAAGAAATCGGCCCGATGCGGCCTATCCGTATCGACGAAATTCTCTCCTGCGCATCAACCGGTTTCAGTGCAAGTCTTCAACGGCGGCAGGCGGAATCGTATCTTGAGGACCCCAGACCTGGATCTCGGTCAGCCACATGATTGCGCTGTAGTTGGCGGGCCCTTGCGCGGCTGGCTGATAGATGCGTACCCGATCGGTAGTAGCCGGGGCAAACGAAACATCGCTCGTGGCGTCTTGGGAGGTGTTGTTCACCGTTGCCACGTCGATGTATGCCGAGCCGCTCCAACGTTGAACTCGAAATTGTTGCGATTCCATGAAACTCGATGACCCGGAGTTATATGCCCAATGGATGGTGATACCGTTGATGGGCAGCTGCTGCCCGAATACCAGTTCAACCCAGTGCGGTGATGTATTGCTCTCGTCGGACGCCCAGGTAGTCGCTTCATTGCCGTTGGGATCGATGACCGTGTCGGCAATCGGCGCTATTGTATAACCGGGGTAGGTACCGCTGACACCGACGCTGTGCCCCGGCAATTCTTGGAATGCGATCAACGTCCGTGGCGGAATGTCGTTGTCATCGATAGAGCCGACCGCGCTGGAGACCGCAATCGCGCCGATACTGACCGCGGTTATCGTTACTGAGAGGTTTTCGGTTGATTCCACCTCGGAATCGTCGATTGTCTGAATCACAATCGAACCGCTGGAAGAGCCGCCCGGTATCGTCGTTTGCCCATTTGTCACCGCCGTGAAGTCTCCAGGAGAGACGGCAGTTCCATCAGATGTGCTAAATGTTATGGTGCGCGGCGATCCGAGGCTAGCACCCGCCAACACGGGAAAAATCAGGTTTGAGCCCTCGGTAACAGCAGACGCCGCAAGAATACTGACTGTGGAATCGACTCCGCCAGAGCCCTGACCCAATGCACCAACGTAGGTGGGAAACACTCCGCCCCGACCAGCGGTCAATGCCGGCGAGCCTACCTGGAGTCGATAATCGTGGCTGGCTCCGTTCACGAACGGGACGGTTGATGTAACTATAGAGTTAGAGTCCTGACCGGCGACGTTCGCGATTGAAGTGGCCGCCCGCCAACCACTCAGTGTGTAGTTAGTGCCTTGATAACGGAATAGCTGTCGCGTAGTCGGGTTCGCCGTTACGAAGTAGTTGTAGTTGGAATAGAAAAAGACGGGGGGCTGCCAGAAGTGCACTGCTTTCCAAGAGATGTCTTGCTGATGATCCCAGATGATGTTGTTAAAGAACCACATTTCGGACCCGCTGTTGTACTGCGCCGGTAAGAGACCCTGCGCACCTTGTAGCGAGTTGGGGTTATTCAGGTCAATTGTGTTATTGTAGATCCAGACGCCATGATTCGGTGCCGAATTGCCCGAAAAGAGGTTGCAGCCGATAGCGATGACCCAGTCCTGCTCGGTTGCACCAGACGACGCCAGCAAGTCATAGATGATGTTAAATCGGCAGATCACGGAGTCCATGTCCTCGCCAGTGTTTCCCAGATCCAGACCAAAGAAACAATCATGGACAAGGTTGCTATCGACGCGCACATGGCGTCCGCCCGTCCCCGCCAATCCTTTGAACTTTACCGCTCCGGCCGAGATATGGTAAATATGATTCCCGACAATCTCCACCGTGTCACCTTGGTAGAGTCCAATGCCGTTCGAGTTGTTCTCATTGCCTTGGCCGAATTGCATGATGCCGATGTTGCGGATAATGTTGTTCCGAATCACAAGCCGGTCACCCTGGCTGGTGCCGTTGACATCCGCCACGTAGTTCTGGATTCCACCGGAATTGTCCAGTCCAACATTGTCGGGTTCCCATACCGAGTCAATCACGCAATTTGTGATACGATGACCGTAGCCATTAACTTCGATTCCGGCCATGTTGCTGTTCGCAAAATGGAGGCTATCCAGATGCACGCAGCTTGACCAGGAGAGATTGGCGGTGACCACGTTATAATTGCTCGGGTAGGCCGGTGTGGGCAGGTTCACATTATCACCCTGAATGTAGGGGCGCGCGCCGCCGGTTCCCTTGAAGACAATCGGCCGCGACGGAGTCCCGTCGTTCAGCGGCACGAGAATCTGCCTGTAGGTTGGGTTGCCCGAACCACCTTCCTCCGGAAACATCACGCTCACTTGGGTATACTCTGTAGAGGGATAGAACCCGGGATAGATCAGAACAGTGTCGCCGGCGACTGCCGTCGAACAGGCCTTGGGAATCGTCCGCCAGGGCAGCGCGGAAGTCCCTGGATTGCTGTCGTTACCGGTCCGCTTAACGTGGTAGGTTGTTGCATTCGCCCGTCCAGGGCAAGCAAGGACAACGAAGAATACCAGGCAGAATGCAGAAAGGGCGTCTATCAAGACGCGCTTCTGGTTGCTCATATCATCTCCTTAAGTGACGCCAGGCATCGAATGTGTTCAACGACGTGGAAATCGCGAGCATGGGTATACTGCATCACTACCGATTAATAGCAAACCAGGTGCCGCCTTACAAGCACAATGTTAGTGGCTAAGCTCTTCTCCCGCATGCCCGGGAGAGTCGGCTAATCGCTGATTGCATTGAGGGCCGTCAGATTTGGTCAATACTGGAACATCAGGTCAAATCGAGAACAGACCAGAGAAAATACATCTTCAATCTTCGCGAAGTCGAGGCCATTCTGATCAGGTTTCATCATCAAGCGCGGTAGACAGCGTTACCCAATCGAGATGGCGTCCTAGGTGGGAGCAGCGGGGTTGGGCTTTCCGAATGCTGTCTGCCTTGCGTGACCATTGCGATGGCGAACTTCAGTTCGTGAGTACTTGCGTCCTTATGCTGTTGCGAAGCCGCTTCTCCTCGACCGGCACAATTGGATCACAGCATTGAGATTCTTCGACTGATCAATGCCGGAGGCCGGAATCGAACCGGCACGGGTGTCGCCACCCGAGGGATTTTAAGTCCCTTGCGTCTACCAATTTCGCCACTCCGGCAATTGTTGAACGATAACGATTTAGCTTGTTTTGCGCAACCTTGGTGTTACTGTTTGTGACCAATTTGTGACTACCCAGAAAATCGAGCGTCTCGACAGCGCGCCCCTTATGCGCCGGGCTCAAATGGGAGTACCTTGCCGTCATCGAAATTGTTTTGTGTCCGAGCAATTCCTTGACGGTGATTAGTTCAACGCCGTTCATCACGAGGTACGACGCAAAAGTATGTCTGATATCGTGAAATGAAAAATCCGAAATCTGCGCTCTTCGAACCGCGTTGTCGAACCCGGTGCGAATGCTCGAAACCGGCCGGTCTTCACTGCTGGTGAAGACTCGACCTTGCGACACCGGTATGGCTTGCAGGGCGGCGATGACTTCCCGCGCCATCGGTATCTCGCGCGAGGATCCGTTCTTGGAATTGCGGACGTAAATGAGCCGGTGATTGAAGTCGATATCCTTCCACGTTAGCTTGAGGATCTCGCTTTTCCGCATGCCGGTGAACAAGGCGACGATGATGATTGGTCGAATGTGTTCGGCCGCCTCGCTCAACAAGCGCCGAATTTCTTCGCGAGATAGAAATCGTACCCTGCCGGGCGGCTCGCGAAACATCGAAACTTTTTTTACCGGATTGTCGCTCGTCATGCCCCAAATGACTGCCTTCGAAAACATCGTCTTGAAACACGCGAGCTCCTTATTGACGGTGGCCGGTCCGACCATCTTGCGGCGAGCCGACTTGTACTTTTCGATATCGAGTGGCGTAATTTCGTCGAGTAACTTGCCGCCAAAATGTTCGCGGAGCAACTTTACGCAACGTTCGTCGCGTTCGAAGGACAATTTGTTGCTGCGCGAGTATTCCATGAACGATTTCGCGATATCCTCAAACGTCGCCGTTGACTGCTTCTTGACGTCGAGGAAGCGCCCTTCGGCGATGTCAATCTGCCGCTTCGCCAACACGCGCTCGGCCATTTTCCGGTTAGAGCCGATGGCTTCCCGGTAGCGCTTGCCGCCACAGTAGTAGTCAATGTACCAAGTATTCCCGCGTTTAATTACTGCCATATATTCATTCCAATTCTTGCTAATAAGCACAAAAAAACGCCGGTCAGCAATGATATTCCGACCGGCGTCTGCCTAAACCAACTACTCCGGATTGACCTTCTGCTTTTCCACCCATGCCCGCACGTCACGAATGTCAAAGCGAACGATCCGACCCATCTTGATAAACGGAATCTCTCGCCGTTGCGAAACCCAAGCGTCGATGGTGTAGACGCTTAGGTTCAACATTTCAGCGACTTGGCGTTTACTCAAGAATTCCCGTTCACCCTTCATCGCTTCCTCCTTTGCGGCTTGAAAAGGTCGGCAACAATCTGTTTGTTGTCGACAACACCCCCGACTGCTGAAGCAGACAATGCCAAACGGTGCCGTTCCGCAATTTCCGCGTCAACGACGGCGACCGGCAGCGCATACTTGCGGGCAAGCATTTCAAGCGTCCGCTGAACGTCTTGCGGTCGTACCCGCACCGGCTTTACAAAAGCGGTTACTATCGGTATCGCCGGGGCATTCCCAACTTTCAGAATAGCCTCTCGCCTAATTTGGCTTTGGATAGCGAATATGCGCTTCTCCAACTCCTCCTCGACGCTGTAGTATTGCCGCCCTGCGAGTTCTTTGGCGTGTTCGTACTCGTAGAACGGCACGGTAACTTCCGAGCGAGAGCGTCCGCGCGATTGTGTGCGGCTGGACGACCGAGAATGCGTTGAGCCCAACATTGAGGATGACGATGCTCCAGAGACGTTGCTCATACCAGACAATTCAGACGACTGCAGGACATCGCCGTAGATGCCGCCGAACGTCTGCCCCTCAGCAGCCGAGCTACCGTCAATGTATGAGCTGACAAACCCCGCTCCATCAAACTCTGCCGTACTCTCACCTTCGCTTGTCGATTCACTTTCGCTCTCCGACGTGCCGACGATGTGCCGACGACTCTCCTTTGGCAAGAGCATCGTTCGGTACAATTCGTCTTTCACGAGATCACCACGAAAAGCGCCTGGGAAAAGTTCACGCGCAAGAAGTGCACTGTCCTGGTATGAGCAACGGAATGCAATCTTCACGTCCGAACAGGACTTGGCTGCTTCGAACAGACGATTGGTGTCATCGCGCGACTTCAATTGCTCAAGATACTGGAAGCACGGCCAGCAGAAGACCCCGCGCTTGCGGAGTGCCTGGTACATTAACGCAATGTCTGGACTTGCCAGTTCATCCATTTCGTCGATGATTGCCAGCATCGGCTTCAACTTCCGCGTTTGCTGCATCGCCTGACATACCAAGTGGTCAAGTGTCATGGTGCCGATCAACTCCTGCGCTTCGCGCGATACCGCTTGCGGCTGGAGATTCACGACCACGACACTTCCTTCGCTCCGCCACTGCTCCCAATCAAGGGCGTTTTCAAAAGTGCCCAGGGATCGTCGAAGCGCCTCATCCAGAACGATTTTTGAGGCTCTGTTAATTGTTGATTCAATCAGGTTTTCCTTGTCTGCACGCCGCGCGATGGCGTCAAACTCTTGCCATTCAGCCACGATGTACGGATCCGTAACGCGCGTCAGCACGTGATGGCGGAAACGAGCATCATCAATTGAAAGGAAGTTGAGCATCTCGGCAATTGTGAACCCTGCTATGATGAGCGCGATGAGCGCGCCACGGAGACGGCGCTCCAACCGGGGTTTCACTTCTGCATCCTGCTCACGAAAGACCTTAGCGAATGCTTTCATAATCATCGCTGCCTGTGTTGCCGAATCCAAGCCATTCGGCGATAAAAATTTAAGGGAAACACATGGCTCGCCGCTGCTTCATTTGCATCGATCGCGACAAGCCGCTTCTGCAAGCGATGCGCGGTTGCGTACGCAATGACATCGCGGTACGTGTCGCCGTGGGGATCAAAGAACACGGCTGCCACACCCTCGCGCAGACAATGGCGCAGCAGGAGGCTCGCTAAAGAACTCTTACCCATACCGGTCCCGCCGCCGATAAATCCGTGCGCTAGGAGATCGGCCGGACGCAGCCAAATGCTGCGTCCGGTAATACGATCAACCCCAATGCAGAGTGGCTTCACGACCCACCATCCTGCGTGCCCTCATACACGCGACGATCGTAGTCGTCAATCGTTTCCGCCCACACCTCTTCCGGAAGTTCACGTTTCACCTGGTCGATGAAGTCGGCGCGGTCAAGAGCAGCTTGTGCCGCTTGCGCCCGCATCGACTGTTCGGCGGCGGCGCGTATGTTGGCCTTGGCAGTCAAATTGGCCAGGACCTTGCGTTCGCGCTGCTGGATTTCTTCCACCGGATCGACCGGCGCCGGTGGCGTCATTTCCTTCACTTTCGCAAGCAGTTCAATCACGCCAAACCGATGTTGGGCGATTTCCAGCCGCTGCTTATTCAGCTGCACTTCAACCTCCGCCCGCTGGACGGTGATCGCGTTTCGCTGCTGCACATGGGCAGCGACAATCTTCCGTCGTATCGCTAACACTTCGTGGGCGATACGGAGCACGTCACTCGCTTTCTTCATAGTCAACCTCCACCGGCGTTCCGTAGTTCATTCCGGTATCAAGCTGCTTCAGATCCCTGCCAAGATTCTCAAGCAGACGCTGTTCCGGGGACTTTGTGACGTTTTCGTAGATTTTGTAAGCGCCGTATGCGGCGCAACCGAATACGACGGCACAGATGATACCATCCACGAAGCCGTCATTGTTGTTATTGGACATGTAAGAATCTCACTTTCTACTTGTGGCATTGTGATTGATTTGCAGTCGGATCAGCCGTGTGCGCGACTTGACGATCTTGAGGCCGTCTGTACCGCCCACGGTAACTGATGAACGCACACGCCGGCGCGAAGATGCGAAGAATGACTTTGGCTACGATCAATCCGGGCCAAGTCATAGCAAAGACGAGGATGATTAAGTCTATAATATCGATCCCGGTCTCAATGGTTGTCTTCATAAACTGAGTCATAGGAAATCTCCAGTTCTTTATCGATGACAAGGTCAACTATGCGAAGCGGGATTGTTGTTGACAGGATTGTGGGCTGTAATGTAGACTAGAAGCAAGCACCAAAATGTTCTGTCAGCGACTGCGTTTCGCAGTTGTTACGCCCGGCTATTTGAGACTTTTCCTTAACAAAGAAGGCTCAATAGCTGGGTGATTTTTTGTTTGAGCTAGGAGCGAAAATGGGCAAAAAAATACCCACAATCGCTGAACTCAACGATTTTGGGAATTCTTTGTAGACGTGAGTTTAATACAACACTGCAAATGCTGTTATGAATATAAGCAGTCGAAATGATTTTGTCAACAGAAAAAGTGACGGCGGCTTTCGCCGCCGTACTAGCATTGCGTGAATAGTAAACTCACGAAATTCGATCCGCGATCTTCGGACAACCTCCAGTTAGAAGGTGAGTGCATATTTTACAACCGGTCGTATTCGGTTGGTGGCGGACACTCGTCATCGCGGCCTTGGATGCCAACCCAAGGAGTACTCATCAGAATTCTGGGCACACACCGTGCCCGATTATCTTACGTTTCTACCGTGAATAATGATTAGTAATTTCTCGTAATTTGCGGAAAAAATTCTGCATACTCCTCGAGAAACTGGCTCTTACTATTTAGACAGTCAACAGGGCGCATCTTACACTATTGATATCAATTGAGCTCATCTTAGATTGTCTTGTAGCAGCTTGGATTTAGTCGGCGTTCGACTACTAGTCTGCCAACTCGAGTCGAGTAGCGACGCCGTCACGTTGATGTCGAAATCGAGTGCTTCTGTGCAGAATAGAAACATGGATGTGTCCGCGTCGATGCCATCGACGCGCCTTACCGCTTCAACGATACTGTTCTGGCGCGTACGCGTCAGTTGTGACTTCTCCTTCAGGGACTTCACGTCAGGTGTTTCCCCGCGGGTGACAAACAATACTGTTAGATCATCAACACCATACTGCAAAATTTTCTCCTGCTCGCCCTTTGGAATCGCATCCCATTTCAAGTTCGGGTTGACGACCCGCAATTCCGGTCCCGCGCCGTTTTCTCCATAATATGTATACCGGCGCTTTTGTAATTTTTGCCGAATGTAGTGCCAATACCCGGTAGCTTTTTTCGTGATTGAGCGCGATGGCATTGTCCCGCGATCTGCCTCCAATGCAAAGTGTTTTACATATATCGCCCCGTCCGGCTGGCGGACTACCAGGTTGAAAACTGCGTCCGGTACGACTGGAATCGTTTCGGCTACTTCGCCAATCATGACGCGCACACGATCAACCAGACCATCTTGCAGCCAAGTTCCTATTTCTACTGTGGTGCCGGCGGCATCAATGCCGACCTCGGCGGTTTGACGGCATGCCAGTTCGAGGCAAACATGGAACTTGCTGATCATCAGGAAATGGCGAAGGAACATTGAACTCAGCCTGTTCTTCTCCAGAGATTGCTTGAGTTGCTCGCGGCTGAAGCTGAATTCTTCCTCTAAGAAATCGAGCGCCGCCGGACCAATGGAGTACACCGCCGGTCGCTCCGTGTGCAAACCGCGACCTGTTGGCAAGTCATGCAAAAATTGCCAGGTAAGAAAGTCATTATCACGAAGCTTCTGACATCGTGCCCGGAGAGCTGACTCGCTGAATCCATAGGTGCGTCCCGGCACCGGCGGCGCAACTATCAACGCCGCGAGCAACTCAATGCTCATGAACCGATAGTCGGCGACATACTGCAGGATCGAACGATCGCGACCGTTCGGTCGGAATGCCTTCAGTCTTTTCTTTCTTGGCAGGTCTTTCAAACTGTCCTCTTCCCTGATCTCACTTTCTCTGCGCGCGTTCGTCGGAGGCTGCGTGGCTCCGCGCCCCGGGTCGGCAACGAGCAGGGGGCGCGGGAACCTCGCCGCAACGGCGGGGTGATCGCCACGCGAAGCCTCCCGACTCCACCATTTTTCGTCAAGGCCAGACAACGGCTCCGCTAAAACAACCAACTCCGTTGGATGGCCGCCGACCGACGCCGAGCCGCCGCACCCACCAAAAAGACAAGCGGCGGCGATGTCGGCTTCTTAGCCGACCGGCAAAGCCCAGTCCTTTCCAAGCTCCAGCGCTTGGCGCACCCACAATATAATGACGCCAAGCGCAGGAAGAAAGGATCGGGGAAAAATGGTGGAGTCGGGAGGCGAAGGGAACGACATGCTGAAGGTGGGACAAGGGGTTACACCCCGAAAAAAGTAGAAGGGAAATAGAGATTATTTCCCGGCTACTTTTACGTCGTGGTTTGCACTCCCTGCCAACCACGACCCCACCGGAAGCATGGCGTGCAGTGCAGCCTACCGACGAACGCGCGCATTCTGGCCGTCGAATAGCACTTGTTGCCGACGGCACCCCAAAGAAAAACAGACTTCCATCCGATCTTCACCTATCCGCTCCCGCTACTCGGCAGACGAGGGCTGCCCTCATCCACCGGGCCCGGAGTCTCCTTACAGCTAGCATCAGGATTCTGGTCAGCGCACAAGTGGTGTTCAGGGCGCTGGCGGGAGCGGACAAAGGAAGGGCTTGGCAGCGGGCAGCTCGAAACAATGTCTCCTGAAGGAGCAACTGTCCGCCATGCCATTGAAAAAAGCTTCTGAGGTTCTTGAAGCGATACGGCATCACCGGTCACACCGGCGATCAAATCCGGGCAAGAGGAGTTTCGTTGTTGCTCCCTGATCTTTTCCATGACATGGACAAGCCGTCTTCCGCCAGTTGTCAGGTAGAGTACACGAAACGACCGAATGCCAAACCGACGCTGCGGGACTTTCTGCCGCCATAACCAAGAATAGTCGGCGCACTTTCTCTCAATTCGGCCGAGATCAGTATGGCCACGGTCAACTTCGACAAAGAAGCAATAGTCCCGGCCCCTGCACGCTAATATGAACATCGCGTCCGGAATAATCGGCACTGCTGTTGAAATAGCCGCTGACGTCGCGGTGCCATACATCTTGAGCTTGGCACCCTGCTCCCACTTACGGACGGCGAGGTCATCGGCGGCACGCTCGACGAGCAACAGACAAATGTGAAGGTTGTTGATAAACTCGCTGTGTTCACTGAATTTGAGGGGGTCGATCAACTGCGGCCGGAGTCGCAGGCTCTGGTCGCCAACGAGTCGCCGCCCTTTGGCCGAAAGCGCGTACAGGAATTGCGCCGACCCTTCCCCTATTCGGGTCGGGCGAGTAGCTCGTCGCAGGAAACCGTGGCGCCATAGCAAGTACAGCCGTTTCCGCGTGCGATGGATTGAAGGAAAGAACAACCAGCGGATCTGCTCTGTTGAAAGCACGCGAAATTCAACTAGAGCAAGTAGCATTGCCCGATCGCGAATCGTAATTGCAACCGGCCGTCGTGTTGTCCGCGTCCGCTTACTGCAGGTTAGGTTGCTCATGGTCTGGCGGGTTCTCGAAGATAGTGAAATAGGTGGATCCGACAGCAATCGCCCCGAACATTCTCTGCAAGTAGCGCTCTCGCCAGCCTGCATCGTTGAGATACAGCCGGACTTCCGGAAAGAGTGCGACGACGCCCTTCGCTTCCATACGCTTCGTCGCTTTGGAGTCGCCGGTAACAGCCTTCTTGACAGTCACCGGGTCAAACTGATGAACTGCTATGCTGCGCTCGGCGGCGATGGATTTCATAATCGTGTCGACTTTTGGCATAATCTGCAGCTTGTCGTTGTGGGCAGTTTCGTGTCTTGTCATGGCCATCACCCCTGGCTGGGTATTAATCAATAATCTTGTGAATGCTTGTCGGAGGACAATTAGTCGATCTCGTCGAGGTGATGTCCGGCGCAACGACTTGACGTTCCAATCCTGTAGGCGGCCGTCGTGGAAGAAGGCGTAGCCAAATTCACGCGTACCATAGTCAATGCCGAGCACTATTCTCGTCTTCATAGGTGTGCAGGATGAAGAAGAAAATGGCGCGTCGCGACTTTCGCACCTTCTCTGCCGGGACCTGCAGTGCTTCACGATATGCCCGATAGACCACACTCTGATTATGAGTGGCACACGCACGCCGATAACTAGGCAATCGCTCTTCGTCATCGAACGACTGCGCGATCTGGAGCGCCAGGGCATCTGCAGCGCTTTTCGGAACGAATGGAATCGGGAGGTTCGTGCTCATAGTGGTCTTTTTATTGGTTGATCTTTGCGAGCTTTGATTTGTTCACGGAGTTGTTTCAGGCGACCGAGAAAGAGAATTTCCGGTGGCACCATGAGCACCGCGGAAAGTTTCAATAGATTGTCGGCTGATGGCATCTTCCTGCCCATTTCCCAATTCGCCAGGTTTGCCGGACTCGAAATTCCGACGTAGTGTGCCAACTCAAAGAGCCGCATATTGGCACGACGCCGGTAATATCGGATACTGTTCGGAACGCGGTTGTTTATGGGACGTAGCATGGATCTTAAGAGTGCAAAATTAGCGTAATCCCATGACAAAACCCCTTCAATTGTCGAAAAGAACTTGTTACTGTGGACATCAGGGAGGAACTGTTCGCAAAAATGCAGTTCCGGCTTCGCCGCCGAAGAGTAACCGAACCCTGTCGGTTCAAATCAAAGTACCGGCAAACTTCCGGTACCTTCGGAAATCGTACCCAATTCGGGTTATCCACACCCCGAAGTTCCTTTTAGGTGATATTCCTCACTTTTCAGAAGTGTTCAATCCTCCATACTGTGCTGACTATGCCACTTCAGCAACACCATATCGATCAGCTGAAGAGCATCTACAAGCAGGAATTTCGCCGTGAATTGAACGACAAAGAAGCGTGGGCAATGGCTCTCCGGCTGACAAATCTCTTCCGGCTGTTACTCCACGAATCGCCTGGCGACGACGAAAAGGCTCGAACATCTTAGAAGTTGTCTCTTCGGCTGCCTGCTTGGTACAGTTAGACTACTTACCACAATCTCCCATGTCGAAAATCGCGATCTACGCACGGAAGTCGAGTGAATCCGAGGACAGACAGGTTCTGTCAATTGATTCACAAGTTCGTGAACTGCAAGACTTCGCCCGGAAAGATGGTCTTGCGGTTTGTGCTGTCTATACCGAATCGAAATCTGCCAAAGCTCCGGGTCGGCCGGTGTTCACGCAACTTATCCGTAAGGTGCAGAAGGGTGATCTTGACGGCATTATCTGTTGGAAGCTTGACCGGCTGGCGCGAAACCCTGTCGATGGCGGTGCGCTCATTTGGGCGATGGAAGAAGGGCATCTCAACATTATTCATACGCCACAGCGAAGATTTTCGAACACCGGCAACGATAAGTTCTGGCTACAAATGGAGTTTGGAATTGCTAAAAAATACGTGGATGACTTGGCCGACAATGTGAAGCGGGGACTTCGCGCTAAGATTGCGGCAGGCTGGATGCCTGGCGTGCCGCCTCTGGGATACTTGAATGACCGCAATTCCCGAACGGTCATTCCTGATCCGGAACGATTTCTCCTGGTTCGCAAGATGTGGGATCTTATGCTCACCGGAACGTATACCCCAATGGGTGTGCTTGAGGTAGCAACAAATCAGCTTGGGTTGCGAACACGGCGATTTTCGCGATACGGTGGCGGACCGGTGCAATATTCAACGATCTACGGTATTCTGACAAATCCGTTCTACTACGGAGCGATTCGGTATAGCAAGGAGCTCTTTCCAGGGTCGCAGAAGCCAATGATTACAAAGGCCGAATTTGATCGCGTGCAGGAGATCCTTGGGTTGGCCAGCCGGCCCCGACCACAGGAGTACACGTTCGCCTTTACCGGTCTTATTACGTGCGGCGAGTGCGGTGCAGCAATCACGGCTGAACACAAGACGAATCGAAGGTATGGATACAAGTATGTCTATTACCATTGCACCCGACGAAAGCGCACAGTCCGCTGCTCACAAAAAGTTATTGAACGTGCCGTGCTTGAAAAGCAAATTTCCAGCTTCCTGCGCTCCTTAACCATCAGCAAGAAGCTCCGAGACTGGACGCTTGTAGTTCTTCGCGAGCTCCACGACGAGGAAAGTGAAAAAGGCCGCAAGGCATTGAAAGCACTTCACCATCGGTATGAGTCCTGCCAATTCGAAATCACCGAACTACTCGGCTTGCGATTGCGAAAAATCCTAAGTGATGACGAATATTTGGCGAAGAAGAACGACCTGGAATCGGAGCGGGTACGATTGAGAGAATTGCTTGAAGACAATGACAGTCGTTTTGACCACGTCTTCCGTTCGTGTGAAGACGCGTTCGAATTTGCCTCCAAAGCGCAAGAGCAGTTTGATAACGGCTCGCTGGAACAGAAACGAGCAATTCTCCGGCACTGCGGTTCGAACCTTTCCCTAAAGGACGGAATCCTCAGCATTCAGCCGGAAAAACCGTTCAAGTTGATCCAGAACGCACTTCTCTCCCATGAGGTTCAAAAACTGAAGTTCGAACCACGAAGTTGTGCTTTGCCTAAAGCGGTTGCAGCCCCTGTCAGGGCTGGTATTTCGAGCTGGTTCACCCTGGTGAAGGATGTTCGAACCTTTTTCCTGTTGAACCCCGGTCGCCCCACGTTCAAGCAGACACTGGCGGCAGTGCGAAAATTTTCTACTCGTCCGGCAAACCAACACCGGAAATTTTCTCTATCAGATGTGGCGACGGCAAATGCGACGTGACTCGCTATTACTTCCAAACAGCGTATCCAAGGAGAGACCGGTGATCGCGCTCGCCCGGACTGCCCATGTCAGGTGTGGATGCACAACCCCATGCTCCCAGCGGTACAAGGATCGTGCCGAGCAGCCGACACGGCTAGCAAGAGCCGTACGGGTCAACTGATGGGCAATGCGGTAGTGGTAGAGCGGATGGGAGCTTGGTCGCATAGCACAAAGCAGCGTACCAGGGGCACTCTGGAGGGTTCAATTGTCGAAAAGTACTTATATTCCTCTGTATCTGTGGATAACACAAGAGTCATTCGGGCAAAAATGCCTTCGTACAGCCAAAAAGTGACGGTGGATTACTCCCGGTACGCCGGCGTTGGTTGACCATCGCCAATCGAGAGCCACTGCAGGTTGGCATAGCGCTTGGCTGGCAACGTGGCCATACGCTGGTGGACGCCGGCGCGAATGCTTTTGAACCGTTCGAGGAAGAGGATTTCCACGGGACAACCTAACGCGGCCGATAGCGCGAGTGCGTTATCAAGGCAGGGAGTCTTCGACCCGCGCTCCCACGTTCCCAGCACTGAACTATTGTAGCACCCGACCATGGTGGCCACATCCTTCATTTGCAGACAAAGTCGGCGACGGTAGTAACGAAGGGAGTTGGGGTAAGCGGAGGAGAAAGACTCCATTGAGTTCATTTGGATGCCTGAGCTCTCAACGCTTATCCCAAAGCAAATTGATTCTGTTACGCATCCTCTGGTAAAACCACCCTGGAATTGGAAAACCTGCTGTAAGTTGACAGTTATATTCATCAACAAGTCTCAAGACTTGTGGTTCATTGCAATTGCTTTCGGCTTCCATCCTCTCAAGATCTTTTTCAATCCCTTCTATTGTCTCCGCAAGTCTATGAAGTCGAATTCCCCAATTCAAGAGGTTCACAGTGAGAACAAGAGGCAGGATAAGATAAACTGCATATACGATGCTCAATGCGACGCTTTCCGGCAACGACGCTGCTGCGGCAATGGTCAATGCGGCAATAAGTAAAGCCGTCGCTGCGGTAAAACCAAACCAAACATATTTCTCCAAACCCCGATACAAATGACGTGTCCAGAACGCTGACTCTTGCGTCATTTCGAAGAGCCTGCGTGGACCAACATCCTGCCGGGATGCAAAATATTCAAGGTCTTCTCCATTACTTACTAACTTACGCAACAAGCGATCGCCAGCGATCCGTCGCCACTCACTAAACTGAGTCTTTGATATGGACCAGCCAAGAGCTTCATTGAATACAGACTGTCGGCGCATGGATTCTGCGCTATCGTATGTCCTCTCAAACAGTATCTTTAGATAGAAAGCCGTGGCGAGAACAAAAGCGCCCGTAAAGGCAATGATTACTTCCCCGCGCAACGAAAAAGTAGTCAGGATTGTGATGAGAGGAATCAAACCAGCAACAATTTCAAGGCTGATAGCTGTGTACCATTGCAGAACTGCACGGTCAAACAATAACTTCGATAGACTACGGAGTTCCAGACCCTGTCGCGTTGTTTCAGATATGGTCATTTATGCAGCTGTCTTAATCTGCTCTCCAAGAAGCAATTTCCATGCGTGCAGTTTCGTCGCTTCGTTCGTGCTTCCAAATAGATAGCCTGCCTTGAAGAGCAAGTCTATGGTTTCCGCGATTTTTTGTAGACTCGTCTGACGATCAACGTCCATCAGATATCCATCGACTGGTTCGCCGAGTTGCGTCGCGTCAGGACAAGGTACGGCCAACAACGTCTGCGCCCTGCGGAAGAAATGTAGAAGGGCAATGTCAAATTGGGTAATTTGTCCAGCGAAGTCCTGAAATGCCCACCACGTAAGCGTCTCCAGATGATAAGAACGGAGTCTGCCCGCATTGAAGACTTTGTTCCAATGTTTTACCAAGCGAACCAATCCCTTGAACTTCCCGTCGTGCGTCAAATCAAACCCCTCGGTTATTTCTGCATCGATCTTTGGATTGGTAGTCAACCAGTAGTCACTTGTTCCCCCAATCGGGATATAGTAGAACTCACGTTCCAGGTTTCGCGGAATAATGTGAAAACATGGTACCACGTCAATACCCAATCCATTTGCGAGCTGAACGTTGACTGCTTGCCCACTTGGTTTGACTTTCGAGTTCGGGTGTGATTGTCGAAGCGCATCACAGAACAGTTCAATGACTTTTCGAGAACTAAGAAGCCCGTTAACATTGAGGTGCTGCATCACAGGGTTGATACCGTGGCTTGAGCCACGAACTTCAGCATTAATTGTCTCCCCTTTGCGAATCGCGTAGAGTCCAGCGCCATCGATAACCATCATGACGTCAATGTCGTCCAGTGGAAAAATTTTCGTTCCTCTGGCATACGACCCACTTAAGAAGTCGCCATCAATCAGTCTAGGAAATGTTGGATCCTGGGTCCACTTATTGCCGAGCAAACTTCGAATATACAAGTGACTCTTGGAACCTTGTGTGATCTGCCATGTGCTGAGCGTAAGTTCTGCTTGAAGAAAATTGTCTAGCGCGGTATGAATCACTGACATATTAGTGCTCCCTGTCCTTGGGTGGATTTGGATCCGAACCGAAGCTATCCTTGCTCCGAATCTGCCCATTCGGCCGGTGAGTAATCAGTTCCGACTGATTGGAACGAGCTTCGGAACGACCTGCCTGTTCAGCGGCGCCTTGTGTCCGATGCGTCGATAGCGGCTGCGAGTTTCCTTCCTCTTTTACCGCCCACTTGTTCCCCAAAGGAACAACGTGAATATTCTTAGCCATGAAAAATCCTTTCTGGCGGTGCACCAGAGTTGACAGCACACTACTTGTTCGGGTGAAGTGAATACTTCAGTACTCCTCTCACCAAACCAAGGATGTGTAGTTGCTTCCGTGCATCCACCGTTACTGGTGGGAAAATGACATTAAATGAATTCAGCACAATCGCTTTTTCACCTTTGAGCAGCTGTTTCGCGTAGATGCCGTCGTCCAGTGCAGCGACAACGATCTGACCATGTTCCGCAGCACTTTGTTTCTGAACCAGAAGGAGGTCGCCATCATGAATCTTTGGCTCCATTGATGATCCATTGGCCTTAACCAGAAAGTAATCCGGGCCTATTCTGAACGTACGCGCCGGGAGCGGAATGCGCTCCTGGACATTCTCGTCCGCAAAGAATTCCGTCTTTCCGCAAGCCGCATTTCCATATAGCGGTACATATATCACGTCACGCCCCGGCTCTTTCACGATTCGATATCCACCCTCGGAAAGCGGTATCAGGTAGCCCTTTGCTTCAAGTTGTCTAAGGTGATGAGCTATTGTATTCGCAGACTGAATCCCGATCAGGGCACCGAGGCGGCGGAGCGAAGGAGTCTCCTCCTCATAGCCTGCCAAGACCTTCAGGAGCCGTTCCTGCGTCGGATGCAGTTTGCCGAAAGTGCTCATGGGTGAAGTCTAGAGAGTTTATTTGTAGTTGTCAAGTCAAAACCACTACCGTTAAGCTTTTTTAGTACATCTGAGTACTTCACTTGTTTGGTGTCCAATCGGTTCGAACCCAGCTCGGGTGTCATAGGCACAATTTCAGCCCAAATACATAAAAACATCAAATTTACGTGAGAATTTGATGTTTCCGTGAAGTGGACACTTCTGTCCAGTTGGTTCACCCTGGTGAAGGATGTTCGAACTTTTTACCTGCTACACCCCGGTCGACCCACGTTCAAACAGACACTGGCGGCAGTGCGAAAATTTTCTGTCCGTCCGGCGAATCAACACCGGAAATTTTCTATGTCAGTTGTGGCGACGTCGAATGCGGCGTGACTTCCCTAACACTGCCAAACAACGTATCCAAGGAGAGACCAGTGATCGCACTCGCCCGGACTGCCCAGGTCAAGTGTGGATGCACCACCCCATGCTCCCAGCGGTACAAGGATCGTGCCGAGCAGCCGAATTGCTTCGCAAGCGTCTTACGGGTGAGTTGGTGCGTAATGCGGTAGTGGTAGAGCGGATGGGAGCTTGGGCTCATACCACAAAGCAGCGTACCTGTGGCATTTCAGGGCTTCAATTGTCGATTAGTAGCGATATTCCTCAGTATCTGTGGATAAGACGTTGATTTATATGTGTTTAGTGTGAATACGCTTGATTATTGATGATTTTTCAAGCTTGGTAAGTTACCATTTGACATAGCGTTTCACATCTGATATGCTTTCATCATAGTTATGAAATACAGAACTACATTAATCGAGCAGCTGAAATCGCAGCCCTACTTCGAAAAGCAGGCGATTCGCCAGTTGAGTGAGCAGTACGGGCTCAAAGCCACAACGGTAGACACGTACATTAGCCAGACCTTGAAGCGGCGCGAAATTCTCTTGCTGCGCCGTGGTCTCTACGTGACCGCGGATTTCTACAACAAGCACAAGAGTGATATCTCCTACACCTTCTTCTTGGCGAATATTCTCCGGCGACCGTCGTACATCAGCTCGTGGACAGCGCTCCAGTATTACAACCTGACCACCGAGGTGATCCATACCGTAACGTCCGTCACGCAGAAGACGACGCGCGAGTACAAGACGAAGGTCGGCGATTTCACCTACCAGTCACTGCAGGCGAAGTTGTTCTCCGGCTTCTCGTCAGAGAAACGGACATTTACCTTCTTCATCGCCTCGCCGGCCAAAGCGCTTTTCGACCTGCTGTACTTCCGTACGCGGCAGTTCCATGGCGTGCAGATGAAAGACATTGACGGTCTCATCGAAGGGCTGCGTGTAGATTTCGATGAAATGGCGGAGACAGAGCGACAGACATTCTACGCACTCGTCAAGGATTATAACAACCATGCATGACCAGATTCTCATTGCCCTACAGCGCAAGCTCGACGAAATCGCCACGGCGGGGACGGTGGACGTGGAAACGCAGCGCAATGCGATGAAAGAAGAACTGCAGTACTACGTCCTGAACTTCATTTACCATCACCCGGAGTACAGCAAGTGGACAATGTACGGCGGTTCCGCACTTCGCATTTGTCACGGCCTCAATCGCATGTCCGTTGACCTTGACTTCGAGATCACGCATCCCGTAACCGAAGAATTTCTGACCACCTTACGCGATGAGGTCGCAGCGCACTTCAAGACTACCTACGGCTCCAGCGACGACTTGCTGACCATCAAGTTGACGACCGGACGCGGCTTACTGCTGCGGTTCCACGTCGGGGAAGCGCTGGGGATCAACCACCCGTCGAATCAGGTGCACGTCAAGATTGACCTGAACTACTTCATCGCGCCCAAGACGGTCATCGAGCGCCAGCCGATCAACCGCGATCAGCTGTCGTTCGTCATTCGGACGTACAACATGTCCTCCCTCATGGCGAGCAAAGTTGCCGCAATTTTCCTGCGCGGGCAGCGCGGTATCGGCACTGCCGTCTACGAAGAGAAAGGGCGAGACATCTACGATCTCCTCTGGTACATGGGTAAGAAAATCATCCCCGATCTCGACTACTTGGAAGCGAAGGGCGTCGAGGCAAAGGATCCTCGCACCCTCTTCGACCGCCTGACGCTACAGATGAACAAAGTTAATGACGCTAATCTGCAGCAGGATCTCGCACCACTCTTCGTCGACAAGCGGTTCATCGACGACTGGCTTGCACACTGGCGGGAGAGCTACCTGCGCCTCCTCGACGCGTACAAGATTCGTACTGTCACGGCACTCCAGAGTATCCGCATTCACCAGGATTTCCGGACAGACATCTACACGTTCGCGTACGTCTACGGGACGGATGATGGCGGAACTGTTCGCATTATTTACTCCATCAGCGACCACTGGGTTGATTTCCGTGAAGGCGACCTCACCATCGCTGTCGAAAAGAGCATCGAGAGCAAGCTCAGCTTCAGTGCAGATGGTTCGACGTCCAAAGCAAGTAACAAAGAGAAGCTGTGGCAGTATGCAACCCTCTTCTACTACAAATCTGAGAATTACCTCTCCAAAGTCAGTCGCATATTGCTGGGTGACGGTATGGCGACGAAGCTCATCCGCATGACGGCAGAGAACTTGAATCAGCGGGAGCAGATTCTGCTCAATAAGTCAGCGCTGCTGTCGGCCACACTTGATGATTTGTTACGGTAGTGCAGCAATGAGAAGGGCTTTGCAGTTGACGAAAAACGCAAATATTCTGGGTCAATAGCTGTAAGTCCCGTTGATTAGCCGACCAATAGTCCACCAATAATTGCGGTCACAACGAATGGCCATAGTAAAGTCGGCGCAATGAACTGAACTAACGCTTGATTGAGCACTTTGTGAAACGAAGGAGGGAGATCGCGGTACGCTGAAGTCACTTGATCATCTTGTATGAAGATCGAAACGAGTATACCTAGAACAAGGTACGCGATCACAAAATGTTGGTGATTGATCTTTAGACGCCGCCGTAGAGTTTCATTGGACATATTAGAGCTGAGTGAGCTTAAAGAGCCCACTCAGCAGCATATAACAAATTTCATCCAACGACTACCCAGAGGTCTGAGAAAGTCGGCCAGCGACCATACGGCACCCAGCCACAGTACCCAATAATTGCAGTCACTCTTTGGTATCCGCCCTCGTACCACGTCCATGAGGTGATTTGTCCGTTATAGCATTTCTGGACAATTTTCGTCAGCAACCACGTACTTGTGTACATGTAGTAAGGCCGACATTGGTTCGCACCCCACTTGTATTCCAGCCAAAGATCAACGTCTGTCGGCGGGTGGTATACGAAGTGCGAAGTATAGGCACGGTACGCCGCCGCCAATGAAGTACTCGGACTGCTTCGATGCGCTTTGAATGAGGCAACGATCTCAGTCTCCTCTACTGCGGTAAAGTAGTCGCATCCGGCTTGTTGCTCGAATTGGCGGATACTCAACTCAACTTCTTCCAGCGTCTCGGAACCAGCGTAGATGATAGGCATCAACATCTCCTGATTCTGGGACTCATCCGCGGGTGTGTCCGATTCGGAAGTCGGCTGCTTCATGCATGCCAACGTAAGCGCGCAAATCAAGCCGCAGGCAAGAACCGCGCCACGGACGGTCTTTTTAAAAGGCCAATCCGAACACGGTGAGCGCTTCAACTCATAAGTGGACTTTTGATTTCTCATGTCTCAACTCCTGAATTCTTGTACTTGAATAAGAGACCAAGCGGCTTTGTGCCAGTTGGCCGGTCGAATGGCGCTCAGATTCTAGGCGCCAAAATGTGCACTTGCCTCTGTACCTCCTTTCGTGAGTGCGACTCGCGTAAGTATGGTTGTGTTCAGCCTCAAACTTGACTGGCGCGTCGTGATTCGGAGTACGCCGAATGGCTGATGAGGAAAGACATTCTTTTGTCGTTACGATGCTGCAGGCAGGCAACCAATACGTCCTAAGTACCGACAAGATGTACCCCCAGCAATTTGTGGCCGATATGACGGTTTTTCTACTGTGACATTACTAAAATCGCCGTCTCCGTCGTGCGGAGTGGCACCGGTATTACATGGTCATCAAGTAGACCGACCATGGATATGTAAGGAGTCGGACCCAAACCCGCCTGGGTATGTCCGAACTGCTGAGGTTGAATCGCCGTCCTGGCGAGCGATGGTGAACTGGCACCGATCACGACTACAACATACTCAAAGTCGAAAGCAAGGTCAAGATCATAATGAAAATTTCTCGTCATCTGCATTTTAAGCACGATGAAGTGGACACTTCTGTCCAGTTGGTTCACCCTGGTGAAGGATGTTCGAACCTTTTACCTATTGAACCCCGGTAGACCCACATTTAAGCAGACACTGGCGAGCGTGGCATTTTCTCGACCGACCGATTCACCAATGAAAGCATCATAGTTCGTCTGATAAAACGAACAATTGTCGAATAGTAGCGATATTCCTCACTCACTGTGGATAACTCTTACACTCGTTCAGCAAACTCACGGAAAACAGTCTTACGGGCACGCCGCACATGGAACCGGTCCCGATGCAAAAATATAGTTTACCAAGTAAACAGCGTCTCCAATATTGCACTTTCCGTCGCAGCTAACGTCACCACCTTGCGGATCTGATGGCGGAGCGCCACCAGCAAAGATGTACAGGATAAGCGCGACGGCATCAGTGATATCAATTTGACAGCTCCCGTTCACATCGCCGCACGCAATGGTGACGCACGGACTTGGCAAGACATTGTACGTTTCGGAGCCTGCTTCGAGTACTCCCGTCTGGAGATTCAAGCGACCGTGAATTTGACTGCGACTCCGAATTGGGTCGCTTTCAAGAAAGAGGTCATTGAAGAGCACGGACTGTACAATGACATCAACCATGCGACTTGATCGAACGTACGTACCGTGGTGAACGGCAGTAGCACTCGAGTCTAGCCGAACGTAAGAGATGCCCGTGGACAGACCGCCCAGCAGTACCGAAGGACACTCGAATGAGTAGTCTGTGATGAGCAAGTCAACTGTGTCGGGGTGGTTGGTTTCTTGCGCCAATACCGTGAACTCGCCCGTGAAATCTGCGACGTCAAGGCGCGCTCCGCCAAGTACTTCTGGGAGGTCGTAGTACGCTTCCCGAGGCTTGGACTCGTCGAGGGTGAACGTCAGCTGCGCGGGTAGAGCAGGCAGCGGTAATGGAGTCGTAAAGAACAAGGCGGGGTCGCTCTTACCCTTCAACTGCGGGTTTGTGCACGATGAAAAAGTGCTGCAATCAAACCACCCGCCAACGAGGACTTGGCCGCCTGCCTGCTGACAATCAATCGACGTGTACCCTTCAGTGATGGGCATGCAATTATCTGCACCGAGGCAGCATATTGCTTTGGACGTGATGACCAAGGGATGCTCATTAACTGCAAGTGAAAAATACTCACCGCCATCCCGATCGGTAACCCGCGCCGAAATGAGGTTTGGTCCTTTGTGAAGGTAGTGGGAAATTTCTACGTCTGGAACTTGAAAATTGATCGCGCAATTGCCGGGTCCGTTGACACAACCGCTCTGGTGGCATCCGTTGCCCCATTCACCGACAAATTGCCCATTCACATAAATGGCGATTGCATCATCACTCGCGAAGTGCAGTGACGCACCGATGTTGACTTCGGCTCCTGGATAGTCGTACCAATAGCGGTAGAATCGATCGCAATCATTGCAGCCCCATCCGGCGACATCTGGGACAGTCTGTGGGCGCCACTGGTTGTACCGCGGGTAGAAGTTGGGTTGGTGCCACTGATTATTTCCATCAACGGGACCACTGCAGTCGTTCGCAGGAACGGACGCAACCCAACCCGGCGCGACGACGATTGGAAAGTGCATTTTGCCCCACCCTGGGAGGACTTTGTTTTTGTACACTGGACCAAAGTAAATCTTGTGAGAACCAGGAACAGCGTTCAAATTGATCCTGCCGGTGAAGACAAAGGTTCCGGTGTCGCCGGGTGCAACGCTTGCTTCTTGCATGGTGCAGGGGACCTTGTCGGTTAGCCAATTCACATCTGGGTCTGGTGAATCGGGTGGCCGATTGAAAAAGCTGATGTATGGAGTACCAGCCTCGTTTGTGGAGGCAAGTGCGACATAAGATTCAGGATATGCTATTGGGTCATTGTGCCACGTTGAACTGCCGGTGTTTTTGTACTTCACCTGACATTCCACCAGCTGGCCAGGAAAGAATGCGGCATTTGGTACGATTGATTGTGTTACCCATGCACAGTCAAAGGAGCTAAACACGTAGGCCGGATCACGGAGCCACCCCTGCGTTGCATAGCCGCTGTATATTGGGTCAATCGAGTATCGCCCTTGACCGTCCACATGAAGAGCAAGTTCCTTTTCAAACTCACCAGGGAACCGATTTTGGTCGCAAATAACCACGCGCATCGCGACGAGGTCGACACTCTTGATGATCGCGATGTGGCCGAAGACATGACCACTGTTACAGTAAATGTCACCAGGCGCAGGAGGACTCGTAGTTGCCCCATTCGCATATTGAGTGAGATCACTGTTATCGTGCCAAGAAGCAAAGGCATTTACCGCATAGGCCTCCGGGCCAAGTGCGCCGAGGGTATTACCCACTTCATCATGATAGAACCGACGAACGTAGTCGACACATTGATACTTACCACAGCCTCCCCCTGTCCAATTGCCATTCGAGTAGGCCTCAACTCCCTGGAACACCCCCAGCAAGCAACCGTACGTGCCTGAAGCCCACGCACCATCCCGTCCACAATCCTTATCGAAGTATGTCTCAGGGCATGCTCCAAGCGCTACCGAAACAGACAGGCCAGCCATAAGCAAGAACATTCGCAACAAGTGTCACCTCCATTGTTGGTCTATCCACAATTGACAAAAAGGCAATTCGCGCCAAATAGAGTGTCGTTCACTCACATTGAGTTAGAAAAACTCAATGCTCGACACGATGCGCCGAACAGTCGGCAATTCGGCGGCTAAGTCTGTCTCAACCCAGAGTCGCTTGAATGTCTCCGTGTCAGAAAGTGGGTACGACGACTTATATTCAGCATACAATTCTCTGTCACCCACAACAGGAAACTGTTCAGATGAACTGCCAAGGAACCAAGATTTCACTTTACCCGCTTCGCTCTGCAACGTTGTTGGAAGATCAATTCCAGCGATGCTGAGAGTATCACCGGTTAGGTAGTTACCCTCATCAACATAGAAGTACATGCGAGTCGTCAAAAAGTAGGTCTCGCCACGGTGGCGAATACCGATTTCTAGAGACCTTGTCTTTTTTGGGTCGAAGAACCTGGTAGTCTTAACCTCGCCAGCAAAACTCGGATGATTTTTCATCACAAAGGGCTCAATCGACCAATCGCTCGGAATTTGAACCGTAAATCTAAAGTCATCGCTCCTATACTCTTTCCAACTTTGAACAGCTGTGATTGAGCTAGAGGAATTCGTAACAAGCGCGCCCTCGCCTTCCCCGGAACTGTTCGTAATCATTGCTTGAGACGGGTCCTTAGTTCGGTTTGCTCTCAGAACATAGAATCCTATGAGCACGATTGCAAGCACAATTACGACGAATGAGCTCACTGTCCATATTTCGCGATTTGGCATCAGGCTGAAATGGTTCTGATTAGTAGGCATACGGTAGTGCGGGGTTAAGTGTGGCCAATGGATGAAGCTCCTTTTGGTACAGCGGAAGATTAGGTACGGAACCACCGCTGCCACCATTTTGGCTTTCTTGGCGCTCGTTCAAGTATCTGCTGAACCGACGAACCGTGCCAGGACTCGCTCGGTGGCGGAATCTTCTTCAAGGGAGGAATGGGAAGCCTAAGTACTTGTCGAACCCTATTGACTACCTCAGAAGGCATAAAATGAGCTTTGAGTAGATAGTCTATCATACCCGCTTTCTTCGCTCCTTCGGCGTACTCCCCGCCGATGTTATCCAGCCCCAGAATCGGTATTGCTGCCGTCCGTTCGTCAGCCTTGAGGGCTTTCGCTGCAGCGATTCCATCAAGTTGAGGCATGATACCATCCATGAGAATGAGATCAGGCTTCTCCCGAAGCACAATGCTCACTGGATCTTCTGTTGGAGATTCGTAACCGGCAAACGCAAACCCCGAGGCGAGAAACTTGGTTCCATACATGTCTCGAAGCATCTCGTTATCTTCAAAATACAGCACCTTGTGCATTGGAGCTACCTTGTTTTCCGATGGAGGAATAGGCTGTGAATCTCGGATCTTCTCGAGCTTTACGATATTGTGAAGGTCCACAATGAGGTTGCTCGTTGCTTCTTCTAGCTTCGAAATGATGTCTTTCTGTTCTATAGTCAGTTTACCAAAATTCCCGTCCGCAAGCAGGGCTAAGTAACCCTTGATGCCAGTCAGCGGAACTCGAAGATTGCTCGCGGCAATGTCCACTATGACGCGAAAGTCCTTATCGGAAACAGCCTTTCCTTTATTGAGTAGTTCATTAACAATATCAGGGCTGCCGGTATGCATAGTAGCCATTATATCACCTCAATAGAGGCAAGTGAATGAGGTCGCATTTTGCATCTGAAATACCGCTGAGCATAAAAAAACGGAGAGGGGAAACCCTCTCCGTTTGGCTCTGAGTGTTCAAGTCAGTTCGCGTACCGGACTTCGCGCGATCCTCCCAGCATAACCAGACTCTCGGCGATAATTTCAGTAGCCAGGTGACGGGCACCGCCCTGGGCAACGTGACTGACGGTCCGCAGGCGACCCTGCACGTAAACTCGATCGCCTTTCTTGAGGTACTGCGCTCCTACTTCAGCCATCTTGCCCGACAGGACGATGACGTGAAGATCGGTCTCTGTGCTGAAACGCCCTGTCGCACTCGTTCGCGCCCGGCTGGTGACCAAGTGCAGACTAACACTGACGGCAGTCTTCGCCGGCGCCCAGATGTCCGGATCGGCGGTTAGCCGTCCGATTAATTCGATCTTGTTGAGGTCCATATGCATGAACCCTTTCTCCAGCGATTAGATTTATGATGTAGAGAGACGTACGCTGGTTTGCCACTCCGAGACGCCTCTAAAACATAGAGGGTTGGAGTAGCGAAGAGGGCGCACGTGCCCCTGAGTAACAGGGTAGCATCGTGGGCGCCGACGCCAAGTAGCCGCACGCTGTGGGCAGGTAGTAAGCTGTCCACCAGCAAGGCATGCGCAGTTCGTCAATGTGGAGACTTGTACTACATTGGACGAATACTTGAGACTCTATGATACCCTGACCGGATGCGTGGCAAAGCGTGTATAGCTTGGTTAGGAGGATTGGATAGAATAATTCATCAAAGTTTCACTACAATGAAGATTGTTGATTCTTGAAATTGACGAAGAACTTTCCACCGCGAGCGACCAGGGAAGAACCGTCTTTTACAATGGAGATTCAATAGGCGAACATTGCAAGAATTCCTCACTAACTTTGGATAACTTGAAAGGAACTCAATTTCAATCGAAGCCATATCTTTGCTCTCTTCTCTGGAAAGCTTCCTTTCCACCTTCAAGAACCTCGCAAACATGCTCTCTGATTCCTTTTTGGAAAAGAATCGCCTTCTCTTTTGTTGGATCCAATTCAAAACTCTCTTCGAGAGCACCTGACACATATTCGAATCTGTACTTGCGATTTTCACGTGACGATTCCTGGCCTTCCTGGTTTGCGACAATTACCTCCTCCGAATCAGCTCCCACCACCAAATTCGGGTTATGAGTGACCACAAGCATCTGGCGGTGAGGTTTCTTGGCACGGATAAAGGTCACCAAATCAGAATATACAGACCGATTGTCAAGGTCGTCCTCTGGCTGGTCGAGTAGAATAGGCCAGTCTTCGTTGCTGAATTCTATAAGCAACCGTAGCAACACGAGTCCCTTCTTTCCAGGAGACATCTTGTCAAGTGGGTCGTTCTTGAAGGCAATTGCAAAATTCAACATAAAGTAGTTCGTCAACAATTGTCCAACTGCCTCCTTTAGCTGCCTCCCACGCACCGTCTTGATGTTCCCGTCAAATAGCCCATTGAGGACATCATTCATCGCCTTCGTATGCTTGGCAGAATCATACTTGTACTTGAATTCATCCTTCCAAGCGTGGCCAGCCACTTTCTTTAGGTCTGGTTTATTGAGATACTCATTGACGACTGATTGATCGAATTTGGCCTCATCGAAACCGACCGATACATTGATTGAAATATCTTCAAAATCCGACTCGTACTTCTTGAACTCCGTTGCCATGTGTTTGTAATGTGCAAATATCGTATCGTACTTGCTCATGAGTGCTTTGCGTCGGAGGGCGTATGATTTCTTCTTCACTTGTACCGCTTTTTTTGCCGACTTGATCTTACCGACCTTTGCTCGCTCTTCATCTAATGTTAGTCTTTTTTGTTCAATCGAACTCTGCAGTTTTAGTTTAGCAGCCAAAGGTTTTAGGCGAGCTGCAATCGCCGTAAGTTGTTTCGCATTTTCTGCACTACATCGATCGATTTCTTGAGTGATCTTATTCAAGGACTTCTCAATTGAACTTGGCAATTCGCGGAGAGTTCGAAGGTTTTCAGTTGAAAAATTGCGAATACTCTCGTCATTTAGTTTGGCAAGATTCTCGTCAAGAGTCTGTTCAAGCTCATGTGCCTGTGATTCAAGGTAACGCTTTAGGCGTTCGACCGTTTTTCGATCTTCGCTGAGACCAAGCTGGGTGCTCTTCAGTTCTTTCTCTTCCGCGGACGAGCTATCATATTCCCTAAGCTCCTCGGGGGTGAGTCCGGATTGGGTGGTAATTAATTTTACTTCCTCTTCCACTTTCTTGATATATGCTTCGATTCCTGCGACCTCACCCAGTTGCTTCAGGTCCTCTTCAAGTTTCCGCGCCTCTGCCTCGAGCATGAAGACCGCTGAAACCTCTGAATTGATTTCCTTTTCAAGCCCTGCAATCTTGTCTAAGGTAATGTCGTAGATGCCTCGTACCGCTTCATCCTGTATTAGAACATTTAGAACGAAGGAATTCAGTGCTTCGCGGCTCTTTATGTTGCGCTCGGTTAGACCGTTCAGGTAGCGTTGAGGAATATAGAGGATCTTCCTCGCTGGATGTGCTTCTTCTGGATCTGAGGTTCGATGCTTTAGGGTATTCACGGAACCATCTGCCCATGTCACCTCAAAATCAAAATCTGTGCTCTCGTCAAACGTGTATGCAGACGCTTGCTCAATGTCACCCAATCTCTGAGCAACTTCGTCACTGTCAATCGTCTTGGCTATGTAGTGAAGGAGTAAAGACTTGCCTGTAGATTTGCCCCCAATGAACGCCGTTAAATCGGGATTAATCGGAATAGATGCCGGCGAGAAGTTTGCTTCGCCAGTATTGTCCAAGAATCGTACTTCCTTTATGAGTCGATAAGGTTTCTTATTTTCTGGAGAAGCGAGCCCGAGAGCAACTCGTGTTGTCGGCTCATAGACAACTTGAGTAAGTCCCGGGAAATCTGGATTTGCCTTTATCCACGAGAAGTGAGTACCAATGTCGGTGAGCCTTCTAGCATCGGAGCACCTTAACTGGGCAACCGTTTTGCGACCGTAAAACAAATCTCTCCCGTTGATGATATTCTGTACGCCATCTCTTACTGAACCGGTTAGCGGTAGCTGGACAATGTTGCAATGTTTGTGATTGTAGATGTCTGCGTGAGTTGTCCCGCCATTTGCGGTCGCAGAATGTTTAAACAATCCATTGTCTGTTGTTATATGAGCAAACACGCAAATCCCACCCTTGCAACTCACAATCTCTAGAATATCTTGGCAGGACTTAGGCGAACTCATTGGCTGATTTTGAGAATTGAATCTCGGCGACGCAATCTCAAATTCAGTAAGCAGATGTTCAATCGTATCTTTCCAGGATGTAAACCATGGCTTTTGCGGATCAAAGAGGCACAACATATGGATGCCTTGAGTCGAACTGACCTCGACTCCCGGCAGAATTGTTATGTGTCGAGTACTGGTGGAAGTTGCTTTGATCAGTTCATCAAGCTCCTCGCCGCTATTGTGGTTGGTAATTGCAACAACATCGAGATCGGTGAAGTGGTCTAGGTATGCTACAAACAACTTGGAGTACTTAACGGCATCAATTTGACGCTCCCGGGCTGTGATATCTGGCTTTGATAACCCAGTTTCACTGGTGAGTTTTGCCAGTTGTCCGTCCGAGAGGCCGTTCTCCCCAAGACACTTGTATGTGTGATCAATTCGCGTGTGAACATGTAGGTCCCACTTGCGCCATTCAGATCCTCTAGGAAATTTGCTCATATGTTTGTTCCTCCTTTTTCGACGAATATCGGGGCCTCATCATGATTCCCTAGTTCACTTATTCTGTGCATAGCTTTGCTTAATCAAGATCATCACTGCGTCCAGCATCTTGGCGTCATCAAACCTGATTTCATAGTCACCATTGCCCCAGTGACCTATCTTTTTAGGCTTTGTTAGATCACGCGCAATACCATTGGGATCAATCAGGTCGCCACTGGCGACATTCAAGAATAGTTTAAGAGAGTCCTTCAGCACTACAACATCTACAAAATTGGTAGCCAACTTATATGCGATATACATCTTTTTCGGCTCTTCGATAATTGATTCATCGAGAGCCGTAATGCTTTCCTTCAGAGCTTCGAATAATTTACGCGTACTCTGGTTGGCACCTTTCAGATGATCCTCTAAAGTGTGCTGCACCTTCAAACCAATATCCACTTTTTGCTTCTTGATGAAGGTCTTAGGTGTTGTGATCCGGACCTTTTGTTGTGTTTCCGGTTCGACCAGTAAGAGATTATTCTGGTAGACTCGATACTTGAGGAGTTCAATGTTGAACGGGAGCAATTCTGCTGTATCCAGATCAAATTTGTTGTAACTCTCGGCAACGCAGATCACGCGCGGTGAATCCCAATCGATCTCGATTGATACGCGATTTTTTTGTAGGAGCATTTGGAAGTCCGCTTTATGATCCAGTAACCACTTCAGGTACGAGAGCCCCTGATTGATGACACTTTCATTCTGGTTGCGCTTATACTCGATAATGACTGGTGATCCATTGTTGTCAACGCCGAGGGTATCAATTCGCCCTCCGAAACTTGTCGAGTGCTCGCTGGCGAGGAAGGTTATGTTCAAGATCTCAGGTAGATTTCCTTCGAATATACGCTGAATATCCTTCTCAAGTCCGACCTTCGCAGGTGTTATCTTCGTCGCTGTGTTCTTATTAATCAAGAATAATGGCATACTATTCAGCTTTCTATGCAGACTTGTTTATCCACTGATGTTAATCGCTATCAGTAGTGATAAACCATTTTGGGGTTCAAGGATAGATCTCTTTGTCTTCTGAGCCTGCTGCCGCCATCCCTAGAAAGGGCTGCTTTCGTGAATCCTGGGGATGAATACCTTTTGCGCGTCTATTGGATTCCGTTCCAGAGATAGTCGACTTCAGATTTCAAATGGAGCTGAGCATCACTTTTGAGTGACGCAACGCTCTTCAACCTCGATTGGTGTTCATCGGCCATGCTTATTATTTTGCGTTGAGATTCGATCTCGCCGAGCAGAGGCACTCGGAAGTTCTTCATGTAATCTTGGGACACCTTGACCATATTTGGAGTGCCTCCCTCTGGTACTGCCCCGAAGTACTTTCGGCCAAATGCTGAGTTGAATAGAATCACGGCATACGCTGGCAAAATGAGCGATTCGTCAAACTCAACTCGAGTAAGTAAGTCTGGAAAAATGATAGTGTCTGGTACGGTTCCAGCGACCCCAGCCAATGCGACGAGTTCCTTGGTGTTACCTCGACTGTAAAAGAAGTCACCAACCCGGACCTCAAATTTATCGATGTCCGGGCGAGTATTTTCTGTAAATTTTATCTGGGTAAAGTCAATCATTCCATTTTTCAGGCAACTCAATGACAGAACTTTAAGAGTACCGCCATTGCATACTGGTGACCAACCATTCCTCGTTTCAATTACTGCATCGCCTATTGGACGAAGATTGTCGAGCGGCAGTTCGGCATCGAAGCGAGCATTCTCTAGTATACTCTCGGCCGCCGCGATAACCTCTTGATATCGCGAAAGGGCTTTCACTATTGCCCGCTGCTCTGTCAGCTCGGTTGGAAGGGGTAATGTAAACTTCGATATGAAGTCCGGCCCGCTCTCGTTCTTGATACCTCCGGCTTTCTCCGCGTTAATTTCACGAAGGAACTCCTCGGAGCGCATCATAGTAATTAGGAACGATGGATCAGCCCTGGTGGTGTCTATTTCATACACTTGGTAATGTGTTGTACAAACTAAATCGCATGGGGCGAGTGCAACTGCGCCTTGGTGTAAATTTATCTTCGACGTCACAAGATTGCCCGCCCGTGCGACACACAAATTCATACCGGTTTCTTTAACGGCGCGGAAGAAGATCTTCCCCTTGCTGAATTCAATCTTCTCGACAATTGGAAGGTCACCGCGATACGCTTCCTTGCTAAGCTTTTCACTCTTTGGTGAAATGAGCTTCGCCAACGAAACACGAGGATATCTGCTGTCAGTCCTGAGGATGCGCTGGAGCGTTACAAGCCTTGTGTCCGTGAGGTGACCCACCGAAGCTAAATGTGCAATATATTCTCGCACCAAATCTACTTCAAGAGCGTTGTCCGCATCGAATGACGCTAATATGCTGAGCGCATCGGCTGGCTTTGTCGACTTGAGTCGCTTGTATTGGCGATCAAGCGTCGTACGTTTGTCTTGGGCTAAATCGCGGAATATCTCCGACCAAAGATGCCTTTGCTCATTTGATAGGCTACTACGATACCTCGGCAGATTGAGATGGTACGTATAAGATTTCTCTATTGCTTTAGTGACTTCGCTCTCGAGTTGAGAAGCAGCAAGACTATCGAATCCATCTAATCGCTCATTGTGCTCGAACTTGGTAATTTGACTCTTTTGTAATCGAGCGTCCAGCTGCGAGACTAAAGCTTCTCGCCGTTTGCTGATAGTCTCGGTCAAACGGTCATTAACTTCTTGCTGTATACGCTCCTTGTCGCGTGGGTCAAGCGTCTCGATCCACAATCTTGGAATGCAAAAGCTCCTTTCATTGGGAGGTAGATACTCACCGGATTTGACCTTTGCAAATTCTCGAAGTACTTCAGGGATTTGGCTTCCTGAGATTGGTTTTCGGTTCGTCCCCATCGAGAATCCGTCGTTCGTAACTCTATAGTGCCAAACGAAATTAGTTGGCTGTCCCTTCTCGAAGTACAAAATAGATGTCTTGGCGCCTTGTCCATTTTTCGAAACGAATACGCCATGTGGCAAACTGATAATGGCGCGTAGATTTGTCTCTTGGAGCAGGAATTTCCGCAGTGCACATGCACTACTTTGTCCCCAAGTCAGCAAACCTTCTGAAACTACCACCGCACAGCGCCCGCCTTCACGTAGCAAATCGATCATGAGTTTCACAAAGAGAATGGTTGTCTCCGTTTCCCGAGCGTAATCCTCCCAAACATTCGGATACGCAGGCTGATCCCGCTCTGCGCCAAACGGCGGGTTAGCGATGACGACAGATTTGGTGCCTGCATCCTTTGCCGGGTCGTACATGCGGAGCGAGTCGCCTTGCTGGATGTTGTGCGGATTCAAGCCACGGATGTACATATTCACCGCTGCCATCTTCCGGATTCGACCCTGATACTCGGTACCGCCGATGCCGGTGCGGTAGAACTGATTTGCAACGCGCTCAGAAGGAAACTTCCTAGTCTTCTTCGCCTTGGCGACCACGTATTCGTATGCGTCAAACAAGAATCCCGCAGTTCCGCACGCAGGATCGAATATTGTGTCAGAGAACTCTGGGTCAACCATCTCCACCATCATTCGCCGGATATGGTCAGGCGTTCTGTATAATCCCAGCTCTTGGTTACCACCGGTCTCGGATAATGCAGACTCAATTGCATCTCCCAACAAGTCTGTCATGAGGATCCTTTTTTCGTCAATATCATTTACCAATCCAACTACCTCGGAAATCACGCCGCCTTTGACGTTATTTGTGAAGTTAGAATTAGCAAATACTTCTTCCATCAAGACCAACTGATCCTGGATCTTGACGGGCAGATTGCCTTTAACTACTTCTCTGCTCTTGCTCAAAATGGTTGAATAAAATGGAAAAACCTGTTGATTCAGCGTTGCCAAGACCTGATCGCCAGTCATGGAAAGCAGGTGTGAAAAAAGCAATCGATAATTCTCTCCTGTGAAAAGTGCTCTTAAAGGATTGAAATCCGAATCCTGTTTAAGCTTGGCTTCGAAAATGCGCAGGAGAAGAAGTTCAATGATGTACTCCACTCGCTCGACCGGTGTACCAGCAGGTCGCAGCTTGTTGTGGAGGCGCTTCAGAATATTATTCGTTTCACTGTCTGCGTAATGAACAGTTGATCGTCCCATAATCGCTATATCCGCAATGCTGATTCGAGCTCTTCGAATACTTTCGAGAGATCATTGTTGAATCGACGATTCATTTCCTCAAAGTCAGCACCAATGATCTTTACGTAAACCGGGTTGTTGAAGATGTCCTTCGGTGAGAGCTTGCTGTTACTTACAATATTTTCAGCGACGATGTCCTTCAAATCGCGCAGCGCCAGAATCTGCTCGTCGGTGAAATCGTACGTCTGCAAGTAGGCCTCGAAGCCGCGTTCTACGCGCTGACGACGCGTTGGAATCTTCCGAACACCGAGTGCATGCAAGAAGAAATCCCAAATTGATCCTTGCTCAAAGTCGTACACGCGCTGCAACTGTCCCTCGTCCAAGTATACCTCTGGATTTTTGGCCCAGGTCTTGATGACCTCGATATCCTTCTCGCTTGGTTCGAACGAAGCGTCATTCTCGACTCTGTTCTTTAGGGCAACCAGTGTCGGTTCAATTGTTTTGTTGAGCTGATCCTCAAAGAGGGAACGCGCTTTTTCAATCGGAATGTTATCGATCACTTTCACTTGATCACCATGCAGGTATATCCGCTGGATGAGGTGAGCGGGATCAGGATTATCAATAATGAACCACTCGCCACGAGGTCCCGGGCCAGGCCCTGGCGGTTTACTTCCCTGACCCTTACCTTTTACAATGTCAATGTTTGGTTTCGAAGTGCCCCGTCCACTATCAGACATGCGTTCACACAAACCAACAAAGTCGAGAACTTTGAACGAGAATTTTCCGGACTTTGGGTCAAGTCGTGTACCTCGCCCAAGCATCTGAATGTACTTACCGACGGATTTCGTAAGGGCGTCGAAAGCAATGTATCGGACGCACGGAATGTCCACTCCTGTGCTCATAATATCAACGGAAACCGCGACAAACGGCTTATGGTTGACATCTTTGAACCACTTCTTAAAAGTCGCATTTAGATCATTATTGTCTGAGATTATGGCCTCAGCGTATCTCGGACTCGACTCATCCTCAGGCATGGCAAACACCTTGTTGATCGACCTTGCCAACAAGGTACAGTGTGCTTGACTGGCACCGAACAGGATTATTTTTTCGCCGTATGCCGTGTTCGCCTTCAGTTCCTCAGCTACGCGGTCGCAGTGCTCTTCGGAAATGTACTTGCGGTTCAGCTGTTCTAACATAAGCCGCTTCTTTTCGTCAAGTTCGATCTTTTTCCGCTCATCGGGATCTAACACGTAGCTGAACTCAACGCCTTTTTCACGCGCCAATTTTGCCAGCTCCGTCTCGATAGAAAGGACAGAGTACGGAGCGAGAAAACCTTCTTCAATTCCCCGAGCGAGGTCAAACTGGTAATCGGGTTCGCCGACTTCACAACCGAACAACCTGTATGTATCCAGAATTGCTAAGTCCTCATCAGCGACTTCTTTTCCCTTGGCAGCAACTGCAGTTCGCGGCGTGGCCGTCAGGCCAATCCTGGGACAAAGGAAATGGTCAAAAATGAGTTTGCGATTGATATTTATGGAGCGGTGGCACTCATCGACAACGACAAGGTCGTAAAAAGTGCTCGGAATATCTTGAAAGATGTTCTCCAATGTATCAATAACGACAACGTGTACTTGGGCGTTTTTGTACTGCCGATAGTTTGCGGATGTGATGCGGACCGCCGAAAATTGCTTACTAATTAGCGCAAAGCCTTCATTCAGTGCCTGATCTGCGAGCATAACACGGTCGACTACGAAGAGTACTCGCTTCGCCATATTGTACTCAAGCAGAGCTTTGACGAACGCGACCATCGTGCGCGTCTTGCCGAGGCCAGTTGCCATATGCACCAGCATTTTCTGCTTCCGTTCTTTGTATCGCGATAGTAGAACCTCAATACACTCAGTCTGGAAATAAGTTTCTTTCCCGCAGCTTGGATTGATGCCCCCTGCGATATTCTTGTCGATTATGACTTCCCGATCTAAGTTGACTTGTTTGGCCTGCTCAATCTTGAGCTGCATCTCCTCCAACGAAAGAAAGCCGTCCACTCGGCGAAATTCACCTGCCTCCAGACCGCGCAATTCCATGTCGTAGAAAAGCGTCCTTTCTGGTGTGCAGGCATAAAGGAAGCGCGGCTGAAGCACCGCTGCATAAAGAGTGCGAAGTTTTGGTAGTGCCTTCTTTTCGTCGTCCAACTTATTCTCGAAAACAGCAAGAATATTACCATTCAGATCGGTGAGAGTAATGTCAGGTTTGACACTCTTACGCCCTTCAAAGACCTTCTGTTGCTCTGGAGTCAGTGCATATTCTTGTTGATAGAGAAGAGTATCGCCCCGCTTCCAACCTCGAGCGGTAAGTTCTTCAATGACCTTTAGGTCGGTGTCAGTTGCCTCGTTAACTTTTCTCATATCGTTATAGCCTTTTGAAGTGGCTTCAATCAAGAAATGAGACACAGAATGAGTCTCTTTTCACTTGAATGGCTGCCTTCCGGATGCAGCCATAATAGCTCGTTTGGTGCGAAAAAGTAAAGACTTTTTACCGCTCCCAAAAACAAGAGAGGGATCGGATTGGTGTCCGCCCTCTCAAGGAAAAGTGCTTCACAAAAACAACTGCCTGACAGAAATCGCTCAACAGAGCAACGAACCTGTGCGGCGCTCGAGGCTCACACGTTTATCAGTAAACGGAATTGAGCGAGCGTAGGCTGACAACCCTTGCGTCAAGCCCCAGCGGCTCGTAACATCCTCTCCCTCGGCAAGGCCGGTGTTCCAGCCTGCTGCGATTTCGTTGCGAGTGAACGGAAGATCCTTCAAAGACGTATCAATCTCTTCAAGTGTGGTTCCGAGACGGTCATCCATAGCTCGACCGACCGTTTCCCTGATCTGATGATCCAGACTCTTATTTTCAACAAACCGATTCAATACCGGAATTGCCTCACTGTAGAATCGCGATAGCGCGTGGTGCCGGTGCACAATCTTGAGCTCTCGAACTTCTTCAGCGCCCCAGACGATGTGGTTCCTGCACACAAAATTGTACAGGAACGTCGTCAGGCCGAAGGTTGCCGATCCGGTTTCCGAATTCCAGAGGAAGAATCCTTTGCCGAGCCGGGCATTGCCGATCTCAACCGGACGTTCGTCATTGATCAGGAACACGAACATGTCGCGATCGGAGGCGTAGAGACCAGCCGATCCGACCTTCGAGTCAGGCGGGTGCCAGTTCAAGTCCCTAATCGCCTCCAGAAGCTCTGATATAACCTCGTAGTCCCATATGCGGCCATACGTCGGGCTCGTGAAGGCAGAGACGGCATTGCCGAAATTACTCTCATCCGAATCGAGTGTATCGTTCCGCCTGAGCAATAACTTGGCTTCTCCTCCATTTCTCGCCATCCCGTACTCCAGACACTGCACCGCCATGCCGGCAGACAGCGACCGTAAGTATCCGGCTGGCGCTTTCACCGCCTGGCACAATTGCGAGAAAGACCAGTTCGTGAACGCCGCGTGCGGAACGTGCCCGTTGAGGAACATCCCGCCGCCGTGTGTTGCGTGGAGCCGGAGGTTGCGCAAGCTGTGCGTTTCTTCCAGCGCATTGCGTTTCCGGTTTCCGGTGAATTCCAAAATCGCATCTAACGAATTGAATCGTTCATCGGGCGGTCGTTTCACCCACTGTTTGTGGGCATCGACAAGTATCGTGGACATAGTGAACTCTCCTTCCTCATCCACGCCATTTCTGGCACGTTGCATAGTACTCGCAGCCTTGGCACTGCCAACCTGCGTTGGGGTAGAAGTGCCCCGCTTGGATCCCTTGGATCACCCGCTTGGCCAGGTGAAAGAAGCGGACGTGGTCGTTCTGCGTGCGTGTAATCTCGAAGCTGTGCAGCCGCGGTTTCTTCGTCTTGGTGAGAATGTCAATCCGGAGATTGGCGTCACGCTTCTTGAGGAAGCTGAACGCGTATGAATACGCGGTCAACTGCAAGTGCTGGACTAGGGTTGCCGTGTCGTACACTTTTGCAGCCGTCTTCAGCTCAACGACGGTGTCGCCTTCTTCCAGTAGATCAAAGTAGCCTTCGAGCGGCATGTCGAGCCGCTCGCCGGTTTCGAGATCGACGAGCGGGACCCGGAAATTCTGCTCAACGGCTTTCGGTGCTGCCCCTTTGTACTCTTGAATGTAGACGGCGATGAGCTGCCTGCCCATTGCAAGCAGTGAATCAAGGTCGTCGCCATTCTTGAAGCGTAAGTCATCGACCGCCTGCGCGTTCATGTCGGCGGCGAAGATCACGGCGACGTCTTCCCATTCGTGGACGTACCCGGCTTGCCGTTCCTTGTGCCACCACTCAATGGACGAATGCACGGCACTGCCGAATGCAAGTTCGGCAGCTTTGCTTGACACCGGGAGTTCGTCAATGTAACGGTACTTGTACTTGAGCGGACAGGACAGATACAAGTTGATCTGCGAGACGGAAATGTGGTCGCGCATTAGAACGGCACCCCCTCCAGTCCCACATTGAGGATGTGGTCGATGAGAGTGCTGGCATCTGCTTTGGACGCGTCCTTCAAGGATTCGACGCCGAATGCCCGCTTCAGGAAGTCGTTGGCTTCATCGCCGGTAACGCTGCGCTCGGCAAGCAGGCGGAACAAGTAGCGACGCTGATTTTCGGTCATCGGGTCGCTGGCAGGCTCTTGACTCCCACCGTTGCTGCCGTTGCTAGTCGAGCCGTTTCCGGCATCGTCCGCTGCCGCCGTTGTCGCACCATTCGTCTTCGCCCCGTTCCCGTTATCCACAGCGCCGTTGGCGTAGTCGTCGGTGAGCTCTTCGAGCGCGATGACGCCGACGTTGACGGCATCGCGCAGGGCGCGTGCCTTGGCTCTGGTGAACGCCATGCGAATGATGTGGGGAACGATGGTCGCATTGACGTTGCCTGGGTTGGCATCGCCAACCTCGGTGAACACCCCCTTATCTGTCACTACTTTTGCCATAGAAATCGCGGTCATTTCGTTGGCGGCGGATGGGGCTTGGAGCAGCGTCGTTTCAATCTGCTTCAAGCCTTCCTGGTGGGCTCGATTGAGCAAGCCAGCGTACGTGACAACCTCTTTGGTCGCCACAACCCGGCCTTGGCGGTCTTTGATCTCGATAGTTGTGACTAGGTTGGATTGGGTCTTCATGAGACCTCCTTTCTCGTGTTTGGTTCAGGTTATGTAGTTGGTAACGAACTTGCAGGGCTGGGTGAGGTGAACAAGACATCTGCAAAGGCATCGTACCTGACCTGCCAGACCGCTCAATTGTCGAAAAGAACATGAATTCCTCGGTGACTGTGGATTACTGGTTGGAGTAGACTGCAAACCATGCAGAACAATGGGCTTTTGATTCTCGGGCAGACGAATTACCGAAATATCCGGCGGCGCTTCGGCATCAAGCCGGAAGACCGGCGACGGCATACGTTCCTGCTGGGCAAAACGGGCGCCGGCAAAAGTACGCTGCTGCTCAATTGCATCGTGCAGGATATTCAAGCTGGACGCGGTGTCGCGGTTATTGACCCGCATGGCGATCTCGTTGAACACGTTCTTGACCACATACCGGCGAGGCGCATTAACGAAACCATCTACTTCAACCCCGCCGACAGCGAATACCCGATTGCGTTCAATGTCCTGTCCAATCCCGATGCAAGACAGCGGCATCTCGTCGCTTCTGGTGTCGTGCAGGTCTTCAAGAAGATTTGGACGGACTCTTGGGGTCCCAGGCTGGAGTACGTCTTGCGCAATGCGATTCTGGCGCTACTGGAGGCGCGCGGCAACACCCTGCTTGGTGTGAACCGGCTCCTCGTCGACGACCACTTCCGGGCGCGGATTGTGTCCGGCTTGCAGGACCCGATGCTTCGACACTTCTGGACTGTGGAATTTGAGCAGTACCCCAAAGTCTTCCGCACTGAAACCATCTCGCCGATTTTGAACAAGGTCGGGCAATTCCTCACTGACCCGGTCGTGCGGAACATTGTCGGGCAGACAACGACGAAGTTTGACCTGTCGGACGTCTTGGATGCTGGGAAAGTACTCCTGCTGAATCTTGCCAAAGGGAAGATTGGGGAAGAGAACTCCGCGCTCTTGGGATCGATGATGATCACGCAGTTATACTTGGCTGCACTGCGGCGCGCGGCGGTTACCGAAGGTTTACGCTCGGACTATTTCGTCTACATCGACGAGACACATTCGTATGCAACGGAAGACTTCCCTGCGATACTCTCTGAGGCGCGGAAGTACCGGCTGGTTATCGCCGGCATGGCAAATCAGTTTCTTGCACAGTTGCCAAAGCAACTGGCTGCTTCGATTCTTGGGAACGTGGGAACCTTTATTGCCTTCAACTGCGGTTCGGAAGACGCAGCAATTCTTGCCCGCGAATTCTACCCAACTTTTCACGCGGTCGATCTGCAGAGTTTGCCGCAGTACAACGTCTACCTTCGCTTGTCCATTGATGGCAAGACGTCTGAACCGTTCAGCGCCGAGACGTTGCCGCCGCCCGACACTTTGCAACCGTCAAATCGCGGTAAGATTATTGCACAGTCACGTATGCGCTACTGCCAGAAACGTACGCAGGTCGAAAGACAGACTCAACGGTGGATGAGCGCATAGGCTGCCAATTGTGAACATGCTCCGGATTTCCTATTCAGAGGGTGGGAGATGGTTCCGCGAGCAAGAGAAACGGGCGGGGGTACCCGCCCGTTGCCGTACCTACTGCTTCACCTGCTGCTGGCGTGTTCGCTGCACCGCGAACCGTGCACCGCTCCAGAACGAGCGTCGCACCTCATCAGCGAACATGACCGAAATCCGCTTGCGGACTTCGCTCTTCGGCAGTTGCGCGTCGAGGAGCCCGAGGATCCTCTCGCGAACGTCATCGAGGTATGCCATACGTCGGTAGCCTTTCTCCAGCCGTGAATATAAAGTGCAGGAGCACCGCTGGCGCGCCGCATGCCACACCGAATTGGCCATAGAGGGGTGGAGTGTCGGTCAAGGTGGAGACAGCAGTACTACCTTGCACCGGCACTGAGACTCTATGGTACCCTGCCAAGGCCTGCGGCGAGGCAGCCAAATGCAGCGAGCGGAACCATCGGGGTGGGAGAAAAGATGATAGGCTTAACTCCGATTGGAGAGAATTAGATTGCCTTAGGTTCTATTCCGTTCCTGAAGACAACTCAATGGCAAAAAACGCTATGAGCGATATGGTCGATCACTGAATTCCGCGTCTGCTCCGTGGCCGGTAAATCCCCATTCTTTCGTTAGATTCGCGGCAACGACCTCGCAGTCATCCGGGATATCTCCAATCCGATCATGACCGAGCCACGCATGGGCTATTTCGTGCGCGATGACGCTCTCCACATGTTCTGAGCTGATGTTATCGTCCAGGACTATGATCCACACATTGAGCGGACTTTCGTAGTCGTCAACACCAATCCTTCCCGGAAAAGTTAATCCGGCTACGCCCCATCCGATCGAAATGAACCGACATCGATCAATAGCAAAAACTGCAACTTCCTCAGGGAGCTTGGTCAATGTGCTCTGAATCCACAGCTGCATCTCCGTGTTTTCGCCACCGTAAAACACATTACTCAGTTCCATTGGCACTTTCATTTGCGCACCTTTCGATTGTGTTTTTCCATGCACTAAGAGTGTATATCACGATGATTGCTCCAGGTATTGGATCCAAAATCTAGAATCAGGGAAAAGCAATCTTGTGTGACCAATTTGTGACTATAACTAGTCCCAAATCGTCAAAAGTGATACAAAGTAATGCTTAACATAAGACTGGCCACCCGATTGTCGCACAACATAATACGTTGCGGTTTATTCGTTTGCGTTTTCGTCAGTCTCGCTTTTTGAGTCCCTTGCGTCTACCAATTTCGCCACTCCGGCAATTGGTTAGCTGTTCAACAATTTGAACTTATCTTCGAGAGGACGCAAGGGGCTTTTGAAGCCGTGCGGCAAGTTACTTAGGTGATTGATAAATTGTCACTTGACTTAGGATTAGTCTGGTGTTGTGACCAAATTGTGACTACAATTTTGCTCGAGTACATCAGTATCACAAACTCGGAACAAGGCTTCGTAAAGCACCTGTCTAAGCTGCTGAATAATTGGTTCAAGACAGCTAGCGATCCCTATGATAGTACAGTGCCGCTCTTAGGCGAATCAGACTGTCGCAGATGGAGTCGTAGCAAACTAATGCTGGTGTTCATTTCAAGTAATCGGTACGCCGAAAGTGCAACCAAGAAAGCCAAGCAAATCCAATATCCAGAGGAACTAGAAGCTGCCTCCTCTCTGAGCTGTGCCACGAAAACCTATTTCCAGATTTGCCTCGAACTTGAGAGCCAAGGAATATGCTAATCTCTCTCTAATGCGCCCGGCGTGTGATCATACGCGCTCGACGGTCGGACAAGGTTCCCAACAACCGTCAAGAAAACACCGTTGACATACCTGCCATTGACCAAACCGTTCCCAACTTCTATCCCCTTGTGTCCAGATATTGTCGAGTTCTTTCGACGATTAAACTTGCGGATGCATGCAAGTTGGTCAAAACCCGAAGGTCAGGTTGAGCACGGATTCCGTGGAACCAATAAGGCTAACGAGTGTTAAATGCATTATGTCTACCTTCAGGTTGACGATTTTGAAGTCTATCTCTTGGAAGGAAAAGCATGGAGATTTTTGGTCTTGGATGAATTTGAATAGTTACGTATATTTTGGCATGTTTACCAATATGCGAACAAAAGTGTTGAGCGGCGCTTTGCTGTTACTCCAAGTTCTCGTAATTCCGATTCAAGGCACAACAGTTCTGTGTGTTGGTGAATCGGGACATTCCGAATTTGAAAGTTTTGGCGCAGAGTGCTGTTCGATTGCTATTAGCGCAGTTTCGGAGGTCTCCATCGCCGGTCAGGAGATTCCGAGTGAATGCGTCTCGTGTACAGATTTCCAATTGCCTGAATTCGGCCGCTGGGCTCAAACTATCAATGATCGGGGACAATTAAATTCCCTTCAGAATCTCGGACACGGCTCTAACGCACCTGCTGTCTGCTTTCACATGTTTATACAAGAGCTGCTAGATCCCCCCGAATTCGCGTTGGACGCCGACTTCAGCGTCTTCACTGCAGCTACCGTCATTCGCTGCTGATTCTCCAAGCAAGATAGAACATGATCGGCTCCCGATCTGTTCGGGAGCGTTGCCATGCCGCTTATGCGACATGGCTAACCACACTATTTTAGCTTGGAGAATTGTTGATGCACTTTCGAACAACATTATATCTGGTCTTTATTTTAACCCGACTTCCGGGACTGGCACTAGCCCAGAATCCCCCAAGTGCGCCATCGCTCCTGCCGCCGGTGTACCAGGAATATGGGGTTCAAGAGAATCTTCCTTCGGTAACTGATTCCGCTCTCAGTTTCAACTCTGCTCTGCAATTGGTCGTGGCGCGCAATCCGCAGATGCAAGCGGCGCGAGCGCAGATCGCCGCGGCAACGGGGAGACTGCAACAGAGTCGGTATCGACCCAACCCTGAACTTTCCACAGAGATCGAAGACTTCGGTCGGAAGAACGAATCCGGACCAGCTCAAACAACCATAGGCGTTGAACAGCCGTTTGAGCTATTCGGCAAGCGTGGCGCGCGAAAAGCGGTCGCGGAGGCGGAGCTCTCTGCAGAACAGTACGCGGCACAACTCAGGCTACTGGATCTCTATCAATCGGTTGCATCTTCCTTCGCTGCTGCACTTGCAGCTCAGGATAATATCACGTTGGCGAAGCAGCGTCTGGAACTGGCGCGAAAGATAGAAGAGGCGGTACGAGTAAAGGTCTATGATGGCGCAGTGCCGAAAGCCGAATTACTCCGGGCTCAATCGGCAACCAACCTCGGCCAGATCGACCTTGCGGCATCCGAAGCGACGGCGACTCAGGCACGTTTAGCCCTGGCTGCACTGTGGGGGTCAAGTGACGCTACTTTCCGGGTCGATGGTTCACTTGATGAGTGGCTTGCGAGTGCACCCACAGGTAATGAAATGCTATCGGTAGACGAAAATCCGGCACTCGCCGCTCTGCAAGCGCAAATGCGGGCCAGAGAAGCGAATATCAAGCTTTCAAAGGCTACCGGCAAACCTGATCTGAATCTCGGAGCCGGTTATCGGCGTTTGCACGATGATGGGAGCAATTCCTTCCTCGTCTGGGCCTCCGTACCGTTACCCCTGTTCAACCGCAACAAAGGGGGTGTCGCCGAAGCCACAGAGCGTTTGACGCAGTCCGAAGCCGAACTCGCCGCTACGCGCCAGCGACTGGACGGCGAACTCCGGCAACTACTGGTCGGACTCCAAACACAACGCGAGTTGATTGCAATGCTGCGCGAGCAGGTCATTCCACCAGCGCAACAAGCTATGGAAGAGATTGATCTAGCGTACCGACTCGGCTCCCAGCCCTACATCAACGTTCTCGACGCGCAAAGAACCCTCTCAGAATTACAGGGGCAACTTATTGACGCACTTGTGGCGGGCGCCAACGCCGCCATCGGCATTGAACAGCTAACCGGTCATCGCTTGAATCCGGTGAGGAGATGAGAATGAAGAAATCTGTACTAATAACCATCGCGGCACTCCTCGTGCTTGCCGTCGCAAGCGTCTTTGTTTTGCAAAGCGAGCCGCAGGTGACCGGGGAAGAACACGAGGAACAAGAGGCACTTGCTGAGGAGACGGGAGAGCATGGTGAACATGAGGAGGGCCACGCAACTATGGATCGCATTACGCTCCACGACGACGCGCCCATACTCCAACGGCTCAAACTCGCCAAAGCTGGCCCTGGCATGATCGTGCAGGAGATAGAACTGCCGGGCGAAATCGTTCTGAATGCCGATAAAGTCGCTCACATTGTGCCGCGCTTTGCCGGGATTGCCCAGCGGGTGCGAAAGGATCTTGGAAATCGCGTCGACTCCGGAGAGGTACTCGCCGTTGTTCAAAGCAACCAAAGCGTTGCCCCCTATGAGGTGAAGTCTCTGGTGTCCGGAACCATTATCGAGAAACACATCACGCTCGGTGAGTTTGTGCGTGATGATGCTGATGTTTACGTCGTTGCCGACCTCTCCACTGTTTGGGTCAAGATCAGCATCTATTCCAAGTACCTTTCGCTGATCAAGCCGGGGCAACACGTTCGACTGACCGCTAGTGGTATCGACGAAGCGGTCGAAGGAACAATCGACTACGTCGGCCCGATAATCGGCGAACGCACGCGTACTGGTTCCGCTCGCGTCGTGCTCTCCAATCCGCGCGGCGTCTGGCAGCCAGGACTCTTCGTGACGGCAAAAATCGCCGTTGCTAAAGATCAGGTCGAAATGGCCATTCCCGATGATGCAGTTCAGACTATTGAGGATAAACCGGTCGTCTTTGTAAAAGAAGGTGATGCCTTTGAAATTCGGCCAGTGACCCTTGGCCGCAGTGATGGCAAGAACGTGGAAATTCTAAACGGATTGAAGCCGGGCGAGGAGTACGTCGCAGCCGACAGTTACATTTTCAAAGCGGAATTCGGCAAGGGCGAAGCCGGTCACGAACATTAGGAGGAAGCCATGAAAGAAATCAAAGCAACCATTCAACCACATATGTTCAGCAAGGTGGCGCAAGCGCTGCATGAGCTTCCCCATTTCCCGGGCATGACGGTACTCAAATGTCAGGGCCAGGGCCGCGGCCGCGGCCAGGGCGGCACCTTCGTTCTAACCGAAGACGAGATTCAGTTCCACGACAAGGAGCGCATTGAGATTATTTGCTCTGATGAAGATGCCGACAGCATCGTGAAGGCTATTGCCGGGCACGCCCATACGGGCAACGCCGGCGACGGAATCATAACCATCAGCGATATCGCATACGTGGCACGCATCCGCACCGGTGAAACCGGCGATGCAGCGGTATAGGAGACTACCATATGCTTGAAAAAATAATAAACTTTTCCATACACAACCGCTGGCTCATTTTGTTGGCGGTCGTTGGCTTGGCAGTGCTCGGGATTTACAACTTCAACCGTCTGCCGATTGACGCCGTGCCGGACATTACCAATGTGCAAGTGCAGATTAACACTGCAGCGCCGGGCATGTCACCGCTCGAGGTTGAAAAACAGATTACCTTTTCTATTGAGACGGCCATGGGCGGCATACCAAAAGTAGAACATACCCGTTCGTTGTCACGTTACGGGCTGTCGCAGGTGACGGTCGTGTTCGAAGACGGAACCGATATCTACTTTGCCCGTCAGTTGGTGAATGAGAGATTGCAGGAGGCCAAAGCAAATCTCCCGGCCACAGCGAGTGAGCCGGAAATGGGGCCAATATCGACAGGTCTTGGTGAGATATACAGTTGGGCCATCGAAGCGGAGCCGGGCGCAACCAAGTCGAACGGTGAGCCGTACACGCCCACTGACCTGCGAGAAATCCAGGACTGGGTGATCAAACCACAACTCCGAACCGTACCCGGCGTAACCGAAGTCAACACCGTCGGCGGGTACGAAAAGCAATTCCACGTGACCCCCGATCCCGCGCGATTGGTTGCCTACGGCCTGAGCTTTCATGACGTCATGGAAGCGCTTGCCAAAAACAACAGCTCAGTCGGAGCTGGCTATATCGAGCACAAGGGCGAGCAATACCTCATTCGCGTACCCGGACTGGTGAGCGGTGTTGACGACATTCGCAACATCATTATCGGCGAAAATGACGGTACCCCGGTCTTTATCCGCGATGTTGCCAATGTTGATCTTGGCAAGCAACTGCGAACCGGATCAGCTACGGAGAACGGCGAAGAGGTTGTGCTTGGTTCGGTGTTCATGCTCATGGGTGAGAATAGTCGAACGGTCTCCAGGCGCGTGGATGCCCGAATGAAAGAAGTTAACGAGACGTTGCCGGAAGGCATTATTGCCCGCACTGTTCGCGACCGCACTCATCTTGTGGACGCTACTCTGCGAACAGTCCGCAACAATCTTTTTGAAGGCGCGGTCTTGGTCATCGCTATCCTCTTCGCTCTGCTTGGCAATCTCCGTGCGGCGCTCCTTGTGTCGCTGACCATTCCGCTATCCATGCTCTTTGCAGTAACCGGGATGGTAGGGAACAAGGTTAGTGGCAACCTCATGAGCCTTGGCGCCATCGACTTCGGCATCATCGTTGACGGCGCCGTAGTTATGGTCGAGAACATCATCCGCCGATTCTCAGAGCGCCAAAAGCATCTGGGGAGACTCCTGACAAAAGGTGAACGCCTCGAAGAAGCGTTCGAAAGTGCTCGCGAAGTGTCTAAGCCAACTCTGTTTGGCGTCGCAATCATCATGATAGTTTACCTGCCGATCCTCACTCTGGGCGGCATCGAAGGCAAAATGTTCATTCCAATGGCTGAGACGGTGCTGTTCGCCCTTGCCGGAGCGCTGATTCTAACGTTTACGTTCATTCCAGCAGGCATAGCATTGTTTCTTGGCGGCAAGGTTTCCGAGCAGGAAAGCATTGTTATCCGCGGCTGCAAGCGCGTATACGAACCACTCTTGGACAAGGTGATTCAGCAGCGGTGGATGACCGTAACTGTCGCCAGCGCCTTCATCATCTTCTGCACACTCGTCGCTTCTCGTATGGGGAGTGAATTCATCCCGCAGCTCGATGAAGGTGATGTCCTCATTCAATCCTTCCGCATTCCCTCGACGGGTCTGGCCCAGTCAACGGAGATGCAGAAAGAATGGGAGCGAGCCGTGCTGACGGTGCCGGAGGTGGAACGCGTCTTTGCCCAAATCGGTACGCAGGAGATTGCCACCGACCCCATGCCCCCCTCGATTGCTGACGGTTTTATCATCATCAAGCCACGTTCCGAGTGGTCTGATCCAAGTAAACCAAAGGCAGACTTAGTAAAAGACATTGAAGAAGCTATCGACCATCTGCCGGGAAACGCTTACGAATTCACTCAACCAATTCAGATGCGCTTCAACGAGCTCATTGCTGGCGTGCGCAGCGACGTTGCCGTGAAAGTATTCGGCGACGATTTGGAGGTAATGCTTGAGCAGGGACAGAAGATAGCCGCAATCCTGCAAGATGTCCGCGGCTCAGCGGACATCAAGGTTGAACAGGTCACTGGCCTACCGATTCTGACGGTTGACCTAGACCGCCTTGCCATAGCTCGTTATGGATTGAATATTGCAGATGTGCAGGAAGTTGTCGAAGCTGCGGTCGGCGGCACGAGCGTCGGCCAGGTATTCGAGGGAGATCGACGCTTCGACCTCGTGGTCCGTCTTCCTGAGGAAGTGCGGCGTGACGTGGAGGCGCTGGAGTTCCTTGCGATTCCGCTGCCCGAGCCAAGTGCAGATCGCGAGCGCGAGATAGCCTTCGCTTCCTATGCTCTTTCCGGTGATGTCGATCCGGGCTATGTGCCTCTTGGGGCAATTGCGAAGATCAGTATTGCTGAAGGACCGAACCAAATTAGCCGCGAGAACGGCAAGCGTCGTGTGGTGGTGCAATCAAACGTGCGCGGCCGCGATATCGGCTCGTTCGTCGCTGAGGCGCAGGAGAAAATAAACGAAAACGTAAAGTTGCCTGCTGGGTATTGGATGACCTGGGGCGGTCAGTTCGAAAACTTGATTGCTGCAAAAGCACGACTGCAGGTCGTGGTGCCCATTGCCTTATTGCTGATCTTCTTGCTCCTCTTCGCTACTTTCGGCTCGATCAAGGATTCGATACTGGTCTTTACCGGCATCCCACTGGCTCTGACCGGCGGCATTCTGACGCTTTGGTTTAGGGACATACCGCTGTCAATCTCGGCCGGAGTTGGTTTTATCGCGCTTTCAGGTATAGCCGTACTCAACGGCCTGGTGATGGTTTCGTTTATCAACAAACTTCGTGAGGAAGGTAGTCATCTTGAAGATGCGATCAAACGCGGCGCGTTGACTCGCCTGCGCCCCGTGCTGATGACAGCGCTGGTCGCCTCACTGGGATTTGTGCCAATGGCTATTGCGACCGGCTCGGGTGCTGAGGTACAGCGACCTCTGGCGACCGTTGTGATTGGCGGAATATTGTCATCGACGTTCTTGACATTGGTTGTGCTGCCCGCCTTGTATCGCATCTTCCATAGAGCGGCGGAAAGTGAGGCAATAACAAACAACTAAGATTCGAGTATGTGGAAACTGTTCTTCGCGTTGGACGCTACCTTCCACGGTTTCAAGCAAAGACATGTCAATAGATGTTAGCGTACTGCGTGTCAGAAACTCAACAAGCGTGGTTTGTTTCGTACATGTATTCTGTGTCTCGTTTGAGAAACGGTGTCTTTTACTCAGATTTGCTTCAATAAGGAGACTTTAGCATGAGACAATTCTCTGTCACAGCATTGCTCGGGCTGGTTCTGGTAGTGTCGCTTTCGTGGATTGCCGGTTGCAGTGACGACAATAAGACTACTGGCAATAGTCTTCCTACGACCGCACCGAAAATCGTTCGCGTCACGCCGGCAGAAGGAAGTAACGACGTTGCCTTAAAACCGATTCTCGACATCAAGTTTGATATGCCGATGGACTCAGCCAGCTTCCGACACAACTTCCACTTCACTGCAAGTCCGGGTTTGCCCAGCTGGATGGACTCGCTCCAGCATCACCGTGGTATGATGGGCGGCGGCATGATGAACATGGGCCACATGATGAACTGGCTCGACTCAATCGATTTTCACGGCTCATTTGAGTGGAATCAAATGCTCGACAGCTGCACATTCTACGTCGACTCAACCTTGATGCCGAATACGAACTGCATGCTGTACGTTTACGGTGACGTACGCGGTCGCAATGGCATGATGATGGACATGAATAGCTACCAATACGGCGGCTTCATGCTTCATTTTCGGACACGACCGTAGGCGTGCGTGGAATTGCTATCGATAAAACCGAAACGTTTGAGAACAACATTGCAACGCAGCATCGGTTTCGTGCCGAGTGCGTTGAGGCGAGTTGATCACGAACGCAGGTGTGCAGACAGTGGAGCAGAATCAATTGAAATCGTTTTACCGAGGAGTCAAAGCAATGCAAAAGGAATTCGACTATACGGTTGAGACGGGCAAGAGTGTGGACGCCGCGCTTGCTGCAGTCGAGGCAACGAGCCAGGATGCTGGGTTTCGCGTGCTGCACGTTCACGACGTTCAAGCAACCTTGGCGGCCAAAGGATTTGTTCGTGAATCGATGAAAATTGTGGAAATCTGCAACGCCAAATTCGCGAATGACGTCCTCAGCATCGATCCAGAGATCTCTCTGATGCTTCCTTGTCCCATCAGCATCTATGCCGACAAGGGACGTACGTTCATTTGCGCAATGCGACCGACAGTAATCTCCAACTTCTTCCCCAGCAAAGACGTGGCGGCGATCGCAGCGCAGGTAGAAGGACAAATTGTGCGAATCGTGGATGCCTGCCGATGACCTTGCAAGTTCAAGTCGGGCATCGGAAATCTACCTTTCTGACAAAAGAACTGTCAAGCAAGAACGGGCGATCTTTCCCTAAACGGTTGCGGCTGTACCTCCGAATTGGTCAAGTGGTAACAGCATGCACACTTTGCCTCAGCATCGATGGTTGTATTTGCGGTTGTGACGCCAGAAAGGAATATGCTTCCCTATCCGGAAATGAGACGAGCCATAACATTCCAGAGGAACAGATCTTCGACGCTCAGTTGGCCGATGGGATTTGGGCGCGCGAGTTCCGAATAGGTAGTGTGCAAGGCACCTTCCGCAGCGTCACGATCTATGATAAACTGCACTTAGGAGAATGAACAAAGTGCCAAATACAGCCACAAACCACGCATCGGCGACCTTGTTTGTTGCAAACATGGATTGCAACGACGAGGTTGTGTTGATCGACCAGGCGCTCAAGCGTCTGCCCGGTGTAAGTCGCTGGCAGGCTAACCTCATGACGCGGGAAGTCGCAGTCGAGTACGATGCTGCGAAGATATCACTGGATCAAGTCGTCCAAGCTGCCAATGCCACCGGATTGAAAGCGACTCCGCGCTCTCGGAGCCCTGTTGTCACGCCAACGCGTCGATGGCTCACACCGCAAGTGATCGCTCTCCTTGCCAGCGGTGTCCTTGTTCTGTCCGGCTTCGGCGCGGAAACATTCGGCGTACAACACAGCGCGGTCCAAGTGCTCTTTGGGGCGGCCATTCTCATCGGTGCTTACTTTCCTGCCCGGATGGGCTTGCTTGCATTACGAACATTAACGCTGAATATTCGCCTGCTCATGGTCGTCGGCGCTGCAGGCGCAGTTGCTCTCGGCCTCTGGGAAGAAGCGGCGCTGTTGGTGGTCATTTACTCATTGGGAGATGTCCTCGAAGCATACGCAGTTGATCGGGCTCGCGGAGCGGTCCGGGCGCTGATGGATCTTGTTCCCAGAGAGGCGCTGGTTCGCCGCGACGGTAGAGAAATAATTCTTCCCACAGAGCAAGTCCGCATCGGTGATACGGTTATCATTCGCCCCGGCGAGAAGATTCCTATTGACGGGAGGGTCACAGACGGATCGTCGTACGTTGATACATCGACTATCACTGGCGAGCCGATGCCGGTGCACATGGTGGTTGGCAATGAGGCGTTTGCCGGGACCATTAACCAAAAAGGCTCGCTCGAGATCGAGGTTACAAAGCTTGCTCGCGACACCACGTTGGCTCGTATCATTCACTCCGTCGAAGAAGCACAGGCCAAGAAGTCCTCGTACCAGCGATTCGCGGAGAAATTCGGCCGCATTTATACCCCAACCATGTTCGCCTTGGCGTTGACAGTTGCGGTCGTTCCACCGATGCTTTTTGCTACAGCATGGGGCGAATACATTTATCGTGGACTCGTAGTGCTGGTAGTGTCTTGTTCCTGCGGCTTGGCTCTTTCTGTGCCGGTTTCAGTCGTTGCTGCTGTCGCGACCGCCGCTCGGCGAGGTGTGCTCTTCAAGGGTGGAGTGTACTTAGAGGCCGCCGCCAGGATCAAGGCGCTTGCATTTGATAAGACGGGAACGCTCACCATTGGACTGCCGGTGGTAACCGATCTGATACCCTTTAACGGACTAACCCAGAACGATATCCTATCGGTGACGGCGAGCATTGAATCACGTTCGGAGCACCCTCTGGCTGAAGCCATCGTGCGACACACGCGATCCCTCTCAGTGCCGACAGCGAGTGTACCGGAGGAGTTCGACTCCGTGACCGGCCAGGGGGTCCGCGCCCTAGTGAACGGAACAAGCTATCTGGTAGGCAACCAGAGTCTGCTAAGCACACACGGAGTGAAGATATCGCCCGAGCAACTAGAGGTGATAGCTGGTCTGGAACAAAATGCCAAGACCGTCGTTTTGCTTGCCGATAAACAAAAACTGCTTGGTATTGTGGCCGTAGCCGACCAGCTCCGATCGAATGTCCAGAGCACTGTAGCATCGCTTAAGAGCGAAGGCCTGCATACTGTCATGCTGACTGGTGACCATCACGGAACTGCTCAGGCTATTGCCGCACAGGCAGGCATCGACGAGTTCTACGCGGGGCTCTTGCCTGAGCAGAAGGTCGATACAATTGAACGAATCCGCCAGCAGTTCGGCGCGGTCGGCATGGTGGGTGACGGGATCAATGATGCGCCGGCCCTGGCCTCAGCTGATGTCGGTATTGCCATGGGTACACGCGGAACCGATATTGCGAAAGAAACGGGCGACGTTGTCTTGATGTCAGATGATTTAGCGAAGTTGCCACTCGTACTAAATCTCAGTCGCCGGGCAGTTCACAATATGCAGCAGAATACGATTGCGTCCTTGGCTATTGTCGCGGTTCTTATCCCAGCCGCACTCCTTGGATGGATTGGGCTTGTGCCTGGTCTACTCTTCAATGAAGTTTCTGCGCTTCTGGTCATCGCGAACGCACTCCGGTTACTGCGGGGTTAGCTGAAGGCGCACGACAAAAGTAGCGTCTCCCTGTGCGAGTCGTACTGGAGGGATTTATCCACTCCAATGGACTTCTGCATGCTCAGGTCCATAGCTCCCTTTGAACGATATCAGGGGGTTTCCATCCACTATAGCCGCAGGCAAGGGCTTGAATCAAGCCGTGCTGCTGTCGCGATCCGAAGGTCAAAGAACTGCTTGACGTTAACAGTAACCGTACGCGAATGGGGAGAATCAGCAAACCGTGCGGAGATTAACAAATCCACGTTGTGACCAATTTGTGACTACATTCAGTCCCAAATAGTCAAAGTCGATCCAAACTAATACATCAAGAAGTGCGAGCTATCAGATTGTTACACAATGTAATACAATGAAGCTCATTCATTTACGTTTTCGTCGGGTTCGCTTTTTAAGTCCCTTGCGTCTACCAATTTCGCCACTCCGGCAAAAGGATGGTTGCGAGGAAGTTAAGGAAGTTGGTGTCTTGAGGCAAGCGGCAAGAGATGTAGTTCGGAAACCAGGCGATTGGGACCCACGGCTGAATCGCTTGTCGCTATCGTCGTCGATTGTTATCATCCCTGCAAGAAGATGAGTGATTAGTCAACGATTTTGACGAGGAGCGTACAATGCACGAAAAGAGCCAGGTGATGTTGAACCAGGCGGTCGCGGATGAATTGGCGGCCGTCCACCAGTATATGTACTTCCACTTCCACTGCGACGACCAGGGCTACGACTTATTGGCGGCGCTGTTTAAGCGCACGGCGATCGAGGAGATGCTGCATATCGAGCGCCTTGCCGAACGAGTCCTCTTCCTGGGCGGCGATGTCGAGCTGGCAGCCGCGCACGAGGTGAGCAAGATTCACGATGTCAAGGCGATGCTCGAAAAGGCGCGCAAGATGGAAGAAGGCAGCGCCAAAGATTACAACAAATTCGCCAACGAGTGCAGCAAGAATGCCGATTCGGCAACCAAGCAGATTTTCGAGGGACTTGTTGCCGACGAAGAGCGACACTACGATCAGTTCGACAACGAGCTGAACAACATGAAGAAGTTCGGCGACAATTATCTGGCGCTACAATCCATCGAACGCAGCAAGAGCCAGTCGGCGGGAAAACCAGCGGAATAGGCCGGGAAATCGTCAAGTTGTAGGTCGGGTTCCGAATTCCGCGCGGAGTCAATCGTAACGAGCCGAAATGCCAGCCGCTAAGTGAGAAACCCGACACCAATACTGCGCGAGAGGTGGGGTGTCGGGCTTCTCTCTGCACAATTCATCTGCTGTACCAAGCGATAGCAACTTCCAAACCTTGAACTACGGGATGAATTGCAGGACCGAGTTAACCGGCATTCATGGACACGCTGAACATGGCACCGGGCCACCGGCGAAGATATAGTTGATCAGGAAAACAGCGTCGGAAATGTTAACGGTGCCGGAGCAATCGGCGTCGCCGGCCGCCAATGGACTCGGCGCCGGGCCACCGGCGAAAATGTAACTGATCAGGTAGACGGCGTCAGAAATGCTCACAATCCCGGAGCCGTCCGCATCACCGCAGACATAGAGTGGCAGACACACCTTGGTCAGAAAACCGTCGCCGGCACCGGCGTTGCCGCCGCTGTATGGATTGATTACCGGGAAGTTGGTCGAGCCAGTCTTGCCGGCGATATACATACAGTTCTCATTGTCCAGCGCCAAACAAGCGAGAACTTCCACACTGTTGCCGCCGAGATACGACGACCACAGCAGCGCCAATCCGGTTGGTTCAAAGATCGCGCCAAGAGCGTCGCTTGAACCCTCAAGACTGCCGTCATAGGGATTGAGGGTCGGAAAGTCAGCCGACTGCGTCGTGCCGACGAGATAGACATTGCCATCGAGTCCGCGTCGCAGCCGGTGTGCGGTATCATAGTCGCTGCCGACCAAAGTGCTGCTGACGAGAATTCCCGCGCTGGTAGGATGCTTCTGGATGAAGACATTGTCCGGGTCACACCCTGAACCGATGCACTCGGCGATCGATCCGCAGACATACACGTCCCCGCCGCTACCGAGCGCAATATCGCGCAGATACACGACATCATTGACGCCGTCGGGATCGGGAACGTATGAACTGTACGAGGCGAAAGCCGATCCGCTGCCGGCGGTTTCAATGACCGCCACAAACCCGTTCACCGAACCGTCAAACGTCGGAAAGACTCCATTTACTATTGAGAGATCGCCGGATTGGGTGTAGCCGGCCACGTAGGCCTTGAACGGCGATGTGCCGGTTGTGACCAAGGCCTGCGCCGATTCCTGATTGGAGCCGCCATAATAGGTGCTGTATTCGACCGTGCGCGCGATCGATGTCAGGCTGTATTGCGTAATGAAAGCATCGCTGGTACCGCCCAGCGAGTTATCATAAAAATCCAAAACCGGGAAATCGGTCGAGAAGGTCTGGCCGACAACCCAGACTGTGATCGCCGGATTCAGACAATTGTTAGGGCAGACGACAGCAAGGTCATTGGCGGCCTCATTAGCGCCGCCGCCGAGAAAGGTGCTGAAGGTCAAAGTATTTCCAGTGCTTGACAAGGCAAGCAAGAAGGCATCCTGTGTGCCGCTGAGCGCGTTATCGGTCGCGTTCGCCGTCGGGAAATTGGATGACTGGGTGAAACCGACGACTAGAATTGCATAGGTCGTGCCGCTGGTGGCGATCGATAGCCCATACTCGGTCGCCGAGCCGCCGATGTAAGTACTGAAGATCAGGCCGTTGCCGGAAGCATTGAATTGGGTGACAAAAACATCGCCGCCATTGTTGTAAGAATTGTCGAGGCCGGTCAAAAAGGGAAAATTCGCCGAGTTGGTCAATCCACACACCAGCGCCTGATCCAGACCGTTGACGGTGATACCGCCGATCTCGTCGTCTGAACCGCCACCGAGATAGGTGCTGAAAGTGAGCGCCGGAGCTAGTAATAGCGACTGTCGGGATCCAGCCGGTGCGTCGATCTCGAAACCGACAGTTTGAGCATCAATCAGACGATACCGGGCGTCGCCGGCAAGTGAGCGATCGCTCCCGTTCACTGCTGGGAGCATTTCAGTCGCGCTGCCCCAGAGAGTCTCCAAAGTTAACTTGCCGTCCAGGCCTACGGCCAGACCTTCAATCCCTTCGAAGCGCAACTTGATTCGACTCGGATCAGCGCCGGCTTGAATGGCAAACTCCGCTCGCAGCGCTCCGTCCTGGTATCTAAAACGCAGGTCGACACCGTCATACAGGTTATTATAGCTGATCGAATGAAAATTGGCGACATCGGTGTGCCACTGGGACTCATCATCACCGAAGAAGTAATTGCACTTGTAATCAGTCACTCCTTCAGCCGTGAGAATAGCGCGGGGATCAGCTTCAACAAATGTCGTCCTGATCAGGAGGCTCTCGGTCTGTGTCGAATCGCCAGACGGCAAATCGATGGCCGACATAGCCGACCGACGGACCTCACGGGAAATCTGATGATAGACGCCGTCCGCAGTGAACCACAACACGGCCCCGTTACCCGCGGCCCGGTAGAGAATTGAGTCCGGCCACTGCCCTTCATTGCGGGTGAAGGTGCTCGCTGAAGCCGACAACAATTCAGCATTCGGGCCCGGGCCAGAAGCGGCCTCGGAAAACGGCGAGATTACAGCTGAAGACGCAAAGGTAAGAACAAGAGACCGGCAAAGAACGCGAGCGAACTGGAACATGAGAATTGACCCTCCTGAGGTACAAGCAAGCGCCGAAAGATTGTCGTAGACTAAGTAGATCAAATATATACCAAAGAAGGAAAAAACAAAGAGATTCCGCTCATAAACTCGCAGCTCCGCGTTCCGCATTTCGCATGGAATTAATCGTAACGATTTCTAATGCCAGCCGCTACGCTATCCTTGAATCCGCTTCGGCGACCAAGTCCTCCGCCAAGCTCCAGCGCGAACTTTTCGTCCGAATCTCCGAAATCGTGAATGAGACCTTGATGCGGCGCATAGGACAGCATGCAGAATTGCCCACATTCACACCTGCTGGTGATTTCAAAGTCAGGGCCCCTCGGTCAACAGAGAAGTCTGCCAAGGCTGCAGTATTAGTAACTGTAGACTGATTCCAGCTGAATTCGAGATGAGGGATTTCGACATCTATCATCCGAAGACACCTCTGCTCGCTCTGGGTAGGACTCATTAGCGCTCTGTGCATCTATTATACTTCAGTCGAGCGTAGTTCGTCAATTGCTGAATCGCAAGATGTTAAGAAATCAATCGTTCCACGATTTCACTACCGTTGCTCCGGAAGGATTGAGCCGACGCGGGCACCAAGGGCGGCATGACTGGAACTATCGACAGTATGATGTTTTGCCGTTGTGTTTGCCTTCAACTAGATCTGGACACGAGATGTGCTGGAGGGCTCTGGGCAGGCTACTGTCCGGGGGGATGCGGCTTGTGGTAGGAATCGTACGTGAACCGAAGGTCAAACGATTGCTTGACGCCGACAGGAACTGGGCGCGCGTTGGTGGAGAACCAGGAAGCGATTACGGAGATCAACACATCCACGCTGTGACCGATTTGTAACTGAGGTCGAACTCGAATCCGGCCATCTTTGCCCTCAGCATGGGGTTGCTATTATGGCCCAAAAACACTATGTTGTCCACACGTATTTGATCTAGACAATAGTTCCAGAACTGTAAGATCGGTGATTCTGTACCTGTATCATCAAAGGAGTAACCATGTCATTCCAAAAAACATGTGCCTTCTTGACGCTGTGTGTCTTGATCGTGGCCGCAACTGAGTTGCATGCTGCCCCGCCCCAGCCGATCAGCTATCAAGGTCGGCTGACTTACGCGACGGGGGGGCCGTTTCCGGACGGTAACTATGGCATCGCGTTTGCCATCTACGCCGATTCGTCGGGAGGTTTGGCCTTGTGGACGGAGGAGCAAGCAGTCGCCACCACTGATGGATTGTTTACCGCTCTGCTGGGATCGATCAAACCCTTTCCCGCGGATTTGTTTGAGGATTACCCCCGTTATCTGGAGATTTCAATCATGGGGGGGGCCGAGCTGTCACCACGCCAGTTGATTTCCTTAGCGCCGTACGCAATCAAGGCGAAGAACTCGGACATGCTCGACGGGCTGCACTCGACCGCGTTTCTTCAGGGCGTACCGAATCCGCTAATGCTGAGCGGCAACAATCCGGGAAGTTTCATCATCATGGGGACGAACAATTCGGACGCGAATTCGTCGGCCGGCGTTCGCGGCGAGACGAGCGCGCCGTCGGGGCATACGTTCGGCCTGCGTGGAGTGCAACGCACCGGTGCCTCCGCGATGCCAACGGAGGGGGCCGGCGTCTTTGGCGAGAGCGACACGCGCCACGGCGTGGTCGGATTCACCTTAGCCCAAGAAAAGTGGTTCGGCGTCTGGGGATATGCCCTTGCCAACAGCGGCCCTGCCTGCGGGGTTTCCGGAGAGACCGCTAGCCCGGACGGCATCGCCGTGCATGGTCTGAACCGCAACACGAGCGCCATGGGCGAACTGGGCAGCAAATTCACCACGACGCTAGGCGGCACGTTCACGTACAATGCCGGAGTAGTCGCAACATCTCCTGAGATCGGCGGTCATTGCGCTACATCCTCCGCAGGCTATGCGGGCTTCTTTGCAGAGAGCGAGACATGGAATGGTCTCGCGGGCGTGACAAACTCCGGCTACGGTGTGTGGGGGCAGGCACTGACAGAAGCTGGCGCCGGGGTCAGGGCCTTGGGCAGTGGAATCAGCAGCTCGAGCCAGGGCACGGCAATCGAGATCATCGGTGGAGGTCTTGCGGTCCCAGATGCCGGGCTGAATACGCCGACACCCGTGTTCATCCATCAGGCTACGAGCTTGAATATCGCTGGCGCTGTCACCTATATCGATCATCCACTTACCAACGGAAAGCCGGGCGCGATCCTGATCGTGACCCAGAACTGGAGTGCTGGGGGGACTTTTAACCCGCACATGATCGCGGCCTATTACAGCCCGGTTGTCGACCAGTGGGGTATCTTCAACGAAGACCTGGCGAACATGCCGGTAGGCGCGGCGTTCAACGTGCTCGTGTTTAACAACGAAGGCGTGAAGGCGGCAGAGGGCAATGCACTAACGCGCGATGGGCGTGGCGGCGCAGTGCGCGAGCGAAACGTACCAATCTCATCGGCCGTTCCCAACGTCGTCACCGAGCAACGTAGCGAGTAGGGCGGCACAGGCACGGTGATGCGGTTCAGGCAGCAGATGCTTACAGTCTAAGCTGCTCTCCGGAGCTGGCAATTGGTGGAGCGAACAACCTGGCCATCCTCTACGACCAGCCGCGTAGGTCGAAACCCCCGATACTACCGCAATCATTATCACACGACTGTCAGAGGGGTTTCGACACCTTCGGTTCTTTCCCTGCTTGCGATTCAAAGGCATTGTCGAAACCCCTAAATTAGTCTTCGAGAACCAACGCCCGTAGCAGTGGGGGTTTCGACATGCAACACTGGGAACTCAGCTCTTGAGACTAACGTCCCTCCAGTTGGTAGCTCCGAACCCCCGCGGTTCGGACATTCAATGGGCTGCAGTGTAATGCATCTCGATGTTTTCGCCAATCCGCGATTCGATAGGCATGGTGACAGATCGCTTCGGGGTGAATCCAACATGGTGTCCAAACCGCAGGTGTTCTGACCTGCGGATTACCCGAAATCGCATTTCTGATCCCAAATCTCCCTTTCAACGATCGCCGCAAACAAAAAACCCGGAATCGGTCGAAGAGCCAATCCCGGGTCGTAGAGGTCGCCCAACGTGCGGCCGGGCTTCTGACATTCGTCAGCAAAACTTCAACGCACTGCGGCCAAATCGTCCCGCGATGTGTTTTCAAAGAGCAAATTGCGAAACGATGCGCTTCAATTCCTCGGCCTGGCGGCTCAATTCTTCGGCCGCCGTCGCGGATTGCTCGGCGCCGCGTGCGGTCTCCTTGGTAACCAGCAGTACGCCTTCCATATTCTTCGAAATCTCAACGGCGCTGTGGGAATTCTCCTCGGAGGTTTGCGACATCGTGCGAATCATCTCCATGACCTGCTGCGACATCTGGACGATCTCGGACAGACTCTGCCCGGCGCGTGACGTTAACGACGTTCCGGAGTTAACTTCCTTGATTCCGGTTTGCATGGAGTTGACCGCTTCCCGCGTGCGCTCTTGCACGCTGCTGATCATGCTCGTAATCTCATTGGTTGCCGTCGCCGTGCGCTCGGCCAGCTTGCGAACTTCATCAGCAACGACGGCAAAGCCGCGGCCCTGCTCGCCCGCGCGGGCGGCTTCGATCGCGGCATTCAGCGCCAACAAGTTCGTCTGATCGGCAATATCGTCGATCAGGCTGATGATTTCGCCGATCTGAGTCGCTGATTCGGCTACCTTCTCGATGCCGGTCGCCGAATTCTGCACGACAGAGGCAATTCGTTGCATGCCGGAGATGGTTTCAGAGATGATCGCCCCGCCGTCTGAGGCCACTTCGGTAGCGCGTTTGGAGGTCTCGGCGGCGTCTCCGGAATTTTTCGCCGATTCCGAGGCTGCGGCGCTCATCTCATCGATGGCGGCGGAAACATTGGCAATCTGTTTGGCCTGATCGGCGGAGCCGCGGGACATTTCCTCGGCGGAAGAGGCAATCTCAGCGGAGGCCGAGGCCAACTGGTTGGCGTTGTCACCCAACTGGCGCACCATCAACTTGAGATTGTCGTGCATCCGCACGAACGAATGCCCCAGCGCGTCCTTGTCGCCTTTGGGTTGAATCTGCACGGTCAGGTCTTTCTGCGCAATTCGTTCTGCCGCTCCGGCGAGGCCGCGCATATAGTCGATCAGATCGCGGAAAGCGCGCGCCAACACGCCGATCTCATCCTTGCCGTCGTGGGTGATGCGCTGGTCGACATCACCGCTCGCGATGCTGCGCGCTGCGCCGGCCAGTTCGGTCAAAGGTCGAGATATACTCCGAGAGATGAAGAATCCGGCGGCGGCCGCCACCAGCGTCATAACCAAGCCGATACCGAGAAACAGCGGCACTTGCGTGGAGGCCTTCGAATTGACGTTTGAGGCCGAGGCGAGGGCCAGCGTCTTGTTTTCGGTGACTTCTTTTTCGCGCTGATTAACCCGCTCTTTCTTCTTGTCGACCTCAGCCAGGAGGGCGGTGATTTCGGCCCCTTGCTGCGTGGTCAGCTTATCGATCAGGTCGCGCATTTCGTTGAAGGCTTTGAACGCCGAACCGCCGTCGCTCGCTTTGCGCGCAAAGGCGAGCTTGCCTGGCGTATTCGATAACTCAATCACCTTGCGCGAACTTCCTTCCCAGAGGGCAGACGATTGCTCGAACGATTCAAACAGCGCTCGTGATTCGGACGAACGCAACGCTACCGCCGCTTGTTTCATGCGGTCCCGTGCCTGGTCGATGTTTTCACGATTGTCCTTGTCGGCCTTGGCGGATTCTTCGCCCCCGTCGGCAACCAAAGACATTTTTTCCGCGATCACCGCCTGATGCACATCGCGATCGGCTTCCAGCATCAATTGAATGCTCGTCTCCAACTCCTGAATGCGAACGATATCTTCGTTGATCAGCGGCAGCATGTCCTCCTGAATCAACGGGATGATCTTCTCGTCGATCAAGACACCGAGCTGGCCGTTAACGATGCTGCCGAGGTCGCCCGACACCTGTTTAATCGTCCAAGATCCAAAGCCCACGATAACGAGCAGGGCCAGAATCGGTATCCCTACTAAGACGACGATCTTCTGCTTGAGGCTCATATGCGTTCCGTATCCTTTTGCTCTGTTACGTGGATGCGACCGGGAAGACAGCGCTGAGCTGCTTTCCCGGGGTCGCAAATTCGACTCGTGACAGCTAATTCAGCGCGATGCCGCAGCAGATGGCGCCGATGACCTTGCCGGTTTCGTCAATGATCGGCAGCGAGATTTTCTGATCTTCGCGATTAGTTGATTTGTCGAGTTTTGGCTTATCGATATCGACACCGCCGTTGCCGGCATTAAACGAGTTTGCCCACTTGGGCTCGTCGCCCTGCCAATAATCGGAGGTCAGGGCGTTCTGCCCCACGTTGGCGCCCAGTTGGTCCATCACGAACGTTTCAGTGAGCTGCGCGAATTCCTTGGCGAGGCGGCGAATCTCCGCCGCACACTCGTTGTTCATGAGTTCCTTCTGAATCGGTAGTTCGTCTTCTGCAGCAGTCCAGTCGCTGTCAATCTTCTTGACCTGATCGAGAGTCAGGTTCTTGGCATTTTGCGCCTTTACCGCTTTGACGAAGATGGCGTTTGTGCAGAGCGGAAGAAGTTTTTCTTTTGCCAGAGCTTTGACGGGGGCGGAAGCGACCTCCGATTGATCAATCTGCTGCGTTATGCGCGCAATCACTTCTGGAGTGGTTTCCGCCAGTACAGTCGCGTTCAGAATCGCGACGGCCAATACCAGTGCGCTGATTAGAATTTCAGTTACATTGCGTCTCAACACGTGAGTACCCTCCATTTGGTTCGGTTTTGTGAAGCCTGAATCCCCGATTTCGTAGCCACAATCAACTGCAATGACTCCATCGCTACCGGTGAGGTCCGGCTGGTTGATTGCGTCAACGGTCAAGTCTGTACAAGCCACCGAGACGAACTCGCAAGGCAAGTCGCCGCTTCAACTCTCTCGATCCTTTCGTCTTCAGCCCCATTTGCTGGTAGTATTATCGAGCCAAGAACGTGAATGATTAGCCGGATACTGGACCATTTGCTAGAGTTTCGAGGGATTGTGCAAAGTTAGTTCAAGAGTGGCGACACCCTGCCCGGCCGGGTGTTTCGCCGAGAAATCGCGGTTCAGGCTTGGAACAACGGGGCGCCGGGTGAATTCGCTGGCCGAATGTTCTCTGGCTAAAGAAGGGAGTTGATCCGAATGTGTCCGGCGCGGAAAATCGGCGTGATGATCCCGAACACCAGCGAGGTATCGCTGTAGCCATAGTCGAGCACCGGGGAGTCAAAGAGGTCGAGGACGATATCGGTGTCGGGAGCATTGCCGTGAACCCAGAAGTGCAGCGTCGCCATGAGGCCGCGCCCGGCACCGACACCGAGAGTGTCGATCAGGCCGATCTGGATCGTGTCACCCTGCACCAAGGATCGAAGAAACATGAAGTCTGAACACCGAGAATCCACGAAGGAAATCGAGTCGCAAGTCATTATCTCGAAAGGATACTTCAAAGGCAGCGCGACGACTGCTACCGGCTCCGTATTGGCGAACTCGATCGGAACGCTGAAGCGGTCTCCCGCGGAGACAACGACATTGTTCGGGAGCGAGACTTCGTTCCTGAGGGGCTCGGGTTCCGTAGGATCGTCACCGCACCCGCCCAGCGCCAGGAGCAGCAATAGTTGCGCAACGGCCAAGTGCAGCCAATGATTTGATCTGGCAATCATTCTATGAAAATACGTGGATATCACAATCTTGTGCAATCAAAATCGCAACCGGCAAACTGCCGTAAATACTCCACAAACGAGTTGATTCGCGCACTCCATCCCCTATAATACTGGACTGGAAGGAGACAACAATGGCTTCAGTCACGATATCTAACAACGTCTTCTGGGTTGGGTCAAAGGACCCCGGACTCAAAGTCTTCGATCTCATCGTCGAGACCAAGTACGGAACGACATACAATTCTTATCTGCTCCGGGGCGAAAAGATCGCCGTGATCGACGCCGTGAAGGACGGTTTTGAAGACCAGTTCTTTTCGGCGATCGAGGAACACATCCCCCTCACGCGCGTAGACTACTTGATCGTCAATCACAACGAACCGGATCATTCGGGGTCGATCAAAAAGCTGCTTGAAAAGAACCCGAGGTGCAAGCTGGTGTGTTCCAAGCCGGCAGTACCGTTTCTCCGCAATGTGATCAACGACGACACTCACCCGATCGAGGGCGTCAAAGGCGGAGACCGGCTCGATCTCGGCGGTTTGACGCTCGAGTTTTTGGCCACGCCATTCATGCACTGGCCCGACACGATGATGTGCTATTGCCCGGAGCAGAAGATACTGTTTTCGTGCGATGGCTACGCGGCGCATTTCTGCCCGTCTGATTCGATGTTTCACGAGCCGGGCGAGCCCATTTTGCTGCACGAGGCGTGGTACTACTACGACTGCATCATGCGCCCCTTCGCGCCGTTTGCGCGCAAGGCGACCGAAGCGATCGCTCGCATCGATATCGAGGTCGTTGCGCCTTCTCACGGCTTGATCAATCGCAGCGAACCGAAGCTGTTCATCGAGAAATACCTCGAGTGGACGGAACCGAAACATCGTTCAAGCCGCAAGATCTTCGCGATTCTCTATGCGTCGAGCTACGGAAACACTGAGAAGATGGCGTCACTTCTCGGCAGCGCGCTTGACGCCGCGCAGATCGAAGTAAAGATGCTCGACGTCACCGCGACGCCGGAGTCGGATGTACGTGACTGGATTGAGTCTGCCGATGCGCTTCTGTTTGGCACACCGACTTTCGCGGGCGATGCCGTGAAACCGATTTGGGATTCTGCCCACCTGCTCCCCACCGTAGCTGCCGCCGGCAAAAAGGCGGGTGTCTTCGGATCATACGGATGGGGCGGCCAGGCGATTGAGATCCTGGAAAGCTACCTGGAGGCTTTGAAACTCAAGGTCTACAAGCCGGGACTGCGCGCTCGCTTGGTGCCAAGTGAATCTGAGCTCGAGGAGTGCCGTCGATTTGGGGCGGAGTTCTCGAAATTCGTAGCGGGGTCTTAGCTGCCGTCTAATCCTTCATAGCAGCGCGTTCAAACGTGATGACTCCGAGGCCGTCGTCGACGTAGAAGTAACCGTCGGCGCGAAAGGGCGCAAACATCAACGAGAGACGATCGGCTGCCAGGCCTAGAGATGCCGCGGAGAGAGAATCATCTTTCCCAGCGGTCGCGCGGGCGAGCACGGCAGCTGCCCAGGCACAGGCTTGCGTGGTTCCGACCGTCACGGGTGCGAACTTTGTTGGCCATTGCGCCAGGGGTTCGGGCTGTGTGATTGCTGATGCCGTCGTGATGCGCGACGACAAACGATAGAGCGACTCGAAATTCCCCAGCGTGAATGCCGGCACGATCAAGCGCGCCAACTCGTTCTGCGCCCGCAACGCCTGCTTAAGTCGTGCCGCATGATCCGAAGCGATATCAAAAACATAGAACGGGAACAGAGTTGCGTTTTCACTGACGACGCCTCTGAAACGGAGAGGCAAGTGTCTTGAAACGCCGTTGCTGTCGAGGTCAATCACCTCGCAGCACTCGGAACAAACCTGCAGAAAGGACGGACTTTCAAGGAGGGCGTGCCCGCAATTTGGGCATTGGTGAAGTTCAACCTGAAGGCCGGGATAAGCCGTCGCCCCGCCAGCGTCAAACTCGCCCACGCCCTCTGGCGGGGTCACTTCCGACACGTCACCACTAATGGCATCGACAATGTATTGCCCGGTATTCTCACCACTCTGGCAGACGAAGTACGGCATGTAGACAACGCTCAAGCGGGTGATGAACAGGCGCGACTGGTTTTTTTTCGTACCCACCTGCGACAGGCGGTCGAGGTTGCCCGCAGTGCGGCGGGCACGATCGGCGGCGGCCGTAAGAGGCACTCGCAACTGCAGCGGCTGGAAATCTTCATGGATCTGCGCTTCTGAATACGGATGCAGAAAAGCAATCTGCGTCCGCACTCCGAGCGACGCCGGGTAACAGCTTGCTTCAGAGTCTGCGGGGAAAGTCATGGAGTATGGCGCCAGATTCACCTCGGTCGTCTGCTGCTGCCGCTCGACGACCTGATCCCCGCGATCCCACTCAGACGTTTCGTAGCGTTTCTCCAGCCTGTGTCGCAGGCGCAGAAGGACTCCCTCGATTTGCCAATACGGCACGTAGACACCGTCGATTTCCAGAGCCGGAGACGATAGCGGCCGGCCTGATTCTTTTAAGAACCGATCGAGGTGAAATCGCACCTGCAATCGCGGGATCTTCGGTTTGAGCAGGAACGCATATGGCGTTGCGGCGGGCTTGAGGCGCACGACCGATTGACAGTGTTCGCAGTGCGTGGAGCGAAAGTCAGACTCGAGGTGCAGCATGCCGCCACAGCCCGGGCAACCGGTGCTTATGTAGAAGCCGCTATTGCGTCGCGCTTCCATTGTCGACCGCTTTGCCGCACGAGCCGCAATATCGAGAATCGGGAATCAATTCGGCCTGGCAGTGCGGACACTTGGGCCGGGCATCAAGCTTAGCGCCGCAATGGAAGCAGAACTTCGCTTCGCTCGGCAGCTCCTGGCGGCATGACGGACAAGCATTCTGCAGTACCATCGGATTGCCGCAGCGGTAGCAGTAGCGCGATTGCGCCGGCGTATCGGTGTGGCACTTGGTGCACGTAACTGTCTCGAGCGGGTGTGTCCGAAGCTCGACCTGGTCGGGGGCAAAAACGCGCGACATCAGTGCCGGCATCATCACGCCAACACCCGCCGCCATTCCCACAGTGTTTCCGGTTTCACCGGCAACACTGGAGTTAGCCATGCCTCGCGCCATCTCGAACTTGAGGAACTTGTCTAGATCGCCGACCGCTTCCATGCCGGTGCGCTGGTCGATCAATTTGGAAACTTCCTCCGGCGGCGTAATCGAGGCGATATAGAAGTCGATCAGTTGCAGACCGTATTTCTTGAATTCGCTGTCGACGCGCTGTTTGAATTCTTCGGCCAATTCGTCGTACTCGCGCGGCAAATCGAGGATTGAATCCAGCTTCTCCCCCATCATGTCGTTCATGCGCGCCACGATTACGTCGCGCAGGTAACCCTGGATGTCGTCGGTCGTGTACTTGGACTGCCGACCCACGATCGTGTTGAGAAAGAGCATCGGCTGCTCGATCTTGAACGTGTAGGCGCCGTGCCCGCGCAGGCGCACCAGTCCGAGCTTGCTGTCACGGAATGTCACCGGATGGCGCGTACCCCATTTGAGGCTGACAAAGGTCTTGAGATTGACAAAATAGACTTCAGCGCGAAATGGCGAATTGAATCCCCACGGAAGCGACAATAGCCGAGTGAGGATCGGAATGTTGAGGGTCGTGAGCGTGTGCCTGCCCGTCGTAAAGGAATCGCAGGCGTGGCCATCTTTGAAGAAGATCGCCATTTGGCTGTCGCGAACGATTAATTGCGCCCCTAACTTGAAATCGGCCGAGCCTTCCTGCGGCAGGCGGTAGATCATTTCTTCGCCCGTTGGGTCGAGCCACTCAATGATTTCCATTGCGATAGACATGATTCTCCCTGGTTGGAGTTGTACTCCTTCATTGTCGGCAATGAGGCGCAACGGCTTGAATGGCATGGCGCTTAAGCCTCCCGCGTGGTTGCCGAAGAGTATAATGATGCCCACGACTTCGACAATTGCCGCCTCATTGTCATTGAGCCGCATTCAGGATCTGCTGCAGAAGGGACTGGTTTCCGAGGCGGCGCTGTTGTGTGAGTCGGCCTTGAGTGACGGCAATAATTCCGCTGCTCTCTACCGGCTCATGGGCGAGTGCTGCCTGGGTCTCGGGGACTTGAAATCTGCCCGTATTTTTACGGATCAAGCCCTGCAAAGAGAGCCCGATGATCCCGAGACGCTAAACAACGCTGCCGTGCTCTGTTTCCAATGCCGCGAGTATCAAACAGCGATGAATCTGCTTCAACGCGCTCTCGACATCCGCAGCGACTATCTCGACGCGCACCTGAATCTCGCGGACACCTACGGGCGGCTGACCTTGGCAAACACGAATGCCGACATCAAGACGGGGCAACTGGTCAAGTCCCTGAAATGGCTTTCAGCCAATCATCCTGACCCGGCTCGCCACGAACTGGTCGCCGAGAGCCGGCGCCTGCGCCAGGACCTGCTGGCGAGATACCACAACCGACGTCGCGACGCGAAACTGAGGATCCTGCTTCACGCTCCAGACGTCACGATGGGCGCGCTGTACTACGTCTACGAAAGCTGGCAGCAATGTCTCGAATATCAGGGCGTACCGACGAAGCTGACAACCACTCGATCTGACATTAAAGTGTCACTTGAGCAATTTCAGCCAACGTGTTTGCTTTCTGTGGATTCCGACGATGTGACTGATCCGGCCTTTCTCGGCGCTGTCGAGAAGTATCAACGGAATCACACCCTGAAGCTGGGCTATTGCTCGGACTTTAAGGGTGAACTCCACGACGCCGATTTTCGGATCACATTCCATCGCGATCCGCAGCGTGATCCAGTGTTATCTCGCCAAACCACGCCAGTGATTTCCCTGCCTTTCGCGTTCAATCCGTTGGTTCATTTCGCCCGCCCGGGACGCGAGCTCTGGGACTTTGCGTTCGTGGGAACGAACAGCCCGCTCAAACAAGATGAGACGGCTGATTATCTTATCCCGATCGTCCGCAGCCATACAGGAATCTTGGCGGGCACCGGCTGGCCGGGGCGTTTCGGCAAGATTGGCCAAAGCGACACAGCCCTGCTCTATGGAATGGCGGCGATTTGCCCCAATTTTCACCTGCACGCACAGCGCGAGACGTTTGGCGAGGTAAATGAACGAACGCATGTGCTGGCGGCTGTCGGTGCCTTCCAAGTGGTTGATTGTCCAGCCGCCCTTGCCGGCTTATACGATGAATCCGAATTAGCGATCGCTAACACCCCGACGGAGTTCCACCGCCTTTTCGCGCACTATCTGGGCAAGCCGGAAACGAGACTACAAATGTCCATCAAGGCTATGCACAAAGCCTGGTCGCAGCACTCGCAGTTTCACGTCCTTGACCGCCTGCTGGATTTCCTCATCAGCCGATCCTGATTGTTTTTGCCCAACTTACTACAAATCGCGATCATGACGAGCGCGTACAATGACGATTGACTTTTTACCGTGCCGTCACGGCACGCTCAGAATGAAGGAGATAGGAAATGTTGATTCCGCAAGCCGTTGCAGATAAGCTCACTGTCCAGGTTAAAGAGGAGTTCTACTCGTACTGGATTTATCTGCAAATGTCTTACAATCTTCACGCGATGGGATATCGCGGTTTCGCCAAGTGGTTTGAGGCGCAGGCCGGCGAGGAGATGGGCCACGCGACGAAGATCGCCGGCTACCTTGTCGAGGTTGGCGCGCCGGTGAAACTGGCCGCACTCGATGTGCCGAAGGCCGACTACAAGTCGGTGAAGGAAATCGTCGAGACGGCGCTTGAGCACGAGAAGAAGATCACCCGATTGATCAACGAGTGCGCCGATGTCGCCGAGAAGAATAACGACAAGGCTACTGAGAACTTCCTCGCCTGGTTTATCGACGAGCAGATCGAGGAAGTTTCGACTGCCCAGAAGCTGCTCGATATGGTCAGTGCCGCCGGCGATCAGAAGATCCACCTGATGATGCTGGAAGGCCGGATCTTCGACCTGCGCGACTAAGCGTACCGTCGAATAACGAATAGTCAGAAAAGAAAACGGTCACCGCAAGGTGACCGTTTTTGCATTACTGAAGTAAACCACGTACAAGTCAGTTTTGCGAATGAAGGGCAACCTTGTTGCCCTCGGTATCGACGAAGACCGCAAAGTGCCCGATTTCCGGAGTAATCTCCGTTTTCGGCACGAGGACCTTGCCGCCTGCCGACTCAACGCGGGCGAGCATCGGCGCCAAATCAGGATTGGCATTGAGATAGACGGTCGTACCATCCATACTCGGCTTCATAAACGGGTGATGCACCACGGAACCGCCCACCTTGCCTTCATCCATGGGGAAAAACGCCATGTCGGCGCCGCCCATGTTGGTGGTGTGCATGGCGGCACCCAGAATCGTCTCGTAGAATTTCGTCGCGCGCTTGAAGTCGCTGGCGGGGATTTCAAACCAGTTCAGTGCGTTACGCTTGCCGTCGGACATAATTGCTCCTTTCGTTGCTTGAACCCACAAATATGGTCTTGGTGGGTATACGTATGCAACGAAAGGAGGTTTCTGTCAATCGCCTTTGCAGCCGTCCGGCGCCGCGCTATTGGACCCGCAGGTCGGCCAGTTCGTTAAGCTCCGCGGCGAAGTGCTTCTCTTCCCCGTTGGCGATTGCGAGTTCGTGAATTCGTCCCAAATAGGCGGCGGCCCTGTCGCGTTCCCCGGAGTCACGCAGATGGCGCGCCAGATCCAGTCCGAGCGCGCACAGGTTCATCACGGGGAATTTGGCCGTCTGGGAACGAATCGGACTGCGATCGCCGGCGCCGGCATAATCGCCGCAATACTGATCGAACCGTGCCTGATCAAGAGCCTGCGCCACCGTTTCCCAATTGATAGCGGGAGCGGTCAAGGCGGGGTCAAACTCAAGGTAGGCGCCCTTCTGCCTGAGGTGGTTGCGGCAACGCGGTGAGATATTGCTGTTGTAAACCGTCAGACCGGGCGTCAAGGGCCGTGAGAGAGTTCCCGCTTTCATCTGGGCCGCCCACCCCTCAAGCTTCTGGCAAGCGACTGTCACCACTTCCCCATCCATTGTCTGAAACGGCTTGACCAGAGCCAGCTGCGAGTCAGGCAGCGGCAATGGCAAGCCATAACGCGTTTCGAGGTAGCGTTCGTACCAACTGGTATTCAGCAGCGAGAGATTGACAACGACGACATCCGGGCGCAAGCCGCGCGCGGCCTGGAGCACGAGTGCCGGATAGGTGTCCAGATCGCCGTTCGTGAGCAAGATCGCGTTTGGCGGCAACTGCTCGAGGACCCAACGGTTGTATTCGAGCACCGGCGCCGAGAAGAAGTGGGTCCGGTTGAGCACCTCGAGGGCCTGCTGTTCGACTTTACTGTCGCCGCGGCGAATTGCCTCAGTCCACAAGAGCAGCCACGCATTGCCGTCACTGGAGTCGCACTCCACAGCGCGGTGAGCTCGCACCCAGACTGAATCGAAGTGGCACGCATCCTCACCGCCGAAAAGCGGATTAAAGACGGCTGCCAGGACAGTATGGGCGAAAGCATTGCAGTTGTCAGCTTCCAGCACTCTTGACGCGTGATAAACAGCTTCTTCATGTCGCTTCAGCCTGCGTGCTGTTTCCGCGAGATAGGCTTCGCACTCGGTATCTTGTGGGTCGGCGCGCAGGGCATCTGAAAATGCGACATAGGCGCTATCGAGTTGATTGTCGTAATAGAGGGTCTTTGCCTCGGTGAATCGTGTTGAACGAGTCTGATGCTGTGAGCAACTGAGAAGAATGCCAATCACAACAATCCCGAAACAGCTCAAAAAGCGCTTCATCTCAAAACTCCTTGAAAAACATCTATAGCACACTCCACAATACTATTCTATCGCCCCATACTCGCGCAAGATTAATGTCATTAACTTAGTCAGATTCTCGACCCCGATTGGCAAACGGGATCAGAATGACACTTTCGGTTGCGTATCAACCGTGACTCACGATATCTCCTTTGGAAGCGCTGACTTCAAGTCGTTTCCGACAGGCTCGATTCCTCATAATTCGCAACTTCTGGTGCCGCAGGGCGTATATCGGCGCAGGAGGACAAATGAATCCAGCAATTCATGCCGCCATCGCCGCGCACCAGAAGCGCATGCAGCAGGAGGAAGAACAAATGAGTGGATACAACGCCGCCGACCTCGATGGATGGGAATTCAAGATTGTGCGTTCGACAATTGGTCGCTTCGATAACCCCGAGATTGTTAAGCGCCTGATCGCTGAAGAGGCGCAAAACGGCTGGGAGATGCTCGAGAAATTCGATAACTACCGCATCCGTTTCAAACGCCGGATTGAAAAGCGCGCCCTGCACTCAGGGGGAACGATCGATCCGTACCGAACGAATTTCGGTGTCGGCAATGCGGTCGGACCGATCATTGGGCTCCTGATCGCCTTGATCGTTGCGGGCGTGTTGCTTTTCACTCGTCGGGGCGGCGATTTGGGTGGATCACCCTCCCTATGGATCGTGCTCGGAGTTATCGTGCTGCTCGCCGTGGGCATGGTGTTTTTGCGGCGTATCGGCAGGACACACTGAGCGGGTCTTTTCTCATTATTGCCCTCGCCCGGAAACAGATATCTCTTTGAAGGCGAATCATGTTGTGTTTAATGCAGCGCTGCATTAAATGCCATCATGACTGCCTCAAACAAGAATAGCGAGCTTCGAATTCCGGCGATTGCCGCCCTGACTTCAACGTTGCTTCTGGGTTTCTTCCACTGGCGAATTCCCTATTCCCAAGCTGACTTTGTGCCTCTGATCGCTCCCTGGCTGACCATCAGCTTGGTGCTTGGTGCGCTTTTCTCCCACCGGAATATCCAGACTGCATTGCTGCGTGGCGCCGGCGTCGCCGCGGGTGGGCCGCTTGCGGTCGTGTTTCGAGTGATTGTCGAAGTCATCGCTGACCCAACGAGCCACAATCTGTGGCCCTTTGAGATCGTTATTGCCGGAATACTCACCGGACCGATGTCCCTGCTGGGGGCTTTTATCGGATCGTTAATCCGCCGCCGCGTCAATCGAGGCTGAGTGTAGAGCGCAATAGAAAACGGCAGAGACTTATCGTCCCTGCCGCCTGATTTCGGATCTACTTGCGGTTACTTCTTCTTCTCAACGGAGCTCATCATCTTGGCGAACTCTTCATCGTTCTTCTTCACCCAATTGTGCATCTCAGCTACGAGGGCTGTGTCGCTGGAAGTGAAGATCATAGCCGAGCCGTTCTTAGTCCAGACCTCTTCGTACGCGGCACCGCGACCAAAGAAACTACCCATCGTCTCGCAGCTTCCGCACATGGTGACTTTTTCACCCTTGGCGGCGCGCTCGCCGATCTGGTGCATCATGGCGCTGGTCTTCTTGAACTCCTCAAAGCGCTCAGCCGGTACCGTCGACAGGCAGAGCACGCCGTTAGAGAGCGGGATTTGCTCGTGCGTCATGACGGTCATCAGCCCGTTGGCCGTCCACGGCTTGCAGAAATCGCAGTTTTGCATGTCGAGCCACGGCTTTTCGCCGGCGACCACGAAGGCGGCAACCGCCACCATGATCAGGGCGAAAGTGACAAAAAACGTCCTTGGTTTCATTCGAGTCTCCTCCTATTGATTCTTGACCCTGGCTGAATCGCCTTGTAAGTACCCACTAAGGCGATCCAGGAATTCTACAAACGAGTTACCTTGTTAGTGTCATTATACGTGGACACAATTAGTCTACGCAATCACAAAATGGCAATTCGTGTGGCCGACCGCCAGGAAGACAAAACAATTGTCATTCAATGCATTACGGAGGTTATTTAAACTGATGAGCTAAATCGCACGGCTGTGATAAGCACTTCAACAATGAAAATCGAACGGTTGGGTTTGCCATCGGCTGAACAGACCGTCAACGTAGCAGCAGCATCTTGCGCGACTCCGCCGAGCCTGCTGTAGAGATCCGGTAGAAGTAAACGCCACTCGCGACCGCCCGTCCGGAGTTATCGGTTGCGTCCCAGGCGACGCGATGTCGTCCGGCCGCAAGCTCCTCGTGAATCAACGATCGAACAAGTTGCCCGCTGACGTTGAAGACATCAAGTTCGATCTCCCCCGAGCGCAAAAGGGAGAACTCGATTTCAGTTGTCGGATTGAAGGGGTTCGGAAAATTCTGTGACAACTCGAACGCGGTGGGAACTGCCCCCTCGTCATCAGCGACCTCGACAACAGCGCTTTGGGCGAGTTTGATGACGAATAACTCGTCTCCAGCCGATGTACCGCCAATATAGATGTTGTTCGCATCATCGAGTCGAATTGTTTTCGCCAGATCATCCTCCCCGGCTCCTGATGCGTAGGTGTAGGTCCAGACAAGGCCTCCGGCAGTATTGAACTTCGCTACCAGGACATCATAGTCCTCGACCGCAGGATCGGCGAAAACATTGGCGACGACGTAGATATTGCCGGCAGGATCGACAGCGCCGGCAACGACATCGTGGCGAACGATATCGGGGGCTGAGTAGCGGATATCCCAGTCGAGATTGCCGTCGGAGTCGTATTTGAGGATCAAGATTTCAGTTGTATCGCCCGTGGACACATCGCAATTCGAAGTTGGCATTGCGCTGCCCTGGACAATGAGATTGCCCGACGCATCAACCAAAGTGGCACTGGAGACACCTCCGCAGGTCTGATAGTTAGCAGTCCACAACTCTGCTCCTGATACATCGTAGCGGTATGTTTTGAAGTGCCACTCATAGGCTGGCGTGACCATTGTCTCGCGATAGTGGCCGGTGGCGAATACACCGCCGTCTGCGGCAGGAGCGAGACTCGACGGAATCATCCATTCAAGGAAAGTCTCTTGCCCCAAACGCATCCAGCTTGTGTCCACTTCAATGCCGGAAAACCCTAGTCGGGTTGTTACAATATTCCAACCAATGGTCGTCCAAGATGCTCCACACATGTAGGCAACCCCGACTGCGACTCCTGCACCACAAACTGGCTTGAATTTGGCAAACTGATGCTGTGAATCCCCCAACCCAGGGAACTTGCTCCGCCTCTCGGCCATCAAATGGTTCCCCGGAACAATGCCTTCACCCGCCACTCCCAGAACCCAGTGTTCGAAAAAAGGACTATAAAGGAGAAGCTGGTTCCAGACGACTTCCGCCATTTGGTGCGTCACGGTGTCGATTAGTCCACCCTCACGCGAGAGCAATAGGCTTGAAGAGTATTGACCGCCGTCACATGCTCCGGAAACGGCCATCACATTAGTATACATATCAATCGAAATCGCCGTCGCGCGGTCGTCGCCATGTTCGGCAAAGTCGAATGTCCTCAGCCAAGCGGTGTCGCCATCGGCAAGCAACTTGAGCACCAGGAAGTCGTCGTTGGTGGCGGGTGTACTCGTCCAACCGATCACAACCGGATTGCCCGAGGAGTCGAGTTCCATGGCAGTCAACTGCGCATGGTTTCCTGTCCCGGCAGGAAAAGTTCGCACCCAGGCGGTGTCGACTAACTGAGCAAACGAGTGAACTGTGAACGAGAGTGAGAACAAAGCGAGGGCAAGAAATCGCATACGAACCTCGTTTCGTGAATGCGGCAAAATCTTACACTGCGCCCGTGAGGCAAGCGCCGTTACTTTCCTGCTAAGTATACATGATTATCGACGTTTTAGCAACACTGCAGATTGCTAAGCGAGCGGTCTTAGGCGCCCGTAGTCTTCCTGGCCGTTAACTCGATCATGGATTCAAGCACTTTCAGGTCGATGTCCACAAGCCGCTTGATGTAAATACAAGACTTGCCGTGCTTATGCTTCCCCAATATCTCCAGATGCTTGGCCAGCTTGTCGAGGCTGCACATCAAGTAGAGCGAGATAGCGGGCTTGCGTGGTGAGAATCCCATCACGGGCCAGTCGAGCTGGCTGCCGTTTGCATACTTGATTTTGCACGTCCCAAAACCGATGATGCTGGGCCCCCACATTTGCGGCTTGGCCTTGGTGTGCCTACGCATCAAAGCGATCAGCTTCTTGCTGTCTTTGCGCATTTCCTCGTTGGGGACGTTTGCGATGAAGTCTTCAACGCTCGCGCCGGTGGGTCGGGTTTTGGGTTCAGCCATTTTGGCTCCTATACGGATTTGTCATTATCATCATATTCAACGATTCACGGTATGCATAATCGCGTCCGGATAACGCGATCCGGCGGCGACGCCGATCGGCGCCACAGCCGCAATTCGATTGAGATCCTCGGGGGTTAGCTTGATTGAAAGCGCACCCAGGTTCTCTCCCAACCGGTCGATCCGCTTGGTGCCGGGAATAGGTATGACATCGTCCCCCTGTGCCAGTACCCACGCGATCGCCAGTTGTGCCAAGGTCGCCCGCTTTTCGGCTGCGATCTTTGAAAGCTCCTCGACGAGGCGCGCGTTATGCTTTGCGTTTGCGCCGGAGAATCGCGGCAAGTACTTGCGAAAATCGTACGGCGGGAGCTCAGCTGGATTGGGTATCGCACCGGTCAAAAATCCACGTCCAAGCGGCGAGTATGCCACCAGCGAGATCCCCAGCTCACGACACACTGGCAGAACATCTTTTTCCGGCTCGCGCGTCCAAAGGCTGTACTCCGTCTGGAGCATCACGATCGGGTGTACAGCAGCGGCACGTCGAAGCGTATCTGGGCCGGCTTCAGACAGACCGACATAGCGAATCTTGCCCTCCTTCACCAGCGCTGCCAAAGTCCCAATCGTATCTTCAATCGGTACCGTCGGGTCGACTCGACCGGGGTAGTAGAGGTCAATGTAATCAACGCGCAACCTCTGCAGGCTATAGGCCAGATAGTTGCGGACTGACGCCGGCCGGTTGTCGAATCCGATGAAATTGCCGTCGTGATTGCGAAGTCCGCCGAACTTAACTGATAAGAAGACTTTGTCTCGCGGATAGCCGCGCATGGCTTCGCGGATCAATTCTTCGTTGTGGCCGACACCATAAAAGTCGCCGCTGTCGAGGAGATTAACTCCGAGATCTAAAGCGCGGCGAATCGTTGCGATGCTTGCGGCATCATTGCTTCTGCGTCCGTCGTAAAAATCGGACATCCCCATGCAACCGAGGCCGATAGCTGAGACCCTGGCTTCGGTCTTTCCCAACTGACGATATTCCATTCGAGTGTCCACCGCATCGATCCAAGTACGCGTCATTTCCCTTCGTGATCGAAGAGGATACGAAACTCACCCCGCAGATATTGAAGATTTTCGCAGTGATAGAATCAACTTGATAGTCGAATGCCTTGTGCCTGGCGGGCAACAGGCAGAGGACGTCGCGATTCCGGCTCGTTAATCAAGCTTTGCTGGGTCCGGACAGAATTCTCGCCGGAAGCATGATAATCGCTTTGAGAAGCGCGAAAACACCCTCTACAGCGATGCCGATGAGGCGAAACGGCAACAGCAGCAGCCACACCAAAGGGTACAGCAGCAACGCCAGAATCGCCAGCGGCCAACAGAGGATCAGGAGAATCAGCCAGAGTATGAAGGTTAGCACATCGCTTCTAATCTACGTATTCCGCTCCAGCGAGTTCATGTTAATGTTCCCGGTTGGATTCAGCGGACTACGACCACGGATCGTCCCTTCCTGATTGCGTTCCGCGGGCTGGTACTAAGCTAATCAGATCGTCACTGCCAGTCGATAGAATTTAGTGTTCGCGATGGGGGCATCGCTGCGATGATCGTACCAACCCATGTCAAATACGACGTTGAATCTGTCCCAAAAACCACTCCTCCACGCCGAGGATGCTCTGAGTTTCCCGGACTCGACTAGCCAGCGCACGACCCCGGCGGAGCTTACACCGAACCCCATGGTGGCAATATCAAAGCCGCTGCCCGGATCGTCAAGATTTCCGGTTCGGATGAAAAGTGTTCCCATGACACCGAGTTCAACTCCGGATTTCTTGATGTCCGGCCAGTCTCCGGCCTTGTCCGATTCGACTTCGTGTGTAGCCAGTAATGAGACATACGAGGCACGTCCGCGATTAGCCGCAAGCCTCGCGGCCACGCCGCTACGGTTGATGCGTGGCAGCGGGTCGGAAAACACTGCGTCTGGGTAGCCGAAGTCGTCTCCCCGATTAGCTTCGACGTAAGCGACCGAGGGCGTGACCTCAAACCAGGTTTTCGAACTACGACGGGCAGTTGTGCCGCTCCCCGCGATGACCTTCATGATTGGTACCTCAAGCAATGCGCCCAGATCGTAGGCGTTGCCTTTCGCGGTTTCGCTGAACTGGTCCAAGGTCGAGCCGATCCGCTTGCCTGTGTACCCAACGCCGATACGCGCGAAGTAATCCAAAGCGGCAGCGACTGTGAAGCAGTCCACTTTTTCACTATTGTCCTCTCGCGATGCAGCGCTTGCAATACCCGGAACCCCTCGTTGAGCATCCGCGTAATCGATCTTCAATCGCGAAAAACCGAGGGCAATCGCAACGCGAGGCGCAACCCCGGCGGACCCGTCAGCCACCAGAAACGACTGACCGGCGCTGGCTGCAAAAGTCGTCACACTTAGGTCATTCGAAAGTTCCGGCAGCCACGTCGTTCCGATTGGAAAATTGACGGAGGCTCGGGAGCTTAACTGATAGATTCCCAGTGCGCCGGGATTGTAGAGCCCCGACTCGCCGTCGACCTGGTTCACTACCGCCCCGCCCATGCCCACGGCGCGGGCTGAGTTGACGATCATCAGGAACGGCACCGCCGTCCCAATCCCCTCGCGTTCAACGAGGCGATATCCTTTCTTCTGCAGAGGTTGTGCAACTGCCATTGAAAAACCTGCCAGGCAGAGCACAATCGGCAACGTCCAGAGATGATTCCCGTGAATTCGCATGGATCCAACCCTTTCCGCCATGAACTGTCTTCCCATCTGATTGAATTGCTTCTCTGATTATACGAACTAGCGGACGTCCCGCTCCATGTTTTTGTTCGGAGTCTGCCGAGCAAAACTCGATCTATACGGCGACGCGGAATCGGTCAGGGTGTTGCGCGGAAGTCTCCAGGTCGTAGCGACAGACAGCAACTTCGGAGTTTGTAATGACCGCAAGTTCCCGAGCCCTGCAGTCGTCGACCCATAACAATCTACAACCCAAGTACCTGCAGCTCGCGTGGGCTCGCGGGACGTGCGACGCAAGTTCACTTTCGATTGAACGATGTTCGCTCGAGGATCAAAGCCTGGAACGCCAGTCTGTGCGGGAATCGCCCACAAATCTCGACAGTTAGGCTAGTCAGGCAACTGCGAGTCTCGGAACTTTCGCCAACGCCAGATGACGAATTCACCAATCGCGATGTTTGCGCAAACAACGATATAGGCAGCGGGTGCCAAAATCTGAGAGAGCCCAGCCTCATACTTCGACAGCACTGCGAGCAATAACGCAACGAAGTCAAAGAACATGAGTGTTGAAATTCGCTCAATCATTGGCCGACTGAAGTATTCGTGCAATACTCTGGCACCATTTTGAACCTCAGGAGAAGGTCCAGCCTCCATGGTTTTTCTCAATGGTAACTTGACTTTTTCAGTAGCTACTCTCACTCCCCATATGTCGACGAGATTGTAAGTAACCAGAATAGAGGCAAAAACGACGATGTTATGTGAGAAATTAACTAACAGACCGAAATACACAGCGAGAAGCAAGACAACGACGTATGGTTTGGAGCCCAACTTTGGGACATCGGCTTCATTCAAATAGATCGACAGCAATCCAATTTCACGTCGTGTCGCGAAGGCATAGAGAAAGAAGAGGGTCACTGAGAGTGCAGCCAGTACTAGCGACCCCAGAAATAGCCTCAAATCCGTTCTGAACAATGCCACATATCTGTCTTTTGAAGCGAGAAAGAATGCTATGGCCATGAACAATGCCAAGCCCACGTCCCATAGCATTGTGATAGTCTTCTCTTTGGAACTCAGTCCGCCTGCACTTGTTATCATACAAGTCAAGTCTCCTGGCAAGATCGTGTATTGAGTTGAGTCGCTTTATCTAATGTGGAGCAAAGTATCTCTCGTATGATTCAATGTCAAGCTCCGAGCAGAGAAGGAGCACATATTCACATACCCGTGCGTCAATCGTCAAAACACGAAATTCACAATTCCTCAGATTGCGCTGGAAGGGCGGAAACTTGGCATCGCCGTAACCCGCCAGGAGCCACACGAGCGGTTCATTGAAAGTGATGACATAAGGCACTCTCTTCAACAGCCGGCGACTGACTTCCTCGACAAAGGCCTGAAAGCGCTCGATCGACGAATCCTCATGCCACGGCGAGAGCTTGTGAAACCAGGCCGGATGCGTAAAATGGTGCAACGTTACCATCGGCGTAATTCCACGCGCCAGCAGGCTATCGATCATACTGCGATAGGCAGCGAAAGCAGCCTCGTCATATCGACCCGGTTCGGGCTCAAGGCGGGCCCATTCGATCGAAAAGCGGTAACTATTCACACCCAATTGCGGAAGCAGATCAAAGTCGGCGTTCCAGCGGTTCCAGTGATCGGCGGCAATACCGGCTTCAAGTACTTGCGAATGACGCTGCATCAGCAAGCGCGAACGAGTCTCGCAATTGTGATCGTTTTGAATTCCCCCTTCAATCTGGTAGGCCGAGGTAGCTACACCCCAGAGAAACTGGCCGTTTGTTGGTTCTGTCATCGGGGCAAGATAAGAGCTTGTTTAGCTATCGTCAAACAGGGATTCCGTGCAGGTTAGGTCTTGCGGATTTACTATTCAAGGAAGACCACTTCCCCGCTTTCGAGCGAATACTCGGCACCGACGACAAGCAAGCCGTCATTTTGAATCATCGTCTCGATCATTTCACTCCCATGCCGCAGTGCCTGCACCGAGGCAGAGATATTCGCCCGCACGGCCATGTGGATGAGTTCTTCTCGCGGCACGGTCTGGGGACTCTTCAGCAGCTCAGCCACAGTCGGCCGGATCCGATCAACGATCGACTTCAAGTTGCGCGATTGGCTCTCCGAAGGCCCCAACAACTCATCAATCGTCGCATTGATGGCCCCGCAATTTGTGTGTCCCAATACCACGACGAGGCGTGTGCCGAACTTGGCAGCGGCGAATTCGACAGACCCGATTAGCGACGGCGCGACGATGTTTCCGGCGACCCGAATCACAAAGAGGTCGCCAAGCCCCTGATCAAATACGATCTCTACCGGAACGCGCGAGTCCGAACAACCAAGGATCACCGCAAACGGTTCCTGCCCGGCAGCAAGTTCGCTTCGACGGGCAAGATTGGCGAGGCGTTCGGAGCGCAATTGGCCCGTAACGAACCTACGGTTGCCCTCGCGCAGTTGTTGTAGAGCTTTCGAGGCTGTGATCATGCTGTTTCCCCGATCATAGTTCAAGACCTATCATGCGAGATTCGAAGCTGTCAAGCAAGCAGAATGAGCATTGAGCCTGCCCGTTCCAGGGGTTGGCGATGTCGGGTTTCGCGCTTCATCGAGATTCCAGGAGATAGAGAGTCGGGGACGCTGGAAACCCGACCTACGAACTCGCGACATATGCTTAGCTGCATAAATGGATATTGACAATTTCATCCATTATACTATCCTGTGTTACCCACAGGTTTCAGAGTCCAATCTCTGCGTTCCTGGAAATGCAAGCCGCAGAGGGCAAACAAATGGCGGAGGCAACCGAGATGAAGCGACTGATCTTGCACGTGACCATCGTGATGTTGATCACACCACTGGCGGCAGCCCTCAGAGCAGACTGGGAACGCACCAATGGCCCCGGCGCCGGGTGGGTGCGGGACATTGCCATCGACAGTTTTTCCACCGGGCATATGATCTATGCGTCAACCCGCCAGGGTGGCATTTTCCGCTCAACGAATCTGGGCGCCAACTGGTTGCCGTGCGGCCAAGAACTGCTGGAATATGGATCGTACGATGTTTACAGCCTCATGACAGCGAACACTTTAGTCTTCGCCAGCCTGCCCGGAGCCGGGGTCTTACGCTCAACTGACTTTGGCGCAACTTGGGAACAGGCCAATAACGGCTTCGCGGGTTACGGTGATTCGAGCCGTGTGTTTGCCTTCGCCTACGACGGGCAATACATCTACGCCGGTGATTCTGGGGGAATGTTTCGATCCGCCGATTCCGGGGAAACCTGGATTCAGGTCAACAGCGGCTTAGACCAGACCGAAGTGACATGCTTGTGCGTCGGCACGGGAGTGGCATCAGCGATCTACGCCAGCATCGACGGAAGCGGTGTTTACCGCAGTACCGATCATGGCGACAGTTGGACGCGCGGCTATCTCGGTCTCGGCAGTTATTCGATTACCGCACTCACAATGGTCGGCACCGTCCTGTATGCAGGCACATACATGTCCGGTGTCTATCAGTCTGTGGATAGCGGCCAGCATTGGACAGCCCTGAACGCTGGACTCGACTCGACGTTCAGCCGGGAAATCACCGTATTGGCAGGAGGCGGCGGGAGGCTCTTCGCCGGCACCAGAGGCGCCGGAGTGTTCACGATGTCGATCGGTGTGAGCGATTGGGTGCCCTGCAACGACAGCCTGCTCGTTGGGGGTAGCCTCTTTGTGGTCGATGCACTGGCAGTCGATGGCGAAACAATCTTTGCCGGTACGCATGGCAGCGGGATCTACAGCACTATCCTCCCCGATGACGCCACCGAACCGCTGCCGGGTTGGCAGTTGGCAAGCACGGGCCTGTCGGCCGATGCAACCTTCGAGTTGCTGGAGGTCGGCCAACATATGGGCAACTACCACTACTTGCTCGCCGGCAGCGGCGCCAGCGGTGTCTTCGTTTCGGGCGACAGCGGGAGAACCTGGGGACAGCCGGGGTCGGCTCTTAAGGCGCGTCAGGTTGTAAGTCTGGCGGCAAACGCAACGACGCTGTTCGCCGGCACCTGGCCGTCAGACATTTATCGTTCGAGCGGTGCGGCGCACTGGGAGAAGGTCAGTTCGCAAACCGGTGTCACCGCGATGTGTGTTGGTCGGGGCAACATCATCGCCTCCAACAATGACGGTCGTGTGGTTCTTTCCACGAACAATGGGTTGAACTGGTTTCAGGGTGGGAACGGACTGCCGAGCTCGGTCTCGAGCGCACATGACCTGGCGGTTATGGATACGATTGTCTACATCAGCAACGGCTATTACCCGCTTTACCGATCAACGGACGGCGGAGTGAACTGGCAGTCTGTCGGCAGTCCGCCCGGTACGTATACCAACGGTTGTCTGGCCGTCTCCGACAATAACCTGTACTTGAATACCGCCAGCAGTGGCGTCTTCCGCACATCGGATGGGGGCGCAAACTGGATTGCCTGTAACAACGGGCTGCCGGGGACTTATGTGCTGGACCTGCTTGCAGTACCGCCGTTCGTGTTTGCAGCTACCTTTCGAGGGGTTTATATGACGCTCAATCAGGGAGCGAATTGGTCTGCTGTGAATGCGGGACTACCGTTCAGGGACGTTCGTTCATTGGCGGCGTTCGATGGGTACTTGTTTGCAGGAGTCAACGAAGGCGGCGTCTGGCGCCGGCTATTGTCGGAAATGCAGTACAGCCCGGGAGACGCGGACGGCAATGCGACGATCAACATCTCCGACGCAGTGTACTTGATTAGCTACATCTTCATCGGAGGTTCACCGCCCGATCCATTACTAAACGGAGACGCCGATTGTACCGGGATCATCTCGATTTCTGACGCAGTGTACTTGATCAGCTACATTTTCGCCGGCGGCGGTGCCCCGGGTGCGGCCTGCAAGTGAAGCTGAAGAATCGTCAACCTGCATTTTGCGAATCAGTGGAGTAAGAAACAATGCTACGTGTGCTTGCAGTCATGATCGCTCTTGCAATGATCTTCCCTGAGGCGGCACTTGGCTGGGACCACCAGAGATCCGGATTCCAGATCGGTTTCGGCGTCGGCGGCGGCTATGCCGGCATGAAGCAGAGAATGATCTTTCCCAATCAAAGCGGTAACGAAACTCAGTTCGACAAGGCGGCGTTTTGTACGCGGGCTGAGATCGGATACGCACTTAATCAGCGCTGGCTTATCAGCCTGGTCAACTCTTCAGCCATAACTCACAACAATGCTCAGCCGGACTTCCTGGCTGCACTCGGCAGCAACATGACATTAGGGATTGCCTGCCCGTCAATACGGTATTACCACGAGGAGCGCGCTCCCAGTTGGTTTGTAGGTGGCGGCGGCGGTTTCGCGTACTACACAGAAGTGCTGAGTTTCTTTGGCTCGAAAGGCAGCACTGGCCCGGGATTTGTCGTTACCGCCGGCTACGAATTTGTCTCGCATTTTTCTGTTGTCTTCGACTGGATCGTCGGCCGTCCACGCAAGACGTGGGAGAATGAAGAACGCAAAGACAACTTTATGACAATCACCGCGATGGTCTGTTGGTCGGGATATTAGCCGTTATTCCGAGGCCCGACGGAGAGCATCAAGTATTGCGTTGAGCAAAAGAATATTGAGCCGCTGTGCCGGGGCCGGCATCACATCTCGTAGTACTGCGTGTAGACGCCCCAGGTGCCGACGATTACGAGTTCCCAGTCCTTGTTGACATAGACCGTGGTCGAGAAGTTCTTGTTGGCGTAGTCCAGCGTGTAGTACTCGTAACCGTCGATGGTGCCGTGGCTATACTTGTAGTTGCCCCACTCGATCACGCTGTCGCGATAGACCTTCTGGAAGACGCCGTTTTTGAAGCTCGCGACAATCTCACCGCGATAGGCTGGATACGAACTTTCCCCGAGACAGCCGCAGCACGAGCGCACCCAGTCCCATTCGCCGGCAAGCCAATCGACATCCGCGCCGGTGCCCTTGGAGTCGTCACAGGCCGTTATGAGCGCGGCGGCACTCAGAACGAGCGCGAGAATCGCGAACTTGCCAATAGTGGACATAAGTACCTCCCATCATTGGACAACTAAATCGGCTCCCAGCCAGCGGTTTTTCTTGTACCCAAGCCGTGGATGACCGCAGGTCGGCTGCTCGCCTACCTGTCGATCATTGCTGGTTGGAAATTCCGATGAGCCGGTTGCCAGGCGGCCGGCCTCTGGGCAAGAAGGGTCCATGAGTCGCGCCAGGATGGAAAGGGTGCGGTCGCGAGTTTGTAGACGGGTCGCAGCGGCCTTGGGAGCCTTTGCAGAACATGGTGGCAGCCGCGGAGCGTCACGATCTCCACTCCGGAGTACTGCGCGAGCTGGCGGAGGTCATCCTTCACGTACTCGCGAATGTGGCCGCGCCATTGCCCGGGATAGTGGAAGTAGGTGGAAAAATCGGGGAGATTGGTTCTGCCGCGGAGGACATCCAGCCGCTTGCGAATATTGACGGCATTGGGCACCGTGATCAGCAAGTAACCCAGCGGGCGAATCAGTTTAATCAGGGCTTCGAGCAATTCGCGGGGGGACTCATGAAGATGTTCGATGACATCAGTGGCCATCACCATGTCGAACGATTCGTCGGCAAATGGGATCTTATTGCCTTCCCGCAGGCGAAGATCGATTCCGTCCGCACGCGCAAAGGCGAGAATCTTCTCACGGTTGTTGTCCTGAAGATGCCAGGCATCCTGAAGATCGTCGAGCGCCGAGCATTGGAAGCCTAGCGCCGACAAGAGCGCGGTCTTTTCGCATGCGCCAGCGCCGAAGTCGAGAATCGAACTTCCCGATTTCAAGCAATTCCCCACCGTGGTGACCAGACTCTCATACGCGCCGCTGTCTTTGATGATGTAATCCGCAAACGGGAAATCGCTCCACGCTTCCTGCATGGCCAGATCAATCGACTTCTCGGGCATCGACCGCAACTCCACTCCGTGAAATAGATGGTCTTTTATGGCGATATTGAAGTCGTTGAGCAAGGACTATGTCAAATCCCTGCGTGAATCTCAACCGGGACGGAAATGGTAATCTGGCGCCTTCGACGCGTCAGCACGGATGACGCGACGAGGCGGGATTTGACCTGCGGAGCTCGGCAATCATTGCGAATGAAGAAAGAAGAAAGTCCGAATCAAAGGGTTCAGACCTACGGACTGATTTGCCACGGCAACTCGGCAAGAATTGCGGATGAAGAAGAAAGAATGTCCGAACCACGGGGGAGACGGATCTACGGACTGTCGGTCTTTCCATGGCCTAAGGGCCGAACTTCATACCGGAGGCAGCTACTATGGCAACGATTGCTGCCGCATCGATGACAGCGCCTACACCGAGCCCAATAGTGCCGGCACGGCTTTCCCGCCAAGTTTTCGCACTTGTGACCTCATTCACGGCAAATTGCCTGAACTGCGGCGAGCTTTGGGGAGAGATGAACTCAAGCTCGGAGACGTTGTCGGCAGGAATACTGATTCTGTTTCCCAGAGTATCCCGACCGATGAATCTCTGACTGCTACGTACGAAACGGCCTTCGTCCTCATTGAAGCAGATTGTCAACTCGTCTTGAGTTCTGAGACTAAGCACACTTGAACGCGAAACCTCTTCCTCGCGATGGCCTAGTTCCGCGGCTCCGATGGTGTCCGTAGCGCCTGGAGCGAGGTCCAGCTCGAGATACCGCAGGCTGGGTACCGTGCCATCCATGACATATGGAGAGATTTGATCCGCACGAATTGAATCCCCCCGGGCGTTCACAACTTTATTGAGCGCCGATAGCAGCGCGTAAACCGTGTCGGAAGTTTCAGTTTGCAGTCCAATACACTCAGGCGACTTCGAAGTACCGGTGAGATGGTCGTAGCCAATAAGTCGGCCGGTGAGAACTTCGCCATTCCGAAAGTGCAGGCTGACCTTCTGACCTGGCATTGGTACGGACTGCGTTATCAGACCCAGAGAAAGGAGCCGATTCTGATACTCCGCATCCGTGTAGCGTCCCATTCCCTGGAACCGACCTCGAAATGATTGACCCTTCACAGTTGTCAGGATAATATTTAATCCTGGCTGGATTTCGCCAAATTCCGTCTTGGCGATGGACTGCCTCCTCTCTGCCCCGTTCTCGATCATCTTGCCGACCGCAAATCCTGTGATTGAACAGCCCCCGGCCATGAAGGAGATTGTAGCCATCAGAAAGTGGAAGAGTATTCGGAAAACAAACCTGTGGGTCATCTCTCGGCCCTCGCGTTGGTTAATTCTTACGTCATGCCGATGGAACTCAGTTCTATCTGTCAATAACCTGCCTTTTGGTAATGAATGGAAGTAAAATAGGGTATGTCAAGCGATTTTGTTTCCTTTGAACATTTCGAGATCTTTTATCTACCGAATTCGCCGTTGATTTTCGGCATAACGTGGCAGCCCCCGGCGCTACACTCCACGCGAAGGGTGGGAAACTGACTAATTCCCCTGCTGAAAGGTGCTCGGTGCGGCAGCCAACAGAGCAAAGCGATGGTTGGTAACGGGCGCAGGAGGCTACGAAGAACCCACCCTTCGGGTGGGGTACAGCCAATGAAGTCGAGACCAAAAGGGTTAGAACCGGCGGCGTTATGTGCCGGGACGCCAATCTGATGAAATAGAGACCCAAATTGTCAATTTCCGCTTGTTAAATGCGGATATCCGGGTATCTTTGATCGGCACATCAGAAAACCTGTGCACTCCCTTAGCTAAAATTGCGAATACCCCGGAGGTCGAAATGATCCTTGCCACTTTACATGTGGTGCGGTGCTTCAAAGAGGTACTTCCTACTTCAATGCTGATTGCATTGGTTGGCCTGGTGACGAGCGCGCACGCCGCTCCTTGCGGGGACACGGATAACTCCGGCCGGATCGACATCACCGATGCTGTTTACTTGGTGAGTTACATCTTTGCCGGCGGACCCGCGCCCCAAGACGATGCGGCCGGCGATGTCGACTGCAGCAATCGGACCGACATCACGGATGCGGTCTTTATGATCAACTACATTTTCGCCTCCGGCCCTGCACCGTGCTCGGCCCCGGAATGCAATCCCAATGTGATCACCGACCAAGAGCGTTTGGCTGCCCTCAACGCAATAGACTCGGTAGGCAATCTTCTCGAGGCAGTGAGTCCGGACTCATTCGCCACTGCGCTGTTGGCCTTTCTCAACAGCCGTGACGAGTTTGAAGCGGCCGGCAAGCAAGGCAGCTCCGTGTGGGCGAGATTCGACGATGGGCGAATGGTGATGATTCCCAACAATCGATTTCCGGGCGCTGGTCCCGTGGAGCCGTATCCAGCCGGATATGAACCTGTCGATCAAGCTGTCGAGGTTGCGGCTCGACCACTGCCGCCGCGACGAGATGAGCTACGTCCTTCAGAAGAAAGTCAGGGCAGCAGACTCGAGCCCACTGCACCATTCTATGGCGTACCGCATTCCGTTCAATCGGCAGTCTTCAGCACCTTGGGCGCAAATTGTTACACACTGGGGCAGCCGTATATCAACTACTTGTTGGATCAAGGCGGCTACTGGCGATCGGCGATACAGCACCCGTCCCCGGCCGATTTGGCGACCGTGCAAGATTATGGATTCTTCTATATCGACGCGCACGGTGGCGTCTGCATTTCTGACAGCTCAACGGTGATTACCGGCATCTGGACCAATACGATGTGCAGCGAGGATAACGACAGTGTTTTCAAGCCGCAGCTTGACGCGGATGAACTGGTGTACATGTACGCCAAGGGCGGCAGCGGAGCCCTCTGCAAGAATCAGTGGAGGTATGCGTTTACCGGCAAGTTTGTGTCCTCATACATGAGCTTTGCGCCGAATTCATTCGTCTATATCGGCGCCTGCGAAAGTGATGCGCCCTCTCTGAGAGCCGGATTCGCCGCCGCCGGGGCCTCGGTGTTCGCGGGATGGACGATGACGGTGGGCGATCCCGCGACCAATAAGGCCGCTGAATTCCTCGTGGACCGCATGCTCGGTGTAAACCTCGCAGTTCTCACGCCCAAAGAATCTCCGAAGCAGCGACCGTTTGATCATGTGCAGTTGCTTCAGGATATGACGAATCGCGGATTCGATGTCGATCTTACCACCGGATCAGAGTTGAGAATTACCCAGTTGAATCCGGGATTCGGCATGCTCGCGCCGAGCCTTCGTTTTGCGTATATCATTAACTTCACGGACACGCTGTTTCTCACCGGCTACTTCGGTGAAGACCCCGGCAACAAGGGGCATGTTTATGTTAATGGAGTGGAGCAGACCGTGTACCAATGGGAGCCGACTTTCATTTGGGCGAGCATTCCCACGACGGGGCCAGGCTCCGCCGGTGCGATTACTGTCGAGATCGAACCTACTGTAGGACCGGCATCGCCATTCGGCACAAAAAGAAAAAGCAACCCGATTAACCTGACCAAATGGTATGGGAAATTCGAATACACTGTTCAGGACGCGGGATCACTACTGGGGACGATTAGTTTCTGGTGCGGTATGCGTGCCGACGTGCATTCTTTCCGAGAAGCGCCGCACACGACGCCGGCGCCAAATCCTTACATTGTCTTTGGCGGCGATCTCGATTCACATGCCTGGGGCAAGGCGGAAGGAACATTCCACTATACGGTCGAGCAGGACCCGCCGCCCAATGATGAATGCACCTGGACTTGGTCGGGACAGACTCCGGACATTCCGTGTATTCCCTACAACGTTGGAGGCGTGGACAACCCGTTTGGCACGTTTCTGCTACAGGGGACGATCTACGCGCCCACAAAGCTCATGGCGTTGATGGTGACCGGCTCACTCGGTGGCCAGGGATTGATGGCCGAGTCGTTGTACTGTTCACTTTCCGGACTTCAATCCGAAAGCGAAATCGCCCTCTCGCCGCCGTTCTTCCTGTACGACATTACTCCGTTCCAAATCTCAGTGAGTTTCAATCCAAACTGGGATATTCTCAACGAAGTGAATACTTGGAGCACTTGCTGTTCCAAAGACCCCGAGAATGACGGTACGATCAATGACGTGCACCATAAGATCCAGTGGCTGGGTATTCCGGCGAGTTACCCTCCCGATGAGACGGCGGCGCAGTGAGGGGGGGAGTCGAAATTCGCATTTCGTAGGTCTGAACCACAGGGGTTCGGACCTACGACTAAATGAGAAATCTCTCCTTATAATGAGACCACCATTTCTTGAATCGCTTTTGTTGAATTGGTGCCAATGTCAGTAGCCTCGAGACCTCGGCAACAAAGGATTTCATAACTGAACTCCTATCACGACCTTCGGAAAGGACTTTGGCAAAAAGATCGAGGAGTATCTCATATTGATGGGCCATCAAGTTTTCTAACATGAGCGCGCGGGTCAGTTCGCACATTACTCTGAGCGCGGAATCGGCTGTACATCCGCTATTGGCTGTAATGGTTGACAAGACCTTCTGCAGTTCGTGAGTCACCGAAAAGGATGTCTCTTGAAGCAACTTCATGACAGTCTTGTGCCGGACACACACAAATCTATAATTGCTCAAGACGAGATTTATCAAACATGAGTCGTATCTATCGTCGTTAACAATCTGTCGCTCGAGCATTGTGTCCAACAAGGACTGAGTCCAGACGCACCTTACATGCCATCCGCTTGAAGCGATTTCTCTCAGTCCTAGATCGTCACTCCAAAGTACCGCACTCCTTTCCGATGTTAGGAGCACTGAAGTTAGCGCTTCCACACCCAATCCGCGCAGTAGTTGCTTTCTTTGATCTTTTGGGATGTCAAGGATTCCTTCATAACTCACCACAGTTGCGATTTTCTCAACAAGAAGAATCAATGAATTGAGGTACTGCTGTCGATCGAGAACAAGTTCGTTAGTAATCAACATCTTAACGTACTCGCCCCCTTCCTTCCAAATTGTCATAGATGCAGCCGGCTTCTGAGTTAGCTGTTCGATCATCCTCTCTATATCTTCCAAGACAGCTTTGGAAACCAGAATTTCCATTCCTAAGGCCCTTAGTTCCTCTGCCAGATCAAGCCCTGCGACAGCGACGACGGCTGTGGAGTCGAGCACGATTGTGTTGGCACCGAGTAGAAGCATTCGTTCTTCTTGGAGTTCTTTAGCCGATCCCCTTGCTGCAAGAATGACTCCATCCCGACTAGTAGCTAACGTGTTGATAACGTCGATAACTGAAGTACTGAATTGCTGTGCAACTGTGCCAGCTGTGATCTGTTTCCTTCTGTACAGACCCAAGACCGCATCATATTCTTTTGCTCGATTGTCGAGAAGCTCGAGCAATGCCTTCGGGTCGTGAGGATCGACTTGAATCCTAAAGAGCATCTTGGTATCGGGGAAGAGCCGAGTGAAATTGTTGAGGAGGTACCGATAGAGATGTACATAAATCGTCTGTATATCGACAACTTGAGCCGTCAATTGGTCAAATCTTGTACTTCGAAGTTCTAGCACATCGTTAAGCTTGGAACCAACTAGGCGAGAGTAGAGCGGGCCGTTAGCCGTGACCGTAAATGCATCTGGAACCGACTCACCTCTTTCGCTTATGTAGTAACACTTGTGATCTCCTGCTTCATTAAGCACAACTACTGAGCCGCCCACCACCTCCTCCGGAGGAACAACAAGCTGTTCATTAGGGGCAATCACGTGCATCAGTTGGAGGTAACCCGCGCAAGTCCTCTCATTGTCAGGCTGCTGCTCCCAAGCCAAACGAGCAAGTTCAAGCGCGCCCGGAAGTTGAAGTCTCGCCCGCATATTCGCCGCATGTAGCAGCGCTTCGCTGTCGCTCTTGAGAGCATTGACATCAATTGACTCTAAAGTCGAAATTGCTCCCGTCCGATCCCCAATGGAGAATTGGAGTTCGCTGTATAGGACCTTCGTACGGGGTGGAGTCTCCGAGTTGTGAATAAGTTTAGATACTAGATCTGCTGCCGTGCTCTGATCACCAGCAAACTGGGCAAGTATCAACGCCTCGATCTCTGAAATGCCCCGAATCGGCGGCCCAGAACCGCGTGCATTCCTTGCCGTCGTAAGCGCTTCGGAATACATCTCGTTTCTATAGAGGAACTCAACATAGGCCGTTAAGTCTGACAAGCTTTTGGTACAAGCTACCAAGCTCTCATAGGTGTCTCTCGCGGCCTGAATTTCGCCCAACTGCTCTTGGGATTCAGCAAGAATTCTCAAAGGCACCCCCGTCATTCGATTGGCGGTCGACTGTTCAATAGCCCTCTTCGCGTATTCGGCAGAACGCCCGTATTCGCGAGTACGACGAAGATGATGTCTAGAAAGTGCGCATGATGCTGCAAAATCGCTCTCGGCCAAGACTTCTAGTCTGGCAAGCAACTCTGGCGCATCCCAATCAGTCTTGAGGCGCCATTTGCAATCCACTACCATTTCGAGCATCTGTGCTTCTCGAGAAGAACTAGTTAGTTCTACAAGAACTGGCTCGAGGGTATCAATCACGTTTTGGTATTCCCCGCGGTCAAACTCGGTAAGAGCCAAGAGACAAGTAGCTTCGAGACGTTGAGGTCCCAGAGCCAGAGCACCGAAACAATCCACGGCTTGTTGGTGGCGACCCGCCTTGATGCACAATAGCCCCTTATTGAGCAGTGCGTGATAGTCGTCATTGTGGATGACTAGGGCCGCGTCAAGATCAGAAAGAGCTTCCACCGTCATTCCGAGAATTGACCGCAAGACCGCTCGATTGACTCTTGCTACCAAGTGAAGTTCGTCGTAGTCAGAATTGCGAAGGAAGGTAATACACTCATCAAACAGCTTGATTCCCAGAAGACAATCTTCTCTTTGGGGTTTCGTCACCTTGAAGTCTAATAATATCGGTTGATCCAGACCTGCAACAACGTGGTGTGTGAGTAGTAGACCGAAGTGGAAACAAGCGTCGATATCGGCAGAATCGATCTGGAGGACTCTGCCGAAGTAGTGGCGAGCTCTGTCCTCCTCGCGAGTTAACACATAAGCACGAGCCAGTTCGAGCAAACACTCTCTGTCGGATACGACAAGAGGATACTCCTGCACTAATGCGTCCAAATCAGAATGACAATCAGCTAGGCTCAGCGTCCGGATTCTAACGGCCAGGACATGAGGTTGGGTGGCATCAAGCACCACCGCTTCCCTACTGAGCCTTAGTGCTTCACCCAGGTCGTCTTGTGCTAAGCACGCCAACGCCATGTTAGCGTTTGCCTTCGCTGAGTCAGGCTTTAGACTCATAGCCCGTGCCAAACTCTCTCTTGCGCGAGCACTTTGCCCGAGCGTGAGGTAGCACAATCCAATGTTAGCAACAATCGAGTACTGAGCCTCGTTGGAGAGCTTTTCAAACCTTGCCAAGTCGCGAATCTTCAAGAGCGACTCGAGGGCTGACCTGGTCTTGCCCTCCTTCATGAAGCTCTTGGCAAGCTCGATTTGAGAGTCGGCAACGGCATCGAACTCCGAGTTGCTTGGCGGCAAGTCGACAGTCTGAGTTACACCCGTGCTCTGCATCAGCGGCGTGCTTCTTGAGAGGTCGGTTTCCGAAGTGCTGAGCTCTTGCATCGCCTCGCTTAAGAGTCGCTGAGTCTCAGCGTGAGCCTGCCTGTTTGTTGAGTCAATGTTCTGCAATCGATTATCGAAAATGCCAAATGCGGACTTCTCATCTGCGAGCATTCTCTGATACAGCTTGCTGTAAAAGGTCTTCACAATGCAACTTGCGTGGTCCCGAGGATTTTCGGGGTACACAAAGCCACTGCTTCCCAGAAAGGACGTTACCTCACAATCCAGCTTTTCATCGTGTCCGGACAGGCTGAGGACGGATCTGATCGAATCAATGTCTCTTGGCTCTAACCACTGCTTCAATTGCGCAGTTAGATTCTCGTACTTCCCGTACAGTGCGCTGTCTGTATCTTCAATTGCCTTTGTAATAACCGACTTTTGTCTCAAGAGAGCGGCGCCTATCTTTGCGACGCCCTTTTTTGTCATCAGTTCGACCAAGAGACTTAATACGGCTTCTACCACTATCATATCTAGCACACCCGACCTTTGCCCCTATCCATCGGAACCCGAATCAAGTAAAGGCTTTTCTGAACTTCGACGCAATTCTTTCCTTGACAGGAGTGCTCAAAGCAAATGTACCTTGGTGGGTTCAAACCGATAGCCCGCGATCTATAGCAAGCTTCGGAAACTAAACGCAACAACAAAAACCCCTGTCCATTGCTGAACAGGGGTCTTATATCCAAGAAATAGTGTGACCAAAAGAAAGCTTGTTTGTCACCCGGACGAGTCCGAGATAGATACGTCGACATGGATCACCAGCGAGTTCGTCATTTGCCGTGATAAATTTCGCTGATTCACCAGTTCTCCTTAGAAAGGAGGTGATCCAGCCGCAGCTTCCGCTACGGCTACCTTGTTACGACTTAGCCCCAGTCACCGGTTTTACCTTAGACGTCGTTCTCCTTGCGGTTAAACAAACGGCTTCGGGTACCCCCGGCTTCCATGGCTTGACGGGCGGTGTGTACAAGGCCCGGGAACGTATTCACCGCAGCGTGCTGATCTGCGATTACTAGCAATTCCACCTTCACGGAGTCGAGTTGCAGACTCCGATCTGAACTGAGGCCACTTTTGAGGATTAGCTCCACCTTGCGGTCTTGCAACCTGCTGTAGTGACCATTGTAGTACGTGTGTAGCCCTGGACGTAAGGGCCATGAGGACTTGACGTCATCCCCACCTTCCTCCACGTTGTCCGTGGCAGTCTCCTTAGGGTTCCGCCTTGCGGCCTGGCAACTAAGGACGAGGGTTGCGCTCGTTGCGGGACTTAACCCAACACC
>CAZNWJ010000005.1:0-173533 GCA_964576925.1 uncultured Ignavibacteria bacterium | reverse complement strand
AGAGCAGCGGAATCATAATCCGCGTGTCCGGGGTTCAAGTCCCTGCACCGCTATTCTTTCCGGGGCTGCTAACTTCCAGACAATCAGAACACGACGAATCTCTGGTGGGCCAGGTGCTCTGCCCCCTCGCCGATGAGTGCGGGAGCTGGACTGCTCGCCGCCAACACGGACCTTGTGCCCTCGAGCGCCCGAACTTTCGACTACTTCTCCTCGACCAACTGCTTGGCAAACTCGCCAAAGATGTCCTTAACCATCTTCTGAGTGGAGATCGCTTCTTCGACCTGAGGCAAGAGCAGTTGAGCTGCGAGCGACGTCACCAGGTCGCCGAAACTGTCCACCCCACTCTCTTCGTCCTCGGACACACGATCTTCCCGCACGAGTGTCAGCGCGCCGCGCCACATGGCCTTGCCAGTGGAAACCTCGTAGACCGCGAATGCAAATGCCATGCGCCGCTTGTAATCAGTCTTCCAGCCGCTGCTTTCTAAAATCCGTGTGCTTTCTGTGCGATCTTGCGCCAAGCGACCATAGAGAACATAAGAAGTTTGGCCCTTGACGGCATCCGACAACGACATGGCTTCTTCCGGCGTGAGCTCTCCCCGGGAATCAAACTTCGCAACCAGTGCTGCGTGCTTGTCAGCGCCGAGTTTATCCCTGCTGAACTCCAGTGGCAGAAGAGCTAGGTTGGGCGCTTTCTTCTCCAGTTGTTTCCAGAGGATGCGATCGAGCGTACCGGAGAGATCCTGGAATTCGGCTTGTTCTTCGTTTATGTCTCTCGGAGCCGCGCTTGAGCCGATTCCGCCCAGCACCACCTGCGCTGAATGGATCTGAGACGGCGTAAAACCCGGGTCCCGCCATACACCCACCAGCTTCGGCGCACACGCGGTAATCAGGAGCACCAGGAGTGCAACCGCACCACGGACCATTCCAAGAGCTCGACAATTTCTTGAATTCACAACAGAACCTCCACTCAAATCCGGTGGCAAGAAAAGGATCCGGCAGCAATCGCTTAAGGGCAATGCACGACTGACGCCGGAACTAACTTAGTTGCCTTCGTAAACGAGAACATCGAATGTTCGAACAACCGTATCGACAAAGACTACTGCCGCCGGACGAAAATGATCCAGATCAAGAATCGCGCTCTCTGCCGCTCTCGCCTTGTTGAACAGGGCCTGGATTGACATCGAGCGAGCGACCAATGTGTCTCCGGAAGATGTCACAACAATCTCGCCTTGACGGCCCAAGTCCGGATCTTTGACCAACGGGCTCTGCTCGGGAGCCTCGTCAAAGAATCCAGCATTAAAGTAACGGCTGGCGATAACTCTGATCCTCAGTATCCGTGCGCCCGGTCGTTCGCGCAACAGCGAGTCGCTGGCGATGGTCGTAATGAAGCCCCCGCGTGCCTCGATCGCTCCATGAACGCCTTCATAAATCGCGGCGCGCTCAAACGGTAGAGTATCAACCCCGATCGCAATTTCTGCGGACAAAGCGATGTGAGGCATTGTGCTCTGCACGCTAGAGGGGAGCGTCTCCGACAAGCTTGAAACCAATTTCAAGCTCTTGTCGGTGTCGTTGATCGGGTCGGTAATCACGTCCAGGCGAAACGTGCTTCGATAATACCAAATCGACAGTGAGTCGCGCTGATTCGCTTTGACACGCGCCGCCAGTATCGCAGCGAGGCGAGCCCAGTCATCATCGATCTCATCCGGTGCCGTGCCCGTCGTGATGCTGGTCTGCAGAATCTGTCCGATCCTCTTGTAGTCTAACTGCCGCCGCTGGTGCGCGTAGAGTCCGAAGGCGATCAACGATACCAGCACAGCTCCGGTCACTGTGAGGCCGATGGTGGCGGCATGCCGTCGGCAAAACATCGCCACGCGCCTAGCCAAACCTGCGCGTTGCGCCTTGATCGGGCGGTCATGCAGGATTCTCTCCAAATCGTCGGCGAATTCCGATGCATGCTGGTACCGCCGGGCCGGATCATGGTGCATCGCGACCAACAATACCGTCTCCAGATCGCGTGGGATGCGCGAATTCATGCGCCGCGCTGGAATCGATCGGCCGGCCAGAATCGAGGCGATGTACTTCTCTTCAGTATCCCCGGCAAAAGGCATCGTCAGGGTTAGCGCTTCAAAAAGAGTCACTCCCAGGGAGTAGATGTCCGCACGTTTGTCGATTTCCGATCGGTGTGCCGACAACAACTCGGGTGACATGTACCTGATCGTCCCGATGAAATCGCCGGCCCGGGTGACGCGGGACATTTCTTCCGCGTGTGCAATGCCAAAATCGGTGAGCTTAAAGGTCTTCTCGGCTCCGGCCAGGAGAATGTTCTGCGGCTTGATATCCCGGTGAATAAAGCCCCGCGTGTGGACGTACTCGATTGCCCGCGCCAGTTCGACAAAGCGTTTCAGCAGCGAGTTGATTCGCGTCGGGTCTTGTACTGCCGTCAACTTGTCTTGTGAACTCGCGTCAGCCAGGCGACGCAACTCGTCCGCCAGCGACCCGCCGTCGGCGTATTCCATAACCAGATAGTGTGAATCAGCCTGCTCGCCGCGGCTGTACACGCGAATGATGTGCTCGTGTTCAAGTTGACCGGCAATCCAAGCCTCGCGGGCAAATCGTTTGTGCACGATTCCGGATGCAAGAAACGACTTGTGAAGTACCTTGACGGCGACATTGCGCTTCATGGAGTCATCGAAGGCCAAGTACACTGCACCCATGCCTCCTTCGCCAAGAACTCCGATCACGTCATACTGGCCTATCGTGCGGGGAGTCTGCGGAGGTCTGCGCACACCGTCCGGCTTCGTATCGATGCGCCGAGTGTCTCCGCTCTTTGTCCGCTCAGGCTGTTCTTCTGACATTATCAACAATTTAGGACGTTGATTCAATATCGGCAACTATGGCGATGTTAAACCATACCTGTATTGTAAACTTTCAGCTCTTCTCTGAGAAGCTGCATGGACCGATCGATACCCTGGGTGTGCCAGTAGTTCATTGACTGCCCGACGAGCGGACGCGCGATTCTTGACAACCGGAGCTCGTTACCGCTGTGACTGTGACGCCAGCGGTCAGGTGAACATCAGCGATGTCGTGGCACTCGTGAGTTACATTTTTGCCAATGGACGGATCATCGTGGCCAAGACCATGACCGATAGCGACTGCAGTGCGCATGTCGATATTTCTGACGCCGTGTACCTGATTAACTACATTTTTGGGGGCGGGGGAGCACCGTGCTCTTTGTGTTCGTAGTGCGCAAGGACGACCTTTAGCGTGAATACGCGCTGGCCTGGTTGAGTCGCTGGATCTGATCGCCAGTCAGTTCGAGCCTCGTCGACGCGATAAGCTCGCCGAGTTGCTCAAGATTCGTGGCGCTGGCAATCGGCGCCGTTATACTCGGTCGCGCGATGAGCCACGCCAATGCGACCTGTGCGGGATTCGTCGAAGTTTCTGCCGATACCTTGTCGAGAGCGGCCAGAATACTCCGGCCCGAATCGTTAAGGTATTTTTTCACTCCCTGTCCCCTTGGACTCTTCGACAGATCAGCCTCCGTCCGATACTTCCCGGTGAGGAAGCCGCGCGCCAAGCTAAAGTACGGAATGACGCCCAATCCGAGCTCAGTGCATGTCGCTTCAAGCTTGGCTTCGTACTCAGTGCGTTCGCAGAGATTGTATTGAGGTTGAAGGCTAACATAAAGTGGGTAGCCAAACTTGCGAGCAGCCTCGATTGACTTGGTCACGCGATCCGCAGAGAAATTAGATGCACCGATTGCCCGTACTTTACCCGCTTTGACCAGTTCTGCGTAAGCCTCCAGGGTCTCTTCGATGGGAGTCTCCGGATCATCCACGTGAGACTGGTACAAGTCAATGTAATCGGTTTGCAGACGCCGCAACGATTCGTCCGCCTCGCGGAGGATATTATCCTTCTTGAGTCCCTTGCGTTCTGGATCCATTTCATGACCGACCTTGGTGGCTATGATAACTTGCGAACGGTTACCGCGAGACTTTGTCCAGTTGCCGATAATCGTTTCTGACTCCCCTCCTTGATTCCCCGGTTTCCACCGCGAATAGACATTGGCAGTGTCTACGAAGTTGAATCCCGCATCACGGAAACGATCCAGCAAGCGAAAGGAATCGGCCTCATCCACTGTCCAGCCGAAGACATTGCCTCCCAGCACCAGCGGCGGTGTTTGGATCTCTGAATCTCCAAGCCTGCGAAGTTCCATTGTGAACGCCTCCGGTTATGCTTCCGTTGACACCCGTTTGCCGTGATCGGTGGTAAGGTCAGCGTCTTCTGAATGTACGACGACCTTGGTGAAGCGCGCAAGCAGTGTATAAACGACCGGTACCAGGACCAGGGTCAGGAAAGTCGAGAAGAACAAACCGCCGACTACAGCGATTCCGAGCGGCCGGCGAGATTCGGCGCCTGCGCCCAGGCCGATCGCGATCGGAAGAACACCGAAGATCGTCGCAAAGGAAGTCATCAGGATCGGGCGCAGGCGGATGCGCGCAGCCTCCACGACCGCATCGAAGACTTCCCTCCCCTGTTCGCGCAACTGATTTGCATATTCTACGATCAGGATCGAGTTCTTGGTTACCAGGCCAATGAGCATAATCAGCCCGATCTGCGAGTAGATGTTCAGACTTTGACCGAAAACAAAGAGTGACACCAGCGACCCAACCACGGCCAGCGGTACAGATAGGAGAATGGTCAACGGGTGAATGAAACTCTCGAACTGCGCTGCCAGCACGAGGAAAATAAAGACGACCGCCAGCAAGAACAGGAAATAGAGGCTGGTGCTGGAATCGCGAAACTCCTTCGACTGGCCTGACAACTCGCGTTTGATCGTACCGGGGAGGTTGCTTTCGGCGATGCGGTCGAGGTCATCCAGCGCCTGCCCGAGACTGACGCCGGGGGCAATGTTGGCGGTGATGGTCGCCGAGCGTACGCGATTGTAGTGGTTAAGCTCCTTTGGCGCCACCGTCTCGTTTACGCTGACCACGTTAGCCAATTGCACCAGTCCGGCGTTTCCGCGCACGTAGATACCGTCGATTGTATTTGGCGTGGAGCGTTGGGCTGGGCGCAATTGCACGATCACGTCATACTGCTTGGAGCCGCGCTTGAAGTTAGTCACGGCGCGTCCGCCGAGGAATGACTCGAGCGTCGTGCCGATATCGGTCACGGAAACACCCAATCCCGACGCTCGATCGCGGTCAATGGTGAGATCGAGCTGCGGCTTGTTGAGGCGTAGGTCGGTATCCAGGTTTATCAGGTAGCCAAGTTTGGAAGCCTCGCCCATCATCACTCCTACCGCCTGTTGGAGTTGGTCATAGCTATCGCCCTGAAGCACGTATTCAATCGGTTTCGAGCTGACCCCTGATCCCAGGCTGGGCGGGTTGACGACAAACGCCAAAACGCCCGGAATGGAGAAAAGCACCGGGAACAGGCTGCCGACAATTTCCTGCTGCTTGCGCTCGCGCTGATCGCGCGGCTTGAGGCGCAAGAACATGAAAGAATTTGTCACGGTGCCGGGACCGCCGAAGCCGAGTCCGGTGGCCGTAAACAAACCCTCGCGTTCAGGCAAATTCATCAGGATGCCTTCAATTTGTCGGACGTAACGATCGGTATACTCAAGCGTCGAACCTTCCGGCGCGATGACAATTCCGAACCCGATCCCGCGGTCTTCAGTTGGAACCAACTCGCTGGGTATGAACTTCATCAGTCCGGCACTGATCACAATCAGCCCGGCGGCCACACCAAGCGCCAGCCAGCGATGACGCAAGGTTGTGCGCAAGGTCGTGTCGTAGATACGATCTAAGCCGGCAAAGAAAGCATCAAACGAGCGTGTCGCCCAGCTATTGCTCTGGCCGTGCAGCGGCTTGAGGATTCGCGAACACAACATGGGCGTCAGCGTCAGCGCAACAAACCCGGAAATCAAAACCGCGACGGCGACCGAGATCCCGAACTCGTTGAACAATCGTCCCACGTTACCCTGCAAGAATGCGAGCGGAACGAACACAGCTACCAACGAGATTGTGGTGGCAACGACAGCGAAGCCGATTTCCCGCGAGCCGTCAAACGCCGCCTGTCGCCGTGATTTGCCCATTTGCATGTGGCGGAAAATATTCTCGAGCACAACAATGGCGTCGTCAACTACCAACCCAATGGCGAGTACCAGCGCCAGGAGCGTGAGGATGTTGATCGTGAAGCCAAGAAAATACGCCAGCGCCAGCGTACCGATGATCGACGTCGGGATTGCAAACGTCGGGATAATCGTCGCGCGGAAGCTCTTCAGAAACACAAGGATGACAAGGACCACCAGGAAGATGGCAATAATCAGGGTTTCCCCGACCTCGTTGATCGATTCGCGAATGAACGTCGCAGAATTGTAGGCAATCTCAACTTGCATACCCTCCGGCAAGAGTCTCTGTAGCTCTGGAAGTCGATTAGCGACGGCCTCAGCCACGTCCAACGTACTGGCATTGGTTTGCTTGCTCACGCCGAGTCCGACGGCCGGCTGGCCGTTGTAGCGCACTTCCGTGCGTTCATCTTCAGCGCCCAGGGTCACTTCGGCGATGTCGCCAAGGCGCACCAATTCATCGCCGTTCTGCTTCACGACAATAGCGGCAAACTCGTCCGGCGTGGCCAGTTCGCCCCTGGTCCGCACCGAGAACTCGCGGCCTTCACCTTCCACCCGGCCGGCAGGAATTTCCGCGTTTTCAAGTGTGATTGCTTGCTCGACATCGCGCGCAACCAGCCCGTGAGCAGCCATCTTCTGCGGGTCGAGCCAAACCCGGATCGCATAGCGACGCTCGCCGGCGATTCGTACCGAACCAACACCGGGCAGGCGCTGCAGGCGCTCTTTCATCACGCGTTCGGCGACGTCGGTGACTTCCAGATTGGAATGCCGCGAAGAGAACAGCGCCAGCCAGACGATTGGTTGTGCGTTGGCATCAACTTTTTCGACGATCGGATCGTCGGCTTCGCGCGGGAGACTGCCGCGCACGCGCGACACGCGGTCGCGCACGTCGTTAGCCGCTTCGTCGACATTGCGCCCCAGTTCAAACTCGATCGTGATGACCGAGCCTTGCTCGCGGCTGGAGGACGTCAAGGTTTTGACCCCTTCGAGAGTCGAAAGTTGTTCTTCGAGCACATCGGTGATTTCCGTCTCGACTACGCTCGGACTGGCGCCCCGATAGAGCGTCTGGATGGACACAATCGGCGGGTCGATATCGGGATATTCACGAACCGGGAGTCGCGTGTACGAGACCACCCCGAAGAGGATGATCACAAGACTCATCACCGTCGCGAAGACAGGTCGTTTGATCGAAAGTTCGCTTAGCTTCATTGCGAGCCGCCCTGAGCGGAATCCGCCGGCGGTTGCATTTGGCTGACAACCGGCATTACCTTGGCGCCTTCATACAACTTCTGGTGACCGGCGCGCACCACGCGATCGCCTGCGGCAAGACCGGTCAGCACTTCAACCGACCCCGTCATGCGCGTGCCGAGCGTGATCGGAGTGCGGGTTACCGTGGAATCGGATTTGATCGCAAAGACCAGCGTCTGATTGCCCTCGGCGAAGACTGCCTCATCAGGGATCGTAACCGCGTTCGGACGCTGGTTAAGAACTGCCGAGACATTGGCCGACATACCTGGGCGGAACTGGCGTCCCGGATTCTCAGCCCTGGCAATAATCCGCGCGCTGCGCGTGGCTTGGTCCACGACCGGTTCGATGACATCGATGCGTCCCTTGAGAACAAGGTCGGGAAATGCCGTGGTCGAGACATCAACCGAAGCACCGCGCGTCAGGCTTGGATAATATCGCTCCGGCGCCGAGAAGGTAACCTTGATGCGATCCAGGTCGGCAATTTCCGTAATCGGCGAGCCGGCGCGCAAGAACGCTCCCGGGCTGACTCGCCGAGCGCCGACGACGCCGTCGAAAGGAGCTACTATTCTTGTCTTTTCGAGACGGGCCTGGATCAGCGTCAATTCAGCTTCGGCGATTTTCAACTCGGCCGCGGCGTTGTCGAGATCTTGCGGTGCACCGGCCCCCTGGTCGACGATCGATTTGATGCGATCGAAGCTGATCTTCTTCTGATCGCGCAGGGCGGCCGCCCGCGACTCTTCCGCACGAAGCTGCGCGTCGTCAAGCTGGGCGATCAACTGCCCTCGGGCGATCGGATCACCTTCCCGGTAAGGCAGGTCGACGACCAATGCGTCGATCTGCGAGACAATCAGGACAGCGTCGTTGGCTTCGATAGTACCGACAGCTTCAAAGCGATCGGTAACGGTGGTCGCCTGCGCCACAGCCATTTCAATTGCCGTGGGCGGAGGTTGAAATCCTCCGGCCTGCTGATTCGTGCAACCGGCGATCACGGTCAGAGTCACAGACAATGCAGCAAGCGTCGGCAGTATGCGAAGCAGCACATGAGTTGGGCGGTTTATCGGTTGCGGGAGATTCGTTCGCGGAAACATAAAAGAGGACCCTTCTTATCCAGCCACATAGCTGGAGATCGTTCCGGTGGTAAGACGCTTTATCTCCGCGGCAGCCTTTGCCGCGCGCACCAGCGCCTGTGAATATCTTTGCTGAGCCGATGCCAGATCGGCAGCCAAGCGTACTAACTCAAAAGCCGTGGTTCTGCCGGCGTTGTACTCCAACCGGCCGATGCGAACTTGCTCCAGCGAGGCATCGACGCCGTCACGGGCGACCTCGAGTCGTCGTTGCGCATGTGAGAGTTCACGATAAGCGCGCCGCACATCCTCTTCGAGCGCCCGACGCACCGCCTGGTACTGCTCCTCGGCGCGGGCGCGTTCACCGGCGAGACGGTCACGCTCGCCGCCTCCGGAACGCAATCCGATGGGATAAGTGAGCCGTACACCGATGGTCCAGGTCGGGTTTTCGCGCTGAAGCGCCGAACTCAGCGCATCACCGCCGCCGCCATCGTACAGGCTGCGTACCGTGTCGCCGATAACAACGACGTCACGGCCGGTTCCCGAGAGACCGTATCCCCCGATCGCACCGACAAGATCGAGTCGCGGTAACGCATTCCAGCGCGCGCTGCGCTCGCGCATTTTGGCTGCGGCGACGGCGTTTGCTGCCGCCTCGAGTGAGCGATTCGCAGCCATCGCGCGAGCCAGCAGAGAATCGACCTGGGGCGCAGCGATGCGCACGCTCGGTTCGTCTTGTGGATGATAGCGGTAGTTGGCGCCGCTCGGACGTGCGCCGATCAGAGAAGCCAGTTGGTCTGAAATGCGATCAAGGTTTTCTTCGCGATCGAGTACGGCCTGTTCCTGTTCGGCAAGAAAGACGCGGGCATTCGCAACCTGGTTGGGGCCGACCAAACCCGCCTCGGCACGAAGCCTGGTCTCGCCCAGAAATGACGCGGTCTGATCACGTATCAGCAACTGCACCGCGAGATCGCGCTCTGCGGCGTAGAGATCCCAATAGGTTTGTTCAACAAGTGCCGTCGTTGTGAGCACTGCAGCAGCGTAGCGAGCTTCGGCCGCCACGCGGTCTCGGTGCGCCGATTGGAGATCGCCGCTTGCGCCGGGACCAAAGCCACTCAGGAGCGGCTGGACGATTTGTAATTTCCCCTCCGACATGTACTGCGGATTAAGGGTTGAAAAGCTGGAATTGGTTTCCGTCTTGACCGAATATAGCGAGGCCTCAATCTGCGTTCCCAGGGGCAGCTTGAGCCTGACACCGGCAGCCGTCCGCGATTCGTCAGTTTCAAGAACACTGGCTCCGGCAAACGGCGAAGCGCTCGGCATGTCCGTTCCTGTTTTGACGATCTCGGCAAAGAGCTCGGGATCGAAAGCCCCGCGTTCTTTGCGCACCGAGCCACCTGCCGCTCGCAATGACGCGGCGGCTTCCCGCACGCTCGTGGAATTACGCAGAGCGAGTTCTTGGGCTTGCGCCAGCGTGAGCGGTGCACCGCGGAGCATTTGCAGGCGTTCGGCGAGCGCGCTGTCCGGATTCATAATCGCCGTTGGATCCTGCGCCCGACAAACGTCTAAGGCACCAAATGAGACGACAATCAACAGGGCCAGACTGACCCCCGCCCGCGCGAACCTTGTGTTTACTAAGATCATGTGAGCCTTTGTCTTTATCATAGATCAGATTAAACGACAATCGGGCTTGAAAGTTCCCGCCCGAAAACTCGTCTGCCCTCATTTATGCTTTCATCGATCCAATTAATCGCTGATCGGCGCCAAGACGATCACATTTGGGTGCTTTGGTTAGATCCTGGTTAGATTGCTGTCCGAGCAGGATTGAGGCGGCTCCACAGGCCGCCGCAGTCGATCCGTTATTTGCCGGAGGTCAACTTCTCGGCATAGGCCTTGCCCTCAGGCCAGAGAATCTCGACAGCAAACATGCCGCGCAATTCTCCCACTTTGTAGCCTACCGCCTTGTCGTTCGGATAGAGCTCTGCGAGCTTTGCCTTGACGTTGGCGTCGAGTTTTCCGGCATCCCCATGGCAGTTAAGGCAGATATCTGCAACGCGAATCGGTTTGAAATAGCGGAATTTCTGCCGCTCTTGCGGGTGGTCCCACTCGGTAACCGAGGCCAGCGAATCTGAGGCGGCAAAGCGCCCCAGCACCACCAATTGCAGCGAATCAGCCTGGCTATTGCGATTGCGCGGACGATCGGTAACGCGCTCGATGAACCAGCCGTCGCGCACATGAGCCATCTGGATGTCCGGCGCCACGACATTGCAGACGCCCAGCGCATTAACCGGCCCGCCTTCGCTCAGGGCGACTTTGAGAGAGGTTTGCAGCTGTGAACTAAACTGGGAGATGGCTACTTCAGCCGCTTTCGCAAGCAACTCCTCATCGGAAGCGACCGGTTTCGTTTCGGGCGGAGCGCTACCAACAGCCACCGCTACCGCGAATAGGATAATCAGCACCAGCCAACGGCTTTGCATGACAACACCTCCTGTTTGAGTCTGTTTGTGTTCGACGTGAATATACTGTAAAATACGCTCGCTTTTGTAAAGCAGAAAATGGACGATCCGTTCGCTTTTAATCTCGAAGACCAGTTCGGCGAGATATTTCCTGAAAATCAACGCTTGCCGAGAGAATCATTATTTTGCAGAATGTGATAATCGGGGCTCCGAACCACAATGACCGGATTTGATCTCAATCTTTGGCTCACCCGTCTACGCATTTCCGGGACCAACGCGCTGCTGGTATTGGCAGCGCTGGTTGGTATTTTCACGGCATTGGGTGCAATCGGATTCACAGCGCTGATTCGATTTGCCAACCAGGTGTTCTTCGGAATGACCGACGAGTACCTCACGCACTTTGCCGGTGGGGGGGCCTACAAATGGTGGTTGCCGCTGATACCCATGCTGGGCGGCCTTTGTGTCGGGCCAATCATACACTACCTGGCGACGGAGGCACGGGGTCATGGAGTCACTGAAGTTATCAACGCGGTCGCCCGACTCGGCGGAATCATCCGGCCACGCGTTGCCGTGGTCAAGACTCTGGCATCGGCGATCTGCATCGGTTCCGGTGGATCAGCGGGTCGCGAAGGCCCGATCGTGCAAATCGGTTCGGCAATCGGCTCGACAGTCGGCCAGTTCTTCGGAATGTCCTCGGAGCGCGTACGCGTCCTGGTCGGTTGCGGTGCCGCCGCCGGAATTTCGTCGGTGTTCAACGCGCCGATTGCCGGTGTTTTGTTTTCGCTCGAAGTCATCCTTGGAGACTTTGCGATCCGCACTTTTTCGCCGGTGCTGATCGCTTCGGTCGTAGCGAGCGTACTGACCCGCTCGATATTGGGCAATTACCCGGCCTTCGAAGTCACACCTTACGCCCTTGAATCGGGCTGGGAGATCATCCTCTATATCGTACTCGGTCTGCCGCTCGGGGGCGTGGCTGTGTTGTTCACAAAGGTCTTGCACGCCACCGAGCACTTCTTTGAGCATCTGCCCTTCAACGCGATGGTCAAGCCCGCCATTGGCGGACTGGCGCTCGGCGTGGTCGCCGTGTTCTACCCGCAAGTGCTTGCAGACGGCTACGAAACGATTAACCTCACTCTCGACGGCGAAATGGCGTTTGCGCTCTTGCTCCCACTGATCTTCCTCAAGATCATCGCGACTTCCCTGACGCTGGGCAGCGGCAGCTCCGGTGGTGTCTTCGCGCCGTCGCTCTTTATCGGCGCTGTAGCCGGCGGCACTTTTGGCGTGGTTGCCAACCTGCTGTTCCCCGGTGCTACCGCCAATCCGGGCGCCTATGCTCTCGTGGGCATGGCCGGGTTGGTTGCCGGCACGACGCACGCCCCGATGACGGCGATCCTGATCATCTTCGAAATCACGAACGACTACCACATCATTCTGCCGCTCATGATGACGGTGACTTTTTCAACACTGATGGCGCGTCGAATGTTGCCGCACTCGATCTATACCTTCAAGCTCTTTCAACGCGGCATTGAAATCCGCGGCGGGCGCGATATCAACGTCTTGCGGGCGCACACAGTAAGAGACATCGCTAGCACGGAGTTCGAGACTATGAGTGCGTCTGCTTCTCTCAGCGAGATCTTCGAGCGGTTTGAGCAATCAACGCAGAACTACTTTGTCGTCCTCGGAGCCAATGGCGCTCTTACGGGAGTGTTGTCGCTGCAAGATGTACGAGGCTTGATGACGCAGCGCGGCCTCGAACAGTTGGTAGTCGCCCAGGATATCGTGCGGGGAGATACCCAAGCGCTCAAGTTGAGTGATAGCCTGGAGACGGCACTGCGTCAATTCAGCTTGCGCGATACTCGCCTGCTGCCGGTAGTCAGTGAGGAAGATTCTCGCGTTATCGGTGTAGTGCGCCGCGAAGATCTATCAGATTTTTACAATCGCCGTCTGCTTGAACTCATGCGCGACTAGCACCAATGGGGTTCGAATGTGGTGTCGCTACCCAAAGTAGCGTACCGACTAGTCCAAACCCCGCCGCAATCAGGAAGTTCACCTGCGGACTGATCATCCACAAGAATGCTCCGCCGAACGCCGCTACGGCAACGACACAATCGCGCAGCAAGTAGTAAGTACCGAATGTGGCCGCTTCTTTCCCCTCGACCGCCAGGTCGATGATCAAAGCCTTGCGCGTCGGCTCGCCAAATTCCTTGAGACCGCGCACGACGAAGGCCAGCACGAGCAGCCAGAATGTTTGGCTCACGATCAGCAGCAACGGGAACAACGTGAAGAAGACAAAGGTCGCGACCACAAACGGCTTCTTCTCGGCGCGATCAGAGAAGTATGCTACGGGGATGTAAACCAACATGGCGGTAACCATCTCGATAGTTGTCAGAATCCCGAACTCAAAAGCCGTCACCGGCGCGCTGATTTCTTTCATGCACCAGAGCACAACAAAGGCGTACGGGATCTGCTCGCAAAAGCGGATCAGGATATCCGAGAGGAGCAAGCGCTTTAGCGCGGGGTTGAATTGCCGAAACAGGCGAAGCGGATTCTTGTCAGGGACTTTTCCGCCGGCAGGAGAATCTGAGTGATCATCCGCCGGGATCATCACTTGCTGCAGTATCGCCGCTAAAATAGCCATCCCCAGCGCCGCGACAAATGCCAGCCGGACGCCGGTGACTTCCCCCCACGCGCCGATGAACAGACCACCCAACAGTGGCCCCAGCGCCATCGGTATCCGCCGAATCAGCGAGTGCATCGAGACGCCCATCGTGCGCTTGTTTTTCGGCAACAGCTTAGCAACCAGGCTCATGGTCGCCGGAAGCGAAATCGCTGTCCACGAGAGGAAAAAGAACGAACCAACGATGACGGCCCATACTGATGGAACGGCAATCACGATTACGAATCCGCCCATGGCAACCAGGTTGAATATTAACAGCGCGCGCTTAGTCCCATAGCGATCCGCAATGTAACCGCCGGGAAACGAATAGAGCGCGGACAGGAGATTATCGAGGCCATTCAGCAGCCCCACATAGATCGCGCCGCCGCCAAGTGCGACAATGTAAATCGGCAGGAAACGTTCGGCCATCTTCTCGCCCATGCCGACGAGGATGACCATTCCCAGCAGGGCGACCATCGAACGCTTTAGTCCGAGAAACTCGCGAAGGCGGGCGAAAGTTGAAGTTAGACTCATTTTCCGGAGCGGATGAAAGATCTAATCGCGGGAAACTATGTTGACGGCGCTTGATTGCGCAAGCAGGAAAAACAAAACGGCACGCGATCGAATCGATCGCGTGCCGTCAAATTGGCAAACTTCCGCTGACTTAGCGGATTTCTTTGTGGATCGTGTGGCGACGCAGGAAGGGATTGTACTTCTTGATCTCCAGACGATCGGGCGTATTGCGCTTGTTCTTGAAGGTCGTATAGCGCGACGGCGTGGCGCCCTCTTTGCGGGCTTCCGTGCACTCAACCGTAATGAATGCCCGCGCATCACCTTTCTTCTTCGCCATGATCTATCTCCTTACAATAATAATATACAAGTCCACAGGCGAACCCGGGGGCTCGCGAGTCTATTAATATATCGGAATCGGGGGCGTGGGCAAGAGGAATCTAAGAATCTTTGGAGTCCTTTACGGGACAAGGATTTCCGTCGGCGTCCAGGGCGACCATGACAAATTCGCCGTGAGTCGCCAATTCCCGCTTGCCGGTCAGCGGACTCTCAGAATAGAGTTCGACATCGACAGTAACCGAGGTGTTCCCCACTTTCTGGATCCAGGCACGTAATTCGACCAGGCTTCCCTGCCGCACCGCCTTCTTGAACACGATCCGATCGGAGGCAATCGTCACCATCGTCTTGCGCGCATACTGGGTCGAGCAAATCCATGCTGCGCGGTCCATCCACTGCAGCGCAATCCCACCGAAGAGCGTGCCGTAGTGGTTGACCATCGATGGGAATACCACTTCGAAGGTGCTGATCTCGGATTCGCTGCGCAACTTCTCGTTGTCAGTCATGCGCGGAATATCGCACAGTCGGCCGCGATAAGCAAGCGGGCAATCTACGTACAGGCCGCGCACGGCGCCGGCCCACCGCCGAATATGTAGCTGATCAAGTACACCGCATCCGAGATCGTTATGATACCATTGCAGTCGGAATCGCCGGCGAGCTCAGGATTCGGCGCCGGGCCGCCACCAAAGATGTAGGTAATCACGAAGACTGCGTCGGAAATGGTAATGATGTCGTTGCCGTCGGCGTCGCCGCAAGTAAACGGTGGATCGAGAACCGAAAGCACGAAACCCATCGTGTCGACGCGCGCCGGCTCATCGGAGTCGCGGCAGGCGATCGTGAAATAATAGGTGGCCTTGTAGGTTGGTGTCCCCATAATCGCGCCAACTGTGTCGCCCTCGAAGCTGCAGCCGAACGGGATGTCACCGCCGACAAAACTCCAGTATAACGGACGGACACCACCGAAGGCGTCAAGCTGGCAGTCGTACGGCTCATTAAGGTAGGCATCGGGCAAGGCCGGTCCAACAATATGCAGTTGGCCGTCGCAAAGATCGCCGACACCATCAGCATTTTCATCAGCCTGATCGGGATTGAAATGCGCAGCGCAGTTGTCGCAGGCATCGCCAAAGCTGTCGTTGTCGGAATCAAGCTGTGTGGTATTGGCGACCTCGGGGCAGTTGTCGAGAGTGTCGGCGACGCCATCAATGTCGCGGTCACCGCGATTGTTGGCTTCGATCCACAGACGACTGACAATGCTGTTGACCCCGTTGAAGGCCTCGCTGTTGGTCAGGACGACGATGGCGGTTTGTTTCTCAGGGCAGAATCCGATGCGAGTGCAGACACCCTGGTCGCCGCCGCCATGTTCCCAAACCCACGCACCGCCATAGTAGCTGTGAAACCAGGTCAGCCCCTGATAGCTGGCTGCAGCCGGGTAATGAATTGTCGTGATTGTGTCCACCGTGGCAGAGTCGAGGATTCGCGTTGTGTCGATCAGGCCGTGCTGCAGGTGTGCCAAAAGATGTTGCGCCAACTGCGCAGCGCTCGAACGCAATGTCCCGGCCGGATAGTCGGCATAGCCGAATTGACCAAGCGGTTGATAGGCGCTTCCATTCCAATGATACGGCATGGCGATATTGCTGGTATCCAGCCCGGCGATAAACCAATGCGAATTCGTCATGCCGAGTGGCAGAAAAATCGAATCGCGGCAATACTGATCGAAGGGCTGGCCGGAGATAACTTGTACGAGATAGCCGATCAGGACAAAGCCGTGATTGCAGTATTGATGAACGGCTCCCGGCGCCCAGGTCTCAAAGTTGGCGATTGGATCATAATACTCGCCTCCGGGCACGAAGTACGCCGCAACATATTCGTCGAGTGGAATCGGCGTGTCGCCATAGACGTAGGTTGAATACATCACAGTCCAGTTGTCTTTCAGACTGGAGGTATGGGAGAGCAGCATGCGAAACGTGATCGGCTGGCCCGGGAAATTCGGATTCACGATTGCGATCGGCAAGTAATCGTTGATGTCGTCATCGAGCCCGAAGGAACCTTGCTCCCAGAGTTGCATCAGCGCCAAGCCGGTGACTGTCTTGGACACCGAGGCCAGCATGAACAGCGTCGAATCGTTGACCGACGTGTTGGCCTCGATATTGGCCAGGCCGTACGTGCCCTGCCAGGCGATGCCGCTGTCACGCACAATACAAGCGGAGAGTCCGGCAATGTGGTTCTGCGACATCGTGGCGGTGATGAACGAGTCAAGGCTGACGGCGGCGGTGGTCAATCGGGCATCTGGTGACACGTTTGCCTCGAGGTTTTCGCCGGACCAGGTCCGCATGATCGCCCGGTCGCGCAGCTCGATTGTGTCATTGCTCTCCGGAATGAGTGCAACCGCAAATGCCAGCGAGGTAAAGACCAGCGCGCCAATCAGAGATAGCCGCATGTGAGACTCCCTGTGTCATGTCCAACCCTGGCGGTGAAGGCGATACATGAAGCGAAGTGCTATACCAATCAGACGAAATATTGGATGTTTTGTTCGATGTTATTTTGGAAGGACTTGCTTCCGATAGGCGGAGAGGAAACCGATCGATCTCCTCTCGGATCGAACTATCACAAAGCAGCTTATGGGCACGCCGCGCACGGGGCCGGGCCACCGCCAAAGATGAAGGTGATGAGGTACACCGCATCCGAGATCGTCACGATGCCGTTGCAGTCGGCGTCACCGGCGAGCACGGGATCTGGCGCCGGACCGCCACCAAAGATGTAGGTAATCAGGAACACTGCGTCGGAGATGGTGATGATATCGTTGCCGTCAGCATCGCCACAGACGTACTCGCACAAATCGCCGATACCGTCATCATCTGAATCGGCCTGATCGGGATTGGAGCGATCCGGGCAGTTGTCGCAGACGTCGCCGACGTTGTCGCCGTCGGCATCGAGTTGATTGGCGTTCGCGAGGGACGGGCAATTGTCGAGATTGGCGCAGAGTCCGTCGCCGTCTGCATCATTAAGCGGATCGGCCGGACAGGCATCGCAAAGATCGCCGATGCCATCGCCGTCAGCGTCGTCCTGTGTGGCGTTGGCGGTGCTGGGACAATTGTCGCAATTATCACCGATCAAATCACCGTCGGTATCGGTGGCTTCGCACTCGTCGAGGTACAAATGCTGATCGATAGCGACATTGGTCAGAATGCGGGTTACGCCGGAGGGCCAAATGGTCACAAGCGAGTCAACGATGGTGGCATCGCCAAGACCGAACCAGGCGTCCTCGCCGTTCTGCACACAGTAACCCGCCTGGCTGGTAACTTCGCGCATCTGCCAGCGCGGAACGCCGCCGATCGTGGCTTTGACTTTGACCCGGACGCCGATGCCGGAACGATTTGACCGCGAGCCTATGCACTCCACCGCGAGGTAGCCATTGCTGTTGCCGCCGTTAAGATAGAGCGCATTGTTCTCGACCGCGCCAAGACATTTGGCGAGTGCCAGGTCAAGGTCGCCGTCGGCATCGATATCGCCGAAGGCGCAGCCGTAAGTCCAGCCGTCGTCGGTGGCAATGGGATCCGAGAGATCCTGGACGAACGTACCGTTGCCATTGTTGAGATAGAGGAAATTGGTAGTCGCGCCGGGCGCAAAGGCATTGCAGACATAGAGATCAAGATCGCCGTCGTTGTCGACATCGGCGAAAGTGCTGCCGACACCGTAACCGCCACTGGTGACCACCGGGCCGGTCGTGACCTTTGTGAATGTGCCGTCGCCGTTATTCGTATAGAGACAGTCGTTTTGGCCGTCGCCGTTAGACGCGAACAAGTCAAGATCCAAGTCGTTATCGATGTCACCCCAAGAAGCGCCGAACGACTCGTTCAAGTCCGTGACGATATTCCCGGTCGTGATCTTGGTGAATGTGCCACCACCATCGTTGCGATAGAGATTATTGGGGTGGTTAAACTCGTTGGCGACGAACAGATCGAGATCCCCGTCGTTGTCATAGTCGCCCCAGGCGCCGACGCGCGAGCGAAACAAATCGGTCGATTGTGTTCCGGTAAGAATCTTGGTGAAGGTGCCGTCGCCGTTGTTGTGGAAGAGGAAATTGGCGAGAGAGACGAAGCTGTTGCAGACGTAGAGATCAAGATAACCGTCGGCATCGTAGTCAGCCCAGCTTCCGGCCTCGGAGTATGTCCCGCCCGTCACGAGCGGGCCGGTCGTAACTTGAGTAAACGAACCGTCGCCGTTGTTTTCAAAGAAGAGATTGGGATTATTCCACCACGTGGCGACAAAGCAGTCTTCGTCGCCGTCATTGTCGAAATCTCCAAAGCTCGCGCCATCAGATGACGAACCGACTGAGACAATCGGATCGCCGGTGACTTTGACGAACGTGCCGTCGCCGTTGTTGCGGTACAAATAATTGAGTTGTCCAAATTGCGGGCCGTTGGTGATGAACAAGTCCAGGTCGCCATCGTTGTCGTAGTCGACAAAGTTGGCACTGCGAGAGTCACCGGCATCCGAGACGACCGGGCTGATCAGTACCGGGCTGAAAGCCGCATTGAGAGCCGGGACGTAAACACCGAAAACGACCGACAGCGCTACGATGACGTGGGTAACGAATCTCTGAAACTGCACCTGCATTTTGACCTCGCTTCTGATCTCCGCCCCGTCCGGGCGCTGGTTAAGGCCGCTGCGGCCAACTTGAACCTTTGTATTTCGCGATTAAAATACTGAAGCAGTCGATGTTTGGTTACGTCGATGCAGCCAAGCGGATCGCGGCTGCTGCGAACCGGCCCCGGGGTGCAGCGAAACGCGACAAGAGTTAATGTTCGGGCAGGATGCGTTCGAGGGCTTTGCGATAGCTGCGACTCAGTTTGAGCCGGGTGCCGTCCTGAAGGACTACGAGATACTCGCCGCGAAAGCGCTGCTTGAGTTCCTTGATGCGCGCGAGATTGACAATGATCGAGCGGTGGATGCGGGCGAATTGGGCCGGATCAAGCTGCTTTTCCAGGTGTGTCAGGGATTCGCGCAACAGGTGCGCTTGGCGGCCGACATGGAGCTTAACGTAGTAATCATCGGCTTCAATCCAGTCGACGTCCGTGGCGGCGACGAACTGGATGCGCTCACCGGTCTTGATCGCGAACTTCTGGACAGCCCTTGCCGGCTGCGGCTTGGCGGTCTCCTGGTCGAGCAGCGAGAGCAGGCGCTGTGTCGTCGCGCTCAAGTCCTGGTCGCGACAGCGTCGTTTGACGCGTTCGAGCGTCTGGCCGAAGCGGTCGGGATTGATCGGCTTGAGTACGTAGTCCAGGGCACTGGCCTCGAAAGCATCAACGGCGAATTTGTCAAAGGCCGTGACAAAAACAACGAGCGGCATCTCATCCGGCTTGAGTTTGCGGAGGACGCCAAAGCCGTCAAGATCAGGCATTTGGACATCGAGAAACACGAGACGCGGGTGGAGCCGGCGGATGGCACTGACCGCTTCGCGGCCGTTGTGGCACTCGCCGACAATCTGGAATTCGCCGTGTTGGCGCAGGGCAAGCCGCAGACCATCGCGCGCCAGCGGCTCGTCGTCGACGAGGAGAGTTGTAATGACGTCCATTAACTTTTCTCCGCCGCCAGGATCGGGAACTCGAGCACGGCGCTCACTCCGCCGGCGGCAACATTGCCGATGTCGAAGCGGACGTCCGCGCCAAAATGGTGCTGTAGGCGGCGCCGCGCATTGCTGATACCCACACCTTCCTTGAGATCGGCGGCAGCCAGTCCGGCGCCGTCGTCCGTGACCTCCAGTCGCAGGCGCTCGCCGATTCGCTCGGCTTTTATTGTCACGCGCCCGGCCTCGGATTTTTTGGCGACGCCGTGGCGAATGGCATTTTCGACGAGCAGTTGCAGCATGAAAGTCGGGATCAGCAGTTCCTCCGTTCCCGGGTCGATCGAGAATTTGACCGTCAGACGTTCGCCGTAGCGTACTTGCTCGATGGCAACATAACGACGAACGAATTCCAGTTCCTCCGACAGCCTAACCAACGCGGTGTTCTCTTTCCGGAGCACGGAGCGTAACAAATCGCTGAGAAGATTGAGGACCCGGTTGGCGTCCTCCACCTGGCCCTTCTGCATCAAGACCGAGATCGAATTCAACGTGTTGAACAGAAAGTGCGGCTGCAATTGTTGTTGCAGCGTATCCAGGCGCGCGCGGCTCAGCTCGGCTTCCAGCTGCGCTGCGCGAAGAGACTGCGCACGTGACTGCCGTTGAAAATCGAGCGCATAGCAGATGCCGAGAATCAGGAAGTAGACGATCAACTGCGCCGGAAAGCGGCCGAACAAAGTCGGTACGACCTGACCGACGTAGTACTCCCACGTTGTCGGTTCCTGATAGACCAGAATCGAAAAGAACACGCCCAGGGCGATCTGAAAGATCGCGAACGCGGACCCAATGGCGAAGTGAGTTGCGGCAGGCAGTAGCCAGCGCGATCGGTCGACGCGTACGTTTCGACCCAGCCAGAGAATCAGCGGTGTCAGCGCTGCCCAGATGTACCACGCCAGTTGGAAATCGAGCAGCCATTTCCAGAGGACGGTCTCCCGGCCCAACTGCAGGTAGCGCGTGTGATAAAGCGCGGCAGAAATGACCGCCGGCACGGTAAAGATCGCCGGCACCCAAAGCCAACGCCAGCGGTGGGATGGCGTCGGCTCAACCGACTCTTGTGCGGGAATTGCGGAGACTGCTTCAGAATTGGCCGTCATACTGCAAGTATATACGAACCAACTCCCGGACCAACCAAAATCAGGATTGACCTGAAGCTAAGCCATCGCCGAAGTAAGCCCCTACGGGCAACCTGCACACGGCACCGGACCGCCGCCGAAGATGTAGTTGATCAGGTAAACGGCATCCGAGATCGTCACGATGCCATTACAGTCGGCATCGCCAGATTCCAGCGGATCGGGTGCCGGGCCGCCGCCAAAGATGTAGTTTATCATGTAGACTGCATCAGAAATTGTCACGATGCCGGTGCCGTCGGCGTCACCGCAGAGGTACTGGCACAGATCACCAATGCCATTGCTGTCGGCATCCGCCTGGTCGGGATTGGCCAAGTCGGGGCAGTTGTCGCATTCATCACCGACGAGGTCGCCATCGCGATCGAGATTCGCGGCCGTGGGTAGCCCGGGGCAGAAGTCGAGCGGACAGGTATTCAGCGGGAAGCCGGGATTGCCGAAGCTGTCGCCGTCGGAGTCGGTACAGGTATCGCAGAGATCGCCGATGCCATCAGAATCGAAGTCGGCTTGACCCGGGTTGCCGGTATTCGGGCAGTTGTCGCAAGCGTCGCCCAGGTTGTCGGAGTCAGAATCTTCCTGGAGCGAATTGGCCGTGCCCGGGCAGTTGTCGAGATTGTTGGCGATGCCGTCACCGTCGCCGTCAAAGACGACATAAGCGAAGAGCTGACCCGATGAAATCGAGTCGACTCGCACCGTAATACCGGTCGGCCCGAAATAGCTGTCGCTATTGGGAGTCGTAGTCGGGCCGAAGAGGTTTTGGCCGTCCACGCCGGGTGAAAACGCCGCGCCCTTACGCGATTCATAAGGATACCACCACTGCGACGAGTCGGTGGCGTGCCCCTCGGGATTTGAAGTGTGATCGCGCGCTGGATTGTAACCCGCATCCTCGATCGCTACCGTGTAGTGCGGATAAATGGGCGTGCCGGAGTTGATACGCCAGTAAGGCGCGCCGAGCGAATCGTGAACGTGGGTGATGATCAAGCCGCGGTCGAGCGGGTCGCAACCGTAGGACAGGTCAGGCCAGAAGTAGCAACTGAAGTCAGAATCGAGTTTATCGTAACGGGTGGCGGCCAGCGGATCGCGGAACTCGAGCAGGAAGTACTCGCCGCGCGCATCGTCGATGACCAGTTTGTAGAGAGAGTTGATATCGGTGGTCTCGATGCTGTTGAGGACGAGGTTGTACGCACCGCCCGACAATTCGGTCGGATCGTTCCAGCCGGCATTCATCTTGCACCATCCGGAAAGATGCGACGGAATTGAGGATTTGATCGACAGGATCCCGTAACCGCCGTAGCCCATCGTGCACCAGTCGTAGACGGGGTGGTCGTTGTCGTCGTTGGCGGTATAGAAAGTCGGAATTTCGAGTTTGGCATCGTAATCATAGAGATCGGGGAGCCCGATATTGTGCGCCAATTCATGGACGAAGACGCGAATGTGGTTGAGTGAATCAACTCCCAGGAACTGGGTCGGATTACTCGGATCGCGCAGGGGACGGGTTTCGGGCGAGGTATTCCAATACGAGACCCGTTTGCCGTCAAAAGGTCCCGGCCCAAAGCCGGGGGCATAAGAGCGCGCAAAGGACCAGATGTCCTCGAAGTTTCCGGAGTCCTCCTGGCCGTTACCGCAGCGCAGAAAGACGACGGCATCGACGATACCGTCATTGTTGCCGTCGAACTGTGAGAAGTCGACGGTGGGGTCAAGCTGCGGAAGCAGGTTTTCGAAGTTGTAGTTGCTGGAATAGAAGCCGCCGTTGACCCAGCCGACCGCCTGGCCGCTGATATGGAGCTTCCCGTAGGAGACTTCGTGATAGAACTCCCGCACTGAACCGATAGCAAAACCGGAGTCGGCAAACATCAGGCTGTCAAAAACCGTAGCCGGATAGGTGCTGAAGCGGTTGTTCCATTCGACCAGGATCACAAGGAGCTTCAGGGTATCGGCAGCAAAGCGATACTCCGAGATGGCGAGGGAATCCGCGCGAGAGAGTTGTGAAGGTGGGAGCTTGCCGAACTGGCGTTCAGCAACATCATCGGGAATGTCAAAGTGCACGGCGCGCGACAAGTCGGCCGTTAGAGCGGCTGAGGATGCGAGGGCCAGGAATAGAATGAGGGACTTGATTGTCGAGAAATATCCGAACATGTATGTTTCCTCCTTCGGGGAGTCGGTTGGACGATAGCAGTATGTTTAACGATAAACTTATCCAGAAAGTTGTCAATATGGAGATTGCGCTAATGAAGAGAGGAGGCTGGGGCGTCTCCTCTCTGAATCTGCGACAAAAATTGTGCGAAAAACTACGGGCAGGCGGCGCAGGGGGCGGGGCCACCGCCGAAGATAAAGGTGATCAGATAGACTGGATCGGAGATTGTGACGATACCGTTGCAGTCGGCATCGCCTGATTCAACCGGATTGGGCGCAGGACCGCCGCCGAAAATGTAAGTAGTCAAGTAGACGGCATCGGAGATCGTGAGAAGCGAATTGCCGTCAGCATCGCCGCATGTTGGCTGCGGATCAACCCCGGGAGTCCAGCCGGCAATCCGCGCCATCAAAACCCAGAAAGCCTTGCTAATCCGAATATGCCCTGCCGAAACGCTTCCCAAGTGGCCGCCCTCGGTTTCGGTCGTATAGTCCTGGCAAATGGCAGGATAAGAATGCCCATCATCAGGATTGTTCTCGGTTTGTCCCGTTTGCGAGACGTACTCGACGCCGTCGCGGTTGTCGAAACACGGCATTCCGAGATCGGTGTGCGCTTCAATGTCGGCAACGTCGAAGAGAATCTGGTCGTTCGCGATACAGTACTGACGCATCTGATCATTGAACTCGGCAGAGACTTCCGTGCCGATGCCGCGCGCCAGGCTGGTGGTCCAGAAGAAGAAGACCTTGTCTGGGTTCGCAGCGATGAGCTGTTCAAGGTCTCCAATATCGCAGTTGCCAGGGAGATCGGCGAAAAAGCCGGCGTCTGGATCTGCAATGTTGTCGGTCTCGGTGACATTCAGATAACTGAACTGGTATGACAAGACGTCGGTCGAGTCGAGATATGTCGGCGCGAGAGAATTGACAAAATCGCAGGTTAGTTCCTTCCAACTGCCGGAACGAATCTCGAAATGCCAGTTTGCGCGGCTGTAGGTGACAGGATCGGGATCAAATTGAATGCGAGGGGGCACCAACCCGTTTGCCAGGTCGGTAGCGCCGTAGGTCTTCCAATGCCAAGCCGTGTCGTAATAGTCACGACGACAGGACGCCAGCGATGCCGCCCAACTGGTCGCTGTCAGGCAATTGAGGCCGTCATTGATATTAACTCCAACGGAGCGGTCGGAGAAGACCATGCGTAGATTGCGGGCGGCCTCAAGGTAGGCAGGCGGAATCGAATCGAAGAGCTCGACGTGGCGATGGTCGATAACAAAAGCGCCGGCCTGCGGTAGAGACGACACACACGCCAAGATTGCCGCGACAATGAGAATTCTCATATGACGATAATCTGTCGTCCTGGCCGCCTGCGGTCAAGTGCTAATCATCGACTCGTGCAGTCGATGAGTACCCAGCGCTTCCCGATTAAGGGCAATTGGAGCAAGGCGTCGGACCGCCGCCGAAGATGAAGGCGATGATGTAAACGGCATCGGATATTGTCAGAATGCCGTTGCAGTCGGCATCGCCGGCCAAGGCTGGATCAGGGAGCGGTCCGCCGAAGAAGACGTAGTTGACCATGTAGACGACATCTGAGATCGTGATAATGCCGTTGCCATCGGTATCGCCGCAGATGTAGTCGGAGTATTTGACAATGAAGGTCTCGCTATGATATAGGCTGTCCTGGGTCGCGCCGATCGCAATCCACCCGCCGTCGGGATGAAGAGCCAGACCCTCGACGAATTCGAACGAGCTGCCGAGTCCGAAGTAAGTCTTGCTCCAAACAACCGCGCCATCGGCGCCGTTCTTGCGAATCAGCATATCGGCTGGGTTGATGGGGACAGATTGGTCGATATAGTCGGTGAGGCCGAGAGTGACCACCTCATCGTTATTGTTAATCAAGAGCATACCGGGGCCGTCGAGAGCGTGCGCCGCACCGTCGTAGATATCCGACCAAAGGAAATCGCCGGTCGAGGAATATTTGAACACGTCCCAATCGCCGCCGACGATCCAATCGGGTCCGAACTTTACTCTGGAACCAACGATGATGTTGTTATCACTGTCAATGCCGATGGTTACGGCGTCATCAATCAGCCCGGCCGCGACGGCATGGCGTCGAACCCACACAGTGTCGCCGGCGGGTGTATACTTGACGATCATGATGTCATAATCGAGCGGTGGAGCTGTGACGGTAATGATGCCGACGGCGACGATGTTGCCCTCGTGATCGACCTTGACTTTGCGACCATCGTCGCGCCCGTCCATGAGCCGGGGAATCTCGCGCAACCACTCCTGATCGCCGTCGGGCGAGAACTTGAGCGTCGCAATTTTCGTAACGAAACCGACGCTCGTGACGCCGCAGACATAGACGTTTCCCGCCGCATCGACGTCGATCGACTTTGCTTCCTCCAACCTACCGGCCGGATCGGACACTTCGCGAAGCCAGATGAGATCGCCGTTCGAATCATATTTGGCCGCGACAAGGTCTTCCATCCCGGAATCGGTGCCGGACCTACCACACATGTAGAGATTGCCGGAATCGTCGCAATGCCAGTCATTGATATGGACATGAAGACTGCAAGTTAATGATACGTCGTATTGTTCCCAGATGACGTCGCCGGCGGGCGAGTACTTGACGGCCAAGTTGCTTTCGACAACATTGCTGACGCAGGTAGCTGCATAGCTGCCGGTCAGGATGAGATCGCCAGCGGGATCAATCAGAAGTTCTCTGGCCTGGTATTCGAGGGTAGTTCCGGGATCAAAACCCTTCGACCAAAGTTGCTGACCATTGGCATTGTATTTTGCAAAGAGCAGATCGGGGCCGCCAAGAATCTTGTGATAACCTCTGCCGGCGACATAGATCGCGCCGGAAGCGTCAGTGCAGACATTTGCCGGGTAAATATCCTGGTAGTTCGGGTCGGCCCAGAGAATTGACCACTCGGTACGCGGTTGCTGTGCCATCGAGCCGGCGGCAAGCAGCAAAATGACGATGGGCACGAAGATGAGTTTGGACATAAAGGCCTCCATAGCCAAAGAGGTGAGGATGTGGCTGGAGCGATCGAATTTCGATCGCGGCCCTTAGCAATGCCGCGTCGGGACTCCCGAATGCTGGTTCAACTTCAGTCGATAGCGGAGTCTAGGTGACAGGTACCTCTCGTAAACTTTGTCGACTGCCAAACATCTTGATCTTGAGTGCAATGACAATATAGCCGCTTGTTTCCATCAGTCAAGTGCCAAAGTCGTGGCTCGAACTTCAGCCTCTGACACGGCTTACATCAATTGCGCCTGGAACCGAACAATGAAGGCAAATTCGCTCGCCGTTGCGTCTGCTATTTGTTCGAAACAGGTTTCTCCGATGGCGGCGCCACATCGCCCGGGTGACGCGAAACATTCGCCCTGTCGCGAGTTTCTCTGGCTTCACGGGCTTCCCGAGTGGCGCGACTTATCTGGAAGTGTAATTGCTTCTCCGGCGCTTTGCCCAAGGCCACGGGATCGACGTAGAGCCCGATTTCCTGCGGCTTCTTGGGCACTTCGACTTCGATGCGGTGAGCGTTGGCGTAAGCGTCCTGCCGGATCCCGGTTACCTGCCAGGAGACTTCGACGTTTGGTTTGTCGGTTTTGATTGAGAAGCGGTTGCTGTTGAGTTTCTGAGAGACAATGGCCTGCGCGAACTGACCGATGACGGTCAATTGATAGCGAAAATCTCGATTCAGCGCAAAAAACCACTCCGGCATTGTTACACTGGCATCGCCGTTGGCGTCGGTAGTGACATTGCCGTCGTAGATGTTCTTCATGTCAGGCGATTCGACGAAGCTATGCTGAAGGAACTTATGCTCCGGGTCCAGCGGGTGGTCGATACGAAATGATCCTGCCGGCTTCGTCAACGTGCCCATGACCTCCAGCGTACCGTTGCAGGTGGTCCAGCCATCGAAGTATCCTGCCCAGGTAGCGAAGTCATCGAACGGCCGATGTGCCGGGCGAATTAACTTAGATCGCTGTTATCCATAATATAAGCGATGAACGCGCTCTGACAACCGGATTCTGCGGGTCGACCAAAGCCGGCTAAAGCACAAGAGGCGACCGGGTGGCCGCCTCTTTGAGTCAGGACTGCATTCGATTGAACTGCCTATGGGCAGGTTGCACAGGGGGCCGGACCACCGCCGAAGATGTGGGTGATTACATAGACAGCATCAGTCACCGAGACGACGCCATCGCAATCGGCATCACCGGACAAGAGTGGACTGGGCAGCGGGCCACCACCGAAAATGTAGGTGATCAGGTAGACGGCATCGGTGACGGTGACAACTGCGCTGGCATCAGCATCTCCGCAGACGTAGGTCACGCAATTGTTGGTGGCACCCCATGACGGAGCCGTCTGGATAAATCCGCCCGTGCCATCGGGGCAACGCGAGTAGCTTCTGTCTGTGGTTTGCGGGCCGAAGCTCAGAGAGTCAATCACGGCCAAGTCAGGATTCGAGAAGACCACGGCTTCACCCGATGCCGAGAGTTTGAAATTGGCATGCAGTCCGGGCTGGGTACCGTCTTCATCCGCCCAGATAATGAGGTGCTCGCCGGCATTGATGACGATATCAGGAAGTGTCCATTTGCCGACGTTGTCGAGCTTGTCGGAGAGATGAAATCCAGCCAGGGAGATGGGCGAGGCCGTGGTGTTGTACAACTCGATCCAGTCCTCGTATTCCCCATCCTGATCGGTGACCGTGGTCGCGTTGTCGGCCTGGAATTCGTTGATCACGATGCCCGTGCCCGAGGGTGCGGTCACGGCGATCACGGAGTCCTCGAACTCGGCTCGCGGCGGCAGGAAGGCGGCGGCATTTGCGTTTTCACTGTAGATGTAGTAATGCAAATCGGAATTCCCTGCAGCAATCGCAGCGCCGAAGACGCCGTCGCCGGCAGCGCCGTCGTTGTGCGCGCCGTCATCCAGCATAGCGACCTTGGTGAACGGGAAGACCCGATTGTCGCGATAGGCCAGAATCACAGCCGTTGCGTTGGAGACAGTCGCCGCGATCGAGACAGTGCCGCCAAACGGAACTACCGCCGGAGAATGAGTCACTGATGCGATAGTCGGCGCCGCCGCCTGAAACGCCGAGTGATCGTTGAGGTAGTTGACGCGGGCAGCCATCAATTGCACGATGCCGGGTGTGTTGCCTATTTGTGTATTCAGGTTTGCCAGGAAACTACCGTAAGTAGAGAACTTGTTGGGGTCGGCCTGAACGGAGGCCGCAATGATGTTCTGAAGTTCCACGCCGCGCGTCTGGTACCAGCCGCTGGCGAAGTTTTCCGCCAGCATCGTCTTCATGTGCGCGATGTACATCTTGCGGTAGGTCGTATTCGGCAGAAATTTGTTGACGATCGGGTAATTCGCGTTGCTTTCGTTCAGAAATGGCGTGAGCTGTTGCATCTGCGTAATCGAAAGGTTGTTGCCGCCGATCAGCGTGGCGAAGCCGCCGAAGTTCATGTTCAAGTCCCAGATGATCGGATTGAACTGCAGTCCATCGTCGCGATAGAGATAGTAGTTGTGCGCGAAATTGATGGGGGCATCGAGATTGACCAGCAGATTGTCGAAGGCAATCATCCACAGGTGGCGGTCGACATCAAGAACTTGCTCGACAGCGGCCGGGTGATTATTGAGCGTGTCGAGGAAATCGATGAGGTCACTCCAACCGAAGTCGGAGTCGAGTTCAAAGGTATCCATATATGTTGATGAATCCTCGCCCTCGTAGCCCCAGACGACATAGGTTTGCGGCGGCCCGGTAGTTTCGCCTTTAATGCGAGCACCGCCGCCGCTGCCGAAATGCGTTCGCGTAAAGAGTTTGTCGACATCTTGCACGTTGACGTACAGCCCGATCAGCGTGCCATTGACAAAGACATTGGCGTAGGCGGATTGGCCGGCGGCCATGTATTTGCGAGCGATTTCGTAGCCGAGGGCTTCACGGAGGAAACTGGGATCATACCAACTATTGGCGAGTTTCAAAGTCCCATAGCCCTGGTGCTCCTGATCGTCGATAATGTAATCGAGCTTGATATTGAACGGGTTCTTGGTGCGAATCGGATTGTAGGTGCTGGTGCCTTTGTAGCGCACGCCGACGCTGTCGTAGAAGACGCCGTCGATGGTGCAGGTTCCAAGCAGGCGGTCCTCGCCTCGACTGTAGAGACTGTCAAGGGCGCGATCCCAATCGGATCGGGGAAACGTGATCTGCACGGTGTGGACCACGCTAACGTCGTAGAGGTCCTGACCGGCCGCAGTGGACGCAAAGGCGCAAAGCAGTAGCGCAGATATAAGAAATCTGGACATAGTGGACTCCAGGGAGAGAGAGAGCATTAGTTCAAAGTCGGCGACACTGCCATCTACTTTGACAGTGCGCGGCGTCGACATTTTGCGCGCTGGATCAATTTAGGATGATTTCAGTCTAATCCAAGAGAAGTTATGGAGGATTTTGCCTGGGACCGCTGGACGAAGAAGAGGAGGTCATACCCTCCTCTTCTCGGTACATATGCACTACAGACAGGTCGCGCACGGGGCGGAACCGCCCATAAAGATGTAATTGATCAAATAGACGGCGTCGGAAATGTTGATGATCTTACTGCAATCAGCGTCCCCGAATATCAACAATCCGGGAGCCGGCCCACCACTAAAGATGTAGTTGATCAGGAAGACGGCATCAGAGATGGTGAGGAGACCGTTGCCATCAGCGTCACCGCACGGAGACTTCCCGTTGACAAACGGCACAGTTGCCTCGATTGCAACAGCGGCATCCTTCGTCGGCGTTGAGTTCGACATCAGCGGCTCATTGACGGGTAGACCACCCTGGAGCGGCGGCAGCGCGGTGTAGGTCAGCGAAATCGTTCGCGCAACAGGCGACGAGGATGCCATGGTAATCGTTAATGTGCCCATTTTCCAGGTGTTAGCCGAAACGTTGAGTGGGTAGTAGCCCAAGATCAGAAGCGTGCCTGTCGTTCCGCCGATGTCGATGATGCCGTTGGGCGCAGAGGGCCAATTGCCGTCCGCCGTGAAGGCGAGTGTCGCCGGAGACACACCATCGACTTTGACCGTGAACGGCAAGCAGTATCCCGAAGGCACGATCGCAACCGCATTACTAAAGTTGATATCGATCGCGAAAGTCGTGGTCGATGCTGGAAAGACGGTTGAATAGCTGACATTCAGATTCGGGTTGGGAGCCGGCGCGAACTTTGGATTGGTCGGAGGGCACACGGGCGCGGGGCCTCCGGAAAAGAGAAAGTTCAGTATGTGCGCAAGATCCCGGACAGTAAAATTGGCGTAATCATCAGCATCGGCCTGGGCAAAATCGGAAGGGGCTGCTCCCGAACCGGACAACCAGGCGATACCGTAGACGAGATCATTGACGGCGAGGGACCCACTGCTGTTGACGTCACCACAGACGGCCAGAACAGAATTTGGCGCCAACGCCAGGCACAAAAGTACGCAAACGAACGAAACTGCGCTCAATTGATCGAGCTTCATACTTCCCTCCCTGAGATTATTCAAATCAGACCATTCGGCAGATGCGGGATTCTATTGCGAGAGCCAGGTGCGGTTGCCTTGTTAGAAGATAGACGCGAACAGCCGAGTTAGCAATCGAATTATTGAATGGAAGCAATCACGACTTCGCGTGCGATACAAACCGAATAGCGGCGGTTGAACCATCGCCACTGCGAACGAATACTAGTGCTCTCATGAAGCTACGGACAGGCGTCGCAGGGAGCTGGACCGCCGGCAAAGCCCCCGAGTGCTCGGACTTGATCGGTTGTCGAGTTGAACGATTCTCGGATTCAAACGTATAACCAGAAGTCAATCTTCGAAAATCCGGAGGATATACCCATATGAAGGCTCAAGGCCGAATCCCGTTCTCTGATCGAATAGCTGCGATCACCCTCTGCGCGCTTTGTTGTACGTTTTTCGTCCTGGCGGCCGGCTGCTCGGACGACAAATCGACGGCGCCCGACAAGAAACTTGAGCGCCTGGCCGGTGGCGGGCGCGGCGATTCGGACGATCCGTTTGTCGGCGGCCCGGGTGACTCCGGTCCGAATGATTCCCTGCCCGGAGTGCCGGGCGACCCGACGCAAGGAATCTATCCGATCTACATGTCGCAGTTTACGCCCTGGCAGCAAGAACCGTATCAGGTCATCGACAATAACGAGGATTGGGTCGCCTGGTGGGATACGGCGATGGCTTATAGCGAGGCGCGGCCGGCGCCGACGATCCCGATCCCGGGTGATTCCGTGGTATCGGATACCGATTGGGTACCGACCATGCCGGAAGTTGATTTTGAGTTCAGCGTGGTAGTCGTCATCCGGCTCGCTGATGGGATCCATGGCCGCTACATGCACATCACCGGCGTCGAGACCCATTCCGAAGGGAGCATGATCCAGTATGAAGTGCTCACGCCGGGCGACGATTGTACCGTCCCGGCGGTGGTCTCATCGCCCGTGGGCGCTTTTATCGTCCCCCGACCTCTGCCGTCGCCCCATCAATTCACAATGGATGAGATTGTGTATGATTGCTATTGGGAACCCGATCCGAACGAACCGTTTACCGTGTACTACTCGGACGCCGCGTGTCCGGAACTCGGTGGAGGTGAGATCATCATCCGCAGTGAAGAAGAGTGGGATGCCTGGACGGATCAAGCGTGGACATGTGACATGGAACGCTGGGGGAATTGGCAGGACAGTTTGATCATCTGGCCCGACTCGGGCGTTGTGCCGCCGATGGAGCCGCCCGACATGAGTTGGTTACTTGATTTCTCGACGCATGCGGTTGTTGTTCTCCGCGCGGACGAAAATACGCGCTGGGGCGGCGGTATTTGGCTCAATCGTTTCGAGGTTACGAGTTCCGGCACGATCATTGAATACACGGACGTCCGCCCGGAAGGCGAGTGTCCGGCGACCGAGGGCGGCGTGATCGTGCGCCCGACGGTGGCGATTCGCGTGCCGCTGCCACTGACAGAGCCGATCCAGTGGATTCGAAATGTCGAGACAGTCGACTGTAACTGGGGTGAAGAACCGATCGTCGGCCCGTAGATTGTGATTGCTTCATTTTGACGTGACTGGGGGCCTGCGCATCTAGAGTAGACGGACGAGCAGAGGAATCGTGGGTTCCTCTGCTCGTTTTTTGTGTGCGTTGCGAATGCTACAGACAATCTGCGCGCGGAGCCGGGCCCCCACCGAAGATGTAGGTGATCAGGTAGACAGCGTCTGAGATAGTGATTATTCCACTGCAGTCTGCATCACCGGCGGCGGTTGGGTTCGGAGCCGGGCCGCCCGCGAATATGTAGTTGATGATGTTCACGGCGTTGGAAATGGATACGGAAACCGAGACCTGGTCAGTCTTCGCCAGAATATTGGAGCCACAACTGTTGGATACCTGTAGGGAGACGGTATAGGTGCCCGGAACAGCGTAGGTATGTGCGGGGTTTACTTCTGTCGATGTGGCGCCGTCCCCAAACTCCCAGAGCCAGTAAGTGGGCGAGCCGGTTGACTGATTCGTGAAGTTCACCGTCAGCGGCACCGTGCCACTGGCGAGTGATGATGAGAATGCAGCTGTCGGAGACGAGGCAACTGAGATAAGACTGGTCTTGGTCTCAATATCAGAACCGCCAGGGCCGATGACTGTCAGGCTGACGGCAAATGTCCCGGCGGATTCATAGTCATGGACGGGATTCTGCAGAGTGGATGTGCCGCCATCGCCAAAAGTCCAGTACCAGGAGTTAATCTCGCCACTGGATTGATCGGAGAAACTGGCAGTAAGCGGAGCACAGCCCGTAGTGAGGCTCCCTGTAAACGCAGCGACCGGAGGTAAAACGGTCGCTCCGTCCTGGATCAACCTAGTTGTCGTGCCGCCCGTAACATAGACGCTGTTATCCGTGCCGAAATCGAGTGCGTAGGCATAGCCGGTCGGCATGGTTGTCGTCCAGCCTGAGCTGCCGTCGCTATTCACCTTGCATACCGCCATCGCGGTCATGATACTGGCTACCAAGTAGGCGGCGTTCTGGTCATCAAGCTTCATCTGTCCATGCGCCAACATCGCGAGATCGGGTCCATCCGCATCGAGATTCTGCCATACTACCGAACCATCGGCATCATATTTCATGAAGGCCGCACCAAAGCTGCCTGCGGAGGGAAAACCACTGATGACCGGATTCTGATCTGAGCCCACCTCGACCTTGAACCCAGACAAGGCATTGGTTCTCTCCCAGATCAAGGCGCCATTCGGAGATAGTTTCTTGACGACGCTACCGGTAGTCGGCCCCCCATACTGCCCATGAATCACGTAAGTGTTTCCCAACGCGTCTCCGGCAGCATCCCCCACAATCAAACTACTCACTCCGGCAAGGGTCCAGACAGAATTTCCCGCCAGATCGATTTTTGCATAACCATTGAAACTTCCATAGATGGCGCGACAGGAAATGAGAATGTGATTATCCGGAGTTAACTTGAAGTTAAGAGGTGCACCAATCCCGACACTGTCAAAATACGACCAAAGCGGATCACCATTAGGGCTGAACTTCTTTACCTTTGTCACCATCCCCACGCCACTATGTCCCAGTCCCAGTACATAGATGTTGTTCTGCGCGTCCACCAGACATTTTCTCGTTGAAGAGCCGTCAAAATCATTCTCAAAAACTCTTCGCCACATTAGAGTGCCTGACGGATTGTACTTCATCAACAGACTTGCAGCATTCACCGGATTTGAATAGCCGGAGCGGATGGTGCCGGAAATCAAAATATTCCCGTCGGAATCCGTTTCCACCCACGTGGCGAGTTCGTGTCGAGTGTTATCGGTATTGTCGTAGGAAACCTGCCAGACGATTTCGCCCGCTGCATTCCACCGGGTTAAGGTAATATCACCTCCGGGATTGTACTCCCCGTAGGCAGTATAAATGTTGTCTGAACCATCAACGGCAATCGAGACCCCGCCGGGGTAGTTTGCCCATGACACTGTCACCTCGGCCCATGCTGAGACCGTAACGAGTGAAAGGATGAAGGAAAGTAAGCATGTTAGCGTCTTCATAATCGTTCTCCTCAGTTATTACCGACAATCGCGTTGATTCCAATCGACTCTGACTCTTGCTCCAGTGCATTCAGTTTTCGACCGCGATGCCACTCAATGCCGGTGCCGAAAAAGACCAGCTTAAATTCAGGATTGATTCTCTCCGGAAAGAGATTCATGCGCAGCAGAGGGCAGGAGGGTCTTCTGCCAGATACCAGTATCTCCCAAGGCAACCGGGAGATTGCGAAAAGTAGCCGCTTCAACATTGGATGGGAGTTGGACGTGACAGAAATGACTGGGCAATACATAAGGCCTCCGTCACGCAGCGATGTGACACTGATCTTGAAAACGAAGATATTGTCCACTGCTGCTGTTGTCAAGGATTTTGTGGATGTTAGTGTAGATTATGATAGTCGGTAGGTTCGATTGCCAGTCGCTAAGTTCGAATCTCAGGGGTACGTACCTACTTCTCTGGGATATCCAAAAAAAACGGCGGTCATCAGACCGCCGCTTCGACTGAGTGCTGTCGCCTTCGCTATACTACGGACACGCTGCGCAGGGGGCGGGACCGCCGGCGAAGATGTAGTTGATCAGGTACACGGCGTCGGAGATGGTGACAATGCCGTTGCAGTCGGCGTCACCGGCCGAAACAGGGCTGGGTGCCGGTCCGCCACCGAAGATGTATCCAATCAAATACACGGCGTCGGAAATTGTGATGATGCCGGAGCCATCGGCGTCACCGCAGAGGAAAGGCTCTCGAACGACTACGACATGCAGATTGACTGTGTCCGCCTTGACCGGCACGCTGGCGTCGTTGCACCTGACAGAGAAGAAGTAATCGCCGACGATCGTAGGCCGGCCGAAAATTCGTCCTATCGAGCCTCCTTCGAGGGTAAGTCCAAACGGCAAGTCACCACCAAGGAGTTGCCAATTGTAACTGGCTGTGCCACCATCGGCATGGAGGGTGTAATCGAAATAATCCAGGCGAACAAGACTGTCCGGGAAGTCCTGAACCTGGATGTGCAAGAAACCATCACACATATCGCCAATGCCATCGTGGTTTTCATCAAACTGGTCATCATTAGCAGCCAGCTGGCAATTGTCACAGGCATCGCCGAGGCTGTCGCTATCGCTGGCTTCCTGCCCGGGATTTGCAACAAATGGGCAATTGTCGAAGCTGTTCAGTGTCCCGTCATCATCGAGATCGGAATCGCAGGCATCGCCCAACTCGTCACCATCAGTGTCCAGCTGGTCGGGATTGAAAGCCAACGGGCAATTGTCGCAGATATCGCCAATACCGTCATCGTCCTCATCCGACTGATCTGAGTTTGCGGTGGAGGGACAGTTGTCGAAGCCCGCGATAATGCCGTCATGGTCCGAGTCGCGAGCGAAATCCCACAGTAACTGGTAGATTTCGCCAGCAGAAGCTGTGCGGGTGTTTTGGAGCATGATGACTCCGAAGTTCTCGCTGGGCAAGCAGTACATGGCTGTGAGAACTCCGTAGAGCCCACCGTCGTGACCCCAAGCCCACTCGCCCGGCTGATCGCTCTCCCATCTGAACCAGCCAAGGCCAAATTCAATGCCTGACTCGCCAGCCCAACCAGGGATTCCCGGATACTGAACGGTCTGCATTTCGACAACCGTGTTGCTGTCCAGGACTCTGGTGCTGCCGAATCGGCCAAAGTTCATGAACGCCCTCAGGTGTCGAGCGAGTTGCTGCGCAGAGGTTCGGATTTGGGCGCAAGGGTAGATCGGAATTCCCAGGTGGCCGTAGGGAATGAAATGCCCCGAGTAATAGTAGTTCGGCATTGCGATATTGGATTGCCGGAGATTCGCGAGGAACCAAGAAGTTTCGTTCATACCGAGAGGTACGAAGATAGAGTCACGACAGTATTTCTCGAGCGAGTCTCCAGAAACGTTCTCGACAACAAGGCCGAGAAGCGAGAAGGCGTAGTTGCTGTAGAGATAATACTCCCGTGGTGGTGCCGGAATGTAGTTGTGATCGTGATACGTTGCCCCACCGGCTTGGAGGTAGTTCCCAAGATACGTTTCGAGATTCAAGGGACTGTCGGCACCATACGTCATGTCTACTACCCAGGTTTCGTCATTGCGATTTATACTGGAGACATGGGCAAGAATCGAGCGAATTGTGATCACGGAATCTGGGAAATAGGGATTCACCACTTCGAAATCGAGGTAATCGTTCAAGTTGGTATCCAGACCAATCAGGCCACTCTCGGTCAACTGCATGATCGCGACGGCCAGAATCGTCTTGGATATCGATGCCTGCAGGAACAAGGTCGTATCGGCCACCGGAGTCGAGGTGTCGGTACCTGCATATCCGTAGTTTCCGCGCCAGACGATACTATCCCCCATCATGATCACGGCCTGCGTTCCGCGAATCTTGTACTGGTTCATCTTGGCGATGATAGCCGAATCCAGAGCAAGAGGCTGTAGAGGCGATGCCGCGCGATGCCTGGCAAGATTCCGCGCGATCACGTTCTCCTGGGGACCAACCTCAGCCGACTCGTCGATAGTGGTCGCCTGAACGTTTACGCTGGACATGGGACCCAAGGATATCTGTAGAAGTGATGCCACGATAACAATCACCACGAGTCGGCAGAGTCCTGCACCGACTAGGGAAGAATGAGGAAACATAGGCCCTCCAATGAGTGAAGTTGACACGAACAAGCCCGCCGAAGACAGCGCTGGATGCTGTGCCACGAGTTTAGGAGTTACTGGCGAACTGCTGTATGGGAGATGGTGTGAAGTGCCGGTGTGTAATATGCTTCTTTCCAGTATAACTAACACCGACTCATTTGTCAATACTCGGATGCCAACGCCTTGCCGCCGCGTGAAGTCAAAGCTTGTGTGTACTTCGAGTGCATACGTCCCTTTCCGAAACCTGGGCCGATGCTTTGAAATCCTCTTTGGTGGCTACTAAGTGAAAACGGCGTTGCTCCCATACGATATTGATGCACAAGGAGATAGTCAGTAGGTCCGAACTCCTGTGGCTCGGACTTGTGCCTCCTTCCTACCGCTCCACAGTGGAGATGAGATTCGAATTCCTAAATTGAAATCTGGATTCCGGCCTGCGCCGGAATGACGCGACGAGACGACGCGATTTGAGCGCAAGTGCCTTGACCGGCGCGTAGTCGCCGAGTCGCTAAGTCCGAACCAAAGGGGTTCGGACCTCCTTCGCTGAAATATCCACAAAAAAAACGGCGGTCATCAGACCGCCGCTTCGACTGAGTGCTGTCGCCTTCGCTATACTACGGACACGCCGCGCAGGGCGCCGGACCGCCGCCGAAGATGTAGTTGATCAAGTAGACGGCGTCGGAGATCGTGATGATGCCGTTGCAGTCGGCATCGCCTGCCAATACCGGATTGGGCGCTGGTCCGCCACCAAAGATGTACCCGATCAAATAGACGGCATCGGAAATCGTGATGATGCCGGAGCCGTCGGCGTCGGCACATATGTATGCCAACTGCAAGTGCACATATGGCAGCGCTATTCTCTCAAATTGAATTCCTTGGGAGTTCGTTCCGCGTGCTTTGAGCCAGATCAACATCGTGCCCGAGTCGGCGGCGGCCTCGAATCGACCGGTGTAGATCCCGTCTCCAGCAATCATGTCGGCCCCGAGGCCCGAATCGTAAAGATCGCATAGTGTGAGTGTGTCCGTGAGATTCCTGATTGGGAGGGCAGTCACGACACAATTGGGAACAGGAAGCGAGCCATCAAGGACTTCTGCGTATACCGTGACAGAATCGCCGACAGTCCTGTAAACTGAATCGACTGTTGCTGTGCAAGTCGTGGAGTTCGACTGGTAGACCTCAGAACAAAAGTAGACCGTGGGAGCTGTGGTGTAGGCAGCGCTCATCCGCACGATCCAATTTCCAGTGGGCGCATCAACAAAGGAGAACGCCGTCCCGTCTTGCCCAGAAGAAAAACTGGCGTTGCCATATGAGCTTACGTTTGAAGAATCATACACCGTGCCCGAAGGAGACTGAATCGAGATATACGCCGCGCTATCACTTGCTATGACCCGAATAGTGAGTGTCCCGCCCTCACTTTGCACTGTGTCCGCTACTAAGGCACCCTGAGAAACGGAATCGCAAATGCTACGGGTGATTTGGGGTGGGAGCACAGCTTCTGTCGGTACAGCGGCAAGAGGCGGTTCTTGGACCAAATCGCTTGATCGAAGGCGGTTGTAGACGAAATCAAAAATAGGTACAAAATGCATGTAGGAAGAGTGACAGACGAGTTCGGGGTACTCAGGTTGTTGGCTTCCCTGATCGGGATGAATCATGGATGCCTTAGAAACGGTGCCGTCGTTTGGGCAATTCGTAAACTGAGTGCCGATTCTGTATCTCGGTTCACACGTGATATTAGGTCGGTTAGAGCATGCATAGTCCGCCCTGCCACCGACACCAACAATATTTGTATACTTTGTTGACGAGCGGTTCTTTACCAACTTATTAAATTGTGCCATGTATGGAGGTGACATCTCATAGACTGCCGGAGAGAAGAGCTTAATTGGACCACCGAAAAGATGAAGGGCAAGTGGAATCCAATCCACACCGCCATTGGGCGTCCCCATCATGATTAGATTTGGGACATCAAGAGTTCTTCGCTCCCAAAGCAACCGGCGGGAAACAAGACCACCCATGCTGTGCGCGACAATGTTGACGCGATTCGCGACGAGACCAGTCTTCTGCGATAGTTGAGCAAGGCGATCATCCAGATACAAGGAGAGCCCGTGCGTGTTGAAGTCAAAATTGACTTCGCCTACTGCACCTGATGGTAGAACCAGATCGGGCGCCCAGACGTGGTTAAAGTGCCTTTCAGAAAGCCACGGAAGGAAATCACTCCAAGCCTCAGACGAATTACTATTGATACCATGCACTAGCAGAACAGGAGTTGACGCGTAGTTTGCCGTATCGCTCGTTGGGTACACCCAACTTCCGAATGGAACCGGGTTGCTGACCTTGACATAGTATGGAAAGTTCGGTTGTAACCCCTCCAAGAGTGCTGTATGCGTGACCGCGCCGTGTGCAGAGACAAATGTCCGCTTGACCCAGTAGTGGTCGCCGGGGTGCGTTGATACTGCGACCGTGTACTGGGTAACTGATGGGTTCGCGACTCCAGTGAACTTGACCTGTAGCGCGTCTCCATGACCGGGGTCGTTGATTTCAGTTATAATAGGTGCTTCAATAACATTGAACGTGATAGGGATTGTGAATTGGGACGAGAGAGTAACATCATGCACACACGCGTTGCCAAGTGAAGCAGTGATCGACGATTGATACGTTCCCAGTGGAACATCTGAAGTGTTTAGCGATATTTTCCAGTCGGTGCCATCTACGCTGAGTGGATCGAGGAACACATCAAGCCACTCTAAGCTTTCGTCAAGGCAAGCATCCAAGACAAAGGGGCTGAAATTCCACCCGGAGTAGCACCCGGGTGTGGAATGCTCATAAGTATCAATGTCTAGATCGATCTTCAGATCTTTCGCGGGGGGGATCGTGCCATTACGGATCACTGTGATTGATTGAGGTGCCGGAATCCAAGGAATAACCGGCCCATGGATGAAATAGGTGCTGGCAATATACATCTTCCGTGCAGCGTCTGGGAGGCGGTCTGCATCGCAATACCCGGTCAGTTCAATCCCCACTACCGGATTTGATACACTTGCTCCGAGAACCTGGAAGACCTCCGTATTACAGACGCATGTCCAGTCCCGATAACCCGCAGCGACCCACACCGAGTCGTTGTATGCTCTCACGAGAAATCGAGTGGTGTTCTCGTCATATTGATCTGCGGCGTTACCGCAGACTGCCAACCGCTCCTCCCGATAGTGATCTCTGTAATGGAATGCTCCAGTGAGAAGACTGCGCGACCCGTCCGCGAGAGCCGCGAAGACTTGGACTGCTTGCCCACAAATCAGGCTGGGCACTATCGAGCCCGATGCATCAGGCAAGTCTGGGAAGACAATTGTCGCACGAAACGTAGCCGGGCGACCGGCCGCTGGAAAATCGAATCGAGCAATATAGCGACTATCATAAGAAAGTTCGTCTACCAGTGTACAAGAGAGGAAAGTAGTATCTGAGATTCTCAGTGAACTATTCACGGTACTTTCTCCGCCAACTCGCCCATTTAGCCAACTCCAGTTCGGAGTTAGCGGTCCGTCGAAGTCGTCCAACTGCTCCGAGCACCCTTGACCTGAATAGCAGTCACCTTTGAGTCCACGAGAGGCTCCCCCCAAGATTGTAAGTGCCAGCAAGGCAGTGAAAACTGTCCGACGACACACAGAAGTGGTCAAGTTCCTTCTCCCGTTCTTCTTCATCTGGTTCTTGCGCACCGACTTGCCAAATGCACAATCACAATAGTTAATTTCCAGATATCAAAGGTAACGCTCCATCGCCCAATCGTCAACAAAAAAGCGGCGGTCATCAGACCGCCGCTGCAATGCAAACTCTTTAGCGATATGTTATGTCAGGTACGCCCTCAGGCTGCGAGAACGCGACGCATGCCGCAGGCGGCGGATCGCTTTCTCCTTGATCTGACGAACACGTTCGCGCGTGAGATTAAAGCGGGCGCCAATCTCTTCCAATGTTAACGGCTTTTCATGATTAAGCCCGAAATAAAGATTGATCACCTCCGCCTCACGCGGCGTCAACGTGTCGAGCGCTTTCTCGATTTCCAACCTGAGCGATTGGTCGAGCAACGCTTCATCGGGAGCGGGCTGGAATTCATCCTCGAGTACGTCGATCAGACTGTTGTCTTCCGACACCGAAAACGGCGCATCCAGCGACAGATGCGAATTGGAGATCTTGAGCGTGTCGGAGACTTCGGCTTCCGAAAGCTCCAACTCGTTCGCGATTTCCTCGGGCGATGGTTCGCGGCCGTACTCCTGCTCGAGCGACGACGACACTTTGCCGATCTTGTGCAAGGTGCCGACGCGGTTAAGCGGCAGGCGCACGATCCGCGACTGCTCGGCCAACGCCTGCAGAATCGCCTGTCTGATCCACCAGACCGCGTAGGAAATAAACTTGAACCCACGCGTCCAGTCGAACCGTTTTGCGGCCTTGATCAGTCCGATGTTCCCCTCGTTAATGAGATCCGCCAGCGATAGACCCTGGTTTTGATACTGCTTGGCGACGCTGACGACAAAGCGCAAATTGGCCTTGGTCAGGGCTTCCAGAGCCTTCTGGTCCCCTTCGTGAATTTTTTTTGCCAGACGCACTTCTTCTTCAGCGTTGATCAGCGGCGTTTCGCCGATTTCCCGCAGATACAAATCCAGTGATCTATCTTCGTCCCGATACTTCTTGGACTGTCTCGCCAATAAAAACCCGTCCTCACTAAATGGTTAAGCACTTACTCCGCGATTCGTTTTCCTCCCGGTGACGAACGCTTGTTTGATACGTCGATTCTAACTCGGTTTGATGGCAAAATATTTGACGTTTCCACTAACGTCAAAACCGATGAGCGCGATCGCCTTGGTGCGATCTTTCAGCCGCTCCTTTAGACTCTGAAAACTCTCTTTTGACTTCACTTCCATATGGTCAATCTCGATCAAAATCGTCCCCGGCGTAATGCCCTGGATATCGGCCAGACTGCCCGGCTCGACATAGGTAACAATGACTCCGGCGCGATAGTCGACGGCATACTGCTCGGCTAGCTCGGCTGTTGCCGTCTCCACTGCCATACCGAACCAGAGGTCGGAGGGACTCGGCTGGGAGTCATCTACCGTCTGCGGCCGCTGGCGCTGTTGCTCGGGGAAGGCCTCCGCCATACCGCGATCGCGATCACCAAGGGTAACATCCACGACCATCGGCTTGCCGCGGCGGACCCCTGACATCTTGACAGTAGCTCCGGAGCGAGCTTGCGCAACCAGATAGCGGAAATGATCCATGTCGTCCACTTGCTGGTCATTGAATTTCGTGACAATATCGCCGTCTCTCAGACCGCTCTGGTCGGCGGGTGAACCGGGTCGGACCTCACGGATCAGCGCCCCGCGGGCGTTTTGCAGTCCGTTAGCCTCCGCCATGATCGGGTCGAGATTGCTCAACACCACGCCCAGCCAACCGCGCTCTATCTTGGCACCCTTCATCAGGTCGGGCAAGATCGACCTGACGAGATTAGATGGTATCGCGAAACCGATCCCCGCAGATTGACCGGTTGAGGTGGCGATGGCCGAATTGATACCAATGACGTATCCGAACAGGTCAACAAGCGGTCCGCCGGAATTCCCCGGATTAATGGCCGCATCAGTCTGGATATAGTCCTGAAATTCGGGCGAATCCTGTCCGAAATCGAGCCCGCGACGTCCCTTGGCGGAAACGACGCCTACGGTGACAGTGCGATCAAGTCCCTGCGAGGGGAACGGGTTGCCGATGGCTACCACCCATTCACCGACCTTGATTGAGTCGGAGTCTCCCAACTCGATGTGAGGATAGCTTTCCCCGCTGATCTTGATGACCGCCAGATCTGTGGAAGGATCTTCGCCGATCAGACGCGCTTTGACCACACGATAGTCGGCCAGCGTAACGCTAATATCCTTGGCGCCGGCAATGACGTGGTGATTGGTAAGAATGTAGCCGTCTTCGCGGAAGAAGAACCCGGTGCCCATCGAGACTTCGCGCTGATCATCCTGCGGATATCCCCAGAAACGAAGCCAGCGCTGCTGATACGGCGTAAGTTTTTCGATGCGCTCGGCGCGGATATTGACGACGGCGTCGCGCACATTCTCGACGACCGCCACAAACGGCGAGCGGCCATCGGCATTGATCGGGTAAATTGACTCGCGCGGGGCCGAGGAACGGGCCAACTGCATTTTCACCGCGCCGGTATTGTCGGTCACGGACGGTTGAGTTTCAGCTCGATTGAGCCAATCGCTATTACTGGAGATGATGAAACCGAAGATAACGCCGGCTAAAAGAACGGCGGCTAAACCGCTCCAGCGTCTGATTGCAGAAAAAAAAGGAGTGCCTGTCACTCCGTCCTCCTAACCAGCAGACCAGTATTATACCAGTCGCCTATCATGTTGTCAAGTCTTTTCTTCCAACGGCTTACGCACCAGTCAACAAAAACTTTGACCGCTACAGTCAAACCAAACTTGCGGCGTTTGGTGCTCGCGATCATACATTTGTACGCACCCTGCAACAGGGCGTTGCAATAATTGTCTGTAGCGGCCCTGGCTCATCGAGAATCACCTTCATTAGGTTCATGTCTCAGGCGCCTGCCACCCGGATTGGCCGTCTACAACTGCCTGCCCGCCTCTCGCCCCAGAACAAATGCCATGATCAAATTGTCAGAGAAACCGCCGATAAGTATATTATGCGACATATAGTTATGTATCTGTTTGTACTTCTCATGGTTTGGCTCGCTGCCGGAGATCTCTGGGCTGCATCCGGTCAGCCGAGTTGGACAATAACCTACCCGGAGACTGAGGCTCCCTATTTCGTGCGAATCTCGGGTACGGCTCAGGTAGTCGTCGTCGGCCGCTATTACGTGCAGTCACCGGAAAATGCCCAGATCTTTGCGCACAAGTATAGACGCGATTCGACCGTCGTGTGGAACGCCATGACGACGGGCGCGGACTTGAAGATCCCGATCGCCGCCGGACTAGATCAGGCGGGCAACGTCTATGTCCTCGCGCAATATGAGAACGATAACACCTCGCCCGTGGTCTTGTACAAGTTCGGCGCCGACGATGGCGTCATTGACTGGGAAGAATCTTTTTATCCAGCCGGTGACTTTCGCCAGACAGCGGCGCGCGATCTGTTCGTCATGCCTGACGGAAGATCCCTGGTTTGTGCCAACTTCGTGATTGATGATCCGGCGCACCCTCTGCGCTCGGATATTCAGTCCTACCTGCTATACTTCGATGCTGCCGGAAACCTCGAACGAGCCGTTGCCGATTATCTTTCCGAACCCAGCGTCAGTTTTGAACGCGTGAAGGCGAATAGCTCAATTGTCTATGTCACCGGTTCGCTCACTTATGATACCGGTGACTATGACGGGTTTGTCGCGGGATTCAACTTCGACGGCGATTCGCTCTGGACACACTACTCAGGGCTCGACCCCACAACCGGTGTCTTTCTTCAAGGCGTCGCTCTGGACAGCGCGGGAAACAACTTCGTCGCCTTTGCGAATGCCGATAGCACGAGCTACCGAAAGTACGATTCCAGCGGCAACTTTGCGTTCGACAGGCGCGATATCGCTCATACCTTCCCTTATCAAAACGAATTGGCAGCCGACCCGACCGGCAATTTCTACTACATGATTGGCGACTTCTCCGGCAACCAGCGACTTCAAAAGCGCGACCCGACAGGTGTACTTGTGCTCGACACAACGCTGGGTGCGGGATTCATCCCGTTTCCGGTCGTATACTCGCGCGACGGCAGCCTGCTAACATGGAACCCCGCGTTTCGGGCTGCCCAGTACGGACTCGACGGCGCGGGACTCTGGATCTCCGACGACACGTTTGCCACGCACGGCGATTACGCCGGGTCAGCGACCGGCGAGACTTACTGGATTGTCTTGGAATACACCCCGGATCCCGATGTGTTGCTGCGCAAACTTGCCAAGTATGATCTGGGTGGTATCTGCGGCGATGCCGACCGCTCCGGGCGCGTTGACATCGGTGATGCCGTGCACATGGTGAACTACTTTTTCGCAGGGGGGGTGCCGCCGGCAGACCCTGCCGAAGGCGATTACGACTGCAATGGCCGCACTGACATGTCAGACATCGTGCGGTTGATCTACTACTACTTTGAAAGTGGCCCGGCGCCGTGCGACTGCAGGTAACCAGCAGACGAATTTATAAGTCCCTGTTCTCTCGGCCCGCCTGTACACTATAGAAGCCAGCGAAGGTGCTGGCTCACGAAGAACCGCTCCGTCTCTCTCTGCCAGATTCCAGACGAAGTCGTTATCACAAAAACCAGCTTGACAAAACCGATCCTTTTAGGTTAGATTCTCTTAATTCAAGAAAACTGAGCTCCAACACCTGCGGAACGACCTCATAACCTAAATGACGTTGTGGACGACCGCACCGAGTCGTCACAGCGCGAGACGTGGGAGATCTTCTATGACAAAGAGAATTCTCGGCGGGGCAGTTGTCGTGTTTACGGCAATCCTGATCTTCGGGATGACGAATCAAGCCATATGCGCTGATGCTCGAAATGAAATCGCAGCAAGGTTCGAGATCGAGTCGAACACAGGTACATTGGAGCTCTCCTCCCCCTATACTGGTCAACCATGCGCCGGCGCATGTATTGTTCCCGACAATGGTTCCCTGACGATCGACATGCCGGCCGACTGCCCATTCGTCGGTCTCGATGAGAAGATGTTTATCATTGACGGCCTGCCGCCAGGAACCACCGTCGAGATCATGCCGGAATTATCGACGTATTCCGCCGTGATACGCACTCCGGGTGGATCCTTGGGAGGTGAGATTCTGCAATTCAATGCGAATCTGAATCTTCGCATGACGGGTACCGGGACCTTAGCCGGTTTTGTTCGCAATATCGTGGTACCAACTGCGGTCGAGGTCCACACCGCGCCGCGCACTCCGGGGATGCCGGTACAGTCTTTCGACACAGAGCTGATGCAACTTCAGGGGCAGATTATCGGTGACCCCGATTTTGACCTGTTGCGAGTGACAGCGGGAACCAGTTTCGGTTTGCCAAGTCCGGGACATACAACCTTGACGCAGTTGCCGGGTGGCAATTGGGCAGTCGACAGTTTTTTTGATATCACCTATCGCATTGACTTCATTGGCGCCCCCGGCGGTCCGCTGGCGGGAATGTCGGGGTCGACCACCGGAACGTTGCGCATGGAACAGGGATTCCATCACTGGGTCCCCGCCGATGGTTCGATCATGCATTTTCCGCAGACGCCGGCCGCTGGTGGGTGGGATGTTCACGCCACGGTGCCGTTGATTGCCGGCGACGATTGGACGGCGAATGTCAGCACTCATGTGCGCGACATCCATTTCTGGGGCTCGTGGCTAAATAATCTCGAAGGACAGATTCTGAATTTTGACGTCGCGATCCTTGCAGACATTCCGGCGTCGTCTTCAAACCCCTACAGCCGTCCCGGAATCGAACTCTGGCGGCGGACGATTGATGATTTCTGTGTCCTTCCGGTCACCGGAAATCCGCCTGGCGGCTGGTATGACCCGTCGCTGCCTCTCGTACAGCCGGCAAACCACACCTTGATTTTCCAGTACGATATCGAACTCGACTCTGTCGACTGGTTCTACCAGACGGCTGGAACGGTGTATTGGCTCTGCGTGTCGGCGACCGTCGCAAGCCCGAGCGTGACGCGTTGGGGCTGGCATTCCTCCGCTAATCATCATCTGGATGATGCTGTCTGGGCGCTGCCGGTGAGCACCTGTATCGCCCCGGACAACGGCAGCGGCACGGCAACAGTGCCTGCGCAGTGTCCGTACGGATCGGCGGCAACGATGGATATCGTCGACGGTCTGCCGCCGGGTACAACCGTCGAATCGGATCCGATGCTTCACAGCCACGTCGGAATTTTGGAGATGCCGGGGGGCACCCTGGGTGGCACGAGCTCGCAATTCCAGTCCTCGCTGAACTTGCAGATGGACGGCACTGGGGCTCTGGCGGGGTACAGCCGGGCGATTTCGATACCGATGCAATCGATCATCCATACAGCGCCACGCCTGCCAGGAACATCTCCGCAGTCGTTTCCAACGGACTACTTCCAACTGTTTGGACAAATCTCTGGCGATCCCGATTTTGACTTGCTGCGCATCACTGGCGGTACGAATTTCGGTCTGCCGAGTCCCGGCCACACGACTCTTACACAGCTTGCTGGTAGCAATTGGGGAGTCGACAGCTTCTTTGACATTACCTACCGCATTGACTTCATCGGTGCGCCGGGAGGCCCCTTGGCTGGGATGTCGGGTTCGACGACGGGCGTGATTCATATGACTCAAGGCGGACCGGTTTCGTTTCCGTGGATAGAATTGTATGAACCGCCGCTGCTCTCGCAATCGATGGACCTGGCATTCGTTATCACTGGCCAGGTTCCGTGTGACTGCCGACCGGGTGACGCTGACGGCAACACCATCCTTACAATTTCGGACGTGGTCTATTTGATAAGCTATATTTTCGGAGGCGGACCGACGCCGAACCCGTATGCAGTCTGCTCGGGCGATGCCAATTGCGATTGCATCGTATCGATTTCCGATGCTGTTTACCTGATCAACTTCATTTTCAGTGGTGGGCCGACGCCGTGCGATTGCGACACTTGGTCAGCAAACTGCGGCTTACCGCTGCATTAGCAAGCGTAGAGATTGCGCGATTTCAGCAGCGATTATCTAGCTTCTATGGGAAAGCCGCGAGCTACTTCGCGGTCAAATGATAGGCACGAGAATCGAGAGTGGAAAGCGTGAAGTAAAGTCCTTCACGAAGTTCTTCAGCGGTGGTGATGATTTCTTCGTTGGTGAAGATATCAACCATGCGCACCTTGTTCCCTTTCACTCCATAAGCCTTGAGATCGACTTGCAGAACAACCTTGGTCGGCTGGGTCTTGGCCCTGCGGAAGATCTGGTTCGGCATCGAGTTGAGGATATAGAGCATGCAGCTCTTCTCGCCCTTGTGAACGAAGACGCGTACATTGGGGTGCGAGGTTTGAATCGGGAATTTTACGCCCAGGTCGGCGAGCAGATTCTGTAGGAAATTGACCTTCATATGATTTCCCTGCGAGGAAAAATCGAAGGTCAATAACACGACGGTTCCCTTGAACTTGTTGATAACCAAGCCAACATTCTTTTTGGCATAGGTCGCCAGCTTCTTGGATTTGCGTGCGGTTGAGTTGATCGAACCGAAGACGTAAGACGGAAATTTGTCTTTGCTGGTGACAATTGTGCCAATCTTTCCGAGCGCCTGCGTCTTGCAGTTGATAGCGTTCGCGAGTACTTGGCAATTCTGCATCTCGGAATTGAAGCGCGGCAGCAGGCCGACCAGTATCAGATTCGTGCCTTCGCGCGCCTTCTCAACCAAGAACTCCTGTTTCTCCTCGTCCATTATCTCGGTAATCGGGACGATCAAGTTCTTGACGCCCTCGAAGGAAGCGGGGCTGTCAAGGTCGGGGATGATGAAATCCTGCTTGAGGCGATCGAGATCACGACCGATTTCAGCCATCGTGAATTCGTTCAGGGTCTGGACATAGTGGTACGGACCGGGATCTTCGAGCAACGAGAGCCAATTATTCAAACGGTGAGCAGCGATTGCGACGCTGTGCGGCTGCTCAAACGTCCCAATGTCGATGTGACCGAGCGAATGCATATAGCGACGAATCACCTCGAATGATTCTTGGATCGTCCCGTCATTGGCCATCGGCGCATCATACCAATTGTCGGTCTCGACGAATTTGTACTGGTTGAGTCCCTTAATTCCGCCCGCCAGCGCCAGCGTCAGGATGTACTTGGACGCATCCGCCGTGATCGGAAAATGCTTCTTTGTCGTCGCCATGTCGGTCGTGTGATTGCCCACGGAGATCGATGACGCCCACGGGAATTCAGAATTGGCGCGCAGATAACGGATTCGCTGCAGCATCCCGGTAGACGATGTATCCCAGGTAACCTGAATCGTTGGGAAGACTTCCCCATCGACCGAGACGATCGGCGTCATCGGCGCTTGAAACATCTTGTGGAAGGCCAGGGTCTGGTAGAACAAGGGTTCGCACTGGAAGCTCTTGTAGAGGTCAATCATGTGCGTGGCGTTGTCCTTGATCAGCCATTCCTTGAACCGGAACCAATCCATTAGCTTCGTGAACGAGACTTCCTTGGCGATGATGAAATCGCGCGGCGGCTTGACTTCGCTGAAATCATTTGCCGACTCACCGTAAGCGGAGTTCAGAGTCCGGACATCGCCGTAGCGCTTTTCAAGAAACTGCGGGTAAAGACTGCCCACGACATGAGCATTGTAGTCAGACTTCCACGGATATGGATCGCCGCCAAAATAGGAACCGGGATCGAGTTCAACGAGGAACAGTGGCCCGCGCGGATAAATGTAGTTCTTAATGATCTCGGTGAGGCCGTTTAGGTAATGCTTCACGAAGTTCTGCATGCGCGGGTGCGGCATCGAAGGATAGGCGAAATCGGCAGTCCCGTTAGTCAACAGCGTCTGTGTGAGCGCTCCCGAGGAGTCAATCGAAAAGACCTCAGGATATTTGCTGAGGAATTGTGGCAGGCCGCCATTATTGAGCTCGGCAAATGAGACTGGACCTGGCTTGAGAATGATCTTGAAACCAAATTCGCGAGCGAGTTCGATGAAGACGATCAAGTCTTTGGTCTGGTCGGTAAACCCTGAAAAGTCGAATTCGCGGTGACTATCTTCGTGGAGCTGCCAGGGAATGACCGTTGAGATGATACGGAAGCCAGCCCGGCGAATCCGTTCAAAGCAGATCGACCAATACCGCTTGTTAACCCTAAAGTATTGTATCTCAACGGCATAGGGGGAATACTCCTCTTTGCCGATCGTGAATTTATGTCCAGTTACTGCTATCATGCCCTTAAAAACAGAGCGCCATATTAACACATAAAAATGGACAAGTCAATGAAATTATAGCGGGTAATGCATATTAACTTAAGACATTAACTGTTAAAGAGTTACGAGACTTCAAAGATAGCAAACCAATGAGATAAAAAAAGCCCTCTATGATCGCTCACAGAGGGCCGAAAATAGTATCTTTCAGCTAACTACTTCATTAGCATCATCTTCTTGGTTTCCGAGAAGTCACCGGCCGTCATCTTGTAGAGATAGACGCCCGAAGCGACCGTCCGACCGGTGGCATCGGTGCCGTCCCAATCGACGCGCTTGAATCCTGCGCTCAGGTATTCGTCAACCAAGGTTGTGACCTTCTGGCCAAGGATATTGAACACCTCGACTTTTACATTCGAAGCTTTCGGAAGGGCAAAGTCTATTGTGGTTGTCGGGTTGAACGGATTCGGCGCATTCTGGCTCAATGCGAAATCTGTCGGTAACACAGGTGCATCGAGGTCTTCGACTGCCAAAGTCACGTCCCACTGGCCGCAATGCACGTATTCCGGGCAAATGCCGCCGCCGGGCGCCGAGAGCAGGAAATAGCCGGCAGGTCCGATGAACAGCGAGTCTAAGCTGATTCTGGAGATCTGAGCATCATCGGCGATTTTGAATGTGATGTTGTAGAATCCCTGGCGAGAAGTGCTGGCAGGAATAGTGTTTAGGCCAAACACGATCGTACCCAACAAGACGGTACGATTGCCCGGATTGGGAACCACCTGCGGGATGAATCCCAGAGCCGCGACTGCCGGATCGAGAGCGGCCGAAACGTATTCGATATCATCTGTGCTCCACTTAAATCCCAGCGAAGCGCCGGCGACCGCCTGATCAATCCAGATGCTGACGGGAACGACGAACTGGGCTCCCGGAACAAGATCGAGAGCTTGACATCCGACGATTACCGTATCCTTAACACCCGTTTCGCCTTCACACTGGGCGAAAGCTGCCTGCGATGCGAACAAGGACAGGCTCACCGCCAATAGAATCAATGTTAGCTTTCTCATCTTACCTCCTATAAGGTCACAATCCAATTTCCATTTCACCTGCAGGCGGAACTTCCGTCGGCGCTACTATCATCTTGGCCATAGTAAGCACCTCTGTCTCGCCTACCGAATCTTAGGACGCACAGTTCCGCTTATATATCCATTTAAAAATATCAAGTCAAACAGTTTTTTGCCACAAAAATTCAATTCGATTTCCGCTAAATCCTTGTCGACAAAGGGTGTCTAGATTCCCGGTGCCGGACCGCCCCCGAAGATGTAGGCAATCAGGAATACCACGTCTGAGACATTCACCAACCCGCTGGAATCAGCATCACCGTTGTACACTGGCGGTGCGGCACCGCTGGCAAAGATGAAATTGATCAGAAACACGGCATCGCTAACCGTAATGGCGCCATCGAGGTTGGCATCACCCCTGAGGCCGCCCTGGACTTCAAGTGACGAAGAGATGATCGTCGGATAATAGTCCCCCGCCGGCGTCGCAGCGGTAAACTGGTAGCTCGAATAGCGCGTCGTATCGACCTGATTGAGACCGACAATCGGCGGAGCGGTCGCATAGCTAAGATGCAATCTCAGCAGCACTCCCTCCCCCGCGGGCAGTGCCGGTGTTCCGCCACCGACGTTGGCCGTGAGCTGAATCGTCGCCATGTTCGAACCACCGGGGTTAGAGATGATCACGGCCTGCTCAAAGTGCGAGCCTCGCAGACCTGATGTGCTGATCGAATCAAGCAATAGGTCCATGTTGCCCGTAAACGCAATCGGCAACCGCAAGGAGCTTATCGGAGCGTAGTTCCGCAAGCGAATGTCGCAGGTAAGCGGCAGCGACGAGTGCCCGTTGAAACCGAGGAACTCCAGAGTATCCGAATGCACAACGACGAAATCGGGATGACTGGCAATGTACTGACCTGAAGGACCGGTAGCGACGAGTGTCACGTCATACGAACCAAGATCGGGAAACTCGTGAATGACGTTCTGGCCGGTCGCCGAGTCGCCGTCGCCGAAGTACCATTTCCATTCGTCAATCAAAACGCCGATTGAACCATTAAACGAGACCTCCATCGGTGGCAGTCCGATACGCTGATCGGCGTTAACTTGGGCGACGAAGATTTGGTCGAGCGCGAGGCGCGCGTTGATTCGACCCGATCCGAGTAGACCTATGTAGCTCGGGTTCTGAGCGTCGATGTTGTCGGTGTTGTTCAGAATAAGGTCGACCACCTGCTGACGGGTCAGATCAGGCTGGCGCGAACGTAACAGACCAGCCAGCCCGGCGACATGGGGGGAGGCCATCGACGTGCCGCTGAGATAGGCGTAGCTCGGCGAGCCATGATTGGAGTAAGTCGAGTTGATGCTGGATCCCGGAGCTGAGACGTCGACGTAGGTGCCGTAATTCGAAAACGACGACTTGGCGCCTGATGACTGCAACGAAGCGACGGAGATGACATCGCTGCGTGTGGAGAGGTAACCCGGAGTCTGGTTATTGCTGTTACCGGCGGAGTTGCAGACGACCATCCCGGCATTGGTCGCGTTGGTAATGGCGGCAGCGATGCCGCCGGAGTTGGAAGATCCCCAGGAACAATTCACAGCCGTCACGCCGATTTGGGTCGCGTAGTTAAAGGCCTGGGCTGCAAAATCCATGCGGACATAGCCGGTTTCATTGCCGCTGGTATTGGCCTGCGACCAGCCGATGCGGAGCGGCACAATGCGACAGCCGGGGTTCGATGCGCCCCATCCACCAGCCACGCCGGAGACGCCGACGCCGTTATTCGTGATCGCCGCCATCGTGCCGGCGGTATGAGTGCCGTGTCCATTGAAGTCGATGGGATCGTCGTCAGGAGTATCGCCGTCTTCGCCCGGCCAGGCGCCAAAAACATCAACCCAGTCCCAGCCGCGGATGTCGTCGACGTAACCGTTGCCGTCATCATCAAGGCCCGAAACACCGGAGTACTCATCCCAGTTAATCCAGACGTTTCCGTTGATGTAATCCGGCGCTGATCCACCCAAATCGGGGTGATTCCACTGCACCCCCGAGTCCATCGCACCGACCAGAATCGCGCTGTCTCCGGTCTCAACATCCCAGGCCTCCGGAGCGTCAATGTCACGGTCATTCGCCTGGTTCATGCCCCAGAGCGTGCTGTAGGAAGGATCGTTCGGAACTGCCATAATCGGATGCACGCCGACTTTTTCCACATGGTCGATCTCCGGCAAGGCTGAGAAGGCTGCTACGGCTTCGTCCAGCGAAAGCGTCGGATCAAACGTGATGCGATAGTACCCCGATAAATCGCTATCGCCACGCTGGAGTGACTTCTCGGTTTGAACGAACATGCGCTCCAGATAGAACACACGAAATTCGGTAAAGAGCTGATCCACGGCCGCGATGCCGGTGTAGGCGCTCCCGCGTTCAGTCACAAAACTCGCCTTGGAAACGCCGGGACGAAACTCGACGACGATCACGCCATCGGCATAATACCAGTCGTCTTTGAAGGAACCATCGGGGAGAGTGACTGCGGTGGCAACCACCGAGAGCAACAAAACTGCAAGGCTAATCGCTGCCGCGATCGGGGCAAACGTGCGCCCAAAGAACTGGGGCCATTTCATACGTGGTACCTCGTTGCGAAAATCAATGGAAAAGGTCCAATACAGCTCGTTAAATTGGACTGCCCCACTCCATCGATGACATGATAAGCGCAAACTGGGCTTTTGTCAATTCATGTTCGCGTTGCAGGCTCACGGGGTTGCCTGGCGATGTCGATTTGCCGGTCCGGGAGTATCGAGGGCAGGCTACTCGATAAATCAAAGGCCGCATTCGGTGTTACCCGAATGCGGCCTGCTTTATTGAAGTCTCAATCTCTCACGAGATCGAAACGAATCAACTAAGCTCCTTAGCAGCCAGCCGGAGCCGGACCGCCGCCGAAGATGAAGGTAATCAAGTACACCGCGTCTGAAATCGTGATGATCTTGTTACCGTCAGCATCGCCGAGACAGGTCTGAGCCGGAGCCGGACCGCCGCCGAAGATGTAGGTGATCAGGTACACGGCGTCCGAAATCGTCCAGATACCGTTGTTGTCCGCGTCACCGCACTTGCAGTTCTTGCAGATTTCCGCAGTCGCCGGAAGGAGACCGCGCGTGCAGATGAACTTATAGCCCTGGTCGATCGCGGTCTTGAGACCGGCGAGCGTTCCAGCAACCGGCTGAGCAGCGACGACGACAGCAACAGTTACTGTGTCATTCGTGCCAACCGTCTGGTTCCGAGCCAGAACAAGTACGGAGCTCAAGTCTTCAGCAGGGCCAGTACCCACGCCCGGATCCACGAATCCCGGAGCGGTTTGGTACTGATCCTGGGCCAAGCCCGAGAGACGATTCCACAGAGAATCGTTCTCCCATCCGACTGACGGGTAGATATAGACTGGATTAGAGACAATGAAGCCGCCGACGATCTTGCCGCCCTCACGACCGCCACCCATACCGGCGAAGCGGCTGATGTTGTTATTCGGTCCGCCCGGATAACCACCGCGCTGGTAGACCATGTACTTGGCTCCGTCAACACCGGAATAGTTGTCGGAACCGGTATCGGACGGAACATCCCAGTCGGCGTAGTAAGCAACCGTCAAGCTGCTGACCGTGCCCGGCTTGGGTCCTTTGTAAATGTCGAAGACACCGACAAAGAAGTTACAGGAATCAGGAATCTTCGGCGCAAACCAGCGGACGTCGAACTGAAGGGTCGAGTCGCGGTTGTATCCCTTGCCGGAGGCGCGGCGCTCGAAGGTAAAGCCGGTCGAGTCACCGGTCATCGAGGCAGTCGCCGCATACAGGAATCCGAACGGATTGCTGCCCGACGGCTCGGTGATGCCGGTACCACCGATGTCGCGGTAGGTCGAGTGCGTCAGGTTGGTAGCGCTGTTACCGAGAATCAGGAAACCGTCATAGAGGTAACCCTGCTGGGTCGACGGAAGGTCGGCAAAGTAGCTGAAGCGCTTGCCATCGACATTGGCGCCAATCTGCGAAGCCTGGTTGACATTCAGACGCGCGCACGAAGTGCGGATATCGAGATCAACCGGCAGGAAGAAATTGGCCCAGCTATGCAGTTCAACCGGAATCGCGGTCACAATGTCGACGCCCTTGTCGGGATCACTATATGTGACGTTGATGGTAGCTGTCAAATAGCCGCCGGCTCCCGGCGAGAACCGCGCCGTAAAGGTCGATGTATTGGTGCAACCGGCGTTGCAGGTGCCGCTATTGCCGAACGGGAAGGTAATCCAGCCCGCGGTCGCGGCGACCGACCAGTTTGTCGCAGCATTACCCGAGTTCGTGAGCACGATCACGGAATCCTTGGTCGTGGTCGGCGGAACATGGAACGGATAGCCGAAGTCGGGAGGAGTCGCAGACAGGCTGACGAAGGTCGTCATCGGGAAGCAACCCACGGAGATATTCTTCACCGGGCTGTTAGTCCAAGCGCCTTCCGTCTGCACGATACCGCCGGCATCCTTATCTTCGATGTACTGGATACGCAGCGAATCGGTCACGTAGCGGGCCGAGGATGACCAGTGCTCGGAGAAGCAGTTACCAGCCGCGCAGTTGTTCGATGGCGTATTGGTCAAGTTGACCGGGGGACCCCAGGTCAAGCCGTCGGTGCTGGAAACCTGGGCGAAGATTTCGCCATTGTTGAAACCACCAGCCGAACGATCAGGAGCAGCCGTCGTGCCAAGGAAACGCGTGTAAGTGAGATACAGCAGCTTGTTGGCGCCGACCGTACACTCGGACAAGTTCATCTTGGCAATATTGAGGTTCCACGCACCGTTTTGACCGGTGGCATTGTCGTCGACATTGGTGGCTTCCGCAACCAAGCTGAGACACTGACCGCAATCATCCCAGTGACGCAGTTTGCAGACGTCGTTGGCTGTTGCGCCGCCGCCGGCAGAGTCGAATGGCGGGGCGTTCCAGGCGATGTGCAAGCAACCATCGCTATCGTAAATCGCATCGACGTCGGTGTAGGCGCGTTCAAGATCAGCGCCAGTGTAGTTGGAAACGTGAGTGAGCGGACCCCAGTTCACGCCGCCGTTAGTCGATTCGAGGTAGACGACGGTGTTATTGTGCTGCTGAGTACCGGCCGAGAAGGCACGGTCCTTCGGGCGCAGGTACACGATGGCCACGTTGTCCGAATTCGGATCAGCCGCCACCACCGGGGTGATGTTCCAGCAGGAATCGATCCACAACGCGCAAGTCGTGGCGGATGCAGTCAAGCCCGGATTCGAGCGATAATAGACAATCGACTGCTCGTTATCGCTGGTATTCGGGGGAGACTCGGTGCTGACGACATGCAGAACAGCCTGGCCGCCGATGACATCGATGGCGATGATCGGCCAAATGTACGGGCCTTCAACGCCGCTGAGACCGGAAACGACGCTCTGGCAGTTCGGGGCCGGGAAGACAAACGGAGTCGCAAAGGCGCCGGCGCCATTCGCGAAGTCGCGGGTAGCCTTCGTACCGTTGTCGGCTACGCGGTGATAAGAAACAACCGCGGCACCACTCGGACCGGTCGGATCCCAGTCAAGGTTACCGTATCCGGCGCCGGTCGTGGCCGGATCGACCGAGCTGACGCTCGCAGTCGAGGTGCCAGGGGGCAGCTGATAACCGTAGTACTCGATGTAACGGTCACCAGATGTACTGGCGCTCGGGTAGACCATCCACGCGTTGTGGACCCAGCCGTTACCCACCGCAATCTGACGGCCCATCGAGCCGTTGTGCTGATAATCGAGATAGGTGTCACCAATTGTGAGGATTCCGTCAGGGCTGAAGCCCAACGTCTGTGAGCCACCCGACATGTCCGGCTTGGCCGGGCCGTCGGCGGCAGCGGCGATTTCTTCACCGCCGATGATCTTGGCTGCCGGCAGATCAGTACGCAGGTTCAACTGCGTGCCCCAGGACGTCTGAGTGACGGCCTTGGCCGCGAACGCTGACGCGCCGCATACTGCCAACAGAAACAGTGCAAGAGTGAGAAGGACCGTAATTTTTCTGGTCATCTTCTGCTCCTTTCAGAGTGAAACGTTGCAATTAAGAAACCGATGTCAATCGTACGCAGAAAAGCGTGGTGTCGTGCTGGACTCATCACCTCCCTGAAATCGCCATGAAAACAGGCTCTATTGAGTATGTGGTGGATCGAAAGCGTATATTTGTTGGCTGGAATTTGCATTTCTTCACATCACCAGTTCCGATTGGTTTCGGATCAAAGCCAGTTTATCGACTTGAGTGAAACCACCCGCGAAGCCGCTCCTGTCTGGACTGGACCGCAGCGCCAGCGAGGACGATTGTTGCTTCAAGTCTTAGTACAAGTGAAGACCTTGTTGAAGGGCAAGACCTTGGCAAATCCCGAAATTTGCCAGTTGGACCGTCAAGCCATTCGATACCGTAACGGCTTAATTATAACGGCAAGTCTGACTCTTGTCAACAGCTTTTTGGGTTCGCGGCTACACGACAAGTGCTTTACAAATCAATAAGTTATAGAATCGACAAATCTTCCCCGATTTGGATTCCGGAATGAATACAAAAAGCGGCAGACGATTGAATCGTCTGCCGCTTCAGAGGTCGAAACTCCGATCCGGGTCGGAAGTCGGTTAGTTGCAGTTGGGCGCCGGACCGCCACCAAAGATGTACGTAATCAGATAGACAGCGTCGGAAACCGACGTCACGCCATCGTTATTGGGATCTCCTTCGCGCAAAGTCGACGGGGCTGGACCGCCGCCGAAGATATAGGTGATCAGGAAGACGACGTCAGACACGGAAATCAGGCCATCCGAGTCGGCGTCGCCGCAGACCCCGTTGATCACGGTGATAGCGACCGTCAGGGTATCGCTTCGCGCGTCGTTCGACGTGGCCACGAAATTGACCGTATAAACGGAATCCTCCTGATTCGGAATCGGATCAAAACGATAGCTGGCGCGACCGTTAGCAGAATCCACAAGGATTCCATTCCAGGGCGCCACCGGTGATCCGAAGCGCGTCCATGTCGGCGGCGGGCTGTCGACGTCGGTTGCGCGCAGCCAGAGGCTCAAGATGTCGCCTTCGACGTTTACCTGGTAGCTGGTCGGAATCGCCGTAATCACCGGCGCCTGCGGGCCGGCTTCGATCACTGTGATCGTCACTTGCTCCGAGTCGGCCAGTGGCGGCGTCTGCTCTCGCACGCGGAACCAGACGTTGTAAGACCCCGCGGCGGCAAATCCAGGAGTATACAACAGCCGTGATGTCGCCACCCCGGCGGGCTGACCGGTAAGAGCCGTGAGCGTGGCCCCGGCAGGTAGCGTTGTGGACGAGATGATCACCGGAAGACCATCAGGATCGCTGCCGCTGATGTTGACATCGAGCGTTTGCCCTTCGACAACCGATAACGGCCCGATCGGGTTGAGCACCGGCGGGACGGAGACGTTGGTCACCGTTATGTTCCACGCCGAGCGTTCAACGTCGCTCGGATTCGTCTCATCGATCAGCACGATCATGATCCGATAGGTCCCCGCTTGTTGGAAATTCGGCGAGAAGGAAAACGTCGCCGTATCTCCGTTATCGACAACCGACATGTTGTTAGGCAACGGCGTCGTTGTCAGAAGAGTGGTATCGGAACCGGTCACGGTAAACGGATACGCAGTGAAGATTGGACTGGTCAGATCAGGGTCGCCTCCAAAGGCGAAAATCTTGAACGTCAACAGACCGCCTTCCGGAAGCGACGCACCGCAACCCGCTCCCGGGAAGAAGCAAACACTCTGGGGATCGTAGGTCATTGCTCCTGGCGAGAAGTTCTGGTCGGTGACGCGAATGACCACGTGCGACGAATCAATGATCGCGCTGCTGATTCCGTCAGTGGCGTAAAACGTCACGGTGTAGAGGCCGACTTCAAGGTTGGCAGTTTGCCAGTTAAACGTACCCGTCGAGTTGATATTGTCAACAAAGGTCGCCGTGTGCGGCAGTGGCGTGGAAGTGGAAAGCAGCGTGATGGTGCTATCGGCGTCGGTAGCCAATGCAGTCAGAATCAGCAGCTGGCCTTCTTGTATCGAAGTCGTGTCATAATCTCCGAGGGTCGTTGAGGCACGTCTGACCGTCAGCACCGGCGTTTGGTTGCCGGCATCCTGACAGTTGACTGTCACAAGGCCAGTGTCAGAACGCTGGCCGTCAGTCGCAATGAAGTAGAAATTGTAGATTCCTGACTGCACAAAGACCGGTGCGAAACGGAATGAAGCCGCGCCATTACCGGAGTCGACCAAGGCAGCATTCGGCGGTAACGGAGAGAGCGCCGCCATCACGAAGCTCGGCGTCGTGCCATCGGGATCGGTAGCGCTTAAGCCGAACTCGAGCACCTCACCCTCAGTAACGATCTGCGGGCTCGATGGCACCGTGATCTCTGGCGGCTGCGGTACATTGATCACCTGAATCAACACGATTTCGTTGTCGGTTCGGTTACCGTCGGATGCGAAGAACTTGACGGAGTACAGCCCTGACTGCGTAAACGCCGGCATGAAGGTGAATGAGCCGGCGCCGTTCGCCGAATCAACGAGCACGCCATTGGCCGGGATGTTCTGCGCATAGAAGAACGGCACGGTGCCGTCGGGGTCGGTTGCCGAGATACGGAACGAGACGGTATCTCCTTCTAATACAGACTTTGGACCAATCGCGGCGAGGATCGGGGCCTGGTTGCTCACATTCACGGTAATCAGAGCGGTATCGCGCGATGAGAGCGCGGGTGATTCATCGTCGGTCACCAAGACGATAAACTGGTGCACACCGGTATCAGCAATCGTCGGCAGCCAGCGCAGCGAGCCGCGATTATTGGCCGAATCGACGAATACCGAGGTTGACGGTTTTTGCAGTGCGAGCAGATAGAGCCGGCCACCGTTCGGGTCGGTGGAATCAGCGGCAACGATGTGGAACTTCACAGAGTCACCCGGCACGGCAACGATGTTGGGCAGCGCCGGAAGAATCTGCGGCGGACGATTAATGTCGAGTGTTGTAATGTACACCTTCTCTTGATCAATCGCACCGTCGTCGTCGATTGCGAAGAAGACGACCGAGTCGAGACCGGCATCGAAGTAGTTCGGCGTGTAGGTAAACGTACCGACGCCATTGCCGGAGTCGACAAAAACGTAGTTGTTCATCAACGTGCTCAATTGTAGAGCAGGTGGATTTGTCTCGTCGGTAGCAGAAATCAGAATCGTCAAGACGTTATTCTCGGCAATCTGCTGCGGACCAATCGGATTAAGGATCGGCGGAATGTTGCCCGATTCGCCGACGGTAATCTGCACCAGCTCGCTGTCGGCAGCGAGGCCGTCAGATGCGACGAAGAGGACATTATAGAATCCAGCCTGATTGAAGTTCGGTGAGAACGTAAACGAGCCGGCGCCATTGGCGGAATCAACAAAGGCAGCGTTCAGTGGCACATTGGAGGCTACCAGAGTCGGGATCGAACCGTCCGGATCGACGGCGCTGACACGGAATTCCAGCAGGCCGCCTTCCTGCACCGCGCGATTGCCGATGAGCGCAAGAACCGGCGTCTGATTGCCAGCCTCCGTTACGGTGATCGCTACGACTTCCGAATCGGCAAGCAGCCCGTCGGAGGCGATAAACGTAACGTTGTAAACACCGGCCTGAGCGAAACTCGGCGTAAAGCTGAAAGTCGCCGTGCCGTTGAGATTGTCGACCAGCGTCGCGTTGGCCGGAAGATTCACGGCGGTAAGTACCGGAATTGTGGCATCCAGATCAGTGGCTGAGATGCCGAATGTCAGCAGGACACCCTCTGCGACCGTCTGCGGTCCGATTGCCGCTAATACCGGCGGACGGTTGGCCTCATTGACTGTGATCACTACCACTTCGGAGTCGGCCAGTACGCCGTCGGAGGCGATGAAGGTTACGTTGTAGACGCCTGACTGGGTGAAGTTGGGCGCAAAGTTGAATGTGCCCGTGCCGTTGCCGTTGTCGGTGAAAGTGGCATTGACAGGAACGCCGACCGCAGCCAGTGTCGGAACGGTGGCGTCGGGGTCGGTAGCGGTAGCCACGAAGTTTAGCACGGCGCCTTCGTTGACGTTGCGCGGGCCGATTGCGGCCAGTACCGGCGCCTGATTGCCGGCGTCATTCACAGTTATCGCAACAACTTCAGAATCGGCGAGAACCCCGTCGGTCGCGATGAAGGTGACATTGTAAATACCGGCTTGAGCGAAGTTCGGAGTGAAGTTAAACGTACCGGTACCGTCGAGATTATTCACAAACGTGGCACCCGCCGGTGCGTTGACCGCCGACAAGACGGGAATCGTATTGTCCGGGTCAATTGCCGAAATGTTGAAGTTGAGATTGACACCTTCAGTGACAAGTTGAGGGCCAATCGCGGCCAGTACCGGCCGTTGATTGCCGCCCTCGAGAACGGTCACTGCAACAACCTCACTGTCGGCGAGTGTGCCGTCAGACGCGATAAAGGTGACATTGTAGACACCCGCCTGCGTAAAGTTCGGTGTGAAGTTGAACGTGCCGCTACCGTTGCCGTTGTCGACAAAGGTCGCATTCGCCGGGACATTGACCGCGGCAAGCGTCGGCGTTGTACTGTCAGCATCCGTGGCCGTCGCGTTGAAGGTCAGCAGTACGCCTTCGTTGGTGAAGCGGGGCCCGATAGTCGCCAGCACCGGGCGCTGATTGCCTGCTTCGTTGACCGTAATGGCCACGACCTCGGAATCGGCCAGTGTACCGTCGGAGGCGATGAAGGTCACGTTGTAGACACCGGCCTGGGTGAAGTTCGGCACGAAGTTGAAGGTACCAGTGCCGTTACCATTGTTGACGAAGGTTGCACCGGCCGGAAGATTCACAGCAGACAGCGTGGGTATCGTAGCGTCAGCATCAGTAGCCGAAGCATTGAAGTTGAGCGTAGCACCCTCGGTCACGCTCCGCGGACCGATGGTCGCCAGAACCGGTCGCTGGTTGCCAGCTTCGTTGACAGTTATAGCGACAACTTCAGAATCGGCAAGGACGCCGTCGGAAGCGATGAATGTCACGTTGTAAACACCGGCCTGCACAAATGTCGGCGTGAAGTTGAAAGTCCCGCTGCCGTTGCCATTATTGACAAACGTTGCACCCGAAGGCAAGCCGACGGCGGAAAGTGTTGGTGTCGTGTTGTCGGGATCGGTTGCCGTCGCGTTGAAATTCAGGTTTGCACCTTCAGTGACCGAGCGCGGGCCGATCGCCGCCAGTACCGGGCGCTGGTTGCCGCCGTCGTTAACCGTAATGGCCACGACTTCGGAATCGGCAAGCGTGCCGTCGGAGGCGATGAAGGTCACGTTGTAGACGCCCGACTGCGTGAAGTTCGGTGTGAAATTGAATGTGCCACTGCCGTTGCCGTTATCGACAAAGGTCGCGTTCAGCGGGACGTTCACGGCCGTGAGCGCTGGCGTGGTGCCGTCTGCGTCAGTTGCCGTAGCATTAAAGGTCAACAAGACGCCTTCATTAGTCAGGCGGGGACCAATCGCCGCCAGCACCGGACGCTGATTGCCCGCTTCGTTAACCGTGATGGCCACGACCTCGGAATCGGCAAGCGTGCCGTCTGAAGCAACGAAGGTGACGTTGTAGACACCCGCCTGCGTAAAGTTGGGCACGAAGTTGAAGGTACCAGTACCGTTGCCATTGTTGACAAAGGTTGCACCGGCCGGGAGATTCACGGCGGAGAGCGTCGGAATCGTCGCGTCAACATCAGTAGCCGAAGCATTGAAGTTGAGCGTAGCGCCCTCGGTCACCGAACGCGGGCCGATGGTCGCCAGAACCGGTCGCTGGTTGCCGGCTTCGTTAACAGTTATAGCGACAACTTCCGAGTCGGCAAGGACGCCGTCGGAAGCGATGAAGGTCACGTTGTAAACGCCGGCCTGCACAAATGTCGGCGTGAAATTGAAAGTCCCGCTGCCGTTGCCGTTGTTGACAAACGTCGCGCCCGCCGGGAGGTTGACGGCAGAGAGCGTCGGCGTCGTGCCATCGGCATCGGTCGCAGTGGCGTTGAAGTTGAGATTGGCACCTTCGGTCACGCTACGCGGTCCAATTGTGGCGAGCACTGGAGCGCGCTCTACGACTTGGATCCGCACCGTGTCAGGCGCGGAGTTGACGATTCCGTCATTGACGATCAGTCGGAAGAAATAGTCACCGTTGGACGACGCAGTGAAGGTCGGTTGGGCGACTGTGTTGCTGGATAGGGTCACCGCAGGACCCGAGGTCTGCAGCCAGTTATAGAACAGGCTATCGCCGTTGGGATCGCTGGAAAGCGTGCCGTTAAGTGTAATCAGTGTATTCTTGAAACGGCCGAGTTGATCAGGACCTGCATTGGCGACCGGAGCTCCGTTTGTGAAGTAGCTGTAGCCGCCAGTGAGCGTTCCACTCAGTCCGGCTGAGGTGTTGGTCACGATGATATTCACCGTTCCAGTACCCGCCGGGGAGACGGCCGTGATGCGGCCGGCGTTCACTACGGTCACACTGGTCGCCGGATTACCGCTGAAAGTCACGGTCAGGCCGGCAGCATCGAAACCGGCGCCGTTAATCGTCACGGCAGTTCCACCGACGCTCGGGCCGGTATTCGGTGTAATCGACTGAACAACCGGCGCAGTCAATACCGCGGAGTTACCGGTAGCGAGCGCCGAATGTGCGGAATAGACGCCGCTCCCGTTCTGGGCGATGACGAGGTATGTGTAAGATGATACCCCGTCAACCGTCGTGTCGACGAAGAAGGTGTCGGCGACACCCGGGTTGGCCAGACTGCCGGCCGGATTGTCAAGGCGGAAAAATGACCCATTGGAGGTAGCCAGCCGCCGGTAGACGTGGTAGGTCAATCCGGGGGCACCACTCCAAGCGACATACATGCGGGTGCTCGAGATCGCCCGCGCCGATACGTTTGTCGGACGCGTTGGTAGCGAACTCGCGGCCAGGAGAATGTCCTCTTGCTGGAACGAGTTGTTCGGAATCGGCTTACCCAGGTGGAAGGATTCCCCGTTGGCGACGTTGACAAAATAATAGTCGTACGGGTTGCCCGCCGCTTCGGTCAGGTAGTTCTGGAAATCATCGAACCAGTTGCCGGACTGATAACCGGCGCCGTCAGACGATTCGATTCGAATTTCCTCATCGGTGTCGTCGAGAAATCCGAAGAAGAGGATGTCGCCATCGGCCGGGGTGGTCAGGTTCGAATTCTGAACCGTTCCGAAAATCGACCCCTGCGCGAAGGCTGCCGCCGGGAGCACGAGCCACACGGCAGTCGCAACCACAAGCAGGTAGCTCCAATATCCTGCTTGCATCCTGCGATTATCAGTGTTTAACCGCACAGTAACCTCCAAATATGAAGTAGCGAAAAATATTCATCGTGATCTTCCCTACGGCGCCGGGAACACGCCTGTCGCAGCCGCATTGGCCTGGTAGACGCGTCCCGCCTTTACCGAGAAGTTCGTGCCAAATCCTGCTGCAAAGCGCGAACGATACGACTGCGAAGCGGGTAGAAATTCGTTCAGCGTGTTGAGCAATCCGGGAATGCTGTTAATGACGTCTTGAGCCACGAGGAAGACGCCGTCGAATTCAAACGGAATCATAATCAGCGAATAATCTGTCGTCGGTGTCGTCAAGATCGAGTACGATGTGGTCCCCGGATCAGGAACGCGACCGGCAATCGACCAAACGAAGTTGGTTTTGGCATTCACCTGGAAGACGCTGCCCGGCGCAACGGCGAAGTTGGTGCCGAAGCCCGCAGCGAAGCGAGCCTGGTAGCTCTGCGACGACGGGATGTAGTTGTTCAGCGTATTGATATTTGTCGTTCCGCCCATCGAGTTGATGACATCCTGCGCTGTAGCCAAACCGGTATTCGCAAACGGCAGGCCGGCGAGGTTGAAATCAGTCGTGGCGGTAGTGATGATCTGGTAGTCGTATTCACCGGCGCGATTCGAGACATTCGAGCGCCGCTCGATCTGGTCGACTACGATCACAGCGTAGAAGTAATTCACAGCGGTATCGCCAACGACGTTGGCACCGCCGAGGTTGTTGTCGGTAAACGATCCGATCGCCGGAGTGACCACGCCGATCGATTCGGCCGGAGTCGGCGTGAAGTAAGCGCGCGTTCCGCGATAGATAACGTAGCGGGACAGGAGGGTCGGCGTGCCGACCGAGTCGGTCGTGATCGGAGTCCAGGAAAGTTGGATCGCATCGCTGACAATCGTCGCCATCAAATCGGTGACCCGTTGCGGCGGCACATTACCGCCCTGATCCACGACTGTGATAGCAACCAGCTCCGTATCGGCCAGTGTGCCGTCAGAGGCGATGAAGCGCACGTTGTAGACACCACTCTGGGTGAATGTCGGAGTGAAATCAAAGGTGCCGGTGCCATTGCCGTTGTCACTGAATGTAGCATTTGCCGGCAGGTTTTGGGCAACCAGCGTCGGGATCGTGGCATCGAGATCAGACGCCGAGGCCACGAAGTTCAAGTTCTGTCCCTCGTTCACCGAGCGTGGGCCGATCGCTGCCAACACCGGCGGCAGATTGACGTTATTGACGGTGATGGCGACAACTTCTGAATCAGCAAGCGCACCGTCCGAGGCGATAAAGGTCACGTTGAACACACCCGACTGCGTGAAGCTCGGATTGAAATTGAAAGTCCCTGTACCGTTACCGTTGTTGACAAAGGTCGCATTGAGCGGGACATTCACGGCCGACAGCGTCGGCGTGCTCAGATCCGGATCAGTAGCGCTGACGCCAAAGTTCAGATTCGCACCTTCATTGACCGAGCGCGGACCGATCGCCGCCAGCACCGGCGGGAGATTGGTCGAGCCGACCGTGATGACGACGACTTCGGTGTCGGCTAAGGCCCCGTCGCTCGCGATGAAGGTGACGTTGTAGACACCTTCCTGCGTGAAATTCGGACTGAAATTGAAAGTGCCTGAACCGTTGCCATTGTCGACAAAGGTGGCATTCAGCGGCACATTGAGAGCGACCAAGGTCGGAATCGTCAAATCAGGATCGGTCGCAGTGACTGCGAAATTCAGGTTGGCGCCTTCGGCAACGACCTTGGGTCCGATCGCCGCCAGGACCGGCGCGAGATTGACGTTGTTAACTGTGATTGCCACGACTTCAGAATCGGCAAGCGCACCATCGGACGCGATGAAGGTCACGTTGATCACGCCCGACTGCGTGAAGTTCGGCGCGAAGTTGAACGTGCCCGTCCCATTGCCATTATCGGTGAAGGTGGCATTGGCAGGAACATTGACGGCGGACAGGATCGGGAATGTTGCATCGAGATCGCTCGCCGAGACGCCAAAGTTCAAGATCGCACCCTCATTAACATTCTTGGGTCCAATGGCCGCGAGCACCGGACGTTGATTGCCGACTTCGATAACGGTAATCGCGACGACTTCCGAATCTGCGAGCGCGCCGTCGGACGCGATGAAGGTCACATTGTAGAGACCGGCCTGCGTGTATCCCGGATTGAAATTGAATGTGCCCGTGCCGTTGCCGTTGTTGACGAACGTAGCATTCGGCGGCACATTGACTGCTGAAAGCGTCGGTATCGTCAAATCGGGATCCGTCGCGGAGACGTTGAAATTCAAGTTTTGCGCCTCAGTCACAGAACGCGGTCCAATCGTCGCCAGAACCGGGCGCTGATTGCCGGCGTCAATGACGGTAACTGCTACGACTTCAGAGTCGGCCAGCGTGCCGTCAGAGGCGATAAAGGTCACGTTGTAGACGCCGGCCTGCACGAAATCAGGATTGAACGTGAAGGTGCCGGTGCCGTTGCCATTGTTGACAAACGTCGCATTTGCCGGCACGTTGACCGCCGATAAAGTCGGGATGGTCGCATCCGGATCGGTCGCGGTGGCGTTGAAGTTCAGCGTAGCGCCCTCATTCACATTGCGCGGCCCGATTGTCGCGAGTACTGGGCGTTGATTGCCCGCCTCGTTGACGGTGATTGCGACCACTTCAGAATCAGCCAGCGTGCCATCGGACGCAATGAAGGTCACGTTGTAGACCCCCGCCTGAACAAAACTCGGCGAGAAGCTGAAGGTACCGGTTCCGTCACCGTTGTTGGTGAACGTCGCGTTAAGCGGCGTATTCACCGCAGTGAGCGTCGGAATCGTTGCGTCGACATCGGAGGCAGAAATATTGAAATTGAGCACGGCGCCTTCGGTCACCGACCGCGGGCCAATGGCCGCGAGGACGGGGCGCTGATTGCCGGCTTCATTGACGGTAATCTGCACCACTTCGGAGTCGGCCAAGGTGCCGTCGGAGGCGATGAAGGTGACGTTGTAGACGCCGGCCTGCACGAAGCTCGGGTTGAAATTGAACGTGCCGGTGCCGTTACCATTATTGACAAATGTGGCATTCGGCGGGACGTTGACTGCCGATAGCGTCGGAATGGTCGCGTCCGCATCGGTTGCGGAGACTCCAAAATTGAGATTCTGACCTTCGGTGACTGAGCGAGCACCAATGGTTGCCAACACCGGTCGCTGGTTACCAGCGTCGTTGACTGTGATTTGTACCACTTCCGAGTCGGCTAATGTGCCGTCGGAGGCGATGAAGGTTACGTTGTACACGCCCGCCTGGACAAACGTCGGATTAAACGTAAACGTGCCCGTGCCGTTGCCATTGTTGACGAACGTCGCATTCGCCGGCACATTCACTGCCGAGAGTGTCGGCGTAGTGCCGTCGGCATCGGTCGCCGTTGCATTGAAGTTCAAGGTCGCGCCCTCGTTCACCAGACGCGGACCGATTGCCGCGAGTACCGGGCGCTGATTGCCCGCCTCGTTGACGGTAATCGCAACGACTTCGGAATCGGCAAGCGTACCGTCGGAGGCTATGAAAGTCACGTTATAAACACCCGCCTGGACGAAAGTCGGCGAGAACGAGAACGAACCGGTGCCGTCCCCATTGTCAGTGAAGGTCGCATTGAGCGGTGTATTGACGGCGGTCAGCGTCGGAATCGTTGCGTCGACATCGGATGCGGAAACATTGAAGTTGAGCACGGCGCCTTCGGTTACCGACCGTGCGCCAATCGTCGCGAGCACTGGGCGCTGATTGCCGGCTTCGTTGACCGTAATCTGGACTACTTCTGAGTCTGCAAGAGCTCCATCAGAAGCTATGAAGGTCACGTTGTAGATTCCTGCTTGCACGAAGCTTGGGTTGAAGTTGAATGTGCCCGTACCGTTGCCGTTATCAACGAAGGTCGCATTGAGCGGCGTATTGACAGCTGTCAAAGTCGGCGTCGTCGCGTCTGGATCAGTCGCGGACACGCCGAAATTCAGATTCTGGTTCTCGGTGACGCTGCGCGCACCGATCGTGGCCAGCACCGGGCGCTGGTTCCCGGCATCATTGACTGTGATTTGGACAACTTCCGAATCCGCAAGCACGCCGTCAGAAGCTATAAAGGTCACGTTGAAGATTCCCGCCTGGTTGAACGCCGGGTTGAAGTTGAAGCTGCCGGTACCGTTGCCGTTATCGGTGAAGGTTGCATTCAGAGGCACGTTAACGGCAGTCAAAGTCGGCGTCGTGGCATCGGGATCAGTCGCTGAAACACCGAAGTTCAGGTTCTGCCCTTCATTCACCAGTTTCGGGCCAATCGCAGCCAATACCGGGCGCTGGTTCCCGGCGTCGAGCACGGTGATCGCAACAATCTCAGAGTCCGCGAGCGTGCCGTCGGACGCGATGAAGGTCACGTTATAAACACCGGCCTGAAGGAAGCCGGGGCTGAAGCTGAAGGAGCCGGTGCCGTTGCCGTTGTTCACAAACGTCGCATTCGCCGGCAGGTTCACGGCGCTCAGCGTCGGTGTGGTGGCGTCGGGATCAGTTGCCGAGGCATTGAAATTGAGACTGGCACCTTCCGTAACTGACCGCGGTCCAATCGTCGCCAGCACGGGGCGCTGATTGCCCGCTTCGTTTACCGTTATCGCCACCACTTCGGTGTCTGCAAGAAGTCCGTCGGAGGCGATGAACGTCACATTGTAAAGTCCAGCCTGTATGAAGCTCGGATTGAAGTTGAATGTGCCGCTGCCATTGCCGTTGTCCACAAACGTCGCGTTGGTCGGGACGTTAAGGGCGGTCATCGTCGGGTTTGTGCCGTCCGGGTCGGTAGCTGTGGCGTTGAAATTGAGATTCTGCCCTTCCGTTACTGACCGCGGTCCGATCGACGCGAGGACCGGCGCCAGATTGGTGCCGGTGACGGTGATTGCGACCACTTCCGAATCGGCTAGGTTGCCATCAGAGGCGATAAACGTCACGTTATAGACACCGGCCTGGCTGAAGTTCGGATTGAAGGTGAATGTGCCGGTACCGTTTCCGTTGTTGACGTAAGTCGCATTGGCCGGGACGTTGACGGCAGTCATCGTCGGAATAGCGCCATCAGGATCGGAGGCTGAGGTACCGAAGTTCAGGGCTGCGCCTTCCGCCACGGTCTTCGGACCAATCGACGCGAGAATTGGTGCGCGGTTGGTATTGGTCACCGTGATTTGCACAGTCTCCGAATCGGCAAGCGAACCGTCAAACGCGACAAAGATGATGTTGTAAATCGCCGCTTGATTGTAGCTCGGCGTGAAGTTGAAGGTCGCGGTGCCGTTGCCATTGTCCGAGAGCGATGCATTAGCCGGCATGCCGAAAGCCGTGAAGACCGGGAATGTCTGATCGGCGTCAGTGGCCGATAATCCAAAGGTGAGAAGCGATCCTTCGCCGATGGTCTTTGGCCCAATTGCCGCGAGAACGGGGCGTTGGTTCCCCGCTTCATTGACCGTAATCGTCACCGATTCGCTGTCGGCCAGAGTACCATCGCTGGTAATAAATGTCACAACATAGATTGCCGACTGGATGTAGTTCGGCTGGAAGTTGAAAGTGCCCGTGCCGTTGCCGTTGTCAACAAATGTCGCGTTGACCGGCACACCGACGGCGGTGAATGTCGGAGTCGTCTGATCAGGATCGACTGCAGAGATATTGAAGTTCAGCGTCTGGCCTTCGGTCACATTGCGCGGACCAATAGTCGCCAGCACCGGCCGTTGGTTACCGGCCTCATTAACGGTGATCTGGACAACTTCGGAATCAGCCAGTGTGCCGTCAGACGCGATGAACGTCACGTTGTAGACACCCGCCTGCACGAAGTTTGGATCAAAATTGAAAGTACCCGAACCATTGCCATTGTCCACAAAAGTGGCGTTTAACGGCGTGTTGACGGCGCTTAAGGTCGGGATCGTGGCATCGACGTCGGACGCAGTGATATTGAAGTTCAGGTTCTGGCCTTCGGTTACGCTGCGCGAGCCGATTGCCGCCAATACCGGGCGTTGATTACCGGCATCGATGACCGTAATCGCAACCACTTCCGAATCGGCAAGTGTGCCGTCGGAGGCGATGAAAGTCACGTTATAGACACCCGCTTGGACAAAATTCGGGTTGAAATTGAAAGTGCCGGTGCCGTTGCCGTTGTTGACAAAGGTAGCGTTGAGCGGCACGTTGACGGCTGTCAATGTCGGCGTCGTCGCATCAGGATCGGTCGCCGAAATATTGAAGTTCAGGTTCAGGTTCTCAGTAACGCTGCGAGGTCCGATTGCAGCGAGTACGGGTCGCTGGTTGCCCGCTTCGTTGACAGTGATCTGGACGACTTCGGAGTCGGCGAGCGTGCCGTCGGAAGCGATGATCGTCACGTTGTAAACACCGGCTTGCACAAAGCTCGGGGCGAAGTTGAAAGTGCCGGTACCGTTACCATTATTCACGAAGGTGGAATTGAGCGGAACATTAACCGCACTTAAGGTCGGTGTCGTTCCGTCGGCATCAGTTGCCGACGCATTGAAGTTTAGATTCTGCCCTTCGGTTACGCTCCGCGAGCCGATCGTTGCAAGTACCGGTCTCTGATTACCGGCTTCGATAACTGTGATTGCTACCACTTCCGAATCGGCAAGAGTGCCGTCGGAAGCAATGAAAGTCACGTTGTAGACACCGGCCTGCACAAAGCTCGGGGCGAAATTGAAACTGCCGGTACCGTTACCATTGTTCACGAACGTGGCATTGAGCGGAACATTGACTGCACTTAATGTTGGCGTGGTGCCGTCAACATCACTGGCTGAGGCGACGAAATTGAGGTTCTGGCCTTCGGTAACATTGCGCGGGCCGATGGCCGCCAGTACCGGGCGCTGATTACCGGCATCGATGACCGTAATCGCAACCACTTCCGAATCGGCAAGTGTTCCGTCGGAAGCGATGAAGGTAACATTGTAGACACCAGCCTGCACAAAGCTCGGATTGAAATTGAATGTTCCAGTGCCGTTGCCATTGTTCACGAAAGTGGCGTTGAGAGGCACGTTGACGGCCGACAGTGTCGGCGTAGTCGCATCAGGATCGCTCGCCGAGATGTTGAAATTCAGGTTTTGATTCTCCGTAACGTTGCGCGGCCCGATTGCAGCGAGCACCGGCCGTTGGTTTCCGGCTTCATTCACCGTAATCGCGACGACCTCCGAGTCGGCAAGCGCGCCATCGGAAGCGATGATCGTCACGTTGTAGACACCAGCTTGCACGAAGCTCGGGGCGAAGTTAAAAGTGCCGGTACCATCACCATTATTCACGAAAGTGGCATTGAGAGGAACATTAACGGCGCTCAACGTCGGCGTGGTGCCATCGACGTCGGTAGCCGAAGCAACGAAATTGAGATTCTGCCCTTCGGTCACGTTACGCGGCCCGATCGTCGCGAGCACCGGCCTTTGGTTGCCCGCTTCGTTGACGGTGATTGCGACAACTTCCGAGTCGGCAAGCGCGCCGTCGGAGGCGATAAAGGTCACGTTGTAAACACCCGCCTGGACGAAGCTCGGATTGAAATTGAATGTCCCTGTGCCATTGCCGTTGTCCACAAACGTGGCATTGAGCGGGACACCTACAGCGGTCAGGCTTGGGGTTGTTGCGTCGATATCCGTTGCGGAGACGCCGAAGTTCAGATTCTGGCCTTCCGTCACGCTGCGCGGCCCGATTGTCGCCAGCACCGGCGGCTGGCTGACATCGTTGACTGTAATCGCGACCAGCTCGGTATCGCTCAGAGTACCATCGGAGGCAATGAAACGCACATTGTAAACACCCGCCTGCAATGCCGTCGGATTGAAATTGAAGGTACCTGTGCCGTTGCCGTTATCCACAAAGGTAGCATTGACCGGAAGATTCTGCGCCGCGAGCGTCGGCGTCGTTAAATCCGGATCACTTGCAGTGGCAACGAAATTGAGATTGGCGGTTTCATTGACGCTTCTCGGGCCGATCGCTGCCAAGACCGGAGCGCGATTGACGTTGTTGACCGTGATCACGACGATCTCGGAGTCGGCAAGCACGCCATCGGAAGCGACAAACGTCACGTTGAAGTTGCCCGACTGGTCAAAGCTCGGGCTAAACGAGAAACTGCCGGTTCCATTGCCGTTGTCGGTGAAGGTCGCATTGGCCGGGAGACTGACCGCCGAGAGCGCCGGTGTGGTGGCGTCCGGGTCGGTAGCCGAGGCGACGAAATTCAGTACAGCGCCTTCATTAACATTGCGCGGCCCGATGGCCGCCAGCACCGGAGCACGATTGGTATTGGTGACCGTGATAGCAACCAGCTCGGAATCGGCAAGCGCCCCGTCGGACGCGATGAAGCGCACGTTGTAGACACCCTCCTGCGAGAAGTCCGGGGCGAAGTTGAAAGTAGCTGTGCCGTTGCCATTGTCGAGGAACGTGGCATTGGTCGGAACGTTCACTGCCGTGAAACTTGGCGTCGTTCCATCGAAATCTGTGGCGGTGATATTGAAGTTGAGTACCGCGTTTTCCGCGACACTTCTGGGGCCAATCGCAGCCAGCACCGGCGCGACATTGACATTGTTGACGGTGATGGCGACCACTTCTGAATCTGCCAAGGTTCCGTCGGAAGCAACAAAGGTTACGTTGAAGACTCCGGACTGAGAGAAGCTTGGCGCGAAATTGAAGGTGCCGGAGCCGTTGCCGTTATCCACAAACGTTGCATTCAACGGCGTCCCAACGGCAGTCAACGCCGGTGCGCCACCGTCAGGGTCGGATGCCGTGGCGTTAAAGTTGAGATTGGCGCCTTCGTTAACATTGCGCGGACCGATCGCGGCCAAAATCGGCGTGCGATTCGTATTTGCGACCGTGATCGCAACGATTTCAGAATCGGCGAGTGTGCCATCAGAAGCAATAAAAGTCACGTTGAAAACACCGGATTGCGTGAAGTCGGGATCAAAGTTGAACGTACCGGTACCGTTTCCATTGTCGATGAAACTTGCATTGGTCGGCACACCCACCGCATTGAGACTTGGAGTGCTCCCGTCAGGATCGGTTCCACTGACGGCGAAGTTCAGGTTGCCACCCTCGGCGACATTTTTGGCTCCAATAGCTGCCAGCACCGGCGCCTGATTGACGTTGTTGACGGTGACGGCGACAACTTCGCTGTCTGCCAGAGTGCCGTCGGAAGCAATGAAGGTGACGTTAATCACGCCGGATTGCGTGAAGTCGGGATTGAAGGTGAATGATGCGGTACCGTTCCCGTTGTTCGTTATTGTGGCATTGGCCGGCAGGCCGACAGCCGAAAAGGTCGGGAAGGTGGCATCCGGATCAGTAGCACTGAGCGCGACATTGAGCACGGCGCCTTCGTTTACGCTGCGCGGGCCAATGGCCGCCAGGACCGGGCGTTGATTGCCGGCCTCATTGACAGTGATGGCAACCACCTCTGAGTCAGCGAGCGTGCCATCGGAAGCAATAAACGTTACGTTGAACACACCGGCTTGGACAAAACTGGGATTGAAATCGAACGTGCCAGTGCCGTTGCCGTTGTTGACAAAGCTTGCATTCGGCGGGAGATTCGTAGCTGAAAGGGTTGGGGTAGTGCCGTCGACATCACTGGCAGAGGCAACAAAATTCAGATTTTGTCCCTCGGTCACGCTACGTGGGCCAATCGTCGCCAACACCGGACGTTGATTGCCGGCTTCATTGACAGTGACCGCAACGACCTCGGAATCAGCCAGTGTGCCGTCCGAGGCAATGAATGTCACATTGTAGACGCCTGCCTGGACAAACGACGGGTTAAAGTTGAACGTGCCGGTACCGTTGCCATTGTTAACGAACGTGGCATTGAGCGGGACATTAACGGCGCTCAACGTCGGGGTAGTGCCGTCCACATCGGTTGCCGACGCCGTGAAATTTAGGTTCTGTCCCTCAGTCACGCTCCGGGGACCGATGGCGGCAAGCACCGGCCGTTGGTTGCCGGCTTCGTTAACAGTTATGGCAACTACTTCCGAATCGGCGAGGCTACCGTCGGAGGCAATGAAAGTCACATTGTAGATGCCTGCTTGCACAAAGCTCGGATTGAAGGCGAATGATGCGGTGCCATTGCCATTGTCGGTGAAAGTCGCATTGGTAGGAACTCCGGCTGCCGTGAAGCTTGGAGTCGTTCCGTCGGGATCGGTCGCCGTCGTACCGAAATTCAGTGCTTGCCCTTCAGTCACGTTGCGCGGACCAATGGCCGCCAGGACCGGGCGCTGATTGCCTGCCTCATTGACCGTGATCGCGACGACCTCCGAATCGGCAAGGGTGCCGTCTGAGGCGATGAAGGTGACATTGACGACTCCCGCCTGCACGAAACTTGGCGTGAAGTCAAAAGTGCCGGTGCCATTCCCGTTGTCAACAAATGTGGCGTTGGCCGGAAGATTGACAGCGCTCAAGGCCGGAGTTGTCAAGTCAGGATCGCTGGCGCTGACACCGAAACTCAGATTCTGACCTTCGGTGACACTGCGCGGCCCGATACTCGCCAGCACCGGCGGCAAGCTGACGTCGTTGACTGTGATCGCAACAACTTCGCTGTCCGCGAGTGTTCCGTCAGACGTTATGAAAGTCACATTGAATACGCCCGCTTGAGTAAAATCGGGATTGAAGCTGAATGATCCGCTGCCGTTGCCGTTGTCGATGAAGCTGGAATTAGCCGGAAGATTCACGGCGCTGAGCGTCGGCGTGGCACCGTCAGGATCGGTGGCGGTCGCATTGAAATTGAGTGCGGCCCCTTCATTGACGTTGCGCGGACCGATCGCGGCCAATACCGGCGCGCGATTGACGTTATTCACCGTTATCGCGACTACTTCCGAATCGGCAAGTGTTCCGTCAGAAGCGATAAACGTCACATTGTAAACGCCGGACTGAGTGAAATTCGGAGTGAAGTTGAAGGTGCCGCTGCCGTTGGCGTTGTCGATGAACGTGGCGCCGCTCGGAAGGCCGACGGCCGACAGCGATGGCGTCGTAGCATCCGGATCGGTAGCAGTCGCATTGAAATTGAGATTCGCGTTTTCGTTAACATTGCGCGGCCCGATCGCAGCCAGCACCGGTGCACGGTTGACGTTGTTAACTGTGATTGCCACAACTTCCGAATCGGCAAGCGTGCCATCGGAGGCAATGAAAGTCACGTTGTAGACGCCGGACTGACTGAAATTGGGAGTGAAATTGAACGTGCCCGTGCCATTGGTGTTGTCGATAAAAGTCGCGCCGCTCGGCAAACCGACGACGCTGAGTGTCGGAGTCGTTCCGTCGGGATCGCTGGCAGTCGCGCCGAAATTGAGATTCACATTCTCGTTCACATTGCGCGGCCCGATTGCCGACAATACCGGCGCGCGATTCACGTTATTGACGGTAATGGCAACAACTTCGGAATCGGCAAGCACCCCATCAGAAGCAACAAACGTCACGTTGTACACGCCAGATTGACTGAAATCAGGAGTGAAGTTGAAGGTCCCCGTGCCGTTGGTATTGTCTGTAAAACTCGCCCCTGTCGGAAGCCCAACTGCTGTGAGAACTGGAATCGTCGCATCGATATCGGTGGCGGAAACAGCAAAGTTCAGATTCGAGTTTTCATTGACGTTCCGCGGACCGATTGCCGCCAACACTGGGGCTTGATTGATATTGTTGACGGTGATCACGACCACTTCTGAATCGGCGAGCGTGCCATCGGATGTGATGAAGGTCACATTGATGACGCCGGACTGAGTAAAGCTCGGTGTAAAGTTGAAGGTTGCCGAACCATTGCCGTTGTCCACCAGCGTAGCGTTCGGCGGGACGCCAACCGCACTGAAGCTCGGAGTTGTTGCATCGGGGTCAGTTGCGGTGACGTTGAAGTTAAGATTGACGCCTTCATTGACGTTCTTCGGGCCAATAGCCGCGAGGACCGGGGCGCGATTGACATTATTGACCGTGATTGCGACGACTTCCGAATCGGCTAACGTGCCGTCGGAAGCGATAAAAGTGACGTTGATAACGCCCGACTGGGAGAAACTCGGATTGAAATCAAATGTCCCGGTGCCATTGCCGTTGTCGGTGAAAGTCGCATTCGCCGGAACATTGATGGCCGACACGGCAGGTGTCGTGCTATCTCCATCGGATGCAGTGACGCCGAAATTGAGATTTGCACCCTCGTTCACATTGCGCGGACCGATCGCCGCAAGTACCGGAGCCTGGTTTACGTTGTTGACGGTGATCGCGACGACTTCCGAATCAGCGAGTGTGCCGTCGGAAGCAATGAAGGTCACGTTGACAACACCGGATTGCGAAAAACTCGGATTGAAATTAAATGTCCCGGTGCCGTTGCCATTGTCGGTGAAGGTAGCGTTGGCCGGCACATTCACCGCTGAAAGCGCCGGTGTGGTCGCATCAGGATCTGACCCCGAGACGCCGAAGTTCAGATTGGCGCCTTCGTTGACATTCCTTGGGCCAATAGCGGCAAGAACCGGAGCTCGATTGACGTTATTGACCGTAATCGCAACAACTTCCGAATCTGCGAGTGTGCCATCTGACGCAATAAACGTGACGTTGATGACGCCGGATTGCGAAAAGCTGGGATTGAAGTTAAACGTCCCGGTGCCGTTGCCGTTGTCAGTGAATGTCGCGTTGGCCGGAACATTTACCGCTGAGAGCGACGGTGTGGTCGCGTCTGGATCTGAGGCGGACACACCGAAGTTCAGATTCGCGCTTTCGTTCACGTTACGCGGGCCGATCGCGGCCAGCACGGGCGCTTGATTCGCTTGGGCAAAGTTCACGACAAAGTACGATACCGACGAGGCGGTGCCGGTGACGGCGCGGTTCAGCCGCAACGTGGTCGTGTTCAGGAGCTGGTGTGTGTACGAAGCCCGTCCCGGATTATCAGCCGAGCTATAAGCTGTGCGTCCCCACGATTGACCGTACATCGACTGATTGCCGGAGAATGCGATTGCGCGCGACAAGTCCACGGTCGAAATCGTGACATCGGATTGCGATGTTGCGCTGGCGATACTGGCGATGTTGCTCTGCACCTGATCGCCGACGGGCAACTGAATCACTTCCCAAGCAATGGACAAGTCAACGCCGGTATTATCGCGCGTGAATTCAAGCTGCGTAGCCGATGAAATTCGCCCGCGCACTTGCTTCTGGCCAATATTGTTGACCGTGCCGGTTGGCGAAGAGTATGAGTAAAGCAAGAATGACCGCGACAAGTCCACGGAAGTGATTGCTGCCGTAACTGATGTGCTTGCCGATGCCAGGGTCAAGATGTTGCGCTGTACCGAGGCGCCAGTAAACGTCACAACTTGCCAATCCGCTGTGCCGCCGGAGCCGGCATTGGTTGAGAGTTCCAGATTCGTCGACGAAGTCAGGCGCGCGCGCTCGAAGTCATTATTGTCGAAGCTGGTGCCTGTGGTGGACTTACTGACAATGACAAAGCTCTCGGACAAGGATACCGAGCTGATCGTCTGATTCACCGTTGTCGCGCTAAGAGTCGTAGAGCCGCGTTGAACGCTGACGCCGGAAATGAACTCGGCAACATACCAGCGAACCGTCACACTTCCTGTTGCCGAACCCTTGTTGAACTGGATGTTGGTCGCACTCGTGAGCTGTCCGCGAACGGCGCCGGTCTCGGGAGAGGCAGAGTTGGCGCGTTCGGAGAAGATCAATATCGAGCGGGTCAGGTCAACGCTGGTGATCGTAACATTCTGGGTGGCTGCGGAGAATGTAACTTCCCCGGTCTGAACATTGTTTATCGATGCTGCCCGTATTGTTGCCGAACCTGCTAACACCAGCAGCAAGACGAGCATAGCCGGAAGACCATGCCGTCGGGCAGTCTTAAACGTTGTGCCGATACTGAGCCTCATGTATCTCTCCCATTATCCAGAATGTTCACCTGTGGTCTGCGCCGCTGCTGCCTCAAGGACTATTGGCAGTTAGGCCGGAAACAGGGGTGAGTGCGTAAGTGTACCCCGCCTCACCCCTGCCGGTTTTGGCTTTACTTCAGCAGCACCATCTTCCGCGTCTTCGCCTGATCGCCAACGATCAAGCGGTAGAAGTAGACGCCGCTCGCAACTTTCTCGCCGCGATTATTAACACCATACCACTTGTAGCTATAGTGCGTCGCCGGAAGTGCCTGGTCTACCATAGTATAGATCGGCTGTCCGAGCAGATTATAGATCGTCAAGGTCGCATGCTTGCCGGCGCCGGCGGCATTTATCGTGAATTCGATATTTGTTTCAGGATTAAACGGATTCGGGTAATTCTGTCTCAATTCGAACTCGCTTGGCAGCACGATCCGACTGAATCCTTTAACCGGGATCGCGACCGCATTTGGATCTGACATCACGGCGTATTCGATCTTGAGATCTTCGGCAGTAAGGTCGACTCCATCCACTTCGGCTGGAATCTCAAACAGCTCACCGGTACCCGCAGACATAAAGCCGCTCGTTCCGTTCGGGTAGAGCAGGAGAACCGCGCGCCCGTCGCCGTGGTCCTTGTAAACGAAATTCAAGTCTGAAGCCATCGATGACTTCGATGCAGCACTCAGTCTTACCTTGTTGACGTTGTAGTGCAGCTCAACTTGCACACCTGAGATTTCAGTGGGCAATGACGCCTGAACCGACAGGCTACCACCGGAACTGAGTGCCGATCGATTGAGCGCGATTTCCGCTTCATCGCCCACCCAATCCTGGCTCGGGCTCGGCGGCGTGCCGCCGAAGACCTGGTTGATGATCGCCTGAAGATCGACAACATCCACGAATCCGTTGCGATCCATGTCGGCGGCAGTAAACTGGCGCAGGTTAAGCTCGACCGTGCCGATGATATAGCCGACCACGATAACCATGTCGGCGATGTCGACGCGGCCGTCGCCGTTGACGTCACCACCCGGATCGACCACAAAGATGCCGTTGGTGTCGGCATCGAGCGCCACCGAAGGCTGGAATGGATCAGGGCTGATCGCTTCGAATGAGTTTTCGAAATCGATCGGATGTGCCCCTATCGTCGCGCTGCCGCGCACCGTTACCCAGAAATCGAGGATGGCCGAAGTCGGTCCGCTCTGCACTTTCTCGTTCTGCAGCCCAAAGGCCACGACGCGGACCCTACCAGGTGTATCGCCGATGTTGTCGTAGACAGTGAAGTTATTTAATCGAACGGTCGGTACGAGCGAGTCGATTATCAACACATTCGATGGATAGACGAAATCAAACTGGACACCATAGACGTCACGAGTCGAGGACAGGTTAACCGGAATGTTTACTCCCGTCAGACCGGGTGTACCGCCCGCCACAGGACCTATCGACGGCTGGGAGGACGAGAAGAGCTTGTCACCAGCAATGACGACCCCTGAAACATTAAATGTTACCGTTCGCGGCGTAGCCTGCGCCAGCGAGTCGTCATTACAAGTGAAGGTGACCAAGAAAGTCCCGATCTGCGAGGCGTTTGGTGTCCAACTAAAAGTGCCGGTAACCGAGTTCGCCCCCACGACCTGCCCACCCGTTCCAAAAGTAGCCCCTGAAGGCATACCGGTAGCGCGCAGCGTAATCGGCTGGCCAACATCAGGGTCGGTCGCGGTCACCGAAAATGCGACCGGAGTGCCGGTCGTGATGTTGTAGACATTCGGAACAATGTTGCCGATCGAGGGCGGATCGTTCGTTGGCGTCGGCCCGATCACCGTGCCGGTATCAATCTCGAGGACACCCTTTACGAGGGTCGGATAAATTGTGATGCCGATCGTATCGGAATAAGCACATCTTCGTGGGTCAGACGAGAAGTCGTTCGGGCTGAAGACGAGAATGTCGGTAGTCGTACCGAGAGGAATATCGGGCTTGATCTCAAGGTAAAATCGCCCAACCGAACCGCTACCTTTCTCCATATACGTGCAGCCGGCGTTTTGATCGTAGTTGCCGATCGCGAAAATTGTGCCGTTGATCGAGTCGGTCGTCAACATTGTCGCGCTACCGTTACATTGCGCCGAGAAGATGTTATCGTTACCCCGATTGAAGTTCGCATAATCAACGAAGTAGACTCCCAAGTCAACTACACCGGCAAATCGCACTTTGCTCGTGTCGATGCGAACAAACGCGTTATACCCGAGCAATGTTCTTGAGTTGTTGGCGATGTAGAATTCGACCGGAATTGTGGTTCCGGGCGCGCCCTGAGTGTTAACCACTCGGAACGTGTCAGCTTCCGAGATCTGCGGCTGGGCCTGCCCGGAGGGCGCCAATACCACAGTCATGGCAAGCGCCAACAGCAGGAAAAGCAGAATTCGCTTGGTCATGGTACCACCTTGCAAAAACACATTATTCTCAAAGTCAAAACCCCGTTCGGCTCGTCGAACAGGATGAAATCTCTTCTGGAATCGCGCTTTGTTCATGCTTGCCTTTCTCATTTCAGCAAGACCATCTTCTTCGTTTCACTAAACGCCCCAGCGGTCAAGCGGTAGAAATACACGCCCGACGGAAGTTGGCGACCAGCTTCATCAAGTCCATGGAAGGTCTGGTGATAGATACCGGCGGGTTGGATCTCGTTAACCGGTGTCGCGACGGTCTCGCCGAGAATATTAAAGATCTCGAGGCGGACCTGTCCGGTTTGGGCCAGCGAGTAGCTGATGACGGTTTCCGGGTTAAACGGATTCGGGTAGTTCTGTGCCAATTCGAAAGCCTCCGGAACGATCGCCGTTGAGCGCAACACGGGCGTGAGCGCGGCACCAGTGGCGCTTACGAAGTCCTGGCTAATCAACCGAGCCTCACAACCCTCAATCTCCAGGAGTGTGCCGGCCGGCAGGGTAAGAGCGAATCCGTCGTCATCGAGTATCAACACGCGCAACCGCGATCCTTCGCGATGCGAACGAATCTTGCGGAGATCGAAACCCGGGCAGTTGAGGAGGTACTGCGCATCCTCAGGAATCCCGAATTCAAAGTGCGCCGCAGCGAACTCAGCCGGCGCGGTCAAGTGGTAGCGCAAGCCCCCGGATTCAACCGATTCTTCATATTCGACGGTCGAAGTAATCCCGGTGGAAGCCGCTTTTTCGTAGCCGCCGACGATCCGGAGAAGCAGGATTAAGTCGCCCAGCGTTGCTGGGACACCGTCCTGATTTATATCAGAGTTTTGCAGGCGCTCCCCAGTGAGCGGGTACTGCGCCGGATTGATGAAGTAATTTGTGAAGTATACGACGTCGCCGATTTCAAATGCCACGCCGTTAAGATTGATATCGCCAATCAGTCCCTCGTACTGCGTCACGAGCACACCGCCGGAGGTATACACCGTCTGGCTGCGGTCGATCTCGGAGCCGGAGGCATCGAACGCGATGTTTTCATCATCGCTGAGCGGATTGACGTAGACAAAATCGACGGAGGTGAACATCCCGGCAAACTGCAAGTTCGACGAAATCTGGAACTGCAGGTAAGCTACCGGGCCCGATCCAACTTCCAGCGGATTTGCAGGCGGCGTCGAGTTGCTCGATCTTGCGTTGAGGAAAACTCTGCCGGTGCTGGATGAGTTTGTGAACTGCGGCCAGGAAGCGATCCGCGACCCGCTCTTCGAAACCCCGAGCAATGTCAAGACCGTCGGGTCAAATCCAATCGTCAGATTGAGTCCGGTGACCGGAACGCGATTAAGCAGATTCACTGCGACGGTCACGACCTCGCCGGAGAACGCCTGCTCATCGCTCAATGAAAGCTCGACCGGCATGGTCGGCAGCAAGGTGAAGTCAACGCTCTGAGTCGTCTGGCCGCCGCTTTCATCGGTAGCAGTCAAATCGAACGCGTAGTCGCCCGAATCGGAGATATCGGAAACCCAGCGCAGATAGCCGGGATTCGTCGATCCGATTTCAGCACCGGCGGGGAGGCCGCTCGCCGAAAAACTAACCGTCTCGAAATCGGGGTCGGTCGCGGCGAACGGTATGTAAAGCGTGTCGCCCGCCCCGGCTGTCGGATTGTCGGTGATGACGATTGCCGGCGGACGATTATGATTAACCACCGTAATCGGAATATCGATTTGACCAACCGCGTTGCCGTCGCTCGCCGCGATAGTCATAACATAGGGCGAGCCGATGCTGGAGCCGGTGCCGACAAAGGGGACACTCCACGTAAAACTGCCGGTGCCGTTTCCGTTGTCCTGGAAGCGTGCTCCGCCGCTCAGACGTACTGCATGCAGCTTGACCGGCGCGCGCTCCGGATCGATGGCTGTTACCGCAAAGTTGAGCACATCGCCTTCGCTAACCGTCTTGGCTGCAATCGGCGAAAACTCAGGTGCGCGATTGGCGGTCATGATCGTGATTGTGCCCGCGCGGAAATGCGGGCGAATGGCAAAACCGCTGCCGAAAGCGCTTAGTTCGAGGCGACCGGCGGGCGGAATATACATGGTGTCAATCGAACTCGTCACGTCCGATGTCAATCCGGACTTGACCGTAAAATACAGCTTCGCGAGTTCATTCCGACCGTTCGTGATCGGATCTTCGTCAAACGCGACACCGCCAAGCAAGAGCGTGCCGGCCGCAGAATTGTGCGTGACACCGACAAAACTCCACTCATCTGCGGGCGAACCGGCGAAGCTGGCCGAATCGAAGGTCAGGTAGTCGGAGTCGAAGTGGAGCGGAACGGAAAAGCCACCAATGCTCTCGTCGTTCACAATCGTGACGGGAAGCGAAAACTTGCCGCCGGGGTAGTTGACAGCACTGCCAACGATCACGGAGTCTATGCTGCCGAACGGATCGGTTTGAGCCTGCAAACCGGTAGTCGAGGCGACGATCAGAAGGGCGGTAACGGCAGTCAAACTGACGGCCAACCGCAAAGAACCCAATTGACAGAATAATCCCTTGACCATATACCAGGGAATGCTGCGCAACGAACATGCCAAAGATCTAATTGCCGCTTTGCCGTGGTACCGGTTGGACATTGTTACTGCTCTTCTGTTTGCCGCCGAGTAATCGGCTGATTGAAAACAACTTACGCTGAAGTATCTTTGCCGTGATCGGCAAGAAGTAGAATTCTCTCTTGGAAAACGCAGGAACGGCTTGGCGCCGTTTTGCATATCTCGCTCTGCAATTCTGCAACTGCTTGCAACCATCTCTAACTTCCCTCACCGACCTTAAAAAAAAATGGCCTGGCCACGAACCGACTTCGCCTTAGTGCCAAGCATTCCACTAATCGACTGGTCGCGGTGCGTTAGAGATTCTTCCTGATTTTCCTCCTCAATAAGTCCTCTGCTGGATTAGTATGGGGAGGGTCTCCCCTCCCCATACTAAAAGAACAACAGATGAATTACTTCATCAGCACCATCTTCTTGGTGTCAACGAAGTTACCAGCGGTCGCCTTGTAGAAGTAAATACCAGAGGCAACACTGGCGGCGTTCCATTCAACGTTGATCGTGCCAACGCCACGGCCGTTGAAGCTCTTCACAAGCTGGCCGGCAACGTTGTAGATGTCGATCGTCCAGTCAGACGCGGTCGGCAGATCCAAACCGATCTTCGTGGTCGGATTGAACGGGTTCGGGACGTTCTGCGACAGCTTGAATTCCGTCGGCAGCACGTTCTTGTTGATGCGGGTGTTCAGCAGGTTACCATTGTAGTCAGCAACCTGGACGTCCACCAACTCAACATCACCATTCATCGTGAACAGAGCGTTCGAACCGGCATCGATGCGGTTGGTCATGTTGTCAAGTCCGGCGTAAACCAGGACCTTCACCATGCCATCGCTCTCGGCGCTTTCGACCTTCATGCTGCTGTTGCTGGTGAGGCTGTAAGCACCGTTCGTCTTGAACGTGGCATACACACCACCGATTTCAACGTTAGCTTCGGTCGAGAAGGTGCCGTTGAAGCTGACGGACGCCGTGTTGGCGAACGGAGCCAGCTTCGGGAACGGAAGGGCGTCGCCCACGATCACTCTCAGCAAGTAGACAAGGTCACCAACCGAAAGCGGCGTGCCGTCGGCATTAACATCCGACGCGGCAATCTGGGCTTCGCGGTACTGCGGGTTGGAATCCAGAGCGCTCAGGCCGTACAGGAAGTAGTTCGTGTACAACACGGCGTCCGCGATTTCGTACGCGATACCGTTCAAGTTGACATCGCCACGAGCGTCGATCGAGTCGGCGCAGACGATATCCACACCGCCGTTCCAGAACAGGATGAAGCGGATCGGAGCATACTTCTCGCTGACATCGCAAGCCGAGCAAGCACCACCGTAGGCGATGGCGAAGTAGCAGCTCATGTCAGTGATTTCGTAATCCGGATCGATACCAGGAGCGGTGTTCTCAAAATCGAACACTTGGCTCGAAATCCAAAGGGTGTCACCACCGATGTTCGAAATCGAGTTGTCGCCGCAGTCAATCCACGCGAAGCGGATCGGCACGTACATGCACTCGAACGTACGATCGTTGGTAACGTAGAACTTCAGGCTCACCAGTTCAGAACCGTTGGCAACCTGGAAGCAATCCGGATGGTTGGCGCCGTTGTTGACGTCGGCAATCGCGACGACGCGAAGCAGACCACTCGGGCACGGACCACCGCAGTTACCCTGCGCGCCGTAACGGTAGGTGAAGTACTCCCATCCGCAGCCAGCCGGGCCAAGGGCCGCGCCAAGCTCGGCGGAGAAGAAGCTAAGGGCTGAAGCATCGTAGGCGACCAGGAAGTCGAAACCGCCCATAAGGTCGGAGCCGCCTTCCTTGATGATCGAAACGTATTCAAACTGGCCCTGAAGGGTGTTGTGCGTCTTCTCGATGTGGATGATGAACGGTTCAGTGTCCAGCACTTCAATCGTGAAGTTGCAAACGGCGGAGCCACCGCACGGATCGGTTACCGTCACGGTGAAATCCTTGAAGTCGCCGCCTTCAGAGACATCGCTCAACCAGTTGAACACACCGGTGCCACTGATGGTCGGGGCGTTCACAACCGGATCGTTAGCCACGACGGTCCAGGTGGCCGCGTCGCACGGATCGGCATCGGTCGAGTTGAAATCGAAGCTGACCGGGTTACCCTTGCCAACCTTGGTCTGAATACCACCGCAGTTGGTGATAGCCGGGTTGTTGTTGGTCCAGGTAATCGTGAAGTTGTAGTCAGCGCTGGAACCGCAGGAGTTGCTGGCGGTCACAGTGACGTCGGTGCTGCCACAAGCGGCCAACGGAGTAACCGAAAGCTCGCCAGTGGAGGCGTTGATTGTACCAGCGGAGGTGCTGAACACAACCGGATTCGCAGCCGGGGTATTACCACCTTCGGTCGCATCAAAGTTGAACGTGTAGGTCAAGCAGTGATTGCGATTCACCGGTCCACCCGGGGTGGCGGTGAAGGTCGGCGGCAGACACGGGATCGTGAAGACCTCGAAGCAAGCAGCAGGAGCGCTCGGATCGACTTCACTGTTGTTCGCCTGACCCTGGAACGTCGGGGCAAAGCCGCCGGCGCCAAAGTCAAACGTCCACGTGGTGGCCGGCGGAAGGAACACGTTATCAACGCAGAAGCCGCCGAGCATCTCGGTCCAGCCTGTAGCGTTGAACTGCATCGAGAAAACCTTCGTCGACACAGCATGTATGGCCAATCCTACCGGCGGAATCGCGGCGCCACCGGCGACGAGATTGCCCGGAAGACCGGTCGTGTTGATCTGCCAACCCGGCAGGTTGAAAGCGGCGGTTCCGCTATAAGCCGGTTCCATCGCAACTTCATTGTTGAGACCGTAGTTGTTCGGGGCAACGCCGAAGTTAGCGTTGAAAGCGAGAGCGCCGGCCGGCGAGGTGAACGCGTAACCGGAGCTGTGACCAACGACCTTGGAGGCGTTGGTGTACCAGAATTCGACCGTGTTGTTCTGACCGGTCGCGACCTTGTCATTGTCGATCGCGGTGCCGCCAGAATTCAGGCGAATGGAGATGTCATTCTGTCCAAACGCCGTCACGGCCAGAAGAAGCATAAACGAAGTAAGAAGTAAACAAATGCGCTTCATTGTTTGCTCCTATCAGTTGCTGTAAAAACTCGATAGAAAAGCAGGGGTTAACTCTCACCCCATACTCATTCAGTACTGATTCGCCTGAAGCAGCTTCGACAGAGCGAAGTTCTTCAGCCGAGTGAGATCTCCCAGAGAAGGCACAAGGCCGACGCTGAGTCGTCTCGTGGTGGTTGAACGTTTAAGCCTCTTCTCCTAAACTCCTTCTCACCTCCTTTCACTCCAAATTTCTTCCGAAATTATCGCTCATTGCAATATCCTCGTATGAGACGATTGTTAAAACGGCATGAGGCCGGGTCCTCAGCAGTGAGGAACCGGTCCGCCACCGAAAATAAACGTAATCAAGAACACAGCGTCAGAAATCGTTGTGATACCATTACCATCGGCATCACCCAGACAACTTGGATTCGGCGCCGGGCCGCCTCCAAAGATGTATGTAATCAGGAACACGGCATCAGAAATGGTGAAAATATTATTGCCATCGGCATCCCCGCACTTACAGCAGGCGAACCCGATACCGCCGTTAATGAACGACCCTTGAAGCGTATCAAACCAGCAAATCTGGCCCGGTACGATCGTCGTGTCGAACCACTCCTGACAAGTGTCGTTTACTATCACGGCACAGTTCTGGTAGACCGTGTCAACGGTCGCCGAACAAGCGTAGGCGATCAGGTCGCCGTGGGGATCGGAAAATCGCGTTTCGGCGAAGTTGATCGCCAGGACCACACGGGCGCTATCGCACAGCGAATCTCCGAGCGCGCCCTTGGTCTCCATATGCAGACGCAAGAAGGTCCCTGAGCCGGGCGGTACCGGTGGCTTGAGCGGGAATCCGCCGGCGTCCGCCGTACCGGCGACGCGCAGCACAGCGCCGATGGTGTCATCGAGAATGCGTGCCTGCAGGTACTCCCAACCCTTGATCCGGGTCCCGATCGTGTCAATTTTGGCGTAGTAGATTCCGCCTGAAACCGAATCGGCCTTGAACTTCACCAGGGATGGTTCGGAGATGTTTATCCACAATTGGAACCCCGCGACCGAATCCGCGAGATTCGTGACATTGACTGGGACGACGATGTTGGGACTGTTGAGCGCAGTGGTGATCGTGTCGACGCGACAGATCAGCGTCAATACCTGCGGGGACGAATCGGCTCTCTCTCCTGAAGAGAACGCAATCACGAGCGGAACGATGAATACCGCCGCGATTGAGAGAAACCGCCATTTGCTGGCCATTAAGCAACCTCCTTGCGAGATGGAACTGCTAAACCGTTAATACTTTAATCGGTAGCTATTTGGCCTGTGTCCAGTCTCCGTCGTGATAATCTGTGAGATTGGCGTCTTCTTCTCGAACTTGGCAAGAACCTTGTTCAAACGTTCCATATCAACAGCGCCTCTGAAGAGAGAACCTGATGACGCTGTGATTAAAAGACTAACTGAAGTAACAGTGAACGACTTTCGTCAATCCTAAATTAGCGATTTGTCCGCGTTTGTCAAGCAGTTGTGCGCAAATGCGACAACGTTTCAGAATGTGAGACAGTTTTGATTAAGACCTTGTGTTCACTTCGGGTTGGAATATATAGGCACCCCCGGGAATTGTCAACAGTATTTTCCCGTGCTTCCCTGACTTTTTCGGCATAGAAACGCCAGCGCCCCTACCAAACCAAGTCAGGTAATCGGCGCTCTAATCATATACCATGTAATAACTTAGTGGGATTTATTGCCCGGAAGCCGAAAATAAAAAGGCCGAAGATCAGGTGCCAAATCTGAGAGGGGGGCAGGAAACTCAAATTTGGGACAACACCCTACTTCAGCCAAATATGCTAACACGGAAGATACGCTTAGGTTCCACAAAATCAAGAAAAAAATGACTTGTTTCCAATCATGCTGTAATTCAAGCGCTTGCCCGCTTGAGTCGATAAACGAAAAAGAATCGTGTTTCTAGGAAAGGGCCGTTGCCGATGACAGCCACCACACAAAACCCCCCTCTGCTGGAAAAAATTGCGTCGACGATCGGCGACCTGCCCGCTTCTCCCGCCATAGTGTCGGCTGTAATGGGGCTTACGGCCGACCTGAACTCCAGCGTGGAAGATCTTGGTGAGGTGCTCGCTGCCGACCCGGGCCTGACCGCCAAAGTGTTGAAGTTGTCCAACTCCTCATTCTACGGCCGGTCACGCTCTGTCAGCTCGCTCAAGGAAGCGATCCTGATTCTCGGCTTCTACACCCTGCGCTCGATTGTCATCGCGTCGTCGACTCACGCCCTCTACTACCGCAATGACAATGCGGTCTTCGGACAGAAGTTGTGGGACCATTCTCTCGCCTGCGCCCTGGCCTCGCGCATTGTCGCGCGCCGACTTCGCCACCCACGCCTGGAAGAAATCTTCCTGGTCGGGCTGCTGCACGATATCGGCAAGATCATCCTGGGCCAGAAACTGCAGGGCGCATACGACAAGATCGTCCAGGCTGTCGAAATGGATAGCACGGAGTTTTGCGATGCCGAACAGGCTCAACTGGGATTCACTCATGTCGATATTGGCGCGCTCGTCCTCGAACGCTGGCACTTCCCCGTTGAAATTGTCGAAGGCGTACGACAGCATCACGTGACGAGGTTCCCACAATCCGACGGCGCGCCCGCGATAGCGGCCGTAGTCGGATTCTCCAATGGCCTGGCGAAGTCACTGGGTGTCGGATTCGGCGCCGCCCCGACAAACCACATGTCGATCGCCGAACTCTCGCGGACACTAGCGCTGGACGAGGCTGATGTCTCAGAGTTGCTCACGGAGCTGCAATCCTGCTTCAGCGAAGAACGCAAACTGTTTGAGGAGAACTAAGCCTTGACGTTGATCGGACGCCACGAAACGCTCAGGAGGCTGGACGAGTTCGAAGTGATGCCGTCGATTCCGCAGATCATCCTGCGGGTGCGGCAGATTTCCGAGGATCCGCGTTCTTCGGTCGCCGACCTCGCCAACATTATTCTCTCCGATCATGCGCTCACTTCACGAATTCTCAAGATCGCGAACTCGGCGTTCTATGCTGAATATGCCAATCGTGTCTCGACGATCACGCAGGCGATTACGCTCATGGGTTTCCGCACCGTGCAAAACGTCGTCCTGTCGCTGGCGCTGTTCGACGCGATGGACAAGTTCAGCCAACACAAATTCGACTTTCGGCAGTTTTGGACCCACTCGCTGGCTACCGGCGTGATCGGAAAGATGATCGCGACCGCGGCACACTACAAAGTCCCGGAAGAAGCGTTTATCGCCGGATTCATGCACAACATCGGGATCGCCATTCTCGCCGTTGTGTTTCCGGAAGAGCACGCCCTGGTGCTCAAGAAGATCGAACGCGGCGAGGAGCAGATTGCCGCCGAAAAATCGATCTTTGGCATCGATCACGGCGAAGTCGGGGGTTGGCTGGCGCGCAAGTGGAATCTGCCGTCATTGCTTTCCCGCCCGATCATGGAGCATCACCGGCGCGGATTACCGTCGCGTCAGCGAAATAGCAACTGCCTGGTCGACTTCATCTATGTCGCCGACCTCGCCTACGACGCGATCTTCCAGGGGGATGAAACCCGTCAGCGAGCCTACGTAAAGGCCGGGGTCGATCTGATTGGAATCACTCCCGAGGTGCTGGAGAAGATCCTGGAAGCAGCCCCGGAGATGATCCGCAACATCGCCGATGAACTGGAGATCTCGCTCAAAGCACCCGAGACAACCAAAATGGAAGCTGAGCGCGAACTGCTTAAACAAGAAGCCGCCGAAACAGCCCAGAAGCTCCAGGAGCGCAATCGCGAACTGGCGATTATTCAGGAAGCCGGTGAAGCCATGCGGTCGGCTGCGGGCGAAGACGAAATCTTCCAGACGACGCTCGAGGAAGTAATGCGCGGCGTCGGAATCGGCCGTGTCCTCTTGCTCAAGATCGACCACGAATCCCGAACTGCCCACGGCGCGCTCGGTTTCGGTGTCAACTCCCAGCAAGCAGTTTACGACATCGTCTTGCCGCTGGGTGACAACGTGCTCGGCCGCACTGTCGATGATCAGGCCGCTCAGAACATCATCGATGCCGACTCCGAGATTTACAAAGACACCGTCGGGGAAGAAGAGCGCGCAGCGATTGGCTGCTGTGCCTTCGCGACGCTACCCTTCATAGTTGCCGAAAAGGTTGAATTCGTGATGATCGTGAATAATCCGGATCCCACCGAGCCGGTTGACGACGATCGCCTGCGCACAATCATGAGCCTGATCAATCAGTCGTCGCTGGCTATCGAGCGAATTCGCCTGCGCCGGCAACTGCAGGAACTTCAGGGTGCGCAGGTAAACCAGTTGATCAATACGGCGCTAAAGTAAATCGTCGCCCGTGGCCGCAGGCGATTCCCATTCATACTTCAAAAAAACGTAGTTTCCTTCGAGCCGCTTGCCGATCGCGCGAAAGCCGACCTTGCCAAATAAGGCCTGCGATGCGACGTTTTCTTCAAGGATTTGCGCAAAAACCCTGGCAATCTTCAGTTCCGATTCCAGATAGTCCAGAAGAAGCACCAACGATTCAAAGGCAATCCCCTGTCGCCAGCGTTCGACTTCACCGATGGCGATGCCGACCTCGCAGGTATGAAGTTCAACCACGTGTTCGAAGTAATTCACCAACCCGAGAGGGACTCCGTCGGGATCGCAGATCGTGAAAACACCACCCATCGGGTCATGATCGAGGTAACGCTGGAACCGATATCGTTCGTAGTCGGCGCGACTCATCCGGGGATCCCACCAGGGATTTGCCAGGTGCCGCTGCACGCGCTCATCGCAGTACCAGCGAAAATAGGGATCGAGGTCGGCCGCGATAACCGGACGCAGCAAGCACAGGCGGCCGCGGCGGATAATCATCGATGGCGTCACGAGCTAAACATCAGGATGCGAGTGGCGAAACGCAAGTATTATGGCGGCGCAATACGGTCAATCGACCGCGTCGCGCGATAAGACACCGGCATCACGCATCAAATGCTTGAGCAGCAGGATCTGCCCGTAATGTCCGGCGAAGTGCTCGAGGACATGATAGAGCGTCCACGAGCGAGTAATTGATCGCTTATCGCGGGCGAAGGTCGCCTCCAATTGACTGTCCGGCCATGTACGCAATACGGCGTGAACCGAGGCCCGGGCCCGGTCGATCATTGCCAGGTAGTCGGCGGCAGATTTTCCGGCCAGAGTCTGCGGGTGTTTGCCGTCGGGTTTGAGCGGAAGCCCGTCGTCGTCCATGCGGATGCCGATGGTTTTGAGCGTCAAATCATCGCCATCGGGTTCAAGGGGGATCTCCTTGGTTGCCACCGTAATCCAAAACACCTCAACGACGGCGAGATGAGCCAACAACATCCCGACGGTGTTGACTCCGGCTCTGGGTTGCCATTCCAATTGTGATACCGTGAGATCCTTAACAGAGTCCCTCAGCAACTTCAGCTGATCGTCGAACTGTGAAGCAAAAAGGGCGACGATCCGTTGCGATTGCGGATCGTATCCTGGAACTTGGGGTAATGCACGAATCTCCATACTTCTCCTCTTCTAGATTTGTCATGAGAGTCATACGGAGCAGCGGCAGGCTCGACGTAAGGAATGTTTGGCACAATCCGAAGCGCTCGACGAGAGTTCACTGCCCCTGGGAAGCTGCCTCGGCGCCGGCCAATCGTTCGAACTTGTCCATCGCGGCGTTTGCCACCAGGTTGACAGCAGTATCGAGCGACATGTAGTCCAGATTTAGGACCATGTCGTAGTGTACTGGGTCATCGATCGACTTGCCCACCAACTTGCGAACAAACTCGGCGCGTTCGTGGTCGAAGCGCTCAACCTCGCGCCTCGCCTGGTCCGCGCTGAGCTTCTCGCGGGCAATCAAGTTGGAGATCCGGATGGCTGCAGAAGCGATCACACGCAGGTGAAACCCGCGATTGCTGCCGATGATAAAATTCGCCGCACGGCCGACGACGATGACACCGCCCAGGCGCGAGATACTGAACACGATCTCGAGCAGGTGGCGGGCGTAGTCGCCAAGGTCGATCGCCTTTCCCGTCAGAAGCGATTCAAACCACAGTTCCATCTGCGAACGCGAGTGTTCGTCCAGCGATTCGACGATTCGACGTTTGTATCCGCTGGTCGCGCAGATCCGATCGATAATATCCCGGTGTAGGAGCGTGTAGTTAAATCGGTGTGCCAAACGTTCGGCAATGATCGTTCCACCCGATCCCCGCTGCCGCGAGATTGTGATCATCGGTTTGGGGATGTGGATCGACCGCGTCAGTCCGGCGTGGGATTCTTCCAGCGTCTTCTGGAGTTCCCAGCGGCGGATCTGACGGTCGATGATCAATTCAATCGAGGTCATTGGGCACCTTCCTCTCCCAGAGGCAATATACCCCCATCAGATTAAACGTCAACAAATGTAGCGATGTTCAAGGAAATACGCGGGTGAAGAGGCTAAAACTGGCGACGGAACGACTCGGGCTCCGTCTGGTCATTGACGTCGATGAAGTAGGTTTGACAATCTGGCTGGCGCCGCACTCTGAGTTCGTCCTTGCCGCGGAGTCGAGCGTAAAGCCCCAACGGGGTCAGGACCAAATAGTAGATAATCCCGAGGATGATGGGCGAGACGATCAGTCCGAGCAAATAGCTGACCGCCATCCAGATCACATAAACCAACCGGCCCAACGGGAACCACAGGTACGATCCGGCGGCCAGCGCGATCCCGGCGCTCCCTGCCCAAGCGGCGGCGGCAAGTCCCTTCAGCCACAAGAGCAGCGAGGCTGAGAGAAGCGCCAACACTGCCAATGTGATCGCAAAGTAGCGTACGGTCGATCGATCAGGCCGCCAGTTTGTCCTTTGCAGCATGCATCAGTCCTTTCCGAACTGGGCGCGATACTCCTGCGCGCCGGGAAACGGCGGTTGATCATTCTTGAACAGCACACACTCTTCGAGTACCAGTACGTCCATGTCGGTGAACATGAAGCAACGATAAGCTTGTGCCGGCGAGTTTACGATCGGCTCCCCGCGAATATTGAAACTCGTGTTAACGATCACGCTGCAGCCCGTTCGCTCCTTGTACGCCTTCAATATTTCGTAGAAGCGGCCGTTACGATCGGCACTGACAGTCTGCAAACGACCCGTATAGTCCACGTGGGTCACCGCCGGGATCGTAGATTTGACCCATCGCAAACGATCAATGCCGGACAGGTGTTGCTCGGCAACCGGCGGTTGGCGTCGCAGTTCTTTGCGGACCGGCTCGACCAGCAGCATATACGGGCTTTCGCAGTCTTCTTCAAAGTATGCAGCAACGTCTTCCCGCAGGATCGCGGGAGCGAACGGACGAAAACCCTCACGAAACTTGATCGCCAGATTCAGGCGCGACTGAATCTGCGGATTACGGGCATCGGCCAGGATACTCCTCGCGCCGAGCGCCCGCGGGCCAAATTCCATGCGCCCCTGCAGGAGGCCAACGACCAGTTCATCGTCAATGGCTGCTGCCACTCGCTGCGCCACTTGGCCGGATTCGAGCTGGCGATAGTTCGCCCCGATCGAGTCAAGATACTGCCTGATTTGTTCATTGGAATACGACGGCCCCAAATAGCTCCCCTGCTGGCTATCAAGCACTTCCGGCTGGCGCTCCTGGCCAAGAAATTGATGCCAAACAGCCAGAGCAGCGCCGAGGGCGCCCCCGGCATCGCCCGCCGCCGGTTGAATCCAGAGATTGTCGAAAATCCTCTCGCGGCGAATCAGCCCATTGGCTACCGAGTTTAGGGCACATCCTCCGGCCAGGCAAAGATTGCTTTCGCCGCTCAGTTCGCGCAGAGTCCTCGCCAGTCGCAACATGATGATATTCGTGACCTCCTGGATCGAGGCCGCAACATCAAGTTGTTTCGGAGTAAACGGCGAGTCGGGAGACTTGGGCTCACAGCCGAACAATCTGTGAAACTTGTTTGAAGTCATCCGCAGTCCCTGGCAGTACTCGAAATACTCCAAGTTCATCCAGAACGAGCCGTCGTCCTTGACGTTGATCAACTCCTTCAAAATCAAGTCGGTATATCGCGGTTCGCCGTAGGGAGCCAGTCCCATAAGTTTGTATTCGCCCGAATTAACCGTGAATCCGAGGTAGTATGTGAACGCCGAGTAGAGCAATCCAAGTGAATGCGGAAATCGCAATTCTTTGAGAATCTTGATTTCGCGGCCGCGTCCGCTCCCAAGTGTCGTCGTGCTCCATTCGCCGACGCCGTCGATGGTCAAGATCGCTGCGGCCGAAAACGGCGAAGGGTAGAAAACCGAAGCGGCGTGCGACAGATGGTGCTGAGAAAAGAGAATCTCGCCCTTGAAGCCGCCGCCGAGCCCGCGTTTGATCTCCCGGGGAATGTGCAGCTTGTGGTGCAGCCAGAGCGGCAGAGCCTTGGCAAAAGACCTCAGACCGCTTGGAGCATAAGCCAGGTAGGTTTCCATCAACCGGTCAAAGGTAAGCAGCGGCTTGTCGTAGTAGCACACGTAGTCTACATCCGCCGCTGTGATCCCTGCCTCGGCAAGGCAGTAAGCGACCGCACCCGTCGGAAATCGCGCGTCGTGCTTTACGCGGCTAAAGCGCTCCTCCTGCGCGGCGGCGACAATGCGCCCGTCGCTGACCAGGGCCGCAGCCGAATCGTGGTAAAAGGCGGAGATCCCAAGAATGTACATCGTTTGATAATACGCGATGAGGCGAGGATGCGAAACATGCAAGTAGGTCCGTCAGCGCTGCTCGCTTCATGCTAAGTCTCGTCTGCTTCATTACGAAAAGTGCTTGACTTGTGGGAAATTCACCGTTATCAGAACTATAAATGTCGGGCAACAGCAAATCGATGCGGGTGATCTTCGTGGGACGAAAGAACCCCTTCAATGCAGGTATCATCCACTGGCTCCAGGAAAACTACACGCTGCTCGCCGTCTATTATGTCGAACCAGATCGATTCACAATGCGCCAGCGGCTCGGTGTGTTGTGGCAACGCGGCCGCAAGCACGGCTGGCTGAGGCTGTTTAATGAACTGGCCTTTCGCATCTACCATGCCGTGTTCTATGCACGTCTGGAACGCGAGCTCCTGGTCCGTGATTTGCCCAGCTCATTTATCACACCACTCCCGGTGACTGCACCAACCTTTGAATGCGACAATATCGATGATGAGCGGCACCTGGCGCGGATTCAGGCCTGCGCGCCCGATATCATCTTCAGCGTCTGCACACGGACGATTTTTCGTCGGCCGCTCTATTCAATTCCTCGCTACGGAATGTTCATGCTGCACGAGGGGATCACACCTGAATATCGCGGGTTGCACACGGCGGCCTGGGCGATTCTTAAGCACGAGTATCAATATCTCGGCTATACTCTGTTCAAGGTTGATTCGGGGATTGACACAGGTCGCATTCTTTGCCAAGGGCGCTTCCCCTATAATGGTGAGCACGGCATGGCGTACGGTTACGTTGGTCACGCCGCACTGCTTTACGGCTTACCCTCCATAAAGACTGCCCTGGACCAACTCCATGCTCACGCAGGCCGCTTTGACCCGGTTCCCACGGCGGGCCGCGAAAGTCATAATTACACCTGGATGGGAATTACCGAGCTCTTTCATACTCGGCACTGAGAAACTAATCGGAATACTCCAGCACCATGCGACGGAATTGAGTTGAGCCGCTGCCGCTGCCGCAGCGAAGCACGCCGACCAGTTCCACGATTGTCTCCAGCTCTTCATCGATTTCAACGAGTTTGCCGTGTTGCGAATCGTGCTTGTAAACAAACCATGAGTGCGGTTGCGCCTGCTTGATCGACATGGCAGTCAGCGCCACTGTGCTCTGCAGGGTGTCCACCGCATGCGAAACGACTGTCTCACCGTTGATGCGCAGTTGCAGTTCGTATTCGGCGTAGCAGTTCAAGCTGGTTGAACCGACGGCATCCATAACCACTGTCAGGCGAAAAAAGTCGGTCAGTGATCCGCCGGGAATCGTCATGGATTTAATGACGCCGACGCTTCCAAACGCCTCTTGATCGTCGCTTAGACAGCGGATCACTCGCTGCCGCTGAGCTCCGTCGCCGAGGCTTTCGGCGCTCAAGGCGTGGAATGCGAACGGTACCGATCCGAACGGCTGGCGCGGGGACAACTCGGGAGCGCCATTGATCTGGATGCCGATCCAACGACTGGCTTCGCTAAACACTGCTCCGGGGATCGGCACCAGCATGCCAAGCATGATCGAAAAAGTGCCATTGGTGACAGGAACCGCAATGTGGGCCTCTTGCCACAGCGTCTGGCCAACCACCGGGGCGTCGTAGACCGCGAAGGTCAAATCGTAGTTGCCATCGAGCGGTTGGCCGTTGGCCGCTGCTAAGAACCCCTGGTAGCTCATTGTCGAAGGCACCGCACCAAACCCGGTGCCTGGCAGCATTGAAAGTGCGAGAAAGAGAATTGAAAGTAGGTATCGAGGCATCGTTTCCTCCATTTTTGGAGCAAACTATCCATATTGTGTCAACTTGTCAAGACGGTTTCGTCAGGTAGTTCGTCTTCTCACTGCCGATTCCGCGGGTGATTGCGCGCGTTGCGCTCGTTTCCCCGCTTGTAGTTTCCGGTAATTCGAGCCAGCAATTGCTGCAAGGACGCCGCGTCGGCTCCTTCGGCTTGCTGCAGAAAATCCTCAGCAACGGAACCGCGCAACGTTGTCACCTTACGGCCCAGACGAGAGATAATCACTTCGCCATTCTTATGCTTTTCAAAGCTGAAGCCAAGATCTCCCATTTCTGCGCGCTTCACGTTGACTTAGACCTCGCGCACCCAGCGCAGCATCTCTCTCACGGTCGGCTCCTTTCCGTGCATCAAGATGCCGAGCCGGAAGATCTTTCCAGCAACCAGACGCAGATACCAGCTGGAAAGATAGAGCAGAGCAATTGCCAAGATGATCTCCCAGACGGCAACCTGGGAGATCACTAGCCGGGCGGGAAGCACAGCGGGCGACGTGATTGGCAGCAACGTCAAGACCTTCACGAGGATCGAATCCGAGTGTTTGATGGCCCAGATTCCGCCCAGCACGGACGGGAGGAGCGGCAAGAAGAGCATCCCTGCGCGCGAAGAGGAATTGGGATCGTTGATGGTGGCGGCCACAGCGGCCAGGAAGATGTTCCAAAAGAAGAAGCCGCCGATGGCGGTAAGCAGCAGAACGGCGACGATTCCCGGGTCGCCGAGGCTGACCGGGATCGGCAGCGGCTGCCCGAAGGCCATTGTAACGGCGGTAAAGGCGAGCGAACTCAGCACAAAGACAAGCGTTGTGATCGTGGCAAAAGCCGAGATGCCCAGAATCTTGCCGTCGATCCACTGTTGGGGCGTGACCGCGGAGATGACCTGCTCCGTCACGCGAAGTTGTTTCTCGCCAGTGATTGTTACCATCTGGTAAGCCAGGCTATTGAAGATACCAATCAGCATGATCACGATGAGTATCCCCGCCGTGATTTTGTCCGCCAGTGTGGCTTTGACCCTGTTGGACTCGTGCAGGATGACGCCCACCTGGAATGGAGAAGCTGCGGCAGCCAGTTGTTCCGGCGCCAACTGAAGTTCGGCAAGTTTCAGCCTTTGGCGCTCCTGCGTGAGGAGCGTCTGCAATTCGGGGATCCAGCCCGACGACTTGAGCACGACGACGTCCGCCGAGTCGATGCTGCGAATGATCAGGAGGCCATCGAATTTGCGCTGCACCAGCGCTTCACGCAGGTCGGACTCGCTGCGGGCCGCGTCAGCAGTCAGTGTGATCCGTGTTCCCGCCGTCGAGAACTCCGGGAGGAGATGTTGGTTCATCACTGCCAAATTGACCGGCTCGGCATCAGCCCGCTCGATAAGGTAGCGCCCGCCGGCGAAAGCCAAGCCGGCAATGATGGAGACGGCCAGCGTGACTATCTGGCTCTTAATCTTGAACCACCGAACAAACTCCCAACGCGTGATTTCGAGGACCGTGCGCAGGTTACTCATCGGTCACCTCCGGTGCATTGTCGGACCCGTTCGCGCCCACGGCCTGGACGAAAATCTCGTGGAGATCGACCCTTGCGGTGCGGATATCCAGCAACTCGACTTGTGATGTCGCTTGCTTCAAGAAGGTCTGCAAGGTCTCGCCCGGCCTGAGAAAACAGGCAATCTCGCTGGCGGCAATTTGAGCGATGCGCTCGACCGAAGGAAGGTTACGCAGAAGAGCTGGGGCGTATTCAGGGGCAAGCGTGACAATTACCTTCTGCGCAATGTTTGAGCTTGCGCGGATCTCAGCCAGGCTACCTGCCAGGACCTGACGCCCCCGGTTCAGGAGCAAGACGCGATCGGCCAGACGTTCCACCAGCGCCATTTGATGAGCACACAGAAGTATGGTTGTGCCTCGACCGCGCAGTTCCCGGATAATCTCGAGAAAGGCCTCTTGATTCAGCGGGTCGAGCCCTGAGAATGGCTCATCGAGAATCGCAAACTCGGGATCATGCAGGAGTGCCGACACAAACTGGACCTTCTGTTGGTTCCCCTTCGAGAGGGCATCCAGTTTCTCGTGCGACCGATCACTCAATCCGACTCTGTCCAGCCAGGAGACAGCCCGGGTTGCGGCATCTTTGCGCGCCAGCCCGCGCAAGATTCCCATGTACGTTAACGTCTTGATAATCGGGATTTCCTTGTAGAGACCACGATCCTCCGGTAAGTAGCCGAGTCTGGATGCCAGTGGCTTGGCAGCGCCGTTCAGGTGAAAGGCAATGGCGCCGGAATCCGGTTTGATAATGTTCAGAAGCATTCGAATTGTCGTGGTCTTCCCCGCCCCGTTGGGTCCGAGCAAGGCGAAAATCTCGCCTTTGCGGACCCGGAACGAAAGCCGATCAACGGCCTTCCGGGTCTGAAATTGCTTTTCGATGGAGTCAACGGCAAGGACGTCGAGGTTCATGGACTGACTTTACGCAGTGTTTTCCACCAAGTTTCGCTTATCGCTTGAATAGGCTCAACCAAAAAAGAAAGATCAAAACAATTCGGCAATAGTTGGCTTAGCGACTTGGCAACAAGGTGCCAACCAGCATCGTGTAGGCTGAACTACCCGCTTGAAGGCGGAACGACTGCTCGTGCCCCTGGAATCCCGCTTCGGCCAGCAGTCGCAGCCAATCTGCGCGTGAGAACAAGCCAAGGACATGCCGGTCGAATTCGATCTCGAGTTTTCCGGCCCGGCGGATGAAGCAGGTCATAATCATCTCTACCGTGGTATCGTCGGGATATGGATCATGGACATACTCTACATAAGTTAGCTCGCAGTCAGAGTTCCTGCTGGTCATGTGGTAGACCTGCGGTGAAACGAAGCTGTCACGGAAGTAGTCGGGAGACATCAACAAATATCCACCCGGCTCAAGGTGCGCGGCAGCCGTGGCGAATGTTGCGCGCAGGTCATCTTCCGACAGCATGTAATCGATGGCGTCATGAATCAGGACCGCCGCGAACTTGCGCTGTAGTCGAACCGTGCGCATGTCGCCGAGGATGTGCTCGACTCTGGGATTGAGCTGCCGCGAATGCGCGAGCATCGCTTCTGAGAGATCAACAGCGGTGGCATCAAACTCTCCGGTCAAATGAGAAAGGTTGTGTCCGCCGCCGACACCGAGTTCAAGCACGTGATGCCTTCGGCCGCCGCCGAGATGTTCGCGAAGTAGCAACCGCCAGCAATCAGCCTCCTCAACATACTCTTCCCGATTACTCACCAGCGGCCAGAGCCAGGCGAGGTCGGAGTAAAGGCGATTGAGGGGAACCGACTCGGAGTTCATGCAGTCAAGTAGTTGCCCTGGAAGCGTTGTCTCAACAAAAAAACGTCCCGCGTTGCGGCGGGACGTTTCGCTCGGTTCCCTGAGCTCTCAATTCAAAGGAGATTACTTCTTCGGCGGGATGATGGCATCCTTGCACGCCTTGGCGACGCGGAACTTCACGACGGTCTTGGCCGGAATCTTGATCGCTTCGCCGGTCTGCGGATTGCGGCCGGTGCGGGCCTTGCGGTTCGACTTCACCAGCTTGCCGAAGCCCGGCAGGGTGAATTCGCCGGTCTTCTTGGTTTCGGAGACGGCGGTCATGTGCAACGTGTCCATAAATTTGCCGACTTCGACCTTGGTCATGCCGGTCTTCTCAGCCATCGTCGTGATCAACTGAGCTTTGGTCAGAGGCTTGTTAGCCATGGGGAATCCTCCCACGATTTGGGTTTAGCCAATATTGACAGGGTCAAAGTCTGGGTGACCCCAGTTTCACCCTGTATTTACAATGTTCGCGGCGAATTGGATAATCATTCCGAATATTCAACGCAACAAAAAACTTTGAATTTTGCACTTTTTTTTCGCGGGTGAAACGTTGGTCGCCCCAATTTCGGGCAGTAAAATTGCCCCTTTTCGAGGGTGCCCACCGGAAGGGCAGATTGTCCCCTCCTGAATCGGAACCTGAAGACCACCTTTCGTGCTTGCCAACCGCTCTCAACACCCTACAATCGAATCATGTTCGCTTACCACGGTAAGATCGCGGGGGTCGTGAAATGCGGGGCTGGAATTCGCTACGTGATCGTTGCCCCGCGAGCTGAGCGACTCGAAGTCGAGCGCTGTGGCGATATCGATTCGACCACGGCGGAAGAGCCCTGGGATCACCTCGCCGGATGCAAATGTGTCTACGGGCTGGGCACCGGTGAATACGTTCGCCGCCGCCTCAACCTGATCGACGAGACCGTGTCGCAGGATCCCGATCAATTCTTGTGGGAGTTATCGCGCACATGCTCCGAGGCCATGGAGAACTATCTCTATGCCCTTCTCCAGACACACCGCGGCGAGCGCGGCTTCGAGGTAACCTGCCTGACGGTCAACCGCCGGATCTTTGACGAAATCGGCCGGTCGTTCGACCAGCGCGGCCTCACTTTGGATCGCATGGTGTTTCTACCCGAGGCATTTCGGCAGGCCTTGAAACCGCGTCTGCAGGCCGAACGCGATCTGTTGTTGGTCGAGAGCGAATGCAGGATAGAACTGCAATTGTTTCATCGCGGACGATTGGCGGCCTTCGAGACGATCGAAAATGGAGAAGCAGGGCAACCGATCGAGCGGATCTGCGAGGAAATCGGAATCGTCATCATGTCGGTATTCGGAGGTCGGACGCTGCGGCGCCAGGTGCAGGCTCATTTAATCGGCACCCAGCGACTGGAAACGATCGCCGCCGTCCTCCAGCGCCAGCTTCCCTACGATTTCACGTTTCATCACGACGATCTCTCGCGGCTGCTGATAGGCGTGCAGCATCACGATATCGACCTCAAGCCGTATTTTTCCGCTTTAGCTCCGGCCTACGCATATTATCTTAATGAGATATGCGCATCATCGCCGGCGAAAAGCGCGGCCTCCTCATAAGAACCTGCGACTTCCCGGGCTTTCGCCCGACGCTCGATCGTGTCAAGGAGTCGTTGTTCGGGACGCTAACGCCCCATCTGGACGGCGCGCGCGTTCTTGATCTGTTTGCTGGCTCCGGCGCGCTGGGGCTGGAAGCGATCTCGCGCGGCGCGGCGTCTGCGGTCCTCATTGATAACGACAAACGAGCTGCCAAGGTCATTGAAAAGAACATCGCCTTGACCGGATTTGGCGATCGCTGCCGATTTGTCCTCGCCGACTTCGATGATGTCGGAAAAATGGTTGCGCGCGCCGAGCGCTTTGACTTAGTTTTCGCCGATCCGCCGTACCAATGCGGCTTCGCGCAGAAAGTGCTCGATCGAGTTCGCGAGTGGGAGTTGCTCGCTCCCGATGGGCTGTTGTCTTTGGAAATGGCGACCCGTGACGCTCGTGATTGCGACAGCACGGGTTATGAAGTCCTGCGCGACAAGAAGTACGGCAGCACAATTGTCTGGATACTGAGGAGAATAGTTTGAGACGCGCAGTCTACCCCGGCAGCTTTGACCCGATTACCTTCGGTCACGTCGACTTGACGCGGCGAGCTGCAGAAATGTTCGACGAGGTCATCGTGGCGATTGCGGACAATCCCAACAAAAAGGTGATGTTCAGCCACGAAGAACGTCGCGATATGGCGGCAACAGCACTTGCGGAGATCAAAAACGCGCGCGTCATCGTTTTCCGCGGCTTACTGGCGAACTTGGTTGAACAGGAGGACTGCTGCGCGATTGTGCGCGGCATGCGGGCGGTCAGCGATTTTGAATACGAATTCCAGATGGCGCTGATGAACCGCAAGCTTTCGCCGCACGCCGAAACGGTGTTCCTGATGCCCTCGCTGCGCTACGTTTATCTCAGTTCGAACATGATCAAGGAAATCGCGCGGCACGACGGCAAGATCGATGATCTCGTGCCGGAAATCGTGCAACGGAAACTGCGCGAACATTACCGCCGCTGAGACGGCAGAACCCGCCGACGCGCGACATTTCACAGGGAGAATAAGTGACAGAGAATATCGCCGATCAACATCAAGTGCGCGTCGATAAGATGCTCTCGCTCCGCGCTGCGGGCATTGAGCCGTACGCCTACAAGTACGCCAAAACGCATTCGACGCAACAACTGCTCGACAGATTTGAAAAACTTGCCGAACCGCAAACAACCGTCAGCGTGGCCGGACGCTTGATGACGATCCGGCACATGGGCAAGTCGATCTTCGCGCACTTGCAAGACGAATCGGGACAAATCCAGATCTATGTCAAGAAAGATGCCGTCAGCGAACAGGAGTTCGAGGTCTTCAAGAAGTCCGACCTCGGCGACATTTTCGGTGTGAGCGGCTATCTGTTTATGACGAAAATGGGTGAAAAGAGCGTCCATGTCAGCAGTCTGGCGCTCTTGGCTAAGAGCCTGCGCCCGATGCCTGAAAAGTGGCACGGTCTGACCGACAAGGAAACACGCTACCGCCGCCGCTATCTCGATTTGATCGCCAATCCGGAAGTGCGCGAAGTCTTCAAGAAACGCTCGGGCATCATTCGCTCTCTGCGCAACTTCCTCGATGGCGAGGGATTTATCGAAGTTGAGACGCCGATCCTGCAACCGATTTACGGCGGCGCAGCCGCCAAGCCCTTCGTCACGCACCACAATCGCCTCGACGTCGAGATGTACTTGCGTGTCGCCGACGAGTTGTACTTGAAGCGCCTGATTGTCGGCGGCTTCGAAAAAGTCTGGGAGTTTTGCAAGGATTTCCGCAACGAAGGCCTCGATCGCAGCCACAATCCCGAGTTTTCGATGATTGAGTTGTATTGGGCCTACGCGGACTACTACGACGTGATGGACCTTTACCAGCGCATGCTTGTCAAAGTCGCAACTGAAGTGCTCGGCTCCACAGCCCTCGAGTTTGGAGGCAGCCAAATCGAACTCGGCGGCGAGTGGAAACGCTTGCCGCTGGTAGATTCGATTTCCGAAGCGGTCGGCCGCGACATTTCTGGCGCCGACGAAGCGACGCTGCGGGCCTTGGCGAGAGAACACGGGATCGAGACTGAGAAACTGGTCGGGCGCGGGAAGTTGATCGATGAATTGTTCAGCGTCAAGGTCCAACCCAGGCTCATTCAACCGACGTTTGTAATTGACTACCCGGTCGAGCTCTCTCCACTGGCCAAGCCGCACCGCAGCAAACCGGGATTGACGGAACGATTTGAGGTTTTCATTGGTGGAATGGAGATGGGGAATGCATTCAGCGAATTGAATGACCCCATCGATCAGAGAGAACGCTTCGAGCGGCTGGTCGAGTTGGCACGCGCCGGAGATGAAGACGCCCCGGCCGTGCTTGACGAGGACTATGTCTTCTGCCTTGAACACGGCATGCCGCCGACCGGCGGTTTGGGATTCGGCGTTGACCGGCTTTGCATGCTGCTGCTGAACCAGCCGTCGATTCGCGACGTGATCCTGTTCCCGCAGATGAAACCGGAGTAGATTTGGGTTTCGAAATCTTCATCGCGCGACGCTACCTGCGCAGTCGTCGCCGCGAACACTTCATCTCCTTCATTTCCCTGATCTCCATCGTCGGCGTTGCCATCGGTGTGGCTACGCTCAATTTCGTGATGGCGATGATGAATGGATTTGAGACGGAGATTCGCCAACGGATCATCGACACCACGGCGCATATCACCGTTTACACTTTCGCAGGCGACGGCTTCGTCGACTGGCAATCGCTGGCTGAGAAAGTCGCTACGGTACCGGACGTCGTCGCGACAGCGCCCAACATTTTCTACAAATCGGTCATTGGCTCCAACGATGCCAACGACGGTATCTTCGTCAAGGGCATTATACCCGCTCAGGAATATGGCGTCTCGGAACTACAGAAGAACATTGTCGCCGGCGAACTCGACCTCGAAATCGGCGCCGATAGCCTCCCCGGAATTGTGCTCGGCCGCGAACTGGCCGGTACGCTCGGTGTCAAGCTGGGTGACGACGTGGTCCTGGCCTCGCTCAAACAGAAGAAGATGACGCTGACGCTTCAACCCAAGTACAAGAAGTTCCGCGTCACCGGCATCTTCGAAACCGGGATGAACGAATATGACGCTAATCTCGTTTACATCTCGATCCCGATGGCGCAGGATCTCTTCAAGCTCGATAACATGGTCAACGGCTTGCAGGTGCGAGTGCGCGATTTCTACCGCTCGCAAGAGATCGCCCGTGATATCGAGGAACAACTCGGCAACCCCTACTACGCCGTCGACTGGTCAGAGCGACATAAGAATCTTTTTGGCTGGATGACGCTGGAGAAGTATGGGATGTCGATTGTCGTAGGGCTGATCATTGCCGTTGCCGCGTTCAATATCGTCACAACTTTGATCATGCTGGTCTTGGAGAAGCGCCGCGACATCGCAATTCTGAAATCGATGGGCGCTAATCGGCGCCAGGTGATGCGGATCTTCGTTTTTCAGGGCACGCTGCTGGGCGTGGTCGGAACGCTGGCCGGCACGACGTTGGGATTTGCCCTCTGTTGGGTGCAACAGACGTTTCAGATTGTATCAATTCCGGGAGAGATCTACTTCATCAATAGTCTCCCCGTGGATATGCGCGCTCACGAGTTCGCGATCGTTGCCGCAGCCAGTGTGCTAATCTCGTTTCTGGCAACGTTGTATCCCTCGCGACGGGCAGCGCAGTTGTTCCCGGCCGATATTCTGCGGCACGGATAAGTTAGTAGGCGGTTTCAAGTTAAGAGTGTCTCGCGAACTGACGACAAGAGAAGTGTAGACAGGAGTCAATAGTCGGAATTGGACGCCATGATTCTTGAAGCAAAAGCGCTGTGTAAAAATTTTGCCACGGTGGACGGTGAACTGCGGATCCTGCGCGATCTCAATCTCGAGGTTTCGCGTGGCGAATTCGTCGCCATCACCGGCGCATCAGGAGTGGGGAAAAGCACCTTGTTACACATTCTTGGAGGATTGGACACTCCCAGTTCCGGCGCGCTGACCGTCGCCGGCCAGCGCATCGACAGTCTCGGCGAGACACAGCTCTCAGAGTATCGCAACAAAAAGTGTGGTTTTGTCTTCCAGTATCACTATCTTTTGGAGGAGTTTGACGCGGTCGAAAACGTCATGATGCCGCTTCTTGTGCGGGGAACATCACGGAACAATTCCGAGACGACGGCGGTTAAACTCTTGGACGAGGTGGGGTTGGGTCATCGCTTGCATCATCGACCGACGCAACTGAGCGGCGGCGAATGCCAACGGGCCGCGGTCGCGCGGGCGATGTCGGGTGCGCCGGAGATCCTGATCGCCGATGAACCAACGGGAAATCTCGACCACGAGACGGCTGACACCCTCCATGACCTCCTCGTTCGCCTGAACAAAGAAAAACTGATGACGATTGTCGTCGCGACGCATGATCTGTCGCTGGCAGAGCGCGCGTCACGACGATTTCGGCTCACGGATGGACATCTTATCGAGAATGGTTGATTCTTATGTTGTGTGAAGATTGCCGCAAGCAGGAAGCTACGATTCACCTCAAGCAGGTCGTCAACAACCAGAAAGTGGTGTTGAATCTGTGCAGCACCTGCGCCAAACGGCGCGGCTTCTCGAATCCGCTGAAAAACGTGCCGTTCCCTCTCGCTGATTTTCTCACTTCGATGGTGCCGGCGACCTTGGCGCGGCCCGACAACGCCCTGATGGAGCAAAGCTGTCCGAGTTGCGGTCTCACATACGACAAGTTTGCGAAAACTGGCCGCCTCGGCTGCGGCACATGCTTCACGGTCTTTCGCCAGCCGCTGGCCGACCTGCTGCGCAAAATCCACGGATCAAACCTTCATCGCGGCAAGCGTCCGATGATGGCGGCGGGGAGCATGGATTCGTTGAAGGAAGAGGCGCGGTTGAAGGACGAGCTCAAAGCCGCGATCGAACATGAAGATTTTGAACGCGCCGCTCATCTGCGCGACATGATTAAGAACCTGCTTGCCAAGGCGGAGGCCGACCATGTTCGATGACATGACCGACAATCTCAGTTCGTGGTTGACCGGTGAAGGCACCGACTCGATGATCGTGTTGTCCTCCCGGGTACGCCTGGCGCGCAATATCAAGGGCCAGACGTTTCCGACCCACGCGGACCAAGAAAGCCGCCTGCAGGTCGTCAGCTTCGTCGAAAGCGCAATTCGCTCCAGTCGCGAACTTCAGTCCGGCTCGTTTCATCGCTCCGAGGCGATCGACGATCTCGACCGCTCGTTCCTGATTGAACGACACTTGATCTCGCCGGAGTTTATGCGCCCGGAATCAGAGAGCGCAATCTTTATCTCACCCGACGAGCGCGTGGCAATTATGGTCAACGAAGAAGACCACCTGCGGATTCAGACGATGAGCCCGGGCCTGTCTTTAACGACGGCGCTCAATCAAGCGATGCGCATCGACGACGACCTGGCTCGCACTCTCGAGTTTGACTTTGACACCGATTTTGGATATTTGACATCCTGCCCCACGAATGTTGGAACCGGATTGCGGGCTTCGGTGTTGATACACTTGGCCGGACTGGTGCTGACGAAGGAGATCGACTCCGTCATCGACCACATCACGAAATTGGGATTGGTCGTGCGCGGATTCTACGGCGAAGGTTCGGATGTCTGGGGCAATTTGTTCCAGATTTCCAACCAAACGACGCTGGGCCGCTCCGAGTCGGACATCACCGAGGCGCTGCACAAGATGACGCGGCAGATTATCGAATTTGAAAATCAGTCGCGCGAGCAGTTGGTGACGCAGGCCGGCAACGAAATCGCAGACAAAATTTGGCGCGCATTCGGCATTTTGAAGCACGCGCGCGTATTAACTTCGGAGGAGGTCATGAACCTTCTCAGCGCGATCCGACTCGGAGTGGCTCTCGAGATCATCGAGAACGTCACACTGGAGATGATCAACCGGATGTTGATCTTGAGCCAGCCGGCGCACCTGCAGAAGTATGTGGGTGAGGCCCTCGAGCCGGCCGATCGCGATATCGCCAGAGCGAACATGGTTCGTGAAATGCTGGCGGATGCAAGTTAGAGTATCATCTCAGGCGGAGGTATAGATGAACGAGATGTTTTCCGAGCTGGCCCGCAAAGCCATCGAGTATGCCCGCGACGAGGCGGCCAGACTGCGCCACGACTACATCGGTACCGAGCATCTCCTGCTGGGCTTGATCCGGCTGGGTGAAGGTCGCGCCGTGGAAGTCTTTTCCAATATCGGCCTGGACATGAATGAACTGGTCCAGTCGGTAGAGGATGTGGTGCAACCCGCCGGCGGCACGATGACGATGGGTCAACTCCCCCTGACGGCTCGCGCCAAGAAAACGCTGGAGGTCGCCGGGCAGGAAGCCCGGGCCTTGAAATCGAAGGAAATCGATACTGAGCATATTCTCCTGGCGCTGCTGAAAGATGAAGAAGGCGTTGCCGCACAGGTGTTGTCGATGTTCGACGTCGACTACAAGGATGTCTACGAAGAACTCAAGAACATCCAGAGCGGCCAGCCATCATCTTACGGCAAGAAGCGCAAGAAATCCAAGACGCCGGCCCTCGATCATTTCGGCCGCGATCTCACCGAGTTGGCACGCAAGGGCAAGCTGGACCCGATCATCGGCCGCGACAACGAGATCGAACGCGTTTCGCAGATTCTCTCGCGCCGCAAAAAGAACAATCCGGTGCTGATCGGCGAACCGGGCGTCGGCAAGACGGCCATCGTTGAAGGTCTCGCCCAGCGTGTCGTCACCGGACAGGTGCCGGCCGTGCTGGAGAACCGCCGCATCGTCATGCTTGATATGGCGTCGCTGGTTGCCGGTACGAAGTACCGCGGGCAATTTGAAGAGCGTCTGAAAGCCGTGATGAACGAGATCACCAATTCTCAGGACGTGATCATCTTCATCGACGAGCTGCATACTATCGTCGGCGCGGGCGGCGCGGAAGGTTCGCTCGATGCTTCGAACATCTTCAAGCCGGCGCTCTCGCGCGGCGAACTGCAGTGTATCGGCGCAACCACGCTGAACGAGTATCGCAAGTACATCGAAAAAGACGGCGCACTCGATCGCCGCTTCCATACCGTGATGGTCGAAGAGCCTTCACAGGAAGACACGATCAAGATCCTCCAGGGGCTTAAAGGCCGCTACGAGGAACACCACCAGATCGTGATTTCTGATGAGGCGATCAAGGGCGCGGTCGTCATGTCAAACCGTTACATCACCGGCAAATTCCAGCCGGACAAGGCGATCGACATCATCGACGAGGCCGGCTCGCGCGCGCACTTGTCGACCTACACCAAGCCGAGAGAATTCAGCGATATGGATGCGCTCATTTCCGATGTCTCGACCAAGAAAGAAGAAGCGGTCAAGAATCAAGAGTTCGAGCGTGCCGCCAAGTTGCGTGACGAGCTGAAGCTCAAGAAAGAAGAATACGAGCAGATGAAGCGCAACTGGGAGGTGCAACGTCAGAGCGAGAAGATCGTCCTCAAGGAAGAGCATATCGCTGAGATCGTCGCCAAGATTACCGGCATCCCGTTGTTCCGCCTCGAAGAAAAGGAATCCAAGCGCCTGCTGCGCATGGAAGAGGAACTTAAGCGCAAGATCGTCGGCCAGGAAGAGGCCATCGCCGCCCTGACCAAGTCGATCCGCCGTGCGCGTGCGGGGCTCAAAGATCCGCATCGCCCGATCGGCTCGTTCATTTTCCTTGGCCCGACCGGCGTCGGCAAAACCGAGTTGACGCGCGTTTTGGCCGAGTTCTTGTTCGAAAATCCCGATGCCCTCGTGCGCATCGATATGTCGGAATACATGGAAAAATTCGCCGTCAGCCGCCTGATCGGTGCGCCTCCGGGTTATGTCGGTTACGAAGAGGGCGGCCAGCTCACAGAGAAAGTGCGCCGTCATCCCTACTCGGTAGTGCTGCTTGACGAAATCGAGAAGGCGCATCCGGATGTCTTTAACATCCTGCTGCAGCTTCTCGACGACGGCTGCCTGACCGATTCGTTCGGTCGCAAAGTCGACTTCCGCAACACGGTGATCATCATGACCTCGAACGCCGGGACGCGCGATATCCGCTCAGGTAAGACGCTCGGCTTCGGCGCCACCGGCGTGGAAGATGACTACGATGCGATGAAGCAGTCGGTCATGACCGAAATGAAGCGCATCTTCAATCCGGAACTGATCAACCGCATCGACGAGATTTTGATCTTCCATGGACTGCGGATGGAACACATCATGCAGATCATCGAAATCCAGCTCGCCGAGATGGCCAAGCGCCTGGCGGAACGCGGTCTGGCGATTCACGTCACCGACGAAGCCAAGAAGTTTATCGCTGAGAAGGGATTCGACCCCGTGTACGGCGCGCGCCATCTCAAGCGCTCGCTACAAAAACACCTCGACGATCCGCTGGCGGAAGAAATTCTCGCCGGCCAGTTTGCGGGCGACTGCCATATCGAAGTCGATATCGCTCCCGAACGCGACAAGCTGGTCTTCCGCATCAACACGACCACCGAGTCGCACAAGGCGAAGGTGTAGTCGGCTTAACAATCCGAATTAGTGTGACGATTGACCCACCTGCTGAGAGGCAGGTGGGTTTTTTTGCGCGGGCGCGACGATGTCGCAAACTGGCTTTGGATTCTCAACGTCAAATTGGAACGACGATACGCGCTCAGGTGCTGCAACTCAAATGAAGGGAAAGCACAGTTGACCAAAGGCAGATTGGAAGCATTCAGCGACGGGGTATTAGCCATCATCATCACCATCATGGTGCTCGAACTGAAAGTCCCGCACGAGACCAGTTTTGCGGCGCTCAAACCGCTGTTACCGGTTTTCTTGAGCTACGTCCTGAGTTTCTGCTACATCGGCATCTACTGGAACAACCATCATCACCTCTTCCAGGCGATCAAGCACGTCGACGGCCGTATCCTCTGGGCCAACATGCACCTGCTTTTCTGGCTCTCGCTCGTGCCGTTCGTAACGGCCTGGATGGGCGAAAACAACTTCTCCGAAGCTCCCGTGGCTCTCTATGGCGTGATCATGCTCATGGCGGCCATCGCCTACTATATCTTGACCCTGGTTCTCGTGGCGCGGCACGGAAAAGATTCGCCACTGGCCAAGGCGTTGGGCCGCGACTTCAAGGGAAAGATTTCCGTGCTTCTCTATGCCTCGGCGATCGCTCTGGCTCTGGTCAATGGCTGGATCTCATGTGCCATTTACGTGCTGGTGGCAATCATCTGGCTGATCCCCGACCGGCGGATTGAGAAGGCGTTGGCATAGAAGGACTTCCTGACGGCAGTCAACCGCATTTTCTCCTTGACCCCGAGGTCTCGGTGCTTATATTGTTTGTCTGCCGCTCGACCGGCTTGGTCGAACTATGTTCTTGGCGGCGATTGTGACTGTAAATTTGGAGGACCCCTTGGCTCATAAAAAAGGTTTAGGTTCGTCGAAGAACGGCCGCGACTCGAACGGTCAACGGCGCGGCGTCAAGCGTTTCGGCGGCGAAGCTGTTCTGGCCGGCTCGATTATCGTCCGCCAGTGCGGTACCAAAATCAAGCCGGGCCGCAATGTCGGCATTGGCCGCGACAACACGCTGTTTGCGAAGATCACCGGCGTGATCGAGTTCGTCAATTCCGGCGACCGCAAAGTCGTGCACGTGCTGCCGTAACAGCTGGAGACTTGCAGAAAATCGAAGGCACTCCGCCGACTGGTGGAGTGCCTTTTGATTTGGCTCCTGTTGTCAGCGCAATTCCTGCATCTCGTTGTCAGCGTCAATCAAATAATACACGACTCCGGCAGCGAAGACGGTGAACACCGCCAAAACCGCAGGCTTGGGCTGCCTGAAGTATCTTTGTTGAACTTCGACACTATCGATCCTGCTAATCTCAATCTCACCAGTACTATAGGAGTAGTCGCCCGCTTTGAGCAGGTGAAGAGTACTCCCCTCTCGCAAGTAACCCGACAATGACAGTTCCTTTCCGCCGTCATAGAAAATGCGCTCAATCCGACTTCTTCCCGACTCCGTCATTTGATAGATCCACCCGCCGCCGGGCTGTTCGTCGACTTCTCCGGGTGGCATCGATCCAACACGATCCAACTCGATCTCCGCGTCGGCTCGCAGGGTATCCTCCAGCGTTGCCCATTCAGAATCGAGGGGCACTCCTCTCAATTCCTGTACGTGGTTGGGATTCCTGAGCATCACGAAGGAAGTGGAGTAGCAGCCGCTGCCCAGCAGCCCGAGGATTGCTGCAAGACCCATAACTAGCCTGCGCATGAAGTCAATCTCCTTTGCCCTAAACGATCTCCCGACGGCGCTGTCAGCGACCGCGCATCGCTGCAGCCGACGACCTGATCTTTTTGATAATCGCGCTCGTCGACAACCCCGGCGTCATCCGCATGCGCACGACTTTCCCGCCGTTGGCGCGCACGAAGTCGGCGCCGACGATCTCCGAAAGCTTATATTGAGCGCCCTTCACCAGGACATGTGGCCGAACCAGTTCGATCAACCGGTCGGGCGTTTTGCGCTCTAAGGGGACAATAAAGTCCACGACTGACAGGGCGGCAAGGAGTTTCGCGCGGTATCTGTACGGCACGATCGGGCGCAAATCGCCTTTATTGACTTTGACTGAGGCATCGGTATTCAGGCCGATCACAAGCAGGTCGCCAAGTTTTCGGGCTCGCTCAAGGTAGTCGACATGCCCGGCATGGAGGATATCAAAGACCCCATTGGTGAAGACAATGCTCTTGCCGGAGCGGTGAATCCGGCGGGCAAATGACGGTAACTGTGACTTTGAGATTATCTTGGATCGCATTTTGGTTTTTCCCACCCTTCGCTGCGCTGCGGGTGGGCTACAGAATCATCCGCAGGGTCCGGTTAGAGTGACTCGGCAATGGTGTCAAAGAGTTCATCTTTGCCGACATAAGCCGTTCCGATATAGCCAACCACAATGCCCGCCGCCTGATTGGCGATAAATGCTGCTTCAAGTCGAGTCGCCCCGGCAGCCATCATCGCTGTCATCACGGCAATCACCGTATCGCCCGCGCCGGTGACATCAAAGACCTTCTTGGCGACCGTCGGCAGATGATTGAAGCTGCCATCTTTTTCAAACAAGGCCATGCCGCGCGCGCCCAGAGTCACCAGGATCGAGTCGAGATCGAGTTCCTTCAATAGCCCCCAGCCAACCTCTTTCAGCGCCGCGTCGTCGCGAATGCGCATCCCGGCAGCGAAGGCGGCCTCGTGCTCGTTCGGGGTGATCACCGACACTTGACGGTAATTGCGAAAATGCGATTCTTTGGGATCAACGGCAATAAACCGACCGGCCTTGCGCGCCCCGGCAACCACTTTCTGGAGTAAGGGCAGGGTGATGACACCCTTCCCATAGTCGGAAATCAAGAGACAATGCGTATCCGACAGCCTGCCGAGGATGTGGGAGACAAATTCCTCTTCCGTGTATCCGTCGATCTCCGCGCGCGATTCCCGGTCGGCGCGAACCACTTGTTGATTGTGGGCGATGATGCGCGTCTTCACAGTCGTCGGGCGCTTCTGGTCGCTGATCAGCTTGTATTGCGAAATCCCTTCGCGTTCGAGAAGGTGCTTCAATCGGGTAGCGTTCTCATCGTCGCCCACCAGGCCGACCAGCTCGACGCCGCAGCCAAGGGCGCTGATGTTGCGCGCAACGTTGGCCGCACCTCCGAGCTGCAATGTTTCTGAGTCGACCTCAACTACCGGGACCGGCGCCTCCGGTGAGATGCGCTCTACTTTGCCCCACAAATATTGGTCGATCATCACGTCGCCGTAGACCAACACCCGGCCGGTCGACAATGCGCCGAAGATTTGCTTCAATCGCGATAAGGTCAATATCGACAAGGGAATCTCCTTGACAGCGTGGGATATTATATTACACTCCTCGGACGATGACAAGGAGGAACGATGAACAATAAGCCCCCGGCTCAACAGATCCAGATGGAGTTACGTGAGCCCGAAGCGGAGGGGATTTACTCTAATCTGGTGATGGTCGGCCATTCGCCGTCGGAGATGATCTTTGATTTTGCCCGCCTGCTCCCCGGAACACCCAAGGCCCGCGTCTATGCGCGCATCGTCATGACGCCGCAAAATGCCAAGGCGCTCTTGAAAACCCTTGAAGACAACCTGAAAAAATACGAAGACAAGTTCGGCGAAGTGAAGCTGCAGGGCGTTCCCGACCAGAAGAACATCGGATTTTCACAGCCCGATTAACCGGTCCTACACGAAAATCAACGAGGCACCCCGCCGACAGCAGGGTGCCTCGTTTGTTTGGTGGACAATACGGTTAGCAGCCGGCTGGAGCCGGACCACCACCGAAGATGAACGTGATCAGATATACGGCGTCTGAAATCGTGATGATGCCGTTGCCATCGGCATCGCCAAGGCAAACCTGCGCCGGCGCAGGACCGCCTCCAAAGATGTAAGTGATCAGGAATACGGCGTCGGAGATCGTCCAGATTCCGTTGTTGTCGGCATCGCCGCACTTGCAGGGCGGCGGAGGGGGGTTCATGATCTGGCCGCGAATCTCTTCAGTCGGAAACGCCACGGAGTGGACATTGACATACAGTTCCCGCTGGAAAAGATTGGTGACGTCCCCTGTGCCGAGATACCAGAATTCCTTGATCGGGCTGGTGAACTGGCTGAAACCGAACTGGATCGGACCCGTGACGCAGGGCAAGCCGAGGTGAACGTGGCCATCGATCGGATTGCTCACATTGTGCGTCAAGTTGATCGTTATCTCCCGCCCGCCCGGCTTAAGTTCAATCGTAGCCGAGCCAATCGCCGCACTGCCGGTGCCCACGCAGGCGTTTGCCTCAGATTCGTCGAGCGGCAGCACAAAGCTGAATTCCTTGTTCAATACCAATTGGCCGCGTATCTCCCCTGTCGGGAATGCCGTTGAATGGATGTTGATGTAAAGATTGCCCGCCAACAATTCGTTGACGTGGGTGGGCGTCAGGTTCCAGACCTCGTTGACCGGGCTGAGCGCGCTGGTAAATCCAAAACGGATTGGACCCTCAACACCAGGGGCGCCAAAATGCACATGGCCGTCGATCGTACTGGCAACGGTGTGCTCGCAATGGATCGTCAGTGATTTCAAGTCATCCGCCAGCGTGCAAACACAGAAACCGGAATCGCTGGAGCCGGTGCCCGCGCCGCCATTCGCGAGGTCGCCCGACATGATCGATGCGATATTGATATCCTGGCGCACGATCTGGCCGCGGATTTCACCGGTCGGGAACGCCGTCGAGTGAATATTGATGTAGAGATCACCCTGCATCAGGTCTTTGATATTCAGGCTGTCAATTGCCCACGTTTCATTGACAGGGCTCATCGGATTCGCAAATCCATAGCGGATTGCCCCCTCAACGCCCGGCACGCCGATGTGGACATGCCCGTCAATGGTGTTCGCGACGTCGTGGGTCACGTCGATATCGAGGGCGGTACTGGCGGCGTTGAGCTCGCAGATCCCCACGCCATTGGCAAAGCTCCCCGAGCCCGCACCGGCGAGCGCTTGCGCTTCATCCAGGGTGAAGACGAACTTGATCGGCGCCTGCACAATCTGTCCGCGAATTTCGCCGTTCGGGAACGACGGCGAATGAATGTTGACGTAGAGATTTCCTGCCTGCAGCTCCGCAACGTTGGCGGGGGACAAGTTCCAGGTGTTGTGAATCGGGCTCGACGGACTGGTAAACGTAAAGCGAATCGGACCGCCGTCAACGCACGGCGCGCCAAAGTGAATATGCGCCGCGCTGGCACCGACAACATTGTGTTCGACATAGACCGACAGTTGCGTCTCATCGCCGCTGAGAATCGCCAGCCCCCATCCGGTGGCTGTGCTACCGGTGCCTGTGCAGGATACTTCCTGGTCATCATCGAGCAGGAACGTATACAGCGTGGGCGGCGACGGTAACGCCGCCACCGTGATCGTCCCGCTCATCGAAAGAGGATGCACCTCGCAGAAGTAATTGTACACTCCCGGCGTGGTCGTGTCCGCGAAGACGATTTGGAAGGTGGCACCGGGTGTACTGATGAAACCCGAAGCCCACGATTTGCCGTTGCCTGCGCTGGAAGTCGATGTGTGGACACCGCCGACCCAGGTCCAACGCACGGTGTCCCCCGGGAAGGCATTAACGTTGGACGGCGTAAAGAAGAAATTCCCGACGTTGACATGGTGAATGGTGGCTTGGACCGGCCGCGCCCCGACAATCAGGGCAACCCCGATGCAAGCCAGGACCAGAATCAGTCGCAGTCTCGACATGCTCTCCTCCTCGAAAGTTGATTTTATGGTTCAATATAGTCTATGTTTCTGATATAAGCAAGCCGCCTTTACGGGCGGCAGCGTTTACGGCCCAAGTCTCAGCATTGGATACATTGGCGGTGGCGGCGAGATGGTGATGCGCCGTATCGTCTCTCAGGTCTTCGACCTCTGACTTGGCAGAGGCGCACGTGTTTCAATTTCGTACATGCGAAATGTCTACCGGCAGCAGGTCGCACACAATCCTTTGCCGACAAACGGATTGTGCGCGTCGTCAACGACAGAAACAGGCAGGCGCCCCGTTTACGCGGGGCGCCTGTTATGGTCGTGCGACTCACGCCGGCTGTCGGTTTGGCCAAAATCAAGGGGTGTCTTCCTTGTGCATCCGCACGATGGTCAGTTGATCGCCCATCCCGGGGAATCCCTTGACCTCGACCAGTTGGCCGACTGGGAAATCGCTGAGCGCTATCGGTTCATTGTTGAAGCCGGTCAGAACGGCGGACTCTGCTACTGTGCCGTTCCAGGATTGACCGGCGAAGTCCACGGTCCGTGTAACGGCGTTGATCGAAGCAATCGTGGCCTTGAACTGCAGATCCATCGGCTCACCCAGCAGGAAATCTTCAACTTCAATGATCGTCGCACGTAGCGTCGCCGCATCGATGATATCCGCATGGACTTCGACCGAGTCACCAATCTGCAGCGAAGTGAAGGCGATTACGGTGTCGCGTCCTGCGACAAAGCCATCATCTTCGCCCTGGCCGCGCTTGCCGAGGAAGTGCTCGCGGTGATTAATCTTCGTGAAAATCTGCGTGGTACTCGTCACCAGAATCGTCTCGCTACGGCCACTGACATTGAACTGGCCGGCAGTGTAATCAATCGCCGTGATGGTCCCCTTGAATTCGAGGTCCGCGTCGTTGGAATCGTCGCCGATTCTCAGGCGCACGCGGTCGGCCAGCACGGATCCGCCCGGTTGATTTGTGCCACGAATCTCAACGGAGTCGCCGGGCACGATATCGCTCAAAGTAATCGCGACTTGCAGGTCGTGATTCGTGATCTGCGCGTTCGGCATCACCGTGATCTGGGTTGGAATGTTGACAAATGTGATGGTGCGAGCCTGTGGGTCAATCGTCGCGACGCGGCCGCCAAACTCAACTTCGCCGTTGTTGTTGTCGTCGATCTTGACGCGAATTCGATCAGCGAGCACACTATTGTCAGACTGGCGATCGCCGCGAACTTCGACGGAGTCGCCAACTTGGATTTCCTCAAAAGTGATCGGTGTTTCGTTCCCGCCCTGGCGACGCACGATCTCTGCGTCGGTGGCGGCAAAGACTACTTCGCTGTTGCCCTTGAAGGTCAGCTTGCGTTGAGAAGCATCCGTACTCGCGACGCGGCTGGCGAACTCCACCTGAGCCGCCAGGCCGGAATTGTTGTCGACTCCACCCTTAAGCGCGGGTGAGGTGTTCGTTGCAGGTGAAAGCGGTGAGTTGCTCGAACAGCCGATCATCAGTGCCAATACCGAAAGGACCGCCATCATCTTGCCCGCAAGTTTCTGCCAACCGTGTCTCATTACCTTGATCTCCTTTCACGTGTGTCAATCCGTGAGTTTTTGGTTCATTGTTTACTGTTCAACAGAGATCGCTTGGCTCTATATCGTACATGAAAGAGTCCAGAATATTCGTTTTAGTTGGTCAAATTTATCCGTGTTAGTCGCGACTAACACGGAGAACCCATTTTGTTTGTTCCCATGTGCCAGAATGAATACAAGCCCAGGCAGCCAAAGCTGCCTGGGCGCGTCAAGGTACCGGCGTTGCTACCGGACGTGGTTAATCGCCGCCGCCGGCAGACCGATGCAGAATTACGGTTCGATCTTGTTCATGACGCAAATCTGAAGTGCATTCTCCGTTGGAAAACCCTTAACGTAGACCTGGTCGCCGGGCACGAAGTCGGTGAGGGTCAATTCCGCGCCGTCAATATCCGTAAGATCCGCCTTCGGACACACCATGCCCTCCCAGGTGAGCCCGACGAAAGTGATCATGCGGGTGTTTGCATCTACTGTTTCGATCGCGGCCTCGAAGGTAACGCACTCCTTCTCGTGGCAATTGGCGAGTTTGATCTTGACAGCCAACAGAGTCGATTCATCCACAATCTTAGCGCGGACTTCCACCACGTCACCAACCTGAAGATCGGTAAACTGGAACATCGTGTCGATGACGTTTTTCAGGCGCTCACGTTCGGTGTTTTGATTCTGATCACCGTCGGAGAGTTGAGTATTCGGACCCCGATATAGGCTGCCCCAGATGTAGGTGTTTTCGTCAACCAGGATCGTTTCGGTGCGTCCGGCCACCATGAACGAACCGGCTTCGTAGTCGATCGCGCTAATCGTGTCTCGAAACGCCAGGTCGTAACTGCAGTACGGATCCGTGTAGTCGACGCGGATACGATGAGCATAAACATAGCTGTTCTGCTGTTGGCCGTTTACGGTGATGGTATCCCCAACCTTCAAGTCGCCAAACTGAATTCGGACTTCGACATTGGCCGCGAACTTGACAATCTCGGCGTTGTGCAGCGCCACGATCGTATCAGGATGCCCCTCGAGCGTCAGCATTCGCGTGTTTTCGTCCATGGTGGCGATGCGCGCCGACAGAGCCGTCTGCGGGCAGTTCGGGCAATCTTCGGGGCCGGTAACGGCCTTGGTCAATGGCGCAATCGGTGATACCGGCGTTTCGCTTGAACAGCCGACAAAAGCCACCGTCAGAGCGATTCCCGCCAACTTCAGAAGTAGCGCTCGCAGAAGAGATTTGGAGAACATTTTACAACCTCCTACGGTTGAGATCATTCTGCCCGGTAGCAGGCGGCAGCAATACTTTCACAAACACAGAGTGTTTTGTCCTGCTTTTCGTACAATGAACGTGGGTGATTTTGGGGATTATTTGCGTCACAGGGGAAACGAAAAGAGCCGGCTGTGCCGGCTCTTCATTCACGCAAAGTCCTTCCTCGGCAATTGCTATTGGCAGCTTCCGCACGGCGGATTGCCGGAGGAGAATATGTATGCGATCAAGTAAACGGCGTCCGAGATATTGATCAGCCCTGTGCAGTCGCAATCGCCGGCAGTCCACGGCGTTGGCGGTTGCCCGCCGGCAAAAACGTAGTTGATAAGATAGACCGCATCGGACACTGAAACCGTCGATGAACCATCCACATCGCCGCAAATGAAATTGTTCAACAGTGCCAGCGCGCCTTGCGGATTCACCAGGCCTTTACCAAGACTATCGATGAATTCTGGGTTAAAATCATCAATGTTGATGGCGCTCTCTTCGAGAAGGCTGTCGACGGCGGCAGGCGTCAAATTCGGATCGATCTGGCAGAGGAGGGCGGCGGCTCCGGCTACCAATGGCGCCGCAAAGCTCGTGCCGTCCCACCAAGCATAGGACGTATCCAGATAGGGAGCATAGACGCGCGTGCCCGGCGCACAGAGGTCGACCTTTTTTCCAAAGTTGGAAAAATCGGCCTTGTGATTCAGCGAATCGAGCGCCGCTACGGCGATCGTGTTGGATTCCTTGGCCGGATAAGGAAAGAGATTAGGATCTCCGGTCGAGTCATTTCCGACCGCTGCAACCACGATCACGTTCTGGTCAATCGCATAATGAATGGCATCGTCGAGGGCATCGTGTTTTCCAACTAACCCCAGACTAAGGTTGACGACCTTGCAACCGTCATCAACAGCCCGCACGACCGCATTCGCCAGCGTATAACCGTCGCTCCGGCCCAGCGTATCGAGCACGCGATAAGCCCACAGTTCTGCTCCCGGCGCCACCAGCGATACCGCTCCGGCAACGAACGTCCCGTGTCCCGAAGCGATTCCACCAGGTTCATCGAACGCGTAAGTGTCGTTATCGACAAAGTCGTAGCCTGAGACGAACTGGCCCGACTTGGCGGCAAACTCCGGATGGTCGAAGTTTAAACCGGTATCGATGATCGCGACCTTCACGGCGGTGCCGTCGGCCACTAGATGCACGGTCGGCAGCGCGAGCGTCAAAGCCGCCGGCTGATCATCGAAATCTCCGATCAGTTGATTATCCAGGAACGGGGAACTGCGTTGAAACGGTTCAGGTGCGTCCAGATAATAATTCGCCGCGCAGTACTGCACCAACGGTTCAGCCATGATGACTGCTGCCAGACTCTCGGCGTCAACACCTGCCGGGGTGGCGAGAAGATACGATCCAGTTTGAAACATGATGCTGATCGTGGTCGTGCCGTACAAGGTGTTCACAGAATCGATTGAGTAGCCTTGGAGCATCCGGCAGACCAGGCGCTCCGGCTGAAACTCGCCATTGTTGTTTGCGAGCACAGTGGACACCGTGAACAAAAGGAATAGGACAGTAAATAGCCGCCAGAAGCGGGGAGGGGAATTGAGGGTGTCTATCATCATCGGTCTCCTTAATCTCCAGCACCAAATACCGAAAACGCTGCCCAATGATAGGCCGAAGGGTGCAGCGAACGTACTGTCAGCGCTGCGTGCTTAATCGACTCCTGCAGTGAGGTCCCGCGCAGATACTTGTCGTAAAATGCAGTCATCCATAAAGCCGTGGTCTCATCTGAAACCGGCCAGTGGCCGGCGATGACATTGCGCGCGCCCATTTCTAATAATGATCGTACAAGGCCGGTCGACTCTTCACCTGGAAGCGCGACTTGTTCTCCCGAACGGCAAGCCGCCAGGGTAACCAGGTTAACTCTGCATTTTTTAAGTCGAAAGTCCGTGGCGAAGAGCGCGCCATCAGCAAGTACCAGATATGAATAAAACGGATTATCTGCCCGAAGGTTCGCGTGCCCGGCAAAATGCCACAATGCCGCCGATCCCTCCTCCGGCCAGTCGGCGCGGCGCGCAGGGCGGAAGACCTGCATGTCGTTTCCCAGAAACGAAACCAGGGCCTCAAGTTCCTTGTCAACTTGAGGCAAATCATCGGCTTGACCACGAAAAACCCGCAATGCATCACTCGTTACTTTGAGTCTCTGCGCCGCCTGAAAATGCCTGAAACTAGGCGCGATAACAAAATCGTGGAATTCGACGAGCGGTCTGCCGTCAACCTGGAGCGCTTTCCAGGGCAAGTTCGCCAGTTCACCTTCCGGGATCAAGAGCACGGTCTTGGTAGTCGGCTCGATCCTGAGCGGCGCCCAGAGCCAGGAACCCAAATCGCTCCAAAGACTGTCTTCGAGCGTCTTATCTTCAGCGTTCGACCACTGCCCGGCCAGCAGCTGGCCTTCGAGAACAAATCGCCAGCGCTGCATTGCTGCTGCCAGACGCCTTCGACCGTCAGGAATCCGACTGACTGATATATCTCCAGCTTTGTGCACGAATGCAACGATATCATTCTCGCGCAGGTGGAATTGGATCACCGGCAGTTGGAGAGAAACAACCCTCATTTGCTGGCGCAGACGATTGTTATTGATGGCCGCATGTCCTGGGCTGCGCTCAAGTTCAAGCAACTGCGTGCGAACCCGATTCTGCAGGTAAGCAAGTCTTCGCGTCGAAGCTGCGCGAGACACGCTGCGTTCGCCCGTGCCGGTCTCAATTCGCTGGGATAAGACGGCAACTTGGTGTGCCAGCTCGTCAAGACTCTCGTTGACCCGGCGCCGCGAACGCTCTCTGTCGAGCCCAGCCGTGAGTGGCATCCATTTTCCGGCAGTCTTATAACGCTCGGACCAGACCGAGGCCATGGCCGGATCATCTTCAAGCTCAGCCTCAATCAAGCGTGTATGGGGTGACTGCTGATTGCGACCAAACGTACTGCGCAACTCCACCGGGGGAAGCCCTGCTCGCACAGCATCGAGTCGGTCAGCAGCCCGCTGCCAACACCGTCTCGCCACTGCTAAGTCGCCCCGGGAGTACTCCCAATCACCTCGCATCGTCTGCCAGGCCGCAAAGAGCTGTGGGACGCTGCGTACAGCGGCGTTCTTGTCAAGTCTCTTTCGGGCGGCAAGGCTACCGTTCGCCTGAACAGCCCGCAGGTCGCACATGGCTTCCCATAACGGTAGCTGCGCTCTGGTGAAGTGAGCCCGCGCCTGCTTGAGATGTGCAGCCAGTGATTCCGGCTCTTGCGCCGAGAGTTCGCCGGCCAGAAGATAGCAAGCACCAACGAAGCCGTCATTGCGATCGGCCGTAAATCCGCCAAGCGCGCGTCCCAGCGCCGTGTGAGCTTCTGTGTGCCGCTCCATCGCAGCGGCGGCTCGCCCGCGAAACAGGGCGGCCTTGGCCTGCTCATAACGCATTCCCAACCGTTCGAACCGGCCTTGCGAGGTGCGCGCGGATTCCAGTGCGTCGGTGTACAACCCGAGACTCAAGAACACTTCGGCGCGATCCAGACTGCAGAGGGCAGCGCCGCGCGGGTCGCCTCCCGCCTGGTAAACACGCTCGCACTCGGCGAGCTCAAGCAAGGCAGCATGAAATCTCCCGGTCAGCATGTGCAGCCAAGCCATTCCGTACCGGGTGTCATTGGCATCCAGATCGAAGCCCTCCTTCTCCCAAGTTGCCAGCGCCTGGCGATAGAGCTTGTCGGCTTCATCCATCCGGAAAAGCTGCACGAGGGAGTTGGCGCGATTGTAATTGGTCCGCGCCAGAGCAAGGCGATTGTCGGCTTGTTCAAAGAACTCAGCGGCGACGCGATAGACCTGCTCCGCTTCGCGGTGTCGATCCTGGCGATGCAGGAGATTCGCGTAGTTGACCCGGGTCTGGGCCAAATCAGACCAGAGTTCGAGTCGGTTGAAGGTGCGGATTGCCGCTTGCGCATGAATCCGCGATTTTCGAAAATTACCCAGATACATATAAACATCAACCAGGGCGCGGTCGATCCGCGCTCGCACAGCCGGGTCTCCCGACAGGCGCTTGCGTGCCTGCAAGTAAGCCGCCAGAGCGTCGCGGTGTTTGCCGGCCATGTGGCTGGCGCGCGCCAGGGAGCGAAATGCTGTGAGTTCAACGATGCCGCCCTGGGTCCGGGCGTGTTTTACGAATCGTTTGGACAAGCTCAGAGCCCGAGTCAGCGAGGTTCGAGAAACCTCCTGAATCGCCGCATCACAAGCCGTCGCTAATTCTGGAGCGGAGATGTTCTGGCACCGACCGGTGCGCAGAAACCGCAAGGCCGCTATCTCGAGTGCGGCTTTTTCCACGACAACTCCGGCAATTCGACGACTCGATCGTCAGAACGGAGCGTGATCTTGCGCGGTGGTCGCGCGCTCGACCATTGGAAGACTCCGCTGTCATCCGGCGTGAGTTTCTTCTTGTCCGCCTCAAGCAGCAGGTTTTCGGTAATCGGGTGAATTCGGGCAACGAATTCCCAGCCCTTTCCGTGTTGTTCGGAACGCATATCAAAGACCATTTCCTGGGACTCGAATCGCAAACGCCGATCAGCCGCTACATTCCCTCCGCGCACTCCGACGGCATGCGGGACGGACCACGAATCAAAAACAAGTTTGGCCACGAGAATTCGCGTTCGCTCCGCCAGGCGCCGCGTGCCGGCAATGGCGATCGCCTTCTCTATCCAGCCGGCCGGAGCATCTGGCAAATGCAGCTTGCCGGAGACACAATATACGCGGAGCAACTCAACCAGCTCGCGACACTCGGCGCACTGATCAAGATGGTCTGTGTTAAGTCGTTGATTATTTGCGGCTTGTAAGAGTTCAGGGCGCGTTAGGTGTTGGTCCATATTTCCGATCATCCTCTCCTCATCTTACAGAGCATCGTCGCGGAAATTCCGTACTTCGAGATACCCGCATTCCTCCAATATCCTTTTGAGCCGCTCCAGACACCGGCGTCGGATCGGCCCCAGACTATTCGGAGCGATACCTAACGACTCGGCGATTTGCTCATAAGAACATTCCTGCTCTGCGAAAAAGAACGCCTCGACAAGCTTTCGACATCGGGGATCAAGCTGGCCAATCGCTGTTTCAATCTGGGATTGTCGCTCGAGTCCTATCAGTTCTTCGTCTGGAAGCGGATTCTGGTCGACCAGGTCATGGTCGTCGACCTCTCCCGGATCAGCGCCGAGCTTGAACTTCAACCTGATCGCCTCGCGTTTGGCCGTCGTGACCAGCCAGGCGGAGAGTCGGCTCGGATCGGCAAGTTTCTTCCGGTTGTTGAACAACATTAGCCAGGTCTGTTGGAAGCAGTCCGCAGCGTCGACCTGAGACAGCCCGATACGCGTGGCAACCGCATAGACCAACGCTTGATAGCGTCGGATCAGTGTCTCCCAGGCTCTGGAATCACCTTCGAGTACCGCTTGCCAGAGTTCGAAATCAGATATTCCCATCTTAAGTCTATTATACGGATTTTGCGCTGTTCAAAAAGAACTTTGCACTGGAGATAGAGACGCCCGAATCTTGCCCCCGTTCAGGCGTAGTAAAGACTCGGGCGCGTGGGGAAGGTAAGGTCCCCGAAGGGCCTTGAAAGTGGCAGGCAATTTCCCAATTGAGTCTTTCTGCGAGATAAGAGCCAGGTTAGATTCTGGTTAGAGAGCCGATCCGCTCTAGAACGTGAAACGCCCGGTGGGGAGCGGGCGTCTCGCGGGGAGTAAGTGCTGATTCGGGCTTGAAGAATGTTGCTCTGAATTTACCTTTTCTTACTCTCGACGAGTGAGCTGACTGTGAGACTTTTGTGAATCTGGCGCCGGCCTGTAAGCCTGATCTCCGTTGCGACGATCAACTCCCTTGAAAGTGGTTGATTTTCCATTCGAATTTGTGGATTCTGTCGATCCCTATTAGCTTCACTAAGGAGGAGCAAACCCCATGGACTACTACCAAATTTGGTGCAATCTCAAGGACTCGCATAAAGATCTCGAGTTCTGCGACAATGTAAACGGCTACTTGGGCCGCCTCAAGACGCTGGGCCACATCGCCGGCTACTCGATCACCCGTCGCAAGTTCGGATTCGGCCCGGCTGAGCTGGGGGAGTTTAATATTACCATCATGACCGACAATCTCTCGAAGCTGGAAGAGACATTTCAGCACGTCGCCAAGCGCGACGGTGAAACGGAGCGGCTGCACCGGCTTGTCTACGGCGCGGTCACCGATTTTCGCTCCGCCCTCTACCGCGATTTTCCTGATCCAGTCCGGGCTAAAGCGTCGGAATAGCGCCTCGTGACTGGAACTTATTGGGAGATCGAAGGTTCTATACTTTGCGGCTGCGTCATTACTCGCAAAGAAATCCTTGCCCAATAGTGGACTATGTTGTATAATGATGGTCTTAGAGATTTGCGTAGAGGAGAAGAGGACAAGTGAAAGCTGATATTCATCCGAAGTACAATAAGGTGACGATCAAGTGCGCTTGCGGTAACGAATTTGAGACGCGCTCGACATCGAAGGAAGCGATCTCAGTCGAAATCTGCTCGAATTGCCACCCGTTCTTCACGGGCAAGCAGAAGCTGATCGACACCGCCGGTCGCGTTGACCGGTTCCGTCGGAAATACGCCAAGGTCAATCAAAAAGACAGCGGTTCCGAGAAGTAGATTTGCAGCGAGTATCATGGCAGGAGTGGTCTATCCGCTCCTGCTTTTCTTTGCACGCGACACGAGGTCTCCATGGCTGATTTCCAAGTTGGCGGACAGGCAGTAATCGAAGGCGTCATGATTCGTTCTGAGTCGCGCGTGGCCACGGCCGTGCGTCGCGCCGACAACTCGATCGTCGTTCGCACCTCGGAGTACAAGCCCCTGGCGCGCCGGTACAAGGTAATCGGCTGGCCGATCATTCGTGGTTTCGTCGGTTTGATCGAGATGCTCGCCATTGGCATTTCCTCGCTAAATTTCTCGGCAGAAATCGCTTCCCAGGATATCGACAAGGCCGAAGGCCGCGAGACTTCGCAAGTCAAGAAATCCAATTCGTTGATGATCGCCCTCAGCATGGTATTTGCTTTGGCCGTGGGTATCGCCGTCTTCTTCTTCTTACCGCTCTGGATCGCTTCGCTATTGGGATTCGGCAAAGACGCGCTCTCCTTCAACTTGATCGCCGGGGCCGTACGCATCGCTATCTTCCTCGGTTACGTTTCCTTGCTGAGCTATTTCAAAGATTTCCGCCGTATCTTCGAATATCACGGCGCGGAACACAAATCGATCTGGGCTTATGAGAACCAGGAGCCCTTGACGCCGGAAAACGCCAAGAAATACACGACGTTGCACCCGCGTTGCGGCACCTCGTTTATCTTGATTGTCGCGCTGTTCGCGATCCTGATCTTCGCAATCGCCGACACGCTCTTCCAGGTCATCACTGGCAATCCTCCGCAAATCTTCGTGCGGCTGGCGCTGCATTTCTCGCTGTTACCGCTGGTGGCAGGCGGATCCTATGAGATCCTCAAGGCCTCCGCGAGAAGCTGCAACAACAGGCTTGTACGGACACTGATCAAACCGGGGCTGTGGCTGCAGTTGATCACCACCAAGGAACCCTCGCTCGACCAGCTTGAGGTCGCTATCGTTGCTGTCAAAGCATCGCTGGGACTGCCGCAGGACGTCGAAGTGCGCGAACTCGCCGATGCTTGATCTCGTCAAAGCCATCGAAGAAAAACTCGAGAAGATCAACGAGCAGTTGACCGATCCCAAGGTCATTTCTGACAACCAACGCTTTCGTACCCTGTCGCGCGAACATAAGGACCTCGCCGAGATCGTCGCCGTCGGCAAGGAATACCGCAAGTTGCTTCAAACGGTGGAAGACTCGAACAAACTTCTGGCAAGCGAAACCGATCAGGAAATGCTTGAACTGGCGACTCTCGAAAAGGAGCAGGCCACCGGGCAGCTCGAGCCGGTAACGCGTAAACTCAAACTGCTGCTCTCGCCGCGCGACCCGAATGATTCGAAAGACGTCATCCTCGAAATCCGCGCCGGTACCGGCGGCGAAGAGGCCGCGCTGTTTGCGGCGGATCTCTACCGCATGTATACCCGCTACGCCGATACCAAGGGATTCAAAGTCGAGGTGATGAACTCCAACCCGACCGGTGTGGGCGGCTTTAAGGAAATCATTCTCTCAATTACGGGCCAGGATGTTTACGCGCTGCTGAAGTACGAGTCGGGCGTTCACCGCGTTCAGCGCGTCCCCGCAACCGAGGCTTCGGGGCGCATCCATACTTCGGCGGCCTCTGTTGCTGTACTGGCGGAAGCCGACGACGTGGACATCGAAATCAATCCGAACGAATTGCGCATCGACGTCTTTCGCTCGTCGGGTCCCGGCGGACAGTCTGTCAATACGACCGATTCCGCCGTTCGCGTCACCCATTTGCCGACCGGCCTGGTTGTCTCCTGCCAGGACGAAAAGTCGCAGATCAAAAACAAGGCCAAAGCCATCAAAGTGCTCCGGGCGCGCCTGCTGGACCGCGCGATTGCCGAACAGCAGGAGAAGATTGCCTCTGCCCGCCGTTCCATGGTCGGCTCCGGGGATCGCTCGGCCAAGATCCGCACCTATAATTTCCCCCAGGGTCGCGTCACCGATCATCGCATCAATGTAACACTGCACAAGCTCAATGACGTCCTTGCCGGAGATCTTGACGATTTGATCTTGCCGCTGCAACAGCAAGAGCAAGAGGAACGATTAAAGAAGGCCGGCGAACTGGCAGGGGTGAATTGAGCAGTGTCCGACTATTCCTGGCGTTCATTTTAGCGCTGCTGCTTTTTGCCGCAGCCCCGCGCTTCAGCGGCCGACTCACCGAGGCACATTATTACAAGTCCGAAGGGCACGGTATTCTGCTCGATCATACTTCGCTCGGCACGGTCTCGAGCGATCCGCGGATTCAGGTCTGGGTGGGCGCTCCCTCCGATACGCTTCGCCTGCAATTCTGGCTGCACTACCGGCAGACGGGGCAGACCAACTTCGATTCCCTCATCCTGACAAGAAACCTCGAGAGCTTTGACGTCTACGAAACAGCGCTTCCCCGCCTCGACCGCGGCGCCGTCTACGACTATTACATTGTCATGCATAGCCTCGCCGACTCGACGACGCTGCGAGTGCCGTCCGCCCCCGATGAATTCGTGCGCGTCTTGTTTGAAGGTCGCCCTTCGCTGGTTCTCTGGGCGATTCATATCGCCGTGATGTTCCTCGCCGCCATGTTCGCCGCGTCGGCGCTGTTCAACGCCTTTGGCTTGCGTAGCTACGAACGCAACTTGAAACGCGTCTCACGCAAGGTGATGATAACCGGCGTGCTGATGTTGATCGGCACCGCTTGTGTCGGCGTTCTGATTTCGCACGCCCGTTTCGGATATTACTGGGGCGGCTGGCCCTTTGGTTCAAACACGTCGCAGACATCGATGATGCTCCTGATCGCCTATTGGATCGCGCTGGCGGTAATTTTTCGCGGCACCATCTTCGGTTTTAGGCCGGAGAAGAACCTTGTCGGCGTCGCCGGCGCTGTCGTCTTGACTCTGATCGGAGTTTTGTTTATGATCGGCGTGTATCTCGTCGGCGGGCATTTTGTGGGGATTCCATTATGAACAATTGGCTCGTTCTGCTGTTTGGAAAGCTCGATAAGTTATGCCGGGGCAAGTGCGATTATGCAGACCTTCGCCTGCAACAAGTCGACATCGAGCGCATCGCAACCAGTTCGCGGCGCGTGGAACCGATCGAGAAATCGGTGTCCTCCGGCTACGGCATCAGGGTTCTCAAAGACGGCGCCTGGGGGTTTGCTGCCTCATCAACTTTCAGCGAAACCGAATTTGAGCGCGTAATCAAATTGGCTATGGCGATAGCCGAAGCTTCCCGCAAGGTCATCAATCAACCGGTTGCCATTAAGTCCTGGCCCAAGAATTCCAACCAATATCAGACCCCCTTGGCTGTCGATCCCTTCACGGTGTCGCTTAATGAGAAACTCGACTTGCTGATGCATTGGGAAGATTTGTTGCACGCCGAATCAGCCATCACTGCCACGACGACCTTCCTCGACTTTCGCCGCGAGACCAAGCATTTCCGCTCTCTGGCGGGCAGCGATATCGACCAAGTACTGACGCACGTCGGCGCCGGGGTTACCGCGGGAATCGTCAAGAGCCGTCGCGAACGCTATGAACGGTCCTTTCCCACCTCTTCGGGCCAGTTTGTATCCGGCGGCTATGAGAAGATCGCGAGCTTTGAAATCGAGAAGAACATTCCCCTGATTCTTGAGCAGGTCGTGGCGATGCAGTCAGCCATCGCCTGTCCGGAGAAGACTTGCGATATCGTGTTATCACCCGATCTGGCATCTCTGCAGATTCACGAGTCGATCGGACATCCACTGGAACTCGACCGCGTCTTCGGCTCCGAGCGCAACTTCTCCGGCACCAGCTTCGCGACACCTGACCAACTCGGCAAACTGAAGTACGCATCCGATGTCGTCACCCTCTACAGCGATCCAACCTACCGCGACGGCCTGGCGACTTATTTCTTCGACGACGAAGGTGTCCCTGCCGAACGCCGACTGCTGATCGACAAGGGCATCCTTGTAGATTACCTGAGTTCTCTCGAGACGGCGGTCCGAATCGGCAAACCCTCCACTGCAGCCGCTCGTGCTGACGGCTGGGGCAACATCCCGCTTGTCCGCATGACCAACCTGATTCTTGTTCCCGGCGATCAACGCTTCACAGACATGATCGCAGAAATCGAGGACGGCATTTACATTCAGGGTGTTGAATCCTGGTCGATCGATGACAATCGCGACAACTTCACGCTCGGCGGCGAAATCGGCTGGGAGATCAAGAACGGGCAACTTGGCGTTATGGTCAAGGCGCCGATCTACTCCGGCAATACCGTGCAGTTCTGGAATAGCTGCGATTCGACCGGACATCCGGATGAGTGGGCACTGTGGGGAACCCCAAACTGCGGCAAGGGCGAGCCGGGACAGAACGGCCGAACGGCGCAGGGTGCGGCCTATGTCCGCTTCAGAAACGTGAAGGTGGGCGCATGATAACTTACGAACACGCCCTCCAGTTGCTGAAAGACGGTCTTGCGTCCTCTGCTGCCGATCAAGCCGAATTGGTTCTGATGGGAGAGGACTTCAGCCTCACGCGCTTTGCTGAATCAACGATTCACCAGAACATGTATCGCTCTGACTTGACGCTCTTTGTCCGAGCTGTAAAAGGCAAACGAATCGGACTCAGCTCCACCGGTGATCTCTCTCCTGATTCGATCAAGACTGCAGTTGCCAATGCATCTGCAATCGCGGATCTCATGCCGGAAGACAGTGATTTCGAGTCGCTGCCGAAGCCGCCGATGCCGTCGATGCCCAATCCCTTCAGCCCTTCATATGCAAATCGCTGGGTGAAGAGCACAGCTGAGAGCCAACCAGAGCAGCGAGCGAAAGCCGTTCAAGAAATCGTCAAAGTCTGTGCCAAAGACAAACTTCTCGCCGCCGGAGCGTTTCGAGTGACGACGGAAACTTTGGCCGTGGTGAACTCACTCGGAGTCAACGAATACAACGCATCTACGAAATCCGAACTATCTTTGACCGCTGTCGGCGAGACTCAGAATGCAGGCTGGGCGATCGCATATAGCCGCGACATCGACAAGATTGATGCCCGTCAACTGGCGGCGCGTGCTGCCGACAAGGCCCGCCGCTCGCTCAACCCGATCTCGCTGGCGTCAGGCTCATACACCGTCATTCTCGAGCCAGCTGCGGTCGGGCAGCTCCTGTTGTTCCTCGCCTTCATGGGCTTCGGCGGCAAGACACTCCATCAGCAGCGCTCGTTTATGTCGGGCAAGATCGGTGAGAAGATCACCGGCGACAACATCACTATTACTGAAGACCCGTTCGATCCCCAATTGCTCGCGGTTCCGATCGACTACGAGGGCGTTTCGCGACGGAGAGTCGTCTTGATCGAAAATGGAATTGCTCGTGATGTCGTAACGAATTCGTACTACGCCCGCCTCCTCGGCACCGAGTCAACCGGTCATGCCCTGCCGCCCAATAACACCTACGGGCCATACCCAAAGCACATGGCGATGGCGCCGGGCGACAAGACGATTGACGAGATGATCGCCTCGACCGCGCGGGGGATATACATCACGCACTTCTGGTACGTCAACTTTCTCAATCCGATGCAGACGCAAGTCACCGGCACCACCCGCGACGGTACTTTCCTGATAGAGAATGGTAAGATCGGTCCGGCGATCAAGAACATGCGGATGAGCCAATCGATTCTGACCGCGTTCGCAAACGCCGAGATGATTTCAGCGCAACGCGAACTCTATCCGCAGTACTCGGTAGTTATGCTCGTGCCGGCCATGAAGATCAACAATTTCACTCTTGAAGCCACGGAGGGTTGAGATGCAGCGACGAGAATTTCTTATGCATTCGGGAGTGCTATTAGCCGTGGCGGTGATTGGCGTACCGGTGTTTGGGTTTGAAGATCACGGTGAATCGAGACCGGCAGAACGCTACGATAATCACTATCGCCTTCACGGCCACAAACGAGATGGATGCGCCCTTGCACCCGGCGATATTGGTAATCTCCGAAATCTCCTTCCTGTCAATTAGTTCGCATGTCAACTACCGTCAAGGAACTGCTCGATCAGGGTACTCAAAACCTAAATCAAGCTGGGATCGAGAACGCTCGTCACGCCGTTGAACTCATGCTCGGCGCAATCCTCGGCCTGCGCCGCATCGATCTTTTTCTCGCTCTCAATCGCCAGGTTGCCGAAGCCGATGCAAAACGATTTACGGAGATGGTTGGCCGTAAGCTTTACCGCGAACCCCTCCAGTACATCCTCGGTAACACGGAATGGTTCGGGCTGAACATCAAATGCGACCGCCGCGCCCTTATTCCGCGCCCCGAAACTGAAATCATCCTCGAAAAGGCATTGACGGCAATCGCTGGAATTCGGGCACCGCGTGTTGCCGATATCGGCACCGGGACGGGCTGTATCGCAATAGCCGCGGCCATCAACCGCAGCGATGCCGCTGTCGTTGCCACCGACCTTTCTCCGGTTGCCCTCCAACTGGCGTTGGAAAATATCACTGCACACGGGTTGGCTCATCGCGTGCTCTTGCGCCCCGGAGAACTGCTTGATCCGCTGGGATCGGAATCCTTCGACCTGATCATATCGAATCCGCCCTATGTGCGTAGCGACGAACTTCCACGCCTGATGCCGGAGATACGTGATTTTGAACCGCGCAGCGCGTTAATCGCCGGTGAGGATGGCCTCGAGTGTCTGCGCCCTCTCATCGAACGCGCCCCCAAGAATCTCGCGCCCGGAGGTATTCTCGCCCTTGAATTCGGCGCCGAACACGCCGCCGCTGTCTTCAGCATCGCGCAGGGCACCGGCGCTTTCGACCTGCCGCAATTGCTCGTTGACTACAGCGGTCACGATCGCGGCGTGATTCTTCTGAAGCGATAAGAGAAACTACGGGCGGTCGGAGAGAGTGTCAGCAGTCGAGTCAACGGGCGCCGTGAAGGGCTTGCCGTAAGGGTAGTTCTGGATTACCGATGGCACCTCCCTCTGGACGCCGACTCCATAACGATAGACCAGCTCTCCCCCTTCATGAGCGGCCACAATCGTGAAGACCAGTCCAAGTAAGCCAACGGCGATCGTTGGTGTGAGCCAGCGATCAGTCTGCTTATGATGACCGTAGAATTTCAACGCTGCGAAGACCAACGCGAATGCCAGTACGACATAACCCATGGTTTCGTGGGATTCGAGCACAAAAACGGCGGGGCCGCCAAGATCTAACGGCTTTGCCATCAGTCCCGAAATCACCGCGAGCAATGCAGCAACCGCTGCTGCGCCGCTGTTCACCAGCGCCGTCTGCGACATCAGTCTTGACTTCAGAAAGTATGCTGCTACTTCAAGTACGATAGCTGCACAGAACAAGCCGATAGCGAAGTGGACGATGACAGGATGCGGATTCGGCAATTCAGATCTCCACTACTCGAACCGCCTCAGGCGCAGGGCGTTGGTGACGACGAAAATCGACGAGAACGCCATCGCTGCTGCCGCGATCATCGGCGACAACTGCCAGCCTGACAACGGGTAGAACACGCCCGCCGCGACCGGAATTGCAGTGACGTTGTAGAAGAACGCCCAGAACAAGTTCTGTTTGATGTTTCGTTCCGTGGCCCGGGCAAGTCGGATCACTTTCGGGACGCGCATCAAGTCGGGTGTACTCAATGTTACTGCAGCCGATTCCACGGCGATATCACTGCCGGAGCCCAGGGCGATCCCCACGTCCGCCATCGCCAATGCCGGCGCATCGTTGATACCATCGCCGACCATTCCGACAACATGGAATTCCGCCCGGGCACTCGTGATTACATCAAGTTTTTGTTGCGGCAATAGCTCGGCATGCACCTTTTCAATCCCCAATTGGCTGGCGATCATGTTGGCGGCAGCCATATTGTCCCCGGTTATCATCCCGGTCGAAATCCCCAGATCCTTGATCTCCTGGAGCGCTGCAGCCGCCTCTTGTCGCAGCAAATCTCTGAACGAGAGCAGCGCAGTCGCCTTGCGATCAATGGCGGCAATCATGAGGCTGCGCCCTTGCTGCGCCTCCTTGTCGAGGCTTGCCTGGAGCGACGAAATCTCGATCTTCCGTGCCGCCATAAGTCTTGCCGTGCCGATCAAGACCTCATGACCACTGACGATTCCGCCGGCACCGGCACCGGCGTAGGCGATGAAGTCGACAACATCGAGATCAGAGAGAGCTCGTTGTTCTGCATACTCAACAACCGCTTTGGCCAACGGATGCTCAGAGCGGCGTTCGATCGCTGCGATCATGGCCAGCGTCTCTGTCGGAGCACCGGGCACCGCTTCGACCGTTGCCACTTCGAACTTACCGGCAGTCAGTGTGCCGGTTTTGTCGAAAAACATCTTGTTCACGTGGCCGATGCGCTCCAGTGATTCCCCGCCTCGAAACAGCATTCCGAGTGCTGCGCCGCGCCCGACGGCCACCATAATGGCGACCGGCGTTGCCAATCCCAGCGCACACGGGCACGCAATGATTAACACGGCAACAAACGTCTTCAGCGCGAACGAGAATTCGGCGCCGGCAGCCAGCCAAACGATGAGCGTGATCAGCGAGATAACCACAACGATCGGCACAAAAACCGCCGCAACTTTATCGACCATTCGTTGAATTGCGGGCTTAGTCGTTAGTGCCTGTTGTACCGCAGCGGCGATCTTGCTCAGGCGTGACTCCTGCTGAATCACCGTAACGCGGAAATCGAAACTCCCGGTCTTGTTGATCGTACCGCCGGTGACGCTGTCGCCAACGCCTTTCTCGACAGGCAACGGTTCGCCTGTAAGCATTGATTCGTCTACCGATCCTGAGCCGCTGACCAATGCTCCGTCCGCGGGAATTCGCTCGCCCGGACGAACTCGCACTATATCGCCGGGCGCAAGTTCGGCCGACCGCACGGTGTTTTCCTTGCCATCGACTACGACCGCCGCGATATCGGGTCGGGCTTCCAGTATCTTGCGAATGGCGCTCGAGCTGCGCGCCTTGGCGCCCGCTTCGAGGTATCTCCCCAGGAGGATCAGCGCGACGATCATCACGGTTGAGTCGAAGTACAACTCCGGGTGATGCGCTGTGATTGAGAGTGATTCGGGACTCACAAGGGCGACCACGCTGAACCAGAATGCCGCCGAAGTGCCCAATGAGACCAGCGTATTCATGTCGGCGCTACGCCGCTTCAGCGAATGCCACAAGCCGCGATGAAAGCGCGCGCCCGCCCAGAAGTACACGATCGCGGCAATGCATAACTGTGCAACCGCTGCCGCACCAGGATCGATCCAAGCCGGGCGATAATGCGAACTCAGCATCAACGCCATCGTAACGGCCGCAGCCGCCAGGCTCACGAGCAGGGGTAATCGAAGTTCATGCAATTCATCCACGACCGGATCGTGACCAGTGCGAGACGGCGATGCTACCGCAGCCTTGTACCCGCTGCCTTCCAGTGCCTTGTTTATCTTCGTTTGCAGATCGGCGATTCCGACGTGGCTGATGATTCCGGCCGACGTGCCGTAATTGATCGAAGCAGAAACGACTCCCGGAATAGCGCCCAGGATCGCTTCGAGATTCACCACGCAGGAGGCGCAGTGCATGCCGCTGATCTCGATCTGCGTCACTTGAAACTTGGCCGGGTAACCGCTTTCTTTCAGGGCCGCGGCCAGCTTGTTAAGCTCGAATGACGCTGTGTCGAAGTCGATTGCCGCCTGGTTCGTCGCCAGATTCACGGTAACATTGACCACGCCCGGATGCTTGCGGATCATCTGTTCCACCCGCGCTACGCAACTGGCGCAATGCATGCCGGAGATCGGCAGATCGAGATGCGCTGGCCGCTCTGCGTTCACCTTGATGTCAGGAATCGAACTGATACTCACAGTCTCCCTCCCCCTACTTAACATAAGCCGACCCACGATGTCAACGCTTGCGCGTCTTCATTGTTCCCGGAGGAATGGACAGCGATTCGCCCTAAACACGTCCGGCCCTGTTTCCCCATGGGGAAGCAGAGCCGGATACCTTGCCATCAAGAGCGAAATCACTCGTCCCAATCGACATTCAGCTGTTTACCGACATCTTCGAAAATCGCCGTAATCCGATTCTCCATCGCGATACGCTTTTTCAGCAAGTCGCTCTTCGAGACCTTTTTGTCGCGAAGCTGGATGTGAAAGCGCAGGCTCTGTGAAGTTCCCGAGGGGCGAATCGTCAGATGGTTGTAATAGTCGCCGAAGAAGAAACGAATGCCTTCATCCGGGAAGCCAAACGTCGACGGGTCGTCAGGGTTGTAACCTTTCGTGTAACCGTGCTGAACATCGTACTTGCCCGTCTTGTAAACCTCAAAATGTGTTGCCTTCAATCCACCGAATTTCACGGCGCCACCGGAGGCGAGGCGGTTCATCAGGTCTTCCGCTTTGTGAATGACTTTCATCTTGGTGGAGCGGCCTTCGATTCCTTCATATTGCCCATAAACCGGCGCCGGACGATAGCCGGTCCGAATCAGGCCGATCGCTGGATCGAGATAGAGCTTCTCGTTGACCAGTTCCAATACCGATTTTTTCTGCGCCTTGGCATAAGCCAGCACCTCAAGGAACAACATCGCTGCGAAGATGCCGTCCTTGTCACGGACGTGGCCTTTTTCACCCATCGACATCTCGTCTTTCGGTTTGCCGCCGAGAATCGAGAAACCATTCGATTGCTCAAGTGCCGCCAGGTTTTCTTTGCCCTGAAGATTTAGATTCTTGAAATCGTACAGCGTCCAGTAGATGCTCTTGGAGATTTCATCTCCTTTCCACATCCGTTCGACGGCTGCCGACAACTGCGCAAAACCCACCCAGGTCTTGATCCAGCCGATGCCGTACTTTTCGCAAAGCAGCGTAATGACGTCCGTCGTCGTATGCGATTGCACGAGGAAGTACTGTGAAAAATCCGCCTTCTTCTGCTTCATCTTCTCCATGCGATACCAAAGCAGGATCGCCCAGGCCGTGTCGGCATCCAGCAAGGTTGAATCGGAGCCGTAAATCGCCCGCTGTGACTTCGGTACCGGCACGACAACGCCCACGCGATCGGCGTCCGGGTCGGTGCCGATCAGCGCATCGAGCTTGGCGAATTTTTCTTGTCCGAATTCCTTGATGTACTCAGTCACCGCCTTCATCGCGGCAAACTTATCGCCCGGATCCGGCTGCTGGTAGACCTTCTTGCCCTTGGGGCTCTTGAGATCGTCGAAAGCCGGAAACATCCCATCCACCGGCTGCATCACCGAGATCGGATCAAGCTTGTTGATCCCCACTGAGCGAATCAAACGCGGCACCGCGTCGCGCCCGGCGCCGTTGTAAGCGCAGAAGCCCAGACTCAGCTTCTTCGCCTGCGCGGCGAGTAGCTTCTTGTCGAGCAGGAACGACATGATTTGCTTTTCGTGCTGCTTGTGGATATTCACCGGCTCGCCCTGATAACTGTAATACTCGATCCCCTTGACACGCTTGGCGCCGCCAAGAAATACGAGCTGGTCACTAGTCGCTCTCTCAAGATTCGCACGGCGAATTTCATCAAATCCCGTCTTGCCGATGTACTCGCTGAGTATCATCCGTCGTTCGGCCACTGAAAACTGCGAGCCGTTGCCGCAGGAGAGTTTATAGCCATTGTAGCGGCGATCGTTGTGTGATGCCGAAAGCAGGATGCCCATGTCAGCGCGCATGGTCGGAATGGCGAAAGTCACCTCCGGATAAGGCACCACATCGTCGAAGAGATACACCCTCAGTCCAAAATCAATAAACAGCTCAGCGATGATCTTGGCGAAGTCTCTTCCCCTTATCCGACTGTCGAAGCCGATCACCAGCGATTTGAAGCCGCGCATGTTGGCGAATTTCGCGATCGCCGCAGATTTTTGGAGCAAGACCACGTCGTTGATCGTATTGGGCCCGCGCAGAAATGGCGCGTCGATCCCCACGTCGCGCAGCATCTCCAACTCCCAGTCGGAAATCACCGACCGCCCGCGAATACCGCCGGTGCCGAACTCGACGTCTGTAAAGAACGCCTCGTTAAGATCGGGCCAGCGTTGCGCGAAGATCGCCGCCAGAATCCCCGGTTTGGTATTCGGCGAAATGCGGTCGATATCGGGCGATTCCATCCACTTCGCCAGATTCGCAAAGACACCGACATTCGAGATCGCCTTTTCGTAGATGAGTTGATCAACTGAACCGGAGTCGAATTGATGTTTCAAGAACGCGCCGATCTCGCGCGCCACATCGTCCTTAATCGTCTGCCATACTTGAACGCTGTTCATCTTCCTCTATCCTCAAGTGAATGCAAATCTGCGTAGTTGCTTCATCGTCATTCCCGCGCAAGCCGGAATCCAGCTTTGAATCACTGTCTTTCCCGCGCAGGCGGGAATCCAGGCTGAAGTTCACCGTCATTCCAACGCAGGTCGGAATCTAACTCAAAGAGCGCCGTCGTTCCCGCGCAGGCGGGAATCCAGCTTCGAATCACTGTCTTTCCCGCGCAGGCGGGAATCCAGCTTCGAATCACTGTCTTTCCGGCGCAGGCGGGAATCCAGCTTCGAATCACTGTCTTTCCCGCGCAAGCGGGAATCCAGGCTGAAGTTCACCGTCATTCCAACGCAGGTCGGAATCTAACTCAAAGAGCGCCGTCGTTCCCGCGCAGGCGGGAATCCAGCCAGCCTTTCGCCCCCGATACTAACCTTTTTAAGCCTTTGTCGCCAACGGAAAAATGAGGACGCGTGAAGCGCGGAACAATCCCTGAAATCCCTATTCGACTCTCTCAACAATCAGCAGAAACTCGACCTTGGTGGTAGCGCCCATCGCCTGAAACGTCGGGCTCACGTATGGTATGACAGAAATGATCTCACCCTTCTGACGATTTAGAAACTGCTCCAGTTTCTCTTGGGCATCGTCTTTTTTCACTTCAATACGATGAACGCGATACCTCAACCTACCCTCCTATGTCAGGCTCGTCTTGGTTGCCAGTGCGCACACGACGGCAACAAACAACGTCAGAACCGAAATGATCCAGTGGTAATACAGCGCGCCGACATTGCCCGTTTCTTGCACGGTGAGCTTCTTGTAACGGTTGACCCAGGGAATCAGCATCAAGCGAATCAGAAGAAAATTGAGCCGCTCGCCGCGCTTGACCAGATCGTTGTAGATCAGGATCGACGAGACGACATACCACACGGCGCTGATCGCTGCGATCGCGATAAATACTGCCGCTATCGACATATCATCCTCCGAACACATCAAATTGCCGGAATGGGCTTGGGAGTGATCCGCTGATATTAACGAGTATTATGTCCCTGTTGTTGCGGAAATCGGAGACCGACGTACGGATCTCTCCAGTCAGAGCTTGCCTCGGTTGTTTTGCCCTACCTGCAAATTCGCGCACTTAGTGCAAACCTTCGCTTCCAATCCGAGCCGTAGGGCGAAGGCCCTGATTTTCTCTTCACCCAGTTCGTCAGCAATGACCATCGTTCCGTCTAACAGCGCATCGTGCCACTCGAGTACAACTTTGTTGTAGTCGTGAACGTGAATGTGAACGGCAATCTCCGGCGAGCAGGTCTTGCCTGCAATCGCAACGAGCCCCTCCAGGTTCTCCGGAGTTAACGGAATGTGAAAGTACTCCGTCCGCGCCGAAAGTAGACCGAGAGCAATATGAAATGGCTCCGGGATCATTCGGCTTCGCAGAAACTCCGCGAGCTTGCCGCGGTAGAACCCTCCTTCAAGGTAGATCACACTGCGTGACGGCACCAGATCCGGCAAAGCCTGCAGAAAGGTCGGAAGGTCGCAGTCGCCCGTCAACTCCCAGTGGCGGCTGGTGTAGTCAAGAAGCGCGCCCTCGAGCTCATGCCGTTCGGCAATTCCCAATAGTTTGCGAATCAACCCCACTTAGAGAAATCCCCTCTATCCGGTGCCAAAGCGATGCGGCGCAGTAATTGTACCGTTACCGCAATCCCACTGCTCTAATCCTTCATCGAGTCCAAGAACTTCTTGTTCGACTTGGTTTTGCGCAGACGGTCGAGGAGGAATTCCATCGCTTCGATCGCGTTCATGTCGGCCAGGAACTTGCGCAAGATCCACATCCGCGCCAAAGTCGCTTCGTCGAGCAGCAGCTCTTCCTTACGCGTCGACGAACGGTTGATGTCCATCGCCGGGAAAATGCGGCGGTCGGCCAAGCGGCGGTCGAGCACGATTTCCGAGTTACCGGTGCCCTTGAATTCTTCGAAAATCACTTCGTCCATGCGCGAGCCGGTTTCGATCAGCGCCGTGCCGATGATCGTCAGCGAGCCGCCTTCCTCGATATTGCGCGCCGCGCCAAAGAAACGCTTCGGCTTCTGCAGGGCGTTGGAGTCGACACCGCCCGAGAGAATCTTGCCCGAGTGCGGCACCACCGAGTTGTGCGCGCGCGCCAGGCGCGTGATCGAATCGAGCAGGATCACGACGTCGTGCTGGTGCTCGGTCAGGCGCTTGGCCTTCTGCAGCACCATTTCGGCCACCTGCACGTGACGTTCCGCCGGTTCGTCGAAAGTCGACGAGATAACCTCGCCCTTTACCGAACGCTTCATATCGGTGACCTCTTCCGGGCGCTCGTCGATCAACAGCACGATCAGCTTGCATTCCGGGTGATTGGTCGTAATCGCGTTGGCGATCTTCTGCAGGATAATCGTCTTACCGGCCTTGGGCGGCGAAACGATCAACGCGCGCTGCCCTTTGCCCAGCGGACACATTAAGTCCATCACCCGCGTAGTCTGCTCTTCAGCCGTCGTCTCCAGCAAGAACTTCTTGTTCGGGTAGAGCGGCGTCAGGTTATCGAAGAGAATTTTGTGCTTGGCGACATCCGGATTCTCAAAATTGACCGCTTCGATCTTGAGCAGCGCAAAATAACGCTCCGATTCCTTCGGAGGCCGCACCTGGCCGGAAATGATATCGCCGGTACGCAGATCGAACCGTTTAATCTGCGACGGCGAGACATAGATGTCGTCCGGACCGGGCAGATAGTTGTAGTCCGCCGAGCGCAAGAATCCGTAGCCCTCTTCGAGTATTTCGAGAACACCCTCGGCGAATATCAGGCCATCCTTCTCGGTCTTGGCTTCAAGAATCTTGAAGATCAATTCCGATTTACGCAGCCCCGATACGCCGGGTATCTCCAGTTCTTCGGCGGTCTTGAGCAAATCCGCTATGCTCTTACTTTTCAGCTCAACGATGTCCATGTTGATTCATCCTTTCAAAAAATATCAAGAAATTAAGATTTCGTTTTGGATAGGTCTTGGTGTTCATCTTCAGGCTTTCAGCGGCTGACAGCGACAATGACGGCAGCGGAGTCGTTATCGCAATTCGACTCTAAGCGGCAGCGATCTCTTCAGTCGGGGCGTCACCCCAAAGTTCTTCGAGGCCGTAGAACTCGCGCGTCTCGCGATGGAAGATATGAACCACCACGTCGACATAATCCAGGAGCACCCAGCGCAGGCTCGTGTAGCCTTCCTTGTGCCAGACGCGAATCCCGGCGTTTTTCAGTTCATCCATCACGTGGTCGGCGACCGCCTTCACCTGGATGTCGGCGTCGGCCGAACAGATCACAAAATAGTCACAAATGGTCGAGAGTTCCCGCAGATCAAGGATTTTGATGTCGTAGGCTTTCTTATCGAGAGCCAGATCCGCGATTCTGTGCGCAAGTTCGGTTGGGGTCATTAACGAGAGTTTCGGAAACCTCCTCCGCTGTCCTTTCCAATCCCTGTGGTTATTTCTTTCCGGCCATGAGGGCCTCAAAGTCCGCCCCCAGGACTATTGAATAGTCTATATCGTAGAAGTCCCCTTCAAGCGTCTTGAAACTGACGCGGTCAGCCGCCAGCCCCAGCTTGGCGGCGAAGCGGTGCGCTTCAGCCTGCTTCGTCTCTTTGCGGACAATCAGCAGCGACTTCTCCTGCTTGAACGAGTCAAAATTGCGTTCGTCGATGACATCCACGATGAACTCCGGACGCGCCGCCTTCTTGAGAAACGGAGAGAATCGCGAAGCCGCCCCCGGTATGCCGCAGCCGTTGAGCACCTGGATACGCGTATTCACCGGCACAATTGCCTGCTCGCTGTCTTTGGCCGGCGCCGTCTCACCCTGGGTGAACTTCACCACAAATGAGCCGATGAACACCAGCACCGCGAGGGCGACGATGATCAAAATCAGGTCGATGATCCGGCTTCCCGAACGCGGTTTAGCCGACTTGGTTTTCTTGCGATCCTTGCTCAGAGCTTTCTGTAACGGGAAAAATGTTTAGAGACATCTAACAAATCGGGAGGGCGCAACGAATCTTCAATTTCAATCGAGAAAAGATCCATACCTCCCGTACGGTGAATAATAGCGATTGTAGTTGTACACACCCGGAGCATAGGTTTCGTATCCGATGCTCATGTGAAAGTTCTTTGACGGCTCCCAGAACAAACGGAAACTTGGCAGGATTCGATTGTTCAGGGCACTGCTCGCCGAAGAGCCAAACCACGATTGCGGCTGATGCACAAACGCCAATCCGACCGAAAGCCGCAGCGGCTGGGCGAACTGGTAGTCGATTTGGTTCAGGTAGGCCGCGATTGTCTGCGTCTGGCCGCCACCCGAGTAGACACTCATCGTATAGGCATGCTGCATGCGAAACCGGGCTGGGTCGAAAAGCGAGAATCCTGAGAAGCCGGATTTGCCGGCCATCGTGTTTTTCTCCAATGGGCTATTCTCTTTGGTGATAAGGGTTTCCGCTACAACAAGCGAATTCGTTATCGCCAAAAGCATCAGCGCCACTATAAGGACTTTTCGCAATGTCATGATGATTTGATCTCCAGCCAGTGTCTACTGGTAATACGCCGCGAACATAGGTTTTGTCCAAAAAATTGTCAACGATTTAATTCAAAAAAGATCGCTTCCAACTCCTCTAACTCTTTGACAGAGTTCACGCCCAATGCCTGGCGGTAATCCTTCAGTTTTACGGCCGCGGTCCTTTTTCCTTCATCGATCATAATCTTCATCACGTCGGTCAGGTAGAACTCGCCCTGGGCGTTGTTGTTTTCGACCTTGTGAAGCGAATCGTGAAGTGCCGCAGACTCAAACATGAAGATACCGGTATTGATCTCGCGCACGGCACGTTCCTCTTCGGTACAATCGACATGTTCGACGATCTTCTTAACCGCGCCATTGCCGCTGCGAATAATCCGCCCATATCCGCTGGGATCCGGCGGTTCTGACGTCAGCACGGTCGCGGCCGCCGCGTTTTCGCGGTGGTGTTCGATCAGATCGACCAGGGACTCGCGTGTCAACAGCGGCACGTCTCCAGCCAGGACCAAAACACCGCCCTTCAAACTCTTGAAATGCTCCTCCGCCGAGAGCACCGCATGCGCTGTTCCGCGCTGCTCATGTTGAACCGCGAATTCAATTCCCGGCTCGTGATCGAAGTGCGCTATCACCTGCTCGCGGCCATGGCCGACCACCAGCACAACCTTCTTCACACCCAGTGATTTCAACAGGTCGGCAAGGCGGCGCACCATGGGCTTGCCGGCTATCGGGTGCATCACCTTTGGCAAATCGGATTTCATTCGCTTGCCTTTTCCGGCAGCGAGAACAATGGCAATAATGTCGTGTGATAGATTCAAGGAGCTATTGCTACGATTTGATTACTTTGTTCTTCTTATCGACCTTTACGATCGTGGGCTTGAATGTGGCCGCCTGCTCTGGCGACAGGAGGATATAGGTAATCACGATGACTTCGTCGCCAACCTGACCCAACCGCGCCGCAGGGCCATTAAGACAAACTGTCCCGGATCCCGGCTTGCCGACGATGGTATAGGTCTCAAAGCGTTCGCCGTTAGCGACATTCACCACCTGCACCTTCTCCCCTTCGAGAATATTGGCCGCCTTCATTAGCTCAGGATCCAATTCCAGCGAGCCCTCATACATCAAATTCGCGTCGGTAATCGTGGCGCGGTGGATTTTCGATTTAAACATCGTCAGGTACATACTATTTCACTCTCAACGTGATGTTGTCGATCAGCCGCACGCCGTCAATGCGACAGGCCAGGCTGATAGCGACATCTCCGGCGATCCGATCAAGCTCGGCCAGGTTTTCTTCCCTCGCGACCGAAACATAGTCGACCGTCGCCTCCCCGTCTTTAACAAGACGGTTCAGTATATAGTTCCGGATCGCCTTGGCGGAACGTTCGCCGTGGCGGATCATATCCCGAGCGGCAAACAGCGCCTGCGGAATCACAGCCGCCCGTTCGCGCCCAGATTCAGAAAGATACACGTTTCGCGATGAGAGCGCAAGCCGATCACGGTCGCGTACAGTTGGAACTACGACTATTTTAACCGGAATATCGAGGTCGCGCACCATCTGGCGAATCACGATCGACTGCTGCAGGTCTTTCTTTCCGAATACGGCGACATCCGGTTGAACCACGTTTAGCAGCTTCAAAACCACCGTCGCAACGCCCCGAAAGTGCCCTGGCCTCGCTGCCCCCTCCAGTAGACTGGCTATCTTCTCTGGTACGACGAAGGTGTCATACCCATCGGGATACACGTCCTTGGCCACAGGACAGTAAACAAAATCCACTCCGGCCTCGCGGCAGAGCCGGCTGTCAGTCTTAAGAGTTCGAGGGTACTTGGCGAAGTCTTCTTTCGGCCCAAACTGCGTCGGATTGACGAAGATTGATACGACAGTGATCTTCCCGAGTTTCTTGGCGCGTTTCACTAACTCCATATGCCCGCGATGAAGCGCCCCCATTGTTGGCACGAATGCGATGCTCTTGCCCTGACGCTTGATTGTCAGCGCCAGTCGCTGCATCTGCTTGGGAGAATGAATAATCCTCATGATCGAATGATTATTGCAGGCGTGGCGGAAATCCAGCGAGTTATCACCCGTAGCTCTCCGACTCATTGGGGTACTTGCCGCTGCGAACGTCGTCGGCAAACTTCGCCCCGACTTCCCGTAGCTTCTCACCCATATTGAAATACTGCCGAACGAACTTGGGCACGAAATCGTCGTTGATTCCCATGATGTCATTGACCACGATAATCTGGCCGTCGGTGCCGCTTCCCGCGCCGATGCCGATGGTTGGGATCGTCAGGCTTTCGCTGATCTTGACGGCGATATCCGATTTCATGGCCTCCAGCACGATGCTGAAACAGCCGGCTTCTTCCAGAGCCTGCGCCGACTCGAGCAGGTAGTTTCGACCGGCATCGGTCTTGCCCTGCACTTTATAGCCGCCGAATTTATTGATCGACTGCGGCGTCAGCCCCAGGTGGCCGAACACCGGTATGCCGACCTCGGTAATGCGTTTGATGCGTGCCGCCATTTCGATTCCGCCTTCAAGCTTGACCCCGGCGACGCCGGCTTCCGCAAGGAACCGACTCGCATTGCGCACGGCGTCGGCATCGGAGGCCTGGTATGAGCCGAACGGCATGTCGCCCACCACCATCGCCGTTTGCGCACCGCGGCTGACAGCTTCGGCATGACGAATCATCGTCTCCATCGAAACCGAGAGCGTGTCTTTATGTCCGTAAACCACCATGTTGAGCGAATCGCCAACCAGCAAACCGTCGACACCGGCGGCATCCAGCGCGCGCGCCGTATAGAAGTCGTAGGCGGTGATCCAGACGATCTTCTCGCCTTTCTTCTTCATTTGCGGAAACGTCGCGGCCGTCAATCGTGAGCGCGAATGCGTCATTTCAGTCCCAACTCCTGATCGCCCCGAGTGAAATAGCGTGTCCCTTGCCGCATCTCGGCAATTTGGTTGAAGATCTCCTCCAGGTGCTGTGAGTTCTCGACAAAATCCAAATTGTCGGTCTTGATCACGAGCAGCGGCGTGCGGTTGTAGTGGAAAAAGTGATAATTGTAGGCATCGAGCACGTGCTTGAGATACTCGGCATCAAAATTCCGTTCATACGCAATATTGCGCTTCGTGATTCGCGCCAGCAGAACATCGATTGAGGCAGTCAAGAAAACGGCCAGGTCCGGTCGCGGCAGGTTCTTCTTCAGCAGATCAGCCACCTGTTTGTAAAGCGCCAGCTCTTCCTCGGTCAGATTGATCGACGCAAACATCAGGTCTTTTTCGAACGTGTAGTCGGCGACGATTCGCTTCTTGAACAAGTCGAATTCTATCAGCTCCCGCTGTTGCTGGTAGCGCGATAACAGGAAGAAAAACTGCGTCTGCAGCGCAAAGCGCTTCCGATCGCGGTAAAAATCCTTCAGGAACGGATTCATCGATGCCTCTTCCAGCACGAGATGCCCGCCGATGCGATCCGCCAGAATCTTGCAGAAAGTCGTTTTGCCGACGCCGATCGGGCCATCGACGGCGACGTAATGCAGGTGAGCGAAACGATCATCCATGATATGTTCGTATCCCTTGCGACGGGTCGTTGATCTGTTTAAGACACTCGACGAACGGCCGGGAGTCTCTATCACAATACGCATCCGGAGCGAGTTCCAAGAGCGGCACCAAAACGAACTTCCGGCTGCACATCCGCGGATGGGGAATCAGCAGCGCCTCCTGTGTCGAAGTCACCCGGTCAAACACCAGGATATCAATATCAAGCGCCCGCGGTCCCTTCGGTATCTTGACTCCCGTGTTGAATTCCCGTTCAATGGCGCGCGTCTTTTGCCACAATGCCTCCGGACTCAGAGCTGTGGCGACTTCCACCACGTTGTTGAGAAAGTCCGGCTGGGGAAGGTAATCGACCGGGGCGGTTTCGTAAAGACTTGATTCGCGCACGACGGTCACCTCGCCGTCGGCAACGAGGCGCTCCAGCGCCGAACGGATATTCCCTGCGCGATCCCCCAGGTTGGAGCCCAAGGACAAATAAATCGAGATACTAACCCCGCCCTCGTTTGATTTCCACTTCGATGTGATCGAGATTCCCCGGGATCGGTGGAATCATCTTGCGAACCCGAACAATCACCTGCTCAATCCGGGAATCGGCCAGAATGCGCTCGGCAATATCCTGCGCAATCGCCTCAATCAACGCATATTTCTTGCTGATCATTACCGTCTCGATCGTTTCATACACTTGGGCATAGTTCACGGTGTCGGTGAGGCGGTCGCTCTTACCCGGCTTGGTCAGGTCGAGAAACAACTCACAATCAACTTCGTAGCGGCGGCCCGTTTCCTTCTCGGCGGCACTCACCCCGTGATAACCATAGAAGATCATGTTTTGGAGACGGATGACGTCGGTCACTTTGTCCCCTTATGCAGCCGCGAGCGCAGCGGTTGGCAATGGCGCACGAACAAGTCGAGCGCCTCAGCAAGTCGATCGCCCCCTACATTCGCGCTGAGCCGTACCCAGCCTTCGCCGTTTTCGCCAAATGCCGACCCCGGTGCGACAAGAACGCCTCTCGAACGCAGCAGCGAACGGGCAAAGTTCAGCGCCACCCGGCGTGGCCGCAACTGAACCCAAACGAATCCCGCTCCGGTTGCCGGCCAATAGTCAATGTTGGCGGCGCGCAGTTTTTCCGTCATGATCGCTGTTCGCGCCGCGAGTTCTGCTCGGCAACGATCAAGGTGCAAACGAAGAACTTGTTGGCTTGCGAAGTAACGGCTCGCCGCCTCGATCACCGGTCGCGCCGGTTCAAGACTGAGCGACCTTGCCAGTGCGGCCAGCGGCTGAATCATATTCTTCCGCCCAATGATGGCCGTCAACTTCAGTTCCGGCGCAAGTAACGAAGTCGAGAAACTGATGAGCTCCAAACCGGTTCGCAGATTTCGCGGCGACCGGCAAAGCAACGGCGGACGAAAATTCCCCGACGCACAAAGCGCGTAAGACGAATCGACGACCGTCAACAGGTTCGCATCGACGGCGTGCCGGTGCAGACGTCGATAGAACTCCTCGTCGCAGACTGCGCCGGTCGGATTGTGCGGCGAGTTGACGAACAATACACCGAATCCTCGCGCCGCACGCGTGCGAAACTGCTCAAGATTGGGTAGAAAATCGTTGCGTTGATAAAGCGGATACGGCTTGACGTTGGCGCCAAACAGCGTCGCGAAAGCGCGATAGCTCAGGTAACCCGGGTCAGGAACATGATAAGTGGTATCCTCGTCGGCAAGATAGGCATTGAGAAGCAACAGCGCGATCTTGGTCCCCGGCATCAGCAGCATTTCCCGCCGCGGGTCAATTTCGACTTCCTGCGTTTCCGCGAGATATGCGGCGAGTACTTGCAGAATGTCCTGCGAAGAGCAGCGCTCACTGTTCTGAGGTGGAGCCTCAACCCTTACGGCAAAGCGTCCAAGGTCGATGATTTCCCTGTCCCGCCGCTGTAATGCTGACTTTAGGTCCGCGATTTCACTCAAAAAAGGAGCCGGCAGGCGTTGGATGCGCTCCGCCGACGATATGATAACTCGTCCGGAGATCCTCAATTCTCCCTCCGTCTCCGATCGCGCGGCAGCGTCAGAGTAGAAATCGAATTCTCCTCGATTCGCTCGTCATCTTCAGCGTATTCCATATCCATCGCTGTCGCCGTCTCGATCTGAAGTGCCAGATACAATGCCTTGGCGCAGTGCTCGGCCATCTCCAGACGGAAATATGCCTCCAGCAACGTAGTACCCAGCGAGACCAGGCCATGATTCTCCAGCAGATAGGTGTGCCCGGTCGCAATAAAGCGTTCCAATGACCCGGCCAGCTCCTGCGTCCCTGGTTCTCCGTAGGGCACAAACGGCACCGTCCCGAAGGTATCGCGAAATTCCGGAAGTCCGCTTGCCTCGATGGCAATTCCTGCAAGTGCAAACCCGGTCGAATAACTCGGATGTGCATGTACCACAGCCTGAACTTCCGGCCGACGATCGTATGCAAGCAAGTGAATGCGATATTCACTCGACGGTTTGCGGGACTTGCTGCTCGGCTTTCCTGTGATGTCAACGACAGCTAACTCGTCCGGCTCCATCATGCCCTTACAAACACCTGAGGGTGTAATCAGGACATCGCCCGAGGGGAGACGACAAGATATATTGCCCTCGGTTCCTGCTATTAACCCTTTATCGTATAATAGTTTACCGACTTTGCAGATCTCTTTGCGGTACTTGAAAGTTCTATCTGTCAATTGCAGTCCTCGTCGCCCGAAAGTTAGTCTATCGTCTTCGACGATGTCAAGCCAATTAAAGGAAATCAGGTGGCTGATTCCAATATAAACGCGCTCGCTCCACATTCTGAGGCGCATGAATATTGGGCCAGATTCTTGTCGCCGAGATTCTCCGCTACCGAGAACCGCACAGTTATTGGGCCAAGACGACTCTATCAAGTCGCTCGCCGCGACATTCCGACTGTAAGGCTAAAGTTAACAACTGGTTAGCGATTACCAAAAATGCATCTCCCGACAACTTATGCAGGATCGTATATATTGTGGCTATTAACTTGTTGGTACCACAACATATTGTGTTTTTTTCAAAATTTTATTTTGCCCGGCGCTTGCGTTCTTCTACTCTTGCCTTCCCGCGCACGATGTTGGAGATCTCGGGTCGGGCGCAGATTCAACAAAAGTGATTCCGGTCTTCACGGCCGGAAGATAATTTCGAGATGGCGTCAGTGATTTACCGATCACTGACATGGGGATACTTTTGCCTTGAGGAGAGGTGCTATGCAGGGATTTGAACGAAAGGCGCTGACGGAAAACGCTCTGAGGGTATTGGAGCGGCGCTACTTGGCCAAGGATGACAACGGCAAAGTGATCGAAACCCCCGATCAATTGTTTCGGCGTGTCGCCGGCGCGGTCGCGCAGCCCGATCGCAACTATGGAGCGACGGACGACCAGATCAACGAAACAGCCGACACCTTCTACCGCATGATTTCCAGTCTCGATTTCATGCCCAACTCTCCCACCTTGATGAACGCCGGACGCCCGTTGGGGCAGCTGTCCGCCTGCTTTGTCCTGCCGGTGGGCGACTCCATGGAAGAAATCTTTGAGACAATCAAACACGCGGCCCTGATCCACAAGTCAGGCGGCGGCACCGGATTCTCGTTCTCGCGGTTGCGCCCGCGCAACTCGATGGTTGCCTCAACCTCGGGCGTGGCCTCGGGACCGGTTTCCTTCATGAAAGTCTTCAATGCCGCCACTGAAGCCGTCAAGCAGGGCGGCACGCGCCGCGGCGCCAACATGGGTATCCTGCGGGTCGATCACCCCGATATCGAGGAATTCGTCTCTTGTAAAGATGATCTGACCCAGGTCACGAATTTCAATATATCCGTGGCAATCACAGACGAATTCATGCGCGCGGTCAAAGAAAACCGCGATTACGAATTGCTCAATCCCCGCACCGGCGAGCCGTACACGATCAACGGCAAAGCCGTCACCAAGAATGCGCCGAAAATCTTCAACGACATCATCCAGCACGCCTGGCAAACCGGCGAACCGGGCATCGTCTACATCGATCGCATGAATCAACTCTCGCCAAATCCGGGCTTCGAAATCATAGAAGCGACCAATCCTTGCGGCGAACAACCCCTCCCGCCGTACGATTCCTGCAATCTCGGTTCGATCAACCTCGGCAACATGGTCTTCAGTGAACTGCCGCGCGATTACAACCCGAAGGTCGATCCTGCCCGCGGTATCGACTGGGAGAAATTCCGCAAGCTGATTCACGACTGCGTGCACTTCCTCGACAATATCATTGATGCCAACAAGTACCCGATCCCGGAGATCGAGGACCAAACCCGCCGCAACCGCCGCATCGGTCTCGGCGTTATGGGTTGGGCTGACTTGCTCATCAGGCTGCGTGTACCGTACAACAGCGAAAAGGCCTTTGAACTCGGCGAAAAGGTAATGGAGTTCATCAACAACGAAGGCCACATGTATTCCTCCGAGTTGGCGCGCTTGCGCGGCAAGTTCCCGAATTGGGAACACTCCCGTTTCGCCACCGAGGGCGTCATCATGCGCAATGCCACCGTGACAACAATCGCCCCCACCGGCACGATCTCGATTATCGCCGGCTGCTCGTCAGGAATTGAACCGTACTATGCGATTTCCTTTGTCCGCAATGTTATGGACAACACCAAGCTGGTCGACGTCAACCCATTGTTCGAGGAAATCGCCCGCAAGCGCGGCTTCTATTCGCAAGAATTGATGGAGAAAATCGCCAACGACAATTCAGTCCAGGGTTTTGACGAAATCCCCGGCGATGTCAAAGAGCTGTTTATGACAGCCGCCGACGTCAAGCCGTTTGAACATATCCGGACTCAGGCGGTCTTCCAGAAACATTGCGATTCTTCCGTTTCCAAGACGATCAACATGGACAACTCGGCCACCCAGCAGGATGTCTATGACGCCTACTGGTACGCCTACGAACTGGGCTGTAAGGGTGTGACCATCTATCGCGACGGCTCGCGCCCGATGCAAGTACTCTCGACGGGCAAGACCAAGGACCCGAACGCACCCAAGGCGGAAACGGTCAACGAATCTGCACCGCTGACTGCACCAACTCCAGCGGCGACCCCGCTCACGGCGGCTGGCTATGCCGAGGTGCAGGAGCGCCCCGATGTCTTGGAAGGCATTACCGAGCGCATTCGTACCGGTTACGGGAATCTCTACATCACGATCAACGCCCACAACGGCAAGCCGTTCGAGGTCTTTGCGCAGATCGGCAAATCGGGCTGGTCAACCATGGCCGACACGGAAGCTATCTGCCGCATGATTTCGCTCGCGTTGCGTTCCGGTGTCCCGGTGAGCGCGATTATCGAGCAGCTCGCGGGCATCGGCGGCGAATCACCGCTGTACCAAAACGGTGAATTGATCAAATCGATTCCGGATGCGATCGGCATCGTGTTGAAAAAGCACTTCGGCAACGGCAAGAACGTGCAACGCAAGTCGACCTATCACGAGGTGTGCCCCGATTGCGGCACCAAGCTCGAGCACGACTCCGGTTGCGTCACCTGCCGTGGCTGCGGCTACAACAAGTGTTAGTAGGTCCGAACCCCTGTAGTTCGGACATTCCAAACCGTAGGTCAGGATCCATGTGATCCTGACGTGATTCGAATCGTCGCTTTGTAGGTCAGGATCCCTGTGATCCTGACGTGATTCGAATCGTCGCTTTGTAGGTCAGGATCCCTGCGATCCTGGCGGAAACAAGATTGCCGCCTGAAGGCGGGGCGGTCGGAGTGGCTACCGACCTCGATATTAGTCGCAGAAGGGCGGGGAGAGATCCCCGCCCTTTGATCTTCTGCGCCGTCAGGAATCCCTTCCTGACGGGCATTTTAAAGGTTCGGACATCCACACCCGTAGGGGCGGGGCTTGCCCCCGCCTGCAGAAACACGTTGTCCAGGTCTTGGTCGGCGTAGGTCAGGATCCCTGCGATCCTGACGCCCGACCGTTGTGCCGGGTCTTGATCCCGGCCGAGCGCCAGCGAGGACGGGATTGTGACCCGGCACACTTGAGCCGCTTCCCTGTGGTACTAAAAGCTCACCGCCGCGCACAGAAACGTGCTCTCGTGCTGTTGCCTCAGAGTGATATGCAACTTCGCGTTGTAATTCTCGGCTGCTTTGCCGGCATGAACGAAATCGTAGAACCAGGTCCCGAAGTAGAGTGAGACCGCTGCAATCTGACCCGTGGCCGATCCTTCTTTGTCTCCTTCTATCATTCCGACGAATGTCTCACTGAAGAACCAGAGTACTGAACCGGCCTGCGCTCCGAGCAGAATCACTCCGCGCACCGGATCACGGGCGTAGAAGTGCCCCAAGCCATGCACGAAAAACCCCGGAACTAGCGCGATCACGGTTGCGGCGCCGGGATCGACATGATCGACGTTGCTCCACGCCATCTCAGACGTCGGTTCCGTGCTCAATACCGGCTGACTTCTTGCCTCGAGCGCTCTCGGCATCTGTGGCGGTTCGAGCAGCATCTGCAGCGACGGTTGCCGCGCGTCAGTGCGCGAAACTAAAGTCAGCGACACGCCAAGTGCGATTGCGATAGCCTTCGTATTTGTCATCAGAATTCCCCTTCATATGAAAGACCCTTTCACAGCCATAATCATCGTCTGTGAAAGAGACGATGCAGTGAAGACGGCGTGCAAGAAAAAACTAACGCAGATCAGGATGGAAACTATCCTGACCTGCGTTACAGGCAAGATTAACTACTTACAAGGCGCCGGACCTTGTCCGAAAATGTAACGAATTACGAAAACCACGTCCGAGACATTCACATAACCGTTACAGTCGGTATCGCCCGCTTTCATCGGATCGGGCGAGGGACCGCCGGCAAAGATATAATTCACGAGATACACCGCATCCGGCAGGCTGACTGTCGCATCGTGATTGAGGTCACCAATCATCACTGCCGGGTTGATCGTGATCGTGAACGAATAAACATCCGTGCTTGGTGGCAGCGCCGCATCGGCGACTTCGATAGAGAAATAGTATGTTGCGGGGTAGGTGGGTACGCCCTCAATCATCGCCTGATCGCCCCCGGCAAAATTCAGCCCGAACGGCAGGTCGCCGCCGAGGAAAGTCCAGTCATAGGGCGGAGTGCCGCCGAGTGCCTCCAGTTGCATCTGGTAGGGCAGCCCGACTTCACCCTCCGGCAGGTGTCGCGACGCAATCGTCAGCCCGAACGGCCGCTCGATATGCGATTCGAGCACCCAGTTCATGGGATCGAGCGTCACGGACGTCACGGAGTCGGCAAACTCAAGTTGGTAAAGCGTAAACGGCTGTTCGTTCCAGATCGTATCCAGAATCACAGCCCGTGTTGCCGTCTCAAACTCAAACTGCAGCGGCATCGCAAAGAATCCTATACCGGTTTGTATCTGCATGACGATCAGATCGAGTCGATAGCCGCCCTCGCTCGGAACGCACTGCCAGCGATACTCGTAATTGGGATTCCCGTGCCCGTAAATCCACTCGGAGAAGAACCAGTCAAGATCCTGCCCGGAGGCCTGCTCCATGTAGTATTGGAAGTCCTCTGTCACCGCGGTCCCGTACTTGAGCGGCGAGTTTCCGTAGTCAAGCAGGCCGCTGAAGAATGCCTCATCGCCGATGATGCCGCGCAACATGTGGAGCACCCAGCCGCCTTTGTGGTAAACGATCAGATCGAGAATGTTGCCCGCGCTGGTTGTATCGTAAACATAGACCGAGCCGTTGGAGTAGTATTCAATGCCCGCCATGTAGGCGTGAAAATCCGTTTCCCCAAGCACCGTCTCCAGCATCAGGGCCTCGGAATAAGTCGCGAAACCTTCATTGAGCCAAATGTGATGCCAGTCGCGGCAGGTAATCATGTCACCCCACCATTGGTGCGCCAGCTCATGGATGACCGTAATCGGATTGCCGCTCATGCCCGGCGACATCGACGTGTTTGTCTGATGCTCCATCGCACCGCCCCACATGAAATTCGACATAGCATATTTCTCGTTCTTGAACGGATACTCGCCGTACAGCCGCGAGAGTGTATCCATCGCCAGCGGCGTAATCCAGTACCCGTTCTGCGCCGTCGGCACCAGGCTGGGATAGACCCAGTAATCGATCGGCAGCGAATCGGTCTCAGTGATCAGCGCCCATTCCCGCCAATGGGTGAACTCGGCCATCGCGATACTCACAAGATAGGTCGCAATCGGGTAGCGCTCGGACCAATGCGTTGTGCGAAAGCCGTCGCCGTGATCGATGTCGCTGATCATTACGCCATTCGACGAGCAGAAATATTGCGACGGATACGTGATTTTGAAGTCCAACGAGTCCGCCTTGTCATTGGGGTAATCCTTGCAGGGCCACCACGAGCGCGCGTAATACGGCTCGGAAAGATTTCCGACAATCGGTTCGCCTCCATAGTCCACAAAGTGAAGCGCCCACCACTGGAAGTCTGCTTCCCTGCCATGGTAGAAAGTGCGCACGGTGAATTGCTCCCCGGGCAGATAGGTCCGGCCCAGATCGGCGATCACCATATCCCAGGTGCGTGAGAACGGAGCGTTGATGCCATTAACAAGCACCGAGTCAACTTGCATCATGAAGTAGCAGTCGATCTCGCACACGTTGAGCGACGCAACGACCTTGGCCGTTAACGCGACATCGCCAGTGATCGACGAGTCGGGCCGGTCAAACTTCATGTGCAGGTCATAGTAGGTAACGTCGTAGCGCTCCTGCAGCGGTGATCCGCCGCGCTGGGCAGACTGCCCCCATTGTTCGGCTTGCGCGACCCGGCGATTGTGTCCGCTCAGGCAAGCCTCGTGCGCGGCATGTCCTTGCTGGATTAACTCGTCGATAGGGGCAAGTTTACGGTCAGCAGCGTTGAGAGGCGAGAAAACAAGACAGAGGCAAACGAGCGTTAAGATCCACACGGCGGTGGATTGAACCGGAATTCTTGAACGATTTTGCATAGGCCCATCCTATTGGCCGGGTGCGCGGCCGACGCCTTCAATCCGGTGTCATCGATGCCGCGGTTGAGTGGAGTAGAAACTGCCGGAGGCGCGGACATTCCATGCATTGTCTGCGACTGCGACAAGGGAGAGTCATTGAAACGAACTTCATAACTCAGATTCGATTTGTTCTTGCGAAGTTTCATCGTCCCTGCTCGACTGCTAATCTGAGCCCAAAGGCTATCAGAACTGCCCCGGTGAGCGCCTCCAGCTTGCGCCTGACACCCGCTCTCATCAGGACTCCCTTGAGTCGTGTAACGAACAAGACTACACAACAGAGCCACAATGATCCGAGCACCTGGTGAATTCCCGTCAGAAGCAGCGAGCGCTCAAAAACAGAACTCTCGGGTGAAATGAACTGCGGCAGAAACGACAGATAGAAAACGGCCACCTTCGGATTCAAGATGTTCGTGAGCAATCCCTCTCCGAAGGCGCGGCGAGAGCTCTTGCCGATGCGCGCGACTTCAGCCGGTACGGTCTCCTCCACCCGCCGGCTACGCCACAATCGCCAAAGTGTCTGCCCGCCCAGAAAGAGCAAGTATCCCGCCCCAGCCAGCTTGACAAGATTGAAGAGAGTCGCTGAGTTAACCAGGATCACCGAAATCCCGAGCGCGGAAAAGAGCCCGTGCACAACGCACCCGGAGACTATACCTGCGACCGTAGCCAAGCCCGCTGACGGCCCGGATGATAGCGCGTTTCTCATGACGAGCACCGTATCGTTACCCGGCGTTACGGCAAGAATCGCGGCAGCTATGGTAAAGGCGATTACTTGTTGATCGATCATACTCAACTGGACGAATTTGTTGTTGGGTAAGCGCCAAAGCGCGTCTCGCTCGTGTTTACGTAACGTGCAGCGCTGAAGTTTTGGATTTGTGTCGAAGTGAAACAGCTTTAACAACTACTAACAAAACCCGAACTGTGCACATTCCTGACAATCTGCCGATAACTCAAAGTGACCAAGTCCGTTTGCGACTCGCTTGCCGCTTGCGGGCTCTGGCGCAATTGTTAGGAGTTATGGCCAGTTACATTCCTGCCGGAAGACTATCTGCTGTCGCCTATGGCGATCAAAAAATCGAGATCCAAACCGAGTTCTCGAAGTACCCCGAGCCGCGCATCGCGACCTCGGTTAGCCTTGCCGGCCAGGTTATCCACAAGATTCAGAAACTCTGGGGCAAGCAGATCGATACGCTCGAAGAGATGCGCGTCGTCGAAGAGATCATCAACAAACAGCATAATGAAGTTACCGCGCTGATTCACGAGCATGCCCACACGCTAGTCGAGCACGTTCGCACGCAGCAGGCCAAACCCGCCAACGATCAGATTCTTGACCGCGTCGGCGAGGTCCAAAGCATCATCTCCTCGTTCATCCTCACGGCAGAAGGCAAGCTGGTCACCAAACAGAAAGTTACCAAGGAAGCCGAGATGATCGCCGGCATGCTTACTACTTTGACAGAGATTCTCTTTGAAATCGCGCGTACTTCCAAAATGGGAGAATGCGAAGACTGTGTTCTGAATCTGGGCACACACGACTTGCTGCTGTTGCCTTATCAGGGCGGCTACCTGGCCGCGCTGGTCGATTCCAAGACGCGTAAGCGTGAAGTGCTCGAAGAGCTCTGGAAGATTGCGAGGGCGGCATGAAGAAGGTCATCGAAGCCATCCGCGGCGTGATGGGCGTTTCCGGTGTCGTTCTCTGGGAGCGTGAAGTCAACGTGTTCCACAAGCTGCTGCCCGCGCGCTTGTCAGCCGGCGACGTCGAGTCGATCTGCAACAAGATAGTCTCCCTTAGCCAGCAAGCCGGAAAACTGCGCGAAGTCAAAGCGCGCTTCAAGCAGGGCTGGATCTGGATTCACACCAGCCCGTCGTTTACACTGCTGGTGCTTGCTAAGCCCGACCTGAACACAACCACCTTGAACCTGGTCATGAAATCTTCCCTGGCAACGCTTGAATCGCAGATCAAGCGTCCGTCAGCGCCGCCGCAACAGCAGGCCCCGCCCCAGGTCGAGTTTACGCCGGAGCACATCTCCGCGATCGCCCGCGCAATCAACCTGTCGCTCGGCCACTTCCAGGGCGAGGTTTCTCGATTCGAAATTGCCGAAGTCCTGCGCCAGGCCAAGATGCAGATTATCGAGCAACACCCGGTCCTGAAGCACTTCTCGGTCGATGCCAACGGCGGCATCATCGTGATCAAGGGCGCTGAAAAGCACATGGAGGCCGACGCCGTCCCTGCCGCGGCTCAGCTTATCGCCCACTTTGTGCGTTTGATAGACGCCAAAACACCGACGATCGGCTTCGACATCGAGAAGCTCACCCTCGGCATGCACCAGCTTCTCTCGGAAGTCGGCTTCTACAATTACTTCGCTTCGGCGCGGCGGATGGTCCCCAAAGAGCGTTAAGAGGCAATAAAAAAAGGCGAGAGAGGGGCTGGTAGTCACCTGAATGAAAAATACTCCTCAGACGAATACGCTAAAGGGTTTTTACAGCCACCACGGCTTTTTGCTCCCGCTACTCATCCTTGAGAATGAGGTCACGGCAGGACGCTCAACCTAATACGGGGGCAACCTTCATGAAAAAAATGTTAGAGAATTTTCAAATCCCCTCTCTAACACCTGCCAGAATATACGCGCCATCCCCTCAAGATCAACAGAGAATTCGCAAACCGGGCAATATTCTCCCCGTGGGCACGCGGTTTGATCCGAGTTCAGGAAAGTCTTGCACAAACAACTCGATGATTCTATCTATTTGTTGTGAGTGACTTACAACGGGAGAATGCACGCACGCTGGGTATCGGCGTCGACTTGATCGAGATCGAGCGAATCAAGACCGCCTACCAGCGCTTTGGTGACGCATTTCTGCAGAAGGTCTATTCCTTCGACGAAATCCAGTTCTGCTTCTTGAAGCAGAATCCTTTTCCTTCGTTGGCGGCGCGCTTCGCTGCCAAGGAGGCGGGTTTCAAGGCACTCTCGCAGGCGGGATTTCCTCCCGGACACTGGCGTGAGCTGACCGTCCGCCAAAACGCCGAAGGAATTCCCGATTTGGTTGTTCCCGGTTTGCGCAACGCCGCCGTACATCTCTCACTGAGCCATACCAGCACGCTGGCGATTGCCACGGTCGTAATCGAACGCCGAAATTAGCGCGGCCGCGACGTTAGTAAAAACGACCGATTTGTCGAAACAGAGGACGACGACGCGGTTCTCGGATCGCTTGAAATCGCATCTAATTTTCTTGAGATCTCTTTCTCTATCAGTGGAGGTTGATCATGACCCTCAATATTAATCAAATCGAATCGCTGCTCGGGCCGAATGCCAAGACCTTGCTCGAGCACCAGTGCAAAACCATCGACAAGGCGCGGTTGCATTTGCCCGGCGCCGATTTTGTCGATCGCGTTCTCGTTCCTTCCGATCGCCAGAGTACTGTGCTGCAAAACTTCAACTGGCTGATTCATCACGGTCGCCTGGCACATACGGGCTATATGTCGATCTTGCCGGTTGACCAGGGAATCGAACACTCCGGCGGCGCCTCGTTCGCGCCCAACCCGGATTACTTCGATTCGGAGAATATCGTCCGCCTCGCCGTCGAAGGCGGCTGCAATGCCGTTGCCTCAACCTTCGGCGTGCTTGGTTCCGTCGCGCGCAAGTGGGCGCACAAGATGCCGTTTATCGTCAAGATCAATCACAATGAATTTCTCTCCTATCCAAACGCTTACGACCAGGTGATGTTCGGCACGATCGACCGCGCCTACGATATGGGCGCCATTGCGGTCGGCGCGACGATCTACTTCGGTTCGCAGGAATCGCGCCGCCAGATCGTCGAGGTCGCCGAAGCCTTCGCGCACGCCCACGAACTTGGCATGGTGACGGTGCTCTGGTGCTACACACGCAACAACGCCTTCAAGATCGACGGTGTCGATTACCACGTCTCGGCCGACCTCACCGGACAGGCCAATCATCTCGGCGTAACGCTGCAGGCCGACATCATCAAACAGAAGCTCCCCGAAAACAATCGTGGCTTCGAAGCTGTCGAGAAGTCCACCGGCAAGCCCTACTCCAAGTGGAGCAAGAAAGTTTACGACCAGTTGACAACCGACAACCCGATCGACATGGTGCGCTACCAGATTGCCAACTGCTACATGGGTCGCATGGGCTTGATCAATTCGGGCGGCGCTTCCGGCAAAAACGACTTGGCGGATGCCGTCACGACCGCCGTGATCAACAAGCGTGCCGGCGGTATGGGCTTGATCTCCGGCCGCAAAGCGTTCCAGCGCCCAATGAAAGAGGGGATCGAACTGCTTAACGCGATTCAGGATGTCTATCTCTGCAAGGAGATTGGCGTCGCGTAGACTCATCCGCAATCGCCGACATCATGACGGGCGCAGATTTCTGCGCCCGTTTTTATTCGTAACGGGTGTCCCGCCGCCTGCTATGCGTCCCGAGGCACAAGGGATCGCGGCGGGACATTGGTGGTGGGACTTTGTTGGCGCTTTCAGCTGAGTAGGTCGGAACCCCCAAATGGTAGCCGCTAAGTCCTGCGAATGCTCACTTCGGGGTTCCGACATTCATCCTTCTTGACAGCTGTGCCAATCGCCCGGTGCCCCACCGCTTGCGGTGGGACTTCTCTAACTTGTCATCTTCGTCGCTTGACCAAACCTCTCCCCGATCACCTTCTCCCGATACGCAAATATCCCCTTCAATTGCCGCCGCACAAACAGCGCATGCGCCAGACGTCCCAGCAAACCCAATGGCAGCGCATACTTGACTTCATCGGAAATCAAAGTGCCGCCGTCGACCTGCCGAAACCTATGAGTATGATGCCACAACTTATAAGGCCCCTTGATTTGCTCATCGACGAATGAATGCGGCGGATCGTACGAGGAAATCAGCGTCCGCCAACGCAAACGCAAGCCCGCCACCTTGATCGTGTAGTCAATCAAAGCCCCGGCCTTCATTTCAATCGGCAAGGGCGTCAGAATGACAAATCCAAGCGATGGCGGTGTAATCTTCGCCAGGTTCTCCGGCCGCTCAAAGAACGCAAAGACTTCGGCAAGCGGCCGCGGCACGAATTGCTCCGCCTTGAGGGTGTAGACCTTCATCCGCACATCAGCCAATCGTAATTCGTCAAATTCCCCTCTCGAGAGGGGTGGCTCCGACCCGAGGCACGAGGGTCGGAGACGGGGTGTGTCACACTCATAACAGCTTCTGTTGCTCCGCAAATCGCCCGATATATTGCTTCACATCGAACTTCCGCGCGCAGCCATCATAGCTCATGTAACGGACTTTGCCAAACACCGCGCGCTCGCCCCAGGCGCGATCATGCACTCCGCCGATACTCCAGGCGATGCCCGTATAACCGTTAGGATCGCGGCCGTCAAGTTCGTAACGGTCGTTAAGGTAGATCGCGATTTCCTGTGCCCTTTCGGGCGCGTGCGTCCACTCGAGAATCTTTTTCGCCCAGTACATCCGCAGGTACCCGTGCATTTTCCCCGTCGTCACCATTTCCAATTGTGCGGCATTCCAAAGATCATCATGGGTCTGCGCGTGTTCAAGTTCTGCGCGCGAATAGATGTGCGTCCGTAAGTCCCCGCGATGTTCGTTCAAACTCTCTTGTGCCCACTCCGGGAAACCGTCAAACGAATCATAGTGCGTACAATTGTGGCAGTAATTGTCCGAAAGCTCGCGGCGTACGATCAGTTCTTCCAGGAAGGCCTCCTGCGCCGCTATGTCAAGAAACGGCCGCTGCACTTCCAGGGCTACCCGCTGCGCCGAAATTTGGCCGAAGTGCAGGTAGGGCGACAGATTCGATTGTGCGTCGTGTGTCGGCAGATTGCGCTCAGCGTAGTAACGCGACAGGCCGCCCTGCACGAACTCAGTCAACCGGTTTTGCGCCGCCAGTTCACCGGGGGAAACTCCGGCAACTTCGCCGACGTTGCGATCGACCTTGAGCAAGCCGCGCACTGCTCCCCAGTCGATCCTGAGATGGTCGTTGGCAGAACCGTACGGATGCCGTTGGAGGACCGGAAACTCGGTCAGAAACTGCGGTAGCAGTTTGTGGATTTTCGGCCTGATCGTATAGGCGGCAAATTCCTGCTTTGACGACGCCACCCAGCAGGGCACGACGTTGTGGGCATCGACTTCAAGAAAGGGAATCGAAATCTCCCTCGCGATCTTCTCTTTCCAGGTGCGCTGGATCCGCAGGGCGGTGAAATCGGTGACCAGCGCGCCCGCTTGATTCGCCGCAATAAACTCCCGCAAGACTCTTTCGGGATCACCGAACAACAGACGTAAGGGAATGTTGCGCCGGCGTAATTCTGCCTCGACCTGTTCCAGCCCCTTGAGCATGAATTCATACTGCCGCAGCGTCGCCCCGAGAAACTCCGACTGCAGACAGAACACAACGATGAGCCCTTGACGGCGCTCCCTGGCTAACTGCTGGCTATAAAGCAGCGCCCAGTTGTCGTGAACGCGCTGGTCGCGGCTCATCCAGTACACGATCGGCCCACTTCCCCAATCACGGCGAACGAGCGCGCGAACGCGCTGCGGATCAACTGTTTGCGAACGTACGGCCATACTCCTCCTACGAATAATCAAACAAGGAGTCGACGATCCGGTTCGCCTTGTCGAAGTATCTTTCTTTACTTGTACTTGAGCTTGAAAGTGAGGATACCGACTGTAAAGAAGAGCGCCACCGCGTTGGCAATGATGATCGGCAGATCATCAACAATCAATCCGTAGATCAGCCAGAGCATGACCCCGGTGCTGATTACGGCGTACATCGCCAGAGAAATATCATGCGTCGATTTCGATCTCCAGATCTTCAGCAATTGCGGCACAAACGAGAAGGTCGTGCAGGCCCCGGCAACCAGGCCGAGCAACGTAAGCTTATCCATCGAGGCATCCGTTCATCGAGCTACCAATCTCGCAACTTGGCCTCTTGAACGCAAGAACGCATCTTTGCGTGTTGTCACTCTTCCATTGAGCTCTACCACTTATTCGTTCTTGTAGGTCCGACTTCAGTCGGATGCTTATCTCTCGTTCCGTCAGGCCTACAACCCGATTCTGCGCCTCTTCTCTCTCGTTGCGTCAGATCTTGATCCCGGCCGAGCGCCAGCGAGGACGGGATTGTGACCTGACGCACACTACGCATGCACCACCAGAATCGAACCCTGTCATTGCGAGGAGCGAACGCATCTCGATTCTCAGAAACTGCGACTGCCGCGACGAAGCAATCTTTTCCCATCCCGAAAAGATTCCACTACCGCCCTTAACTCTATTCCGTATTCTCATTGACAACGAACGCAAAGGAACCCGAATGTCTGAAAACTGCTGCTACAGCTTCCTCGACCTCTTCAAAGCGGCCAATGGGCGCGCCTGGAGCGAGGAAGAACAAGAAAGATTCCGCAACCTGCCTCAGGACGAGAAGAACGCCGAAGTCCGCCGTTTGGTCGCACTGACCAACGGCGCCTGGCTTTGCGAAGACCGCCTCTGGGGCGACGGCATTACCTACACTGCCTTCTGGAAGACATCGGCTGCCCGTACACCACAGAGCTAAGTACTTTGGACTGTCATTGCGAGGAGCGAACGACGCCCCCTTCTTAAACATTCCCCCTACCGCGACGAAGCAATCTACGTTGATTGTCAGGATTCAAGAGGTTGTCCCATAACGAGGGTTAAGCTAGTTGCGGCAGTTCCTACTCCGCCGCCGGATACGATCCCAGGATTTTCAAAAACGTCGTGATCTCCCGCAAGTGCGCGATCGCATTCTTGGCGGCTTCGTCATCAATGTGGCCGACAAAATCGAGATAGAAATAATACTCCCAGGCCTTCTTGCGCAGCGGCCGCGATTCAATCTTGGTCAAATCCAAGTCGCGCAGAGCAAACACTGACAGGGCCTTGAAGAGCACCCCCGGCAGATTCTTCAGCGCAAACACAATTGAAGTCTTCGACTTTTCGCCGCGTTCCGCCGGTGACTTTGAGAGAATCAGGAAGCGCGTGTAGTTATCCGGTTCATCCTGGATCGCGGAAGCCAAAATCTGCATTTCGTACAGCTCCGCCGCGTACGATCCCGCAATCGCCGCCGACTGCCGCAATGATTTCTCCTTGATCAGCTTCACCGACCCGGCGGTGTCGTACTCGACAATTGCCTGCAGTTTCGGATTCTTGTGCAGGAAATCCTTGCACTGATCGAGCGCCACCGGATGCGACCGCACCTCGGTCAATTCCGCCAGCCCGACCCCCGGATTGGCGATCAGGTGATGGTTGATTCGCAGATTCTGCTCGCCGACAATCTTGAGATTGTGCTTCAGGAGCAGGTCGTAGTTCTGGTGAATACTCCCCACCAGCGAGTTTTCGACCGGCACGACACCGTGGCTCGCCTTGCCAGCTTCAACGGCGGCAAAGACTTCCGGAAAACTCTCCTGCGGGAATGGGGTCGCACCCGCGCCGAAAAACTTCAGCCCGGCCTCTTCCGAAAACGACCCGCGTTCACCCTGGAACGCGATGATGTTCTTCGCCATACGACCATTGTCGGCAATTCTGCTCCAATCGTCAAGTCGTGGAGTGCATGATCACACGAGGTGTGCGATTTCCATTTGCCCTGTCCCGGTTTTTGCGTATTAATATCCGATAAGAATGTAGTGGTTTTTCCACACGGAGGACAATTGTGGCTGAGTCATTAACCCATAAAATCTTAAAAGCTCACCTCGTCGACGGCGAACTCAAACCGGGCACCGAAATCGGGATTCGCATCGACCAAACCCTGACCCAGGATGCCACCGGCACCATGGCCTATCTGCAATTCGAGGCGATGGGGATCAACCGGGTAAAGACGCAACTCTCGGTCTCGTACGTCGATCACAACATGCTGCAAACCGGCTTCGAAAACGCCGACGATCATCGCTACCTGCAGACGGTCGCTGCCAACTACGGGATTTATTTCTCGAAACCCGGCAACGGTATTTGCCATCAGGTGCATCTGGAACGCTTTGGCAAGCCGGGTTTGACCCTGCTGGGATCCGATTCGCACACCCCGACCAATGGCGCACTCGGCATGATCGCCATCGGCGCCGGCGGTCTCGATGTCGCGGTCGCTATGGGCGGCGGCGCGTTCTACCTGCCTTGCCCTAAGGTGGTCGGCGTGCATCTGAAGGGTAGCCTGCAGCCGTGGGTGTCGGGCAAGGATATCATTCTGGAAGTCCTCCGCATCCTCACCGTCAAGGGCGGTGTCGGCAACGTCATCGAATATCATGGCGAAGGCGTCAAATCGTTGACCGTTACCCAGCGCGCCACCATCACCAACATGGGTGCCGAACTCGGTGCTACCTGCTCGATTTTCCCGTCCGACGAGAGAACCAAGGAGTATCTTGCGGCGCAGAATCGCGAGCAGGACTGGAAAGCCGTCGGCCCCGATGCCGACGCGACTTACGACAAGCTTATCGAAATCGACCTCGACAAACTCGAACCGATGATCGCCCAGCCGCATTCGCCCGACAACGTCGTGCCCGTGCGCCAGGTGGCCGGCAAGAAGGTGCATCAGGTTTGCATCGGCTCCTGCACCAATTCGTCACTCTATGATCTGGAAATCACCGCCGCGATTCTCAACGGTGAACAGGTTTTCCCGCAGCTCGATCTGACCGTCACGCCGGGTTCCAAGCAGGTCTACACCATGATCGCCAACTCCGGAGCGCTGGCCAAGGTAATCCAGTCGGGCGCGCGAATTCTCGAATCAGCTTGCGGTCCCTGTATCGGCATGGGTCAGGCGCCGCCCTCCGGAGGCGTCTCGGTGCGCTCGTTCAACCGCAATTTCGAGGGCCGCGCCGGCACCAAGGATTCGTACGTCTATCTCGCTTCGCCGGAAACCTGTGCTGCAACCGCGCTGAAAGGTGTCATCACCGATCCGCGCGATCTCGGTAAGCTGCCCAATCTTGACTTACCGGCAAAATTCTACATCGATGATCGCGGTATTATTCCGCCGTCCAAAAATGGCGACCGTCCCGAAATCGCGCGCGGCCCGAATATCAAGCCGCTGCCGTTGCGCGGGGCGATTTCCGCCAAGCTCGCCGGCAAGGCGCTGCTCAAACTCGGTGATAACATCACGACCGATCATATCATGCCCGCCGGCGCCAAGGTGCTGCCGCTGCGGTCGAATATCCCGGCGATCTCGGAGTTTGTATTTTTCCAGGTCGACAAGGAATTCGCCAAGCGCGCCAAGGAGGCCGGCAGCTTCACGATCGTCGGCGGCGACAACTACGGCCAGGGCAGTTCGCGCGAGCATGCGGCACTGGCGCCGATGTATCTCGGCCTGCAGTTTGTGATCGCCAAGAGCTTCGCCCGCATTCACAAAACCAACCTGGTGAATTTCGGCATCCTGCCGTTGACCTTCGTCAATCCGGCGGATTATGACAAGATCAAGCAGGAAGATGTTCTCGAAATCGGGGATGTCGCCGCCAAACTCAAAGCCGGCAACCGCCTGACCGTGCGCAACGCTTCTCAAGGCTACGACTTCGAAGCCCAGTTCGATCTTTCCCCGCGCCAAATTTCCATCCTCCAGGCCGGCGGCTTGCTGAACTACACCAAGGCGGGAAGCAAATAGGATTCGGCCGCACAAACTTCTGAAACGCTCATCGTAGGGGCGACCCTTGTGGTCGCCCCTTTCGATTTGCACGGACATTGGTCGCGCGGTCAGGAATCCCTTGTCTGCGCGGTCAGGAATCCTTTCCTGACCGCAGCTCGACCGAGATAGCTGCCCGTCAGGAAAGGATTCCTGACGGCGCGAGGCGGTGTGTGCAGATGCGCGCAATTGACAACTCACCTACTGGTACGCCGCTGGTAACCATCATCGCAACTGGCCGTGAAATTCGCGCCACTCCGGTGGAGTACAAATCTGCAGGCACTCTCTTACGAAATCACATGGACTACGCGTAGAAGAAGTTGAAGCCAAGGTAGAACGCCTTGATCTCTGGTATGACCCGAAAGCTGCCGCTTTCACTTATGACAATGCTCCATCTTATGAATACACCACAATCTGGCGACCATGTCCACCAGACTATAGTCTTGTGAACAGTGCCAGTTTGGCGAATGTGGGGCTCGTGAATTTCATCTACTAACGAACCGAAATCGGCCGGAGTAAATCGGACATTGTCGTAGCAACAGCGAAGATAATCGTTACTGGATACATTGAAGAGTGCTTGCGAACTCAACAAAGTCCTTATGGTGTCCTTTGCTCCAAGTCTCTCCCAGAAGGCCTCATCAGACACAGAATTTGAATATTCCAGTACGTCGTCGATGCTACTTAGGAAGATGATCGGGCGATACGAGGATACAATTGTTATGATGTCTGCCGCCATTTTCACCAAAACTGAGTCTGAACAATCGAAAATTCTACCGCTGGACGCAAAATCGCTCTCTGTAATTCTGCGACTTCGGGTCATGTCACTCTGGTGATTCGCCAGATAGAGCTCAACGGAATCGACCCACTCGTAGCTTCCATTCTCGTTCTCTCTGATTGGAACAACAAATGGTGTCAAGGTACCCAAATACCTAAACGTTGGTCGTACATACACGAGTATGTACCGAGATTTCAAGTAGCCAGCGATGATAGTGTCTACGACTGTGATTTCCAAGTCTGTCTCATGCCTGCCAATCGACTTGGACCGGCCTTCTAAGTCCTTAGTGATTCTTGGATCTGCAGCATGAAAGTCAGTCGGAGAGAGAAGTGGCCATCCGTAAGTCTTGAAGAGAAACTGATCTGAGGTCAGGAAGGTATCTAGAGAATCAGCGTCCCTGTACACTATCTGTCCCGATGAAGAAGTGTCACCAGACGAAGAATCTGTGCCATACATCGTTGGACACCAAGGCGTAATCACCCACAATGCAAGGGAGACCATGGCGAAAACGGAGAGAAGTTTCTTAAGTCTTAGACGTTTGAGCATGAAGTGTCCCTGTTTTGGGCTGGCAGAGCAGCCAATAACTCCATTTCGGCCAAGTTCTTTCAAGTTCGCAGGCCGCCCTCAGTTTTGGCACCAATTGCCTTGTGCAACATACTTCAGATCTCTCGATCAGCGATTCACCGCCCCCGCCAAACACTATCTTCCTCCACAAACGAAAAACTCGTCTGAAGAGAGTCAATCACGACCAGCGAATCGCTGATCTCGAGGCTGTACCTATCGACCTGTCCATAGAGTCCGACATCCAGCGAATACTTTCCGGCCGGACAGGCGAGCTCCGTCTTATAGACCGCCGGCCCGATCGCCGTAAAACAGATCTGCGGAACGCGCAAGTTGCCGAGCGACAGGCGCAAGCGATCTCCGACTTTTCGCAGCGAACCGGCAATGGACCAGTTCATGCAGGGCTGCATCACTTCGGTTTCAACACGAAGGAACAGCCGTTCGGCACTTGAAGACTCGTTGTCAGGATCAACCTGCTCGACACTCAGTTTAACTCGACCTTCCAATGGTCGTTCTGTGTATGATCGCGGCCCGCCCGGTGGACTTGAATCCAAGCACCCCGACATGGTCAGAGCGAGCGTCAACACCGCAAGAATCGCACATCGCTGGAACTTTCTCACTTTTTGGCCCTTCGGCTTGAAGAAATTGCTGCCTACTGAAATATACGTCAGCAATCATGGATCGTTCAATCCATTCAGGTACCGCGGCCCCCCGGAATCTCCATATCTGGACGACGGCACTCGGTGTTACGGGGTTCCGGTCTACCCGGTTATGAATCGATATCTCACAACTTGACACGACTCGAGTATCGACTATATTAATAACGACATTTCTATCCGTTTTCAAATCCAGACATCTCGAGCGCAGGCAACCTTAACCACTTTCGCGATTGGAGTCGCATATGAGTGCGGTTGAAGTTTCTGTCGGAAAGACGGGTGTTTTCGGAGGCATCTGTCTGGTCCTGCTTCAGGCGCTGTTCTTGCCCGCAACTGCGGTGTCGCAGACTTGCGGCGACATAAACGGCGACGGAGTCATCAACATCTTCGACATCGTCAGCGTCGCGCGCTATCTGCATGATGACGGCTGCATCATCTCCGGCATGCAGCAGGTCCCCTGTCATGAAAGCGAGGCCGACGTCGATGGTCACTGCGGATTGAGCATCGGTGATGCACTGCTCCTGGCGGAATACGTCTTTGTCGCCGGCCCACTGCCAAGCGATTGCTCGACTTGTAGTGCTTCGCCGCTGCCGACCTCCGAATTCGACACCATCAGGATCAGCAGCGCCGTAATTCCGGCGAACACCACAACATTCGATATTACTGTCAGCGGCACTCACCGCGAGTTTCCGTTCGGGAATTCGACGCTCGCCCTTTCCATTCCGCTTGAGATTCGCGGCAACAACTTTCCGGTAATAATCGACTCGATCGCGGGATTCAGCTCCGGTTCGCCAGGAATGGCGCATACGGCTGACATCGAGGAACTCACCGGAAACGTGCGCATCTCCATTTTTGATGTCTCCGCACAGAGAGTATTGACCGAGTTCACGCTGACCATCTATGGAACCGTATCTGCTTCCGCATACGACCAAATACTGGAAGTTGACACCGTCGCAGCTCCTCCGCTTGACGGGCCCGTTATCGCAAGAGGAATTGTCGATTACGAGGCCGGTTTCGAACTTTTCAGGCCGGTCTTCGAGGGTCTCGTGCAATTCAGTTGTCCGGACCTTGACTCTGATAACGTGTGCGACTCAGTCGATAACTGCCCTTCTGTCGCCAATCCCGGGCAGGAAGACGGCAACGGCAATGGCATCGGCGATGCTTGTGAAATCGTCTGTGGCGATGCAGACGGCAGCGGGCAAGTTGACGTCACCGACGTTGTCCACTTGATCAACTACATCTTCGCCGGCGGACAGCCGCCGCAGGATATTGCGGCCGGCGATTACAACTGTGATGCGCGAACTAATATCACTGACGCCGTATACATGATTAACTACATCTTTGCTGCCGGACCGCCGCCGTGCGCTGATTGTTGACTGCCTCCTAGCTCGAAGCACCAAGGGCGACCCCCACAGGTCGCCCTCGCAAATTGAACATGTCCTGCAGGCCTCAGAACTTCTTCGTCCAGAAGTGGCAGTACGGCTCCTTGCCGTTGGTCTCGTAGTAGTCCTGGTGGTATTGCTCAGCCGGCCAGAATTTCTCGGCCTTGACAAGCTGCGTCACGACCTTGTAGCCTTTGTCCTTGAGAATACCGATCAGCTTCTCTGTCGTAGCCTTCTGCGCATCGGAGGTATAAAAAACCGCCGAACGATACTGGTCGCCGACATCCGGCCCCTGGCGATTCACCTGCGTGGGGTCGTGAATCTCGAAGAAATACTTCGCCAGCGTCTCGTAATCGGTTTTCGCCGGATCGAATACCACTTCGACCGCTTCGGCATGTCCGGTACCCTTGTAGCAAACATCCTTGTAGCTCGGATTCTCGGTGTGGCCGCCCATGTAACCCGAGCGCGCCGTGATCACCCCCGGCTGACTCTGCAGCAGATGCTCGACTCCCCAGAAACACCCGCCTGCGAAATAGGCCGTCTCCGTGGTCGGCTTCGGCATGGTCGCCTTCTCGGAAGCGCCGGCCTTCATCACGGTTACTCCGCCCTCCTCGCCCGCAGGCACGAACTTAAGAGAAATCGAGTTCACACAATGCCGCGTGTTCTTGGCTGTGAATCCTTCGCCTTCAAACACATGCCCCAAATGCCCGCCGCAGTTGGCGCAGGTGATTTCAACTCGGCGACCGTCGGCATCCAGCGTGCGCTTGACCGCGCCCTTGATTTCGTCGTCAAAACTCGGCCAGCCGCAGCCGGAATCAAACTTGTCGTTCGACCGGTACAGCGCGGCGCCGCACTGGCGACAGGTGTAAGTCCCGGCAGCCTTGTGCTTGTAGAACTCGCCGGTAAACGGCATCTCGGTGCCCTTATGGATAATAACCCGCTCTTCTTCGGGCGTCAGCTTGTTCAATTTCACCTCGCTGTTCATTGTCTGTGTACTTGTCGTGTCAGCCGCCACCAGCGGCGTTGGCGCCTTGCGGGTCAGCGGCAGCAGTAGCGCGATGAGCGCCACGGCGATTATGGCAATCCCCAGAAATCGCAGCGGCGATTTCGGCTGATCATGTTCGTTCATTTGGAGTCCTCTTCTTCCCGTTGCCATCGAAACGGGCGCAATTGCCCGCTCTTAATCACTAAAACAGCAGCAGCCGGGGGAAGAGTTCCCTCAATTGATGGAACGCATTTCGATGTTACCCATTTGTGACGATTCTGTGATGGACGGAATGATCAGAAATTGTCCCGGCGCACATGGCTCGTTCGCGCCGGGATCAATTAGTGCCTGTTGCAGAGAATCTTACGCGCGACCGTTCCGGCTACTCCGGTGTCTCGGCGGCCACTTCGCCCGGTCCCTGCTTCTCCGCCAGCTTCGGTAGCGGCACCAGCGCCGGCACCGTCTTCTTGTATGCCACGTACCGCTCGCCATGGTAGTGCACCAGATCGCGTTCTTCAAACTGGATCGCGACCAGGATATAGGCCGTCGTCACCGCCGCAAACAGCAATCGTCCCTGGCTCATCGTCGGGGCCGCCCAGAAGGCAACGATAAATCCGAACATGATCGGGTGTCGGATCACGCGGTACATCGAGGTTACCCGGAACGGTAGAAAACGGTATGGCCGGTCGCTCAAATTCAGCCACACCTGCCGCAGGCCGAACAGGTCGAAATGGTTGATGACGAAAGTTGCCAGCAAGACTACCAGCCAGCCGAACCAAAACAGCCCCTGCAGAATCGTCACCGCGATCTCGTTCTCGACTGTCCACACCGGCGTCGGCAGAGGCTGCCATTGCCAGTAGAGCAGCAGGAGAATCAGGCTCGCCAACAGCACGAACGTGCTGCGCTCCGCTGCCGCGGGAATCATCTTGGTCCAGACGCGCTTGAACCACGGCCGCGCCATGATGCTGTGCTGCACGGCGAACAGGCTCATTAGCAATAGGTTGATTACGATCGCCGTGGCCGCAGTGCCGGGCGTACCGGAGTCGATCGTCTTCGGGACTACAATCCCTCCGACAAAGCCGATCGCGTAGACAAAGGCTAATAAGAACACCAGATACGCGATCACCCCGTAGGCAAAGATCAGAATTCTTCCCATAGACAGCGCGCTCCTTTCGCGAACTCACACCGCGCCAGCGGCAGAGTCTGGATTAAGAGTGAACTTTGTGCGGCGACCCGCGTTTTCTAATATAGACCTATAATATCAACGATGACGGTGCCGTCAAGGAGATTTATGGTCCGTTTTGCTTCAAACCCTTCTTGCCGCAGTTTTAGTTGACGCCGCCACCGGCTGTCCGCTAAGATGGCCCTGTGCCAAAGTCTACTTCGCTTGCTGAAGACGCGATAGCAAAGCAGTCCATGAAACCTCCGGCTCCCTGCGGTTTTTCGTTTGCCCACTATGCCGACATCATGACCGGCTACCGGCAGCGCGGAGTTGAGTTTCTCTTCTTCAGCGACACCGCGAAGACCGCTCGCTTCATTTATCTGCGCCACGACGTTGATCGCTCGCTGGAGAAGGCCCAAGCGCTGGCGGAACTGGAACAACAACTTGGAGTGAAGTCGACCTACTTCGTCCGACTCCACAGCCGCTATTACAACTGCTGGTCGTTTCCCGGCTTGAAGGCGCTGCGCGCTATTCTGGCTGCCGGACACGAAATCGGTCTCCACACTGAGTTCTACGACCAAGCCAAGATCTTCGGGGACGACGGCGCCAAGGTGTTTGCCCAGGAAAAGCGCGTCCTCGAAGAAATTATCGAGCGGCCGGTGCGAGTCTTCTCGCCGCACCGCACCTCCGGCTCGACCAACACAGATGAAATTCGCGCGCAGCTGGCGCGCCTGCCGCGAGATGGCAACCTGCTCTGCACCTTCGATCCGCAGTTTCAAGGCGAGGTCAAGTACCTGAGCGACTCGTCAGCAATCTGGCGGGAAGGTTGCCCCTGTGGATTTCTGGATCGTTATCCGCGTCTGCAACTGCTCGTGCACCCCATTTGGTGGTACCGCGAGCACATTGAACTCGAAGACCCTATTCTATGAGGACCGACTATCGTGATTAAGTGGCCAGAACTTAACAATCACCTGCGCCGCATTCTTGACCTGGAGGGCAATCGGCGCTTTGAGCTGGGCCGGATCGCCTCCGCCGCCAACCCGGCCGATCATGCTCTGATTTTCGCTGCCGAGCCCGATGATGCGACTCTGACCCGCCTCCAGGAAGTTCAAGGCAGCGTCATTATCCTGCCTGCGAAACAGCGAGAGCACTCTCTGGCAATCGCCAAAACCAACGGCGTCATTTTTTCAGACAATCCTCGTTATCGCTTTGCGGAAATCCTTAATGCCGTCGTCGCCACCAAGGACCTGCGCGGAGAACTCACGCTTGATACGCGCCGGCATATCTTCATCGGTAAGAACGTGACGATCGATCCGGCAGCCGTGGTCGAGCCGGGTGCAACGATCGCCATGAACTCCCGCATAGCTGCTGGGGCGTATGTGATGTCTGGCGCGCGCATCGGACCCAGCGTGGTCATCGGCCGTTCCAGCGTCATTAAGGAAAACTGCGTCGTCGGCGGCTGGGGCTTCGGCTACGCGCTGGCTCCCGGTAAACCGCCGCTGCGGCTGCCGCATCTGGGCGGCGTTGTAATCGGCGACCACTGCGAAGTCGGTTCATTCACTACAGTCTGTTCCGGCACGATCGAACCGACCGTCATTCACGACCACGCCAAAATCGACGACCACGTGCACATCGCTCATAACTGCGTAATCGGCGAGGGCGCGATGGTGGTTGCCTGCGCGGAAGTCTCCGGAAGCGTCAAGGTCGGCAGCCGCAGCTGGCTCGGCCCCAATTGCGCGATCATCGATCGCATTACGATCGGTGACGATTGCGTGGTCGGAATCGGCGCGGTCGTGCGCAAGTCGCTCCCCGATGGCAGCACCGTTGCCGGCAATCCAGCCAAGGGCACCGACGAGCTCAAACGACAGTCGGAAATGCTTAAACAGTTCGAAAATTTCGTCAACTCCCGCCAAGTCTGAACTTACTTTTTCATGCCGAAAATGAAAACTCCGGCTCGCTCGAGCCGGAGTCTTTGCGCTTCAGAACCACCCCATTTGCCGCCGTAAATGCCCGTTGCGGCAGTTCTTGATTTCGCGCGCTCATTCGGAAACACTTGGTGCTTCTCGTTTTCCAGCGCGAAATTGTGAACTGCCGCCCGGATAATCGCGACGTAACCAACTTATGGGACAGCCCCAATAAGTCTTCAGCGAGTCTCTTGACTACATTCCGGTTTCATCCGCCGAGGGACCATACATCGACGGGTGCGCAATATTGTTGAGTCGCAGGTAAACACCCAATTGCGCGCGGTGGTGTATCGAGTGATTCATGACAAACCCACGCAGCACCGCAACCTTTGGCTGGGTGAAATACACCTGGCCGTTCCCCAGCAATGACCAGGACTGCATCATGGTCGCATCGGACGTCTTCTCCAGCGACGCGCGAGCCGCCTTGACGCCTTCGTCAAATGCCTTCAGCAAGCCGGCCGCGGTGGTCGGATAGTCGAACTTCATCGGCACTCCGCCGGGAGCCAGATCCAGAGAATCCTGTTCGAGAGTGAATGGTACCCAACTTGGAATGTTCGAGAGATGCCCAGCCAATTGACCCATGGTGTAGGACTTTTCATGTGGTTTCCAACCAAAAAGCCCGTCCGGCACGCGTTCGAGCGTGCGGCGTGTCGTCGCCATTTCGTGATCGAATTCGGGAAGTAATGATGCGCTGATCGACATGTTGATCCTCCTATGTTTCTCGTTAAGTTAGTAGATACATTCTACCCACTTTTGCCCATATTGTTGCACCCGTCAATCACCTTTGCACCATTTTTTGCCGCCCCTAAAGAATTACTCACCCTTGCGTAATAGAAGTATGACACCGCCGGCAACGGGCGGGTCCCGTTTAATGGCAGCACAACAATTACCAAGTGAGGAGAGCAGGACGATGTCCGACAAAATCGATGCCGCAACGGCGAGCATGATCAAGAATCTCGAAGAGAAGACCGG
>CAZNWJ010000004.1:30120-197924 GCA_964576925.1 uncultured Ignavibacteria bacterium | reverse complement strand
GAGACTTCAATAAAGCAGGCCGCATTCGGGTAACACCGAATGCGGCCTTTGATTTTGTCGAACGCGTGATCTTGACTGACTAAGCTCGCAATTCGTCCATCCCGTCGACTAAGTCGGATTTCACAAATAGATGTTTTCCCAACGGCGTGCGCGGAATCTCGTCGACATACTCCACTCGGAAACGCAAAAGGTCGCCTGCCAGTTGATTCAGTGAGGCCAGCAGTTGCGCTTCGTCGTTTGGCGTAAACTCGGGGCCGCGAACGATGCGCACGGTGACGTGGTCGAAGTCGTGCTGATGCAACTGCATCTTGCGCACGCCCATTCTCTTGTCAATAAACTGCGCCAGGTGCCAGGAGACAAAGACGTGGCCTTCGCGGGTGCGCAGGAAATCCCGCGTCCGCCCGCCCTCGATTGACATCACGGGATGCGCCTTTCCACATGCACAGGCAGTGCCCTGTGCGTGGCCCACATCTTCCGTGCGATAGCGAATTAGCGGAAAGGCGAGATTGTGCAGATTCGTTCCGATAATCGCGCAGCGTTCCCCACCCGCATCGCGCTCCAGATCTTCAAACTCGACGTAAGTGAATTCGCTATTGATGTGTAGTCGATGCTGTGCACACTCGCTGGCCGAAACCGCGTTTTCGCGCATGCCATAGGCGTCAAACAGCTCGCAACCGAATTGCCGCTTGATGTTCTCCCGATCGCTTGGCGCGACCGTTTCGCCGACGACGAAGATGGCGCCCGGTCGGATGGCTTTTTCACTCTTAGACTCCAGAAATCGTCCGAATACGCGCATGAACCCAATCGAGCCGATCAACATCTGGGGCTTGAACCAGCGACAAAGACGGAGATAGCGCTCGAGGCGATCTTCATCCAGCCGACCGGCCCAGAGCAGGAGCGAGTTGCTGCGACTGTCGAGATACCACCCGGGCTGTTGTTTCATAGCGGCGTGATGAATTTCGATCAATACTTTGCGCGCGCGATAATCGACACCCGCCCACTCACGCGAACGCCATGACACCGCAACCCTCATATGCTCGGCGCGAGAACTCTTGTAAAGGAAAAGTGGAGCACCGGTAGAGCCACCGGTGCGAGACTCGACCGGACTGAGCTGCTCGAACTGCCGGCTCTTTAGTTCCTCGGTGAAGGCACGAACTTCATCTTTGGTGAGGACCGGCAAGCGCCGAAAGTCGTCGAAATTACGGATATCCCCCGGCTTGGCTCCGAGGTCATCAAAGCGGCGGCGGTAGAATTCCGTGTTGTGGTAGGCATGATCGAGCAGATGCGCGAGTTGCTGCCATTGATAGGCGAGCAATTGATCAGAACTCCAGCGCTGGGATTCAAGCAGAAAGCGGTAGCAGTCGATCTGTCCGCTGCCCCAACGGCGTTCGTCTGAACGCAACCGCTGCGGCCAACCGGTCACGCTGCGCAAGGCATAGATCAACCCGTCGTACAAGACACTCATCGTCATAGTGGAAGCCGGCCCAATTGTCCGTGCGTAACTTATCGGCAAAAACGTGACGATCCCGCGCGGCGCGCGGGATCGTCATTTGTATTGGTAGCGCTACGGGGAGTCGAACCCCGGTTTGATGGCTGAGAACCACCCGTCCTAACCACTAGACGATAGCGCCGTGAGTGCGGCTCAACAACTCCTCCCGAGGGCGGAGCGAGGAGAAATAAACGACTTCGGGCGGCGAATTCAAGCGATTTTTCGCAGCACGCGAACGAGTCAGCGGTTCTTGCGATGCGTTCTCGCTTCCAGGCTGTCAGTGACGAGTCTATGATATTGAGCGAAGCGTGGCAGGCTGTCGGGCGCCTCGATCCGCGACAGGTAAACTGCAGCCGAATCGAATTGGCCGGTGACGTAGTTCAGTATGGCATAACTGAGCAAGCTCTGGTCGGCCTGAGGCCAGAGCCTGAGCGACTCCTGATAGAAACGTCCAGACTCGGCGTAGCTGCCTCCGAAGAGGTGCGCGGCTGCGAGGTTGTTCAACACAGCATAACTGTAGGGATTCAATTTGTAGGCGGCACTCAGCTCTTCGACCGCCTCGGTATAGCGCCCTGATTCGAAGAGAGCAAACCCGGCGTAACCGCGCAACGGTATTGCTCCGTAGTCAAACCGTGAGTGCCAGCGGTCGGCGGCGCGAGCTTCCTCGACCACCCGGTCATAGTTCTTCCCTGCCAAGGCGATCATCGCCTGCTTCGTGTGTAGATCGGAGAGCAAGCGCGCGGCGAAGAACGCAGCGATGCCCAATGAGGCAGCGAGGATGCTCGCAAAGGCAACGCGGCTCAGCCAGCGATTTCGTGAGTTCTGCCCCGGGACAGGTGCGACGTCAGTCGCAAGTGCCACACCCAAATAGAGCGCGAGATACATCAACAGCGCCGGCCGCTCGCGTGAGAAACTGAACGAGCTGTCGACTGCGAAAGTGATGAGACCGCAAAAAGCGATCAACGCCGTCCACTGGCCTGCTCCGGAATCGCGGGCAAATCTCCGCAGTGCTTCGCCCAGACCGAGCCCGAATATCGCCAAGGTCAGGAGTAGTCCGATGATCCCGCTTTCAGACGCGATCCAGAGAAAGTCGTTGTGCGGCCGCAAATAGGAGACTTCTGTGGTCTGGCGCTGGAGTGCGTCGCCGTAGAAGCGCGGCGCATGAATTTTCCACTGTCCCAATCCCTGACCCAGCAGCGGTGCTTCGCCGATCATCTGCATCGTCGTCTGCCAGAGGTGGAGGCGATGCTCGATCGAGGCGGTACTCAGGTTCAGCAGCTGGGTCGGTATTGTCGGGACGTTGCGTTTATGCAGTTCGTGAGCGCCGACACCGACGAGAATTCCCAAACAAAGGATAATGGTCGCGGTTCGCCAGGGAGCGCGCAGCGGCCGCTGGTGAGAGTCTTGACGCCGTTTGGAATTCCCTCGAACTACCAACGACGCCGCTAAGACTAACATCACCGCGATCGCCACCCAGGCGCCGCGCGAGCGACTGGCGGCAATCAGTCCTGTCTCGAGGACTAAGGCTACCGCCGCAGCCAATTTGCGCCTGTTCGGTCCGGTTACAAAGCCGTAGAAACTGAGCGGTAGTGCGAGCATCACGGCAGAGGTCAGGAGGTTTTTGTTCCCCTGTGTTCCGTACGGCACGACCTTGCCGGGAAGGTCACCGAACGCGATGCCGGCGTACTGCAGCAATCCGACGGCTGACAACACCGCTCCGCCAACGACGGCCGCGATGGCCAGATCGGAGACTTTGAGCAGCGAGACCGTAAGGCAGTGCGCCGTGACGATGGCCAGGCAGCCGACCAGAATCAGATTGGCGAGCGCCGGCAATGCCTCGGAAGGTGCCACAGCCCAATACAACGAAAGAGTACCGATTGCGATCAGGGCGGCACAGATGATTGCGAACAGCTTTAGCGCCGGAGTTGCACCGTATTCAATTCGATGTTGGTCGCGCATTGCAAGGAGCAGTGCGCAGGTTATGACTGGAAGAAGCGCAATAGCGACGCTTTGCGGCCACAGCGCGGCATCGGTTGTGGCGGATGAGATGATTAACGGCGATACGATGATGATCGCCACAAAACTGACTCGAATCAGGTCGCGCAATCGCCCAAACTCCCTTGCGTCTGGCAGTATATATAATGGTAGTAGATTCGCGTCCTGCAGGCAAGCAATGCCCGGAAGTGCTTTGTCTGCTAACGGGATGGGACGGCACAAGCGACCCGGTGCCGGAGGAGCATTACAACACCCACCGGCACAAGAGATAAGCTCTTGACAGCCATAGGCGCTGCGCGTACATTCCGATCCTTATTGCCGCTGCCGGAAGGCCTTCTGGCGGCTGCAGTTTTCGCGAGAGTGGCGGAATTGGCAGACGCGCCAGACTTAGGATCTGGTGACTTCGGTCGTGGGGGTTCGAGTCCCCCCTTTCGCAAATGAGAGGATAAGCTTCCGGACGGCATCAGGCAGCCGCAACCGGACAGAAGTTTTTCGCCGACTGCACGCGTGCGAACGTGGCGGAATTGGTATACGCGCTAGACTAAGGATCTAGTGGTGAATAACCGTGGGGGTTCGAGTCCCCCCGTTCGCACCATTGATAATCACTGGAAAGGATTCGCCGTTGAGCGTCACTTTTGAGCTTGCCCAGGGGGAGAAGTGCAAACGCACGCTGAAAATCACCGTTTCCCAGGAATTTGTCCAACAGAAGTTTGACGAGGTCTTCCGCAAGCTGAAGACGCAGGCGGAGATTCCCGGGTTTCGCAAAGGTCGCGCGCCGCTGACCACGATCAAAGCGCGCTACGGCCAGGCTGCGGCCCAGGATGTGCTCGAAGACCTGATGGACGAATCGTACAAGGAAGCGATCCAGAAGTCCGGTTTGACTCCCGTCGATTACCCGCGAATCAGCGAGGTCGATTTCGGCGAAGGCAAGCCGCTGACCTACACGGCCGAATTTGAGATCCGGCCGGAAATCAAGCTCGAGCAATACTCCGGATTCACGCTGAAACAGCCCGACGACGCAGTCAAGGATGGCGAAGTCAACGAAATGCTGGAGTTCCTGCAACGCAAGCATTCCTCGCTGGAAGTGGTGGAACGCCCGGCGAAGGCCAGCGATTTCGTGCTTCTCGATCTGGAGGCGGTCAGCGATTCCGGCGGCAAGGTCGACCAGAAGAAGTTTGAGAACGTTCAATTGGAGTTAGTCGAAGGCCCGGTCGCCTCGCAGTTTACCAAGCAGCTTACCGGCTTGGATGCCGGCGCCGAGACGGAGATCGAAGTCGACTATCCGAAGGAGCACTTCGACGAGCGCTTTGCCGGAAGCAAGGTGCGCTTCAAGGTCAACGTCAAGGTCGTCCGCCAGCTCAATCTGGTTGAGTTGAACGAGGAGTTCTTCAAGCAGTTCGACGAGAAGGTCAAGACGGTCGATGAGTTCCGCGAGAAGCTGAAAGCCGATATCCAGGCGCGCAAGACCAAGGAAGCGTTGGATGCCGTACGCGAGGAGGTCATCAAGGAGGTGATCGACAAGAACCGCTTCGACCTTCCCGAAGCGCTGGTCGAGCGTTACCTGGACCGGATGGTCGAAGATTATAAGCAAAATTCCAAAGAAGCGATTGACGAAGAGGAAGTGCGCAAGCAATATCGGGCGATAGCGATTCGCCATATTCGCTGGGACTTGCTGCATCATGAAATTGCGGAAAAAGAGCAGATTCGCGTAGAACAATCGGATCTGGATACGTGGCTGCAGCGTTTTGCCGATAACTATAAGATGACGCTGGAACAAGCGCGTAAGACGATTACAGAGAATCGGCGGATTGCCGATCTCAAGGAGACGATCCTGGAAAACAAGGTGATCGAGCACATTCTCAACAAGTCGACCATCGAGAAAGTCTTCTCACCTTTGGTTTCCCCTGAGTGAAGAATTCAAGGAGGATGTTTTGACTTACAACCAACTGATCCCGATTGTGGTGGAACAGACGGGCCGCGGCGAACGCGCCTACGACATTTACTCGCGCCTGCTCAAAGATCGCATCATCTTTCTCGGGACACCGATCGACGACAACATTGCCAACCTGGTGATTGCGCAGCTGTTGTTTTTGGCGGCTGAGGATGCCAACAAGGACATCTTCTTGTATATCAATTCCCCCGGCGGTGTGGTGACATCGGGGTTGGCCATTTACGACACGATGCAGTTTATCAAGCCGAAAGTAGCGACGGTCTGCATGGGATTGGCGGCTTCGATGGGCGCATTTCTTTTGGCCGCCGGCGCAGCCGGCAAGCGCTCGGCCCTGCCGCACTCGCGCATCATGATCCACCAGCCGTTGGGCGGCGCCCAGGGACAGGTCAGCGACATGGAGATCCAGGTCGCCGAGGCGGTCCAGCATAAGCAGCGCCTGGCGGAGATCCTGGCGAAACACACGGGCCAGCCGATCGACAAGATTCATACCGATACCGATCGCAATCACTTCATGTCCGCCGTCGAAGCCAAGGAATACGGCCTGGTGGACGAAGTGTATAATCCTGAGGCCAAGAAGTAGTCGGGACTCCGAACAAGGATCACAGCCATGACCGGTAGCAACAAACGCGTGGAGCGCTGTTCATTCTGCGGCAAAGATGCCTACAGCGTCCGCAAGCTTTTCTCCGGTTACAACGCGCATATCTGCGACCAGTGCATCGAGCTGACGCATGATATGCTGGACGAAACACCGAAGAAGAAATCGGTCCAGCGACCGGTCAAGATCTTCAAGCCGAAAGAGATTCGCGCCTTTCTCGATCAATACGTCATCGGCCAGGATAAAGCCAAGAAAACGCTCTCGGTAGCGGTCTACAGCCACTACCAGCGTATCTTCAACGAGTCGGAGACCAGCGAAGTCGAAATCGAGAAATCGAATATCCTCATGCTGGGTCCGACGGGCACCGGCAAGACACTTCTGGCCCAGACTCTGGCCAAGATGCTGTCGGTACCGTTCAGTATCGCCGATGCGACTGTGCTGACCGAAGCCGGCTATGTCGGCGAGGATGTTGAGAACATCCTGGTGCGTCTCTACCAGGCAGCGGACTACGACAAGGAGCGCGCCGAGATCGGCATCGTGTTTATCGATGAGATCGACAAGATCGCCCGCAAGACAGCCAATCCGTCGATTACCCGCGACGTTTCGGGTGAGGGTGTCCAGCAGGGATTGTTGAAGATCCTGGAGGGTACGGTTTCGAACATCCCGCCGAAGGGAGGCCGCAAGCACCCGGAACAGCCGTTTGTGCCGATCGATACGCGCAATATTCTCTTTGTCTGCGGCGGGGCTTTTGACGGCCTCGACAAGATTATCGCGCGTCGCGTCGGTAAGCAGCAAGTCGGGTTCAAAACCGAGTCGAAGAACGTCGACAAGGACGATGTCGCTGCGCTGCTGCACATGGTGCAAACCGAGGATTTGCTGGAGTTCGGTTTGATACCGGAATTGATCGGGCGCCTGCCCGTCGTTTCGGTGCTCGACCCGCTGTCGGACGAAGCGATGTTGCAGATCTTGACCGAACCGAAGAATTGCCTGACCCGCCAGTACCAGAAGCTGTTCCAACTGGACGGCATCGAACTGGAGTTCACGCCGGAAGCACTCTCGGCGATTGTCCGCGAAGCCAGGAAACGCAAGACGGGCGCGCGGGCTCTGCGCTCGATTTTTGAAGAGAAGATGCTGGATATCATGTACGAGGCGCCGTCCTATCGCAACGTCGCCAAGATCGTGATTACCGAGGAATGTATTACTACCGATGCGCCGCCCTTGATTGAGCGCTCATCCAAGTCAGGCAAGGCGAGCGCGTAGCAAGCTCCTGACGCACGCAATGATCTATCAATACGGCTCCGAAAAGCTAACCATCAACGAGTTCCTGCCGGTTCTGCCGGTGCGCGACACCATTGTCTTCCCCTATATGGTGTATCCGATGATCGTCGGCCGCCAGTTCTCGGTCGACGCGTTGCAGGAGGCGATGGTCCGCGACAAGCAGATTTTGCTTCTGGCGCAGAAAGACAAGGATACCGAGGTCCCGAATGCCGGCGACCTCTACCAGTTTGGCACCGTCTCGCGCGTCCTGCAAGTCATGAAGCTCTCTAACGGCACGATGAAGGTCTTAATGGAAGGCATCGGCCGGGCAACGGTCAAGCGACTGACATCAAACGAAGGTTTCATCGGCGCCCACGTCCGGATGGAAGGGGACATCTTCGATGCCGATGATCTGCGCATCGAAGCCCTGACGCGCACGGTTACCACCGCTTTTACCGACTACGTCAATCTCAACCGCCGGCTGCCGGACGAGATTCTCTCGTACACGACCGAAGTCGGCGATCCGGGCAAATTGGCGGACGTTGTCGCCGCGCACGTGTTGCTTCCGATTGAGCTGCGTCAGAAACTGCTGGAGACGGTGTCGGTTACGAAGCGGCTCGAACTCCTTGCCGGCAGCCTGTCGAGCGAGATCGAAATTCTGAAGCTGGAACAGGAGATCGACACCGGTGTTCGCGAGTCGCTGAACAAGACGCAGCGCGAGTTCTACCTCCAGCATCAACTCAAGGTTATCAAGGAAGAACTGGGCCAGTTCGATGATGCGGCGGATGTCAGCGACTATGAAGAGCGGATCAAGAAGGCCGCGATGCCTGAGGCTGTTACGAAGAAAGCCTCTGAGGAAGTCACGCGTCTCAGCCGCATGCATTCCTATTCGGCGGAGGCCAATGTTATTCGCGGCTATCTTGACTGGGTGCTGGCCATGCCGTGGAACAGCAAGACGACTGATCGAACCGAATTCAAAGAGGTGGAGACGATACTGGACAACGAGCACTTCGGGCTGGAGAAGGCCAAGCGCCGCATCCTTGAGCACCTGGCCGTGATCAAGTTGGCCAAGAACGTCAAGGGTCCGATCCTCTGTCTGGTGGGTCCCCCCGGTGTCGGCAAGACTTCGCTCGGCAAGTCGATTGCTCATGCTCTCGACCGCAAGTTTGCCCGGATGTCGCTGGGCGGCGTGCGCGATGAGGCGGAAATTCGCGGCCATCGGCGCACGTATATCGGCGCCATGCCGGGACGGATCGTGCAAATGCTCAAGAAGGTTGGCAGCTCAAATCCCGTGTTCCTGCTCGACGAGATCGACAAAATCGGCATGGACTTCCACGGCGATCCGGCTTCGGCACTTCTTGAAGTCCTCGATCCGGAGCAGAATGCGACCTTTCAGGACCATTTTCTCGAGTGCGAATTTGACCTGTCGCATATTCTGTTCGTGACCACAGCCAACACGACGGCGGGGATTCCGCGGCCGCTGCTTGACCGCATGGAGATGATCGAGCTGCCCGGCTATCTCGAGTTTGAGAAGGTGCAAATTGCCGAGCAATTCCTGATCCCCAAGCAACAGCAGGAGAGCGGACTATCGAAGCACAAGATCAAGATCAGCAAGCCAATCATCAGCGCCGTTATCCGGGACTATACGCGCGAGGCAGGTGTACGCGAACTCGAACGCCAAGTCGGCACGATCATGCGCCAGATCGCCCAGCGTGTCGCCAAGGGCGAAAAGAAGCGGACTTACGACATCAAACGCACCGACCTGAAGAAGTATCTGGGAGTGCGCAAGTACTCAGACACCGAACTGGGCGTGACCATGATCGGCAAAGCGATCGGCCTGGCGTGGACGAGGACCGGCGGAGAGATTCTGCCCGTTGAAATCACGCTGACCGAAGGCAGCGGTCGACTGACGCTGACCGGAAAACTCGGCGACGTGATGCAGGAGTCGGCGCGCGCTGCCCTGACCTACTTGAAGTCGAAGGCAGCGGCACTCAAGATTCCCAAGGACATTTTCAAGAACACCGACATTCACCTGCACTTACCGGAGGGCGCTGTCCCGAAGGATGGACCGTCCGCCGGGATCACGATCCTGGTGGCGCTCTGTTCGGCGTTCACGAAACGGCTTGCCGCCAAAGGACTTGCCTATTCCGGAGAAATCACGCTATCGGGCGAAGTCCTCGCCGTGGGCGGATTGAACGCCAAGCTAATTTCTGCCGTTCGGGCAGGAATCACGAATGTCGCCGTCCCGCGGGCGAATCGTCCCGATATCGAAGAACTTCCGAAAGAACTGACCGCCAAGCTCAATATTCATTACGTCAAGAACGCCTCCGACGTATTAAAGCTTGCCTTCCCTCGCTGATTTCGATAGCTTCGCGCACCGGTAGAATTCTAAGAGAGGATGTAAGTGGACCTGCGTCGGGTGACATTGGAGAGGACTGCCTATCTGCCGGATCAGCTGATTCTGGACGGCCCAACGCAGATTGCTTTTGCCGGCCGGTCCAACGTCGGCAAGTCATCGCTGCTCAATAAGCTATTCAATCGCAAAGCGCTCGCCAAAGTCTCGCAGACACCGGGGAAGACCCAATCTATCAATTATTACCGTGTAAATGACCGGCTGTGCTTCGTCGACCTGCCCGGCTATGGCTATGCCCGGGCCCCCAAGACCGAGCGCGACCGTTGGAAGCAACTGCTGGACGTCTACTTCGAAAAGAACTCAGCCATCCAGGGTCTGGTACACTTAATCGACATCCGCCACGAAGCCAGCGACCTTGATATCGGTCTGCACGAGTGGACGGCGACGCTGGTCAAGCACCATCTTTATGTCCTCACGAAGTCTGACAAGTTGAACCAGCGACTCAAGGCAAAAGCGATTGCCGAGCTGGCGCAACAACTTGAGATTAGTCCGAAGCAAATCGTCGCTTTTTCGGCCGAGTCGGGCGAGGGTAAGCACTTGATTCTCAATTGGGTGAGCACGATTGCTTAGGCAGGGAAAACGGCCGCAGTGATGTTGAATATACTAACGGGAGTGAAATAGATGTCAAATCGGGTTGTTCTCGGATTGCAGTGGGGTGATGAAGGCAAAGGCAAGATCGTCGACTTGTTATCGCGCGACTTCGATGTCGTCGCGCGCTGCCAAGGCGGCGCCAATGCCGGACACACTGTCACGGTTGGTGGAAAGAAGTTCATTCTCCATCTTATCCCCTCGGGAATTCTTCACGAAGGCAAGATCTGCCTGATCGGCAATGGTGTCGTGCTCGACATGTTTCAGTTATTCGCCGAAATGCGCGAACTGGAAGCACAAGGGGTCAAGGTAGCGGGCCGGATACTCGTCTCCGGGCGCGCCCACCTGGTGATGCCCTATCACAAGATCATTGATGCCGTCATGGAAGAAGCCCGGGGCGATGCTTTGCTTGGCACGACTAAGCGCGGGATCGGGCCAGCCTATCTCGACAAGATCGGGCGCTGCGGCATCCAGTTTGCCGATATCTTTGACGACCACGTGCTACGCTGCAAGATCAAGGAGAACTTTGAGCTCAAGAAGCATATCTTCGACCGTCTGCCGGACGATCAGCGCCCCAACATCGATCTGACTTTTGAGACCCTCGTCGCCAAACGCGAAGAAGCCCGCGAATTGGTTTGCGACGTCGCGGAATATCTTGACTCCGCGTGCCGCCACGGTAAGCGAATTCTCTTTGAGGGCGCCCAAGGAACCTTGCTCGACGTCGACTTCGGCACCTATCCCTACATAACTTCGTCGAATACAACCATCGGCGGCGTCCTGACCGGTCTGGGAATCGGCTTCAAGCATCTCGGCGAAGTCACCGGAATCGTCAAAGCCTACCAGACGCGGGTCGGTGGTGGGCCGTTTCCGACGGAGTTGAAGGATGATATCGGAAACAAGCTGCGCGAGCGCGGCAATGAATACGGATCAACGACCGGACGTCCGCGGCGCTGCGGTTGGCTGGACCTGGTGTCACTCAAGTACGCGGTACGTATTAACGGCGTGGACAATATTGCCCTGATGAAGGCCGATGTCCTGGATGGTCTAAGCGAGGTCAAGATCTGCACCGGATACAGGTTCGGCGGCCAGGTCCACACGGTGCCGCCGCAGTCGAATTTCCAGTTTCAACATGTTGAGCCTGTGTATGAAACGTTGCCGGGCTGGAGCAAACCGGTGTGCCACGCGCGGTCGCTGGGCGATCTGGACAGCAACGCGCACAAGTACCTGGCGCGAATTCAGGAGTTTCTCGGTGTGAAAATCAGTATTCTCTCAACTGGACCGGGTCGTGAAGAGACGATTATGTGCTAAAAACGACTGGATTGTCCATTAATGATTCGATATGTTAAACGCGGTGCTTGCTTGATTTACATACTTGTAAAGGAGAATGACGATGGAAAGGAACTATAGCTCGTCGATAACTGCAACGACTTTGCCGCTGTGGCGTGTGTCCACGGTGATCTGGGCAACCGCACTGCTTGCTCTGGCGGTCGTTCTCCCATCACTTGCTCACCTTACCGGCCTGCCGGTTCGAACTTTGCTACCAATGCACTGGCCGGTAATTCTGGCCGGGTTGGTTTACGGCTGGCGTGGCGGCTTGATGGTCGGAGCGCTCAGCCCGGTCGTTTCATTCGCCTTTTCGGGCATGCCCTTCCCACCGATGATTCTGCCGATGTCGGTTGAGCTTGCGGCTTACGGCGCGGTCACGGGATTCTGCCGCGAAAGCCTTCGTCTGAACGGCTTCGTCAGCGTCTTGGTCGGATTGCTCGTAGGTCGAGTCGTATTCGTCGCCACTGTCGTGATGGCCGGCTCGGTGAGTCAGCCGCTGGCGGCGTATCTCCAGGCAGCCATGCTGCCCGGTGTCTTTGCGGCGCTGGGACAGATCATCATGTTGCCGTTGATCGCCCGCTGGTGGGTCAAGTCGATGGCACCTCGCAATTAGCAGCCAGATCTCTCTGGCGGGAAGGACACCATGGCTACAGAATTATTGGCTGACAAGAAGCTGATCCCCTTTGTTTGCGAATTGCCGGCGCCCGACGTGCACTACCTTCACTTGCTCGACGACGCCAACACATTCCAGTTTCACTCCGGCTGTGTGACATTGAAGCCCGGCGGGTCTGTCGGTGAACACAGCACCAAGGAGCACGAAGAAGCGATTGTGTTCTTGCAGGGTTGCGCCGAGGTGCACGCAGAAACTCTGGACACGCCGTTGCGGGTTGTCGCACCGGCCGTGAGCTATATGCCGCCGCGGACGATCCACAATGTGGTCAACTGCGGCAATACGAACTTGCGCTATATCTATCTCGTGGCCAAAGTCTGAGGCACACGAGAATCGCGCATCGCTCTGCGGTGGCGTGATGTATATTGTCTCCATGCCCGACGTCCGCTATCTTCGCGCCGGACCGCGCGCCTTGCCGTTGCTGCAAGACTTGCACGAGCAAACCCTGGCGCCGCTTCCGCCCGATGTTGCCGCCATGTGGGCGGACGACTTTACCGACTTGCTTCTCGAAAGCGAAGAACCCAGCACAGTCTACATCATCGGTTTTGCCGACCATTCGCCTCTTGGCTACGTCAAGTGCTCAGTGGACGATCTGACGTTGGAGATTTCCGGCCCGTTTCTTTATCCCGAGTTCAACTCAGCGAGTTCCGCCACGGGTCTGCTCGACCAAGTTTGCGAACTTGCGCGTTTTCGGGAACGACGCTTGATCTACTGCATGTGTCCGCAGCCACTTCTGACTGTCCGGGAGGCACTGGGCGAGTCGGGCTTTGAAGAGGTATCCTCGGAGCGGGAGTTCATCAAACGCTGGCGTGACGGACTTCTCGCCGACCACTTGCTCGCTGAGAACTGCCTTCTTTTTGCCTTGCTTCTCGAAGACTGAGCCGGTCCCCGCCGGTAAATCCTGACGTTTCGCTCTGCACCAGCCACAAGCGCACAAACTCGCAAATCCTGATTGGGGCGCAAGTTGTGTCGTGATCTGCCGATATAAAAAGAAACACTCTCGCTGGAGCGTATTCTGCGTCGACGGATAGGATATGTCGATTACTCATGAAACTGAACCCCTGCTGAACTTAACGAAGCACGCTGACAAGAACCCGCAGCGCATCTGGCATTGGTCGCTCTATGCGATCGGCGCCCTGATATTCGTATCCGGGCTGGTCTCGGTCTATATTAATTCGGAAATTGATGACCGCCACGAAACTCTGAATGCGCTTCAGGAAGATTGGGCGAATTTCTCGGAAGCCAGGAATGCCGCGCTTTCAGTTTCGTCACAGCTCTACTTCGATGCCAGGTTCGCCATTGTCGGCGCACATGATGCTGCCAACAATATTCAACTTCAAGATGCTATCGCTGATTTCGACAGCGCGTTGGGCCACCTGGGCGCGCTGGCCGCGACGATCGGCCGTCCCGAGGCTGCACGTGGATTACTTCAGGCTTCCAGCAGATTCATCCGTTCCGGCTTTGCCTTGAGCGACTTTTCGCGGCGCGCAATTGCCACGAATTTCGGAGTTGACTCCAGTCGCCAAGGCACGTTGCTGAATCAGCTCGCCGGCGTTCAACGTCAGTTCCTGGCCGAGCACGGTGCTCTAACCCGCGAACAGGCGCAAATCCGTCGCGAGCAGGAGACCTCCGCCTTGGCGAGTGCCGATTCACTGCGAGCTGTTGAATCCTCAACACACATTGGCGTGATCTTCTTGATCGGACTCATTGTCGTATTCGCGCATCGGGTGGCGCGCGCCAATGCCGCGTTGGAAGCGCAGCGACGCATAGACACCGAAAGACTACGGGAGAGCGAAGAGCATTTCCGCACGCTCGTCAAAAACGTGCCGGGAATCACCTTTCGTCTGCGCGTGGCGCCCGATTGGCCGGTCGAGTACATTTCCGAAAGCGTCGAGCTGTACACCGGTTTCCCCGCTTCGGATTATGTCAAAGGGATTCGCCCTTCCGCCAGCGGCTTTCACCCCGAGGACCTTCCACAGGCGAAAAAGGCTTTGACCGCGGCAGTCGAAGCGAAGACTGCCTACCAGGTCGAGTACAGGCTTAGGCACACGGATGGTCGCATCACCTGGATGCTCGAACGCGGCCAGGTGATCTGCGACGATGGCGGGAATCCCGCTTTTGTCGACGGCATCATTCTGGACATAGATGAGGCCAAAGCAGCCGCAGAGTCATTGCGCCAAAGCTCCGCCCGGCTCGCAGCGCTCCTTGATGCCCATCCGGGTCCGGCGATGCTGATCGAGCGCGGAGGAACGATCGAGGCCGCGAATCGCGGCGTCGCAGAACTGCTGAATCGCCCTCTCGCACAGATCGTCGGGCGCCGCGGCGTAAGTTTGCTGCCGCTGGAAGTCGGAGAGCAATTGGCGATCGCTATTGAGCGCGCCTTTGCCGACAACGAACCAACCGACCTGACCCTGGAGTGGAGGCAGCGGGCGACGCGCGTGTCTGTCCGGCCTATCTGCGAACCGCAGTCGGCTCGTAACCTCGTGGCAGTCTTCGGGCATGACATTACCAAGCTCCTCGAAACTGAACGTGCCCTGCGCGAGAGCGAAAAACTACTACGCGATACCACCTCAGGAATCCCGGGGGTAGTCTTCCAATGTCGCCTGGAATCCGACGGCCGTCTCACCTTCCCCATGATTTCCCCGGGTCTGGACGGCGTTTACGGTATTACCGCGGACGAATGCAAAAAGGACCCAGAGGCCTTCTTCCGGTTGATCCACCCGGATGACCTTGAATCCGTAATGGGCTCGATTTGGAAAGCGATCTCGGAGAGAAACTCGTGGCTCGGCGAGTTTCGCGTCAAGTCGGGTGATGAGGCGCGCTGGGTGAGGGCGCAGTCGACCCCGCTGCGTCAACACGATGGTCGCATGGTCTGGAACGGCGTGCTTTCTGATATCACCGACCAGAAGAAGCTGGAAGAGCAGCTGGTCGAAAGCGAAGAGCGCTATCGCGAGCTGGTGGATCACCAGGATGATGGTGTCTGCCTGATCGATATTGACGGCCGCTTCGTGGTCGCGAATCCGGCAGCGGATCGGATCTTCGGTGTGGCTGCCGGCACTCTCGTCGGCCGCAAGACCAGTGAGTTCATCGAGGAGGAGCGCCTGTTGGAGCTGCGCCGGGAACGCGATCGGCTCTTAAAACAGGGGCGGGCGAGATTTGAGACCTGGATCACACGCCCCAACGGCGACAAGCGTTACCTGGCGTTGTCGACTTCGCCGCGGTTCGACTACAGCGGACAGTTGATCGGATTTTTCTACGTGGCTCGCGACATCACGGAGTTACGGGCGGCGCAACAAGCCGTTCAGGAAAGTGAAGCGCGGTTCCGCCTGCTGGCTGAGCACGCTACGGACATCATCACCAGATGCTCGGCTGAGGCACGCATCAACTATGCATCGCCAGCAGTGACAACAATACTCGGTTGGACTCCGGAAGAGTTGATCGGACGCAGCCTTTTCGAATTCACTCATCCTGATGACGCGGAGCTTGTAAAAACGAACGTTTCGGAGACAATTGAGATGTCAAAGACGATTACGTCAGTCGCCCGGTTTCGACACCGAGACGGCCACTACGTGTGGCTTGAATCGTGTGCCCGTGCTGCCGACAACTCCGAATTCGGACAAGCTCCGGATATCATAGCCGTATCGCGAGACGTGTCGGAGCGAGTTCGTGCCGACGAAGAGCGCGCGCGGCTGGTCAATATCCTTGAGGCTACTTCTGATGTCGTCCTAATCACCGACAGCCAGGACCGCCTGCTGTATCTCAATCAGTCCGGGCGCGCCCTGCTTGGCTTCGAGCAGGCTGATGAGGCAGACGGGACTTGCATCGAAGAATTCTTTTCCGCCGCTTCGCTGCAGAAACTCCGGGCCTCGGCAATACCCGCGGCTATTCGCGACGGCATCTGGATTGGCGAAAGCGCGGTGCGCCGCCGCGAAGGCAGCGAATTCACCGTGTCCCACGTCATGATCGCCCGCCTCGACGAGCACGGCAAACTTGTTTGTCTCTCGAGTATTATGCGGGACCTGACTGAGAGATTGAAGATTGAATCTGAGGTCAGAGAGAGCCTGGTACAGATTCACACGCTGATCGAAGCTGCGGCCGACGGCATCATTACCTTCCGTGCTGACGGCACGATTGAATCGGCTAATCCTGCGGCCGAGCGCATTTTCGCGCTGAGCCAGGTCCGGCTTATGCTGAGATCGTTTTTCAGTCTGCTGGCCGAGCCCTTGCGGACAACGCTGGAGGCGCGCCTGGCTGCGCCATTCCCCAACGATCAGTCCCCGACCGTTCTCGTGCGTGAAGCCGTGGCGATACGCGACAGCAATACGGTATTCTCGATTGAATTGGCGATCAGTCGCATGAATCTCGAAAGCGGAACGCGATACGTCGCGTTTATTCGCGATATCTCGGAGCGCAAAGCTGCAGAACAAAAGATTGTGGAGAGTGACGCCAGGCTGCGGGCGATCTTGAGCTCAGCGGCCGATGGAATCGTCGTTACCAACGCCGCCGGAATCATTCAAATCACCAATGCTGCGGCAAGCCAGATTTTTGGTCTGGATCAAGGTCTAACTTCCGGTTCGATCCAGGATCTGGTGCCGGCGCTTGACAGCCGCGCGCTGCTGGAAATCAAAGACTCGCGATCCTTTGAAGGAGTCGGGCGCTGCGCCAACGGTCGCGAGATCCCCGTCCAACTCTCGATCAGCCGGGTACAGATCGGCGAGGACCATACCTTTACGCTGATCGTACGCGATTTGACCGACGAATTCGAGAGGCGCCAGAGACTCCAGGAGGCTGATCGCTTCACCTCGATCGGAACCCTGGCCGCCGGTATCGCGCACGAATTCAAGAATTACCTCGCCGGCATCATCGGCAATGCCAGCTTCGCGCAGGATTTGCTGGACGAGCCCGGCGGCCTGGAAGAAGCGCGGCTCGCCTTCGCGCAGATTCTCGAGGCTGGCGAAAAGGCGAATGAGATCGCGATGTCCTTGCTCAGTTATTCCAGCCATCGTAGTGATAGCGACGGACCCGTGCTCTTGACCGATATCATTCATTCCACGTTGCGCTTCGTCCGCAAAGAACTCAACGAACGCAATATTGAGCTGCAGACCGATTTCGCTGAAGTTCCGAGCGTGAACGGCTCGGCCGGTCGGTTGCAGCAAGTCGTATTGAATCTCGTCATGAATGCAGCTCAGGCCATGAACAACGGCGGGACTCTTACACTCCGCGTCAGCTGCGACCAGGCCTGGGTGCGGCTGCAAGTCGCCGACACCGGCATCGGTATCCCCGCTGAGAATCTCGGCCGCATCTTCGATCCGTTCTTCTCGACCAAGGGAGTCTGGGGTCGCGATTCCGACTATGGCACCGGATTGGGGCTGTCGCTGTGCCGCAATATCGTGACGGCATACGGCGGCACGATTACCGTGGAAAGCGAGCTTGGCAAAGGAAGCGTGTTTACTGTGCAACTTCCCGCTTCAACAAATGACGCGCCAATCGAGAAGGTTGATTGCTCGAGGCTACCCGTTGGTCGGCTGTTAATCTTCAGCGCTGACCTTAAGACTACTCGTGATTATGAGTTTGAGGGGCAGTCACTGGGGCTTGATGTTTCGGTCGTGCAATCCTGCGACGAACTGCCCGCCGGGGCGAACCAACCCGCTCTGTGCATTGCCGACGGACGGACTCCGTTCAAAGTCGAACTGCGACGGTTGTTTGACCGCTGCCGCGAACTCGGTATCAAGGTCGTACTGATCAATGCCGGTGCCTGCGGTGACTGCCGACTGGAATTGCAGGCTGCCGCCGACTTAGTTGTAGATTCCAACCCGGGAGTCGAGTTTCTACTGCGGCAGGGGCGTCTTGAGTTGCACCCGATTCCCTGATCTATATCTCCTTATCTTTCAATGGTTTGATCATTCGCATCCCGCTTGATCGCGATGCGCGGGGGTTGCGTTTGCCACACTTACTGCGTATATTCTTCGATTACTGCCGGGCGTGCAAGAATCAGCTCCGGCAAAAGACTGATGCAGGATATTGCTTTGACATCGCCCACTGCGCCTTCGCGCTCAGAAGTGCATCGCATGTTCGACCGCATTTCCCGGCGCTATGATTTATTGAATCGGATTCTGTCTTTGGGACTCGACCGTCGGTGGCGCCGACAGGCCGTCGCCCAGATTCCCTCGGGCACGGATCAGATCCTCCTCGATTTGGCCTGCGGCACATGTGATATCGCGATCGAGGCTGCCATAAGTCGTCACTGTCGTGTGATCGCGCTCGACATGGCCGAAGAGATGCTCGCTCTTGGTACAGTGAAAATTGCAGCCGCAGAGCTTGACGCGAAGGTGACCCTCGGGCGCGCCGATGGCCATAATCTCCCCTTGCCTGCTGCTGCCGTCGATGCCGAGATTATCGCCTTTGGGATTCGCAATATGGCGGACGTCGGGTTGTGCTTGCGTGAGCTGGCACGGGTTGCGCGTCCGGGCGGCAAGCTGATGGTGCTGGAGTTTTCACTCCCGAGCCATCGCCTGTTGCGCTTCTTTCATTTGGCTTACATCCGCTACGTGGTACCCCTTTTGGGAAGGCTCCTCTCCGGGGATGCCTCGGCCTACACCTATCTCAACAAGACGATTGAGACCTTTCCCCACGGCGATGCGTTTTGCCGCCTGATGACGGCGGCCGGGTGGCAGGAAGTTACGGCAGAGCCGCTCAATGGAGGGATCGTGTCACTCTACACAGGGATACGGTCATGATTTACAGCTTCGGCGCCGCGGATTTGCGCAAGCAGGAATTTGTTGCCATGCTGGAACAGCTCGGCATCGACTATGAGATGTCGGAGCACAATCACACAGTCGTGCGAGTATTGGGGCGGATCACGCCAGAGATTCGCGAGCAGTTTCAGAATCGGGGTTTTGAGCAGGGGCGGCTGACATTGCAGCGAGGCAGCGAGCGAGATTGTTATTCGCTGCTCACCGACCGCGAGCAACTTACCGTCATCGCCGGGCCCTGCGCCGTCGAGGATGCCGAGCAGTTGAACGTCGTAGCCCGATCGCTTTGGGAGCAGGGTGTGCGCTTCCTGCGGGGTGGCGCCTATAAACCGCGGACGCGAGTCGATTCTTTCCAGGGACTCGGCGTCAACGGACTGCGCCTGTTGCGCGAGACGGCAGACAAGTACGGGATGTTCGTCGTTACCGAAGTAATGGATCAGGCGCAAATCGACACCGTGTCAGAGTATGCTGACGTACTCCAGGTCGGCTCGCGCAATATGTTCAATTACACCCTGCTGACCGCGCTCGGATCAGTGAACAAGCCGATCCTGTTGAAACGCGGCATGGCGGCGACGATTCGCGAGTGGTTGGCGGCGGCGGAATACATCAGTCGCGGCGGCAACAATAGCATTATTTTGTGCGAGCGCGGCGTCCGCACTTTTGAGCCGGAGATTGCGCACACGCTCGATTTGGCCGCAATCATACTTACGCAACAGCAAACGAGCTACCCGGTGATTGCCGATGCCTCCCATGCTGCCGGGCGCTCTGTCCTGGTCGAGCCGTTGGCATTGGCGGCAGTCGCAGCGGGAGCCGACGGTATCATGATCGAAGTTCACCCGCAGCCGCCCTTGGCGCTCTCGGACGCCGGTCAGGCGTTGACGCTCGAGCAGTTTTCATCGTTGCTGAAGCGCTCACGGCAGTACTACGCACTCAGGCGGACATCATAAGCGATGACGCCCATTCGCGACTCCCAGACCGCTGATCAGATTACGAGCCTCCCGCAGTCCGACTTGTCCGACCTGATGCGATCGCTTGCCGCGCACTTGCCGACTGCTTTCACATCAGAATCTGAATCTGTCTATCTTCAGAGTTTTGAGTTGCCGACAGTCAATCTCATCGACTGTCTGCAACACGCTGCCGTTTTCCCAAAATCGTACTGGCACGACCGCGAACACCGCATCGAGGTCTGCGGCGTGGGCCAGGCGATGAACGTCCAACAGCTCAGCATGGCGTCCGGCTATAAGCAGTTTACTGACTTGGTGTGCAATTACCCTGCCGCGACAGGGGCAGCGCTTTTCATAGGGGGTCGATTCGACAACTCCGGACGATACGCCGGCAAGGACTGGAGCGATTTTCCCGATCTGTGGTGGCAATTACCGAGCATCACATTGTGCCGACGCGATGAGAAGTACTCGGGAGTGATTGCGCTGCGACCCGGACAGGAATCAGCGCCGATCCTGGCGCAACTTGAACTAATGCTTGGCGAAAGAGACGACAGCAAGAAGCCTGCAGGGGAACGACCGAACCTGTTGAGTCGACGTGACCGGCCCGACCGCGCGGAATGGAACGACGGCTGCCGCAATATCCTGAGGGAAATCGAGATGGCTGCGCTGCAGAAGGTCGTGCTCGCGCGTCGCACGGCGCTTGAGTTTTCGCAGCCGATCGACCCGTACGGGTTCTTGAAAGCACTCGCTGGCAAAGGGCAGGTATATCGCTATCTGTTCGCCCCAACCGCGATCTCCGCATTTGTCGGGGCATCGCCGGAACGGCTATTCCGCGCCGCCAGCGATCGCGTAGAGTCGGAAGCCGTTGCCGGAACGGTTCCGCGCGGACAGAGTACGGCCACGGACGAGCAACTCGCCCGCCTCTTGCAGGAGAGTCGCAAGGACAATCGCGAACACAAGTTCGTGGTCGACGGGATCGTGGCCGGACTGCAGCCGCTGTCTGAAAGCGTCGCTGCGATGTCCACACCGCAGATCGTCAAGCTCCAGCGCGTTCAGCACTTGATTTCCCCGATCGTGGCCCGACTGCGGCCCGGGACCTCTCCGATTGAGGTCCTTGAGGCACTTCACCCCACGCCCGCAGTTTGCGGCACTCCGCGCGACCAGGCGATGCTTTCGCTGCGTCAACTGGAGCCGTTTGATCGCGGCTACTACTCCGGGCCGCTCGGCGTGGTGTTTCCCGATCATGTGGACGTCTGCGTGGCCCTGCGTTCGGCGTTGATCAGCGGCGCGTCTGTCAATCTTTACGCCGGCGCAGGGATTGTTGCCGGATCAGATCCCGACATCGAGTGGCTGGAACTCGAGCAGAAGTTGCAGGGATCGCTGGAAGTCCTGCTGGGAGGCGCGGCATGAAAGCGACGTCGCTGAATCAGGTCTGGGGGCGGCTGCTCATTGAAGAACTCGTTCGCTGCGGTGTCGACCACTTTGTCGTCTCGCCGGGTTCGCGCTCCGCGCCGCTGGCGCTCGCGGTGGCCGAGAATTCGCGTTGTACCAAGACTGTCCACTTCGATGAGCGCGGTGCAGCCTTTTACGCGCTCGGATACGCCAAAGCGACCGGCCGCCCGGCTGCAGTGCTGTGCACGAGCGGTACCGCCGCCGCGAATTTCTTTCCTGCCGTCGTCGAGGCCAACTACTCTGGAGTGCCGCTGATCGTCCTGACAGCCGATCGCCCGCCTGAACTTCGTGATACGGGTGCATCGCAAACGATCGACCAGATAAATCTCTTCGGATCGCAGGTACGCCGGTTCTTTGATGTCCCGACGCCGACAGCAGAAGTCGGACCGCAGCTGTTGTTATCTACCGTCGATACAGCTGTCGCCCATTCGCTGGGACCAGACCCTGGTCCGGTTCACTTGAATTGTCCATTTCGCGAGCCGCTGGCGCCGATCGGGTTGGAGAAGGATTTTGGGCAGTATCTCAAGCCGGTGGAGGATTGGCTAACAAGAAGTACTCCGTTCACGGTGTATTCCAGGCCGCACTTGGCAATTGCCGACAGCGAAATCGCGCTGCTTGCCGAGCAAATCAATAGCGCAAAGCGTGGCGTCATCGTCGCCGGTTGTGGATTGACAGGCCGCGCTGCCGAGGCGATCGCGGATTTGGCCGGTAGACTTCAGTGGCCCCTGCTTGCGGAGAGTACTTCGGGCTTGCGGGCATCAGATCGCCCCGGGCAAAGGACAATTGCGCACTACGATCTTTATCTGCGCAGCGAGGCGATTGCGCGGCGCCTCCGGCCGGACTTGATTCTGCAATTCGACCGTGCACCGATTTCGAAGGCGACCATGCAATATCTCAACGAATCCGGCGCTCAGTGGATCGTAGTAGCGGAGACTCCCCGGCGAATCGACCCAGTGCATCGAACCGGATTGCGTATCGTTGCCGATCCTGCCGCCATCGCAGCCGCCCTGAAAGAGAACGTTCAGGAGAAAACGTCGGGACTTCTCGCACACTTTCAATCGCTCGACGCCCTGGCGGTGGAGTTATTGGAGCCGCTGTCGAATGTCAAGTCAGCCGAATTGCACGAATTGACCATTGCGTTCCTGGCGCTTAAGTCCGCCTCCTGTTTATTCCTCGCCGCCAGCATGCCGGTACGATTGGCAGAGATGGCTGCCGCAGCCGGCGGAGTGGCTGCGCTGGTTTCAGCCAATCGCGGCGTCAACGGCATCGACGGCACGGTTGCCACCGCCGCCGGATTCGCCTGCGGTTCAAGTGCCGCGACGACTCTTCTACTCGGAGATCTCGCCCTGCTGCATGATCTCAATTCACTGGCGCTGCTACGCTCAAATCCGCAGCCGGTGGTGGTGATCTGCTTCAATAACGACGGCGGAGGGATTTTCTCGCACCTGCCTATTGCCAAGGTCGGCGAGATGTTCGAGCCCTATTTCGGTACGCCGCACGGCTTGACATTTCGAGCCGCAGCCGAGCTGTTCAACATCAAATATCACGAGCCCAGGACTCTCAAAGACTTCGCAACTGTCTACCGGGCGGCGCAGAAATCGAGAAAGCCGGCGTTGATCGAGATCAGAACCTCGCGCGAAACCGAGGTCGAGTGGCTGCGCAAGCTCTGGATTCGCGTTGAAGAGAAGGCTTTACGGCGGCTCGATGAATTGGTAAATTCCTGATAGTATGGACTGGTCGTACCTCGCCCACGGCAACAAGCGTCAGCCTGCCCTGATCTTCCTGCACGGTTTCATGGGTCTGGCAGAAGACTGGCAGCCGTATTTCTCACACCTCGCAAGTGACTACTACTGCATTGCGCCGGACTTGCCGGGTCACGGGCATAACGGCTTTCCCCTGCGCAAGGGGAGTATCAGTATGGAGTCAGTCGGCTGCGATCTGATCAAGTTTATCGACAAGCACGAGCTCAAGCACACGACCTTGGTGGGCTACTCGATGGGCGCTAGACTGGCATTATATGTCGCGCTCAAGCATCCGGAGAAATTCGAAGGTCTAGTGCTTGAGAGCGGCGGGCCCGGCATCGATGACGAGTACGAACGACGGGTCAGGATTGCGCTCGACGATGACCGTGCCTACAACCTGCGGGTTCAAGGCCTTGAGAAGTTTCTCGACGAGTGGTATCGCGCGCCGCTGTTTGAATCGCTTTCGCGCAATTCGGCGCGGCTCGAGCAGCTCAAGAAAAGGCACTCCGTGCACAATTGCGAAGGATTGGCCGAGGCGTTGCAGGGACTCTCGACGGGACGTCAGCCGTCGCTCTGGGAAAAACTGCCGCAATTGCATTTACCGACGTTGTTGTTGACCGGCGCGCTTGACCACAAGTTTTGCCGCATCAACCGGATCATGTCGGAAGCGCTTCCGTTCTGCGAATGGAAGATGATCGGCAACGCGGGACACAACACCCATCTCGAGCAGCCGGAGGCGTTCTTGACGACGCTGCAACGATTCCTGCACGAGCATGTTTATCGCACTTCGAAGACATAGGATGATCGAGAGATGACCGATATCAAGTGGATCAAAGCCGGTAACTATACCGACATCGAATATGATAAGGCGGAGGGAATTGCCCGGATCACGATCAATCGCCCGCAGGTCCGCAATGCGTTCCGGCCGCTCACAGTCACGGAAATGGAGCGCGCCTTCGCCGATGCCCGCGAGGATTCGGATATTGGCGTCGTCATCCTTACCGGCAAAGGCAAAGAGGCCTTCTGTTCCGGCGGCGACCAGAAAATCCGGGGCGACTCGGGTTACAAAGACGACAGTGGCGTTCATCGTCTGAACGTTCTCGATCTCCAGCGGCAGATTCGTACGCTCCCGAAACCGGTCATTGCCATGGTCGCGGGCTATGCGATCGGCGGCGGCCATGTGCTTCACTTGATGTGCGACCTGACGATCGCTGCCGACAATGCGCGTTTTGGGCAGACCGGCCCCAAGGTGGGTTCTTTTGACGGGGGTTACGGCGCCAGCTATATGGCGCGAATCGTCGGACAGAAGAAAGCGCGCGAGATCTGGTTTCTCTGTCGGCAGTACGACGCTCAACAGGCGCTCGAGATGGGGCTGGTCAATCGGGTCGTTCCGTACGAGCAACTCGAAGCGGAAACGATCCAGTGGTGTCGGGAGATTCTCGCCAACAGTCCCCTGGCCTTGCGTTGTCTGAAAGCCGCGCTCAATGCCGACTGCGACGGACAGGCGGGGCTGCAGGAGCTTGCCGGCAATGCCACCATGATGTATTACATGACCCCCGAGGCGCAGGAAGGCCGCAACGCCTTCGTCGAAAAGCGCAAACCCGATTTTCGCAAGTTCAAGCGCAATCCCTGACGGTGACCGATGACGGCGCCCCGAAGTCTTACTAGACCGCAGATCTGGCTTCTGGCGGCGCGCCCGAAGACTCTGCCCGCGGCGGCAACACCGGTGGTGATCGGTGCTGCATTGGCTTTCGCCGACCAGGCTGCCCATTGGCCGTCGCTGATCGCCGCCCTTCTGGGAGCGCTTTTGATCCAGATCGGAACTAACTTCGCCAACGACTACTTTGATCACACGCAGGCGGTCGATACAGAAGACCGGCTCGGTCCGCTGCGCATGACGCAGGCTGGTTTGGTCACGCCGCAGCGAATGCGCAACGCGACGATTCTGGCGTTCTCGCTGGCGTTCCTGATCGGAGTTTATCTCGTGGTTCGCGGCGGCTGGCCGATTGTGATCATTGGTCTGGCCTCGATTCTCTTCGGTGTATTGTACACCGGCGGACCTTTCCCGCTCGGCTACAACGGACTCGGTGATATTTTCGTGTTGATATTCTTTGGCCCGGTCGCCGTTGGCGGCACGTACTTCGTTTCTGCGCAGACGATCACGGCGGATGCACTTATCGCCGGTCTGGCGCCGGGGATGCTCTCGACAGCTATCTTGGTCGTCAACAATACTCGCGATCTGCCGACCGACCGCGCTGCCGGCAAGAAGACCCTGGCCGTGCGTTTCGGCCGAGGCTTTTCGGTTGCGCAGTATGGGGTTCTTGTCATGGGCGCTGCGCTTGTTCCGATTCTGCACTGTCTGGTCACGGCTCAACATCATTGGGCGATGCTGGCCTCGATAATCGTGATTCCTGGAATCATCCTGATACGCACGCTGGCACAACGCGAAGGTGTCGTCTTGAACGAGACGCTCGCAAATACGGGCAAGTTGCTTGCTCTATATGGAGTTCTCTTTTCGCTCGGGTGGGTCGTACGCGCATAAAGTCTGCACAGCTCTTCGAGTATTCAGTTCCATTTCGCCGCCCCTTCGCGACTTCGGGACAAGTATTTTCCAGTCGCAGCGGACTGATTATCGAACTCGAGTCCACAAATGGACTATCCGGCCTCGGAGAAATCGCTCCCTTGCCCGGTTTCAGCCGGGAGACCTTGAAAGAAGCACGGACTGCTGTTCTGGCTTCGGTGAAGAGTGTCGTTGGTGCTGCGATTCCGAAGGCGTGGTCGGAACTGTCATTGTCAATCAGTTCACTGGATGCGCCAAATGCTCTACCCGCTTCAGTGCGCTTTGGCTTGGAAAGCGCCCTGCTCGATTTGGCGTCGAAAGCCGCTCACACTCCGGCAGCCCGCTGGATCAATGCCGCTTCGTCCACCAGTTTGTCGGTCAATGCCGTGTTGACGGGCACAGAAAGCGAGATCGAAGAATCGGCGAGAAGCAAGTACTCTGAAGGCTATCGGACGTTTAAGCTCAAAGTTGGTGGTCGAGAAATTCAGGAAGACGTCAGGCGTCTGCAAATTGTGAGCGCGTCGGTTGGCACTGACTCTCTGATCCGGCTTGATGCCAATCGGGCTTGGGATTTCAAGACTGCAAATTCGTTCCTGGAGCAGGTGGTTGGTTTCAGCATCGAGTATATTGAAGAGCCGCTGGCCAAGCCCTCGTGGGCGGATCTTGCCCGACTGCGCCGGTCTTCCGCGATCTTAATCGCCTTGGACGAATCGTTGCCGCCCTGGGTGCAGCAGCATTATGAATCGCGAGTGCCCTTTCCCTCGGATGTTGCGATCATCAAACCGCCGGTGATTGGCGGCCTCTCCAGAGGTCTCGAGTTGATCGAGTGGCTGCAACGTGAAGGCAGCAAGTGCGTCGTGACTTCGGCATTGGATACCGGCATCGGGATATCGGCCATATTTCATCTCGCACTTGCCGCGCGGCTTGGCGCAACAGCCTGCGGGCTCGACACGCTCGAATTGCTGACAGACACGTTGGTTGAACCGGGTTTTTGTCGCACCGGCGCGCTGCTGTCACCTGGAGATGCAACGGGACTCGGCATCTCGTTGACAGGTGCTGCCCGACATTCGCTGAAGTCTATTGCCTATGAAGATTAAGTGCCCCATTCGCAATCACGCCATTCGCAGCGGCGAAATCATCGCCATCAGAACCGTCGAGAAAACGCTGAGTTACAGCCAGCTTGATGTGGCGGTTACTTCTCTTGCAGGCGCATTACGGGATAACTTGGTTGCCGGTTCGAAGGCGGCAATCCTCGCAGCAAACTCGCTCGACTACGTTGTTTTGCTGTGGGCGATGTTTCGATTGGGCGTGACAGCGGTGCCGCTAAATCCGAGGCAGTCAGCAACAACGCTGGCAGCGCAAGTGCAGCAGGCCGGTGCGAGCATCGTGTTTCACGATGACGAATATTCAAGGCCGGCGCAGAATCTTGGTGTGCGAGCCATCCCCCTGACGAAGAGGCTTCAGTCGGTAGCGCCGGGGAATGTCCACTCAAGCCCGAAGCCTGAATTGGATTCTGAGCAGCTCTGCACGATCTGTTTCACTTCGGGTTCGGGCGGGACTCCCAAGGGCGTGCAGCTTTCACTCGGAAACCTCTATTACAGTGCGATCGGCTCCAACGAGAATATTCGCGTGGCGCCCGGCGATTGCTGGCATCTGGCTCTGCCACTCTGCCATGTCGGTGGCCTGGGGATTCTCTTCCGATCCTTCATAGCCGGGGCATCGGTCTTCATTGATGCGAAGTTCGATGCGCAGCGAACCAATGCGCGAATTGACCACAATGAACTCTCCCACCTTTCCCTCGTGCCAACCATGCTCCACGACTTGCTTGTCGATAGAGGAGACCGGGCATTTCCAGACTCGCTCAAAGCTATCCTATTGGGCGGAGCGGCCGTACCCGAATCCCTCATGAGGCGAGCGTTGACTCTCAGGGCGCCAATCGTTACAAGCTACGGCATGACAGAATCGGCCTCGCAAGTAACAGCGACGCACCCCGGCGATCCTGCCAGCCGCATGAGCACCAGCGGCAAATTGCTGAACTATCGGCGGATTCGAATCGTCGATGATTCGGGAGCCGCAGTTGCTTCACATACTCCCGGCAACATCTTGGTTAGCGGAGAGGTGCTATTCAAAGGCTACGTGGGACTATCCGGATCTTTTCTGGCAACAGACGGCTGGTTTGCCACTGGTGATGTTGGGTTTCTTGACGATGAAGGCTACTTGACTGTCGTCGGCAGACGCGACCGGATGTTTATTTCCGGAGGCGAGAACATCTTCCCGGAAGAGATCGAACGCGCGGTGCTGGATTATCCAGGAATTTCGGCAGCCGCCTGCGTCGCCGTATCGGATGAAAGATGGGGGCAGCGGCCACTTCTGGTCATCGAAACGACGATCGAGAACCCAGAATTCGTTATTGGATTGCGTGGCTTTCTCTCGGAGCGCCTGGCCAGGATGGCTATTCCCGACCGAATCATTCGCATGCAAGAATTGCCCCGGACTGTCCTCGGAAAAGTCGATCTCTCTCAATTGCAGAAGATAGTTGGCGAGCTGGACGGCGGGCTGCCGACTTAAGCAGAATCGCGAAACCGCTCGAGTGCCTGTCGCAGGTGAAGCGGAAGCGATACCTTTTTGCCGGTTTGGCGATCAACGGTGACATGGACAGTTCTGGCCCTACCGGCGACCTCGCCGAGGCTATTGCAAAATTCGTAGGCGAGCGTGTATGAGGTATCTCCCAGCCGGTCTATTGTAACTACGGCTTCGACTTCGTCTCCGGTTCGCAGGCTCAGATGAAATTGTGCTTCGGTGTGAACGATGGGGACAAAGAACGATTCCGAAGCGAGAATCTGTTCCATTGGAAAGCCGATCGCGCGGAGCAGTTCTTCATAGGTGTCGTGCGCAAAATGCAACTGGCGGGCGAAAAAAAGGATTCCCGCGGCATCGGTATCATGAAGGCGAATGCGGAATATGCGCTTTAGTTGTGCCACAGTCTCGGCTTCCTTTCATTGGTCATTATAAGCCGCCAACCCCCATTCGCCAAGCGACAATCACTTGCACAGCCTGATGTTGAATTCTAATATCCACGTATCGGGAGGATCCATGAGACTACTCTTGCTCTTGCTGCTAACGTTATCGACGACCGGCGAAGTGCAGGCCGACCTGCTTGATGACGCTCTTGCTTCCGTTGGTAAGACCAAGGCCGACCTGGGTTACCATCCCAAGGGCTATTGGAATCGCTATCCCTACGAGGTCCCGTACAAATTGCCCGCTTTCGATGACCTGCTGGCCGAACCTTTGCGGCTCTACGACTACAGCCAATCAATGAAGGCTGCATTTGCCCATTACATGCAAGATACGACTTTTGCCAATACGAACCATTCGGCGCTCTACCAGCTGACCTATCAGCTCGCGTGGGAGCGACGCATCGGCGGTTTTCGCAACTACACGCCGAATTTGATCGACTCGGTATCATTCGAGCGGCCTTTAGCCGATGCGCTTGAGCGTCTCTCTCGCGGCTGCGGCGCTGAACTTGAATATCGCGCGTTCGGCCAGAGCGCCGGCGGCGCCATCAGTCCGGCGTTGCTGGACAGTCTCCAGAAAGATGTCAGCCCCGACATCCAGAACGTTCTGGCTTTCTGGATCAACAATGTAGCCGAGGCCTATCGTTATCACCAGCTCGCGTTTCGCAACGTGCCTCCGGCGTTGGTTTATCGCCTGAGTACAATCACCGACATCGACGCCACGCAGGGCGATGGGCAGAAGTACTATCCCGAGTTTGACGACTGCGCTGCTATGCTCGATTGGCAATCTCTCGTCTATGCCCATTTCAAGGTAATTGCGGCAACCGATCTTACGGCCAAGCGCCTTGCTGCAATCGCTGGCAGTCCAAGGATGGTGTCGATTGAGATTCCGACGCCGCTCGGGGTGATCAGCCTTGGCGATCGAGGCAAGGGTACTTTCGCTCGTGACGATTACCTCTTGATCTGTGACTTTGGCGGCGATGATGTTTACCGCAGCGGCGGTGGCTCTTCTCCGACACGTCCGTTCAGTGTGATAATCGACCTTGAGGGCAACGACACCTATGGAGAGGAACTTGCGTCACGCCAATTCGGCTACGGCAATTGCGGACTCGGCATGTTGGTTGATCTGTCGGGAGATGATCACTCTCGGGCCGAACGACTCGCTCAAGGTGTCGGCATCTTCGGTACCGGTCTGGTGCTGGATGCTGCCGGTCGTGATGATTACAAGCTTGCTGTTTCGGGTCAGGGTTGCGGCTATTTCGGCGTCGGGATGTTGTTCGACCGTGATGGCGATGACACGTATTATCTCGCGGGTGACGGCCAGGGCGCGGGCGGAATCGGCGGCGGGATTGGCATCCTCGCGGATTACCGTGGCCATGACCGCTATACTGCCGAACCGCTCGCTTCCAAGTTCAATCGAGGCGACTACCACTCGCAGGGAACGATCAACGCCAACAACGCGCAGGGATTCGGCGGTGGTCGCCGCGGCGATGGATCGGATGGCCATAGTTGGGCGGGCGGACTGGGAGCGCTGATCGACTGCTATGGCAACGACGAATATTACTCCGGCAACTGGACACTCGGAGTCGGCTACTGGTTCGGCATCGGCATCGTCTACGATGTTGACGGCAACGACCTGTATCGCAGTTGCTACTTCACTCAAGCCTCAGGCGCTCATTATTGCCTGGGCGCGATGTTTGATGAGTCCGGTGACGACCGCCACGAGCTCTATGAAACTGCCGGTGCGGGTATCTCGTTTGGCTGGGATTTTGCCGTAACACTTTTGGTCGACTGGTCTGGAAATGATAGCTATGCCGGCAAGATTATCTCGATCGCCAACGCGCAGATTCGCTCGAACTCGCTCCTTTGCGATTTCGGGGGTAACGACGAATATCGACTCAATGCCGGCAGTGACGGCATTGGAGAAGCGACTTTCCGCGACGACTATCGAACACCGCGCCCGACGGCCCCCTTCACCTGGTACGCGCAGTCTTATGCTATCCTGATCGATGTTGGCGGCGCCGACCGCTATCTGGATTCTCTGGATTCAACGAGGTCGACGCAACCGCGGCCGGGAACCGGCGACAATCGCACCTGGAATCGACCGGCGCGCGATTCGGAGAGGTTCGGCTTCGACAATTACGGAATCGGTGTCGATGCCGATTCCGGTCGCGTTGACGACTTGTTCAGGTTTCGCGATCACAAATGAAAACGGACGCCTTTGTGGGCGTCCGTCAAGCTTTGGTCCGTCTGCAACGGCTCTCTACATCTTGAATTGCAGGGCATTGATCTTCTCGCCGATGCACTTGCCCTGCTCGATACCGTTTTCGATGGCAGAGCGGAAGTGAATCCCGCCGTAGAGCCGGGATATTGCCGCTTCATCGGCAAACTCGAAAAAGGAGTCGAATGAGCGCGGCGTAAATCCGAGATCGTCGTGGGTGTGGTCGGTAAACGCGTAGTCTTCTCCGAACATGCCGGTAAGTACTTCGGCGACCGCGCCGGACTGCACCGAATGTCCGGACGGGTACTCCGGAAACGGCGGCGTGGCCACCGGAGAAAGCCAGTCGGGATCGACCAGGTCGCGAATGCACGTCACCGGGCGAAGCAGCAGATAGTCGAATTTGGCATTCCAGCAGGCGATAAACGCATCGCCTACCGCAATTCCAACCCGCACGAAACACTCTGCTGCGGCGCCAAGATCAGCCTGTTCTTGTTCGATAATCTGGCTCGCGATCGATAGCGAGTGACCCGGCGGTGTCATCGTCGCGCCTGGATTGTCCGCCCAGAAATTCGCAATAGCCTGCTGTTCTGGCGTTAGGTCCTCAACCGTGTTATAGACCTCCATCATTTCGTTATAGAAATCTGAACCCACCGTCTCGGAAAACTGCGGCGGCGGTCCCGGCTCGCAGATCGTGCCGTTGTCGATTACAAAGGGCCGCAAATTCCCCCAGCAGGGCTGAAGCGCCGCGGCATAGGCGGGCGGAGTCGGGGCCCACAGGCCATCGCCGGTCGGCGGCGTCCAGGCACAGTTGTTGAGCGTCGGATAACCGTCGCGCAACGACCAGTCGAATATCGCCAGCCCGACAAGCTTGCCCTTGTCGGTAGAGCGGTCAAAGGTATCAGCATCGGTCTGGCCCGAATAATCCTGGTTCAACTGGTCTTCAAGCGCCGAGATCGAATTTAGCGTCAGCGCCGAACCGTTTGCCAGGAGACTGCGGAGAATTGTAGCTACCGCCGCGTTGGCTACAGTCGGCCAATGATAGCGCTCGTCGCCGAAATCCGGCATCTCGCTCAGATCGTTCAGCTGGCCGACCAATGAGCGATTTCCCGGGATTCCGTTGACTACCGCTTCATAAAGCGCGACCGTCGCGTAGCCATACAGCCGCGCCGCCACAGGCGGACTGAGGCGCTCGGTCTTGACTGCCGTCATCGACAGATCCATCCATGCCACGGCTGCTTCGGCGTCAAACTCAGTCGCCGACGGTCCCGGCGAGAGAATTCCCTCATCGCTACCGCAACCGGCCAGCACAGCGGCACAGGCGATCAGTAAAAGGCTTTTCAGACAATTTCTAATACTCATGATATACTCCTGGGCGCCGGGGTCGAATTTCCGCGTCTATATTGTATCGGCATTGTAGACGATTACTGGACACAATCAGTCTAAAATGAAACTCGACGTCAAGCTTTTACTCATCTATCCAGGGGCCTTGCCGGTAGCGATTCTCTGTCGGCGCCGGCCTTTTCCGCCCCAAAGCACCGTGGCACTGTGATTGACTTTAGTTGCTGTACCTCGTATCATCAGGCCAACAATGAATTCGCCTTGGGAGGACTGATGCTCAGATATTTTGGTTACATATTGGTTCTGTGTTTTGTTTTGCTGGCCGCCGGCTGTTCGAAGAAGGAGGCGGAGACCGAAAAGCCGCAGACATTGCAGCCGATCGACCCGACGACGGGAATGCGTCCGCCGAATTTTGTCTGGGGCTCAGAGCGCGGGCAATTGGTCAATTTCTACTTCGAGCCGACTGATTCCTTGCGCCCGATCGCTGCGGCGATGCGCAACAAAGCTGAAGAGATTTACCGTTTCTGCTCGCAGATGCTCATGTTCCAACCTACGGTGCCGATTGACATGTATTGCTTCAAGGATCCACCGACGCTGGCCGCTCACACTTCGCGCAACGAACCGTTTATGGTAGAAAACAAGCTCTATTACGGCTATGGCCCGGCATTCGGACGCCCGATTGCAGAATTCGTTCTTCAGCAATTGCCCCAGGGCGCGTCGCGATATGCCTTCATCCGCGAGGGGCTCCCGGTGCTGTTCGATTTTACCAGCCGCAACTATCACCATGCCGTGAACAATTTCCTGGTCGACGGCATGCTGGCGCCGATTGACACCATGATTATCAACGAGGCTTATGCCCGTCGCAAAGCCACCATGCGTGAAATCGAAGCCTCCAGCCTCTGCGCCTACATTCTCTGGGAGTGGGGAAACGAGAAGTTCATGCAGCTCTATGTCGGGACCGACGATTTCAACACAACCCTCAAGAACGTGATCGGCATTGACAGCGATCAGTTATACCGGCAGTGGGTGGCGTTCCTGCCAGAGCACACGATTGAGAAAGAAGCCGAGCGCGAAAAGCAGATGCAGCAGGGAGGCGGTCAATGACAGCCGAGGCGCAATGGCAGAGCGCGATCAGCGAGATTGCCGCTAATTCCATCTGTGTCCGCGGTTACGACGTGGCCGAATTGATGGATCATACCAGCTTCAGCGATGCCGTCTTTCTCGTGCTGAAAGGAGAACTGCCGTCGCCGTCGGAGTCCGAGATGTTTCGGGCGATTCTTGTATCCTCGGTCGATCACGGGGTAACGCCGCCATCAGTGCTGGCGGCACGCACTGTCATGTCCGCGGGAAATTCGCTCAACACCGCAGTCGCCGCTGGGATCATGGCAATCGGCGACGTACACGGCGGCGCTATTGAGCAGTCGGCGCGCATCATGCAGGAATGGGCGCGCAAGGAGGGCGACCCCGATCAACTCGCCATCGACTTACTGCGCGACCTCGAGGCACGCAAACAGCGTATGCCCGGATTCGGGCATCGCCTGCACACGGCCGATCCGCGGACAGCCAAGCTGTTTGCCATCGCCAAGAAGTACAGCTTCAGCGGACGGCACACGGCCCTGGCGCTCGGCATCGAGAAAGCGTTCGCGGCCAGCGGCAAGCCGTTGCCAATCAATGTCGATGGCGCGATCGCGGCAGTGACCTCCGATATGGGCTTTGATTGGCGGCTGGGGAAAGCGTTTTTCATGATGTCGCGCATCGTTGGTTTGGTCGCTCATGCCTACGAGGAGAAGACGACTCAGAAACCGATGCGCAAACTGGGCGACAGCAACGCCATCTACAGCGGACCAGCGAAGAGGCGCGTCCCGTAGGGCCGGGCGGATACCAGACTTCATGGGCTTCGCGATCCGCACACTTCTGACTCATGGCTTAGTCTGCGCCACCCTGATCGTCGCAGGCTGCGCGCCGGCGCCACCGGTTGAACCGGCCACGCCTGCGATTCCGTCTCAGACTCTGATCGCACCGACCGATTTGCGCGCCGACCTCGGCCACTTGACGGCTACCCTGCGGTGGACGACCAACCAACCGGAAAATCGCGTGATCTCCGGCTATCACATCTATCTTGCCGAAGAAGGTCAGGCTCCAGTCCGCGTCAGCGACCTTCCCTATCCCGGAGACACCAATCCGGATCATGCCGTAGAGACGTATTTGTTGGAGAATCTGGCGGCCGGCCGCGAGTATCGAGCCCATGTCACCGTGGTCTACCCGGGCGACCTCGAATCAGCGCCGACAAACACCGTTGTGTTCATCGCGCGCCCGCAAGGTCGCTTCCAACTGCGCGAATCGTTCAGCGGCCCCGAGGGCGGATTCTCGTTTGACCAAAGGTCAGCCGTTCCCACCGATGATCTCAGCAATGATATCTATCTTGCCGTCATTCGGGGCGCGCTGCATTTGGCATCGCCGCGACGGATCGATACTATCCTGCGCTCTTCCGAACTCTACCGGCTCAGGACCAAACAGCCGATCTCGAAATTGACGGTCATTGAAAAGCCGGAGGTCGCCGAGTCAACTTGCCCGGTAACTGAAGATGAAGTGATTCTCTTGCGTGATGCCTCCGGTTGTTTCGCGCTACTTCGCATCGAAGCGGTCGATCGCGTTGACCGTATCGTTACCATCGACTATATCTATCAGACACGCCCCGGCGTACTGCGTTTTCATTAAGATGCAAGCGGGCAGCCACGATTCCGAGGTTCTCATTTGGTGTGACATCAAGGCGGCGAAGGCCTCGAGTCGTTTGCTTTCAATCGAGCGCTTCAGCCTAACCGAAGGTGATGCGAAGATCGTCGACACTCTGATCGCCCCCGAGTACCCCGAAGTACCCCCGCTTGCTGCGCGCACCGATCGCTTCTTCCTTGACCTGCAGGCTGCCACAGGGTTCGTCATGGTCAACGCCGAGCCGGTTTCTAATGATCGCGAATGGCAGCGCATCGAAGGTTTTCTCCGTGCCTTGCCGTTGATCGACTTGCGTTTCCTCCTGCGCCTGTTTTTCCCCACTGTCGCAGCCAGTGATCTGAAGGATTATGAACTGGCCTTTGGTATTCCAGAGGGTACGACACCTCCGCAGGCGCTTGTTCGCCTGATTGAGATTGTCTCGGCGCGCGCGGTATCTCTGCCGACTGCTGTGGCGCGACCACTGAGGACTGTCTTTCGTGGCCTGCCACCCCACTACCAGCGCTGGCTCGAGCGGTTGCCGAGGTCTGCGCCGACAGAAGAGCTTTCGATCAATCCGGACTATCAGATCGATCTCGATCGCTTCGAGAATCTTACCAGCGGGGCACAGTTGTCCGCCAAGGACGTGCTCCTGCTCTTTGCCGACGACCAGCGCTTGCGTGACAAAATTGCCGGCTACGAACCGCGCAAGGGGCAGGCGAAATATGTTCAGGCGGTACTCAAGACTCTCGAGCAGCGCGCCAGCTTGCTTCTTGAAGCCGCCACCGGGACTGGTAAGTCGATCGGCTACCTACTGCCGGTGATTGGCGCAAGCCAGGAGAATGGCTCGCGTGCCGTTATCGTGACGCGTACGAAGTCGCTGCAGGAACAGCTCTTTCGTTCCGACCTGAGGAAGATCCGCGCGCTGGTGCCGGATGGATTTCGCATCAGCCTGCTAAAGGGGCTGTCCAACTACCTCTGCCTGCTCAAGTACAAGCTGTTCATCTCTGATCTGAGTGAGCTGATGGGGAAGATTCCCCCAGAATTGATGGCTGCGCTGATCGTCTGGGAGCAGTTTACCGAATCGGGCGATCTTACGGAAACCGAGATCTTTGACCAGCCCAACAGCGACCAGTTGTTGGCGCGTGTTACGCTGGAAGAAGGAAGCTGTCTGGGCAAGAACTGCCAATTCTACGGAGACTGTTATGCGTTCCGCGCCCGCAAGAACGCCGGCCGCTCAAGCGTCGTGATCACGAACTATGCATTGCTGTTCGCCGACTTAGTCTCCGGCGGTGACATCCTCGGTCGATTCTCGTATGCGATATTCGACGAAGCACATCGCCTCGAGAATGAGGCGATCAATTCCTTCGCCGAATCGCTGCCGGTGATTTCCTTCGCCCGTGCTATCGAACGCCTGCTCGACGAGAAAAATCTCGTGATTCTGAGGCAATCGCTTGAAGAGGATGACCAGGCCCTGCTCGGACTGGGCAGCCTGGTTAATCATTTGCACTCCCGAATTGTGCTCTGCGCCGAGGAGATGCGCAGACAGCTCAAGAGCCGAATCAACTCCGCCCAGGATCGGATTCGATTCAAGCAGGATGACGAACTTCATACCGCCATGGTTGACCTCTGGACCACCGAGCGTGACCAGCTCTTCGAACTGCGCGAATTGTTGATTCGTTTCCAGCAGGGAGCCTCCGCCGTCACCGCCGAAGATCAGGCTGAGGGACTGACGGCGCTGCGGCGCACAACATCGACAATCCTCAAGAATATTGCGTTTCTGGAGCGTCTCCCGAAAGCCGGCGGGGAGGATGATGTAATGTGGGCAACGCTGCTCGATTCCGGTGAAGTCTGGGTAACAATCGCACCGCTCAAGATCGGTGAATTGATGGCGCAGCGGCTCTATTCGCGCTTTGACGCGATGGTCATGACCTCGGCAACGCTTGACTCGGAGGACAATTTCGAGTGGATCGCCCGCCGGCTCGGATTGACCGAGGAACTGGGGCATCAACCCTATCGTGTCAAGATTCGCTCACCCTTTCCGCTGCAGGAGCAACTTCGGCTGGTTCTCGCCCGCTACCTGCCGCCACCGACCGCACCCGAATATACCGCCCGCCTGGTGAGCCTGATTCTTCGCTTCCGTTCGGCCGCCAAGCTGCCGACACTTGTGCTCTGCACTTCATACCGCATGGTTGATGCCATCGCCCGCCCGCTCCTGGCCGAGCCCGCCAAAGCCGGTGAGGTGCTGGTTCAAACCCCGGAGACCTTGCCGCAGACCCTGCTAAATCGTTTCAAGCAACTACGCAACGCGGTACTGATCGGTACCGAATCGTTTTGGGAAGGAATCGACTTGCCCGACGATTTACTGCGCCTGCTGTTTGTTACAAGGTTACCCTTTGCCGTGCCCGATGATCCTTTGGAACTGGCCCGGCAGGAACTCGCCGAGAAGCGCGGTGAGAATCCCTTTATGTCGATTTCACTGCCACAGGCGGTTCTTAAGTACCGTCAGGGCTTAGGGCGCATGATTCGCAGTGCCACCGACTGGGGGGCTGTGATCATCTCGGATTCGCGCATGGCGCGCAAAAGCTATGGCCAGGTACTGGTTGCCGCTTCACCAGTGGAGATGCGCGTTTATGACCAGGAAGCCACTCTGGTCAAGGAGACTTCGTCGTGGCTCAAAGAAAAGCAAGACGCAGGTTTCTTGCGGTAAAATTTGGTTGTCCGGCAATCTCTTACGTCTTATAATCAAACAATGCTGGCCCTCGACGCCGGACGCTCCATCACTCAAGGTCAAGACACTAAGTCATCTCGGAGGACTAACATGCTTCGCATACTAGCGACTCTTCTGCTTTCGGCGGCCGTCATTGGCCTTGCCGGCTGCAGCGATGAGGACTGCCCGACCTGCACGGAAGGTCCGCTCCTCATGCTCAACAAACACAAGATTGACTTTGGCGCTATCGCCACAACCGCTACGTTTACGATCGACAATATCGGCAGCGGCTCGATGCCATGGGACGCAACAGTCTCCTACCGCTTCCTTGCCAAGTCGGCGACACCGGCGCATGGCGGTTGGCTTGAGCTTTCGGTCGAAGCGGGCGAAGGAGACGCCACAATCACGGCAACCGTCGACCGCGAGGCACTGGACGAAATCGGAGTCTCCCGCGCCATCATCACAATCAACGCTCCCGACGCTGAAAACATGATACGCGATTCGATCGACGTCTACGTGCTGAACGGCGGGGAATGGCTTGTCACGGATGATGAAAGCTACGAAGATTGCTGGGAAGTTGATTCGCTGGATTATTATTGGGTCAAAGGCTTCCACATGCCGCATGGCCAATCGCGCATCTTTGTCGACTCGGTGGCCATCAATTTCTGTCAGGGGGATACGATCATCCAGATCCTGGCTTATGAGGCGGCTTTGTACGAGGTACCTCAAGACGAAGGAACTGTGGAGGTTTATTTCCCCGATTTCCTGATCTATGCCTCGGACTTCGCCTACGAAGTCGTGCCGGGATGGAATGTCTTCCCGGTTGACCTCTATTTCAGTTCCGAGCCCTATTATGTCGGTTATTATCAACCCGGTTCGTCCCGTCCCGATCTGCAAATCGACCGCAACAACGAGTCCGACACACTCTGCTTCCGCGCTCGTGACATCTCTACCGAACCCGGAGAGGTAGAACTACGGTGGGAGTGGCAGCCGGGCTTTGAATCCTTTGCCATTCGCGCTTTTATAACTCCTGTACTCGAATACCATCCCAAGATGGCCCGAGAGTACCTGAACCATCAGGCTGAAGCGACCTTGCGTACTGGATTCGCCTATAAGGGCACGAATCCAATGAGTGTTCGTCCGCTGCCGCCGAAATGATCTTCACACTTCGCAACAATACGGGCGACTCGTTAATCATCGAGCCGCCCGTTTCGTTTTGGCTGCTCTTGACAAACACTACTCCTGCACGTAATCTGCCCTGCCATGGTTAAGAAGAAACTGCTGCGCTTTGCCGAAATGGCCGATTTTCCCAATGTCATCCAAATGACAACACACCTGCGTGGCTGTTGGCATCGTGACTACTTTCACAATCACAATCCAATTACTCTCGAATTAGCCTGCGGCAAGGGTGAATACACGGTCGGCATGGCGCGCCTCTTCCCCCAAAGAAACTTCATTGGTATAGACATCAAAGGTGCCCGCCTTTGGCGTGGTGCCAAGACTGCTTTAACCGAAGGGCTGACTAATACTGCTTTCTTGCGTCTCCCGATCGAGCAGGTCGCCGAGTGCTTCGCACCGGGGGAGATCGCCGAAATCTGGATTACCTTTCCCGATCCATTCCTGCGAGAGGGCAAGGCAAAGAAACGGCTTACTTCGCCGCGTTTCCTCAGCCAATATCGGCGCATCCTGCCGCCCGGGGGCGTGATTCATCTCAAGACTGACGAACCCAATCTCTTCGCATTCACTCAAGAGGTGATTGAATTGGAGGGTCTGGACATCATCGAAAAGATCGACGATTTGTACGCAAATCCGATCAAAGATCCGCTATTAGCGATCCAGACAACCTACGAGAAGCGGCACCTTACCGAGGGTCGAGTAATCCGCTACATCGCTTTCTCTATTTGACTTAGCAACTCTTAAATTCAACTTATTACTCCACAACCGCTAACCAGATTGTGAAAAAAGTAACAAAATCACTCAGTTTTCCCTTGACATAACCGATCCTGTTAGTTAGTGATAACTACAAAGTAGTCCATTTGGTCGAATTTGGCCTCGATCAGGAGGAGAGAATGAAACTGGCCGCTGAAGATAGACGCCTGCAGATCATTGAAGAAGCTACCAAGCTTTTCTCAATGGAAGGCTACGACAAGGTTACGACCAAAAAACTCGCCGCTGCTTGCGGTGTTACGGAACCGGCGCTCTATCGCTATTTTGCCTCCAAGGAGCTGATTTACGACGCCGTTCTGGATGCCCTGGAAAATCGGCTCCACTGTGGCGGGTTGTTTGAAGAGCTCGAAGATTGTGATGACATCGAGATGATTCTTCGTCGTCTGGCTGAAGAAGTCCTCGCCTGCGCACAGAAACATCACGAAGTGTACCATCTTTTGCTTTATTCGGCTCTTGGCGGGCATGCCAAGGCCAAGTCAGTCTATCACTCGATTCGCGGCCGCCATGTCAAGTTTCTGCAGCGCCAACTCGACCGCCTTCTCGAGAATAACCTGATCATTGAGCGCAACAACGAAATCACCGCGCGCTGCTTTGTCGGCATGATCTTCGATTGCTCGCTGGGATTCAGCCTCTGGAAAGGGACCCAGGGACGCTCCTACCGCTGCGAAGACCTCATCGAAAACAACATCCCGATCTTTGCCGTCGGTCTCCGCCGGCCGGGGAACGGGAAGTAGGCGGAGAGGCTGATCATGAACACCCATTACAACCTTGGAATATCCACCGCGCTGACGCGTGCTCTCCTCGCGTTGCTTCTCGTAGTCATCGCGCTAATTTCAACCCCGCTCATCGCGCAAGAAGAGGACCCGAACCAAGCCTGTCTTGACTGCCATAGCGATGAGACGTTGCAAGCGGAATCGGGAAAGTCCGTCTTCGTTAAGCAGGATGTACTCCACGGCTCAGTCCACAAAGGCATGGCCTGCCTGAATTGCCATCAGCAAGATGGCGCCGATTTCGAGGACGTGCCGCATTTCACCGAGTACAAACCGGTAAACTGCGAACCCTGCCACTCCGTTGTCAGCGCCACCTGGATGGAGTATTTCTACAAGATGCTCAAGGGGAAGGGCAAAGATGATATCCCCGATTGCAAGGAATGCCACGGCACTCACGATGCTCAGAAAGAACTGAGCATGAAATTGGTTTGCGATCGCTGTCACCCGAAGCAGGCCGAAGCCTATCGCAACAGCTACCACTTTCAGAAATACCAGGAAGACACCCGGAAGTACCCTATTTGTACAACCTGCCACGATGCGCACTTCAAATCAAAGAAAGAAGTGATGTCGGAGACCGAGTACCGGCAGGAAATCGTCGACATCTGCTCCAAGTGCCACCAGCGCGATATCGAGACTTATATCCACTCGCGCCACTTCCACGAGATGGAAGGTGGCAACACCAAAGCGCCGGTCTGCACGAGTTGTCATGAGAAGCATGATATCCGCAAGCCGAGCGACCCGGCCTCGCGTGTCCATGCGACCAATATTTCCGACATGTGCAACAATTGCCATCCGGGCCATAAAGAGAGCCTGCACCGCGCGCCGGGTGTCGATCCCGCGACGATTTCTTGCGCCTCCTGCCATACCGGTCACCAGACCGACATGGCCTCGATCAACCAGGCGATCTTCAAAGAGGGCGGCATTGTCAACCGCTGTAACGTCTGCCACTCGGGAGAAAGGCACACCAAGGAGAACCTCGCCCACGGCGAATTGATGTTGATCAATGCGGACGGCAGTGAAGCCAACTGCACCCAGTGTCACACCTACCACTGGAACCTCCCCGGACTGGACAACGAAGAAGTCAAACACCGCCGCACCGAGTGCGTCAACTGCCACGCCGAACAGAATCGGCAGTACAAGCAGTCAATCCACGGTCGTGCCCGAGCACAAGGGATCCTCGAAGCGCCGACCTGCACCGACTGTCACGGTGAAATTGACATCAAGAAAACGAAGGATCAATTCACCGCCGAAGGCGTTATTCAGCTCTGCTCCAAGTGCCATTCCGACAAGGACAAGATGCTGAAGTTCCAGATCAACCCGTATGTGGTCGAGGGATACAAAGAGACCTATCACGGCAAGCTGTTCGAGACCGGGACCGAGCAGGTGAAATTCGCCGTCTGCACGAATTGCCACGGTTCGCACTCGATCCAGCATCCAAGCGATTCGCTTTCGAGCGTCAACCGCGAGCATATCGTAGAGACCTGCAAACAATGCCATCCGCGTGCCAACGACCGTTTCGTATCCTACCTCGTTCATCCGATCAAACCGACCGAAGCAGAGCTGGCTGCCGGCCGTGAGCGTGCCCAGCAAGACTCAACGCTTGTCGCCCTTCAGCGCGACACCTTGCAGACAGGCGCCCAGAGCGCCAGCGGCTGGGGCCGGTTCAACAGTCTTGTTACCGGGATGATGACGTTGCTGCTGATCGCCGTGCTCGGCGCCTTCGGTTTCCATACCATGCTGTGGTTCCAGCGCGGTATTCGCGCGCGTGTCGTTAAGCCGGAGACTTACTACAGCCGCATCGACGGCTTCCACCGTTTCTTGCATATCCTGGTGAACATCAGCTTCCTGACACTCGCCTTCACCGGACTGCCGCAGTCCTACGCACATACCGAACTGGCTAAATGGCTGTTCACGAATGTCATCAGCCTCAAGACGGCACAGATCCTTCACTACTGGGCAGCCGCTGTCACCGGATTCTATTTTTTGGCGCATATCGTATTCCTGGTCTTCAAGCTGCGCAAGATGAGCATCAAAGAGATGCTGACCGGACCGAATACGCTGATGTTCCGCTGGAAAGACCTGAGCGATTTCTGGCAACATATGAAATGGTTCTTCAACAAGGGCCCGCACCCGCGTTTCGACCGCTGGACCTATTGGGAGAAATTCGACTACTTCGCAGTATTCTGGGGCGTCTTCGTGATCGGCTTGTCCGGCCTCATTCGCTGGCGCGAAGAGTTCTTCGGTAATCTCTTCGGCGGTGGAGTCGTGTCACTGGCTGATACCGTGCACAAAGAAGAAGCGTTGCTCGCCACGGCGTTCATCTTCATCGTGCACTTTTTTAATACGCACTTGCGCGCCAGCAAATTTCCGATGGATGTTTCGGTTTATACCGGGCGCATCAGCGAAAAAGAAATGATCGAAGAACGCCCGCTCGAATATGAGCGCTTGAAATCTGCGGGAGAACTGACCCAGCGCGAGAAGAAGCCCCTCGGCCTGGTGCTCTCGATAATCTCTTATGCCTGGGGCACCATTGCGTTGCTGACCGGATTTTTCCTGTTGTTCTTGATCATTCTCGGGCATCTGACGGCTTGAGAAGAGTCTCAAGTTGAGATTGAGATCGAGTTTGTGTAATTTGCAATAGATACGGAGTGAACCTCGTGATGAATAGAATCAGGCAACTAAGATCGCGAAGAGTCAGCGATATCCTTGGCACGGCCAGCGCGCTGCTCGTAACGCTTCTACTCGTTCTTCACAGCGGTCTGCAGGCCGGCGATGATGCCTGCATGGAGTGCCATAGCGACGACACGATGACCGGCACTGATCGTTTCGGTGGCGAACGATCGATGTTCGTGCACATCGATACGCTGCGCGCCTCGGTGCATAGCGGTCTCGATTGCGTCAGTTGTCACGCTGATCTCGACGGCGTTACCGATTTTCCGCACACCGACGAGCTGAAACCGGTGAATTGTGGCACCTGCCATGACGACGTCAATTCGATTTTCATGTCTTCCGCGCATGGGCTGGCCCTGGACAATCCCAACTCGCCGGACTGCCAATCGTGCCACGGCGGCCATAACGTACTGCCGCAGGCCAACCCCGAGTCGATGGTCTCTGCGAAAAACCTGCCCTACACGTGTGCTTCTTGCCATCACAAGATCGTGCTCAAGCAGGACCCTGACATTCGGATCACCGATTCCTTTGACCGTTACATCAAGGGCATTCACGCTGAAGGGATTCAAAAGGGCGTGGGATCGGCGGCCTCGTGCAACGACTGCCACGGTACGCACGACTTGAAAAAGGCCTCCGACCCGACCTCGAAAGTTCACAAGATGAACCTGCCGAATACCTGCGCGAAATGCCATAATGATATTTCGATCCAGTACTTCCGCGGCATCCACGGCAAGGCGCTGCAGGCCGGGATCATGGATTCCCCTAATTGCACCGATTGTCACGGCGAGCACGAGATTCGCCGCATCGACGACCCCAATTCGCCGGTGAACGCATCCAATCTTGCCGACTACGTCTGCGGGCGCTGCCATAATGATCCGCAGTTAATGGAGAAGTACGGAATGGCCGAGGGACGATTCACTTCCTACCAGGACTCGTATCACGGCTTGGCGATTCGCGGCGGTTCGGTTAAGGCAGCCAATTGCATCTCCTGTCACAAGGCTCACGATATTCTGCCGTCAACCAATCCGGCCTCTTCGGTGAGCAAAGAAAACATCGTCGCCACTTGCCAGACGTGCCATCCCAAAGCGAATCTGGCTTTTGCGACTTCCTACACACACAAGACCGCGCAGGAGGCTTTCAATCCGATTGACCGTTGGGTGCGTTTCGCCTACATCCTGGCAATCGTGGTGATCATCGGCGGCATGCTGGCGCACAACGGCATTATCATCGGCGCCTTCGTTGTCCAGAAACACCGGCAGAACAAAGCCCAGCCGACCGTATTGCGGTTCACGGGGAACATGGTCTTCCAGCACCTGGTGCTTACGGTGGCGTTTATCGTACTGGTCATAACCGGTTTTGCATTGCGCTTCCCCGACTCCTGGTGGGTCGGCATCCTGAATTTCTTCGGCATCTATGAGGACACGCGCGGAGTCATCCACCGGATCGCCGCCGTGCTACTGATCTATGTCTCAATTCATCATGCGGTCTTCCTGCTTTTCGCAAAGCGCGGCAAGGAACAGCTTAAGGGTCTGATGCCGGTGAAGCAGGACTTCCGTGATGTCATCCAAAACGTCAAATTCCATCTCGGCTTGACCGACAAACGTCCCGAGTACGACATGTACGATTACACCGAGAAGGCCGAATACTGGGCGCTGGTTTGGGGTACCTTTGCGATGGTGCTTACCGGCTTCGTGCTCTGGTTTCCGACCTTCTTCACGTCGTTTATGCCGGCTTGGGTCGTGAAGGTATCCGAGACGATTCACTATTATGAAGCCTGGCTGGCTACACTAGCGATTGCGGTCTTCCACTTCTTCTTTGTCATCTTCCATCCGGAGCAGTATCCGATGTCCTTTGCCTGGCTGACGGGTCGGGTCACCGAAGAGTCGGTGAAACACCACCACCCGCGTTGGTATCGCAGGATGTTCCTCAAGCAACCACCTTCGGCTGCGGCTGGAAAGTCTGATAGTAGCGACAAGGAGAGTTGATCCAGCATTGCGGGGATTAACAAGCGACCCGGCGGCCAGCAGTGCCGCCGGGTTTTTTTTAGTTTCGACCGCAGGCGGGATTAACGAGCGCTCGCTCCGTCCGATCTTTCCCGTTGACACTTACGCCGGCATTGCTATACTTGTCGCGGGTAAGCCGCGGATCCACAGGCGCTCGGTCTGCGATCCGGCCGCGGCTCGACCTGTAAGATATCGCCGGAGAGGTGGCCGAGAGGCTGAAGGCGGCGGTTTGCTAAACCGTTATACGGGTAAAACCGTATCCAGGGTTCGAATCCCTGCCTCTCCGTATTGTAAGACATTGATTATCAACGACATGAAAACCCCATTCGGCTGCACGGGGAGGTATTGATTCTCCGTTGCCAGCTTCTGGTTTTGTCGGTCGTCAAACCCAACCACGGTCAATATGCTGAAGACTGGGATTTGCTGAGGGCGACAGCAATTCGCTCCCGGCAATGTTCTCGACTGCGTCCGAAGCTTCGTTCTTCTCCAGATCCATCTTGAGAAGAGCAAAGGCTCAGCGACAAGCTGCGATCTCCAAAGGTCATCTTTTTCATTGATTCGTAGTCAAGCACGTGGCAACAATCGCGGGAGGTACTGTGCGTGCCCTGAAACTCCTCCCGGGAGTCGCGGTGTTCCGGCTTGACGATGTTATCTGCGGTACGACGATATTGCTCGGGATTCCCTTTCACTACCGAAGAGATACGTTACTCCCCTCTCGACTTGGATGCGGCGCTTACTCATAGGACATACCCCAGAACTGATGCAGCTTGTTCCCCTCGCACGATTTAGTCCGTACCCGAGACGTACCCTCTTTTTCAATCTCAGGTGATGGCGAGGACAGTACGGATACTTGACAAATCGTGCGATAATACTATATTCGTCAACACGTTACTACTGAAGTCTGGGAGGCAGAGTGTCCATCAAAGGTCTGACTATCGCGGTTGCAGCCGGCCTCTTACTTGGGTCTGCTGTATTGTTTTCTACAACTAGTTTAAGAAGTGAAGACTCAAAGAGCGGGGTAGCCAATCTTGAAGCGAGAGCTGGCGTGGTTTGGCATGTCTCGCCCCTTGGATCGGATGCGACCGGGGATGGGAGTCTGAGCTCTCCCTTTCGCACAATTCAGAATGGAATTGGCCACGCCACTGATGGCGATACGGTGCTGGTGCAAGATGGCACATACCATGAACGGATTTCATTTTACTCGAAAGCGATCATCGTGGGCAGTTGGATTCTGCGTGATGCGGATACGCTTCATACGACAAACACGATCATTGATGGGGACTCGACCGGACTTCCGCCCTCTGACACGCTTAGTGTTGTGAGAATCACAGATGTCGTTGGGGTACCTGTGCTGTCTGGATTCACGATTAGAAACGGACCGAGTGACGGTATCCTCTGCGCGGGTGCCGGCGCGTCGGTGAGGGACTGCGTTCTTCTTGGCAATGACTATCGCAAGTCTTACGGGAACATGACCCCGTCAGTCAACCCATCACTGATTAGGTGTCACCTTGTCAGCTGTGGTATTGGGACCAGAAGCGGCCCTCTTGAGCTTCTGCAGTGCGAAATCGATGGACTAATGGAGGGAGACGGCCCGGAAGCCATGGTCGATGCCGACTCATGTGTTCTCGACGGCGTCGAGATATTCGGAACTGGATACTTCCACGCGCGCTCGTCACTTATTAGGGGAGACGTCTCCTGTGTCGTTGCGGGGCGCAATCTTGTAAACTGCACTGTCAACGGTGTCATTAGTTCGATTGATGCATCGCTGGTCGCAGACTCCTGCATACTGGGTGGAATCAGATGCGGCAACGAGAGTTTCAGTTGGGTGTATCGAAGCATTATAAAGGGACCAATCAAGTTCTCGCCCAGCGATCTGCCACCTTGGCTGACGTTATCCCACTGCACGGTGGTTGACTCAATCGTAAGAGTTTCTGGAAATGCCAAGATCTGGCTCGACAGCAGTAATCTTGTGTTGCCTGCCCCCATTGATTTGGGCGGATTGCAAACTTGGGAGTACTTGAGCGTAGACGCAAACTGCTCCAATGTCTACGCGAACGGATTAGACCCCTGGCTCAATGTCGGCAGCAGCCAATATGCATCATTCGACACGGTTGGCATTACCAGTTTGCCACCCCAATTCTGCAATCCCGGACTCGGCGACTACAGGATATTCGATACGTCTCCCTGTGCACCGGCAAACAATTCCTGCGGCGTCTTAATCGGAGCTCGAGACATCGGCTGTCTCAACGAACATGTGTGGCATGTAGCGACGACCGGAAACGACTCGACCGGAAACGGCACGGAAGCCGCACCATTTGCGACGATTCAGAAGGGAATCAATCGGGCAGCCGATGGGGATACGGTGCTGGTGGAGGATGGGACGTACCATGAACGTGTCACATATTACGACAGGTCAATTGTTGTAGGAAGTCTGTTACTGCGCGACGGAGACACTGTTCACATAGCCAATACAATCATCAATGGTGATCCGATGGATTTGCCAGCCGCGGACACTACGGCCGTAATTCGATTTGTAGGGAATGGGACTAACGTTCCAACATTGGTTGGAGTTACGATCACAGCCGGTGGAGCGGATGTCAACGGCGTACTAAGTATCTCGTCAGATCCTTTTTTGCAGCAGTGCCGATTCGAAGGCGTGGATGTGTGCGTGTATCAAAGTCAGCCCACTTCGACCCCAGTGATTCGGGAATGCGCCCTGATCAACTGCGGGGTTAGAATCGAGTCCGCTGGGCACATAGAAGTGAAGATAGGTCACTCTTTGGTGCAGGGAGAACTTATTACCGCGCAACCTTCTTCGACTGAGAATTGCTTCTATGTTGACTCAAGCACCGTTGAAAAGGTCAATTTGCGCACACACGGCTGGCTCATCTCCAGAGCGAGTATCTTCGAGGACTCAATTAAGGGATACATGTTTACACGAGCTCATTTGAAAGACTGCAAAGTGGGCGGCGGGATCTACTTGGGTACTGAAGCGGTTTTGGTTGCAGACTCAAGCTTGATCAATGGAATTGACTGCGGCAATGAGTTTTGGTGCTATGTTAACTACAGTGTAGTAACCGGGCCAATAAAAGTAGATGCTCCGTATGATATCGAACCATTTATAACTCTCAGACACAGCACAGTTGTAGATTCCATAGTTAGGGTCTCTGGTCGCCGCATTTATCTGAGGGCCGATACCTGTAACATTGTCCTACCCGCACCAATCGCATTCGACGAGAATTGGCGGAGACTCTATTTCTATTGCTGCAATATCTATGCGGCCGGCGGCCCTTGGTATACCGGAGTGCATGACACGGCGTCAGCATCGGACGTGTTTGACACAGTGAACGTCTTCTCGCAACCACCACAATTCTGCAATCCAAATCTAGGTGACTATACTCTCTTCGATACGTCTCCGTGCGCGCCGGCAAACAATCCGTGCGGCGTTTTGATCGGGGCTCGAGATATCGGGTGCCTCAATGAGCACGTCTGGCATGTGGCAACGTCAGGAAGCGATTCGAATGGCAATGGTACGGAAGCCGCACCATTTGCGACGATTCAGAAGGGAATCAATCGGGCAGCCGATGGGGATACGGTGCTGGTGCAGGATGGCACTTACCATGAGCGCATAGTAATCAGCGCGAAATCGATAGCCCTTGGCAGCATGATTCTGGTAGACAGTGACACCGCGCACGTCGGGCACACGATCATTGATGCCGACCCCAGCTGGCTGCCTGAAAGCGACACCAACTCCGCCCTGACAATCAAGAGTCCTTGCGTGATCGAAGGCTTTACAATTACCAATTCTGAAGAGTTTGCGATCTACAATTACCTCTCACATATCGTCATCAAGAATTGTCGATTCGATCATAATGATGTCTTCTTCTACGACGCTGCGGGGCGAATCGAAGACTGCAGATTCATCAGCTGTGGGTTCATTGGCAGTGACTCGGTTACTTTGCTGAAGAGTGATGTTGAAGGCGACGTTAGTGCCAGTTCTGTTCTCCTCGTGCCAACCATAAGAGATACTAGAATTCTTGGAGATTTGAGGCGGATTAAGAGTGGAAGAATCACTAACACTGAAATCATGGGCAACATTTCGATTCAGGTCGCGCCGCTTGTTGCGCCATTTATTGCTGATTCAAGTAGTATTCGACTGATTGAAGGGCTGAGCGAAGAAGTCTGCGTGATTATTGATCGAAGTGTCATTCAAGGAGCGGTCAATGTCCCGAGGGTTCAGATATCCGGGAGTACAATTCAAGGTTTGATATTGCCATCCACGTTCTCGTCTACCGATCTGATGTTGAACAGCTGCAATGTGGTTCTCGAAGTCCCTTTGAATCCGGAGGGCCAATGGGACTCAATTCACGTTGACTGCAGCAATATCTATGCTGGCGACAGTGCGTGGTTTGGTGGTGACACAACAGAGATCTTACTTCTAGATACGTCGAACGTTTTATCTCTCGATCCCTTATTCTGCAATCCCGAGGCTGGCGATTACCATGTCCTCAATACGTCCCCCTGCGCTCCCGCCAACAACCCCTGCGGCGTTCAAATCGGCGCCTATGGAGTCGGCTGTCTCGACTCCGGGGAAGACAATTGGTCTTTCGGCAACAGCGAGGCCAACATGTGGCCCTCGTCCTGGTGGCAGCAGTTCAACTACTGTTTTGGCGTCAGTCCGTGCGATCAGTATTGCCTGCTGTGTTCGCCTTCGACGTTTCCTGATTGGGAGCTTTTTGTGTCCGCCATCGGCGAGTCGGCGGCGTACTTTGATCCGCCGCCCGGGATTGTGGCGTTCCGACCGTCAGCCGTAGCACAATGGGAGGCACTGCGCGGTGACTGGACAGGCTCGTGCTTCGGCTTTGCGGCGAGCAGCTTCTTGTTCTTCGATGACTATTTTCGTGTTGACTCGCTTTTCCCCGGTCATACCAAGCTCGCCACTGTTCCGCTCAGCTCTGCAAGTCGACAGCTGATCAACAGGCTCTACCTGTATCAGTTCGGGCATTCTCAGCAGCTGCAATTCAATGAGGAGCTCGCGACAACGACGCCGGCGCAGACTTTGACGGAATGTCAGTCAATGTTCGCCCGGATCCCCCGAAACGACCAGGTCCTGATGATGTTCAACCAGGCCGGCCCGGGAGGGCATGCCGTGGCGCCGTACCGTTGCGTGCAGAGTGGCGGCGATCCCGATTTGTGGTACTTGTATGTCCATGACAGCAACCTGCCTAACGACACAACCCAGAGAGTCACCATCGATCTTGAATCAGACAGCTGGAGCTATAGCGGTCAGCCGGCGTGGGGTGGAAGAACCGGACTGTTTCTGGCCGACTCAGTTTCCAGTTACCTGCTTCCCCTAGTCCTCGCGGATACGGCGGAAGGCACTCGCAAAGCAACGGCTTACTTTGGAAAAGCTGATTCGATTCTTATCGAGTCGGACTCCGACAGCCTTGGTTTCAATGGCTGGCAGCCGTTTGGCTCCATCGAAGGCGTCAGTCCGATCATTCCGGCTGATGGCGCGGAGACAATGCCCATCGGTTACCTGTTGCCCACTGGCGAATGGTATTTCCGCGGCAGCGGAGTGATTGATGGTGTGTTCACCGTCGTCGATGGACAAAAACGCATTTTTCGAAACGGGGGCGCCAAGTCAGGGATCATCAGCTGCAATTTTAGTAGTGATTCCACAACTGCTGCGCTCACAGCCTTCGGCTGGTCACCAGTCAAGGCGACCAGGGACATTTATGACAGTAGTTTCATCGAAATCATAAGCATTGAACCGGACTCCGAAATCGTTGTCAATGTTTCCGGCCTGGGACTGATGCAGGGCGATTCGGTCACCCTGACACTCAACAGCGAAAACCTAGTTCAGGTCGACAATTTTGGGTCCGAAACCAGCTATGATCTCGAAATCCAAATTGTGACTCAGACTCAGGACACATCCTTCTACTCCGAGAACATCGCGATCGGTGCCTCAACATCGCACTTGATCATGCCGGACTGGCGACCATCAGGAGACAGCGTTGTGATCGCCGTTGACACCAGCATGACTGGTGGTTTTGACTCGACGATCGTAATCGCTAACGAGCAGCCCCCACAGTTCCTCTGCGGTGATGCTGATGGTAGCAACCTGGTTACGATCTCCGACGCGGTCTATCTGATCAATTACATCTTTGCCGGCGGTCCGCCGCCGTCTCCGACAATTCGCGGAGATGCCGACTGCAACGGAATTGTCACGATCTCGGATGCTGTGTACTTGATTAATTACATATTCGCGGGCGGCGCACAGCCGTGTGCGGGGTGCCCGTAGTAACCCAAAGAAGCACTTCTTCTCCGCTCATTAAGGTTTTTGAACAGAAGACAACATGCGCCAATGGCGTCTGACATACAAGAACTCCGCACCTTTCCGGGAGGTCGCATGACATCGAAGCTTATTGCCGTCGCTCTGACTATTACGCTGGTCAGCACTTGGTCCGCGTGTAATGTGGAGGCCTCGCAGCCAATCGTCGAGGACATGCGCGGGATTCCTCTCGTGTTTACCAAGAACATGGGGCAGTGGGATGAGGCGGTAAAGTTTCGAACAAGTGCCCGAGGGGCGGTTGTTTGGATCTGCAAAGATAAAGTCGTATTCCAGTTTCTAAGGAAAGTGGACAACAGTTCCTTCGAAGTGCAAGATGACTACCTGTCTGATTCGGATCCGAAAGGCAGAATCGCACACCAAAAAGACTCTGTCGAGCAATTGGCAATTACTGCCAACTTCGTCGGCGCGAACCCTGATGTCGCAGTCATTGGTGAAGGCCTGTTGGAGTATAAGTGCAACTACTTCATCGGCAATGATCCAAGCAAGTGGCGAACGGATGTGCCGAACTTTGAGACAGTGACTCTCAAAGAGATCTATCCCGGCATGAACTTGCGGCTCAGCAGCGATCAAGAGCAGCAATTGGCCTACGAGTTTGTTCTTTCAGAAGAGGAGACTCATTCAGTATTCAAAATCGCATACGATGGCATATCCAAGGAGTCGACCGATCACGAGGGGCGTACGCATCTGTCGACTGAATGGGGAGATGTGTTGGCGCCGTTTGCTACGCTGATTGATCGAGATACTTCAAGCATCCCAGAATCGCGTCAAGTCACTCGATCCCAGACAAGACTCGCAGCTGCGAATGCGAGTGCAGGTTCTCCGGGCGAAGGGCAAGTTGTGTTATCTTTTTGTACTTATTTGGGAGGAAACGGGGAAGACACCCCCAATGGACTTGCCGTCGATCCGAACGGCGGGGTCTACGTCATCGGCGTTACACTCTCCAACAACTTTCCCCTTAAGGATCCATTTCAGACGACGACTCATGAGGACTATGGCCAGGCATTTGTAACTAAGTTAGCACCAACGGGTGACCAGCTTGAGTATAGCACTTACTTGGGAGGGGAGAGTGGGGAAGAAGGCTATGGAATTGCGGTGGACAATTCTGGTAGTGCTTACGTGACGGGCGTTACCGGGTCAACTGACTTCCCTCTGGTAAACGCCTTTGATGGTTCATTGGGAGGCAGCGATGATGCATTTGTCACCAAACTGTCCCCGTCTGGCAATGTTCTACTATATAGTACCTATCTCGGTGGTTCAGATCATGAATGGGGATTCAGTATCGCCGTTGGAGAGTCCGCTTGCGCGACCGTTGTCGGACATACTTCGTCTGTCGATTTCCCAGTCCAGAATGCCTTTGATGAAAGCTTCAACGGCCCCATCTCTAGCTTTGATGCCTTTGTTACACGGTTGTCGATCGATGGTACAAGTCTCCTCTACAGTACATTCTTGGGCGGTTTTCTCGACGAGAAATGTGTTGATATTGCTTTGGACAGATCTGAGTGCGCTTATGTGACGGGACCTACCCGGTCCTTCGATTTTCCGACGTACAATCCTTTTCAGGCGAACATGAATAGTGGGCGGCAGGCGTTTGTGACGAAACTATCGCCTACTGGAAATGCTCTGATCTTCAGCACCTTTCTGGGTGGAACTGAGCATGGGTCGGGCACGGGGATAGCAGTTGATTCCTTTGGATGTTCATATGTAACGGGGTGGACGAGATCGATAGACTTTCCTACACTCAGCGCCTATGATGCGAGTTTCAACGGTGGTCAATTCGAAGGTGATGTTTTTGTAACCAAGCTCTCTCCCTTGGGAAACACTCTGGAGTACAGCACGTACTTGGGTGGCGAATGGGACGACGCGGGAGCCGGGATTGCTGTTGACAATGCTGGCTGCGCATATGTAACCGGTTGGACAGGCTCCTCTGCTTTTCCAATCCGTGGCGCGTATGGTTCCGGGCATAAGCTTGGCCGGACTGATGCTTTTGTGACGAAGCTATCGCCGTCGGGCAATGCGCTGGAGTTCAGCTCGTACCTGGGAGGTACCGAGGACGAGACAGCATTTGAGATCGTACTTGATAGCGCGAATTACGCCATACTGACTGGTCGTACATGGTCAGATGATTTTCCGACAGAAAGCCCATTTGATGGAACCTATGAGTACATCGATGCTTTTGTTGCCAGGCTCTGCTATTACACTGATCTGGATGGCGACGGTATTGTAGATCCGTCTGACAACTGCCCGCTGGTCCCGAACAGCAATCAACTCGACGCAAACTCGAACGGTTTCGGCGATGCGTGTGAGTGCGCGCCTTCCTACACAGCGACAGCCAGCATTGCTGGTGACGGATTCGGTACAGCCGTATCTACCGCTGGAGATGTCGACGGAGTCGGCGCCGACGACATCGTCGTAGGGGCACCGATGAATGACCAGCTTGCGGCGAATGCAGGGCGAGCCTACGTCATATCCGGGGTCGATGGATCTTTGATCTGGACACTGGGCAGCGCAACCGGCAACCCTGCAGGAGAGCAGTTCGGAACTTCCATCGATGGTGGAAGTGATATTACGGGCGACGCCGTTCCCGACATCGTGGTTGGAGCCCGGTACAACAGCACTCAGGCAAGTCAGGCCGGGGCAGCCACGGTGTTCTCCGGGGCATCCGGCGCAGCAGTGACGGTGGAGAGTGGATATCCGACTGCTTCGAACTGGCTGGGAACTAGTGTGGCCGTGCTTGGTCAAGTCGACGGCGATGCCTTGAGCGACTATGCCGGAGGAGCTCCGAACAAGTCTGAGTACGGCAGCGGAACCGTCTATGTGATTCAGGGAACTAATGGTAGTGGGGGAGCAATTATCGATACCATCAATGGCCTCGCCGGCGATTACCTCGGTAGTTCGCTGGCGGCGGTGGGCGACGTCGACGGAGATGGACATGCCGATATCTTGGTCGGAGCCTACGGAACGTCAGCGGCAGTGCCGGGTCGTGCCGGCGTCTATTCCATCTTTCCGACAGACTCCCTGATCTTCGGCTTCGTGGGCGAGGCCAACGGCGACCAGTTCGGGCGCTCGGTCGCAGGCGGTGGTGACTACAATAATGACGGGATCAATGACTTCATCGTCGGCGCTCCGTTCAATGCCGCGGGTGGCTTCCAGGCTGGCAGGGTATACGTTTACTCAGGTCAAGATGGCGGGCTCCTAACGACCCTTACGGGAGCGGCCAACGAGAACTTCGGCTGGTCGGTGAGTTTCGTCGAAGACATCAACCATGACGGCTTTGATGAGGTTGCCGTTTCCTCTCCAGGCGAGAACTCCTTTGACGGCTTGGTACAAATCTTTGGCGGCGGATCGGGATTACTGCTTTACGCCATGCCCGCACCGACACCTGATGCACTGGCCGGGTGGGCCATCACGGGGCAACCGGATTGTGATGGTGATGGTAGTTCGGACCTGGTGGTCGGAGCGCCGATGGCCTCACCGACAAGTGCTGGACGGGCCTTCGTCTATTTTCTCGGCGACAGCGACAACGACGGTCTGATTGCCTTGAAGGACAATTGTCCCTATGCCTATAACCCGTTGCAGACCGACACAGATGCCGACAGCATAGGGGATGCTTGCGACGAGTGTGTTGATATCGCCGTCGAACCCTGGCAGTTCGGCAACAGCGGAGCAAACATGTGGCCGCAGTCGTGGTGGCAGCAGTTCAGTTATTGTTATCCGAACTCGCCCTGCGAGGTTTTCTGCATACTTTGTCAGTCATCATCGTTCCCCAACTGGGATCTCTTCGTTTCAGCGATTGGTGAAGATCAGGCCTATTTTGATCCCCCTCCGGGCGAGGTAACCTATCGTCCTTCGGCACTGGCAGAGTGGGAGGCCCTGCGAGGAGCCTGGACCGGCTCTTGTTTCGGTTTTGCAGCCGGCAGCTCGCTTTTCTTCGACGATTTGTTGGAAGTCGGAACCGTGTTTCCCGGTTACAGCAGTCTCAATGAAGTTCCGCTGTCTGGGGATAGCCGAAGCCTCATCAACAAGCTTTACCTATATCAATTTGGCTACTATCAGCAAGAAAGAATCAATGACGCCTATAACACGACGACGCCCAGTCAGACTCTGTCAAACTGCAAAGAGATGTTCAACCGGACACCTCGCAACGACCAGGTGTTGATGATGTTCAACCAAGCGCCTTCCGGTGGACACGCCGTCGTGCCTTACCGGTGCTTGCAAGATGGCAGTAATCCCGCTCTATGGTATATCTACGCACACGACAGTAACCTTCCAGAGGACACAACACAACGAGTAACTATCGACCTCAGTGCTGATACCTGGAGTTACACCGGCCTCCCCGGCTGGGGGGGCGATCGCGGGTTGTTTCTCCTCGATTCAGTTAGCAACTACACCGCCCCCCTCGTATTGACCGACACAGCAGAAGCAACCAATAAGATTGCGTTCCTTACCGGTCAGGCGGACTCGGCCGTATTCGAGTCGGCGGCCGGCACCATCGGCTTTGACCAGAACGGAACCTATGGAAGCGTTGTTGGCGGATCGCCGATTATCCCCGTTGACGGGACGGAGTCCTCACCAATCGGATACTTCCTGCCGACGGGCGAGTGGTACCACCGCGCGACAGGCGTTGTCGATGGTGTCTTTACTGTTGTGGATGGTCAGAAGCGAATCTTTCGCTACGGTGGGGCCAAGTCGGGTATCATCAGTGCGGCGTATCGACCAAACCTGGTTGCACCATCACTGACCAGCTACGGAGTGGATGGCAAGTCAGGGCGGGGCATTTATGACAGCATCTTCATAGAAGTCATCAGCATTTCACCGGATACCGAGGTCGTGGTGCAGCTCTCCGGTTTGGAGATCCCACCTGGTGATTCCGTCACTCTCTCCTTGACTCCCGAGCAGCAGGTGCAGTTCGACAACTATGGAAGTGAGACAAGCTATGATCTTCTCGTTCAGATCGTGAGCGAAGTTGAGGACACGACATTCTACACTGAAGAAGTAACGATCGGCGCCTCGACATCGCACCTCATAACGCCCGATTGGCGACCGGAAAATGACAGCATCGTGATCGCGATTGACACCAGCATGACTGGGGATTTTGACGACTCCGTCATGGTCGTTCCCAGTGTGCAATTGCCGCAGTTTGTGTGCGGTGACGCCGATGGCACCGGCATCGTCACGATTTCGGACGCCGTCTATCTGATCAACTACATTTTTGGCGGCGGCCCAGCCCCGGCGCCGGTCGTGAGAGGTGACGCCGACTGCAACGGAATCGTGACAATTTCTGATGCGGTGTACCTGATCAATTACATCTTCGGCGGCGGCGCTGCACCTTGTGCGGCGTGTCCGTAGGTTGCGCTGACGAACTGATGAGCCGCTTCTTGACAAACTTGTTCAGATCAGTGTAACAGCCGCGCGGCACTGGGAAAGTCAATTGGTGAGTTTGCTGTATTGTCTGAATCACAAGTCCTTCCGCCAGGTTCGGCCAGGAGGTTTCGATGAGAGCGTTTTGCTATGGGCTAATGATGATCTTGATCGCAGGTCTCTACTCGCTGGGGCTATCGGGCAGTAGCTCTGACAAAACAGAGACGAGAGCTTACCATGATGCAATGCTCGCCCTCGACACCTTAGTGCATCACCCTGCAGTTCGACCTGAGTTGACAGGCTCGGACCGGCATCGGCTTGAGTTGGAGAGAAAGAAAGCCCAGATTGAGGCGCGAATGAAGCTCGACCAGGCAATGTTTAGCTCTGACTCGAGACTGCGCTCGCCGCAAGGTGAGCAGTTCACCATAGAGTTTCTGAGTAGTTGTCTCTGGTCGGGGGTAAATGACATCTTTGTTGATGGCGGTTACGCTTACTGCGCCTTTATAAACGGCCTAATGATCCTGGACGTTTCGAACCACTCTGATCCTGACAGTGTCAGTTCTTTGCCGTGCGAGAGCGAGGTTGAAGGAATCTTCAAGCAGGGCAACTATGTCTATCTCGCAACCTCCGGCTCTGGCCTGATTATTGTGGATGTCAGCGACCCCGCTCAGCCTGCACGAGTTGGCGTCTATGGGAATCAGACCTGGATGTACGACGTTGTTGTCGAGGGTACAATTGCATATGTGCGCGACGGATCAAGTCTGCTTCTGCTGGACGTTTCCGATCCGCATCATCCTGAGTTGATCAGTTCGCTCTCATCAGGCAGCTTCGGAAGAAGGGTCGTCGTGAACGCCACCATGGCTTTCTTGAGCAATTGGAACTACTACGACTCTACATACGGAGTCAGCATTGTGGATGCCGCGGTTCCGACTCAGCCAGCGCTGATTGGCAGCTACTGGACGCCATACTATGTTGAAGGAATATCGGTTCGAGACACACTGATGTTTCTCGCCTGCAATGACTCAGGGCTCGTGATTGTCAACATCGCTGACCCGGCCAACCCTGACTTTGTTGCTAACTTCGCGACCGCGTATTCTCCGTATGACGTAGTCGTTGTGGATACTCTGGCTTACGTGGCAGACGGTTACGGCCTGAAGATTATCAATGTTTCCGACCCTGCGAACCCCTCTTTGCTGGGTGAGACTTACACCTCAGTCTTTGCCCATTCCCTTTTCCTTGAGGACGGCTATGCATACATCGGAGGGAATCTCTTTGATGGAGTGGCGATTGTCGATATCGCGAACCCTGCAAGCCCCTCACTCGTCGGCACTAGTCAGACTACTAGTTGGGTCGAGAATGCGTTCGTTCGAGATACGATAGTCTTTGTCTCTACCGGTTCCTCAAATCTGAAGATTTTCAATTTTGCGAGTCCGGCGACTCCAGAGTTTTTGAGCACCTACGCTCCGTCGCAATGCTGGGCGGTCTACGACGCGTTCGTCATCGACACATTAGTATACGTTGCAACCTATTGTGACCTTGAGATAGTCGATGTCTCCGATCCGACACTACCCGAGTTCGTCGGAAGTACTAGCATCTATTACTACGGAGAAGTCTTCGTTCAGGATACATTGGCTTATCTATTTGATTCGTATTCCTCTCCCGTACTCCAGATTGTCAATGTGGGGAACCCTTCAAGTCCCTGGGTTGTCGGAAGCTGGCCGAGCCCAGGCACATATACCCATGACGTGTGTGTGCGGGATACCATGGCCTATGTCGCCGCGTACGATTCCGGCCTGCAGATAGTCAATGTGGCGGACCCGGCGAATCCATTCCTTATGGGAGCGTATACTACCGGCGATTATGCCTATTCGGTATTCGTTCGGGATACATTGGCGTTTCTTGGTGAATCGTCTGGCTTGGGACTGGTAATCCTCGATGTCTCTGATCCGACGAATCCGACACTTGTGGGGCAAGCGGATTTCTATTCTCACCCCTTGGATATTTACGTGGTTGATGACCTTGCCTACATCGCCGATGCGTCCTTGGGTCTGCAGGTTGTAGACATCTCCGACCCTACAACGCCCAAGTTGGTAGCTACCCGTAACACCCCGGGCTATGCGCAAGGAGTTTTTGCCCGCGACAGCCTTGTTTGGGTTGCTGATCAGAATTCACTGATCGCATTTAAGGTCGGATACCATCCCTACGCTGGCCCAACCTGGCATGTTTCCACTGCCGGAAGTGACATTACCGGCGACGGCAGCCCGGAAGAGCCATTTGCAACGATCCAGCATGCGATCGACATCTCGAGCGATGGTGATACGGTTCTGATTCACGAAGGAACCTATTCGGGCAGCGGCAATCGTGATCTCGATTTTGGTGGGAGGTCCATCTTCGTTACATCAGAATTTGGACCTGGGGTCACTATTATCGATTGTCAAGGCACCGTTGCTGACCCGCACCGCGGATTCTACTTCCACAGCGGTGAGAATCCGACAGCGGTCGTCAATGGGTTGACAATTCGGAACGGATCTTCAGGCGATACCGGGAAGGGAGGTGGTCTGTATTGCGTGAACTCCTCACCGACGCTGACGTACTGCATGTTTGTGGAAAATGGCGCCCACGATGGCGGCGGCGCAGCCTTCGAAACTTCATCGGCTGAACTTGTCAACTGCAGATTTTTCAATAATGGCCCTGCCGGAAACGAAGTAGTCACCGGTGGCGGTCTGTACATTTGGATGTCAGCACTTCGCCTTTCCGACTGCGAGTTTCGCGGTAACTCCGCGGATCACGGCGGCGGGGTATTCTGTGGGATGGCCAGCGACGTCCTGTCGATCACCAATTGCCTTTTTACAAAGAACGTCAGCCGTCTCGATTCCGGCGGAGGCCTCGCGGCTGGACATTCGACTTTGTTGATTGAAAGCTGCAGCTTTTCAGAGAATTCCGCTCCTCGCGGAAGTGGAATTGAGTTTTACGCTTGTTCTGCAAGCGTGAACAGGTCGATAGTCAGTTACGGCCTGATCGGTGAGGCCGTTTATTGCAGTCTCCCTGGTGGCGAACTGAACTTCAGTTGTAGTGATATCTATGCTAATGCCGGGGGCGACTGGGCCGACTGCATTGCCGACCAACAGGCAATCAACAGCAATTTTTCTCTTGATCCCGAGTTCTGCGATACAGCTGCTGCCAGTTATTACCTGACATCGACGTCGCCCTGCGCGTGGACAAATAGTCCGTGCAGTTCTCAAATTGGGGCAATGGGAGTTGGCTGTGGTTGGATTCTGAATGATCCCGGGGTGCCTGATACGATAATTGTCGGGTGTCCAGTATACTTTCCATCTGTTGTCCATCCCCCGACTGTCGATTCTGTGGGAATACCACTCTACATCAGTTGCGATGAACCGATTTGGGGCCTTTCTCTTGGGTTCGAATACACCGGTGATAGTGTCGAGATAACATCCTGGAATATGGAGGGCGGCGTAATACCTTCGCCGGGTGTGTGGATTGCGCTTTCATCGGCCAAGCCGGAGATTAATCAATTTCTCATCGGCGCAATTACTTTTACCATGACTGATCCAATCCCTGCCGGAAGAGGACTGCTCGGGACTGTTTACATGCGTCTCTACGGGGGAGACCCGTTACAGATCATAGATCTTGATTCTGCATTCGTTGCCCCGGCGGGAAGCTGGCAATTGTATGCTGACACAAGCGCTGCGCCGGGGCTTCAGAATGGACCGCTTTCGCCCCAGTACCGCGACTGTGGAACAAATGACATCTTCGTCGGTCACTCAGTTGAAACCTCCTGGAGTTTCGCCAACAGCGAAGCCAACATGTGGCCGCAGTCGTGGTGGCAGCAATTCAATTACTGCTATCCGAATTCACCCTGCAATTTGTACTGCCTGCTGTGTCCGCCTTCGAATTTCCCGAATTGGGATTTGTTTGTTGCGGCGATCGGCGATTCCCAAGCTTACTTTCCGGGTACGGGAGCCTATCGCCCCTCGGCATTGGCTCAATGGGAAGCTTTACGCGGCAATTGGACTGGCTCCTGTTTCGGTTTTGCCGCCAGCGGTTTCTTATTTGAAGATGAGTTTCTCGATGTCGAAACAGAGTTCCCCGGCTATACCGACCTGAGTACTGTCCCGGTGACGGAAGAGAGTCGGGAACTTATCAACAAGTACTATCTGTACCAATTTGGCTATCAGCAACAGCAGTTAATCAATGACGCTCTCAATACGGTAACACCATCACAGACTTTAACCGACTATCAAACCATGTTGAGCCAGACACCGCGCAACGACCGCGTGCTCATGATGTTTCATCAATCCAGCACGGGAGGGCATGCCGTAGCACCATATCGCTGCATTCAGGACGGCAGCAACCCGGATCTCTGGTACATCTATGCCTACGACAACAATTTCCCGCAAGACACGACCAATCGGATTGAAGTCAATACCCTGACAGACACCTGGTCATACCAGGGCCAGCCGGGCTGGGGCGGCAGTCACGGACTCTTTCTGCTGGATTCGGTCAGCAGCTACCTGGGTCCGCTGATCCTCACTGATACAACGGCGGCGAACGACAACATCCGCTTCTATTTCGGTGAAGCTGACTCAGCAGTTTTCATTTCGCCGCAGGGCACGATCGGTTTCGACCAGACGGGAACATACGATAGTGTTGCCGGTGGGTCTCCGATCATTCCGGCGGACGGGATGGAGACCGAGCCAATAGGCTACTTCCTCCCAACCGGGGAATGGTACTGCCGAGCCTGTGGAGTTGTGGACGGGGTCTTTACCGTCGTCGATGGCCAGAAGCGGATCTTCCGCAATGGCGGGGCCAAGTCGGGGATCATCAGCGCAGTCTTTCGACCGAATCTGGTGACGCCGTCATTGACTACGTATGGCAGTGGCGGCAAATCAGGGCGCGGAATCTACGACAGTAGCTTCATCGAAGTTATCATGATTACTCCGGAAACGGAGGTAGAGGTCGTGGTGCAGTTGTCTGGTCTGGAGATACCTCCGGGGGATTCTGTAACTTTGACCGTTACTGCGGGCCAACAAGTTCAGTTCGACAACTTCGGCGATGAGACCACATATGACCTGCTGATTCAGATCGTCGGCGCAGCCGAGGATACGACCTTCTATCACGAGGAGATCCCGGTGGGCTCGTCAACATCGCACTTGATCACTCCGGATTGGCGCCCTAATGGTGATAACGTGGTGATTGCGATTGACACCAGCATGATCGGCAATTTCAGCGATTCGTCCATTGTCATTCCGAACGGGCAATTGACGCCATTTATCTGCGGGGACTGCGATGACAGTAAGCGTATGGACATTACCGATGCCGTCTATCTGGTAACATTCATCTTTGGCGGTGGCCCCGCGCCTTCACCCCTGCAAGTTGGAGACACGGATTGCAGTGGGCGAACAGATATTACTGATGCAGTGTATCTCGTGAATTACATCTTCGCCAGTGGACCGGCGCCGTGCGCGCTCTGCCAGTAGGGATCGGATCCCTTGTTAAGACAACCAGGCGGTCGTAATTCCTGATCTTGGCAATGTTGGCTTCGATGGCCAATGGCTTCTAAAGAAATTCCCGGGCAGCCTGGGATGTGGATATGCGATTCGGGCTATGCCACCAAAAAGTGATGAGATTACTTGATTGTCTCACGCGTGTGACTTCAACAATCACGCAGCAGAAAGGACAGAAGACTTTTGGACTCCACTTCTCTGACTCTGATTTCAGCGAAGAGTAATTCCAATTGGCATTTGCCGCCCGGCACTCACTTTGTGGGCCGAGATCCGGATTGCCAGCTTGTCGTCGACGACGAGACGGTATCTCGGCGACACGCGTGCTTGGAGGTTGCACCAGACTCTATCAGGCTGAGTGATCTTGGAAGCAAGAACGGGACTTTCGTCAACGGAATTCGGATATCTGACAAGTCTCTGGTGCACTCGGGCGATCTGTTGGGGTTCGGCAAGGTTATCGCCGTAATTGGCACAGGCGCTGGATCGGCAATTGCCTGCGGCCCGGCAGTGGCCTCACCCGAGTGGACTCTGATCGATGGCCATACTCGCAGCTTTGATTCCATCGATATCAAGGGACTGCTCCAAGAGCGCACGGAGATTCTCCAGCATCTGTTCGATGCCTTCGGCGGGCTAAGCGCAATCATTCGTCTTGAGATTCGTTCAAGTGCCGATCTGGAAAACTACCTGACCAAGCTGGCAAACCTGACGGCGGCTGATGCCGCGATGGCGGTTGAGTTCGATGAGGACGGCAATAGGCGTCGCATTCTGGCTGCATGTGGGATGCACGGCACGGTAATGCCGGAGGAAATAGAAGCCCAGGACTTTCAAATGCAGCAGGCCTACCGTACGCAAGAGATCGCAATCAACCGTCATACCCAGCCCTCCGCAACGCGGGAACAACTCTCTCTGGCTGTACCGCTGACGTGTGACGGAGATCGCGTCGGCGTTCTGTACTTGAGGGCCTTGACACTGACAGCTGGTGAGTTGAATTCTCAACTTGAACTAACTCGACTGGGTGCAGGGATTCTGTCACTCAAGTTGCGCAGCTTACGGCAACGCGACAACGAACTGGCGGCAGCTGCGGCTTCCGCACGCCTGCTCGAAAGCGAGGCAAATCGGGAGGCAATGCTGCACGCCTATCAGTTGCTTCAGGAGAAACAGGAAGAGCTCCTGGAGGTAAGCAAGCTGGCCGCACTGGGCAAGTTGGCAGCCGGAATTGTTCACGAGCTCAACACACCGATCGCGGTCACTCGCTCAACCAGTCAAACCATCGCGACACTCGTCAAACGCACTTTCGAAGGTCGAGAGAAAGAAACGGCTGAGGGAGTCTGTGCGAGCCTCGAAGTCTTGAATGCGGCGACTCAGCGGATCAGAGAGGTCGTCGCGGCACTTAAGACATTTGCACTAGTCGATCGGCCGAGAATACTGCCGGTCGAAGTCAATGCGTGTATGGATGCCACAATTCGCCTGCTCCGGTCCCGGTTTCCCGAGACGATCCGTGTCGAGCGGCAGTATTCGGACACTGGACCAGTAAGTTGCCCGGGGCGAGAGCTTAACCAAGTCTTCCTGGCAGTTCTGGAAAACGCTTTTCAAGCGGTGGCTGAAACCGGAACGATAACGGTCACGACATCTTCAGACAAAGACGAGATTACGATTGAAATCACCGACAATGGCTGCGGTATTGCGACGCAAAGGTTGACCAGTATTTTCGAGCCTAGCTTTGCCGTCAAGGCCGGGCGGGTGCGCCTGGGGTTGGGACTCAGTGCTGCCAAACGGCTACTGCTCGAAATGAACGGGCAGATCTCAATTCAATCGGAGCTGGGCAGGGGGACAACGGTAGTTATCAGAGTGCCACGCACTCCGAAAGCGCCGGATCAACTGGAATAAAACAGTCGAGAGACTCCCGAGAGCGCACGGCTCTACTCAGAGCTTTCGCCGCACGAAAATGAGATCGATATTGCGTCGTCTTCGTATGGATCCAAGCGAGTCGGGCATCGCTGCCCCCAGGCGCTTGACAATAGCGAGTATTTAGTATACGTTATGGAGGTTCGTTACTACTGAATTACTGAGCGACGAAATTCCGCACGAACAGTCCGAAGGGAGGGCCTGTGCGCACGCGTCATTTTTCCTCTATTGCCGTACTCTTCCTAGTCTCGATTGTGAATACCCTGCCTAACGACTTCATCGGTCGCGGCCTACCCGCCCATGCGCAGACCTTCGCCGTCACGATGGGCGAACGGGAGCCGGCCGCCACGCAAGTAGTCATTCTTAAAGCCGGCTACAATCTGGTTTCGTGGTCAGTCGACACACCCTGCGATTCGATCAGTTGCCTGATCGACGACATCGTTGATCATCTACTCTTGATCACCTCTTACGATCAAGGTGCACTTACGTATGATCCAGCATATCCGCCGTTTTCCACGCTGAATGCGATGGACCATCTGCACGGCTATTGGCTCCGCATGTCGCAGGCGGACACCCTGGTGCTGGACGGCACTCCGGTATCTCCGACTACGCCAATACAACTTCATGCCGGATGGAATCTGGTATCCTATCTACCAGCGACGCCAGAGAGCACGCATGCCGCTTTGACCACTGTGCTGGCCGATGTTGATGGTGTGTTCGCGTTTGACCATGGCGGGTTCAGTTTCTATCCCGATCTGCAATCGTATTCAACCGCCCAAGTGATGGAGCCGCTCAAAGGCTATTGGATCAAGATGACCTCGAGCGCGGTGCTGACCTACCCGGACACCAAAGGCCAGGTCAGCGGCATGGTCGCACCCGCAGAGGAGGCAGCCACCCGCGATGTTGCTAATCCCACAACGAGTTGGATCAACGTCTATGCGCCGCCGTCGAAGGCGATAAACGATCTGCTGGCGAACGAACGCTCAGGAATTATCGAGGCGTTTGATCCAGAGGGGACGAAATGCGGAGAGGATGTTGTCCACTGGGATGGATCCTTTGGCCTAATGCCGATCTACAGGGATGATCCAAATACTTCGAGTATTGACGAAGGGGCCAGCCCCGGAGATGTAATCTCGTTCAAGATCAACGGTGATTTGGTTAGTGTAACGCCAACGGTAACCTGGACGAGTTTCGGGGATCTGTTTGCGCTGGATGCGAGTGACTACTTGTGCGGTGATGCGAACAACGACGGCGCGATCAACATCTCAGATACTGGATATCTGCTCAGCTACATATTCTCTGGGGGGCCCGAGCCCGTGACATTTACGCAGGGGGATGCCGACGATTGCGGTTCAATCAATATCACTGACGCTTACTACTTGCGTAGATACATTCTTGCTGGTGGCTCCCTACCTTGTGCCGACACTACCTGCACGCTGCCGACAAATCAGAATGCCGTAATCCTGAATGGTTGTCCATATTCGTTTCCCGAACAGGTCGACTCGATCGGCATCCCCGTGTACATCCGCAATGAACAGCAACTTGGGGCATTCTCGCTGGGTTTTTCATACAACTCTGATCTCTTCGAATTGACGAGCGCTGTGAAGGGTCCCGGCATGCCCAGTGGCGGATCATTCTTCGTAAGACCGAAGCCTGATGAGAACAAGATGTTTATCGGTTGGATCGATATGATTACAACTGGTCCGATCAGCATCCACGGTGCCGGATCCGAAGCCTTGCTCTTCACTATGTTCTTGCGCAAGACTCCGGGTGCTTCGTCGGGTTGCATTGATATCAATTCAAGCTTCGTCGATCCTGCGGGCCCCTTCGTTTTCTCGGCGCAGACCGGCGGGACGATTGTGCCAGCACTGGTTGATTGCGATACCTGCGACGTTGAGATTGGCGGTGGGAATCCGGCCGTCAGCTCCTGGTCCTTCGGCAACAGCGAAGCGAATATGTGGCCGGAGTCGCATTGGAGTTCGATCGGCTATTGTGGAATCATCACGCCGTGCGAACGTTGTTGCATTTTCTGCGAGCCGTCAGACTTCCCGGACTGGTGGGAGCTGTTCGTCTCGGCACTCGGAACTTCGCAGTGCTATTTTGATCCTCCTCCGGGACCGGTAAAATTTCGGCCCTCGGCATTAGCCCAATGGACAGCGTTGAAGGGGCCTTGGGATGGCTCATGTTTCGGGTTTGCGGCCACCGAGTGGCTCTACACGGACGGCATACGACAAGTCGCGACTGATTTCCCTTCGTATAACAAACTTAGCGAAGTCCCCCTGAGCGATACCAGCCGGCGGTTAATCAACAAGTACTACCTCTATCAGTTTGCAGAAAGCGAACAGGAGGAGATTGCCGCCCAGTTTGGCACAGTGACTCCATTGCAAACTCTAAACGCTTGCAGAGCAATGCTCGACAGCCCGGTGCGCGACGACCGCGTGCTAATGCTGTTCAACAACAACGGCCCGGGCGGTCATGCGGTGGTTCCTTGGGAGATTAATGCCGGTATCGGCTCGGTACAGCGAATCTTCGTCTTCGACAGCAATCACCCCGGTGATTCTTCACGCTGCATTGCGATCGATACCGTAGGAAACGCTTGGTACTATGCTGCACATCCCAGTTGGGGTGGAAACGGCGGGTTGATGCTACTCAGTCCGGTGAGCTCGTACGAGGCACCACTCGTTCTCACCGATACCGCTGCGATCACCCAGAATACGCGCTTCTATTTTGGTGAGGCCGATTCGGCGTTGTTTACCTCAAGTCTCGGGGCGATCGGGTTTGGCAGCAATGACCTCTTTGGTAACGTAAACGGTGGTGTGCCGATCACGCCGGCTACCGGTACAGAGACCCTGCCGATTGGGTACCTTCTGCCCACCGGCGATTGGTACTGCTCGGCCACTGGCGTCATCGACGGAGTCTTTGCGGTTGTCGATGGTGAGCACCGAATCTTTCGTCACGGTGGCGCCAAGTCGGGCATCATCAGCTGCTATTACCGTGCGGATGCGGTGGCGCCAGCCCTAACGGTGTTTCCGACACAGGGTGGCAAGGCGAGCCACGACGAAGAAGATGCTCGGGGCGCATGCGACAGCAATTTCATCGAGGTAATCTATATTGAACCCGACTCTGAGGTTGTCGTCACGATCTGGGATTTCGTGCCGTCGGAGGGCGACTCCGCGCGGATGACGCTGACCGCCGCTCACACGGTGCAGTTCGACAATTTTGGTCCAGCTGCCAACTACGATCTGCAGGTGCAGCTGGTTTCTTCGACGGTAGACACGACTTTTTACCACGAAGACATCCCGATCGGAGAGTCGACCTCGCACGTAATCGTGCCCGATTGGCGGGTCAATCATGATAGTATCGAGATCATGATCGATACCGGCATGATCGGAGTTTACGACTCAACGGTGCTGATTGCGAACAGCCCGTTACCAAGTTATCGCTGCGGTGATGCCGACGCCTCCGGAGTCGTTACGATCTCTGACGTCGTCTTCCTGATCAACTACATCTTCGGCGGTGGGCCGGCTCCAAGTCCGCTTCTGGCGGGCGATGCCGACTGCAACGCCATTGTTACGATCTCGGATGCGGTTTATCTGATCAATTACATCTTTGGCGGCGGACCGCAACCGTGCGCAGCGTGTTTGTAGGAGGGTACGGACGGCCGCTACAGCACTGCGCGGTGACTCGATTCACATTCCGACCGCTCGGCTTATGTTGCAGAGAATGGTAAAGCCGTGCACGAGTATCGTATTCGCGAAATGGCTGCGAAAGCAAATCTCGACTATGCTTACTACGTGAGTTCTTCTAACAACCAACGGACACTTGCGGAGTTCTTATGTCACGAGTGATTTATGTTTTCTTGGGAATGGTTCTCTATCTGCTGGCACTGACATCTTCCATTTCGGCGGCCTTGATTACCCAGATGCAACCAGCCAAACATGCAGTTGACGTCACGCGGACGGCGTCGGTGTCGGCGACATTCGACGAAGCGATGGATCCGGAGAGTTTCAATGACACTACGTTTATTCTGAACGGAGATCTCACTGGATTCTTCGCTGGCACTATCGCCTATGATGAACCGTCGCGCACGGCGACGTTTACGCCGTCGCGGTCCTTCCATCAGCGAGAGGTGATTACTGTCACTATCACGCGAGGAGTGCGTACATCAGGAGATGTTCCGCTGGATCGGCACTATAGTTGGCAGTTCTATACTGAATCGGAGAGCGGCAACGGCAACTTCACGATCGGAGGGAATTTCCGCTGCGGCTACAACATGATCCTCACGAAGGCAGCTGACTTCAACGGCGACGGTTGTATTGATCTCGCGACGATCGACTGGGCTGTTGACAGCTTCTCTGTATTACTAAACAACTGCGACGGGCAGGCGACCTTTGCACATCATCTCCAGTATTATGCTCAAGGCGACGCACCTACTTCGTTCACTACGGGCGATTGGGACAATGATGGAGACATAGACATTGCCGTGGTACTGTTTAATCAGAAATACTTCACTCTGTTCCGAAACGACGGGACCGGTCATTTTACCTATTACGACGGCTATAGTCTACCGATCAAATCTTTCACAGCAATCGGGAGCGCCGATTTCAACGGAGACGGCCTTCTTGATTTGGCGGTGACCAACAATTACTACAGTAAATTCTATATCTTCACGAATACCGGGAATCTCATCTTTGCCGTGGATTCTGTGCTGCATCAGTACGTCATCGGGAATACGAACGACATTGTAGCATCCGATCTTAATAACGATGGATACCTTGACGTCGCCATTTCCTATTACGGGATCAATCCGACGCTGGGCTTGGGTCATGCATTTACTTACATGGGTACCGGAACTGGGAGCTTCACCTACGGCAACGGGTATGCGAGCGGCAACAATAGCTACTCGATTCATGCTGGAGACATGAACCGCGACGGTTGGGTCGACTTGGTGCTGCCCAACCCCGGGAGAACGACCTATCCCGACTCAACGTTTTCGGTTTTCTACAACCAGGGTGGAGGGGACTACAATGGTGGGCGCATCCAGTATCGTTCAGGCCCAGCTGCTTGCGATTTGACACTGGCTGATTTGGACGCCGATGGCGACCTCGATGTTGGTATTGAGAATACCGGACCCGGGTACAACTTTGCGGTATTCAGGAACTTGGGGGACGGTGCTTTCTCACCGGCCTGCAGTTACCCGACAAACAATGTTTATCTTGCAGAATCCGCTGATTTTGACAACGACGGCGATGTCGATTTGGTGACGTCGTATGGCTCGCGAGGGGTTCAAGTCCTACTCAACGGGGCTACTGCGACGACAACATCCTGGTCATTCGGTAACAGCGAGGCCAACATGTGGCCGGAGTCGTGGTGGCAGCAGTTCAATTATTGCTATCCAAACTCGCCCTGCAACGTGTATTGCCTACTATGTAAGTCAAGAGATTTTCCGGACTGGAACTTGTTTGCGGAGGCAATTGGAGTTGAGCAGGCCTATTTTGACCCGCCACCTGGGACAGTCAACTATCGGCCATCGGCTCTCGCGCAGTGGCAGGCGATTCGCGGGGATTGGACTGGCTCGTGTTTTGGCTTCGCGGCTACGGCATCGCTCTTTCACGACTCGCTTCTAACGGTCATTGATGAGTTCCCCGGAGTTAGTGACCTGCATTCGGTGACGCTTGGCAACGAAAGCCGAGTGCTCATTAATCGGTTCTACTTATATCAATTCGGTTTTTCTCAACAGGATCTGATAACTCATGCGTCAACATCCGTGACCCCTGCACAGACATTGACTAACTGCCAGACGATGATCAGCACCCCGCAACGATGCGACCAAGTCCTGATGATGTTCAATCAAAACACTGTCGGCGGTCATGCGGTGATGCCCTATCGCTTTCTTCAGAATCCGACCAATCTCAGTCTTTGGTACATCTATGTTCACGACAGCAATTTCCCTGAAGACACAACCAGGCGAGTAGAGATCAACACCGCAAGCAACACCTGGTCATACTCAGGGCAGCCGGGTTGGGGTGGAAGTTACGGACTGTTCCTGCTCGACTCCGTCAGCAACTACTTGAATCCGCTGGTTCTGGCCGACACCAGCACGGCGACGGAGCAGATTCGGTTCTATTTTGGTGAGGCCGACTCGGCGCATTTCACTTCCGGTACCACTATGGTGGGATTCGATCAGAATGGTACCTACGGCAGCGTCACCGGAGGCTCTCCGATTATTCCTGTCGACGGCAATGAGACGCCGCCGATCGGATATTTCTTGCCAACTGGCGAGTGGTATTGCCGGGCCAGTGGGGTGGTTGATGGCGTGTTTACGGTGGTCGATGGACACAAGAGAGTGTTTCGCAACGGCGGGGCCAAGTCGGGCATCATCAGTTGTTACTATCGAGCCGACGCAATCGCACCCTCGCTGACAAGTTACGGCGGTGGGGTCAAATCAGGACGCGGGATTTATGACAGCAGTTTCATTGAGGTGATCAGCATCACACCGGATTCGGAGGTGGTGGTGCAGATATCGGGACTCGAGATTCCGGCGGGTGACTCGGTGACTTTGACGTTGACTGCGGATCAGCAGGTGCAGGTCGACAACTTCGGTGCGGCTGCGGAATACGACCTACTAATTCAGATAGTGAGTCCAACAGTGGACGCGAAGTTTTACCACGAAGCGTTAGCCATAAGCGCGAGCACATCGCACTTGATTACACCCGATTGGCGGATTCAGAACGACTCTGTAGTGATTGCCGTCGACACCAGCATGACCGGCTCGTTTAAAGATTCTACGATCACAATTTCCAACTCCGGTTTGATTGCCTTTGTTTGCGGTGATGCCGACGCAAGCGAAATCATTACCATCTCCGACGTCGTATTCCTGATCAACTACATCTTTGGTGGTGGGCCCGCCCCGAACCCGGTTTTTCGCGGTGACGCCGACTGCAATGGCATCGTGACGATCTCGGATGCGGTCTACCTGATCAATTACATATTCGGCGGCGGCGCGGTGCCATGCGCGGCTTGTCAGTGAGAGTAACCTAACGAATCGAGTTGAACCGACCGGGAGTCAAGACGACTCCCGGTTTTAATTGTCAGCGAAGTTGCTCTGCCGCCCGATGATTGGCGAGAACATCAAGCAACAAGGGCTTGAAAGGGTGGGTAACTCCGCAGCTTTTCGAATCCTGAGAAACTCTTGACGAAGGCAACGGAGAAATTTGCGGGACCGATCAAGATTTGGCGCAATAGATTGACAGCGGGATCGAAATCGTCGGTCATGACATAGACCAAAGACATGAGTTCCATGAGGAAGGTCCCCAGCACTTGATCTTTCCCCGCAGGCACCAGTTCCAGAGCGTGTTGCCCTGAAGCCTTCGCGAGATCGCGTCTCCCGAGGCCGGCGTAGGCAATGGCCAAATGCATATGGAGCCGCGCATCATCAGATTGGGTCTTGACGCGGGTTTCAAGCAAGACGCGTGCAGAATCGAAGGCGCTCTCACATTCGGCCTGATGGCCTAGCCGTGCAGCGATTCGTGCTTTCACAATGAAGTAGATTTCCATCTCGCCCTCGTCAACCCACAGGTCTTTGATCATGGCATCGTAATTGTGGTCAAAGTAGCGCACAAGAGCGTCCAGCAGTATCCACTCAACGCCTAGTTCAGTCGGGTTGAGGTGCTTGGAGGCCTCGCCAATGACGCCCACGGCTTGGTCGAGATTCCAGTCGCGCAGGACAAAGGCCATAGCCTTCTTGACGTAGAGATCGGACCACGACGGCGCCAACCAGAGACAGCGATCCAATATCGAAATTGCCTCGTCATAACGACGGAGCAGCAACAGTGTGTTGGCGCGTTCATAGGTGATCAGTGCCGATTTAGGATCCAGCTCGCTGGCGCTTTCAATGGAGCGAAGTGCTTCATTCCACTTGCCCAGTCTGCGCATGATGTATCCCTTGGATGCGAGAATGCTGGCGTCACTCGGGCGGCGGGTGCTTACACTGCTGAATTGTTCGAGCGCCTTTACATAGTCCGTCATGCCATAATAGTAGTAGTAACCCAGCGCTTGCTTTGCTTCGGGTGACTCGGGCGCGATCGCCAATGCGCGGTCGACGCACTCTTTGGCCTGGGCCAGCCTCTCAGCGGTATGATCATAGTGGAACCAGTACATCGAAATGTGGGCGCGAGCAAGGCGTGCGTGTGCGTGCGCAAAACGCGGGTCGATTTCGACGGCGCGACGATAGAGCTCGATTGCCCTGTGCAGATCATCCTCGGCCAGACTGTGGGGAAAAATTTCATTGGCGCGGAGAAAGCAATCGTAGGCTTCAACGCTGGCAGTGTGGCGGTCGGCCAGCATCGAGAGCTCCGGTTCGCCGAGCAACACACCCAATGCCCGCGCCACCTGCTCACCGACCTCGGACTGCACCGCAAAGATCTCGGTTACTTCACGATCGTATGTGTCGGCCCAGCGTACGCTCCCATCGGCCGCGCTTACCAACTGAACGCGGATACGAACCAGTGAGCGGTCGCGAGAAGTATCCCAACCCAGCGAACCAATTAACAAGTAGCCGCAGCCAAGTTCCGCCCCGATATCACGGGTGCTCTCTTCGCCCAGGCGATACTTGCGCGAGCTGCTGAACGAGATCACCTTCAGTCGCGCAAGGCGCGAGAGATAACCACAGATTTCCTCGGCGACACCGTCGGCGAAATAACTTAGATCGTCACGGCCGCGATTGTCGAATGGCATCACGGCAACTGAGACCCGCTCCGCAGTAATCGGTAAAGGTGCGTGCGCTTCCAGTTTAGCACCGGCGCGCAGTTCGGAGGCCATGTCGAGGATGGTCTGATACCGCGCCTCGGGCGCCTTCTGGAGCGCGCGATCGATCACCCGACACAATCCCGGCGGAACATCAGGATTCTGTCCGAGGATGTCGTTGTACGGTAGGTGCACTATCGCAAAGAGCACTGCCATCGTGTGCTCGCCGCTGAACGGGAGTCGATGCGTGGCGATCTCATAGAGCAGAATTCCCATCGAGAAGACATCAGAGCGAACATCGGGCGACTTGCCCTGCGCTTGCTCGGGCGACATATAGCTGGCAGTGCCGACGATGTGGCCGCTGGAGCTTGCATTGGAGGATTGCTGCAACTTGGCGAGTCCGAAATCGAGAATCTTCGCGTGGCCATCCTTGGTGATCATGATATTTCCGGGTTTGATATCCCGATGAACGATCTGGCGATCGTGTGCAGCCTGGAGGCCGTCGCAGACTTGAAGGAAGATGCGCAGTCCCTGCTCGAGATCAAGTTGGCCCCGTGCCAAAATGTCTTTGAGGCTCTCCCCTTCGATGTACTCCATGGCGATAAACTGCGTCCCGGCAGAGTCGCCGATTTCGTGAATTGTGGCGACATTCGGGTGGTTCATCGCCGCCTGTTTCTGCGCCTCGCGAAGAAAACGTTCGCGCATCTCGTGATTGGAAGCATGTTCCGGCGCCAGGATCTTTACGGCGACTTCGCGTTTGAGAGTTTCGTCGACTGCTTGGAAAACCATCCCGGAGCCGCCCCGGCCGAGTAGGCGTTTCATGCGGTAGCGGCCAATCTGAAGACCTGCCGGCGAGTCTATGTCCGCGGTTTCATCCAGCGGACGGTCGTGGTCGTGCTCAGCCAACGAAGAGTCCCTCCCTAAAAGTGGTCTTTAGACAGCCCGAATGATGCGGCTACAGATAATTATACATTTTTGTCTTGGTTTGTCAACGGGTGCGTGAACGAAAGCGGTGGGGATACTCCAGGTTAGTTAGGATTAAGTTAGCATAGAAGGTTGGCGGAGCCGGGGGCTCAAATTCAGCATCGTTAATTGACTCTGTGGTCGATGTTAGGTATATTACTCGGGCTTACTTCGAGTCACTATGGGGAGGCAATATAGCAGATCAGCAAGCACGAGATTGCCAAGACAGTCGGCGAGGTCGCGTAGTTGTGACTTTGCCACAAATGCATGCAGTCTTCGACTTCCGTAGCTTCTATACTGCCGAGAGCCTCGATACTCAGGAAAATGAGAGAGAATATGAAGAATAAGCTGTCTTCGTTGGTTTCAGTTCTTGTCGTCTTTGCAGCATTTGCAGCGCCGTTGACAGATGCCAGCTTCGCAGGTACAGTAACAGACATTGATGGCAACGTGTACCAGACGGTGACAATTGGCACACAAGTCTGGATGGCGGAAAATCTGAAAGTTACCAAGTATCGCAATGGCGATGCAATACCAAGCATAACAGACAATGCAACCTGGCAAGGCCTAACAAGCGGGGGGCGTTGCGTTTATCAGAATAACGAAGACAACGTAGTCACGTACGGGAGGCTGTACAACTGGTACGCAACGACGGACAGCCGTAACATTGCCCCCGCTGGATGGCATGTTCCAAGTGACACCGAGTGGCAGACACTGGTCAACTATCTGGGCGGTGGGGGAGTGGCTGGCGGTAAAATGAAAGAGACCGGGACCGCGCATTGGCTAAGCCCAAATACTGGTGCTACCAACGAGAGCGGCTTCACCGGGATAGGAAGTGGTGTTAGACTCGGAAATGGCAGTTACGGCTATGGTCAAACTTACGCGTACTATTGGTCCACGAATGAAGATGGCAGTCTCTACGGTTGGGATCGAGCATTGCGTAACTCCACTACAATTGCATACCGGGGAACGAATGGAAAAGAGTACGGATTCTCGGTTCGTTGTGTAAGCGACTTCGCCGACTCAGATGGTGACGGAATCGTCGATCCGCTGGACAACTGTCCTAGTCATGCGAACAGTATGCAGACGGACAGCGATTCGGACAGCACTGGCGATGTGTGCGATAATTGCCCTTCAATTCCAAATGTCTCTCAGGCCGACGCGGACAACGACGCTTTTGGTGACGCTTGTGACAATTGCCCGATTACATTGAATCCGAGTCAGACGGATGGCGATTCCGACGGATTGGGAGATGTCTGTGACAACTGCCCTGGACTCCAGAACCCTCTGCAGTCAGACATGGATTTTGATAACGTGGGTGATATCTGTGACAACTGCCCTACGGAGTTCAATCCGTCTCAAGCCGACACCGATTTTGATGGTCTCGCCGACGCCTGCGACAACTGCCCATCTGCTTACAATCCGAGTCAGACCGACACTGACGCCGATAGCATTGGCGATGCGTGTGATGAGTGCATTGACATCGATCCGACGCCGTGGGGGTTCGGCAACAGCGAGGGGAGCATGTGGCCAAGTTCTTGGTGGCAGCAGTTCAACTACTGCTATCCGAACTCGCCGTGCAATCTCTACTGCCTCTTGTGCCAGCCGTCCGACTTCCCGAACTGGGAGTTGTTCGTGTCCGCAATCGGGCCGGAGGCAGCCTATTTCGACACACTGCCGGGTCAAATCAGATATCGTCCTTCGGCGCTTGCCCAGTGGGAAGCCTTGCGCGGCGCCTGGACGGGATCGTGCTTTGGCTTTGCGGCCACTGCGAGCCTGTTCTACGATGGATTCCTCGAACTTGACTACGAGTTTCCGGGTTACGCGACGCTCGCCCAGGTTCCCCTCACTGCCGCCGCGCGCGCAATGATCAACAAGCACTACCTCTACCAATTCGGATTCGACCAGCAGAGGCGGATCAATGCGGCTTACGCGAGCATCACGCCGGCGCAAACCCTGGCGGCATGCAAAGAGATGTTCAACAAGTCACCGCGTAACGATCGGGTGCTGATGATTTTCAATCAGGTGAGCAGCGGCGGTCATGCGGTAGTTCCCTACGCCTGCCATCAGGACGGCGGCAATCCCGACCTGTGGTATCTCAAAGTTCACGACAGCAATTTCCCGAGCGATACGACGCAACGCGTGGCGATCGATCTTGTGGGTGGTCTCTGGTCATACTCCGGTCAACCCGGCTGGGGTGGCAACCGCGGTTTGTTCCTTCTGGACTCGGTCAGCAACTACACACAACCACTGATCCTTGCCGATACGACGCAGGCCAATGAGCAGATTCGCTTTTACTTTGGAGATGCCGACTCGGCAAGCCTGACATCAGCTCAGGGAACGATCGGGTTCGACAGCAATGGCAATTTTGGAAATGTGCCCAACAGCTACCCGATCATTCCCGCTGACGGACAGAACACGCTGCCGATCGGCTATTTTCTTCCGACCGGCGAGTGGTTCTGCCAAGCCAGCGGCGTTGCTGACGGCGTTTTCACCATACTGGACGGTGCCAAACGCGTCTTCCGTCACGGCGGGGCGAAATCAGGAATCATTAGCTGTTACTACCGGGCGAATGCGACGGCGCCGCAGCTGGTGGTTTACGGGGGCAGCGGCGGCAAGGGCGCGCGGGATATCTATGACAGCAGCTTCGTTGAGGTGATCGTGGTTGAGCCCGACTCTGAGATCGTGATCCAGATATCCAGTCTGACGCCTTCGATTGGTGATTCAATCGCGGTGACATTGACACCGCAGCAGGAGGTTCTGGTTGACAACTTTGGAGTTCCCGGCAGATACGACCTGTTGATTCAATTGGTAACAGCAACGGAAGATACAAGCTTCTACCATAGCGAGATCGTAATCGACGGATCGACCACGCACATCATAGACCCCGACTGGCGAGCGCATCACGACAGCGTCTTGATCGTTGTTGATACCAGCATGACTGGCGCATCCGATTCAACGATCACCCTCGGCAATGCTCCAACGCCACAGTTCATCTGCGGCGACGCCGACGGCTCGGGAATCGTGACGATTTCGGATGCCGTGTATCTCATCAATTACATCTTTGCCGGCGGGCCGGCTCCAAATCCGGTTCGGCGAGGAGATGCAGACTGCAGTGGTATCGTGACGATTTCAGACGCGGTGTATCTGATCCAATACATCTTCGGTGGTGGGCCTGTGCCTTGCTCCGCGTGTCCGTAGGCAGGCCGAAACACTACCCATTCGAAGTCGGGTAAGATGCGGCGATATCGCTCAACAGTTTCGAGACAATTGACGGGTCTCTGGAAACAGTGGCCCGTTCGTTCGTGACCGTTCTGCGTCCAAAGCGCATCAAAAGCAAAACAAACCGACGTAACCGTCTCTGTACTGGCAAGTGTCTTTATGTCAAGAGTTTATGTCACTTGCTTTTGCAAGGCAAGTAGTTTGTAAGCCTGACGTACGGAGAACTGCTGCCTCTCCGTTATCTAACCCTCCACTGCACTGTTTCGCGGTGCTCTTGACTCATTTGACATCGACGCTAGTCTCTTCTCAGTCCGGGAAATTCAACTTGTAACATCGATATTGTGTATCTATATTAGCATTGTTTGCGAATCACGTTCCTGTGGCACCTCATGCAATCGAGGGTATGTTATGTCTTACCGCTTCCGATTTCCGTTTCCCACCATGCTTTCGATCTTCTGCATCCTGATCGCCGGATTCAGTTCTGATTTGCCGGGTCAATCACGCAACATCGATCTCTGTGGGACTGTTCTCACCGCTGAACAGGCTCAACAAGTTCTCATGCGGCAAGATCTATTCGCTCAGGCGGGCAGCTTTCAGCGCGTTCCGTACGATGTCAGCTATCAGATCCCGGTGGCCATGAGGATTATCCGTCGGTCTAACGGCACCGGTGGAATTGACCCCGCGGACATCGCATCGGTGTTGGATAGCGTCAACGTCTTGTTTGCCTCGATGAACGTCAGCGTCTACGAGCTGGTTCCGTACAGCTTCGTTGATGAGGATTTCTTCTATGACGATATGGTAACTCTCATCCACTACGATAGTCTGAGGAGTTACAGCCCGGTCACAGGAGCAATCAATGTCTACTGGGTGCCAAACGAGTCAGGGTTCATCTGGTGTGGTCACTCCAGTTTCCCTGGGAGCTTTTATCAAGGTATCATCATGAACAATAACTGCGGGGGAGCAGGTGTCAACAACTCGATCCTGGCTCACGAACTCGGGCACTATTTCTACCTCTTCCATACGCATGAAATCAGTTTCGGCGTGGAATGTCCCAACGGCACTAATTGCTCGACCACCGGCGACTTGCTCTGCGACACTCCTGCAGATCCCAATCTGCTTGATCATGTCAGCGCAGCTCCGGCATGTACCTACGATAATTTTGCGCCACCCCCCGGAGGCTGCGATGCGACTCCCTATGATCCACCCGTTCACAACATCATGTCTTACTCCCGTCGCGCCTGTATGGTCGAGTTCACTCCACAACAGGTTGATCGGGCGCGCACAACAATAGAGCAGCTGCGACCAGAGCTTTTCACCGGGTTCAATGGCGTGAGAGCTACGCCCGCCGCTATCAATCCCTTCCTCGCCAAAATGGGAACGGTTCACGACACCGTGGTCACTGTCGTGAACGTTGGCTCCGGTCAAGCGACACTCGCGAACGCTTATTTCGATTTGGGGTACTTGCAGATTATAAGCGGCTATCCCGTGGATCTCGACTCAAGTGAAACGACCGAACTGGTCGTGAGATTCGATGCTGGAAGCGCCGCGTCGGCGTGTGATCTCACGGATCTTTCCGATACTCTCATCTTGACATTTTCTCCGCCGGATGGGACGACCCTGCGTGTACCCATCACGGTTCAGATCGTTCACGACTATCCTACCTCGGCGTTTACGAGCATCGGAACCGGGTGCTTCTCACTCCAGGCGCCGCCGACTGCGGGACTCGGCGGGGGCTACGAGTCTCTCGTTGATCCCAGCGGAGCATACTACCTCAGCGGCTCGCTGCTGCTAGGAGTCGTTGACGGCAGCGACACGACTGTCTACATGGATTTGCACTCTCAAGACGATTTTCTCTACGCCGACAGGTTTGTTACCGACGTTGACGCCTATGGCCGCACGACACAGGGCCTTCGCTTTGCGACAAAGGATGCGCGCTTTCACGGGGACGTCATCTATAAGTACGGCTACAGTCCCACCATCCCCGACAGCTGCTCGTTCATTGAAGCCGAATACCGGGTTCGTAACGAGTGTGGAACGCCGGTGGCGGTTACCGTCGGCATCTTCGCGGATGCGGACATCACTACCGGTCCGGTCACGGACGAGGCGATCGTTGAGGCCGGCAATCACTTTGTCAGGATTCAAAACACGGGCGGCCCCGCCACGGCGTTTGGACTTGTGAATTTAACGCCCTGCAGCAGCGATCGCAATTTGCGGGCGATCTTAAACTCGAGTCTGATCTATCCCTATGGCGGTCTCAGGGACGGCGATGCCTACAAGGAAATGAAGTCGTCAAACTCGGCAGATATCACCGGCGGCAGCGACGTGTCGATCCTGCTGACATTCGGAGAATTCAATATCCCCAGCGGTGGCGAGCAGGTACTACGTGCTGCTCTCGTTGACGGATATGACTATGGCCCGAACATCGTGAGTTTTCTCATCGAGAGTTTTGAAGAGCAGATTGACCCCCGCTTGTGTGAGTTGTCGGTTCCGGAGCAGTTCGGCACTCTCCAGGCGGCAATTGATTTCGCGAACAGTTTTGACAAGATCATGCTGGCGCCCGGTACATATACCGGCGCCGGAAACCGCGACATCACGTTCTCGAACAAAAAAGTCTCGCTTACAGGCCGCGAGGGGGCAGCTGCGACAATCATAGACTGCCAGGGGAGCGAAGGGGATCCGCATCGAGCCTTCAGGTTTGTGTCGTCGAGCGAGGACAGCAACCTGGTGGTCTCGGGCCTGACCATCCGCAACGGCGCAGCACCGTTGGCGGGGAATTTCGGCCACGAGGGCGGCGCAGTCCACATCGATTATGGCGCGCGGCCGCAGTTTCGAGATTGTGTCTTCGAAAACAACTTCGCGATCGGACAAGGCGGTGCGGTCTCGGTCCAAAACAGCGGCGCCGGCACGACGTGGCCGACATTTGAACGGTGTACCTTCAGAGACAACGGGTATTCGCTTGCCGTTGCCGGTGCAATTGCCGTTTCAGCGGGCGCCCGGCTCACCGTCCGCGATTCTCACTTTGAAGGGAATTTCGGCACGTACGTAGCTGCCTTGGGAGTCTTCGAAGGGTGCATCGTCGAAGTCACCAACAGTCGGTTTGTTGGGAACCATGCGGATGTTGCCGGCGCGTTATTCAATGCCGGGCAAATGACGGTTTTGGGTTGTGTCTTTGATTCCAACGCCGCCCAAGGCGGCGGAGCGCTGTATTCCGCAGACCCTGGAAGCATGACTGTCACAAAATCCACCTTCACTCGAAACTTCCTACTTCCCCATCCTGCCGCTGACGCGAGTGTCCTGCTCATAGAAGATGGCGTTGTCAACCTTGTCGAATGCGTGATTGCCTTCAATGAGGGTGGAAATGTTGCGGTTTGCGATGAAGGCGGCCTGACCGTAACTTGTTCGAATATTTTCGGCAACACGCCGGCAGATTTCACCGCCTGTTTGGCTGGCCAAAATGGGGTGAATGACAACTTCTCTGCTGATCCAGTGTTTTGCGATCTGCCCGCCCGAGATTACCGGGTCAGCAGCACCTCGCCTTGCGCGCCTGCCAACAATTCTTGTGGGCAGCTGATTGGGGCCGGTTCTGCCGCCTGCGGGAATACACCGGCTGGCGCCGATGTCATGGTTGCCCTGGGCGACAGCCTCACAGTCACCTTTGCCGAGGTCTCAACTGATGGCGAGACTTCAGTAGCGGCCGGTACAATAGGTCCAAATCCGCCTTCGGGATACCAGATAGTCCCCAGTACGCCCGAATTGTACTTCGACCTGACAACGACCGCGCCGTACTCGGGAACGATCGAAGTCTGCTTCCTGTACGATTCAGCTAACCTCGGGGGCGGTAGCGAACTGGACTTAACACTTTTCCATTACGACGGCGATTCATGGGTCGATATCACGAGTTCCCTCGACACTGACAACAACCGAATTTGCGGAGTAACTGGCTCGCTTTCGCCGTTCATCATGGCCTTGCCTTCATCTGTTTGCGGCGATGCCGATGGCTCAGCCATTATTTCGATTTCCGATGTCGTCTACTTGATCAACTACATCTTTGGAGGCGGTCCGGCGCCGAATCCGTTGCCCGCGGGTGACGGAGACTGCAATGGCATAGTGACGATTTCCGATGCTGTGTATCTAATCAATTACATCTTCGCCGGCGGGCCGGTGCCCTGTGCGGCGTGTCCGTAAGCTGGTAGAATCCCGGGACTCGGCGTCGGCGCGATGCAAGGATGATTCCGGTTTGCATGGATTAGAAAACGGGTCGCTGCATTCGGCGACCCGCTCTGTTCTTTCGCACGCTGCGCGAGCGCTTTCAATGATCTTTCAATCGGTCCCGGCAATTACTGCCGCTCGCTCAATGAAAAATCATCCCCTTGCCCACTTCCTGCTTCGGCAGTCCAGGCCCGGTAACGAACAGATTCAATCCCTGTCCGCCCTTGCACTGGAACATGCGCGCTTCGATCGGGTGCAGGCCCTTCTTGAGCGCAACCTTTCCAGCAAGCTCGCCTTCACCGTGTAGTCCGTCATTGTCGACGACGAGCGTATCCGCTACCCACAATTTGCTGCCGTCGTCGGAGCTGATGCCGAACTCGTACATTCCGTCAGCCGGAACTTCGATGTAGCCGCGGAATACCAACCCATAGTCTTCGGGACGGGCGGTGCTTGGAATCCTGACTGATTCTGCCGTGAACTCGCGCACGACTTTCACAGTGTCGAAATCGGGTAATCGGTGCCACTCCCCCTCATAATAGCGGCAATGCAATCCTTTCCTGAGTCCATCCGCAGTCACGGCCGGGCGCGGAATCAGCTTCTTCACGGCGAGTGTGGTCACGGCGCCGCCGACTTGGTCGCGATCGAATGCCCGAGCCTTGATCGTGGTCGATCCCGTCAATGCCACGGCACTTGAAAAGACGGGTGATGCCGCTGTCGGCTCACTGCCGTCGAGTGTGTAATGAACTTTCGCACCCGGCATCGGGCTATACATCGATGCCAGCGTTGAATCGATGAAGATTGTCTCAGTTGCGCCGATGCGCGCCAGCGAAGTTGACGCTGCATCGTAGAGTTCCGTGACGGCTGCTACCTGATCATGCTCCGGTCCGCTGACCGAGGCCGCCAGCAACTTGATTTGCGGATTGTCGGGCAAAACCACCGACTGGGCGCCCGCCGGAAGTTCGAAACTCTGTTCATAGACGTAGGTGAATCGGTAGATATCGTTCTTGCCGTTGCCTGTGTGCCGATGAGTCCCAGCCCAAGCTATCGGTGTTTGGTTGATGTAGGCCGGGAGGATCTCTTCGGCTGTCGTCACCATCCGACCATTGACCATCCGATTGTTCCACTGACCAATCGGCTCGGAATAATCGTACAGGGAGACATTTTTGATAATCGTCTCGGTTGTACTTTCGATGGTCAAGGTTCCCTCTGCCGGCCCGTCGGTCGCCAGGACCAGCAAGTGTAGGCGCGACCATCCCCGACTCGCGGCTTGCGGAAGTTCAATCCGCTGTCCGGAGCAGGAAACCATGTTATTCTGGCCGTCGGCCTTCGGCCCGAAAACATAGCGGACACTGCGAAAAGTCAGCGTGTCCGGCAGCAACTCCGCGACCAACGTATTGCCGTCGCGATCCAGTTTTCCGTCGGTGCGATTCTGATCGCCTGAGATTCCATCGAGATCGTAATTGAGTGCGATCGGCATCGATGTGAGCGAACTGACCGCTCTCATCCGTGGTTGCCCCAATCGCACGGCGAAGGCCTTGGGCTGGTACGGCGTCAGAGAAAACTCCACTTTGTTCTTAAGCGCTGTTGCCTCTTGGACAGGCTCCTCCTGTCCATTGACTTCCCGCGCCGACACCACCGGATGATTGAATATCAGCGTCATTTTCTCTGCCGGTCTGCCGGCAAGCTCTTTGACCCTGATAATCAATTCATCAGACAACTCAGCCTGCTTGATCGCGTTTACCATGACAGCTCCGCTGCCTTCGACACGAAGCAGCGAATGACTCTTGCCGTGTACTCCCGGATGTTGAGGGACGGCAAATGTGGCTAACGGTTGATTTAGTCGCGCGGCCTGCCAGGCGATATCAGATTCACGCCAGGTGCCCTGGTGCCCGGCAATCGAATATGTGAAATGGTGACGGCCGAGATCCTGCGAACTCTGATCGCCGACCCAGCTCCAGGAATCGAACACACCAGGCGTGTGTACCAAAGTCAGTCGCAGAGTACCGGCATCGGGATGATCCCAGCCGTACTTGCAGTCATTCATAACCGTGATACCATACGACCCGTCGGTTGCCGTAAGATCAGCCCATTGGTGTCCAGGGACTTCGTATTTCTTGTCAGTACTGATTCCACGCTCAATGGCGCCGAGACCCAGATCATAGGTAACCTGCTCATTGGCAAGACTCGGCTTGAAAGCCACTTTAAGCAGCGTCTCTTTTTCCGCCCACTGGACATCATTGATGAAGTCGATGCGATCGCCCGCTGCACCCGAAGCCAGGACAATCGTTGTCGAGTAGGTCGAGTTGCCGTGCTGTCGCGTAATGCGCAGTGCGCCGCGCACGGCTCCCGATTCCAGAATCTCGATTTGCGGTCTTCCCTCGACTTTCCCGCGGGGACCCGCCTGTAGATCTTCGTACTGGATCTCCCAGGCCGGCCACTGGCGCGGCTTGTTGAAGATCAACTGCCACTCGATCGGCTGCGCCAGCAGTTCGCGTTTGGCGAGCTTGTCGAAGATCGATGCGACATCGCCGTTTTCGTTGAGTTTGACGATGTATCTCTCGTTCTCCAAAGACGAGGTGGTTACTGTGACACCCTGAGCCTGTGTATAACCCTCACCGGCGCGGACATCGTAAACGGCAAAGCCAACCGACGGGACGCTGGCGAGGAAAGCAACCTTTTTTGTTCCATCCGCCTCGCGAACGATCTGACTGGGCACGATCTTGTTATCCGGTCCGACGACTTGTACCGGGTCATTCTCTCCCAGTTGTTCACTTACAGCTACCTCAACAACATCCTGGCGGTTGACCGAGAGCGGATTATAGACGACATAACTTTCGCCGTCACCGCGCGTATCAAGCGCCGGCGTAACTGCCGCGACTGCCGATGTGAGAATGTTCGCAAACTCATTCAGCGACAGCAGTTCATCGCTCCACGAATATTCGTAAGCCTCGGGAATCGAGGTTCCTGTCAGGTCGTCGTGAAACTGATGCCAGAGAAAGCGCACCCACGAGCGCTCGAGCTGTTCGCGCGGGTACGAGTAACCGCCCAACAGGCTCGCCGTGACTGCGGCCCGTTCGGCTGCGTCCGCCAGCAGTTCATTGCGGCGATTCCAGCGTTTCATCGCAGTTTGAGAAGTGTAACAGCCCACGCCGTGCCGCGTCATAACCAACTCACCATTGAAGCGCGGAAGCTTGGCCTCAGGAAATTCCCTCACCAGTTTCGGCAAATCGTCGGCCCCGATACTGGCCACCTGCACCGGGCCGTCGCTGTGAATCGACTTGCTGAGCCAATCGACCGACAGCGATTCCGGAGCGCCGCCGACGTCCCCGGTTCCGAAGTAGATGTAACCAGCGTAGCAGCCGCTCGCCTCGCCAAGCGCGTCGATCTCTCTCGTCCACACGGTGTCCCGCGACAGATCGCCGGAAAACTTCGCCACATAGTTGCCGGTTTTCAGTCCTGCGAGCACAGTCGAACCGTCAACACCCTGCCACTCTCCAATCGAGAACGGCACCGGAACCGAACACCCCCAGGTCAGTTTTTGAGTGGAGAAACTCTTGAGCCCGCAGTGCGCTGCAATCGAAGGGAGTGCGTAGCCGAAGCCGAAGCAATCCGGCATGAAAATGTCGTAGCTCTGCTTGCCGAATTCGCGCTTGTAGAAACCGTTGCCGTAGAGTGCGTGGCGCACCAGCGATTCGAATGACGGGATGTTGACATCAACTGCATCGACCCAGCTTCCCGCGACCCGCCAGCGTTCGGCGGCTATGTACTGCTTGAGGCGCTCGTAATCCGCAGGGTAGTATTCCTTCGCCAGCATGTAGCGAAACGATCCTTCAAAGCTGAAGACATAGTCGGGATAAATCTCGAGCAACTTAAAGTTATCGTGCAGCGTGTTTGGAATATACTCTTCGATTGTATTCTTGATCGTCCAGCGCCATTGCGTGTCCAGATGCGCCGTGCCGACCACTCCGAGCTTCTTCAGTCGCGGCGTTGAAGCCGGCGGCTGGGCAACGACTTGTGTTGTCAACAAGCACAAGGCGCACAGTGCCATAATGATCCCGCGATTCATGTAAATCTCCTTCCCACTATCCCAAATCAGCAATCTTCTCCTCAGGTGGTCCGCTCTTCGTCAGAGCTGCGCGCTTTTTGAATCCGCGCTGCTTAAGGCGATCGAACAAGACCGCAGCCAAAATGACCAGTCCCAACACCACCTTTTGTGTGTAGCTTTCGATATTCGTCAAGTTCATTCCATTCTGAATGACGCCAATGATGAACGCGCCGATCAACGTGCCGAAAATCCTTCCCTCGCCACCGCTCAGGCTGGTACCACCGACCACCACAGCAGCAATGACGTACAGCTCGTAGGTCAGACCGTAAGTCGGCGCACCGCTTTTCAATTGCGACGCCATGATGATGCCGCCGAGTCCCGCCAGCAATCCGCACAGCGTGTAGACAAATAATAGGATACGATTCACCCTGATCCCGGCCAATCGGGCTGCTTCGGGGTTACCGCCTACAGCGTAAATGTGCCGCCCCAGCACCGACCGCTCCATCACGACCCAGGCGAGGAAATACATGACAAACATCAGGACAACAGCCACCGGAATCCCCAGCAGCGGATCGACGCCGCGTCCGAGCCAGACAAATCCATCCGGTAGTTGGTAAATCGGTTTGCCCTGCGAGACAATGTAGGCGAGGCCGGCCGCAACCTGCATCATTGCCAGCGTCGCGATAAACGGAGGAATGCGAAATGAGGTGATCATCACACCGCTGAATGCCCCAATGACGGCGCAGGCCAGGACGGCTGCCATCCCGCCCAGCAGCACGCCACCGGCAGAGGCCCCTGCACCGCCCAGCGGTTCGATTACCCAGGCAATGACGACCGCCGACAACGCTATCAAGCTGCCGACCGAGAGATCGATTCCTGCCGTGATAATCACCATCGTCATGCCGATGGCGATGATGGCAATTACCGTGATCTGGTTGGCGACGTTGCGGAGATTTTCGGCCAGGAGAAACGTCGGCCAGCGTCTGCCGGTCGGACTTTCGATTCGGCTGTCTTTGAGCGATGGAAATTGTGCCGCGATCTGCGACACCAATGGCCGATAGTTTGAACTGGTAACGACTATCCACTCGCGAGAAGCGGTCGAGTCAATTGTGGCGAAGGCACCGCGGACTGCCGCCGGGTCGCCCGTGACGCTGTGCACGACCCAGCCTTGTGATTCCGCCAGTCGCTTAAACGACTCAGCGAAATCGATCTCGGCTTTGCCTTCGGATGTAACCACGAGCAAACCGCGCTGATCCGCCGGTTCGCCACTGAGTCTCTCGATGATCTGCGCCGCGCCGGCTTCGCCGCTGACTGTCTGGTCCCTGATCGTGAGGATCGAGAAGAGGATGCAGAGCAGCAGCAGGACGGGAAGCATGCCGTAGTCGCGGAGCAGGCGCTTGAGCGCGTTCTCTTCGCCGCGTTGAGTCATACCGCCAATGCCATGATCATTTCCTGGGTGGCCGATTTCATGTCGCTGACCTCGCCGGCGATCCGCCCGGCTTTCATGACCAACACACGGTCGCACATTCCGAGAATCTCCGGAAGATCAGATGAAATAAGGATGATCGCCTTGCCCGCTGCCGCAAGCCGGCGGATAATCACATACATCTCGTACTTCGCGCCGACATCGATGCCGCGCGTCGGCTCATCAAAGATGAGCACCTGCGAATCGGTCTCCAGCCACCGCGCCACCAGGAGCTTTTGTTGATTACCGCCGGAAAGGAATTCCGTGCGCTGAAGCGGATGCGCGATCTTGATCGCCAGTGATTTCACATGCCGCTGAAACGACTCTCCCAGGCGTTTCAGGTTTAGCAATCCAAAACGCGACCATTTGGGATAACTCGTCAGCGCGAAACTGTCGACGGCAGGTGCGCACAGCACCAGTCCCTGCCGTTTGCGGTCTTCGTTCAACAGGCCGATACCGGCTCTGATCGCTTCGCGCGGCGTGAACGGGACTATCGCTCGACCATCAAGTTGAAACTTGCCACTACTGCGCCGGTCGGCGCCAAAGATCAGCCGTGCCAGCTCGGTGCGCCCGGCGCCCATCAGCCCGGCGATACCGAGAATCTCGCCGGAGTGCACGTCAAACGAGACATCATGCACCCGATCGCCGGAAAGTCCGCGGACAGAAAGACGTGTGGCGCCTGGTTGCGAATTGCTCGGCGGAAACTCGTCTTCCAGCACACGACCGACCATGAGCTCGATCAGTGCCCTCTGGGACAGCTCCGCTGTAGGCCGGGTGGCGACCGTGAATCCGTACCGCATGACCGTCACGCGGTCGGAGATCGCGAGCACTTCTTCCAGCCGATGACTGACGAAGATGATGCCGATACCACCCCGGGTTAACCCGCGCAATATAGCGAAGAGCCTTGTGACTTCACGGGGCGTTAATGCCGCTGTTGGTTCGTCCATGATGATGATTCTGGCATCGGTAATCAATGCGCGGGCGATTTCGACAAGTTGTTGTTCGGAGATCGACAATTCGCCGACCGGGCGGCGCACATCAAGTGTCAAGCCAAGTCGAGCCAGGACCTCGGTAGCGGCCCTGATTTCCTGTTCACTTCGCAACAGCCCACCGCGCGTGGGTTCGCGACCCAGGAACAGGTTGGCGGATACCGAAATGTTCGGCACCAGCGAAAGCTCCTGATAGATCGCAGTTATACCGTTGCGATGGGCATCGACAGGCGAATTGAAACGTTTTTTCTGGCCCGACAATGAAACTGTTCCGGCATCGGGCTGGTGGACTCCCGTCAGCACCTTGATCAGCGTGCTCTTGCCTGCCCCATTTTCACCGACCAGCGCATGAATCTCGCCGCGGCGGAGTTCCAACTCGCCGCTACCGATCGCTTGAACGCCGGGGAAAGCCTTCTGGATTCCGGCGGCGCTTAACAGGATCTCCAGCGTACCAGGATCGCCTACGTCGGCAGAATTACTGAGCATCCGCCTGCGTGAACAAACCGCACGGGATCAGGATCGTCGGTTGAACCTGACCGCCTGCCATATAAATCTTGATCGCTTCGATAGTCTGCATGCCGATCTCGCGCGGCTGCTGGATGACGTCCGCGAAGATCTTTCCCGCCTTGATCGCCTCACGCGCCTCGGGCACGGCATCGAATCCAACGATCACCACCTTGCCCTGTTTCCCGGCCTTCTCGACTGCCGCAAGCGCTCCCAACGCGGAATCATCATTGATGCCGAAGAAGGCGGCGAGATCAGGATGAGACTGGAGAACGTCTTCCGCGGTACGCATCGCTTGATCCTTGACGCCGCGGCCGGTGAGTTTCGCCGCGATCTGGATCCCCGGTGTCGCAGCGATCTCAGCCTCGAAACCGCTGACGCGCTGGATGACCGATTCCACTTCCGGATGGTCTATGATCGCCACCTTGCCCTGCCCGCCCAGCGCCTTGGCCAGTGCCTGGGCAGCCAGGCGACCACCGGCGACGTTGTCAGAGGCCACGTGCGTAACGACCCTGGCATTCTCCGCCAGGCAGGCGATATCGGCGGTGAAGACCGGGATGCCGGCGTCATTGGCTGCTTGAATCGCCGTGCCAATCGAGCGCGAGTCGCAGGGACTGACGACAATCGCATTCACCTTCTGCACGATGAAGTCCTGCAATTGATCCTTCTGCCGGGCAACGTCAAATTCGCCTGCTGTAACCAGCAATTCGTAGCCATTGGCATTGGCCGCTTCCAGCATTCCCGCTTCCAAATCCTGGTAGAACGGGTGTGTGCGAGTCAAGAGGCTGACGCCGATTTTGATCTTGGCGGCAAGAGGTTGACCTTCCTGTTGTGCTGCGTCATTCTTGCCTTTTCCGCAACCCGACAATGACAGAGTGAGCGTCGCCAGAACCACGGCGAGCATCGTGCGAAGATGTGATTTCATTTTGGGACCTCGACTATTTCCGGGTCAATGTCGCGACCGACAGCCCGGCGCCGGTTAGCATTCTTTCGGGAGGTAATATATCTGCAGACGTAGCCGCGAGGCAACGTAATACGGAAGGTCTAATTTCGGGATTTCCGCGCCTGCTTTGGCGCGCTGCGACCGGCTATTTCGTGACGGTCGCGGGCTTTTGCACCAGCTGGCGCAGCCGATCGCGCAACGCCCCGCGCCGATTGCGGCTCACGGCTTGTTCGGAGTCGTCCTTGAGAATCACGTAGCACTTGCCGAGGGCCGCCAGGCGGAATTCCTTGATTGACCTGAGGTTGACAATCGTCGTTCTATGGATGCGAAGAAACGAGGCAGGATCAAGTGAATCCTCGAGTGCGCCAATCGAGGAATAGAGCATGTAGCTTTTCCCCCGCGCGTAGATCTGTACGAAGTGATCGACGGAATGAATCCAATCGATGTGGGAGACTTCAATCGAGAGCGAGTGCCGCGCCGATTTGACAAAGACTCGCTGAAGAAATCCGGGATTGTTGGGCGTTGGCGGCGCAGTCTGAGACGTGTGATCCCAGTATTGCAGTAATTCCCGGATACGAGGCGCCTGCCGCTGTCCTGGCGGCCGCTGCAATTCCTGCCGCAAGCGCGAGAGCGTCTGCGCCAGTCGTTCACGCCGGAACGGTTTCAACAGGTAGTCGAAGGCATGATACTCGAACGCCTTGACCGCATATTCATCATATGCAGTCACGAACACCACGGCCGGCGCGGCTTTGCCCAGCCGCTCGAGAACGCCAAAGCCATCGTGCCCGGGTATGCGAATGTCGAGAAACATTATGTCGGGATGCAGTTTGTTGACTGCGGCAATCGCCTCGCGGCCGCTGGCGCACTCCCCGACGATCTCGAAATCCGCTTCTCCCGCCAGGAGCTGCACGAGCAGTTCCCGCGCCGGTTTTTCGTCGTCAACGACCAGAGCGCGGATTGTATTGACCGAGCTTGACTTCACTCGCCGAATCCCTTTCCAGTCTTGACCATGGCAGTATCAGTTGCACGGCGAACTCACCGTTAGTCTCCTCGACCTTTAAGAGCCCTTCCGCGCCGTCATAGAGACATTCAAGGCGTTCTCGCAGGTAGAGCAGCCCGCGTCCCCCGTTCTCCGATTCCATCGGTTCGCTGCGGCCGATGGGATTGACGACCTCCAGATGCAACCAGTCGTCGCTGCGGGAGGCCTTGATCCGCACCCAACCGGCACCGTCGCTGGTGCCGTATTTCACGGCGTTTTCCACCAGCGGCTGCAGGATCAGGCTCGGTACTGCCGCGTCGAGGCAGGAATCGTCCACCTCGTATTTGATATCCAGCGCATCGGGGAAGCGCCGCGTCATCAAGTTGAGATACAATCGCGCAAACTCCATCTCTGCCGCGAGAGTGACAAACTGCTCGTCGCTGCGGTCGAGACTCAGCCGCAGCAGGTGCGCAAGGTCGGCAAGCGTGTCGTAAGCCAGCGATTTGCGGTCGCTCAAGACGAGCGAAGAAATCGTATTCAGAGTATTAAACAAGAAATGAGGCTGCAACCGTCCCTTGAGGCGCTCCAGTTCCGCCTCGACCAACTGCGTCCGCAATTGTTCGGCTTGCCGCTCGCGCTCGGCAAGACGACGGTGGTACGATACCGTGTGCTCAAATCCGACCACCACCCAAAACGCCAGAAAATACCACGTCGAGTGCATCGTGATCATGAAGTCCCAAAGCTGGCGAATTCCGTAACTCGTGGGTTCGCTGATGACGGACAGCACCACAAACGTGTAGCCAAGAATATAGGCAAGAGTCAAGACGATGCCGAAGGCAGTCAGCACGGCGGCGCTGCGCAAGCGAAAGCCGACTTCAAGACGAAAACGCGCTGCCACCGCAAACATGAGCGGAACGAGCGCGCCCCAGAGCAACCAGACGCCGCTCTTGGCAGCGACCAATTCCCACCACGTGTAGGGGTAACTTCCCTGCGGGAAAAACCACCAATGCGTCGCCGAACCCAGCGCGACCACGAGCCAGAGGCCAATCGCTGCCAACCACCGCAGGATTGGCGACGGCAGCAAGCGCCGGTAGAGTTCCAGGGCGGCGCTGCGCCTTTCGCTGGTATCTATGGTTGACGGAGAATTGTCCATATCAACTTAAACGGGAAAACACCGGCGATTGTCTAACAAAAATCACGGTTGACGTACTGCGGGCACAAACACCGGTGGCGGTCCTACGCCACCGGTATTGCGTGCTGAACGGTCTGGTGAGGAGACCGCTCGTCATCTTACGGGCAACTGGTGCAAGGCGCCGGGCCGCCGCCGAATATGAAGGTTATCAGGAACACGGCGTCGGAGATCGTCACGATCCCATTGCAATCCGCATCCCCGGCAATCACCGGGTCGGGCGCCGGACCGCCACCAAAGATGTAGGTAATCAGGTAGACGGCATCCGAGATTGTGATGATACTGTTGCCATCGGTGTCGCCGCAGATGTAGTCGCAGGCATCGCCAACGCCGTTGCTGTTGCCATCTTCCTGACCCGGGTTGGCCACATCGATGCAATTGTCACAAGCGTCGCCAACACCATCGCTATCGGAATCCAGTTGGTCGTTATTGGCGTCTGCCGGACAATTGTCGCAGGCATCACCGAGGCTGTCGGCATCGGAATTGGCCTGTTCATGGTTTGAGACGCTCAGGCAATTGTCACAAGCATCGCCGATGAAATCGCCATCCGTATCCGCTTGCGAAGCGTTGGCGACCGACGGGCAATTGTCCAGACACCCTACGCCGTCGCCATCGCCGTCCTCACAACTCTCGATGAACGTCAGCGTTTGGTTGATTCCTACCATCGTAGTATCGAAGACAATGCCCGACGGCCACTCAATCCGCAGAGCTTCGACCACCGATGCGTTCTTCAGGCCGAAGTGTACCTCAAAAGAATTGTGCCCCAGGAAGGTGTTTTGTGCCGAGATGTCGCGCGTCTGCCAGACCGAGTCGCCGTCGATGGTGGCCTTGATCCAGACCCGCGCCCCGATTGCCGCCCAGTTGGATTTCTGACCCACCAGTTTGAGCTTGAGCCAGCCATTTGCACCCGCGTAGTCATTGCGCAGGAGAAGACGCTTGTTCGCTCCGGAAGCCACCGCGAAGATGTCCATGTCACCGTCGTTGTCAATATCGCCGGCGGTGCCGCCCGATCCCTGCTGGCTGGTCGTGACATGGTCTCCCATGAAATCACCAAAGAACGTCCCGCCCGCATTGCGGTAGTACTTGTTCATGCCGATGTTAACCGTATAGCAATCCAAATCGCCGTCGTTATCGAAATCTTGCCAGATTTGCGACAGCGACACCGTCTGATCGTCAACGATCTCCTCGCCGCCCACTTCGGTGTAAGTTCCGCCGTTGTTGACATAGAGATCATTACTGCGCAAGCCGATGGCCACGCCGCCCCAGTTGGTGCGGTAGGCGTCCAAGTCCATGTCGTTGTCGATATCAATCCAGTTCCACACCTGACCATCGCCCGGGTCGTTCGCGATCGGCGCCTGCAAGATTCGTTCGAATCCAGGGACTCCGGTTTCGACCAGCAGATTCTTGTAAAGATCATCCAGTCCAGAAACCGACGAGGCCGGGCCGCTGCCGATGAAGAAGTCGAGGTCGCCATCGAGATCGTAATCGGCCCAGTTGCCGGAGGTGTACGGCTTGAGCCCGGTAACGATAACGCCGGTGTCGATCACTTCGAAGGCGTAATCGGGCGGGCCCTGGTTACGGAGCATCCGGTTCGGCCGTTGTGGGTTGCCGACGAATCCTGTGGGAAACGTGATCACCAGGTCGACATAGCCGTCGCTGTCATAGTCGCCCCAGGCCGGGCTCCAGCCGCGTAGGTCGGTAGTCCCCATCAGGCTCGCCGAGACCTGGGTGAACGTCTCATCGCCGTTGTTCTTATAGAGGGCGCTTCCGCCGGTGCCCGCCAGAAGGCAGTCAAGGTCACCATCATTGTCGTAATCCGCCCAGGTAGTCCCCAGCGCGAAGAACGTCCCGGTCGTGATGGGGGTGCTGGTAATACGGGTGAATCCTCCCGTGCCATCTCCTTTGTAGAGCTTGGTTTGGTTCGGATCGACAACAACCAGATCGAGATTCCCGTCATTGTTGTAATCGACGAACGCACACCCAGTGTAGGTTTGGTTGGTAACGTCGGAAACAACCGGGTTGCCGACATCGGTGATTCTCGTGAATGCTGTCTGAGCGTCGGCTGGCGCTGCCCAGACCAGGCAGAAGGCGGCAATCATGACGGCGTTCGAGGCAAATCGCTTTTGACTAAGGTGGCGCATGCTCCTCTCCTTAAAAAGGGATAGCGGCTGGAATGAAGACCGGGCGAAGGCTGTGCTGACAAACCCTCCATCGGTCGCAGAATTCGTTGTACTCAGGCTGGGAGACGGTTGCAGCTTTCCAATGGTCAATCGGATTACGCGAACGGCAAGGTTTGATTCGTAAATGGCTGTTTTAGCCCGCGCGATTCGGCTTGATTCGCGCGCCGGGATCGATAACTTGGACTTGTAGTCAATTGTTCAGGAGCCGACATGGTATCGAATCAATCCCCGCTCAGCGACGCTCTGCTCAAGGCTGCCATGGCCGAGCGTGAAGGGCACAGTTTCTATATGATGGCCGCCAATACGACGCAGGACCCCAAGGGCAAGGCCGCATTCGAGCAACTCGCTCACGAAGAACTCGAGCATCTCGGGTTTCTCAAGAGCCACTATGATTCCCTCTTGCAGACCGGTAAACTCAATCCCACCGCCCGCCTCGGGCACAGTGTGGCTTTCGCCGGCGATTCTCCCATCTTCACAGCCAGCATCAAACAACGCATCCGCGACGCTCACTTCGAGATGAGCGCGCTGGCGATCGGCATTCAACTGGAACGCGATGCCATCAAGTTCTATCAAGAACAGGCGCAGACGGCTATCGAACCTGAAGCGCGCAAATTCTTCGGGGAGCTGGCAGAGTGGGAAGCGGGCCATTACAATGCGCTGTTGCGTCAGCAGGAAGAGCTAAAGGGAGAGTACTGGTCTGGCGCCGGTTTCTCGCCGTTCTGATCCGGAATCTCATAGTCAATAAGACGAGACTGATGACCGCCCCGCGGGCGGTATGGTCGACCTTAAACTTGTCGCCCCCGCTACCGATAATTCCTAATAATCCGTAGTTGCGAGGATCGCGCGTCAATTATATACTTTAGGGATCGTTATTGTCCCGCTCACGGATCGGGACTCCGGTAGGAATCATGAAACTCGAGGCGACCGACACCATGGCCGGCTATTCCGACACCCCCCTGATTAACAAACTTGGCATCAAGTCGGGTCTCACGATCCGCCTGGTCAACCAGCCCGATAATTACCTGCGCCTGGTCGGGAAATTGCCGAGCGACGTAACCATCGTCGACGCGCGCGCCAAGTCTGCCGACTTTATCCATTGCTTTGCAACCCAGCGCCCGCGCTTGGCGGCGTTGCTGCCGCAGTTTCTTAAGCAATTGACCAAGGACGGCATGATCTGGATCTCCTGGCCGAAGAAAACCGCCAAGGTGCCGACCGATTTGACCGAAGATGTCGTTCGCGAAGTCGCTTTGCCGCTTGGATTGGTCGATGTCAAGGTCTGCGCTGTCGACGATTACTGGTCGGGACTCAAGCTCGTAATTCGCAAAGAAAATCGCTAAATCGCCGGTATTGACGCCTCTCCGCGCCCGTTGACTTCCACCCGGATGGTCGGTATCTTTTCTCCAGTTTTGACTTATTGACAGACATTGGAGAGAATCCGCCATGCCGCAAACACTCGTCGAGAAACTCGCCCAAATATTCGCGTACGGTCTTGAGCCCGGCCACGAGGTTCGCGCCGGCGACTACATCTCGATCAAACCTGCCTATGTCATGACGCACGACAACACCGGCGCCGTGATCCCGAAATTCAAGTCGATCGGCGCAAAGAGAGTCTTCAATCCGCGCCAAGTTGTCTTCACCCTCGACCACAACGTGCAGGACACCGGCGAGGATAATCTCAGGAAGTACGGTAAGATCGAAGCCTTTGCCAAAGAACACGGCATCGACTTTTATCCGGCCGGTCGCGGCATCGGACACCAGATCATGTGCGAAGAGGGCTATGCCTGGCCTGGCACGCTCGCGGTCGCTTCCGATTCGCACTCCAATATGTACGGCGGCCTTGGTTGCCTCGGAACACCGATCGTACGCACTGACGCCGCCGCGATCTGGGCGACCGGCCGCACCTGGTGGCAAGTCCCGCCGGTGGCAAAAGTGGAATTGCGCGGCAAGTTGCGCCCCGGCGTTACCGGCAAGGATGTCATTGTCACGCTTTGCGGTTTCTTCAACAAAGACGAAGTCTTGAACCACGCCGTCGAATTTGCCGGCGACGGTCTGAAAGCCCTTTCGATCGACGAACGCTTGACCATCGCCAATATGACCACCGAATGGGGCGCGCTGGTCGGCCTCTTCCCCATCGACGAAGTCACCATCAACTGGCTGCGTGCGCGGGCAGACTATGTGGCAAAGCGCGGCCTGCAACGCGTGCCTTCGGATTCCGATGGCGGCGGATCACAACCGCGCATGAATCACCGACGCATCGATGAACTTGAACGGAATATCCCCAAGGCCGATACAGGCGCTGTCTATGCCCGTGAGCTCTATCTCGAACTCGATTCCGTTCAGCCTCACGTTTCCGGCCCAAACACCGTCAAAGTGATGAATTCCGTCGCTTCGATGCGCGCAAAAAAAGTCGCCATCCACAAAGCTTACCTGATGTCCTGCGTCAACGGACGTATCGAGGACATCGCGCAGGCTGCAGCAGTTACCCGCGGCAAGAAATTCGCCCCCGGCGTGAAGTTCTATCTCGCAGCAGCTTCCTCGGAAGTCCAATCCGAATCGGAGCGTCGCGGTGACTGGAAGGTTCTCGTCGATGCCGGCGCCATTGTGCTTCCCGCCGGCTGCGGCGCCTGTATCGGACTCGGCACCGGCACGCTTGAGGACGGCGAAGTGGGTATCTCCGCCACCAACCGCAATTTCAAAGGCCGTATGGGTTCGCGAGAATCGCAGGCGTATCTTGCTTCGCCCGCTGTGGTGGCGGCTTCGGCCATCGCCGGTCATATCGATTTGCCCGGCGGAGACGGTGAAGGCAAACCGATCGGCGGCGTGTCCGGCAGCCCTGCCAAAGCTTCCGCCCCAGGCAAGGTCACGATCATCAGCGGCTTTCCGGCGCAGATCGAGGGCGAGTTGATTTTCTGTCATCAGGACAATCTCAACACCGACGGCATCTATCCCGGCAAGTATACCTACATCGACGATTTCACGCCGGAGCAACAGGCCTCCGTCGTGATGGAAAACTACGATCAGGAATTCGGCAAGATCGTCAAGAAGGGCGACGTGCTCGTCGGCGGCTTCAACTTCGGGACCGGCTCGTCACGCGAGCAGGCCGCGACGGCGCTCAAGTATCGCGGCATCGCGCTGGTGGTAGCCGGATCATTCTCCGAGACCTACAAACGCAACGCGCTCAATAACGGCTTCCTTGCTGTCGAAGCGCCGGAACTCGTCAACGATCTCAAGAAGCAATTCGGCGCCGACAAACTCACCGTCAAGACCGGCATCGCTGCAAAGGTCGACTTCGCAAACTCGAAGATCGTCGCTTCCGGCAAAGATTACCCGATCGGCCCGGTCGGTATCGCTGCGCAGGAGCTGATCCTCGCCGGCGGCCTCGAAGAGTGGGTCAAGGGGAGGTTGTAGGGGGTGACTTCATGTCCAACGAAACAGAGAGCAATACGGCGAGATGGATCGATCTCAGGTCAAATTCGAGAGGGACGTAGCTGATACCTTCATTGCCTGGTACAACGCTCGCAGCGGGCACAGCTTTGTGTTTGAGCGGCGACTCGACAATCCGCGACCGGACCTTCGATATGTGCAACGAAATCAGTGCATAGATCTCGAAATCACCTCGGAATACTACAATCCAAGTGACGCACGTCGGAAATGGCAGACGTACCGCGGAGAGGAAACTGAAGTCGGGACATGGGAGGAACTCAGACTGGAAGAACGACTCAATCGTATTCTTAAGAGGAAGTCAGATCTACCGTATCCATCTGACACGGTCTTGTTGGTTCACATCTCTCCAAATCTGCATTGCTCATGCGAAATGTCGCGACTGCTGAGTCAAATCAACAAGCCGAGCCACAATCCATTTTCTGGCATCTACTTGCTCGGGTTCTTCGGCGAATGTGGGGCCAAAGGCTGTCGGTCTCAAAGAGTGATAAGGCGCATCTATCGTCGATCGAAGTCGACATTGGCAGTTCGTAGGTCGGGTTCTGAATTCCGCGCGGAAATCCAACGCAAGTAAACGGATTATTGCGCGCGGAATGAGAAACCCGACATCGGTGTGTGATTCGGAAGTGTCGGGTTTCTCGCTTCCACATGATTTCGTAGAATAGGGCAACGGCAACGCTCGGAACCCGACCTACGGAATACTAACCCGGGCAGACAAACCCAACCCCTAGGCCCACCGTTCCTCATTGCGAGGAGCGAGTTCGTAGGTAAAATCCCGCTTTTTCTCACACCACCGCAATCTATCTATCCGATAGACGTGTGCGTTCCGTTTAGATATTCCGTGACGAAGGGATTTGACAACTGCTCTTAATGCTTGACACATTTGTAGATTTAGGTAACTTGAATTGTACAACGGGGTCTGACAGCTCGGACGAAAGGGACTTGTTAAGCGGAGCTAACTATGCGGCAATCCAAGTTTGCGTTCTGTTTCTGGCTGTTGGGGCTATTGGTATCAGCATCATCAGCGTCAGCCGGGTGTTTCATCAACAATGGTCTTTCCGGGCAGGTGCTCGACTATCGGGATTCTCTACCCATCGAAGGCGCCCTCGTCAGCTTGTACTCCCAATGCTGGGGATGCGGAAATCTCAATGGCGAACTGTTTGCCCTGACTGATGCAGAGGGTCGTTTCACCATCGCCGATTGTTGCACATTGTACTATCCCTCAGGACCTGTTGGCGGATATGTACACTATTATGCTACTGCGCAAGGCTACGATACCACAATTGTCAGTTACAAGTGGGATCAGTTGGGATGTCCAGACGACTTCGATTTCACCTTTGGGCCCACTGAGTACACGTTCTATCTGCACCCGCAACCGCTATCGACTGAATATGCCGTTGACGTGAATTCACTGTCCGAAATGCGACTCGTTGCATTTCCTAATCCCTTCAATTTGGCTACGACTATCAGTTTCAACCTCTCCGCATCGGCTGCTGTTGACATTTCGATAATTGATGTCAGCGGCCGCAGGGTTCGCCTTCTCCAGCGGCGGCTATTGTTATCCGGTCCTCATGAGTTTTCCTGGGATGGTCGCGATGAAACCGGTGCTGCGGCTGCATCCGGCGTCTATTTCTGTCGAATTATTGCCGGAGGCAAACAACACAGTCTAAAATTGCTGCTGCTGAAGTAGTCGGTCAAATCTCGCTTCTTCTAACGCCACCACAATCTACCTGTCCGACAGACGCGTGTATTCCATATGGATGTTCCGTAGTTCGTAGGTCGGGTTCCGAATTCCGCGCACAGGTCCAACGTAAACAACCGGATTACAATGCGCGGAATGAGAAACCCGACATCGGTACGTGATTTGCAAGCGAGTGTCGGGTTTCTCGCTTCGACGTGATTTCGTAGCCAGTAGGTCAAATCCCGCCTCTCCTCACACCACCGCGATCCGTTTGTCCGACACACGGGTCCATTCCATTTCGATATTCCGCGACGTAGGGATTTGACACCTGATCATCCTTCGTCCCGTCACATACCCGGGCAGGCAAACCCAGCCCCTACGCCCGATTTCTGTCATTGCGAGGAGCGGACGATCCCCCTGGAACAACTACCTTCCACTGCCGCTACGAAGCAATCTAACCGACGCCCGCAGGTCGCACCCCATGGTTGCACAAACCCATTTCCGAGTTGACTTTCTGCAGGGCTTCAACACCCGCCTGTCACGGTCTATCGCTCGGCGAGGAATTCACCGATCAATCGCAGATACTCCTCCCGCTTCTCCCACCAGATCACGTGCCCGGCCCCTTCGATGAATACGTAGCGTGATTCCGGGAACAGATCGGCGTACTCAATTACGGCCGCATAGGGGATATGGTCGCACTGACCCTGGAGTACCAACACGGGCACCTTGATCGTTCGCATCGCTTCGCGCGGATCCTCCAGATCGCCAAACCAGTTGCTCCAACCGTGTGAATAGAATCCCGCGCCGCCTTCCTCCGGCCGCACGTTCGCCGAATCACAGACCATCTCCCAGGTAAACCCGGCCGCAAGTGTGTTAAGGATTCCGTCCGCCTCGGCATCCGGCACGAACTTGATATTCAGGGTGGTCGCCAATGCCATCGCCAGCAATCCCCGTAACGGCATCCTCATCGCCACATCACCGCCCTTGCTCTCGACCTTGATGAATCTCGGTGAATCCGGCGTCGGATAAAGACTGTCGTTCACCCACTTGCCTTCCGCGGTAAACCGTGTCGGCGCCAACTCGCCCGGGGAACTCAGGACGATCTTCTCGACCATTTCCGGATGCTGCGCCAGATAGTGCGCGGCCAGGATACCGCCGTACGACTGCCCGATCAGAATCACCTGGGGCGCCGCCAGCTGTCGCGTGATAATCTCGTGCAAATCTGCAAGGTGTCCGGTGAACGAATAGTCCTTCGGCCGCGGCAGCCGGTCGGATAGCCCCGATCCGACTTGGTCATAGAGATAAACATCGTGTCCGAATTGCGCCAACACACCGAATGTATTGATTTCGGTGGAGTCAACATAACCGCCCGGTCCGCCATGTACATAAATGACCGGCGGGCGGTCGGCAGGGGGCGCAGCGAGAATATGCGTGTAGGCTAATCGATAGCCTTTCGACATCTGCCAGTACTTCGTGCCGGGACGTTCCGCAAGCGGTGCAATTGTCGGTTTAATCGGAATCAGGCACCAGATGAAGATTGCCACGAGGCCCGCCGCAATCAGAACGAGTGTCCAGCCAATGATCTTCTTGGTCAATCCTACCTCCAATGATCAGTAACGCACATGAAAAACTCTTACTTCCTTAGACCGGACCTGTGATTTGAAGGATTCAAGTTCGGGAAAATCGTCGCCCATCGCAGGACGGCAACGGCTCAGGCCGAGGATCAATTCCCGACTCTTATCGCACCACCGCGAATTATCGCATCCAAACGCGTGTGCAACAATTCGCAAGTCAGGATCCGAATTCCGCGCGTAAATCCACCGCAAGTAACCGGACTAGTGCGCGCGGAATGAGAAACCCGACATCGGTACGTGATTTGCAAGCGAGTGTCGGGTTTCTCGCTTCGACGTGATTTCGTAGCCAGTAGGTCAAATCCCGTCTCTCCTCACACCGCCTCGATCCGCCTGTTCCCGACAGACGTGCGTCTTCCGCACCGATATTGCGTGATGCAGGGATTTGACACCTGATCTGCACCTGTTCCGTCATCCGCCCGGGCAGGCAAACCCAGCCCCTGCCCCACCTATTGTCATTGCGAGGAGCGAACGACTCGCTGTCCAAAAACCCTGGATTCCCGCCTGCGCGGGAATGACATTCCCCGCAACTTCTTCCCGCCCAATCTCGTAACCTAAACTGCCCAACCGTATGCGATTAAACGACGCACGCCTCACTGCGTCTCATATTTATTGGTAACCCATTACGCAACTTTCCTGACATAAGGAGATCCCGATGCAATTTGTCAAGGCTCGCCGCGGCGCCGTCCTCGCGCTGGCGCTGTTGACACTCGCCGCTTTCGGCTGCGCTTCAACGCCGGTCGACGACGGCAAAGTCCCGATCACAACCAACTCCGACAAGGCCAAACAGTTATTCGTCCAGGCGCGCGATCTCAGCGAAAAATTGCGCGCCACCGAGGCGCTGCCGCTGCTTAAACAGGCGGTCGAACTCGATCCCGATTTCGCCCAGGCACACCTGTTGCTTGCGCAGGTTTCCGCCACACCCGCGGATTTTTTCGCCGCTCTCGATAAGGCGCGCAACACCGCCGCCAAGGCCAGCCCCGCAGAGCAATTGCTGATCCAGGCTACGGTCGCCGGCGTTAATGGCGATCAGCCCAAGCAGGAAGAACTTCTCAAGCAGCTTGAAACGGCCCGCCCAACCGACGAGCGCGTCCACACGCTTCTCGGCAACGTCTACTTCGGCCAGCAACGCTGGGAGGACGCCTCCCGCCATTACATGCAGGCCGCGGCAATCTCGCCGAACTACTCGCCGGTTTACAACCAACTCGGCTACGCGCACCGCTTCAATAACCGCATGGATGAGGCCGAAGCGGCATTCAAGAAATACATCGAGCTGATCCCGACCGATCCGAACCCCTACGATTCGTATGCCGAGTTGTTGATGAAGCTGAGCCGCTTCGAAGAATCGATCGCGCAATACGAGAAAGCGCTCAAGACCAATGCCGATTTCCCGCCGTCGTACTTCGGCATCGCCAGCAATCTCAATTTCATGGGTCGCCACCAAGACGCGCGCGAGAAACTACAACAGTTTCTCGACCAGGCAAAAAACGATGGCCAGCGCCGTGCCGCCTATGCGGGGATGGCGATCTCGGCGATCGACGAAGGCAATTACGAGCTTGGACTCGATATGCTGCACAAGATGTATGACATCGCCGCCGCGAGCAACGATTTCGCGGCCATGTCGGGCGACGTCAATTTGATGGGGAATGTCCTTCTCGAAATGGGCCGTCACGCTGATGCGCTCCAGCGTTTCCAGGAAACCGTCGACCTGCAGGCCAAGGCCGAGAATAACTCCGAACGCCTGATGGCGCTGGCGCAACTCAACTTCCATTATGATGCCGGCCGTGTTGCCGCGCGTTCCGGTGATCTGGAATCGGCCAAACAACATTTTCAGACTTATCAAACCGGCGCCGAGGCCAACCAGAACACCTTCCAGATTTGGGCCGCCCACCAGTTGGGGGCGATTATCGCGCTGCAGGAAAAGAACTGGGCTCAAGCAATCACGCATCTCGGCCAGTCGAACCCGCAGAACCCTTACAATCTCTGCCTGCTGGCCGAGGCTTATCGGGGCAAGGGGGAAACCGAGAAAGCCGAGCACAGCTTTCAGGAAGCGTTCACTTACAATTCAGTCAACAATCTTAACCAGTCATTAGCCAGACAGCGAGTTGTTACCCTGACCGGCAAGGTTGGCGCATAGTAAGTTCGACCATCCTTCACCCCTGCAAACGCGAGGGCGAGCCTCAGGCTCGCCCTCACAGCTTTCCCCTTTGTTTCACCGCCAGGTGATGCCCTCTTTCATCTGATCAGTGGCAGCCTCCGTCCACTGACCACCATCATCTTGTCTACTCGCCCCGCAATCCAATCGGCTCCGGGTTCAGATTCCGCTCCTTGTCTTTGCGCAGGCGATCGGCTTTGGCAATCAGGTCCATCAACTCAATGACCTGATCGTCCGATCGCTGCCGTTCAACGTCGCGTGCGACCTGGAGCACTGCCTTGAGGTCGCTGCCCTTGGCCCAAAACGAATTGCGCATGATCTCAGAGAATTCAGCCGCAGCCGCTGCCAGGCGAAAATCGGCAGAGCCTTCCTCAAAACTGCGTCGCAGGATTCTCCGGTCGATCCGCTCGGAAATCTCGGTTACGGCAAAGGTCTCGGGGTGCTTGAAACGCACGTAAATCGTGCCGATCTCGCTGCTGGCTGCGTCCTTGCGCAACTTGATTTCGTAAAGCGCCGTCACCTTGTGCCCTGAGCCGATTTCGCCGCCGTCTTCCTTGTCATCGCGGAACTTCTCGTCGGCGACGTCGCGATTCTCGTAACCTAGCAGTCGGTAGCGCTCCACGGCGTTCGGGTTGAAGTCGACCTGAATCTTCACGTCGCGCGCAATCACCTGCAGCGCACCGGTCAGATTGTCGCGGAACACCCGCTTCGCGTCCTCCCAGGTGTCGACATAGGCATAGTAGCCGTTGCCCTTGTTCCCCAGCTTCTCCATCAAGATGTCATTGTAGTTGCCCATACCGAATCCGATCGTCGAGAGCGTGATCCCCTTGTCCGCATACTGCTTGATCGACTTGAGGATTTCGTCCGCTCCCGTCTGCCCGACATTCGCCACGCCGTCGGAGCAGAGGATCACGCGGTTGATCTTGCCGGTCTCGAACATCCGGTCAGCCATCTGGTAACCGAGCCGAATACCCGCCTCGGCGTAGGTCGAACCATTGGGATATAGCTGTTCGATGGCGTTGATGATCTGCTCGCTGTTCGCAATTGAGGTCGGTTCCAGAATCGTCCACGCCTGGCTGCCATAAGCCACAATGCCGACCCGATCGCGCGGATTGAGTTGGTCGACCAGCATCCGCAAGCTGCGCCGCACCAGACCCAGTCGATTCTCGGCGGCCATCGAACCCGACACATCAACCACGAACACGAGGTTCGCATCGAGCCGCTTCTTAGGATCGACTACCTTTCCGGCAATGCCGATTTTGAGAAGCTGGCAATTCTGCCCGAAGCGCGATGGCGCTGCCTCCAGTTCCACTGCAAAGGCGCGGTCGTGGGGATGTTGATAGTCATACTTAAAGTTGTTAACGAACTCTTCAACACGGATAGCCTCTTCCGGCGGCAGGTTGCCGTCGTTCAAGTACGCCCTCGCCATCGTGTAGGAAGCGTTATCCGTGTCGATAGCGAAAGTCGAAAGGTGGTCGTCATCGGTATCTATGAAGGGATTGACACCGTAGTTCTTGAAGAACATCGCATCGACTGGCTCGCCGTTCGGCGGTGTGGTACCGCCGTGCGCCGGGGGGAAACATCCTCCTGGAAGCACTGCCGGTGGCGGTGTACCGCAGAAACCGAGGGGAGCAGACTTCGCGCGCATGTGATGCTCTTTCTTTGGCGCGACACTCTGGTACTGAACGCCAAGAGCATCCTGCGCGTTCTTTGCCTGCATGTTCTTGATTTCTTCCGGTGAAACTTGCCGCAGGTTCGCGGTCTCGGTAATCTTGAGTAGGTCTCTCTCAGCAACGACAATCTGCGCATCGGTCTGGATGAGCGATTCCTCGAGCGCGAAATCCTGCTGCGTTGTCGAATTGGGCGACACCGTCAATTCCACGACTCGGACCGAAGAGTAGCCCGCCACCGAAGCCGTTAGCGCGTACTTTCCCGGCGGTACATTGACAATGATGTACTCGCCGAGCGAGTCCGCCTGCGCGCCCATAGTCGTGCCGTTGATGACAACGACCGCCGACGCTATCGGCTGCTTGGTGCTCTTGTTGATCACTTTTCCGCGGATTTTGCCGGTCTCACCCGACATCACTTGCGAGGCCACCACCGCCAGTAGCCACAGCGCTGCGATTGCAGCCGTCAGAAGGAAGCGTTTCATGAGTTCCTCCGTTTTTCAGGTTGATTCTTCTTCCTTGCACTCAATACAGCCTGAATGCGCGGATATTCCCATCATGGCGGTGAATCTGTTTATGGCTGTCGGATCAGGACTTAGCTATCGGATCGTTACACCCCCTCGTTTGCGCAGGATGTCATAAACGTCGCCGCTCGGCATGTAACGAATGTGTTCGGCAGTAAGCTGATACATCGATTGAGTTTCGTATATTCTTAGCCGCCACTTTGCACGCGGAACTATTGGACAGCCATCGATAACGATTATCGTTTCCTCCAGACAGAAAGTCACCCAACTCGTGCAAGCCGCCGCAACTTCAACGCCTTCAACAGCCACAGAGCTATAGCCTGCAGTTGCGCCAACTACCGTGTACACACCTGCTGTCAGACCGCAAATACAAAATACTCCTGAAGTATCAGTTTGGCAGCCTTTGGTAGTGCCTGCGAGGTACACAACAGCAAACGGGATTGTGCTACCCGTATCCGCGCTGGTCACCTTTCCGCAGATACACCCTACTCCTGTCGAGTCCTTCGCTGCGAGTGATACCGCACCCTGCAGCAGCAGGCAAGCGAACAGCAGAGCACAAATTCCGCGCACGACAGCCTCCTGACGTAACTTTCCAATTTCTGTGAATGCCCCGATATTCACAGATACTTCCCATTTCCAGTTTTAGAATAGCTCGCTTGTCGCAACGAAGCCTGTGGGCTGGCCTCTATAATCCTGACGCGTCACCTTGCGCCGGCGTTCAATCCAAAAAAACACTTTGCCGCAAGATTTCTGATTCGGTTCATTCGTACCATTATCGAGACCATTATGTCGCCGTTTTTCTCAAAGTCCGTTTCCAACATCGGCCCGCGCGAATGTCGCCGCCGCGAACTCATCTCGCTGGTCGCCTTTGTCGCCACGATCTTCATCTTTCTGGCACTCAAGGTCTATGACGTGAGCCGGGGCTGGTATATCCCGCTCTTTCTCTCGGCCTTTGCCGCCGTTCTCGGCCTGCTCCAGGCGCGCGAGAAAACCTGAGCTCTCCTGGCGATGCGCGGTCGGCGCAATCTTGACCAGGGAGAAGAAGACATCACGAATTCCGAAGAACTCGCCCAGGTTCGCAGTAATGCCTTTCGGATCATCTGGCTGGCTCTCGGAATCTCGATGGCTTTCACGCTCTTGACGTTCTTCCTCGCCTGATCAATCAGCCCCTTTCTCCTTGCCGCAGCGCCCGAAGCGCCTATCTTTTTCCACCATGAAAGATGTTTTCGAAATCCTTACTTCGCACCGCTCGATCCGCCGCTATAAGAGCGAACCGATTCCGGAGGAACTTCTCAATCGAATCCTCGATTCCGCGCGCCAGGCGCCGACTTCTTCCAATCTGCAGACCTACTCGATTATTGTGGTGACAGATTCGGCTAAGAAAGAGAAACTCGCGGGCTATTGCGGCAACCAATCCTATGTCGCCGGCTGTCCCGTATTTCTCGCGATGTGCCCCGACCTGCACCGCATCCAGCGTGTCTGCGAATTGCGCGGCTACCAGTTCACCGATCGCTACATTGAGATGATGATGGTTGCCATCGTCGACACCGCTCTTGTGGCTCAGAACATCGTCGTTGCCACGGAGGCCTCCGGGCTCGGTATCTGCATGATCGGCGCCATTCGCAACAATCCGGCGCAAGTCAGCGAGCTGCTCAAGCTGCCTGAGCGCGTGTTTCCGTTAATGGGGATCTGCCTCGGCTATCCCGATCACGAGCCGATGGTCAAGCCCCGACTGCCTCGTGAACTTGCCGTCCATCGCGAGGAGTATAAAGACGACACGCTTGCCGATCTAATCGCCGATTACGACCGCATCGTCAAATCTACTGGTCTTTACGAAGGCGATAAACGCAAGATCGCTGCTCCCGATGGCCGCACGATTCCGGACGATGCCTATAGCTGGAGCGAACATTCGGCACGCCGCGCGGCTACCACGAATCCCGCTTCGTTGCGCGTCCACCTGCGTGAATTTCTCGAATCGAAGAAGATTGGATTGGGTTAGAAGTCAGGAAGTAGCTCAGTCGATTTTCTGATAGACGCGCCAAGCCTGCTTGACGCAATCATTCAGCCCGATACCAAAATAGGCATTGCTGGCGAGGTGAACCTGCCGCAGCCGCTTCAACTCCCCTTCAACAGTGTCCATCACGGCGCGATGCCCAATATGATACTGCGGTATCCCATATTGCCAGCGGTAGACCTTGACCGTCTCCGGCTCGCCGCTGATGCCCATGATCCCAGCCAGATCGCTCGTCGCCAATTCGGTCAGTTTATTGTCATCGAGTTTGATCGAATCATGATCGCCGTCGCCGCCCAGCATCGTGCGAAACTGCACCTTGCCCTGCGGCGCGCGTTCGGCAAAGATCGACGAAGTCCAGATCGATCCCAATATTCGTCGTCCCTCTTTCTGCGGTACCAGAAATCCGAACCCTTCTACTGAGCTCTTCACTTGCGCGGCATCATAGCCAAGACACACGACCGCGATCGGCGCATATTTGATTCGACCGAGAGCATCGTGCAGGGTTGACGACAGATTCCTGACAACATCTGCAGCGACGTATGAAGGCGTTGCCAGGACAAGATGCCGAGTTCCAAGTGTGGTTCCATCTGCAGTTTCGACGCGCAGAGACTCGCCCGATCGGGCGACCGACTTCACCGGGCTGGAGCACTGGATATTGCCGCTGTACAACTCGGCAAAGCGCTCGATCACGCGGTAGAGTCCGCCGTGAAACGAGGTCAACCACCCACCCGGTCCTGCCGGCCCGCCGCTTTTCTTCCCGGCCGCACGCGCCGCCTTCGCCTTGGCCATCATCGCCTTGAACAGCGAGCCGTACTCGTCTTCCATTTCGCGCATGATCGCGAAACACGACTGCAGCGACAGCTTCGACGCCACTCCGCCGTAGACCCCCGACACCATCGGCTGCACCAGATAATCAGCGGCCTCCTGACCGATCCGGCGTTTCGCAAAATCGTAAATCGATTCGTCGACTCCGTCCGGCCGCGGCTTCGCCCACGGCTCGCGCATGATCCGCAGCTTGCCGCGCCAACTGATAATATCCGACATCAGGAATTTTGGAGGCGACATTGGTACCGGCCGAAGTCTTCCCCCGCGCAGGATAAACCTCGCATTGACACTTTCGTTAGCGCGCTCGAGTTGATCCTTGAGCCCTAGTTCTTCGCAAAGTTGCAGCGTCAGCGGCTCGCGGTCGAGAAATCCGTTTGGACCCCAGTCGAAACTGTAGCCGTCGATCCGATCGGTGCCGATCGTGCCCCCTAAACGCGGTTCGGCCTCGAGCAGTCTGACGCGAAGTTGCGGCTTGTTGCGCCGCAAGTAGTGCAACGTCGCCAGCCCGGAGATTCCTCCGCCGGCGATGATTACATCATACTCTGACATCAGAGATCACCGCCTTCCGTACCAGCTTCGCCAGGATCGCGCCAAACCGCCGGTCGTCATTGAACATCGGCATCCGCCGAATCCGGGCGCCCTGTTCTGCACCGGCGATTTCCTTTAACTGCAAATCAATCTCAAATAGCGTCTCAATATGGTCGCAAACAAAAGCTATCGGCACGATAAACAGCCCACCCGCACGTTCATTCAGCAAACGTTTGGTCTCGTCGATCGTATCGGGACCAACCCATTTCACCGGCCCGGTGCGGCTCTGGAACGACAGGAAATATTCGCGCTTACCGGCCGCCAACTTAGCTGTCTGACGGATTTGATCAACATACGGGTCGCCTTCATCGACGAATTTCTGCGGCAACGAGTGCGCCGAAAAGAGCAGCGCTTCGTCGGCTGTGATGTTTGCCTCGATGTAGTCATGCAGCAAGGCAGTGTAAGCGGGTTCGTCGTGAAATTCCCTGATCCACACTGCCTGCACTTGCGGATACTTCTTCAATTCCGTTTCTGCCACCGCGAACGACGAACCGGTCGTCGCTTTGCTGTACTGCGGATAGAGCGGCAAAAACACCAGACGCCCAAATCCCTCTCTAACCGCGCCTTCAATTGCCGCAGCAATCGCGGGCCGGGAATAGCGCATTCCGACGAAGCACTTGATACCCGGTATTGCCTCTTGAAGCTCTGCTTCGATATGACGCGCCTGTGCTTCGGTCCATTTCAAGAGCGGCGAGCCGCCGCCGATCCGGCTGTAGTTGTGCGTCACCTCCGGCGTCCGTCGCTTAGAGATCATCCGCGCAAACGGCTTCTGAAAGAGCGCTCCTCCCGGCAGACGGATGATGTGGCGGTCGGAGAAGATATTGAAAAGATACTCGGGAATCTCGGCGGTCGTGGCCGGACCGCCCATGGCCAGTAGTATGACTGCTGTCTTGTCCTGCATCACCGGGGCCTTAGATCGTGCGCGAGAATTTTACACCACGCGCTTCACCGTTCTCGTCAAGGTAGGCATCAAACGTCATCGCGATGTTGCGGACAAATGTCCTCCCCACCGGCGTGATCTGCAGTCCGTCTTCTTCGAAGCTCATCAATTCATCGGCGAGAAACGGATCGAGGCGGCTGTGTTCTTTCGCAAAGTAATCACGGTATCGAATAGCAAATAGCTGCTCCAGCGCCTGGTAGTGCAGCCGAAAATTGCACATCAGCTGGCTGATAACGTACTGGCGGATCAGGTCGTCTTGCGAGAGATTCATCCCGCGATAGACGGCGAATTCCTGCTCCTTGATTGCCCTCTCGTAGCTGTCCAGTTTGGAGTAATTCTGGAAGAACGCGTTGTTGACGTAGCCGATCGCCGACATGCCGAAACCGATCATTTCCGGCGCGCTTTGCACGGTGTAGCCCATGAAATTGCGATGCAAGCGGCCATCCTGCTGCGCCAGCGACAATTCGTCCTCCGGCAGCGCAAAGTGATCCATCCCGATCTGATGATACCCGGCTCTGGTAAACTGCTCGACGGCGGTGGCGAACAATTGATATTTCACTTCTGTTGCGGGAAGTTGCAGGGAGTCAATCACGGATTGGTGCGGCATGTTCTGCGGCAAGTAGGCGAACGAATACATAGCCACGCGATCGGGGCGCAGCGATAGCGCCTTGGCAATCGTCGCGGCAAACGACTCGACATTCTGTTTCGGCAAACCATAGATCAAGTCCAGGTTGATACCCGTGAAACCCAACTGCCTGCCCTTCTCCAGAATATGATGCACCGATTCAAACGATTGCACCCGTCCCATTGCCTCCTGCACCTGCGGATCAAAATCCTGTGTGCCGATCGAGAGACGATTGAAACCTGACTTGGCGAGAAACTCTAACTGCTCGTCGGTCGTCACGCGCGGATCAACCTCGATCGACTTTTCGCAGCCTGCAGCAAACTCGAACTTGCCATCGATTGCACTGAGGACGATTTCCAAGCCTCGGCAATCGAGATACGTCGGCGTTCCGCCGCCGAGATGCAACTGGCTCACCCGCCGGCGCGCACCCAGCAGTGCGGCGGTATTCCTGATTTCTGCCGTGATACTGGCCACGTAGCTGTCGATGCGCTCTTTGTGCTGCGTTACGACCGTATTGCAGCCGCAGTAGAAACACCGTTTACGACAGAACGGAATATGGCAGTACAGGGCTAGCGGTGTCTCAACGCGCCCGGCAGCGGCGCCTAACGCCTCGCGATACTGCGCGACACCCATCTCACTTGTCCACACCGGCACGGTCGGATAACTGGTGTAGCGGGGTCCCGGACGGTCATATTTCCGGAGCAACTCGATCGGGACTTTTGTGGCGGCTTGCGGCGTGCTCATGCTTAACTGCGGAATTTCTTCACCGTCTGGATCATCGCCTCGACTGAAGCCAGCGGCGTTTCGGGCAGGATCCCGTGGCCAAGATTGAAAATGAAGTTGTTATGGCGGCTGAGGCTGTCGAGAATCTCTTGGGTTCGTGACTTGACAACATCCGGCTTATCGAATAGCACCGTCGGATCAAGATTACCCTGCACCGACTTGCCGTTGAGAACGCTCGCGGCCGTCGCCAGGGCAATACGATAATCCACGCCGATCACTTCACAGTCCATCGACTTGACGATATCCAAATACGGCGCCACATTGTTGACGAAGAGAACTCGCGGCACACTGAATTTCTTGACAGCGGCAAAGATTCGCTGATTGGGCGCTGCCGACCACTGGCGGTAATCCTCGTGGGAAAGAATTCCGCCCCAACTGTCAAACAGCTGCACAGCGTCGGCACCGGCATTGATCTGCTCTGATAGGTAGTCCGCTACCGAGTCGGCCAGCAAATCAATCAGTTGTCGGGCCGCATCGGGATAGCGATGGATGAATTGTTTGGCTTTGTCGAACGTCTTCGAACCTTTGCCCTCGACCAGGTAACAAAACAACGTAAACGGCGAGCCGGCAAAGCCGATCAGCGGCGTTTGGGGTAAACGCTGCTTGATTTCATCGATCCCCGCCAGCACAAACGACAGATCACGCTGTACGTCGCAGCGATGCACGCGGCCGACGTCCTCTGGCGTGCGTATCGGCTGAGCAATCAGCGGCCCGCCCTCCGGAAAGCTGACCTGAACGCCCATCGGTTCCAACAACGTCAGGATATCCGAGAATAAGATGGCCGCATCGAGATTGAAGCGTTCCACCGGTTGCCGAACGACCTCCGCAATCAGTCGCGGCGAACGGCAAAGCTCCTGAAATGAGACCTTGCTGCGCACCTCCTGGTACTCGGGGAGGTAGCGGCCGGCCTGGCGCATGATCCAGACCGGAATCGGGCCGTCGTTCTGGCCATAACAAGCGCGGATGAACGGGCTGTCTTTTACGCCCACGAATGCGCCTCGCTCTGGATCGCCTGGCCCAGGACATCCGCTGCCTGCATCAGGAGTTCTTCAGTGTGCGCCGCAGAGAGGAAACAAACCTCATAGCCCGACGGCGGCATGTAGATGCCCTGCAGCAGAATCTTGCTGTGAAGTCGATTATAGTGGCTGATGCCGTCAGTCGAAATCGTGTGTGCCGCACGCGGCAATTCCGGCTGGAACACAATCCAGTAGATCGAGCCGACGCCGCCGACCGTCGCCTGGCTATCGCGGAAGTAAGAGGTTAACTGGCCGACGAACCTTCGATTCATGGACTCTAACCGCTCGTGAATCTTGCCGTCCGCGAGTTTCTTGAGTGTTGTCAATCCCGCCGTCATCGCGACCGGATTGCCCGACAGCGTACCGGCCTGATAGACCGGCCCTAGCGGCGAGAGCTTTTCCATGATCTCGGCGCGACCGCCGAACGCCCCTACGGGCATACCGCCGCCGATGATCTTTCCGTAGGTCAACAAGTCGGGACGAATGCCATAGTAGGCTGCGGCGCCGCCCATACCGATGCGGAACCCGGTAATCACTTCGTCGAAGATCAACAGCGCACCGTGCTTTTCGGTCAGGGCACGCAGTAGACGAACATAATCGTGTCTTTGAATGAGTAACCCGTTATTGGCGGGAATTCCCTCGATGATCACCGCCGCCAGCTCATCTCCGTGACGGTCGAAAAATTCTTGAAGCGCATCTTCATCATCCAGGGGCAGCACGACTGTCTTACTGGTGATCGCTTCCGGGACCCCGGCTGACGACGGCTCGCCAAACGTCACCAACCCGGAGCCGGCCTTCACCAGGAGATGATCGCTGTGGCCGTGATAGCACCCCTCGAATTTCAGGATCAGGTCGCGTCCGGTGAAGCCGCGCGCCACGCGGATCGCCGACATCACCGCCTCGGTACCCGACGAGACAAAGCGAATCTTCTCCACCGCCTCGACCGTCTTGACGATGAACGAGGCCAGTTCATACTCCAGTTCGGTTGAGGCCCCAAACGTCATGCCTTTCTCGACCTGCGCTTTGACGGCGGCCACCACATCCGGATCGCCATGTCCGAGAATCAGCGGACCCCAGGAATTGCAGAAGTCGAGGTACTTGTTGCCGTCGACGTCGAAGAGGAAAGCGCCTTCACCTTTGGCGATGAAGCGCGGTGTTCCGCCCACCGATCGAAACGCTCGCACCGGCGAGTTGACGCCGCCCGGAATCACTTCCGAAGAGAGTTCCATCAGCCGGCGCGATTTTTGGTGATCGAAAACGACCTTAGAGATGCCAGCCATTCTTGAGAATGTCCCTGAGATGATAGGTGAGTATAATCGAAGCCCCGGCGCGCGTGATCGCCGTGAGGTTCTCAATCGTCATGGTCTTCTCATCCGCCATTCCGGCCTGCGCCAGGAGCTTCACTGCCGTGTATTCGCCGGAAACGTTGTAGGCGGCGATTGGCAAACTCGAGTTCTCCGCGAAATCCGAAATGATGTCCAGGTAGGCCAGCGCCGGTTTGACCATCACGATGTCCGCGCCCTCGGATTCGTCGAGCTCCAGTTCGCGTAGCGCTTCGCGACGATTGCGGAAGTCCATCTGGTAACCCTTGCGGTCTCCCTTGCCGGGAGCCGAGTGCGCCGCCTCGCGGAACGGTCCATAGTACGCCGAAGCGTACTTCGCCGAGTAGGCCAGAATGAGCGTTTGGCTGAAACCCTCCTTCTCCAGCGCCATCCGAATCGATGCGATGCGTCCATCCATCATGTCGGACGGCCCGACACAATCGCAACCTGCCTTGGCGAGCGCAACGGCCATACGCGAAAGCACAGCGACCGACTTGTCGTTTTCGATTTCGCCGTCGATAGTCAGTCCGCAGTGGCCGGTGTCGGTGTAGGCGCAGAGACAGACGTCGGCGCTCACAAAGAGCGACTCGCCGAACTTCTGCTTCAAGTCCTTGCAGGCTCTGATGACAGGGTTCTTGTCGTCCCAGGCCGTCGAAGCGAGCTGGTCCTTGCGTTCCGTGACACCGAACAGCATGACCTTATTGACTCCCAGCTTGGTATCGATCGTGATTGTATCGAGCAGCTGGTCGACCGACTCGCGATAGATCCCCGGCATGCCGTTGATTTCCTCGCGAACTCCGCTGCCGTCGGTTACGAAATACGGTTGAATCAGCCCCTTGATATCCAGGCGCGTCTCAGAAGCCAAATCGCGGATGACGGCGTTGCGCCGCAACCGGCGCGGGCGAAAGGCGCGCTCCACTCTACAAATACTCCAGGACCGTGTTGACGTCCGCCTGTTTGAGCACGACAATATTGCGCCAGCGGTGACGTTCCATCTCCGCGGCCGTCGTGTTGCCAATCGCCAACAGCTTCGCCTGCGGACTGCCGAATTGGCGCTGATAGGCGCGCACCATCGAGGGGGCAGTGAATAGAATCGCGTCGTTGCGCTTGATCCGGGCCATGACCTGCGGGTCGATGCTCCGCTCCACCGATTCGTAGCACGGCACCGAGTAATACTTGTAACCGCGTCCAAAAAACAGCGGCGCCGGATCGTACTCGACGTCACGCGCCCGCGCGTACATAACGACTTGCTTATTGTCGGGGTAGTGCTGAATGAACTCGGTGAATAGAGTCTGCCCGTAGGCATCTGACGGCTGGAACGAGGCTTCCTTCTCCCACTTGCGCAACGAGCTGTCGGTGCGCGCGCCGACGACGGCAAAACGCGTCTTGTCGGAAAGCACCAGATCAAGTTCGCTCAGTCGCAGGAAGAACGAGGCGACCCCTTGCGCGCTAGTGAAGAACATCCAATCGATATCTTTGATTTCCAGACCGCGCGGCCAGTCAAACTGCAGCGGGACGATTTCCATCAGCGGCAAAGGCACGACTTCGATGTTTCGTTCGGCGGCCTTTTGTGTCAATTCGGTTAACTGGCGTGCCGGTCGGGTGACGACAACTCTCATTGTCCCCCCCGCTGCAACATCAAAAACGCCTGTTCGATCAGGCTCGCGATATTGGCCCCCTTGACCTCGGCTCGTGCCAGACCATTCCAGCGCGCCTCAACCTGCTGTCCCAATATAGCCTTCAAATGGTATTCCCCGTTTCTCCTGTCAGACCATACCCCGAGCGGCAATGAACAGCCGGAATCGAACATCTTCAATAATCCGCGCTCTAACTCTGCCTGAAGCATTTCGTCCTTGGATCCAAGTTTTGCTACTATGTTCTCCACGCGCGGATCGCGGTCGCGAATTTGTATCCCCAAAATGCCCTGGGCCGGAGCCGGCAGAAATACCTGCGGATCGAGCTCGACAACTTCCAGATCAGACAAATCCAGTTGCAGACGCTTCACCCCGGCACACGCCAGGAGAATCGCGTCGTACTGACCTTCACGTAACTTACGGACTCGCGTCGGTACGTTTCCGCGCAGATCCTTAATTTGCAACTTTGGGTGATGGAAGGCAACCTGACATTTGCGTCTCGCCGAACTTGTGCCGATGACGCCGCCGTCCCGAACCGGCAAAACACCGGCTCCGCTGCGCGATTCCTTGCGAATTAGGAGCATCTCGGCGCGGTCAGCTCGATACCCGGCAGCCCCCAGTTTGAGGCCCTCCGGCTGCGTTGTCATCAAATCCTTGAGGGAATGAACAGCGAGGTCAATTTCGTTCTTCAAGAGCGAGTCTTCTAACTCCTTGGTAAAGAATCCCTTACCTTCCATCTTATCGAACGAGACGTTGTCGATCTTGTCACCGGCTGTGTGAATGATCTTGATTTCGACGTCGCAACCATGCTCCCGAATCAAGATATCCTTGATGAAATTAGCCTGATAGAGTGCGAGATCAGACCCCCGCGAGCCAATAATCAGTCTTTCGCTCATATCGCGTTTTTGCGGCGGCGGAGTTCCGAAAGGTCGATTTCGTCGGTAAGATTGGCCAGCTTGTCGGAAAGCACCTTGGCTGGCTGGTAGGCGGAATTGGCGATCAGCTTGGTGACCAGGCGATAAATCGCGTCTTTCTCCTCGTCATTGAGCGAGGTCACCTTCTTCGCGAAAAGATCGTCGAGGGCGCGCTTGGCTAATTGCATCGATTCCTGGAAACTGTCGGTAAAGATCGGCTTGAGCGAAACTTCGATGCGATCAGACATATAGACATTTACTGCTTCGCGCACGATTTCGTTGGCCTTACCCGTCTCAATAAATTTCTGCCGCAAGTTGCTCGAACACTGCGACCGCAGATAGGCAATGTCAACCAGCCGCACCTTGTCGGAACTGCCGAAGCAATCGCAGAAATCCTTCGGGATCGCCAGGTCAATACACACTACGGGCAAATCCTGCTTAGGTAATCGATCGAGAAAATTCTGGTCAAAGATCGCCTCGGTAGCGGCTGTCGCCGATACGATCGCATCTACCTGTTGCGGCTCGGCAATGAATTCATCCAGCGATATCGCGCTGCCGCCAAATTGCTCGACAAACTTCGCCGCCTTTTCAACGGTGCGATTGACGAACAGCAGCCTGCCAAGCTTGTGATCCAGGACATATCGCGCCAGCTTGATTGTCATTGTGCCGGCGCCAATCAATGCGATCAGCGAATTCTCGTTGCAGGCCGAGGCAAGTTCATCGGCCGCCAGCGATGCCATCGAAACTGACCCGCTGCCGACCGCCGTTTCCCGCTTGACTTTCTTCGCCACCACCAGCGCCTCTTCCGAAATGTCCTTTAGGGCAACCCCTGCCAACCCAGTCGCCAGGGCCTCCATGTACGCTTCTTTATACTGCCCGGCGATTTGGGCCTCTCCCACGACCAGCGATTCGAGCGAGGCAGTCGTGCGAAACAAATGCGCAACTGCCTCTCTGCCTGTGTAATGATAGAAGTCGTTCGGGAAAAATCCGAACCCCTGTTGTCCGCGGAAAAAGAAGTCGATCAATCGGTGCAGCAACTTCGAGCCGCCGAATCGTCCCGAGGAGACATAGACAAATTCGACGCGATTGCACGTTGACAGGTAAATCAGCTCATCGAGCGATAGATGATCCTTCAACCGCTTCAGCGTCTCCACACGGCTGTCACGATCGATCGTCAGATGCTCCAGCAGCTTTACATTTTGCTGCCAGATTGATGTCCCGATGATCCCAAATTCCATATCTACCTATACTCACCTAAGACTATCGTCTTTCGTTGTCCTGAAGTTAAAGAAAACTCGACTTCTATTGTCATATAAGTGTCACAGCTTGTGAAAAAAGTAACAAGACATACATTGTCTTTAATTAACACTAACTAACGTACAATGTCAAGGAGACGCTCTGATTTACAGCAAGACATTCGTAATCAGTACTTTATAGCGACGTTGCAAGTTCGCTATCTAGGAGGCTCAGCCAAGGTCTATGGGATTATTCGCGGACTAATCCGATCATATTCCGCCGGTATGTTCCAGCGTTCACAAGAACCACTCGCCCGCCCGCCTGCACAATGAGGAGGCTCCCGCCAGACACGACATCGTTTGCACTCTGTCTCCGTTGCGCCGGTTCTTGATTTCGCGCCTGACATACCACAACTCCCAATACTACATTTGAGCAGGCGCGAAATTGTGAACCGGTGCTCTCTAATTGTGGATCCTCGAGACCAGCGTCCGAGACCTTCACGTCTTCAAGACGCCAACAAAAAGCGGGAGTCTGCCGGCTCCCGCTCTTACCACACACTAACTTTTCTTCTGAATCAAGGACACGCTGCACAGGGCGCTGCCCCACCGCCGAATATATAATTGATCAGATAGACGACATCCGAGACGGTCGTCATACCCGTACAGTCGACATCCCCGCGCTCGTCAGGATTCGGCGCCGGTCCCCCGCCAAAAATGTAGTTGATAATAAACACCGCGTCTGACACCGTCACGTTGCCGCTGGCGTCAGCATCGCCACACAAATACCCGGGGTCGGTGACAACAATCCACACACTTTGTGTATCGGCGCTGGGCGGCGTCCCGGCATCGAGAACTGCAATCGTGAAGTAGAAGGTCGCTTTGTAGCTCGGTGTGCCGGTCAGGATTCCGGCCGGGCTCTGGAAATCGCAGCCAAACGGCAGATCACCTCCGAAGAACGACCAGCTAAACGGTCCGGTCCCGCCGATGCATTCAAATTGATAGTTGTAAGGCTCTCCATAGTAGGCGTCGGGAAGTCGAATCGCCGTTACATGCACCTTGCCGTCACAGTAGTCGCCGACTCCGTCGCCGTCTTCATCCTCTTGTCCGGGATTCGGATAGTCGGGGCAGTTGTCGCAGGCGCTGCCAATCAAATCGCCGTCAGGATCTTCCTGCGCAGGGTTAGGATTGAAGACGCAATTGTCCTGCGTATTGGGCACGCCGTCGTTGTCAAAATCCCCGCCATTCGCCACCGCATAGACCATCGCCAGCGATGCGCGCACCATGCGGTTCATGTACTCGAAATTCATGTACGTCGTGCTGTCGCGCGGACTGTGATAGACACTCGAAAAGATGTCCTCGATTATAAACAGCGCATCGTAACCGTTCTGTGTAAACGGGTAGTGGTCAGATCCCGAGCTGTTGCCGCTTAAATAGCCGGTAATCCCGTAATTGGCTTGCGCGATATTGGACCACCATTGAGCGTAGAATGGGTCATCGCCATGGTAAACCGTCGCCGCATTGGAATTGTAAAGAAACGCGATCATATCCATGTTGTGCATCACCAGGATCTGATCCCCTCGCGCGACAGCGCCATTGACATAATGGTAGGACCCGTAAAGCCCAAACTCCTCGGCGTCAAACGTAATGAACTTGAACGTCACTTCCGTCGGCGTATCGGCCAACGCCCGCGCCATTTCCAGTACGCCCGCCGTTCCGGAACCGTTGTCATCCGCCGCCGGTGAATTGTAGACGCCGTCATGATGCGCCCCTACGATAATCTCCAGGTCCGGATACGTCGTTCCGACCTTGACGCAGACGACATTGTAACAATTGTTCATCTGGCCGTTGAAGTATTGCTGCCAACCGTCAAGATAAACCGAGTCGTAACCAAACGACTCGAATTTGGCTTTTATCCAGTCGCGCGCCAGGTAGATACTCGGCGTTCCGGCCAGCCGGCGGTAGTAGCTCTGCAACTTAGCGACGTAGGAGTATAGCGAATCCTGCGAAATCGTCCCTAGCAACGATTCCAGCGCCGTCGACGTCGGCATACCCTTCGGCGCCCCGGTCCGCGGCTCGCGATACGAAATTCGCAGCGATGCCGGCAACGGCATCAGCGAAGGCGTCATCTCTGAACTCGGATCATAACCTCCGGGCACATAGAACAACCGCAGCCCGCCCTCCTGAAACACCAACTCAAACCGCCCGGCGTTCTCGTCGTTGGTGCGCAGATCAAGCGCGAGTTCATTTCGGTTGATCCCCGAGAAGATTCGCACAGATTTCAACTCCGAATTGAGCAACTGTGCCGCCTCACCTTGATCCACTATGACCAGATAGCCATCGCTGATCTTGACAACGGCGTCCAGTCCCAGCGCTTGAAGAGTCTTGGCCTCATCCGCGCCGCTGATCGTAACTTTGTACAAATCAGCGCCTTGCAGAGAGAGAGTTGTGAGGACGATTATGACAAGGGGTAGTAGCAAACGTCTCATGGCAGACGACTCCTGTTAAAGAACACCCCCTCCGAAGTATCGTCGATAATATACGCCATGACAGATTTTTGTAAAGACACATTGTAGTAGCTGAATTCGCGTTCTCTCAGACTGCGATCGCGGGTTTCACTGACACCGCCCGGGTCTCAGCCGCGGTTGCGAGCACCCCCGCCGTCGCCCGCCCGGTCGCAATTTCCTGTTGCATCGCTTTGTTGAATTCATATTTTCCCGCGTTACCGTGCGTAGAATCGACGGCTTTAGACAAAGGAGTTTGAGTTGAACTTCGTACCGACAAAGATCTTCTTAACCAAGGGTGTGGGCCATCACAAAGAGAAGCTCGCCTCATTCGAGTTGGCGCTGCGCGACGCCGGAATCGCATACCTCAATCTCGTCAACGTCTCGTCGATCTTTCCGCCGCACTGCAAGTTGATTACGCGCCGCGAAGGACTTAAGTACTTCGAGCCCGGCCAGATTGCTTTCTGCGTCATGAGCCGCGACGCCACCAACGAACCCAATCGCCTGGTCTCGGCTTCAATCGGTTTGGCGATGCCAAAAGACAAATCCAAGTTCGGCTATTTGTCCGAACACCACGGTTTCGGACAGACACAGAAATTCTCCGGCGACTACGCCGAGGACCTCGCCGTCCAGATGCTCGCGACCACGATGGGTCTCGAGATCGATCTCGACAAGTCGTGGGACCAGAACAAAGAGCAGTGGAGACTCAAAGGCGAAGTCGTCTACTCGCGTAACATCACGCAATCTGCCGAAGGCGACAAGAACGGCCTTTGGACGACGGTCATTACCGCCGCCATGCTGATTCTTGACAACGAAGACTAACGTACGAAAGACGGGACGACCATGAGCAACGGCGAAATCACCAGGTTCCTGAAGCATCACTATCGCCATTTCAATGCGGCCGCCATGATCGACGCCGCCAACGCCTACGTTCATCACGTCGAAACCGGCGGCAAGATGATGGTCGTGCTGGCCGGCGCCATGAGCACCGCCGAGCTCGGCCTCTCTCTTGCCGAAATGATTCGCCGCGATAAGGTGCACATCATTAGCTGCACCGGCGCCAACCTCGAGGAAGACCTCTTCAATCTGGTCGCCCACGATCACTACGAGCGCGTGCCGCACTATCGCGACCTGACGCCGCACGATGAGCAGGCCCTGCTCGACCGTCACCTCAATCGCGTTACCGATACCTGCATTCCGGAAGAGGAAGCACTGCGTCGGCTCGAGAAAGTCCTCCTCGACGAATGGCTCAAGGCCGACAAAGCCGGTGAGCGCCATTTCCCGCACGAGTTCATGTACAAGATTATCCGCTCCGGCGCGCTCAAGCTGCACTACCAGATCGACCCGAAAGATTCCTGGATGGTCGCCGCCGCCGAGAAGAATCTCCCCATCGTCGTGCCCGGCTGGGAAGACTCCACCATGGGCAACATTTATGCGGCACACTGCATTGAAGGCGACATCAAGAACGTCCACACCGTCCGCACCGGCATCGAATACATGACTTGGCTCGCCGATTGGTACACCGCCACGACGAAGAAATCGACAATCGGCTTCTTCCAGATCGGCGGCGGCATCGCGGGTGATTTCCCGATCTGCGTCGTACCGATGCTTCACCAGGACCTGCAGCGCACCAATGTCCCGGTCTGGGGCTACTTCTGCCAGATCAGCGACTCGACCACCAGCTACGGGTCCTATTCCGGCGCCGTCCCCAACGAGAAAATCACCTGGGGCAAGTTGGGAATCGACACGCCGAAGTACATCATCGAATCCGACGCCTCGATCGTCGCCCCGCTGATGTTCGCCATCGTGCTAGGATGGTAGGGGGCGAGGAAGCCAGCAAGCCAATACTTCAGTTGCTGAATAGAAACTTCTGAAGTCGCCTTTTCAATCTCTCTTGATTTCTTGTTTGACACTCCCAAACAACGAGTACTTTCCATTTCAGCTTACGAAGCTCTCTGAGGTTTCTGCGATCCCTTTCAACGTTTGTCTCGCGTTTTGCACGCCAGAACCGAGCGTTTGTTCTCGGAACTACGCGTCCGTACCTGCAATTGTGCATGTGCCAGTAACACCCATGAACCAAGATGACCTTTCGATGCTTCGTCAGGGCTAAGTCAGGCTTTCCTGGGAGGTCTTTCTTGTGAAGAGCAAAGCGAAATCCGAGTCTATGTACAACGCGTCTAACTCTGAGTTCAGGCTTCGTGTCATGTGACTTTATCGCAGCCATATTCTTGCGACGCTGACCAGGTGTCAGGACATCAACCATGGTCCAAGGCTCGAACTACATTCGTTCTGTGCCAGGCTAGCGCATCTTCGTGAGCAGCAAGATTCGGATTCTTTGGGATTGCAAGAGGCCTCCCGTCAAATTGCAGCAGCAAGTCGTTCTGAGGCATTGACCTGATATCTTCCGGAATAAACACCCTTCTTTCAGTGGTAACGCCAATTAGGCCCCGATCAAACGCCCAGTGCAAAGTGCGTGTAAGGCATAGTCCGTTTCGTGGGTCGTCAGGTCCTCCGTGCTCCTTCGGAACTATGTGAGCTGCCTCCACCTCGTAGTGAGAACTCTGTGTAGAGAGCCCATATCCACTGATCGAACACTTGAACGCATATTGTAGCTTTACTACTTCGCGGAATGCAGAGTCTCTTGCGATCCTTGTAACGCCAGTGCCTGAGATTCTTCGCGGTTCTGCCTGCAGTCTGAATGTTTTGTCGGCGGTCTGCATCATCTCTTCCTTGGCTTGCGAAAACTGCTCAATTGTTATTGGAGCAGCACGTGCATTAAGTGGGCCCCATTTTCTACCTGCTACCAAGCGTTCGATAGCACGATATTCTGCCGAAGCTCTTTCGATTAATATTAAGCGATACTCCTCGACCGAGTCGATTCGCCTCTGAAATACAAGTATGTCCCCAACTTTCGCCAGATTCGTCAAAGTTCGAATGCCTGCAGTAATTCGCGCCTCCGGCGTTCGCTTCCCACCCCATGTTTGAATCTGGTAACGAAGGCTTGATTTGTCGAGAAGAACTCTGCCCTTGTACAACTCTGCAGTGAGGATTCTATCCACGGTGGGAAAGATCTGTGAGACATTATGTTCTTCAAGTGCAGGCATGTAGTCTCGCAGGTCTTTGGGAAGGACTAATCCGGATTGATGTCCTTGAGCCTCTCCGGTGTCGTTTCTTGCCAGCACCTTAAAGAACGGATAGTCCCACTCAGAGCCTTTAAGCAAACCTGTAATGTTCATCGCCCTAGCCTCCGATCATCATGTCCTTATTCGAGTTCACAGTGATGTCTCGTCCTTTGAGCAAACACCCATTCTCGATCATCTGAAACTTGAGCAACATGGTCTTGACAATTTCGCCCCCGACAGCCTCCACGACCGCCGGTACAACCGCGTTCCCGAACTGCTTGTAGGCCTGCGTATCCGAAACAACGATCTCAAGCGAATCATCGAAACCCATCAATCGTGCGGCCTCCCGTGGAGTTAATCTGCGGGGGTTGCCACCATTTCGGGGGATCAAGACCTCTGATCCGTCCTTGTAGTAGCGAGCGCTCAGGGTTCGACTCACTCCATTCAGGTCCGTCATTCCAAATCCAAAGCCATTGCCTTTCGCTTTGTGCGCAGCAGCATAGTTCTGCAGGTATTCCCAAAGATGGTCAGTCAGAATATACTTCGAGCCTGGTTTCTTCTCAAGAATAGACTTGAACTTCGGCGCAGTGTCAGAGACCGGCGCTGGGAAACTAAAGTCGGGGTTGGCCCCAAAGACCTCCTTGTCAAAGCAGACAATGAAGACTCTTTCGCGGTGCTGAGGCACGTAGCCGGACGCATCTATGATCTTGTGGAACACGACGTAATTCAATTCTTCAAGTGTCGACTTGATGACCTGCCATGTTCGACCTCGTTCGTGTGAAAGCAGATTCTTCACATTCTCCAGAATCGCAACCGGAGGTCTCTTCATCTGCATGATCTCGGCTATGTGGAAGAATAGAGTACCCTGGGTCTTGTCCTTGAATCCGTGTTCGTGACCCAGGCTGTTCTTCTTGGACACGCCAGCAATTGAAAATGGCTGACAGGGAAATCCCGCTGCCAACAAGTCATGATCAGGGATGTCGCATGGATTGACGTTACGAATGTCACCGGCAGGAATCTCACCAAACCATGCATGATAAGTTCTTTGAGCGTTCTTGTCCCATTCACATGAAAACGCGCAACGCCCGCCCAGTCGTTCGAGGCCGATACGGAAGCCTCCGATTCCTGCAAAGAGATCAATGAACACGAAGGGGGCCGCAATTGCCCGAGGCGCGATACGTGGAGCCGGTTTCTCAAAGAGATTCGGCTCGACGTTACCACGCTTTGCCTGCTTCAATATCCCGAGAAGAAACTCCTTCTGGCTCTGGAGCGACCGACTTCGTTCTTCCTCAATCCAGCCCTCAACTTCTTCCGGAATGTCTCGAATTAAGATGTGCTTTCCGATGTTACACCACCCTCTCTGAGCATTTCAAGAGCGATGATATCAATTATTCCCAGCGCCTGTCAATCACAAATTTCCCCCCAAACCAAAATCGCCGCCGATGTTTCCACCGCCGGCGATCTGAAGTCGATTCCGTTGTCGTTAAGCTCTAAAATACCGAAGCAAAATCAATCAGCTTCTCTTCGTCAATCAGGCTCACCGCTACACATTCATGCTGCTCGCACTCCCAGATTACATACTGGAATTTCGGGCACGAACCGGCGTAAATCGTCTTGCCATTATGTTCCATACGATCGAAGTGCGATTTGTCGATTGTGTTCTTATCGAGGACAAATACTGAGATGGCATCTCCCTTATAGGAGTAGTCGAGGTGTACCCGGTCATGATTGTTGACATGCGCAATCGCCGCGCCCGCTAACTGGAATTGCCCGTCCGTTGCCGGCGCAAAGAGATCATCAGGCATCGCGCCAATGTGCTGTAGCGCCGCCCGCACTTCCGCCGGATCGTGCGATTGCACGATGTACTGCATTACGTGATCGAGACACTTGCTGTGCTCGTGTGCAAACGGATAAACCGCCTCCAGGACCGAACCTTTGGACGAAAACGGGTTGATTAGAATGAGAGCCACCAGCGCCGCGGCGGCAATCGGCATGAACAGGTAAAGAATATTGCGCCGCCCCGGGGATGCTGCTCCGCCCTGTTGCTGGTCGATCTTGGCGATCTCCACCAGGATTCGCTTCTTCAACTGGCTCGTCTCGCACGGCGAGTCAAGCTTGCCGGCGATTACGCGATTGAACTGTTCTTCGAGATTATACTTGTGCAGGCAATCGCTGCAGTGTTCGAGGTGCTTCTGGAGGTCTTGACGGTCTGATGCGGTCAGCTCTTCGTCAAGGTAGTCGTACAGCTTAGCTAATACTTCCCGGCAGTTCACTGTTCCGCTTGTTCCTTTGCACGATCCTTGTCATTCGCATACTCCCAGAGCAGCTTCTGCAGGATCTTGCGCCCGCGGTGAAGTCGCGACTTGACGGTTCCAACCTGAATTCCCATGATGTCTGCAATCTCCTGGTAGGCAAAACCTTCGTTGAAGGCCAGCACCACCACCATCCGGAACTCTTCCGGAAGTTTCTCGATCGCCGCGACCACATCGCGGTCGATGATCTTGTTGAAAAAATCCTTCTCGGGATCGCTGCTCTCTGCAACCAACCCCGGCAACTGCGTGTGCATCACGCTGTCGTCGATGTCGTCAAAGGAAACGCTGGTCGACTCTTTCTGTCTCGCCCGGTAGTTGTTGATAAACGTGTTGGTCATGATCTTGAACAACCACGCCTTGGCATTGGTGCCTTTCTCGAACCGGTCGAAACTACGATAAGCCTTGAGTAACGTCTCCTGGACTAAGTCCTCGGCGTCGGAAGCGTTCTTTGTCATCCGGAGCGCCGTCCGATACAGCGCGTCCGTATGCACCATCGCTTCTTGCTCGAATTCGCTTTTCAGGCTCTTGGCTTTGCTGCGAAACATGTTGTCGGTATCTAATGAACCAAGAGCCGTTTGTCAATAGGAACACCTGTCAGGCTTAACTGTTCCCGGTTGCTGCCCCCTTTTTTTCGTGCCCTTTCTGTAGACTGAATCGGGCAATATTATCCCCATCAACCGGTCCCCCAGCAATGGCCGCCCCCCCAGTAACCGTAACCTGCCGTTGCGGCAGTTCTTGTAACCGGCCTCGATTTGCGGCTCCCGCCGCTCCATTTTGAACCAGCTCCACCGCCCTTGACAACAGCGACGACATTGTATATGTTTGTTGTGCCGATTCAGCGAATACCGAATACAGTTTTCGACGAGAGCAATCGTCGTCGGGAGGGTCTTTTATGCGCTTCCAGTCCCTGGCGTTTCTGGTCGCCGCCACTATTGCTATAGGCTCAGCCCGCCTGCCGGCAGAAACTGCCGACCCGGAATCGGTGAATCGCAAATGCGAATCAGCGCATGAAGTCACCTTTTATCCCGGCTCGATGATCGTTCAACTTCCCGCACTCACAACCTGCGGCCACATCGACGACTACAATTCAACCTGCCTCGGTAGCTACGACAATGGCGAGGATTACATTATTCGCCTGGAGATTCTTAGCTTCATGTTCGCGGTAATTGAACTGAATCCTCACGGCACTGCTTGGACCGGTATCGCTATCGACGATACCTGCCCGCCGGACGGTGACTGCCTAGCCATGAGCACGAAATCTACCGGTGTACCGCACTACACACCGCCGGTTATGCTCGAGGCAGGCATCTACTACATCATCGTCGATACCTGGCCGGCTCCGGAATGCATCCCCGAATTCGACGTGACGGTCAACGAGGTCTTCGTCGATCCCTGGGGCGTCGACTGCAATCTCCCGCTCGGTTTCGGAACCCTCACTCCGGCGGAACTTCCTTTCACTGAAGGCCCATTCTCGAATGCGGGATCCGGAAACGACTATACAGCCACCTGTCTCGGCGGCTACGATCTCGGTGAAGATCTGTTCTACTCTTTTGAGCTTGCCAGTGCCCTGGGACTGAATTTCACTCTTGATCCCGGACAGGTTGCCGGCAGCGCCTTTTTGATCAGTTCTGACTGTCCCGTGGGCAGCAGCTGTATCGCTTCCGCAACCAGCAATCTCGCCAACCCGTTCGGAATCGAACAACTCGTGCTCCCTCCGGGAGAATACTATTTAATGATCGATACCTGGTCGGCCTCGACTCCGCTCACCAGTGCCATGCTTACTATCGAGTTCGCCTACCTCTGCGGCGATGCCGACGGCAGCCAGGTGATCAGCATCTCCGATGCGATCTACATCATCGGCTACATCTTCGGAGGTGGACCTCCGCCGGTGCCGCTCCGGGCGGGTGATGCCGATAGCAATGGCCTCGTCAACATCTCGGATGCGATCTACCTGATCAACTACATCTTCGCCGGCGGCCCGCCGCCGTGTGCCTGAAAAACAAAGCGGCGCCGGAGTCAGTAGTCCGGCGCCGTCGCTCACCACTTTTGAGGTATCGCGTCTCCTGCGACTATTCCTTCACGATGTTGAACTTCTTCACCTTGCGCCACAGAGTCGTCCGCCCAATTCCGAGCTTGCCCGCTGTCACCGAGTAGTTCCACCGGTTCTCGCGCAAACTGCGCACGATATGCTCTTTCTGCATATCTTCCAGCGAGGTGGTGTCGCCGGGCATTCCCGGGCGATCGCCCCGCTCCTCCCGCTTCGGCATCGGCTTCATGAGGAAGAGATTCTCAACATCGATAATATCACTGACCGAAAGCGCTACTGCGCGCTTGATCGTGTTCTCCAACTCGCGGACGTTTCCCGGCCATTCGTGTGCCATCAATTTGTCACCTGCAGCCTGGGAGAAACGCTTCATCGTCTTGTTGAAGTGCTCACAGTACTTCGCCAGGAAGTGTTGCGCCAACGGCACGATATCCTCGCGCCGCTCCGCCAGAGACGGCAGATGCAGCGAGATAACGTTGAGCCGGTAATAGAGGTCTTCGCGGAACTTCCCGCGCGCCACCATTTGTTCGAGATTCTTGTTCGTCGCGGCAATCACGCGCACGTTAGTCTTGAATGTCTCGTTCGAGCCGACCGGCCGGATTTCTTCTTCCTGAAGAACGCGCAACAGCTTGGCCTGCAGCGATGCCGAGGTATCGCCGACTTCATCGAGAAAGATCGTCCCGCCGCCGGCCTCTTCGAACAAGCCCTTCTTGTTGGCCGTCGCCGAAGTAAACGCGCCTTTTACGTGCCCGAACAATTCTGATTCTAACAGCAGTTCCGGCATTGCCGAACAATTGATCGCGACGAACTTGCCCTCGCGACGCGGCGAATTGTTGTGGATCGCCTTGGCAATCAGTTCCTTGCCCGTGCCTGAATCGCCGGTGATCAGAACGTTGATCTCCTGAGAAGCTACCTGCTTGATCACGTCGATAACGCTCTTGATCGCCGGTGAAGAACCGATGATTGAGTCAAAGTTGTAGGTCTCCGCAAAGGCGAGTTTCAGGTGCTTCAATTCGCTCTTCATTTTCTTCTGCGAGAGCGCTTTTTCAACCGTCAACAGCATCTCGGCTTCATTGAACGGTTTGGTCATGTAATCGAACGCGCCGGAACGCATCGCTTCGACGGCGGTATCTACCGAGCCGAATCCGGTCAGCATGATCACTTCGGTCTCCGGCATGACGCGCTTGGCGGTGCGGATCACGTCAATCCCAAGCCCATCCACCAATCGCAGGTCGGTTATCACCAGATCGAAGAACTTCTTCTCGAGCCATTCCTGGGCGGTAGCGGCTGTAAACGCGCACTCCACCATATGTCCATGGCGCACCAGGAGCAGTTTCAGCGCATTGCAGAGATTGCGATCGTCATCTACAATTAACAAGCTGGGCATGGGTCGTTCCTTTCCAGAACCTATCATCATTTGTTCAATTCGTTGCCGAGGGGAATTGCGATTGTAAACTCCGCTTCGCCGCGCACGCAGCGATGGCGAATCGTACCGCCGAGCAGTCGCGCATAATGCTGCGCGATCGTGAGCCCCAGGCCGGCCCGGCTGGTCTTGGTCGTAAAGAACGGTTTGAACAAGCTGTCCGACACGTAGGTCGGCAGATCGCCGCAGTCGTTGCGGAAAGACATTTCGAAATAGTGGTCGCGATTCGCAACCTTGATCACGAGGCGGTGCTGCGCGCTGGCTTCGAGACCGTTCTCCACTAGCTCGTTCAAGATGAAGGCATAAAGCGTGCGGTCAGTTTCGATTGCCACTTCGCGCTCCAGGCCTTCGATTTCGATCTGATTGCCGTTGATGGCGGCATAGCGCTGCAGGATCGAGCGCAGGATCGGCGCCACCTCTACGCGGGCCAAACGCACCACCAGTGGACGCGACAAGAGCACGAAGCGGTCGATCAAACGCCGCTGCGCTTCCGTCGCTGATTCGATGATTCCGAGCAACATCGCGGCATCGGCGCCGGCTTTGTCCGCCAGCATCTCGTTCAGCTGGCTGGCGGCGGTTACTGTCGCGCCCAGATTGTTGCGCAACTTGTGCACGAACGCCGAAAGCAGATCATCCGGAAGACTTGTCGGTGCTGGAGCTGCGCGGACGGCGCTAAAGGTGTCGGAAATTGCTTCTGCCGCGTTTGCCTGAAGTCGATTATTGACGGAGGCAAGCAGGTCGCTGAGAGTGACGTGGACGGTATCGAGAATCGCTTCACGCGCCGCCGTTGAAAACTCACCCAATGTCGGCATCAGCCTGAAGCGGCGCTCCTGACCGCGGCTGTCAAAATTGACTTCGAGTAGTGAGCCCGCCTCTGAATGTTCAGAGTCAGTCGCCAAGGATTGCAGCTCGATACCGGCAACACGCAAGAGCGCGCCGCAGCGCTGATCGATAGCTGTTGCTAACTCTGACTCGGGCAAGTGCCGCGCCAGACCACTGAGCAGTTCACTCCAGTCAAGTCGTTCCGAGTTTGAAGCAACTATGCGCTCTTCTGCCGACAACATTGTGTTCAAAGCGGTACATCCTGTTTCCGGTTGGGGTTTCATCCGTGAACCGAAGTTCAGTATTTTTCATATCGGAACAGGCTGACAAACCTTGAGGGACAAAAAGCGGAAAATCTTTTCGAGTGACGGCACTCGATTGGGGAGTTTGGCCGGTGCAGATTGAAACGGCCAACGGGAGGAGTTTGTCCAAGAAAGAAGCGCGGTGATCAGTTCGATCACCGCGCTTTGAGCTCTTGCTGTTCTACTGGAGCCTACATCGTTTCGCCGAAAATCACCTTGCGGTTATCCTCGATCTCAGCCTTGTTGATCAGCTCCGTAAACCATTTGTCCCAGAAGGCGCTTTGCGCCGTCTGCAACGCCTTGGTCCGCAGCGTGTCGCGTTCGGCGGCGAAGCCGTCGAGGCTGGCGGCCGTGCGTTCCTTGAACTCGATCACTGCAGCGCCATTATTTGTTAACACCGGCTGCGAAAACCGCTTGCCTTCCGAGAGCGAAAACGCCGTACCGATCAAAGTCGCGTCATTACCCATTCCCGGCAACCGCCCGCTGCGGGCAAAGAACCCAGACTCGACGACCTCATGCCCCGCAGCCTTAGCGGCATCAGCCAGCGAACTGCCCGCCATGACGGAACTGTGGATGCGCTGCGCGACGGCCAGGGTCAATTGCCGCTGCCGCTTGTCGATCAGTTTGCGGGTAATGATCGGGTAGACGTCTTCGAAGGCTGCCAAACCCGCCGGTTTCAGCCGGTCCTTGCGCACGAGATAGAATGCTTCGCTACGATCGATCAGTTCCGAGAACGAGCCGTCGGAGGCTTCGAACAGGAACTTCTCCAACATCGCGTCCTTGCCGAAACTGCCGATCGGTTGGTCGCGGCCAACCTTGCGCTGAGTCTCCTGCGTGATTCCGAGTTCCTTCGCCAGGGTCTCGGCGTTCGTAGCGTTTCCTTCAGACTTCAGCCGCATCATCTTTGCTTCAAGCGACTGCACCGTGCCTTCCGACATCTCGGGGCGGAACAGGATATGCGAGGCTTCCACCTCCTCCAATTCATTGGTCTTGCGCTGGCCTGTGCGGTAGATGATATGGTAGCCAAATCGCGTCTTCACCGGCACGGAGATATCGCCGTCGCTCATGGCAAATGCCGCCGAGTCAAACTCGCGCACCATCGCGCCACGGGCGAAATATCCCAGCGCGCCGCCCTTGCCCTTGCCCGAGGGATCTTCTGTGTACTCATTTGCCAGCGTCGCGAAATCGCCGCCTTCGTCAAGTAGCTTCTTCACTTGGTTCGCCTTTTCCAGCGCGGCGGCGAAGTCTTCAGTCGAAGCTTCCTTGCTCAAGCGATAGGTCGTATAGTAAACCTGCTCCGCTTCGCGAAACTCGTCCGGGTTGTCGTTATAGTAGCTGCGAACTTCGTTCGAGTCGATCTCGTTCGCGCCCACGGGGAATTTGGAATATGGCACCAGCGCGTAATCGACGCGGATTCTTTCATTGTCGCGCAGGTACTGCTCCTGCAACTCACCGTCCGAAACGCGCACCATCGAAGTGACATACTCCTGCAACTTGAAGGTCGTCAGCCGCGGTTTGACGAGTGCTTCGACCTGACGCCACAACTCGGCATACTGCGGGTCGCCCATGGCTGAGAGGTACTTATTATAATCAAACTGACCGTTGGTCTGGAAGACCTCAATCTGCTGCACTTCCTGCGGCGGGAAGCGGCGAATGAAATCGACCACTTCAGCGTCGGTCAAGGTAATTCCCAGCTTTTCGATCTGGTCCTGCTGCAAGTAGCTGTTGACGAATTCGTTCCAGGCCTGGCGGCGCGCATTGCGATAGTCAGACTCGGTAAAGTCCTTGTCCGGCGTCCGCTGCCGCTCCTGGTCGATAAACTGCTCGGCGAGGGCGCCGAAGTTCTGCAACGGTATCTCGCGGCCGTTAACCTTGCCGACCACGTTCGTGGCCATGCCGCCGACATTGCCGCCGCCGATATCCATGCCCCAGGCGAAGATGATCGTGCCCACAAACGCAATCACCAGTATCCAGATGATGATCTGCGTGTTATTCCGTAAGACTTGCATCATGGCGTAGCTATTCCTCCGTACGTAATACTACCAAAACTTATAAAATATATCATCGGCACCAGTTCCGACAAGCGGAATCTTGGCCGGTTATCACGCGTCCGATCGCGCCGAAACTGAATCACCAGTCAGTTCCCGCATCACAATCGCGGCTGGAATCACCCTGTCCCGTAAGCGGTTATGCTGTCAGGATGGCATTTTGACCGCTCTGCACGATCATTCTACAAATCGTTTCACCCCTGCGACAATGTAGTTATCGGTGCTCAAATGCGGATTTCGCGGCACACCTCCCGGGCCTCCCCCAGTTTTTTTCTTGACCAAATCCCGCCAAAGTCCGTATCGTGATTCGGATTAAGTCGTGGGAGGGTCATGGAGTATTCTGCCCGCAAAGGCAAGGTCTCTATGCAGGGGGAGCAGTCTGCCTCTGAAATTGAGACCACAGAAGTGGCCTCTGGCGACACCAAGATCGGGTATGACTTCGCGCGTCAGGCCGCCATTATGATCGACGCCGGCGAATTGGATGTCGCCTACGACCTGCTTCAAGCAGGAATTCGGCAATACCCCAATTACGCCAACGGGCTCCAAGTGCTGGGTGACCTCTATATTCGGCGCGGCAAGTCGGTATCGGCCACCTTTGCTTACTTGGAGGCGCTGAAGCGGGATGCCGATAATCCGCTGACCTTGGTGAAATTGGGCGACTTGTTTCGGCAGGCCGGTCAATTGGCTGAGGCGCTGAAATACTATCTGCAGGCTGCCCAACTGGAACCCGGATCCCCCGGCATAACAGCGCGCCTGGAGGAACTGGGACGCTACCAGGAGTCGGTCGATCGGCCCGAACACGAGATTCTCTGGACGGAAACAGCAGCCGACCTTTATGCCCAACAGGGGTATAAAGACAAGGCGCGTGCTATCTATGCCCGCCTGCTGCAAGACTCCCCGGGCGACCCCCGGATCTACGAAAAACTGAAACTGTGTGGTTAGGAGCTTATGCAAGCACGAATCAAGAGACTACAAGCACTGCTCAAGGATAGCAATCTCGACTGCCTCCTCGTCAGCGAGCTGTCGCAGGTCAAATACCTTTGCGGCTATTCCGGCTCGAACGGGTTGCTCGTTGTTTTCACCAATGAAGCGCACTTCATTACCGATTTTCGCTACAAGGCGCAGGTGCGCTCTGAAGTCAAGGGCGCCAAGATCCTGATCGCCCAGCGCGAGCTGTACACCGAGATCCCGAAAATCAAGCGGCTGCTCCAAAAGAATCTGCGCGTCGGCTACCTGGAAGCTTATCTGACCGTTAAGAATCTCAACATGATTCGCGCGCTGCTGCCGCAAGCGCTGTTGGCACCGACCGGCGGTATGGTCGAGGCGCTCGCCTCAGTCAAGGAACCCGACGAGATCAAGAAAATCCAGAAGGCCGTCGATATTGCCGATGTCGCCTTCGGACGCATTTTGCAGATCATCAAGCCCGGCGTGCGCGAAAACGAAGTCGCGGCGGAACTCGAATATCAAATGAAGATGCTCGGCTCCGAAGACCCGTCGTTCGAAACAATCATCGCCTCCGGCTATCGCTCGGCGCTGCCGCACGGCCGCGCTTCTTCCAAAGTCATCAAGAAGGGGGAATTCGTTACCCTTGATTTCGGCGCTATCTACGGCGGCTATCATTCCGACATCACGCGCACGGTGGTCGTCGGCAAGGCATCCGCGCAGCAGAAGAAGATCTACAACCTCGTCCTCAAGGCGCAAATCGCCGGAACCAAAAAGGCGCGCGCCGGTTTGAAAGGGTCGGCTGTCGATAAACACGTGCGCGATATCATCGCCAAGGCGGGCTACGCGAAAAACTTTGGCCACGGCCTCGGTCATGGGATCGGCCTGCTGATTCACGAAGAACCCCGCTTGTCGCCGCTGTCGGACACTGTCTTACAGCCGGGGATGGTCGTGACGGTCGAGCCCGGTATCTACCTTGACGGCTGGGGCGGCGTACGGGTGGAAGATGATGTGGTGATTACCAGAAACGGTTGCCGCGTAATGAATCGCGCGGACAAGTCGTTGCTGGAGCTTTAGTTTTTGCTCGAAAACTCGATAAACAGGAGTAGGGTTGATTCAACCCGGTCATAGAACGTAATGAGAGAATCAACTATCCGGAAACTGGTGAAGTTGGTGGAATCGTCGGAAATCGAGTCGCTCAACATCAAAACGATGTTCAGCAATGTAACCATCGTCAAGCGTAGCACGACCGGAACCAACGGTAACGGCCACGGCTCGACGATCACGATTCCCAAAGCGCAGGTGGCGCCGACCTTGCCGCCGCTGGAACCGGCCGCTGCAGCGCCCGTCGCTGCCGCCCCGGTCGCGCCCGCTCCGCAACCTGCTGCAGCTCCGCCCCCCGTGGCGGCTCCGGCAGGCAAGGAAATCAAATCGCCTATGGTTGGAACCTTCTACACCTCTCCTGAGCCCGGTGCGCCCGCGTTCGTCGACGTTGGCCAGCGGGTCACGAAGGGCCAGACGGTCTGCATCATCGAGGCGATGAAACTGATGAACGAAATCGAAGCGGAATTCGACGGCGTGCTTGTCCAACGCATGGTCGAAAACGCCTCTCCGGTGGAGTTCGGTCAGGTGCTTTTCCTCGTCCAGCCGGCGTAAGCGCGCGCACTCCGCCCGCGGCACCAGCAGGATTCCGGAACAACCATAAGGAGTGACCGATGAACCTGCGTGACATGCTGGTGGAGATGCAGCATCAAGCCGCCTCCGACCTGCACCTGCGTGTGGGGATCAAACCGACCCTGCGCGTCCACGGCAAACTGGTCGTCATCAATACCGAACCGATCTCCAAGGAGTCGATGACCGAAATCGTCTCCCAAATTCTTTCTCCCGAACAGCAGAAACGGTTTGCCGCGCGCAGCGAAATGGACCTGGCCCTTTCGGTCACCAAGCTCGGCCGTTTCCGTATCAATCTTTATCGCCAGCGCGGTACTCCCGGCATCGCGATCCGTGCCGTCAACACGCTGGTGCCCTCTTTCGAGGATCTCAACCTGCCCGAGGTCATTTCCGATCTCTGCGAAACCCGCCGCGGCCTGATTATCGTCACCGGCACCACCGGTTCCGGCAAGTCGACTTCGCTGGCCGCCGTCATCGAGTACATTAACTCGCACCGGGCGGAAAACATCGTCACCATCGAAGACCCGATCGAATACATCTATCGCGACAAGAAATCGATCATCTGCCAGCGCGAGGTTGGCGCCGACTCCGAGAGCTTCGCCGCCGCGCTGCGCCACGCTTTTCGTCAGGACCCGGATGTGATCCTGATCGGTGAAATTCGTGACGCCGAGACGATGGGCATTGCCCTCGCCGCCGCCGATACCGGCCATCTGGTCTTGACCACGCTCCACACGATGAACGTCGTCGAAACCATCAGCCGTATCATCTCCTTCTTCCCGCCGCACCAGCATCAGCAAATCCGTTTGCTGCTGGCCGGCACCATGAAGGCGATCGTCTGCCAGCGTCTGCTCCCGCGCGCCGATATGCCAGGCCGAATTCCGGCAGTCGAAGTAGCCGTCACCACCGGCGCCATCCGCGATTGCATCATCGATCCGATCAAGACCTCGTCGATTATCGAGTTTATCGAAGCCGGCCAGGTGCAGTACGGCATGCAGTCGTTCGACCAGTCGATCATGAAACTCTATCGCGCCGGGCATATCACTTACGAGGATGCCATGCGCAACGCTTCCAACCCCGACGACTTCGATCTGCGCGTCAAGGGTATCACCAGCTCCTCCGATACCTCCTGGACTACCATCCAGGGCACGCATTAGGCGGTTGCAACGCAATCATAGCGTACTATCTGCATTACAATGGCGGCGCACCATCGGTGCGCCGCTTTTGCTTCAAGCTATGGACTGTTGCGTCAGGTCTTCTCGCGCCCGATAAAAGCTGGAAGAACTACTCTACCCACCCGCGAGGCGACCTGACGCTCTCTGGGCTCAATCTCTTCTGCACCGTCATCGCGAGGAACGAACGATCTGCGATTATCGTCGTCGCACTCTGCCGCGACGAAGCAATCTCACTTCAAAAGAATCGTAGGTCAAATCCCGAATCTCTTAAGCTCGAATACGCTCACCTTCCCCAACTACTCTTACAGCCCAAATGCCTCCGACCCACCCGCAGGGATTTGACAATTCCTCGATCTGTATAGTCCCCCTAGAATTCGTTGCGTCAGCCTGTAGGTCAGGATCCCCGCGATCCTGACACCGTATCTTCCCCCAAAGATCGTTGCGTCAGGTCTTCTCGCGCCCGATACAATCTGGAAGAACTACCCTTCCCACCCGCGAGGCGACCTGACGCCAATCAGATTCCTTCTCTTCTGCACCGTCATCGCGAGGAGCGAACGATCTGCGATTATCGTCGCACTCTGCCGCGACGAAGCAATCTCACTTCAATAGAATCGTAGGTCAAATCCCGTCTCTTCTCGGTTCGAACACGCTCACCTCTCCCGATTTCGCTTACAGCCCAAATGCCTCCGATCCACCCGCAGGGATTTGACACTACCTTGCTCAGGATCTCCCCCTAAAGATCGTTGCGCCGTGTCTTTTCTTGCGCTGTCAATGCGAGGGGCGAGCAAACTGCCGACATCTCAATCGCGAATATCGCGTCGAAGCAAACCCGTTCCTGCTCATAATCTTCCTCTATTCCCTCTCAAATGCGATTCACGACGCCCGCCCTCTTAACTGCATTCTGTCCCGCAAAATCGGCCTTCAAACATGAATGCTAACACTCTCGCTCGCACCGAGATCACTTCAATTCGACCGCCCTTTTTGTAGCGATTCACTCCATAAATCCAAACGCGACTATTAGTAGGGGAACGAATGTAGCCGCAGGGCTTGTCCCTGCGGTTAGGGTGGCCAACATATCACAGGCACTCGCCCGGTAGAACTGCAACAGGCGAGTGCTCACAACTCCGCGGTTTGTGATTGACTCCACCCGCTGTTCTTTCCTCGTAGCTCGATCGATCGGGCGCTCAGAAATGAGCCAAAAGCGCCGAAGGCGACCCGAGCAACACCGGATCGCCTTCAGGCGAAACGTAAACAAAGGAAGTGAGATGACTCTCTAACGCTCGCACCGAGGCGAGCAAATCAGAATTTCCTACTTCATCAACACCATCTTGCGCTGCTCGCTGAACCCGTCAGTCTGCAGGCGGTAGAAGTATATCCCCGAAGCCATATTGGAGGCCTCAAACGTCACCTGGTGCGTGCCGGCGGCCATCGGTCCGTCCACCAGCCGCGCTACTTCCTGCCCGAGAATGTTGTATACACTCAAGGTCACCGGCGAGCTCTTCGGCAAGGCGAAGGAAATCGTCGTGGTCGGATTGAACGGGTTCGGGTAGTTCTGGCTCAGGGCAAAATCGGTCGGCAAAGCTGTCGCACCGCGCTCAAGCTCTTCGATCTTCCCCTCCGTCAACTCGTCTTCGTTGTCGATGGCGACGATCGCACTCGGCGCAACCGCCGGCAGAGCTACCACGGCGCCGTTCGGCAGCGCCGCATACAGCCCAAACGCCGGACCGTTGTTGTTAGCCGCCGGATTCAGGAATCCTGAAGCAAACACTACGGCTGCTCCGCCGCCCAGACCGCTGAGATCGGCGGTGAAGGACGCGACACCCGTCGTGCTGTTGCCCGGGGTAACGGTCAAGGTGTAGTTCCTCGCAAAGAAGAACTTGTAGTCCGAGAATTCACCATAGGTCAGGTCATTCACCGCGCGATAGGTGAAGTTACCGAGGCGCGCAAAGACATCGACTGTCGGCGCATCGGTCGCGCCATGGAACACGATGAGGTTCACGCCTAAACGCGAGCGGCCCTCTTCGAGAACGCCATCAACCGGGAACAGCTTGAAGCCGATATCCTCGCCATCCGGGTTGGCCGCAAAGCCGGAACCCAGGATGCCATTGGCGATAGCAACATACGTCTGATTCGGCTCAAGAGTTACCGGGATCGTCGCGATCGCCTGCGCCGAGGACGAACTATTGCCCGGGGCGATCTGGAGATTCAACTGCACTCCGGCCGGCACATCGATAAACGGCGTCGCCGTGCGGAACGCGAAGTTGTCGATCAAAGGAGTCGCGCCGTCGTTGACGTAGACATCAACAACCGACGCAGCCGGATCGGCGGCATTATGAATGACCTGCAGGCGAGCGGTGGCCTGGTAAGCCGGGAAGGCAACGACCGTGCCATTCGCCAGCGCCGCAAACAGCCCGAACGAAGGGCCATTGTTGTTGGCGGCAGGATTCAAGAACCCCGAAGCAAACACCACCGCCGAGCCACCGTTCAGCCCGGTCAGATCCGCCTCAAACGAAGCCACGACCGTGTTGTTGTCGTCGCCGGGAGTGACATCCAGAACGTACTTTCGCGGAGCCAGTGAAGCGTAGCCGCCGAAGTCTCCGTATGAGGCATTATTGACAACCGGACCAAACGGCCAGCCGCGCGCAACGATGTCAACGTTCGGCGCATCGGTGGCGCCGTGGAATCCGATGACATCCGTGCGATAGAACCAGGAAGCGCGCTCGCGAATGCCGTCCTTGGCAAAGAGGCTGAAGCTGATGCTGCGGCCATCGGGATTCGTGGCGAAACCGGAACCGAGGACGCCGTTGGCAATCGCGACATAGGTCTTACCGTCCTCAAGCGTCACCGGGATCGTGGCAATCGCCTGCGCGGACGACGAGCTGTTACCCGGCGCAATCTGGATATTCAACTGGACACCAGCGGGAACCGTGCGAAATTCGGTGGCTTCGCGGAAAGCGAAGTCGTTCTCGAAAAGATTATCATTCACGTAGATATCGACTGACGCCGCAGCCGGATCGGCGGCATTGTGAATTACCTGCAGACGCGCGGTCGGCACCACTACCGGCAAAGCCGCGACGGCGCCATTCGGCAGCGCGGCGAACAAACCGAAGGCCGGACCACCGTTGTTGGCCGCCGGGTTCAAGAATCCGGAGGCAAACACGACGGCAGCGCCGCCCTTCAGACCGTTGAGATCTGCCTCAAACGAGGCAACCACGGTCGAGGCATCGTTGCCGGGGGTCACGTCGAGAATGTACTTGCGCGCCGCTACCGGGCGATAAGCGCTGAATTCACCATAGCTCAGGTCATTGAAAAGCGGAGTCTTTCCACCCTTGCGGATGCGCACGTCAACGGTCGGTGCATCGGTCGCGCCGTGAAACGCAATCAGATCAACCACCTGGTTCCAGTTGGCCTTTTCACGCAGTCCGTCGCGCGCAAACAATTGGAAACCGATCGCTGCGCCGTCAGGATTGGCGGCAAAACCGGAACCTAACACGCCGTTGGCGATCGCAACATAGGTGCGATTCGCGGTAAGAGTTACCGGGATCGTGGCGATTGCCTCCGCCGAGGAACTCGAGTTGCCCGGCGCGATCTGGATATTCAATTGCACGCCGGCCGGCACGGTGCGATACTCGGTGGCCTCCCGGAAAGCAAAATCATCTTCAAAAAGTGCGTCATTAACATAGATGTCGACCACGGCCGCCGCCGGATCGGCAGCGTTGTGAATCACCTGCAGGCGCGCATCGGCGGCCCGAGCTACGAGCGGCATTGCGAACACCGTCGCCAGAAACACCGCCAGAAATCTCAGTTTCAACATTGTTCTCTCTCCTCCTGTTTTTCTCCGCTCTCCGCGGATCTGTTACTGTTACTGTATCAAGTTTGCTGCTGCCCTTCGGCACTGGCCGCTACGGGCGATGTATCTGCTCGAAACAGGCGGACACCGACGACAGAAGTCGATCGTGGAAGCAAGGGTAGAGTCGCACGGTGTCCGGTCTGCTTCAGCTCGGTCATTATGACTTCTTATCTTCCTTGGGAAGAATCACGGTATCGATCACGTGGATCACGCCGTTCGAGGTCGTGATGTCCGTCTTGACGACTTTGGCGTTGTCAATCATCACGCCGTCTTTTCCGGCGACGACCTTGGCGCTCTGACCATTGACCGTCTTGGCTTCGCTGAGCTTCACGACGTCAGCCGCCATCACCTTGCCCGCAACGACGTGGTAGGTCAAGATGCTGGTCAGCTTCGCCTTGTCGTTGAGAAGGGCTTCAACAGTGCCTTTCGGCAGCTTGGCAAAAGCTTCATCGGTCGGCGCGAAGACAGTGAAGGGTCCTTCGCCCTTGAGCGTCTCAACCAATCCTGCTGCCTTCACCGCTGCCACCAGCGTGTTGAAACTGCCGGCGGAAGCCGCGGTTTCGACGATGTCCATCGCCTTCTGCGCTTTCTCCGTGGCACCCGCCTTCATGATTTCTCCTGTTTTCTTGCTTGTGGCTTCTGCTTTACCGCTCGCACAATTGTCAGCCAGGATTGATTGGCTGTTGAGCGAAGCCATCAGGGCAAACGCCGCCAGTAGTCCAGGAATTTTCTTGTTCACGTTTCTCCTCCTATTGCCTGTATATGTCTATTCTGCTCTTGATCTATTGTGGCGCCGGACAGAGCGAACTCGGTCCGGCGCAGATGCTCTGCCCAGTTAGGCGGTAACCACACCCCAACGACGCTGGATCGCCTTGAATCCAGCGGCTTGGTAGATTGCGGACAAACCGACCAGGACGTAAACGATCTTCGCGAGTATCGTGCCGTCTCCTAGAAGAGTGGCGACGAGGTCGAAGTTCAGCAGGCCGACCAGACCCCAGTTCAGTCCGCCCACGATGAGCAGGACCGCGACGATGACATCGAGTGTTTTCATTTCTGTCTCCTTCACTTGTTATCTCTGAATTCTCAAATTCTGATTCACTGTCTTACTTCTGTCTATAAAACATCTGGATGCACCAGCTAGTTTTCATGTCTAACTTCATATTGTTTATGTTTTGTCTAATATTAAAGGCGCGAATGTTGGGTAATTTAAGTCGTGATTCGACAAGCTTTTGCGCCGGCCGCATCGACGTGAACTGTGGTTTTTGGGGTGCGAAAAAACGAAAGTCCGGATGAAAAAATCATCCGGACTTTGACAGGAGCATGCCTATTCAGACCCAGAGGTCAGGATCCCTGCGATCCTGACATGAGATGGTCCCGATTACTTGTGGCGCAAGGCGTCGCGAATTTCGGTGAGCAGGGTTTCTTCCTTGCTCGGAGCCGGCGGAGCCGCGGGAGCTTCCTCTTTCTTGCGCTTAAGTGTGTTCATGGCCTTGACCACCATGAAGATCGCAAAGGCCACGATGATGAAATCCACCACGGTCTGGATAAACTTACCGTACGACAAGACCACCGCTGGAGCTTCCGCGGTTGCCGCCTTCAGGGTAATCGCCAGGTTGCTGAAATCGACACCACCCAACAGGACGCCGAGCGGCGGCATGATCACATCGCCGACCAGCGACGACACGATTTTGCCGAAAGCCGCGCCGATAACTATACCGACCGCCATGTCGACGACGTTGCCCCGCATCGCAAATTCTTTGAATTCCTTGAGCATAGGACTCCTTCCGTAGAGACAGGGTTATCTACAAAACTTCAATTGCGAACTGTAACAGAGAGCCTGAGTATCGACTAAGATAATGGAGAGACAGGGGTGAATTGTCAAATCAGAATTTGTTGGTAATCGGCCAGCGCCGATCCTTGCCAAAGGCGCGCGGCGTAATTCGGGCGCCCGGAGGCGACTGGCGGCGTTTGTACTCGGCGGCGCCCACCATGCGAATCACGCGATGCACGATCTTCGGGTCAAAGCCGGCCGCCACAATTTCTTGTTCGTCGGTATCGTGCTCGACATAAAGCCGCAGGATTTCGTCGAGCACTTCGTACGGCGGCAACGAATCGGTGTCGAGTTGGTTGTCCTTCAATTCCGCTGTCGGTGGTCGCTTGATGATTTCTTTCGCGATCGTTTCGCGCTTGCGATTGAGATGCTTGCTGATTTTGTAGACCAGCGTCTTGGGAATATCCTTCAATACCGCGAATCCGCCTACCATGTCGCCGTAAAGAGTCGTGTAGCCTACCGCAGCTTCCGACTTATTCGAAGTGTTCAGCACCAGCGCGCCGAACTTGTTCGAATACGCCATCAGCAGATTGCCGCGAATGCGCGCCTGCAGGTTTTCGCCGGTCAGCCCGCCGGTGCAATCGCCGTAGACGGGATTAAGCAGTTCGGCGTAATCGTCGATCAGATCGACAATCGGCAAGTCATCCATCTCGACGCCAAGCAATTTGGCCTGCCGGGCTGCGGCGCGATGTGAGAGTTCGGAGGTAAATCGCGACGGCATAAACAGCAGGTGGACATTCTTTTTTCCGAGTGCCGCGACCGCGACAGCCGATGTCAAAGCCGAATCGATTCCGCCCGACATGCCGATCACCACGCTCTTAAATCCGTTCTTGCTGACGTAGTCGCGCGTCGCCAGCACCAATGCCTGAAAAACTTCTTCTTCTTCCGGAAGCCGCTTGGCGACCTTGAGCTTTCCGGATCGACGCGTCGTCGCCGCCTGCGATTCGACTTCGGCGTAGCGGATCGGAAACTGTTGATTCGCATTCGCGCCGGCGCGTTTAAGCAGGTCAAAAGTCGCGCCGTTCGGTTTGGGGCCTTCGGCGATATCGACAACGAGCAGTTCTTCTTTGAATAGTTCCGCGCGCGCGATCACCTTGCCTTTCGGGTCGATCGCTAGCGACGCACCGTCGAAGATCAACTCATCCTGCCCGCCGACCATGTTGCAGTAGAGCACGTGGCACTTGTTGCGCAGCGCACGGTCGCGCAGCATCTCGATTCGCTCTTCCGCCTTGTGCACGTGGTACGGCGAGGCGGAAATATTCAGGATCACGCGCGCGCCCAGCGCCGCCTGTTGCTCAGTGATGCCCGGACAAATCCAGATATCCTCGCAGATATTGATCCCGACCAGCGTGTTGCGCAGCCGCAATATCGGCATCTCGGAGCCGGGCTGAAAATAGCGCTCTTCATCAAATACGCCGTAATTCGGCAGCGCGACTTTTTCGTACGACAGCAGCAGCTTGCGTTTGTTGATCACTGCCGCCGAATTGAAGACGCTGGTGCCCTCCGAACCCGCCCAGCCGCAGACAATCGCCGGGCCGTTGCCGCGCGCGATCAGTTTGTTGAGATATTCGAGATTGGCTTCGACGAAACTGCGATTCAGCAGCAGATCTTCCGGCGGATAACCGCAGAGCGACAATTCCGGAAACGCCACGAGGTCGCATTTGAGTTTGGCGGCGGCGGCGACATAGCCGAGAATCTTTTCGATGTTTCCCGCGAAGTCTCCGACCGTGGGATTGATTTGTCCTAAGGCGATGCGCGTAAGTGCTCTGCTCCTGTTGCCCGCCGATGTTCAGGCGGCGTCAGCAATTAATACGCGATTTTCCCGATTGCAAGGGGAATGGGGGGCAATTCCCGAGTAGGTCAAGACCCGCAACGTTGATGACCCATCGCAGACGGGAAACGGAGCAAAATTGATTACAGTAGCGGGGTAGCCAAAGACGAAGGGTCTTGACGGTGCATTGTCCATGTGAGCGCAAACGTCAAATCCCTTCGGCATGCTCCATCAACCGGGCCGTCCAAGGTTCAACGACACACAATGTCGTTCTGCTGCGAAGGCTTTCGGGATTTGACCTACAGGCTGTCAGAGATTGGCAGGTCTCCGCTGAGGACCCTGCAGAAACACGCGAGCATTCGATCAGAGACCTGTCCTACTGCTTGGATGCTATCGACAATACTCCGGCGCCGGTCCTGACGAGAAGATGTAAGTAATCAAATACACCGCATCCGAAATCGTGATCATGCCGGAGCAGTCGGCGTCGGCGGCTTGAAGATTAGATGGCGCAGGTCCGCCGCCGAAAATGTAGGCGATCAGAAAGACGGCATCCGAGATGTTCACGAAGCCGTTGCCGTCAACATCCCCCGCGGCATAGTTGCGCAGTCCATTGTCAGCGAGGAACCCTGAAACGACGTTTCCGGAGAAACCGGCGACGTTCTGGCCGATGACGGATTCAAGCTTCAGCGCACCGGAAGCGGCACGACCCGAGCCGGCGGTACCCGCCTGGTGGCGTGAGGCGGCGGAGAGAGAGACGATTGAAAGAGCAGCGAGCAGCAGCGCAAAGATGAAGTGCTTCATGGTCAATACTGCGTGCGAATGTATACCACCTGCAGCGCACCATTACTGAAATCCACCACACCCGCAGAGAGCGCCGTCGAGCGGACGTTGCCATAAACCGTGATCGTCGAGGCCGAGGCCACCGGTATGATGTCGGACAGCGAAATCACCGTGTTCATACCGACGCTGGCGGTCGGCGAGGAAATGCGCGCCTCGCCGTAGCGGCCAAAACCGGAGGGCGTCGTCGCAATCGACATCTGCGCGATCTCATTGCCGCCGAGATTGGCGGTGCCGTTCATGAATACCAGCAGGAATCCCGCGGCCGGGGCATCGATCGTCACGGACATCCAGGTGACGACGGTCGTGCTGACTGAGGCCAGCGTTCCACCGGTCGTGTAGACGATGCCGGGCTCGTCCGAGGTCTTGGTGGCGTCGATGATGTTGTTGACGATGTGGCGTTCGATAATCGAGTTACTGGCGATATCGCCGCCGGTCAACGACTCATCGACGACGGTGTTTCCGCTTACCGAATTTGCAGCCAGGTCTGCGCCGGTGATGGTACCATCAGAGATATGGTAGCCGGCAAGCTGCGCCGGGCCGACGTCGTTAAAACCAATCGAACCGTTTTTGATGTCGACACCCTGAATTGTCTCGTCGGTAATCATCGCACTTGTAATCGCCAGGCCGGAAAGATGAACCGATTCGATCGATGCCGGGGCGATCTTGGCGCCGGTAATTGTCGAGTCTTCGAGATCGACGGCGGTTAGAGTGCCGTCGGTAATGTTGGCGCCGGTGAAAGCTGAAGAGGCGAGGTGCTCGGCAGCGATTGTGCCGGAAGCGATTTTCTGACCCGTGATTGTCGAATCTTGCAAGTCTTCCGACTGCAGCGAGCCGTCGGCTACTCCGGTAGAATTGACTGCGCCGGCACTGATATGGCGCGAAGCGATCACGGAGTCGGGGAGCTTGGGATCAGTGACGGAGGCATCGGCGATCTTCCCTGATGTCACCGCACCGTCGGCGATCTTGGGTGAAGCAACGCTGCTATCAGCAAGATCGGCGGTAGAAATGCCGCCATCGGTAATTTCCGCAGAGTCTACTTCAACAGCCGGCAAACGCTCGGGAGCAATCACACCAGTCGCAATTTCCGAAGCATCAAGAGTCAGCGGCCGATGCGCCATTGGATCGTTTTCGTGCGTGGAGATCTTCTCGTCAACCAGCGCGCTGTCGGCGTAGTGCGCGGCCGGATAGCCTTCCAGAGCGAGTGCATTGCCGGCGATAAACGAAAACACCGCCGAGCCGATCAGGTAGCGCGGCGAAAACTCCGGCTCGCTTTCGAAAGCAATGCCGAGCCAGAGCGGCGAGTGATTAAAGAGCGCCGGCGAAAACGGCACCACCGAACCGAGATAAGCATGCATTAAGCCGTCCGTTAATGTCACGACTTGTGTCTCGGTCCAGAGGGCGGCGCCGAAGGTTGAATCGTTGTAGATGGAAAAGGTAAGGCTGTAGCTGCCGTCGGCGTAGGGCGCGCCGGTTGAGTCTTTGAGACTTCCCTGATAACTCAACACGGGATTGATCGCGGCCGCGACGGGGCTGGCCGGAACGCAGAGATTAGCGATGATCAAAAATAGAGCGCCGATAACAAACGATCTCAATGTGACCTCCGAGAGGAAGAGGTGTAGTAGCTGTAAAGACCTTGAAGACCTGGTAAGCTAATATACTACGAAGCGGCGATTTTCCAAGGGGTTTGTGGGGTGCGCCTTCCGGCTACGCTGCGCGACGGGACTGTGACTTCCCGGTCACAGCAAGTCACACATTTCGACTTCAGCGAAAATCTAATCCCCTCTATTTCAGCCACTTAGGTTTTGGCACGCGCTTTGACTCTTTGTTCCGGCAGAAAGTACAGAAACCGGAGACATCGGAAGGAGAGCCAAAATGCTTAACAAAATCAAATTCGCAGCCGAGCTTGCCGCCCTGACCACGCTGGTGGCCCTGATCTTAGTGTTCAGCCTCAAGAAGAAGGAAACGCTTGGGCCGCAACAGAACACGCTTCATGAAGATTTCATTCCGCAGGTCGAACTCGCTAATTCCGTAGCCGACGAGCCGGAGGATGGCCGCTTCGCGCCGGAAGATCATCCGCTTCCCGAGCAGACGCCTTACGACGAACTGACCGACACGCCGAAGTTGTTTACCGGCGACGGGCTGTCGGTGGAAGACCTCGCGCTTCTCGATTCGCTCGATTTCGGCAACGTGCGCGACGTGGCGCTCGATGACGAACGCGCGCTGATGGCGACGGCCGGCGGCGTGCTGGAGTATTACCTCAGCGATTCCTCGTTTACGCTCTACAGCTATCCGCACGAGCTGGTCAATCATGATTGTTATGCCGTGCACTCATTTGATAACAACATCCTCGTCGGCACCGAGCGCGGCGTCTACCTGATCAATGCGATCGGCGTGGTGCAGCGCGTCTGGGAAGAAATCGACGACACCATTAGCGTGATCAAAACTTTCGACGGCTGTTTCTACGTCGGCACGCGCAATAACGGCCTCTATGAAGTTAACGGCGAACTGGTGGGCAATATTCTTCCCGACAAACAAATCGTCGATGTGTCGTCCGATCAGTTTGCGCTGTGGGTGGCGACGGCGGAAGACGGACTGCTTTACTTCGACGACAATGGCTGGCACGAACGCTACCTGATCACCAATCGCGAAGCCTTTGCGCACGTGACGGCGCTGGAGTCGGCGTTCGGCAAGTTGTTCGTTGGTACGACGACGGGGCTGTTCATCTTCAACGGCCACAACTGGCAGCATCTCGACGGCAGCGATTACCTCTTCCAGGAGCACGTCACTTCCCTGGCGGCGGGCAAAAGCTACATGTATATCGGCACGGCAAAGGAGGGCGTCTTTGCCTGGTACGAGGGCTGGATTTCGCCGCTCGACTGGAGCGATGATCTGGAAGTGACCTCCCTCGATGTCAAAGGGGGCAAGTATCTCGTGGGGCGCAGTCAAAGGGGTGCCATTCTGGCAGACCGCAAAGGGGAGCTGGAACTCCTCCCGCTGATCAAGCAGACTATGGCCATGCTCAGCAGCTTGTAAGCAATCACGCTTGATTGGCGCAGAAGAAACCCGGGCCGAACGGCCCGGGTTTTTTGTTTGACGATGTATTTCGTAGGTCGGGTTCCGAATTTCGCGCAAGAAATCTCTGGGCGAGACAGTCAGCGATTCACGGAATGAGAAACCCGACGTTTTCTTGGTGAGGTTCATGAGGGTGTCGGGTTTCTCGCTGCTGCGAGTCTTCTCAAGAACGAAGCGACAGCAGCGCTCGGAACCCGACCCACGACTGACCTACGGAGTCAATCAGATCGCGGGCGACCACAAGGGTCGCCCCTACAGCGCCTTTTTCAGAATCGCTATCTGTCCGGCGTGGTAGAGGTTGTGCTGGATCACGCCGTGAACCAGGAAGTAGATATTGTAGTCGCGGCCGGGAACGGGTGCCAAGAGTTTCAGATCATCGAGAGCGGCGACGGCATCGCGCAACTGCTCGTAGGCGTCGCGCAGTGAGCGCACGGCGCGCTCCCAGGCGGCTTTGCCGGTGTCGGTGACGGGCGGCCAATCCTGTTCGTCAGAGAGTTCGACGGCCTTGCCGCCGATGCGCGTCCTGACCGCGCCCTGCCAGGCGGCGATGTGCAGCGTGAGTTCCCAGATCGAGTGGGCGTGATCGATCGGACGCGCTGATGCTGATTCGGCGTCGAGACCGGCCAGCAATTCCATAACAGCCGGTCCGTGCCAGGCCTCGCCGAACATCGAACGATGCAACTGGTCGAGGATGCGATTGACTTCGTTCATTGTGGCTCCTTGAAGTTGGATTTGTCAAAGAAAGACTACGAGTATTGACGGTGCGGGGGAATCACATTTTGGCACGGCGCCATGAACCTGGATTCCCGCCTGCGCGGGAATGACGGCGCCATTCAGATTGTAGGTCAGGATCCCTGCGATCCTGACGTTTTTCGGATCTGGATTGGCTTCGCGTCAGGATCGCAGGGATCCTGACTTACAGGTTTGCGGTGCGTTTGGCAGAAGGCAGTTCGGCGATAATCATGGCGACGAAGATCAGCAAGCCGCCAAGTGCGCTGCGGAGGATGAAGGCCTCTCCGCCGAGAGTCCAGGCGAAGATTGCGGCAAATACCGGTTCGAGTGTGAATATCAGACTGACGCGAAAGGGCGAGGTCATTTTCTGCGCGTAGAGCTGGATCACGAACGCGCTGATGGTCGGGAAAAGCGTCAGAAAGATGATCGTCCACCAGGCAGAGGGACTGGTCACCTCGAGCGGGAGGTCTAGTATGATCGCGGTCACGAAACTCAGGAGGCCGACGAAGATGAATTGCTGGCAACTGATGACCAGCGGGTCGCGCCCGGCCTTGACGTACTTGTCGCAGTAGAGCAGATGCAGCGCATAGAAGAAGGCGCAAACCAGCGTGATCAGATCGCCGAAATTCATGCCGTGGATACCGCCGGTGAGAAACCAGAGGCCGACCAGCGAGAGCGCGATCGCGAGATACTCCCAGCGTGACGGGAATTTCCGAAACAAGAAATAAGCCAAAAGCGGCACGAAGACAACGAACAAGCCGGTAATAAATCCAGAGTTCGCGGCGGTGGTGTATTTCAGCCCGATGGTTTGCGGCACGTACAGCAGCCAAAGAATGATTCCGAGAATGATGCCGTCGCGCAGACCGACCAGAAGAGATTCGCGCTTAATCAGGAGGTAAACGGCAAGCATCAGACCCGCCAGTAGGAAGCGGTAGCCGACGAGCACAACCGGGTCAACGGCGGCGATAACATCCTTGACAATAAAGAAGGTCGCGCCCCAGATGGCGGCGGCATAGAGCAGGCCGGATTCGGCTAACAGTCGCGCTTTGCGGGAGACGGGGCGAGCGTTCACGGAGCTATAAATGAGGAACTCCGGATGATTTGGCAAGGCCGACTTCGTGCGGAGCGCCGCTGTGAAAACGGCCGGCAAATTTCTTGACAGACTGGACGATAATCATATATTGACGCGCAACATTTTGCGTTGTGATTAGACTCCCCGGTAGCTCAGTCGGTAGAGCAGCTGACTGTTAATCAGCGGGTCGCTGGTTCGAGCCCGGCCCGGGGAGCTTTTTTTTGCAAAGGCGGGCAGGCTTCTAGCGCAGGCGTTGTCGGGCCAGTAATCTCGACTTGACAAATCCACGATATCTACTATTTTTTGAGCTAACAGGATTAACTGCAGCCCCATCCAGCCGATTCAGACGATACGGTCGATCCAGCGACGAAGACGAGTACGGAGGAAGAAACGTGTTCCGCGAAACTCTCCACCGGGCATTTCCGAGACTGCAGGCTCTCGCAGTTATCGCGCTGCTCGCGATTACAACTGCGGCGGGCCTCGCGGTCGAAGAGTTCCCGGCGGCAGCACTCGTGGAGCCGCCCCGCGGGACTCGACTGGAGATTCGTGATCCGGAAACCGGGGTTTCGGCGTTGGAGTATCAAAGCGGGACTGCTTCCGCGCGCCGCGACGCACAAACGGGGCAAACTAATCGACAATGGACACGAGAGGCGACGGCCGCCGCCAGAGGGCGTCGAGCCGAGCGTCACGAGTTTTTCTTGCAGACGACTGCCCGGCTGCAGCGCGGTCTGGCGACGCAGGAAGTCTACGACCGGCTTCGGCGCGACAGCGAGCATCTCCTAAAGCGCTCGCCGCAGACTGTTTTTACGGTAACAGAAAGCGGCGACATGCCGGACACGAACTTGCTTGACGGCTTGCACAGCCCGGCGACACTACGGTCCGCGGTTCAAAACGCGAACCTGACGCCGGAGGTTGACGAAATTCAGTTTGCCGTGTCGAGTGTACTGATCTCGAGCCTTTATGGGGCGATTGTCGCCAACACACCCGTGATGGTCGACGGCGATCTGGGAGGCGGCGACAAGGTTGAGATAATCGGCGAAGTCGTTGGTTCGATGCCGACGGGGCTGTGGTTCCAGAACGGCGGGTCGGTGATTCGCAACCTCGAGATGCACAGCGGCAACAACTCGGCGATCGCGCTACTGGCGAACGGGGGCAACGCCAACGTGGTCCAGGGCTGCGAGATTCACAACTGGGAAGGTCCGGGTATCAACTTCAATTTCTCCAGCAACAATCTCATTGGCGGTCTTGGCCTGGGAGAGGGCAACACGATTTTCAACCTCACCGGCACCGGCGGCAACGGCATCTCGATGATCCTGACGAGCAATAACAACGTAATCGCCGGCAACTACATCGGCACCCCCGACGGGACGACGGCGGCTCCCAACAGCCGCAGCGGGATCTTCAGCGAGTCGTCTTTCAATCGAATCGCAAACAATCTCGTCTCCGGAAACGACTGGTACGGGGTTTACCAATCCTATGGTTCGGATACGGCGCGCGCCAATGTGGTTGAGCTAAACTTGATTGGAACGACAGACGACGGCCTGGGCGCGCTGGGCAACGGTGGGACGAGCGGCTACGGCGGAGTTCAGTCCTCGTTTCGCAATTCCCAGGATACGGTCCGCAACAATGTTTGCAGCGGAAACAGCGGTTACGGGATCGGTACGGGTTCGGTCGAAGTAGTGATCGAAGACAACATCGTCGGACTGGACATTGACGGCGCCACTGCCCTGCCCAACGGCTACGGAGGGATCTCACACAGCCGCAGCGGCGTGATTCGTCGCAATCTGGTAGCGGGGAACACGGGGGTTGGTATCTCGCTCGGGGGCAATAGCCGGGTGATCGGCAACGTCATCGGAGCCGACGATCCGGCCAAGTCGACGGTCGGCAATTTGGGCGTTGGGATAAATGCAAGCGGCAACGGGGCGATGATCGGCGGGCCGGCGCCGGGCGAGCGCAATATCGTAAGCGGCAATCTGGGCGGGGGCATTCGAATCGTCGGCGCGACGGTCAAGAATGTGGTCGTTCAAGACAATTTCGTCGGAGTAGATTCGCTCGGAAACAGCGCGATAGCGAACGGAAGTTTCGGTATCGGCATAGTCAATGGTCCCGATTCCAATCGCATCGCCCGCAACGTAGTGGCGGGCAACGCCGGGCATGGAATCCAAGTCGGGGGATTCGCCAACGCGACGACGACTTTCTGGGCTGAAGGAAACCTCGTGTACGCGAATCTCGTTGGCGTCGGTGCCGACGGTACCACAGCGCTGGGTAATGGCGGACACGGAATCAACAGCTTCCAGAGCCGTGGAAATGAGATCGGCCGGGCCGATTCCGGAAATGTGATTGTGGCGAGCGATTCCAGCGGAATCGTCCTGTGGAACGCCCGACAGAATTTCATTTATGGCAACCACGTGGGAACGCTTGTCACAGGTGCGGCCGGATATGGCAATGCCGGGCACGGGCTCCTGCTCGTCGACGCTGACCAGAATGACATCGGCGGGGTGGCGACACTGCGCAATGTGATTGTCGAGAACGACTCGTGCGGGTTGGCGATATACTCAAGCTCCGAGAATGTCCTGGTCGGCAATCTTGTCGGCGTCAATGAAACGCTGGAAGCTCGCGGCAATGGCTTGCAGGGAATATTGCTGGTCGACTCCGACAGCAATGCTATCGGCGGATCGGGATCGGTCGCGGGAAACAGCATCGCCGATCACGACTCGGCCGGGGTCGCTATTTACGGGACTTCCAGAGCAAACACGATTGTCGCAAACTCCATCGGCGTCGTAACGGACACATTGCAGCCGCCGATCGGCAACCGGATCGGCATTTTGATCGAAGGTGGAAAGCTCAACCATGTCGGCACTGAAGCGGCGGAGATTCAGAATGCCATCGTGGGAAATTTCGAAGCCGGTGTTTTGATTGCTGCTGATTCCAATTTCGTTCGCAATAACTTCATTGCGCTGACGATCAACGACGACGCCGATCCCAGCGGGGCCGGCGACGGAATCTTGATCGCCGGATTTGACAACCGGATTGGCGGGGGTTACAGCGAAGCCACCAATACGATCATCAACAATGCGGGCACGGGAGTTTGGGTCGAGTATGGCGAAGGCAACACAATACGCGGGAATTTGATTCACGACAACGGGCTGCTCGGTATCGACTTGATCCCGGCACCGGGCGTCACCAAGAACGACTCGGCGGATACCGACGCCGGCGCCAACGAACTCCAGAATTTTCCGATCATTGATTCTGCCCGTGTCTTTAACCAGCAGACGACGGTCTTTGGCCACGTCGAATCCACCGACGATACCGCTGCGCTAATGATCGAATTCTTCCTGACCGAGGACTGCGATTCGAGCAAGTACGGCGAGGGCGATGCGTTCCTCGACTCGCTGCCGGTGTTCGCCGTGTTCGGGCGCGCCGATTTCACGCATACTTTCGCGCAGGAATTTGACTCCACGAGCAAGTTAACGATGACGGCGACCAATGCGCGGGGATCGACATCCGAGTATAGCGGCTGCTGGCCGGCGAAGGTGCTCGAACTCGTTGATGATTACAACGAGTACATCCCGGGACGATCGTTTGAATTCAGCAAGATGCAGCACGACATTCCGGTATTGACGGACACGCCGCTCGGGGAGTACAGCAGCGACAACCAGGGCCTGATCTACCTGGGGCAGGAGTTTGTGGATGAGGTTGACACGCTGAAGATCAGCAAATTGCAGTGGGAGCAAACCAGCCCAAAACGGCCGACGATTCTCCCCGTTGCCTACCGCGTCTGGCTGGACAACGGGAAACTCGATAGTTCCAACAGCGACCTGTACTTCACCGAGTTGGATTCCAACTACCATCAGAAGGTAGAGCTGAGCCATACGACGATTAAGTTCAACTTGCTGACTTCGATCGAGTGGGATGTTTCGCGGGCCTACGTTGACTCGCTCAAGCAGATGTTCCGTTATGCGGCGAATTTCCTCTATGATGTCGGCGACGGGCAGTTGACGCTCGACTCGGTGATGATTGTGGACGAGAAGCTGGCCTGGAACTCCTGCGATATCCGCCTGCGCGCGAGCAACGACCAGTGGCCGGAAGCATACACGAACGGACTGATGAGCCCAGAGCCGATCAAGGCTCTCTATATGCCGCGCGAGCACGGAGGCACCCGGGCGACCAACCGGTTTCTTTCAGCGATCAACAACCCGCCGCGCCCGAGCCATTCCGATATGTTTCGGACGGTTGTCCACGAACTGGGGCACTACGCACTGGGATTCTATGATGAGTACATCTTCCCTGAGCCCGACACATTGCGGTGCAGCCAGATCAAGAATTACGGATTCATGGACAAGCACTACCTCGGGCACGAACCGAATGCTTCGGAGATGTCCTGGAATGAGCAATACCAGTTTGCGAGTTGCCGGAATACCAAGCAGTACATCGTCAATTTCACGAACTGCTGGACTTACCTCGAGAATAAGCACGAGAAAGAGTATGATAACATCTTGTCGCCGATCATCCGACCGATCGAGCGCGGTGTCGGCTCCGGTGTAAACAGCTATTTTTTCGGGCCAAACGAGTTTGGTGTACCGACGGATTATGACGTGGGTTCGCGCGTGGCCTTCCGCGAGACGATACCGCCACAAACGGGGGTAAATCGCGTGATCCGCGCCGCAGACGCTGTCAGCCACCAGCCACGCGGCGGATTGCGGGTGATGCACTACCGTAAGCAGGCCGGTTACGTGCTCGAACAGGGTTTAACCTACGACGATGGCCGCCTGGTGCTTCTTGGGGTGCAAGATGATGACGTCGTTTATGTCTCCGGGCCGGGCTATATTGTGCCGCCGAATCCGCCTTTACCGCCGCCACCACCAAAGCCAATCTGGAGTTTCGGAAGTTTCCGGGCGGTCGACACCGGATTCGTGCCGATCAGTCCGTACGACACCCTGCCGGCGCTACGCCTGCCGTTCGGCGCTGATGATGATGAAGACCCGCTGGGGGTACCGACGATTGACTCGCTGGTTCCGATTATCTGCGCTGGAGCCGTTAACGCGGGCGATTTCACCATCGAGTTTCAGGCGCAGTCTTCACTCGGTGGGTCGCCAGCCGTGCAGATGCACAGCGATGAAGGGACTGTTGCGGGTCACGCAACCGTCCCTAACGGCTCGGACTATTCTGCGACGATCGGCGATGATCCCGGTCAGGCGGGGGTGCTTTTCACGTGGCTTCAGGATCCGACGATCGATTCATTTTTCTTTGCGGTGGACTACGTAATCGAAGATGTGGCGGATACACTTGAGTTTGTCGAGTTCGCCAGTTTCAACGGCGACGCTGAGATCAGCCTGCGTGCAGTGGCCGGTGGATTCGTGCGTGGATTGTTGTTTTCGACGGACTATCCTGTGCCTTACACAGGGCTGAGCGGCGAGTTGATTCCTGCCAGTCGCGCTCAGACTCTCGCCAGCTACCCGGCGATGTCGTACGACGAGGGATCGGAGATTGCGATTGCCTATGACTTATCACGCTTCACTCCGATCTCGCGAGACGAACTGGATCCCGGGACACTGGCAATCTACCGATGGGACGAATCGACAGAGCAATGGAGCGAGGTGGGGGGCCGGGTCGACACAACGCAGTCAGTAATAGCCGCAGGGATCGTGAGTCCGGGGACGTACGCGGTATTCGCCACGGCAAAGGACGAATTCAGTCCACCGTGCGGCGATGCTGACGGCTCGGGGCAAATCGACGTAACCGATGCTGTCTACCTGATAACCTATATCTTCGGCGGCGGTCCCGCGCCCATTGATGAGGTTGCGGGAGATTTCGACTGCAGCGGGCAGACCGACATTACGGACGCCGTATACATGATCACTTACATATTCGGTGGGGGCCCGCCGCCGTGCGCAACCTGCGAGTAGATCAGCCCGAGACTTCCAGAACAGCTTGACGAGTCACCATGCGATTGGTTATCGTGGCGCCATCACATGGTAGCGGCATTCTGTTTGACAGAGTGCCTGGAGGTAACCAGCGCATGAGCGAACCGATTTTCATAGGCCGGGGCGAGTCCGACGTATTCTTGCTGCCGGCGATGGCGAATCGTCACGGATTGATTGCGGGCGCCACGGGGACCGGGAAGACGATTGCGCTACAAGTGATCGCGGAGCGCCTGAGCGCGCAAGGCGTGCCGGTATTTCTCGCCGATGTAAAGGGCGATCTGGCCGGCATCAGCCAGGCGGGGACTGAGAAGCCGAAGATCGTCGAACGCATACGAACGCTGGGGCTGGCCAATTTTGCTTTTAGCGGCAGCCCGGTTGCACTGTGGGACTTGTTCGGGGAGCAAGGTCATCCTGTGCGTACGACGGTATCTGAGATGGGGCCGCTATTGCTAAGCCGACTATTGGGGCTGAACGAGACCCAGAGCGGAGTGCTCTACATCGTTTTCAAGATTGCGGATGATCATCAGCTGCTGCTTCTGGATCTCAAGGACCTGCGGTCGATGCTGACGTTTGTGGCCGAGAACGCCAGGCAATTTACGACGAGTTATGGAAATGTTTCCTCGGCGAGTATCGGCGCCATCCAGCGGGCGCTTCTGGCACTCGAGGAGCAAGGCGGCGACCACTTCTTTGGCGAGCCAGCGCTTGACGTCGAAGATCTAATGCAGGTATCGGGTGACGGGCGCGGTGTTGTGAGTATTCTCGCCGCCGATAGATTGATGCAGTCACCGCGGGTGTATGCAACGTTCCTGCTCTGGTTGCTGGCGGAATTGTTCGAGCAGTTGCCGGAGGCCGGCGACGTTGACCGACCCAAGCTGGTGTTCTTCTTCGATGAAGCGCACCTGCTATTCGATGAGGCGCCCAAGGCGTTGCTAGAGAAGATCGAGCAGGTGGTACGGCTGATTCGCTCAAAGGGCGTGGGGGTATTCTTCGTCACGCAAAATCCGCTCGATGTACCGGACACGGTCCTGGCGCAGTTGGGAAATCGCGTGCAGTTTGCCCTAAGGGCGTTCACGCCACGGGATCAGAAAGCCGTCAAGGCGGCGGCTACGACCTTTCGACCGAATCCCCATCTCGATATTGAGAAGACAATTACAGAGTTGGGAATCGGTGAAGCACTGGTATCGGTGCTTGACATCAAAGGGGCTCCGACGGTGACGCAGCGGACGTTGATATGTCCGCCGCAGAGCCAGATCGGTCCGGTGACGCCGGAGCAACGTCGCGCGCTGCTTAAGTGCGCGGCGGTGCATGGCAAATATGAGACGAAAATCGACCGCGAGTCGGCATACGAGTACCTGCAGGCGCGAGCGCAGCAGGCCGCGACTGCGAATCCGCAGGTAATATTCGATCAGTATCCGACGGCGCCGAAGCCGAGGAAGACGGCGAGCACGCGATCGACCGGCAGCACTCGTGTGCCGCGGCAACCGGAGAGCGTTTTGGAGAGCGTGGCCAAGACGACACTGCGCGCTGCAGGCAGCCAGTTGGGGCGATCGCTGATTCGCGGCGTCCTGGGCTCGCTGCTCGGCGGGCGACGGCGGTAGGCTACGCGCTGGTCACCGAGCAGATCCTTCTCTTGGGGAGCGGTGTCAACCTCCGACGAATGAGTAGAAGGAAAGCGAGGCGTGTTATTCGATCATCAAGTTACTGGTTCGGCACTCCCCATCGAAGCTGTATGAAGAGTGCGCAGCAAATGTCTGATTTCCAGCCAGAGACGTTCATCGCGGTGATTCCCCCTTTCATATAGGCTACACCTCGCCCGACGTCTGCGCAACAGCCGGTATATGGCTGATTCGTCCTCACGGAAATCCGGTAATAGTTGAGTGGCGTCCTTCCGACATCTTGAACGGAATACGTCGCACAATACTTTTCAAGCCGGTTCTTACCGAGTCGGGAGATCACACATTATGAAGTGCACTTACTGCGGCAGTGACGAAGTGGTCACGGGCATTCTCGATGGCATTGCCTTTTTGCCGAAGGGCAGTTCGCCGAGGATGCAGCCGAAGGGATTCTACGGCATACAGGCCAATTTCTGCGAAGTTTGCGGGCACATCGACCGGTTGCAGGTCGAGCGCGCGGCCAGCACCAAGAAGATGGGAAGTGCGGTTCTGCCACGCCTCTGAGGGCACCAATTACACTACTTCGGTCTGGCCAGTCTGCAGACCGCAAGTCTGCCACTGGCCCTCGAGTTGACTATTGAACCGATCTTTGGCCGGATCTATGATCCGGCCGTTCATTCACTACAAGGGGCCGAACCGCCGCTGAATATGCAGACGATCAGGTAGACGGCTTCCGAGATCATCAGGATGCCGTTGCCTTCAACGTCCCCGAATTCGATTGGATCAAACGTCAGTCCAGACCCGTCCGAAGATTGGAATTGTCAGTGCAAAGAGCACGAGAATCAGGGTTGCGAGCGTGGGTTTGCTCAACGGTGCCATAGCTGCTCCAGGAATGCAGGATTTGGTCGTTGAAGTAGCTGAGGGACAGAGAACAAAATAGATTGACTTCGTAGATCTCTGATGGGTGGGGTAATCGAAGCCGGATCCCCGTTTGGGCAGGGGCGGGATATCAAGACTCGATGCGACAGGGAACTACCGGAAAACAGACTTTCTGCTTTGTTGAGTCAAATCGCCGTACACGTCCACATTGTAGTGGCTCGTGAAGCGGCCATAGCATAGCTTGCCCCCATCGGAGGACAATCTCTATGCCACACAAGACAAACTGGTGGGAGACGTTTTTTGAAGACTTCCGCCCGGTGTTCGGGCACTTCAGCCGCACGGAAATCAACGCGGAGATCCGCTATGTCAGCCGCAAGCTGGGGTTGATGCCGGGGATGAGCCTGCTCGACTGCCCCTGCGGTTACGGTCGGATGTCGCTACCCCTGGCCAAGCGTGGTATCAAGGTGACCGGGGTTGATATCACGCCGTCCTATCTGGAAGAATTCGAGCGCAACGCCAGCCGCGCCGGTGTCCCGGTTCGATTGTTTCACCAGGACATGCGCCGCATCAGCTTCCGCAACGAGTTCGACGCTGCCGCCAATTTGTACACCTCGTTTGGCTACTTCGAGGAGGAAGCTCAGAATCTGCTGGCGCTGAAGAAGGTCTATCAGGCATTGCGCCCGGGCGGGCGATTCTTGCTGTCGCTGATCAACCGCGACTGGATCCTGATTAACTTCACCTCGCGCGACTGGTTCGAACTCAAGGGAGTGCGGCTGCTGCAGTGGCGTTCCTTCGACTACGCACACTCGATCATGAACGACAACTGGCAGTTTGAGAAAGACGGTGTGGCCAAAGTGCACCAGACCAAGTTGCGGCTCTATTCCTATCACGAATTGCGCGCGATGTTCGAGAAGGTGGGATTCGTGGAGATCGATGGCTTCGGGTCGCATCAGGACACACCGACCAGTCGCAACAATCGGATGATTTACGTGCTGGGGCGGAAGCCGTAACGAGAGTCGATGCGCCTGCTGTCTTCGATTGCAGTTACCGTCGATGCACCACCGTCGACCCAGCCTGGGAGGTCGGGAAAATGATGATCTCGGCGATCTGGACATGCGGGGGGCGCGAGGCCACCCAAGCGACAGCGTCGGCAACATCGTCGGGTGTTAATGGTTGCATTCCGTCGTAAACCTTCTTAGCGCGGTCGGAATCGCCGTAGAAGCGCACGAGCGAAAATTCCGTTTCGACCAGTCCGGGATCGATGGTCGAGACGCGAATCGGAGTGTCTACAACTTCCATTCGTAGGCTCTTGGTAATAGCATCAACGGCAAACTTGGAGGCGCAGTAAACGCTGCCGCCGCCGTAGGCCTCGTGGCCGGCGATCGATCCGATGTTAATGATGTGGCCGCTCTGGCGCCGGAGCATCCCCGGGAGCACAGCGCGCGTCACATAAAGGAGGCCCTTGACGTTGGTGTCGATCATCTCGTTCCAAGCCTCGGGGTCGGCTTCGTGGAGTTTCACCAGCTGCCGCGAAAGACCGGCGTTATTGACCAGCAGATCTATGGCCTGCCAGCGTTCCGGGAGCGATGAAATCGACTTCTCGACGGCAGAAAGGTCGCGGACATCGAGCTTGAAAGTGTGCGTTTCGGTCTTGAGAGATTTGGCAAGTTCCTGGATGCGGTCGAGACGGCGCGCACATAGGAGCAGGTCGTATCCGGCCTCGGCAAGACGGCGGGCTGTGGCCTGACCGATCCCGGAAGAGGCGCCGGTTACGAAGGCGATTTTGCGCTGACTCATGACCTGACTCGCAACAATGAGTTCCTCATCAACCCGAAGTTAGAAAATCGGAGGCAGAATTTCAAGGAGGGATTGCGAGAGTAGCTCGCAAGGTGGGTTGACTCGCAGGGCGACTTGGCCTATACTCGAACGATGGAAGAGCAGTTTCCAGATCTGTTTCGCGAACGTTATGCGCAGTTGTCTGAGTCGCCGGAGGAGTTCTTTGCCGCGCTCTCCACGCCTCTCCCGCGCACCGGGCGTGTCAACACACTCAAGGCGACGGTTGAGCAGGTACGCGAACGGTTCGAGAAGTACGGACTTCCCTACGAGCAGGCGCCGTGGTACGCCGAGGCGTTTACGACCTCCAGCGCGGCCGTGAGCCGCACGCTTGAGCATTTTATTGGGGCGATTTACCTGCAGGACTTTGCTTCCATGCTGCCTCCGCTGGCGGTGCGGGAAGAGCTTCAGACCGCCGAGTTGGTGCTCGATGCCTGCGCGGCGCCGGGATCAAAGACAACGCAGCTGGCGGCGCTGATGAACAATCGCGGGACGATTGTCGCCAATGACGTGGAATATCAGCGAATCAAGGCGTTGAAGTTCAATTGCGAGAAGACAGGGGTGTTTACTGCGGCGATCACGAATTTCGATCTGCGCGACTATCCGCAATGTGAATTCGATGTCGTGCTGCTGGATGCGCCGTGCACCTCGGAAGGAACGATCCGCAAGGACAAGAAGATCCTGCAGTGGTGGAGTATGAACTATGTTTACGGGACGGCGCAGCGGCAGAAGCAGCTGATCCTGAAGTCGTTTGATTTGCTCGCGCGCGGCGGCGTGCTGATCTACTCGACGTGCACGTTTGCGCCGGAAGAAAACGAGGAGGTCGTTGATTACCTGCTGCGCAACCGAGACGCGACATTGGAACCGATCGCCGTGCCGGAATTCAAACTGATACCCGGCTTGACGCAATGGCGCGACAAGGGATTCGATGCGCGTTTGGAGCAAACCGCGCGCGTCTTGCCGCAACATAATGATACCGGCGGCTTCTTTCTGGCGAGGATTCGCAAATGATCATGCCGTGTCCTGAAGAGATGCGGGTACGCACCCTGACATATCTTGAAGAGCGCTTCGGATTGTCGCCGCAACTTTTTGACAGCTTCGTTCTGTATGCCGGTGCGAAGGGGCGGATCATTCTCGGGCCGAAGATCATCCCGGAGGTTCTCGATCCCGATACTGCGGGGCTGGTGATTGCGCGGGTCAATCGCAGCGTCAAGCCGACGACGAATCTGTTTCAAGTTTTCGGACGCCTGGTGGAGCGCAACACCATTTCGCTCGGGCGCGACCAAGCGTTGCGCTATCTGGCGGGGGGCGACATTACCGTCGGGGCGGAAGACCGAATCGATGCTTACCCGGGGTACGTGCTCATCAAGTACGACGAGTACCCGCTGGGCTGCGGGCTATTCCAAGAGGGGCAGATTAAGAATATGCTGCCGCGGGCGAAGCGGCTGGAAGTAGAGTATCTCTAGCCTGACAGCCGACGACAAGTCGTGATCCTGCTTTACATAAAGGTGGCGAGTTCCGAGAGCGGTTTCTTAGTGATCAGGGGGACCTTTGCATCTTCTGCCGGATAGCCAGCAACGAGAATGAGAAACGGGGATTCGTGCGCAGGACGACCTAGAATTTCGCGCAGAAATTTCATTGGTTGCGGCGTATGGGTAAGCGTCGCCAAGCCGCAATTATGCAAGGCCGTAATCAGCAGACCGGTGGCGATACCGACGGACTCCGGTAGATAGTAGTGCTTCAACTTCTTGCCATCAGGTCGAATCGTGTGCAATTGCGTGAAGATCACGATGAGATAAGGAGCCGTTTCCAGGTATGGTTTGTGTTCGTCGGTACCAAGCGGTCTGAGAGCATCCAACCAGTAGTCGGGGGCGCGCTGGTGGTAGAATTCACGCTCGACTTCTTCGGCGGCAGCGCGAATCTTCCTCTTCACCTCGGCATCGCCGACGACAACAAAATGCCACGGCTGCATGTTGGCTCCACTGGGGGCGCTTCCAGCGGTAAGGAGGCAGTTTTCAATGATTTCGCGCGGCACCGCTCGCGGTGAGAAATCCCGCACGGTACGGCGACGACGCATCTGTTCGAGGAATTCTCGCGAGCGATCGAGCATCTCTGCGGGTGGATACTCGCGGAAGTGCGGCAAAGGAATGAAACCGGACTCTTGGTGCATAACGACCTCCGTGGTGTGTTGTCGACAATATAGCCGCAGGGCAACGTACTGGCAAACTGTGCAGAGAAAGGGCTTGGAGATATCAATCCTGAATCTATATTGTCGATGAACTACTTACGATTTTGATTGGGGTGTAGCTCAGCTGGCAGAGCGGCTCCCTGTTAAGGAGATGGTCGCAGGTTCGACCCCTGCCACCCCAGTTTAAAGGCGGGATTCACCGGGAAAACAAGAACGCTTGGCGGCGGCCAAGAGCCAGGACGGGAGCAGGAGAGCTGTTCCGACGTCGCGATACCGCATTGCAGCCCGGGATGAGAAGCTGCGTCAGGTCGCCCGGCTCAGCGCGAAGGTTGCGTTGCTTGGATGGAGAGAACAAAGCGCTTCGACGAAAGACCTGACGCCACGTCCGACCTCCCCGTCCTACTATGGACATTCACGAAGTCAGGATTGCCAGGAGACCGGCCCACAAGCTGCCTATCCCATCGCAAGCGATGGGGCACCGAGTTGATATCAATTGGAGGCGAGTTTGCGACCGTCGATTGAGAGCCAGCTCTTCCGGGCCCACAACACGAGGCCGCAGGCGATCAGCAGCAGGATATCGCGCACGATCAAATCCTGGACGGGGCCTTTCGCGCGGGAAGTGGTCGAGAAACAGCCGCATTCAATATTGACGCCCTTGATAAGAGCGTTTGTAAGGGCGATTATGAAGACGACCAGAAGACCGCCGAGAATTACCGTCGCAGCTTTCTCCCAGTAGCCAATAATAATCATTACGCCGGCCAGCAGCTCCAGCCAGGGTAGAAAGAGCGCAAAGAGATTGATGATCTGGCCCGGCACCATGTGGTAATTGTAGATGATGCGAGCGAACTGGTCCGGATAGAGGGCTTTATCCCAGGCAGCATAAACGAACGTGCCGCCGATGATCAAGCGCAGAAGGAAGATGAAATACTGGTTAGTGAGCCACTTCTTCATAACTTCCCTCAATCGGTAATTGATGCTTAGCCCACTGCGCCCAGCCTCCGAAAAAGATCTCGACATTAGTGTAGCCGTACTGCTCGACGAGGAGGCGGGCGAGGTAAAGGGAGGACTCACACTCGGAGCCGGAGCAATAGGTAACGATCAACGTGTCTTTCGGCAGTGTCGCGAGAATCGTTTCGGCGTAGTCGTCAAAGTAGTCATAAGGAAAACTGATCGCGCCTTCGATATGACCCGACTTGTACTCCTCGGGTTCACGTGCATCAAGAAAGACATGGCGTTTGCCGGTCCAGCGGTCGAAAGCCTCGGCCATACGAAGCGTTGGCGGGTCACCCGGCTCGTAAGAAGGCGAGGTCCAGGTTGAGTCGGAATCGGACAAGGCGCTCGGCCAATTGCCTATCCACTTGATTTTATTGGGATTGACGAGGTTGTTAACACCCCCGAGAATCGCGGCGAGCAGGACAATGATGATGATTCTCTTGATCATTTAGCTAATGTAAGTCGAACTCCACAAACCCATTCAGAACGTGTATCGGTTATACGGATACAGCTATCGGCTGTTCCAACCAGAAATCGCGGGAAAAACTCCCTGCGGATCAAAAGCCTGCTTGATACGCTGCGAGACTACGACGGCGGCATTCGCCCCTTGCGACCCGGCGCTGATTCGCCTCAGCACCGGAATGCGGGGAGCAACCGGCTCCAAATCCTTGCCATAGGGACGGGCGCTCCGCGGATAGAGGCGCAACGAGGCCTCCAGAATTATCGCAAGCGTCCCAAAACTACCACAGAATAACTTGGGCAGGTCATATCCGGCAACTGATTTGTAGGTCACGGCACCGGTGTTGATTGTTTTGCCGTCGGCAGTTGCGACACGCAGGGCCAGTACCCAGCGCGAGATATTGTGGCAGTCGGGGCCGTTGAGTAGTTGTCCTGTGGCCACCATACCGCCAACCGTTCCCCGGGCTGACTGGTTGAGAAAGGGAAAGCGCAAAGAGGCTGCTTCCAAATCAGCGGCCAATTCGGCGAGGGGAGTGCCGGCGCGGCAGGTGACGTAGAAGTCGGCGCGTTCGAGCCGGGTAATTCCGACATATGCCGCGGTGGTGAGGCCGAAGTCCGTCACGGTGCAATCTGGGAAACTGACTTGGCTTGAGGCCAGCCCGGACACGCAGATCATTGAATCGGGTTTCACGTCACGGAGGACACTGGAAAACTCGATTTCTGTTCGCGGGGAAAGTTGCCGGGAGATCTCCGTCATGTTCGGCGTAGAATCCCACGCGCGATGGCATTCATCATGTCGGTGAATATATACTTAGGGGCGCTAAAGGTCAATTCGAGCAACGGATCTCTTCGGAGCGCACTTCGATGGTGATCAGATTAGTCGGGCTCACCCTGCCCTCTTGCACGTACACGCGGTAGTCGGGACACTGTTCCGGAAGGCCGGAAACATTTATGCGGACGCTGAGATAGTAGAAATCGGGCGCAAGGTCTTCGAAGAGAACGAACGACTGGATGTTGTTTTTGACGATTGCGGCTTCCGATTGCATCAGACGCGAGTGAGTGGAGTCAGTATAGATGGAAAGCAGCAGGGGTATATTGGCCGTATCGGGCAGGGTTCCGAACTCATCGGTGACGATGACGCGCACCTGGAGATCGCCGGAGCGCGGGGGGAGCTCTTCGTCGCCTTTGCGCGAGCAACCAGAGATGATGATCAGGATCAGAAGCAACGAAGGCAGATATCTGAGCATGGGTCTCCCATCAAACAAGTGAGCTTAAATCTATCGGGAGATTAGACGCCCGACAAGGGCAAATAGTGCAATCGCGACGGAGATTCGCTGCCGGGTCAAAAAAACACGGAGGAGACGTTCACCGCATCTCCTCCGTGCCTATTGCAACGTTGTCAACCCCGAATCAGAAGACTCGGAGCAGCAGTTTCTATTTCACTCCAAAGGTGCGTTTACGAACTGGGACCGGCACCGGTTTGGGCAGCAATCCCAGCTTGATTCCGATTTCAACAAGTTTGTCTATCAAACCAGCCATATTATCGACTCTCCAAGAGAGTATATGTCAAAAGGCGTGAAAGGTTCCGAGGAAGCGGCGAGTCTGCCAGAATTTTGACAGAGATTGTCGTTATGCAATACGGACTTGTTTCATCCTGGTTTATCCTCGAGAGATTTCAGTGCCAGCGCTGTGAAATGGATCAGGTCCGAGGCATTCATGCCGAATGTGCCCATCGCTGATCTGGCCAAATCTCCGGCTAAACCATGGACGTAGACCGCACAAAGAGTGGCTTCTAGTGGAGGGAGTTTCATACCGAGGAAAGCGGTTATGATCCCACTGAGAACGTCGCCCGCTCCTCCGGTTGCCATGCCGCAGTTACCTGTCGAATTGAGGTAGATCCTACCATCGGGATTGGCTACAACTGTCGGCGCACCTTTCAGTACCAATATCTTGCCCGTAATGACGGAGAAATCCCTGGCGTTTCGGATGCGACTCTCTTCGATTTCCTGAACAGACTTCCCTGTCAGTCGGGAAAACTCGCCAGTATGGGGAGTGAGAACAATCGAAGCTCTGTTGGTAGCGATCAACTCTGTATTTCCTCTAAGCGCATACAAGGCATCAGCATCGACAACGGCAGGCCGATCGATAAGAGGCAGAAGTCGGCGGCATAGTTCCATTGTCTCATGGTTTCTTCCGATCCCGGGGCCTAAACAAACGGCATTACTGGAGCGCATCCCGTCGAGTATGTCGCCAAGAGATCTCAGCGCCAGACAACGCTGTTTACGCAATTCCGGGAGAGGTCTGGTCATTGCCTCCGTGAGTTTGACTTCGAGAATGTCATTGAGGCTCTTGGGAATCCCAACAGTAACAAGTCCACTTCCTGCCCGAATGGCAGCCTCAGCAGCCAAAGTGGCCGCACCTGTGAGGCCGACTGATCCGGCGATTATGAAGATCTTCCCGGCGTTACCCTTGTGAGCGGTAGCTGAGCGATTTGGAACGACCTTACGAACGAAACCCTCGGTAATCAAGGACAGAGGAATCTCGAAAAAATCGACGATTTCAGACGGAATTCCGATGTCGATGACGCGGATTTCACCACATGCCGCCCTCCCGGGATGCAGAAACTGGCCCAACTTCGGCAGTGCAAGTGATCCGGTGAAAGTGGCACGAACGCATTGCGAGGCGATGGCACCGGTATCTGCGTTCAGGCCTGACGGACAGTCCACCGACAGGATCGGGCGACCCCCGGCATTGAGGAGCTGAATTACTTCCGAGGCAAGCCCCTCGACTTCACCCTGAAATCCCGTGCCGAAGATGGCGTCGATCAGAAGATCAAAGCCTTCAAGATCGGGCAGGTCTTCCGGTGCTCGCGCGAAGATAACGGGTTGGCGCAGTTCCTCGAGATTAACACGAGCATCCCCCTTGATTTCGTCTCGTGCGGCAATCACGACCACCTGGACCTTGGCGCCCCAGGATGCGAGATGCCGCGCGATAACGTAGCCGTCGCCGCCATTGTTGCCTTTTCCGCTAATCACCAAGTACCGCTTGCCTGCGACGTTGCCGCCGGCGATGTCGCGGACCCATTGGGCGATACCACGGCCGGCGTTCTCCATCAGGCGCAAGCCGGGGATTCCGCACTCGTTAATCGTACGGTGATCGATAGCCCGCATCTGCGCGGCGGTGACAAGTTTCATCAGTTTTAGTATCGGGATTTCGCGGTGGGGGTTCAAGAACAAATCCGCTGGGGCGGAGGAGATTGCCTCGTCGCAGCCGGGAGTGGAGGTGTCGTGGAGATTGCCGGCGCTCCTCGCAATGACGGGGGCAAGGCAAGGCGTCAGGATCGCCGGGATCCTGACCTACGCGAGAAGGCAATATTCGAAATAGAATCCGAGATTGAATGCGGACGAATCACGGACAAGCAGCGCAGGGCAACGCTGTGCCGTGAAAGATGAACTCGAGGAGGTAGATGGCGTCCTGGAAGTCGATCACCAGATCGCAATTGCAGTCGCCTGAGCCCGCAGGAGCTACGCCGCCGAGAATGACATAGGTGATAAGATAAACGGCGTCACTGATCGTGAAGATTTGATTGCCATCGGCATCGCCGCAAGCGGCGGTGGGTTCGGGATCAACGACAGTCACGGAGACTCCCAATGTATCGGAGAGAGGTGGCACACCGGCATCCGTGACCGTAAAGGTGAAGTAGAAGGTGGCTCTATACGTGGGCGTCCCGGAAAGCAGCGCCTGTGAACCACCGGTAAAGGTCATGCCGAATGGGACATCTCCGCCGAAGAACTGCCAGCTATAAGGCGGAGTACCGCCGATAGCGGTCATTTCGTAGCTATAGGGGACACCGAAGGTGGCATCGGGGAGTTCGTAGCTCTGGATGTGAATGCGGCCATCGCAGGCATCGCCGACACCATCGCCATTTTCGTCAAACTGGTCGGGATTGGCAAGATTCGGGCAGTTATCACAGGCATTTCCAAGACCGTCACCATCGTTGTCGGCCTGTGACGGATTAAACTGCGCGAGGCAATTGTCGTCGGGGCAAACATTGCTTGCGACACCGGGGTTGCCGAAACCGTCGCCATCGGAGTCGACACATTGGTCGCAGGCATCACCCTCGCCATCCCAGTCGGCGTCGGACTGGTCGGGGTTGACGGCTGCGAGACAGTTGTCGCAGGCATCGCCAACACCGTCGCCGTCGAAATCATCCTGATCGTTTGGAAGGAATTCGCAGTTGTCGGCGATATTGGGAACGCCATCGCCATCGGAGTCATCGTCGCACAAATCGCCGGCGAGATCATGATCGATGTCGAATTGACAAGGGTCGTAGCTAGTCGGACAGGTATCTTCGATATCAGGGAATCCATCGCCGTCGGAGTCTGCCAGAGAAGAGACCGGGCCAGTAGCGGTGTCACGCCAGCGCAGGATGAAGAGCTTGCCGTCCATGTTGGAGCCGTAGACATAACCGCCGGAGGAATGCGGAAAGACGCCCCAACAGCCATTGAACTGCGGGTTGTCGGTCGTCCAGGTATCAAACGAGGCGATCTCACGCGGATCTGACGGGTCGGCGAGATCGACGGCCTTGATACCGGACTCGTAGTGAGAAATGTAAAGGGTGTCGCCTTCCAGGTGGGCATTGTGCGCAAGTGCGTTTTCGCCGAGGTATTGACCGACGAGTTGGATATCAGAGAGATCTTCGATGTTCCAAATCTTAATCGTGTGGAAGGCGGTTTCCTCGGTAGTCACGGCGTGGCGGCGGTCTCGTGTAGGCCAGATGTTGTGAACATAGCCGTTGCCGGGAATGGTAACCTTGGCCAACTGCTGCGGGAAAAACTTGTCCGACATGTCATAGATTGAGAATGACGAGGAGAAGCCATTGGCGGAGTAGAGAGTGTCGTTGTGAGCGAAAATATCGTGGATGCCATCAGCGGGGCCAAAGCTGCTGACCCAGGTTGGATTTTCGGGATTGCTCAAACTCAGGATGTGAATGGAACGCCCGGCGGGGTCGTCGCCTTCCGCGTAGAGATAGCCGGTTACCGTATCAATCGAGATGTTGTGGCAGGTGAATGAAGAGGGAGGGCGAACAGGAAAAGAGCCGACGATACGGACGAACTGCGGCAGCGGGCTGAGATCGAGGACCATAATACCCTGTCGCAGACCGGAGCATTCGGACACTACGTAAAGGTAGTGGCGATAGGACTTGATATCACGCCAGTAGGCGCCGCAGTTGTCGTTGCTGGTAGGACCGTTGACGACGGTGACGACCTTCTGACTGGTGACATTCACGACGGCCAGACCGTTTTGGACTCCCATGAAAGCATAGTGGGTGCAATCCTCGGGATCGGTCCAGCCCCAGCAGTCAGAACCGCCGAAGGCGCCGAGGGGCTGAAAGGTGAAGGTGGCAATGCTGTCGAATTCGACAGCGGCATTGATTGGGGACGGCATGACGCAAAGCGCGAAGGCGCACATCAGAATCAGGGCAGCTCGGAGAATCAATTCGTACCTCAGATTATCTTAAGAGACTGTGACGGTCTATTATAGCTATATACGCGGGAGAGTGCCAGGCGTTTAGAGGGGATGTGCGCTCGAGGTGGCAGAGAGGAATGCGCAGCCTACCGTGCGTCAGATCGCGTGGGAAAATTTGGCCAAAGTGGCAGACAGGAATGTCTACGCTACCGAGTGTGAGGTCACAATCCCGTTCGCGTCG
>CAZNWJ010000004.1:0-30020 GCA_964576925.1 uncultured Ignavibacteria bacterium | reverse complement strand
GTAGGTTGATGCGAGATGGGAATTGACCTACGGTTGAACGCGAGGACGGCAGACAGGAATGTCTACGCTACCGAGTGTGAGGTCACAATCCCGTTCGCGTCGGCGCAATGACAAGGAAGGGCGGTGGTTGTGGATGTCAATTCCCTTCGTGATGTTACCAGGAATTGTGGTTGAGTGCGGAGTCCGTCGGTGTAGGGGCGGTAGGTTGATGCGAGATGGGAATTGACCTACGGTTGAACGCGAGGACGGCAGACAAGAATGTCTACGCTACCGGGCGTGAGGTCACAATCCCGTTCGCGTCGGCGCAATGACATGCGCCCCTACGGGAGCGAGACCTAACGCAGCAAGTGGACGTGATTGGCAGGTCTCCGGTGAAGATTGTTCGTCAGCCCCGGTGTGTGCGATAAGAGACCTGCCCTACGGCTGGCATCAGGTTTCAGGGAGTGGTGGTAGGCTGTAGTAGTGGCAGACAAGAATGTCTACCCTACCAGGGAGATTGCGCGCGACAGGATCGCGGGGATCCTGACCTAAGGCGGTGAGATCGACGAAACAAAAAGGCGGAGAAGTGATCTCCGCCCAATTGAGACATCGTCCGATATTGAGCCCTGCAGCCCCGTCCCAAGACTCAGTTCTGAATTCGTCGACTGTGCCCTATTTGCCTTAGGTGCCCATCTCCCAGCTGGCCAAGTATTTCTTCTGTTCCGGCGTCAGGCGGTCGATTGCTGTGCCCATCGAACGGAGCTTGAGGGCGGCGACGTTTTGGTCGACGGCCTTGGGCAAGGCGAAGACGTTCTTGGTGAGTTTCTTGTGATTCCTCACAATGTACTCTGACGCCAGCGCCTGATTGGCAAAGGACATGTCCATCACCATAGCCGGGTGACCTTCGGCGGCAGCAAGATTGATCAAGCGGCCTTCGCCGAGGATGTTGATCTTGCGGCCAGATTTGAGAGTGAACTCCTCGACCAGATGGCGCACCATGCGGCGTTTCTTTGACATCTTAGCAAGGCCAACCAGATCCAGTTCGACATTGAAGTGGCCTGAGTTGCAGACGATCGCGCCGGATTTCATTTTCGCGAAATGCTCGGGCCGGATCACGTGGATGTTGCCGGTCAGGGTGATGAAGATATCGGCCAGCGGGCAGGCCTTGGCCATTGGCATGACGCGGAAACCGTCCATGACGGCTTCGATGGCTTTGACTTCGTCGACTTCGGTCACGATGACGTCAGCACCGAGACCTTTGGCGCGCATAGCGACGCCCCGGCCGCACCAACCGTAGCCGGCAACGACGACGGTCGCTCCGGCGAGCAGAAAGTTGGTGGCGCGGATGATGCCGTCGATCGTGGATTGGCCGGTGCCATAACGATTATCGAACAGGTGTTTGGTTTGCGAATCGTTGACGGCGATGATCGGGTACTTAAGCACTTTGTCAGCAGCCATCGCGCGGAGCCGAATCACGCCGGTGGTGGTCTCTTCGGTGCCGCCGACAACGAATTTGAGCAAATCCTTACGCTCGGAGTGAAGCACACTGACCAGGTCGGCACCGTCGTCCATCGTCAATTGCGGCTTGTTAATCAAGGTCGACTTGATGTGGCGATAGTAGCCCTTGGTGTCGATGCCGCAGATGGCGTAGACACTGATGCCGAGGTCTTTCACAAGCGCGGCGGCGACATCATCTTGAGTTGAGAGCGGGTTGGAGGCGCAGAGTGCGATCTCGGCGCCGCCGGATTTGAGAACGCGCATCAGATTGGCGGTTTCGGTAGTTACGTGAAGGCAAGCCGCGAGGCGGTAGCCCTTCAGCGGCTTTTCTTTCTTGAAGCGGTCCTCGATCAGTTTGCAGACCGGCATGTAGTTGGACGCCCATTCGATGCGGCGTCGGCCCTCATCGGCGAGCTTGAGGTTTTTGACGTCGTAGGATTTCAAACGAAAACTCCTGTTAGAGTGAAACTATCTTCCGTGTGTGAAGTCCCCACCCTGCGCTGCGCTCCGGGTGGGCTACCGGGTACCGGTCGGTTTAGATTGCTTCGTCGCGGCCAATTGCGTTTTGAGTTCCAAGCTTCTTTTCGCTCCTCGCAATGACATATCTTTGTCCCACCCTGCGCTGCGCTCCGGGTGGGCTACCGAAGCCTGATGGACCGCCCATGCCGGGTTGATTGTCCTTAAGCGTCTTTCTTCAAGTCAGCGGCCTTGTCGGTCTTCTCCCAAGAGAACTCCGGCTCGGTGCGACCAAAATGGCCATAGGCTGCCGTCTTGCGATAGATCGGTCGCCGCAATTGGAGCATGTCGATGATGCCCTTGGGAGTCAGCGCGAAATGCTTGCGGATAAGCTCGATCAAGCGTTCCTCACTAACCTGCGAGGTCTTGTCGGTATAGACCATGATCGAGACCGGTTCCGGAACGCCGATGGCGTAAGCTAATTGTACGGTGCAGCGCGTAGCCAGACCGGAAGCGACGATGTTCTTAGCGATATAACGCGCCATGTAGGCGGCCGAGCGGTCGACCTTGGTCGGGTCCTTGCCGGAGAACGCGCCGCCGCCATGGGAGGCCATGCCGCCATAGGTGTCGACGATAATTTTGCGGCCGGTCATACCGGTGTCTGACTGGGGGCCGCCGATGACGAATTTGCCGGTGGGATTGACATAGATTTTGGTGTTGGCATCAAGCATCGCCGCGGGGACGATCGGCTTGATTATGGTATCGATCATCTGCTGGCGCGCCTGCTCGGTGATCTTCTTGCCGGTGTTGTCGAGTATGCTCTCGTCGTGTTGCGAGGAAAGCACGATCGCCTCGCAGCGCGCGGGTTTGCCATTGACGTAATCGATGGTAACCTGCGACTTGCCATCGGGACCGAGGAAAGGAAGCACGTTGTGTTGACGCGTTTCGGTGAGTTTGCGGCAGAGTCGGTGGGCGAGCATGATCGGCATCGGCATGAGCTCCGGGGTTTCATCGCAAGCATAGCCGGTCATGAGACCCTGGTCGCCGGCGCCGCCGGTGTCGACGCCCTGGGCGATGTCGGGTGACTGTGATCCAATCGCGTTGAGAATGGCGCAGGAGTCGTAAGAGAAACCGTAGCCGGGCTTGGTGTAGCCGATCTCTTTGACAATCTGGCGCACGAGGCGCTGGATATCGACGAAGCCTTTGGTCGTGATTTCGCCGCCGACCACCACCAGGCCGACAGTGACAAAGGTCTCGCAGGCGACGCGGCTCATCGGGTCCTGGGCGAGCAAATCGTCGAGAACGCCGTCAGAAATCTGATCGGAGAGTTTGTCCGGGTGACCCTCGGTGACTGATTCCGAGGTAAACAAGAATCTTCTATCAGTCATAATCCGTCCTTATACAGAGGTCGCAGCAGCGACGCAGTTATTTTCCAGGTTTGGTCTTGCCCGATACAACCGAAGAGTCACCCAAGTTGAAGCTTCCGGAAGCGCCCTGAACAGTCACCTGATTGCCAATGAGCGAATCGGCAATCACCGACCACTCGGCAACAATGTTATCGGCCAATATTGAATCAGAGATCGTGCAATTGTTGATGCGGCATCCGCGACCAATCGAAACGTACGGCCCGATCGTCGAGTTGGCAATGACGGCATCCTCGGCGACAAAAACAGGAGGACGAATTGTCGAGCCCGCGCGTTCGGCAGAGGATCGATGGCGATCCAGGATATAGCGATTGGTTTCGAGCATGGTTTCCTTGCGACCACAGTCGTACCATCCCAGCGTCGGGAAGGTATAAAGCGAAATGTCCTTTTTCAAAAGCAAATCGAAGGCATCGGTCAACTGAATCTCGCCGTGGGTGGTGACGCCACGTTCGATGATCTCGCTGGTGGCGGCATGGAAAGGCTTAACGTCTTTGATGTAATAGACACCGACGACGGCGAGATTGGTCGGAGGATTAGCCGGTTTCTCGACGAGACGCAGAATGCGATCGCCCTGGGTTTCGACAACGCCGAAGGCGCGTGGATTGGGGACTTCCTTGACTGCCAGGCAATTGCGCCCCGAGGCGATCATCCCTTTCCAGTCGATTTCGACAATAGTGTCGCCGAGAATGATGAGCAATTCTTCATCGGTCGAAGTGATTCCGAGATGGACGGCATAGCCGAGACCGTAAAGGGTGCGTTGTTCGACAAAGGTGGATTTCAGCGTGTAATGATCGCGCACGAAGCGTTCGATCTTATGTCCTTGCGGGCCGGTGATGAAGATCATTTCGCTGATCGGCAGGTCAATGATCTGATCGACGATGTGGCCGAGAATCGGTTTGCCGGCAATCTGAAGGAGGGCTTTCGGGGTGGTGTAAGTATGTGGTCGCAAGCGGGTGCCTTCGCCGGCAACCGGAATGATAACTTTCACGGTCAGGTCGTCCTTTAGGTAAACAATCCTAATAGCGCCTGCTTACAATCAATGAACAAGTACTGGACCCGTCCGATCAGCAGGCTGATGCGCGCCATGACAGTGTAGCCAAAATGGGCACCAAATGCAACCATGATGAACCAGATTCCGACGCGGGCGCCGACGCCGAGGACACCGACATGCTCTTTGGAGAAGTAGAAATAGATCAGTGTGGTGATGACACCGACGAAGATGATGATGTTGACCGGCTGGGACAAGTCGACGAAAGTCGAGCTAACCTGGGCGAGCAGGCGACCGTGAAGCTCCGATGTCAGGTAAATGCCGGCGGTGATGCCCATGACAAAGGCCAGCGGATAGCGGGAAATCCAGGACATATTGGGGAAAAAGCGGGCGAACATGAGCACGCCCAGTAATCCGGCGACGACCAGCATGATCAGTTTCAGGCCGTGATTGGCGTCGGTGGCGCCAGCCTGCATGGCGACCCAGTGCTGCGCGATTGGATCGGCGAGTTGTTGAACGATGACCGACTGCCAGACAAGGCCGACGTAGTAGCCCGCCGACAGCCCGGCGAAGATATGCTCGGCGAGGCGGTAGACGGGGTTGTCCTTATAGAGGAATGAGAAAATCGCCAGGGTCAAGAAGCCGGCAAGGAGGGTTCCGAAGGTGCCCATCAGTTCTTTGCCTTTCCCAAGCGCCTCAGTGAGAAGAAGGCGACGTTGCCGAGAACGACGAAGCCGATGATCAGCAGGTGCACCAGCGACTGGGCGTTCATGCCGCTGACGGCCATCGCCGGATGGTTGACGAGAACTTCATATTCGGCGGCGCCCTTCATTCCGCCAAGCAAACCGATCATCTGGTTGGCTTGAACGTAGCTGTAGAATTTGGGCGCCATGACGGCGGTGACGCCGGCACCCATTGGTTTGCCAAACTGGGCGTTGACGATCGAAACCCAATTGTCGACGATGCCGTTGTCGGCGACGATGAAGATGAAATCGATGTCAGCGTAGTTCTTGACTTGCTGCATCAAGGGCAATTGCGCCAGCGGTGTGCCGTACTGGTCAGACGGGTAGATCGACTCGATTGAAGTACCCATGCCGAGAAGGACGGCAGTGTAGTTGGCTTTGTAGCCGAGGTTCACATAGTCGGTGCCGTATGACTTATTGTAGATCTGCGCAATCTCGCGCGTAACCTGACTGGCCATCGAGGGACCGCCAAGAGGAATCGTTGTCATCGTGACCACCTTGATGTGCTTGCGGAAGAGGTGGTGCAGGGCGGCAACGGAGACCGGACGGGTCTCCGGGGTCGCCGAAGCATAGTAATCGAAAGTCAGCATGACGATCGAGCTGTCGGGAAGCGCTTCGACAGCATCGTAAAGCTGGCGCGCTTCGGGCGTAACAGCCATCGGCAGTTGGACGGGAATGACCACGGGAATGACGACGGTGATGGCCACGAGCAAATAGACCCAGCGGCGGTCGAGGACTCCGAGTTTTTCCCAAATCGTCATCGGCTACCGCCCATGTAGGTGCGTTCGATACCAAGGATGATGCGCAGTCCCATCGTGGCGGCGCCCATCGCAGCGCCGATGATGATCGCGCGCTGCACGGCGACATTGATGCCGCCCATAACGTACTGATTGATCAATTGCGGAAGGTCTTTGTGGATGGCAGCAATGACGTACTCGCCCATCGGCACGCGCCAGAGCATGACCAGAATCGCGGTGATCAGGAGCAGGGTGGCCTCGGCGTTACGCGCGCGAAATGCCCGAAAAGCGGCGGAGGCGATATAAAAGGCCAGCAGGGCGAACATCGTGGCCATCATGGGCGCGTTCAGATTATTGAAGAACCAATCGTAGATCGAGCCGTCGCCGGTACCGAAGGCCGACGACCAACTCACGGGCAGAATCGCAGGTACGGCGGTGACGAAGACGGCGAGCAGGAGCGCGAGCTTGTTGTACCAGCCTTGTTCGAGCCTGACCAAGGGGCGCCAATTGACGCGCACCAGCGAAACAACGCCAAGGAGCAAGGTGAAGCCGCCAATGATTGAGGTCCATTGCAGCAAGCGATCCTGGATATCACCGAACTTGCCGGGGTTGAGCAGAAAGCCCGCCACCATAGCCATACCGGCAAGGAAAGCGATGGCGACAGGGAGCATGGTTTTCATCAACGTACCTCGAAGATCTTCTGCAGCCAGTCGCCGCTCAGGTTAAAGGTCACGAGGATAGCGCCGACCAAGACGGCGATAAGAATCAGGACCTTCATGAGGTCTTGCCCTTTAAGGCCACCGAGCATGAGCGGTTCGTGCGACAAGTAGGCGCCGGCAGCAAAGAGCTCCTCACCCATGAGGGTATAGTCGCAGGCGGCAATGAAGAAAGGCAGTTGCTCCGGTTGAGCGGTACCGGCGATCTGGATGGAGCCGGCGGCGTTGCCGGTTTCGGCGAGCAGCAGCGACTCGGCGTAAAACGCACCCATGAAGATATTCGCCGCCGGGCGTTCGCGCATCATATAGCCGTTGACGGTTGCGGTGAAGGCCATTTGCTCACCGGCGACGTAACAGACGGTGTCTTTGTTGTAAGATTCGCCGCGGCCTTCGGCGATGTACGATTGCTGAACGACTTCCTGCGCGGCCGCCATAACCATCGGGTAGCGCACCGGCACGTAAAGCGGTGTTTCGTAGCGCGCCGTGATCTTGGAGACGCGGCCGAGGATCGAAAGACCGGCGATGGTGTCCATGACATCGATTTCGTTGATGCCGGGAATGAAGAGCACCGGGCGGCCCATTTCGGTAGCGCGTCCCACAGCTTCTTCGACGGCATCCAGTCCGGCCATCTTGCGGATAAACAGCTTCTCGCCGCGCCGAGCGCGACGGGTGTACCAGAGAATCGCCGAAGAGAACAGGATAATGAGGATGACGGCGTTGGTGCGGTCTACGCGAAACCACCCTTGGTCCTGGGCGGGATCGCCTTGCGCAAGGAGCGACGTTGAAAAGAGGAGAACGAGGATGAACGGGAAAAGTACGGACCGGGCAAGTCTCACTTCATTTTCTCCAACGCCGACTTGAGCTTGTTGATTACATGTACGGGCGAGGGGTCGGTTTTGTTGATCAAGGCCAGATAATAGCTCATTAAATCGCCGAATTGGACGAGTGAGAAGATCTCGGACAGCCGGTTCGGACCTTTGGCTTTGAGGACCAAGGTCGCGATCCGCTTGGATCTGAGAATCTTGTCGACGACCTTGACCCGATTGGTCACGCCTTTCGAGTCGCCGGGGCCGGTGAGCCAAATGACATAGAGCTTCTTGACCAGCGCTTTGGGATAGTCGAAACCGACGAGTTCGTTATGGTTGAATTCGGGCGAGATGTTGGCATACGACAGGTGCTTGCCGTTTTCGCAGACCTGTCCCTTGAAGCGGACGGCAGCGACATCGTAGTAGTCGGCGCCGGCGTAGACGATGGCGATTTTGTCCTTGAGCTTGCCGGCGAGTTTCTTGGCTTCGTTGCGAGCGATTGGGACGTTGATCGCGAGCTTCTTGGCGCTGGCGGTAAGGGCTTCCACGGTGTCGGCAACAACCTGATCCTGGTTTTCGACAAAGCCGATCAACTGCAGGAGCTTCAGGATCGGGCCGAACGAATATCCGAGCGCGGCACGCGGTTCGAAGCCGCCCGGCAGAACGACATATGGGCAGTTATTGGCCTGAGCCATGGCGAGCAGTTTGCCGCCGGTGGTGACAACGATGATCTTGCAGCCGCGGCTCATGGCTTCCTCGAAGGCTGAGAGCGACTCTTCGGTGTTGCCGGAGTAGGAAGACGCGATCACGAGCGAATTGGAATCGACAAACAGCGGGAGACCGTAATTGCGATTGATGAACATCGGGACGGTGAGTTTGTCGGCCAGATATGACCTGACGAAGTCGCCGCCAATGGCCGAACCGCCCATGCCGGCGACGATGATGTTGCGGAATTGCGCAGGCGAGAAGCCGGCGAGGTCGCCATTCACGGGAAGATTGAAACCGGCCTGCAATTGCTGCGGGAACTCAATGACGCGCTGATACATATTGGTCGGGTCGAGTTTGGCCACGACCTTTGCCGATAACTCCATTTATTCCTCCAGGTAATCCTTGCCTAAGTGCGATTCGAACCAGGTATGTATGACGGCCTCAACTTTTTCAGTCGTTGCGAGTTGCAGGACGCGATCGGCGAGCAGGCGGCACTCTGAGTAGTTGAGCGCTGCGACGATCTTCTTGACGCGCGCAATCCGGGGGGGAACGACGGAGAACGACGTCAGCCCCATTCCCACCAGCAGAGGAATGGCGAGGGAATGGGACGCCAACTCGCCGCAGAGCGTGACAGGAATTTTCTGACGCGCGCCGGCGTCGATGGTCAATTTAATCAGCCGCAGTACTCCCGGATGCAATTCACGGTAGTAGGGCGCGACCTTCTTGTTGGTGCGATCGACGGCCAGCGTGTACTGCACCAGGTCGTTCGTGCCAATCGAGAAGAAGCATACGTGGCGCGCAAGTTCCTCCGCCAGAAGTGCGGCGGCGGGAACTTCAATCATCACGCCGATATCGATGTTCTCGTCGAAAGCAACCCCTTCGGCGCGCAATTCTTTCATAGCGGCATGGAGCAGGCGGCGGGTCTTGACGATTTCCATGGCGGTGGAGATCATCGGCAGCATGATCTTGACGTTTTTCATCTGCGAGGCGCGCAAGATGGCGCGCAATTGGGTCTTGAAGATTTCGGACAGATCAAGGTTGAGCCGGATGCCACGCCAGCCGAGAGCAGGATTGGCTTCATCGGGTTCGCGATAGTCGCCGACGACCTTGTCGGATCCAAGGTCATAGACACGCAAGGTCACCTGGTTGGGAAAGAACGTGCGCGCGATGTCGGTATAGATCCGCGCCTGCTCTTCCTCGGTCGGAAAGCGCATGCGGGTCAGGTAGAAGAACTCGGTGCGGTAGAGGCCGACGCTGACCTTGTTGGCAGCGAGGACTTCATCGGTTTCGGTCGGAATTTCGAGGTTGGCATGGACATCAATGTGCCGACCGTCAAGAGTAGTTGCGGGTATTTTGCCGATCCCGCGCAGCTCGCGGGCGAGCGCTGTTTTGCGCTTACGCTGTTCGCTACGATAATGTTCGAGAGTCGATTTCTCCGGGTTGACAATGACCTGGCCCGACTCGCCGTCAATGATGACGGTCGAATGATCGGGCACGCGGTCGAGCAATTTACTGATACCGACCACTCCCGGAATCGACAAGGACTTGGCGATCAACGCCATGTGCGACGTGGCGCCGCCGAGCGAAGTGGCAAAACCGGGGATCTCGTACTTGTTCATCAGGACGACTTCGCCAGGCGAGAAATCTTCGGCAAGAGCGATGCGTCCCTTGTTATTGACAAGTTTGTTGACGTGGTGGCCGATCAGATAGCCGAAGACTTTGGCGGCGGTGGCGTTGATGTCGTTCGCCATCTCTTTCAGGTAGTTGTCGTGGGACTTGCGGAGCGAAGCCAGAGTTTTCTGCAGGTGCTTGTTGTAAATAAACTCCGCATTGAGATGTGATTTGGCGATGTCATCACAGACCGTCTGAAAGAAGGCGGTATCTTCGAGAATCAGCAATTGGGCTTCAAAGATCTTGGCGAGTTGTTCGCCGACCGCATTGCCGGCTTCGGCATGGATCTGTTCTATTTCGTGCTTGGCGGCGGCCAGGGCGCTGTTGAGGCGAGCAATTTCGGTATCGATTTGGTCTTCAGCGATGCTTCGTTTGGCAATCGTGTGCGGGCCGTTGTCGTGCTTGAAACAACGGGCGATGGCAATTCCGGGCGACGCGATCAGGCCGCGTAGTCGGATTTCTTTAACAGAGCCGGAATCGGTATGCTTGGTTTTCGTAGGCATTGATCGTTAAACAGGGGCCGCCACAGAGCGGGAGCGTGATTGGTTATCAATCAAACTTTGAGGCGAGCACTTCACTGAGCACCCGCACCGCTTCTTCCTCATCCTCACCGTGGGCAGTGACAGTGACCTCGGAGCCGGCTTCGGCGGCGAGCATCATCACTCCCATGATCGATTTCCCGTTGACCTCAAGCCCTTCCTTCTCCAAGGTGATTTCTGACTTGAACTTAGTCGCGGTCTGGACCACTTTGGCGGAGGGTCGAGCGTGAAGTCCGAGCTTATTCGTAATCTTAACCGTTTTCGATACCAACTTCAAATCCTTTTACACCGAGCGGAGAAAAAGTTTGCCCGGCAATTGTCTGGCCAGCCCCGCCATCTCGAGCGATAGCAGGCTAGAAAGGATTTCCTGCACGGGTCGATGGAGTGAGGCTGAAAGGTTGTCGATTAGCTGCGGTTGATCAGACAGAAGGTCAAAGACGGCCTGTTCAGGCTCTGGAAGGAGGACCTGCTGTTTGACGGCAGCTTTCCTCTGAAGAGGGTGAATCCCCAGAGCAAGAAGTACGTCCGCGGATTGTGTGACCGGGACAGCGCCCTGCTTGAGGATCTCATTGGCGCCAAAGGAGGCTGCAGAGGTGATGTTTCCCGGCACGGCAAAGACTTCGCGATTCTGTTCGATGGCATGCTGGGCGGTTAGCAATGCGCCGGAGCCCTTGCGCGCTTCAACGATGACAACTCCCCGCGAAAGCCCCGAGATAATCCGATTGCGGCTCGGGAAATTGTATTTATCCGGTTTCAGGCCGAACTCAAACTCGGTGAGGATGGCGCCGTGTTCAGCAACCTCGTCATAGAGAGACTTGTTTTCGGGTGGATAAATGATATCAAGTCCACAGCCAAGGACGGCGATCGTGCGACCACCTGCTGCGATGGTCGCTGAGTGAGCGACCGAGTCGATGCCGCGTGCGAGGCCGGAGACGACGGCTAGGCCGGACTTGCACAAATCACGGGCGAGCATTTCGGTGACTTGTTTTCCGTAAGCTGTGCAGATACGGCTACCGACGATAGCGATAGCGGAGGCATCCTCTTTCTTCAGTGTACCCCTGCAGATCAGGAACGGTGGCGGATCGAAGATGCGCTTAAGAGGCTCAGGGTAATCGGCATCGAGGACAGTAATCAGGCGCGCGGCGTGTTTGTCGAGCGCATCGATCTGACGAGCGACGGCATCGTCATCGATCTTTTGCCGCAGGCTCTCGATGGTTTTTTCACCGATTTCAGGGACTCGGGCAAGCTGGGCGTCAGTGGCTTCAAAGACCGCCTGAGCAGAGCCAAACTTGCGCACGAGTGCGACGCAGCGGACGGCACCGATTCCGGGCACGGCATTGAGCGCGAACCACCAGAAGCGGGGGTCATCGCGAGGGGACATTAGGTGCCTCCTTTGTTTCCTGCAATTTTATCCAGAGCCGTGCGATGGCGCGATCGATGTCGGTTTTGTGCAGAGCTGAAATCAAAAACAGGTCGTCGTTGGACTGCTTTTCGAGTTTCTTGCGCGCTGTGTCATCGAGCGCATCGACCTTGTTGAGAAGGACGACTTCCGCGCGATTCAGGAGGGTCGGGTCGTAAGCGCCGAGTTCTTCCTTGAGGGAAGCGAACTGTTCTTCATACGCGGGATCGCTGGCATCGAGAATGAAGCAGAGCACCCGCACGCGCTGGATATGGCGCAAGAATTGGAATCCGAGCCCTTTTCCCATGCTGGCGCCTTCGATAATGCCGGGGATATCGGCGACCGTGAAGGTGTTATAGTCGGCCATTCTGACCACGCCGAGATTTGGGGTCAGAGTCGTGAAGGGATATGAGGCAATCTTCGGCTTGGCGTCGGATACGGCAGCCAAAAAAGTGGATTTACCTGCGTTGGGATAGCCGACGAGGCCGACATCGGCGACGAGTTTGAGTTCGAGGATGATGCGGCGTTCCTCACCGGGAATGCCGGAATCCGCACGGCGCGGTGTCTGATTGGTTGCCGACTTGAAGTGGTTATTGCCGCGGCCACCTTTGCCGCCTTTGCAGACGACAAACTCCTCGCCATCAGACTCAAGATCGCAGATGATATCGTCGGTTTCGGAGTCTTTGACCAACGTGCCGGGCGGGACTTTGATGCGCAAATCGCTGCCGCCTTCGCCGGAGCGCAAGCCAGCCTCGCCGGGGGCGCCGTCGGCAGCGATGTACTTGGTGCGGTAGGTGAAATCGCGCAAAGTGTTGAGATTGGAGTCAGCCACGAGGACAACATCCCCGCCCTTGCCGCCGTCCCCGCCGTCAGGACCGCCCTTGGGGATGTACTTCTCGGTGCGGAAGCTGATTCTCCCGGGACCGCCGTGACCGGCACGGACGTAGATTTCACAGAGATCGACGAATCGCAGCATAATTGAGCACCCATAATAGGCCTAAATGGGCAGGTTTTCAACAGGTTTCGATGAAATGTGAGGTTCGGGAAATGTGCCTTTACGTGAAAGGTGAGATTGTATAAACTGTTGATTCTGAGAAGGGTGAACTTTTGACAATCTTTCGATACCTGATTCTGGCATTCATGTTCGGGACAAGCGCGGCAGCGGCGACGATCATGCGGCTTGAGCGCGCTTTTCCGCCGGAATATGGGCTTGAACTCATCGCCATTCATGCAAACCGGGTCTTAGTCAAACCTGACTCCGGTGTTGCTCTCAATACAGACTTTGTCTTACGATTCACCAGCAGTAGTGGAGACGAATTGGAGTGCGGGATTGCAGGCACTTTGTTCGGATTCGCCGCGAGCGAATCGCTATCGACAGCCGCGATCGAGTGGATTGGCAGCGAGAAACGACTGAGTATTGTCGCTCTGCTCGACACAGCCCAGGTCTCGGAACGATTGGTGATCGGCCTACCCGAGTGCCTGCGGCCGCTGGCGTACGCTCTTAGTCCGACCCTGGTCGCCGACTCCGGTAGCTACGAGTTTCTCTATTACAATTCGGCACAAGAGGCGGAAATCGAGAGAAAGTTGGGGCGGTGGGATATCTACATTGCACCGGAAACCGAGTTCGCCGCCGATTCCGCGATTCCGCTTGTCGACAACCTGATCGGTGAGTGGCACTTGTTGATTGATGAAGACGAAGACGACCTTGCAGCCACGGCAGTCAACTATTGCGTCAAGGGGATACTCGGGGATGCACGAACCGGGGAGGAATCCTCGCTGATCCATCATAACGATATTGTGGAGCGCTATCCTTACAACTTCGAATATGCCCTGGGGTTGTTTGCTGATTTGAAAGGGAAGGAAAAGATCGGCAAACTGTACTTCCCCGCCGCCGACCAACTTCCGACGACGGCGGCCAAGCTTGCGAAGGAAATCTCAGAGTGCCAGAAACTTGCACCCCGATATGTGCCGGCACAGCAAGCGCAAGGCATGATCTATTTCGAATTGGTGCCGACGCGGTCGGCAACGGGCCTTGCCGGCGTCTCTTGGCGTCTTGCGGCATTGGCGGAGGAAGGAGGGCATTCGGCACGTGTTGACATCGCCGATGTTCCCGTACTTGCCGCCGCCGATAGTCGGGGAATCAACTGGCGTCGCGCAGTGGAAGAATGCGTTGACGGCCGATCGATCGATGTTGGCTGCGACTCCTTACTATCGCAGTCGCTTTCAGAACGCTGCCGAATCATTCCGCTGGGGCGCACGCGGCTGGTTGCGAAACTGGGCATTCACGCCCGCTGTCTGCAACTTCCGGGACGCCCCGCAATGCTAAGGCACTTCTACAGCAAGGTACGATGAAGCTCGCGGGCAAATCTCTGACGGCTTTTGCGCTGGTGGCGATCGTTCCGGTCGTACTGACGGCGATCCTGTTATACCTCTATGTCGAGTCCTCGACGAGCGAGTCGTATGCGCGACGCTCGGAAGTAACGGTGCGGTTGACGGATTTCTTCATTGGGGGTGAATTGACAAGACTCGATCGAGCCGTAACCGGCGCGATCGCCGAAACCGACCTGGTGGTGGCGGTGATTGATTGGGAGAAACGTACCGCCGATCTTGAACAATTGCTGCGCGGGCGGATCGCCCGCGGTGATTTTGATTTTGCGGTCATTTCCGAGTCATCCCTCAATCGCTCGCTGACCGTCGTTACGGAGGCAGGCCAGGGTGCGGCAGCTGAGATCGAACTGGAAGCCAACTTCGGTGGTGAGAGCCTGACCGGAGTGACCCACATGTCTGCCGACGGGAAACACCCGGCCCTAATTGCGCGCACGCCGATCATGTTTCGCGGGACGGTCATCGGAGAACTGGCTGGGGGGCGATTGCTCTCTGACGCGCTCAGGCCGATGCGCGAGGTTGGCGATCTCGAGGCCTTTATCGGGGCACAGGGAGAGCAGTTGGTCTTCGTCGAAGCGGCAGACACAGCTCTTATGAACGCGGCGGCGAGCATTGCACGGATAGAGACGCAGCAGGAAATCTGGCAAGCCTCGCTCGGCGAACGGCAGTTTATTGTGCGGGAGGCGCCGCTTTATGGATTGGATGGCGAGCCTGTCGTTTCGATTTTGTATGTCTTCGCGGCTGACGAAATCGCCGCAGCGCGGCAGCACCTTTTGCGGACGTTGACGGGAATCGGCACCCTGGCAATTGTCCTGGCTCTGCTAGCCGGGTATCTCCTCCAGCGCTCTTTGACGCGGCCGTTGGAAAACGTAGCGGCGTCGGCCCGACGAATTGCGTCAGGAAGTGCACCGGAACGGGTTCACTACTACGCCGACGACGAAGTCGGAGAAGTGGTAGCTGCGATCAATCGCCTTGCAGAGGATCTGCGGGATACCGAGGTGCGCCTGCGGCAAAGCGAGCAGGTGGCGGCCTGGCAGATGTTTGCCCGGCAAACGGCACATGAACTGAAGAATTTTCTGATGCCGGTGGCGACCAGCTTAAGCCAGCTACAGCGCAAACTGGATGCCGGAGAGTGCGACCGCGCGGCGGTCGAGACGACAATTCGCGATGTCTATGCCGAGATTTCCCGGATGAAGAACTTGCTGGGGTCATTCAGTGATTTTGCGCGCATGCCGGCGCCGGAGCGGCGGGCAGTGAATTTGCGACATGTGATCGAGCGGACGTTGTTGGGGTTTGGCGCCGAAGTCGCGGGAGGCAAACTGCATTTCGAGACACCGCCACAGATGGAGACGGTGAACTGCGACCCCGAGCAGATTCAACAGGTGCTGCATAACCTGGTAAAGAACAGCTTTGAGGCGCACGCCAGCATGGTGCTGATCAAGGCGGAGCAGGACGAGCGCAGAACGGCTCTGGACGTAATCGATGACGGCGAGGGGATCGACACGAGCCGCGGGATCGATCCGTTTACGCCGCTGTTTACGACCAGGGAGCGCGGGTCGGGACTGGGACTGGCCATTTGCCGGAGGATCATTGTTGATCACGGCGGCGAAATCGCCTGGACGCCGAATTCGCCGCGCGGGACATTATTCAAGATTACGCTGCCACGGGAGGCTGTGTGAAGAAAACGCGACTCTTATTGGTAGATGACGACAATCGTATCCGTACTTCCCTGGCGGAGTACCTTCGCGGCAGCGGGTTCGACGTGATTACGGCAGCCTCTGTTGCCGAGGCGAAGCGAATCAACAATGCCGGGGTTGACATTGCCCTGCTGGATTTGGTGCTCCCGGATGGCAGCGGGCTTGAGATACTCAGGGATTTGCGGGAACGATTCCCGGAGCAGGTGGCAGTGATGATTTCCGGCGAGGCCGGAGTTGCGGACGCCGTGGCGGCAGTGAAGCTAGGCGCTTTCGATTTTCTGGAAAAGCCGCTGGGACCGGAAAAGGTCGAGCTAACTCTGCGCAATGCCCTGCAAATGCGCACGCTTCAGCGGCGGGTAGAGAGTGAAACAACGGCAGCGACGGAGCGCTATCAGTTGATTGGCGACAGCGCGGCGATGAAGGAAGTCCGTGCACAAATTGCCGCGGTAAGCAAAACCGACTCGACGGTGCTTCTGCTTGGCGAGTCGGGGACGGGCAAGGAAGTTGCTGCTAACCTGATACATCTTCAGAGCGCTCGCAGTCGGGAGGCATTTGTCGCAGTAAATGCGGCGGCCATTCCAGATGAATTGCTCGAATCGGAGATGTTCGGGCACGAGAAGGGCGCGTTTACTGGCGCGACGATGCGACGGATCGGCAAGTTTGAGCAGGCGGCAGGCGGGACGCTTTTCCTGGACGAGATCGCGGAAATGCCGGCTCACCTGCAGGCCAAGCTGCTGCGGGTTTTGGAGGAATACAAGATCGAGCGCGTTGGTGGGGAGCATTCGATCGATGTGAATTTCCGGCTGCTATGCGCGACGAATCGAAAGTTAGGCGAGGAAATCCAGCGCGGGCGATTCCGGCAAGATCTATTCTATCGAATCAACGTCTTCACGATTGAGTTGCCGCCGCTACGATCGATTCCGGAGGATATTGCGGCGATTGCTGAGTTTCACGTTCGGCGGTTGAGTCTGCGGATGGGCAAGGCGGCGCCGGAGTTGAGCCGCGATTTGGTTGCCTCGCTCAAATCTTATCACTTTCCGGGCAATATCCGTGAGTTGCGAAACATACTCGAGCACTTGCTGATCATCCATCGCGAGGGGGAGTTGACTACAGCCGGAGTTGAGCGTCTATTGCAGGGGGCAAGTCAGGCATCGACTTCGCAAACTCTGAGCGAGGCGGTGGCGCGCTTTGAGGAAGAGTATATTGGCAAGATTTTGAGGGATTGCGGGGGGAATATGAGCAAGGCGGCGGAAGTGCTGGGGTTGGATCGAAGTTACTTGTATCGGAAGTTGAAGGCGTTGGGGGTGGAGGGGGAGGACTAGGGCGGCAACTCACATTTTCGCGCTTGAAGACGGGAAACATCAGGAGCTTTCCAATGAGCGCGCGAAGTCAAGAACTGCCGCAACTGCGTCAGAACAGGCTTATGGGGCAGCCTCAGAATGTCTAACCTAATGGAGGATCTACGCGTCAGGTCGCCCGACTCGGCGCGCAGTTGTACGGGAACCTACAAGTGTCAGGTGCGCCTCGACGGAAGACCTGACGCAACGGTCGCAAGCGTTGAGACAGTGAAAGTGCCTCCGACTGAAGTCGGAGCTACGGGGGAGTCAGTGTGTGACAAAAGGTCCGACTAAAGGCGGAGCTACGGGGGCGTTGCGGCGCGATCCTCCATTGAAGCACGTCAATCAACTGTTGGGGGTTTCAAGCTACAAAGCTATATTCGCTCGCGATGAGTTCGGAACTCGGATTTGAGTTAATCGCTAAGTCGGGACGAGCGCGCGCCGGTGTATTGACAACTGCTCATGGCAGGATCGAGACGCCGATTTTTATGCCGGTGGGGACGGCGGCCTCGGTAAAGACGCTCGATGCCGACGATCTGCGCTATGTTGGTGCGCAGATCATCCTGGGAAATACCTATCACCTATTCTTGCGGCCCGGGATTGAGATTATCAAGAATGCCGGCGGCCTGGCGCGATTCAACGGCTGGCTGGGGCCGACACTGACCGATTCCGGCGGGTATCAGGCGTTTTCACTCAAAGAGCTTCGCAAGATCACGGAAGAGGGGATTCACTTTCGGTCGAATATCGACGGATCGCCGCATCTGTTCACGCCGGAAGTTACCGTCGATGTTCAGACCGCGATCGGGGCGGATATTATCATGCCGCTCGATGTCTGTATTGAGTATCCATGCACGCACGAAGAAGCAGCCCGGGCGGAGCGGCAGACCTTGCAGTGGGCAGAGCGGTCGAAGGCGCATTGGGAGAGTGTGTGTGAGCGGATTAAGGGTGAAGTGTCGGGTTTCTCGCGGCCAAATGCAGAGAATGATCACGAGGTTGGTAACGCTCGGAACCCGACCTACGGGCGCAGGGAAGGTATCGAGCATCCGAGTAATGCAAGTAGCCGACGAACGTACGGACCGGTGGTGGGAGAGTTTGCGCCGACTTTGTTTGGGATCGTGCAGGGTTCGGTGTATCCGGACTTAAGGGAGCAGTCGGCGCGGTCTCTGGTGGAACTGGATTTTCCTGGGTATGCCATTGGGGGATTGTCGGTAGGCGAACCGAAGAGTGAGATGTTCCCTATTCTGGAGGTGCTTGATCCGATCTTGCCGGAGATCAAGCCGCGGTACCTCATGGGGGTCGGCACGCCGGCGGACCTGGTGCTTGCAATCGAGCGGGGGATTGACATGTTTGATTGCGTAATGCCGACGCGGAATGCGCGAAACGGGACGGCATTCACACGTTTCGGACGAATAAACGTCAAATTGGCGCAGTATTCGGAGGATTATCGTCCGCTTGACGAGGGTTGCGAGTGTATTTGTTGCCGGCACTACAGTCGCGCCTACCTTCGGCACCTGATTAATGTGCAGGAGATTGCCGGAATGCGTCTCTTGACTTTGCATAACCTCTACTGCTATCTTGACTTGATTCGTCGGGCCCGGCAGGCGATCGTGGCTGATCAGTACGCGGCCTTCAAAGAGGCTTTTTTCCGTCTCTACAAGGACGAACCCGACGGCGTATAACATTCCTGGAGGAAGGAACTGATGGACTTATTATTGATGGGAGCCCCGCAGGGTCAGGGTGGATCGGCGGGCGGTGGATTTGTGAGCATGATACTCATGTTCGGGGCAATATTCCTGGTGATGTATTTCTTCATGATTCGTCCGCAGCAGAAGCGGCAGAAGGAACACCAGAAGATGCTGTCGGAGTTAAAGAAAGGCGACCGGATCCTGACAAACAGCGGGATGTACGGGACTATTTTCGGGTTTTCCGACGACGAGAATAAAATCATCGTCAAAGTTTCCGATGAAGTAAAGATAGAGTTCCACAAGTCGGCGATCGCCAACAAGGTTACTTAGTTTACGTGGCCAAACAGCAAATCGTGATATACGGAGACGAGGTTCTCCGGACCAAGTGTACGCCGGTAAAGGCGATTACCGCGGAGCTGCGCGAGTTCATCGCCGACATGTTCGTAGTGATGAAGAAGGTCAAGGGGCTGGGGCTGTCGGCGCCGCAGGTGGGACGGTCGGAGCGGTTTTTCATACTAGATATGTCGTCCGTTTCACTGGAGCACGACCGGGTGGTGATGATCAACCCGGAGATTATGACAACCTCGGGTGAACAGTGCGGCGAAGAAGGCTGCCTGTCGTTTCCGGGGCTGTATTTGGAAGTCACCCGCCCGAACGAGGTGGTCTGCCGTTATACCGACCTTGATGGCAAGCTGCAGACGGTGCGCGCGGAAGGTTTGTTTGCGCGCGCGATTTTGCACGAGAACGATCACCTTAACGGCGTTCTGTTTATTGATCACATCGAACCGGCGGAACGCGAGTTGATCGCCGGGAAATTGAAAAAGATAAAGGTTTCTTAATAGAAAATTCATTCTGGATGCGGTTGGTTTTCTTCGGTACGCCCAGGTTTGCGCAAATTGCGCTCGAGCGGCTGCTGCAATCGCGACATCAGGTCGCGGCAGTTGTTACGGCACCCGACAAACCGAAAGGCCGCGGTCTCAAGCAGGCAAGTTCCGAGGTCAAGGACTTGGCCCTCCGCCACAATCTCGAGGTAATGCAGCCGGAAAAATTACTGGATGCAGGATTTATGAAGCGCCTGATGGAAATAGCCGCCGACTTATTTGCGGTGGTGGCGTTTCGCATTCTGCCGGAAAAGCTGTTTTCGCTGCCGCGCCACGGCGCGATTAATCTGCATGCCTCACTTCTGCCCCGCTACCGGGGTGCGGCGCCGATTGAACGGGCATTGCTCGACGGCGCCGAGTCAACCGGCGTGACGACTTTTCAGATCGCCAAGTCGGTTGATACCGGAGGTATCCTGCTGAAGCGCGCGGTTCCGATCGGGCCGAACGAGACGTATGAAGATCTCTACCCCAAACTGGCGCAGATCGGCGCCGAGGTCCTGGTCGATACAATTGACCAGCTTGAGGAAGGCCGACTGCGGCCGATACCGCAAGATGATTCTCAGGCCTCCCCTGCGCCGAAAATCACGCCGGCCGACAGCGTTATCGACTGGTCCTACCCCGCGACACGCGTGGTCAACCAGATTCGCGCGCTGGCGGGATCAGCGGATGCGTTTACCGGTCTTGAAGGCAAGCGGCTGAAGATTCTGCGCGCGCAAGCCTCAGAGACGCTAAACGGGCACCATCCGCCCGGCGAGATTGTCACCGCCGACCGGCAGAACGGCCTGATTGTAGCCGCCGGTTCGGGTTCGGTACGCCTGTTGGAGGTTTGTCTCGAAGGGAAAAAGCGCATGGACGTTAAGTCATTTCTTAACGGCGTGCGCCTGAATCCGGGGACCGTGCTGACCACCGCATCCTGACAACTGTCAGGAGTCACACATCGTGAAAAAAGAACTACTCGTCAATGTCGGCGAGCATGAGACGCGCGTCGCGGTAACCGAAGACGACAAACTCGTCGAGTTACACGTCGAACGCGCCGACGACCAGCGCATGGTTGGCGACATGTACAAGGGCCGCGTCACCGGAATCGTACAGGGGATGCAGGCGGCTTTTGTCGACGTCGGCATGGAAAAGGCGGCCTTCCTGCATATCTCGGATATCGGACTGGAATCGGAATCATCGGGACGCTACGACCTCGACTCAGATGAGGACGAAATCAATGCCGAGGTCACGCGCAAGCACAAGTACGAGAATATCGAGTCGATCCTGAGCGTCGGGCAGGAGATTGTCGTCCAAATCATCAAGGAGCCGATTGGTACCAAAGGGCCGCGCATTACGACCGACCTGTCATTGCCCGGTCGGTACTCGGTGCTGGCGCCGGGAACGAATTACATCCGGGTCTCGAAGAAGATTGACAATTTCGCTGAACGCCGGAGGTTGCGCCGGCTGGTGTACGATGTCAAACCGGACGGAGTCGGGATTATCGTGCGCACTGAGGGCGAAGGGCGGACGGAAAAGGAATTCAAAAACGACATTCGGCGGTTGCTGAAGATCTGGTTCAAGGTCAAGCAGAAGGCGGATAAAGCGCGGCCGGGGACGCTACTGCACAAAGAAGAGTCGATGACGGCCTCGGTGCTGCGCGACGTGTTTACGACCGATGTCAATCGCCTGGTGGTCGATGATAAGGGGACCTTTAAGGACATTGTTAAGTACGTCAAAACGATCGATCCGCAATTGCGCGACCGCGTCGAACTTTACGATTCGCCCGTGCCGGTGTTCGATACTTACAATATTGAACCGGAAATCGACAAGATGCTGGACCGGAAGATCTGGGTGAAGAAGGGCGCGTATATCATCATCGATCACACCGAGGCCCTGACGACAATCGATGTCAACTCAGGGCGATTTGTCGGCACCAAGAAAGACCCGGAAAACATGATCCTGCAGACGAACCTCGACTCGGCGCGCGAAGCGGCGCGGCAAATCCGGCTGCGCGATATCGGGGGATTGATCATTGTCGACTTCATCGACATGTACTCGCACCAGAATCGAAAGATCCTCTTCGAAGAATTCAAGCGCTGTTTTGTCAACGATCGGGCGAAGAACTCAATTTTGCCGGTATCGGAATTCGGGCTGGTCGAGATGACGCGCGAGCGGACGAAGCCTTCGATTATGTACACGCTGTCTGATTCCTGCCCCACCTGTTCGGGATTCGGGCGGATCATGTCGAAAGAGACGGTGGCGATGAAGGTGGAGCGCTTTTTCATGCGCGCCAAGGTTGCCAAGGCGGGCAAGCGCTACCAGGTGCACTTCCACCCTGAGATCGCCAAGTTTATGCAGAACCGCGACGAAAACCGTATCCGCGAGATCGAGAAGGCGCATCGGTTCAAGATCGAGATTATTCCAGACGACCATCTGAAGCCGGACGAGTACCGCGTGATCGATGCGGCGGAGGATTTGGATATTACGGCGTTGTATCAGGGGGTGAAGTAGGGGAATTGCCTACCCTCGTATCTCTGGCTGATCGAGTCAGCGTCCAATCCGGTAACCCACCCGTAGCGAACACTGATTTTGCAGGTCGACTGGATTTGGTGTTCAGACGGACAATCCCGCGCGGTCGTGATGACGCAAGAAGCGAAGGGTGGGAATTGATCGTCCAGTTACCGTGCCCCACCCTTTGCTTTTCACTCCTGATATCAACCATAAATCGCAACATGCAGTGAAAAGCAAACTTGTCGTTGTGGGCACGGATCGCTGCGGGTGGGCTACCGAATGGCGGGCACCAGTATTTGGGTACCACGGCGTCAGGATCGCAGGGATCCTGACCTACAGACGACATCCCACCGCAAGCGGTGGGGCACCGAGCAGTTAGCGAGCTATTCCCTGAACACATCAAACGGCAGGCAGTCGCCGGTAACCAATCGCCGGTAGTTGGTAGTTGGTAAAGCAGCGGGCGGGGACGAGCCCCGCCCCTACGGCAGCAGCAGGGCTTCGAGTTCGTCGACGAGGCGGCCGAAGAGGCGCGCGGTAGCTTCGATAGCGTCCGGTTTGGTCAGGTCGACACCGGCGGCCTGGAGCGTGTCGATCGGATATTTCGATTCGCCCGATTGCAGGAACTGCAGGTACTTCACGCGCTGATCCTCGTCGCCTTTGAGCAGGCGCTCGGCGATCATCGTCGCGGCCGAGTAGCTGGTGGCGTACTGGTAGACGTAAAACGCGCGATAGAAGTGCGGGATGCGCAGACAGGCGATGTCCGAATACTCCTCGAGCTTCATTTCCGGGCCCCAGAATTTCTGGTAGATGCCGCGGAAGGTCTGGCGCAGGCCGTCGGAAGACAGCGGGCGGCCGGCTTCGACGTCGCGGTGCACCTGGTCCTCGAACTGCGAATACATTACCTGCGTGAAGAAGGTACCGACGATCTGCTGCAGGTAGTAGCTAAGCAGATAAGCCTTCTGGTCGCGGCTTTCGGCACGGTCGAGCATGTAGTGCATCATTAGTTCTTCGTTGGTGGTAGAGGCAACCTCGGCTGTAAAGATCGAGTGGCCGGAATAGATGTAGGGCTGGAACTTCTTCGAGTAGTACGAGTGCATGGCGTGGCCCATCTCGTGCGCCAGCGTAAACATGTTGTCGAGCGTGTCGTTGTAGTTCATCAATACGTAGGGATGCGTGGCATAGGTCGACCACGAGTAGGCGCCGGAGCCCTTGCCCTCGGTTTCGTAGACATCGATCCAGCCGGCTTCAAAAGCGGTTTTGAGTTCGCCGACGTACTCCTTCCCTAGCGGCCAGAGCCCTTCGAGGATGCGGCGAACGGCGTCGTCGTACTGCACCTTGATCTTGGCATCAGGAACGAGCGGGACATAGATGTCGTACGGCTTGAGTTCGTCGAGGTTCAGCACGCGTTTGCGCAGCGAAGCATAGCGGTGCAGAACGCCGAGGTGGTTGTCGACGGTGTTGACCAGGTTCTGATAGGTGGCCAACGGGATATTGTCGCTGTCGAGCGCCGATTCGAGACAGGTGTTGTAACGACGGGCTTTGGCGAAGAACAGGTCTTTGTAAATCGAAGTCGACAGGGTCGCACCGAGGGTATTGACGAATGCTTTGTAGCCTTCAACGAAGGTTTCCATCGATTCCTTGCGGACGCGGCGATCCTTGGATTCAAGCAGGTCATAGTAGCGCTGCTTGGTGAGCTGGATCTTGTTGCCGTTTTCGTCGGTGACCTCGCCGAATTTGATGTCGGCGTCGTCGATCATGCGGAAGATCTGCGACGGACCGCGAACGACATTGCCGGCGAGCGCCATGAGCTTCTCTTCCTCGGGCGAGAGGATATGGGCGCGCATGCGGCGCATTTCGTCGAGGTGGTGGTCGTAGAGCTTCAGGTCGGAGCATTCGGCGCGCAGCTCGGCGAGGCGCTCGTCGCTGATGGCCATGATTTCGGGCGTGATATAGGAGCCGGCCTCGGCGAAGACGGTTGAGAGGGCGGCGATTTCATCGGACATGCTCTGGTAGTCTGAGGAGCGGTTATCCTCATCGAGCTTGAGATGCGCGTAGATGTAAAGCTTATAGAAAAGGATGGCGGACTTATCGCGGTGATCGAAACAGGCGAAGAGCGTGGAGCCGGACTCGGCAAGACGGCCCTTGAACGACTCGATACGCGGGATCATCTCCTTGACGACGGCGAGGTCGCTGCGCCAATCGGCATCGGAGTGATAGATGTGGTCGAGCCGCCATTTGTGGCGATCGTCGACCTCATCGCGTTTTTTGACGGCGCCCGGTTTGGGCGCAGCGACGACGTGGAGTACCAAGGGTAGCTTGCGCAAAATACTGCCGATTCGATCGGTGCCTGTCCGTGCCATCGGGATTCCTTTCCTGTCAGAGCGCCCGCAATCTGAAGTAATAACCGTTAGTAGTTACGGTTTGTTCAAGCCCATTGAGACTAATTTTGCAGAATTTAAGGAATTCCGCCACGAAAAAACGGGCAGCCGTTTCCGGGCTGCCCGTTGATTGACCAGTCAGTAGGTCGTCAAGATCATTTGAAGCGCTTCGGCCGGCGCACTTCCCACTCGACAACCAGGGTCGAGGCAACGAAGACCGAAGAATAGGTACCGATAATCATCCCTACAAACAGGGCGAGCGCGAAATCCCGAACAACCGGACCGCAGAGGAAGAGGATCACCAGGATGCAGATAATGGCGTTCAACTGGGTCACGAGGGTACGCGACAGCACCTGGTTGATTGAGGCATTCACGGCGGCGATAAAATCGCCCTTCTTGCGGAAGGTCTTGAGATTTTCGCGGATACGGTCAAAGACCACAACCTTGTCCTGTAGTGAGTAGCCAATCAGCGTCAGCAAGGCTGAGAGCACCAGCAAAGACATTTCGCGCTGCAGGATGAACATGATACCGAGAACCGCCAGGACATCGTGGAAAGTCGAGACGATGGCCGCGACGGAGAAGCGGAAATCGAAACGGATCATGATGTAAATCAGAATGCCAAGCAGCGCGATGACCATCGCGACGCCGGCCTGGCGCTGGAGTTCCTTGCCGATAGTCGGGCCCACTTCCTGCACCGAATCAAGCGTAAACTTGTTGTTGGGGAAGGAGCGGTCCAGGGCATTGATCAGTTTGCGCGCTTCGGTCTCTTCGCCGGTTCCGGCCGTCGCCGTGGCGACACGAATGATGAACATGTTCGGTACAGATCCGAAGACCTGTTGGATACTGGCGTCGGAATAGCCTTCGGCCGTGATGGCGGAACGGATATCAGCGACGGAGATATTCTCGGCGAAGTTTCCACGAATCAGCGTGCCGCCGGAAAAGTCGATCGAGAGGTCTGCCTGGCCGATGAAGATGAAACCGAGCGAGGCAATACCCAAAAGAACGAGAATGGCGGACACAATGTAGGCGTACTTGCGTTTGCCGATGAAGTCGATATTGGTTTGGCCGATTAGTTGCATGGTTCTTATCTCTCCCGGTCCTAAATACTGAGTTTAGCCGCGCCGCGGCGCATGTTGAAGGCCAGCTTGCCGACGACGAGGGCTGTATAGAGTGAGATCAGGATGCCGGCGCCGAGCGTCACGGCAAATCCCTTGACCGGGCCGGTTCCAAAGTAGTAGAGAACGCCGGCGGCGATCAGGTTTGTGATATTGCTATCGATGATCGGAATCGAGGCTCGCGAGTAGCCGGAATCGATGGCGGCCTTGACCGTCTTGCCGGTACGCAACTCGTCGCGGATACGCTCGAAGATCAGTACGCTGGCATCGACGGCGAGACCCATGGTGAGAATAATTCCGGCGATACCGGGTAGCGTTAGCGTAGCGCCCAGACCCGCCATGACCGCAAGCAGGAAGAACACGTTGGTGAACAGGACCACGTTCGCGATGATCCCCGAAGTGCGATAGTAGATGATCATAAACAGGGCGATCAAGATCAGAGCCACGGTCAGACCGATTTTGCCGGCTTCGATTGAGTCGCGCCCGAGGGTCGGGCCAATGACGTTGTTCTCAACGATCTTCACCGGAGCGGGGAGCGCGCCGGCACGAAGAATGGTAGCCATGTCTTTGGCGTCAAAGAAGGTAGCCTGCCCGCCGAGGGTGATTTGCCCGCGGTCGCGGATTTTGGAACGAATATTCGGCGCGGATTCGACGCGGCCATCGAGCAGAATCGCCAGTGGCTTGTTGATATTGGCGCCGGTCAGTTTGCCGAAGATTTCGCCGCCGTCGCGATCGAGTTCGAAGTCGACGACGGGTTTATGAAACTGGTCGTAATTGGGGCTAGCGGCCTTAAGATGGGCACCGGTCAATTCGACTTTCTTCTTGAGCACATAGAGCACGCGGCGCTGACGGCCGTTGATTGTTTCCGGACGAATGCTCCAGGCCAACTCAACATCGGGGGGCAGTGCCGCCTGCATTTCCGCATTGTTAATGATGCGATCGACAGCCAGGTAGTCTTCTTCTACGACTTGATACCCAACACCGTTAAACTCGAGATATTGGGTGAGCACATTCGATTGATCGGTGCTCGCGGCGGTGGTGCTGGTGTCAGCCGCTGTCGTATCGGCCGGCTTGGTTGAGTCGGCAAAAGGATCAGCGAAAGGATTCGCGGCGGCATCGATAGCCGGTGTAGTGCTTGAGGCCAACTGCAAACGTCCGGCGATCTGGTCGAGACGCTTAATGAGCAGGTCGGAATTTTCCGGGCTTTCGACAAGCTTGAACTCGAGCAAGGCGGTCTTGCCGATAAGATTGCGGGCGCGTTCCGGGTCTTGCAGCGCCGGCAATTCGACGACAATGCGGTCACTTCCCTGCGCCTGAATGACGGGCTCAGCGACTCCGAATTGGTCGACACGGTTACGGATGATCTCGAGCGCGCGCTCGCGGGCGTCCTGAGCCGCGTTGTCATCAAGTTGGGACTTATCGACTTCCAGCACGACGCGCATACCGCCCTGCAAGTCGAGACCCAGCTTGAGGGCCTTCTTCTGCAGGTCGGCGAGAGCATCAGGGTTTGACTGCCGCTGAGCTTCCCGTTCGGTTTCGCTCATGGTGAAATACTGGAAGGTGGGCCAGAGATAAAAGATAGCGGCCACGATCAGGACGATCGTCAACACTATCTTCCAGGTATCGCCTCTCATAATCGGAATATTCCTCCGTCGTTATTCTCAAACCTTACATGAGGTTAATCACAAATAGACGGGCAATATAACCGGAAGTCTCGACGAGTCAACAGGTATTTGCCCGGCAGCTAAGCCATTGGCCGGCATTGTATAGGCGCGGTTTAGCAGATTTATCGCAGGCGCGAGCGTTCACTGGCGAGGGCGAAGGAGGCCGGGTCGATGGCGCGCATGGTCGCAAGAATGCCGTCAAGATGGTCGAGTTCGTGTTGGAGGAGCTCGGAGAGGCTGTCCTCGAGGGCCAAGGTTTGCTCTTGCCAGTCGAGATTGCGGAAGGTGATTCGGCAGGAGCGATGGCGGCGGACCTTGACGAGCAGATTGGGAAACGACATGCAGTCGTCCCAGAGTTCGATCATATCCGGACTCTGATCGTGCAATATCGGATTGATGAGAGCGACCGGAGTGCCGACATGCATGTAGACTAATCGTTTCAGAACGCCAATCTGGGGGGCAGCGACAGCGCGGCCAAAGCCGTTGCGAGCGCGAAAATCCATCAGCGTGTCGTGAAGGTCTTCCACGACCTTGGCGATTTCAGGAAGCTCTTCGTGACCAATCTCGCTGCAACGCTCGTGCAGCAGTGGGTTGCCCAAGAGGAGGATTTCGCGAACAGCCATACCAGAATATACGCAATTTGAGCCAGCTGCAAATAATCTGACTAATCGCCAATGCGGACCGCGGAATTGTGAAAATCGAAGACCGGCAGAGGCGCATTATAGCGGCGTTTGATGCAGTCGGGGGGCGGCCCGGCAAAGCGGGCGCCGGCAGCAGCAGCCGGTAAGCTATTTCGCTCGGCAGCACTTCGACCAACGAGCAGTATGTGCCCCGTCTTGTCCGAGAACGAGTTGTCATCGCACTTCTGCCAGGCGAATCGCAACGGAAAGGTCAGGCCGCGGAAATCGCGATCGTCGGTAGAGTAGAAGTAAAGCCGGAGGATTTCCCCGGGGCCGGTTTGGGAGCGCTCGCTGGGATGGCGGTTAGCCTTGTCCTGCTGATCGGCGATGGTAACGATGCGAATGAAGGACGAGACGGCAAGAGAATCACCGGAAGAGATCCTCCCGGTTCGCACGGCGATGTATTCCCATTCGCCGGCTGTCAGGCTCCCGAACGTGGCCGAGTCGAGGGCGAGGGCGTTATGGTCATATTCGAGATAGAGATTAAAGCCGCCGAGGGCGATCGTGGTATCGAGCAGCCGGACTACGACGACGAACGGTGTCCCGGGCGGAACCAAGGAATCGGATTCGAGCACGACGCGGCCGGTGGTGGCCGTTTGCGGAGGGCGCGATTGCGCGAAGAGGGCGATCGTGCAGATGAGTGACGGAATCAACAGCCAGTGAAGAACGCGCATATTCAGTTATATGCGCAAACGGGTGCGATAGCACAATGCTTTCCACTTGTGTCGAAGCACAAGGCTGGGTTACTTCTCGACGTCATGCAGAGTATCGAACGACCAACTATAGAGCGAACGGGAGACTGAGGTGATACGCTTTGGTCCCTGCCTGGTGAGTGCGGCGGCATTTGTGGTCTATTTCTTGACTACTTGCCGCTCGGTCTGGATCGGTGACTCGGGGGAATTCGCGCTGGTACTCAACTCTCTCGGCATTGCCCACCCGCCGGGATATCCGCTTTTCACGGTGCTGGGAGCGGTGTGCGTGCAGTCACTCGGGTTCCTCCGGCCCTCGTTTGCCGGCGGAATCTACGCTTCCCTGCTGGCGGCCGGTGCCGTGGCGTTGATTTGCCTGATCTTCCGGCGTGGCCTGAGCAATTGGACGGCCATGGCGCTTGGGCTGGTCTGGGCTTTTACGCCGATTTTCTGGGCCGAGACAAACGGCGTTGAGATTTACACGCTCAACGTACTGCTGATCGCTTTATGCTATTGGGCGCTGGAGAGCGACGGGGAGAAACGCTGGCCATTGACTTTCTACCTCTTCGGACTTTGCCTCTGCAACCACCCTTCAGCATTGGCGCTGTCACCTGCTTTGCTCTATGCTTTCGTCGCCGACAAGGAATACAAAAGGACTAAACGTCTACCGTTGTATCTGGCGCTAATTGCCATCGCCGGGACGTTCTATCTCTATCTGTGGATCCGATCGCTGCACAATCCGGCGACCGATTGGGGCAACCCCGAAGGTTTGACTGCATTGTGGCAACATATGTCGCTCAAGCAATACTCTGGTTGGGTGGGCAATTCGTGGGATAATCTGTGGTTTGCGACGCGGCTCTTCGGCAGGACGATAATTGACTGCTGGACGTGGCTGGGAGCGGCGCTGACTTTGTCGGGGACAATACTCGGGTGGCGGGTGGCGCGCCGGCGGACGATCTATGCGATCATGATTATGGCCACGGCTGTCATCATGGCGGCATTTCACCAGGCGGTCAACCATGAACCCTTCTACTTGCCGCCGCTGTTGGCAGCGCTTTTGCTAATCGGCAACAACCTGGTCTGGCTGGAGCAGCGTCGCATACCACAAGCAATCGCACCGAGCATCCTGGCGGCGACGGCGGCGATGCTGCTGATAGCCAATTTTCATTCACAAGATCGCTCGTCGTACACCGATTACGAGGAATACTCGCGCAGTCTGCTCGATGCGGCGCCCGCGGGGAGCCTGCTATTCGTTGCCGGCGACATCAATTCGTTTGGTCCGCTCTATTTGCAGTGGGCAGAAGGCTACCGACGAGAGGTTGAGGTCTATGACCGGTCGGTCCGCAAGTGGCCGCT
>CAZNWJ010000003.1:124154-472536 GCA_964576925.1 uncultured Ignavibacteria bacterium | reverse complement strand
AAGTGTTACCTATCCGCCCGGTCTAAAGTGTAACCTATGCGACAGTCAGTACAGGTGAGGGTTTCACGTCGGTAGGTTAGACATTCCTCTCAATCGATCTTGCCGCAGCCAGCGGTAGGGCAGGTCTCTGAGCGAAGCTGGCAAGAACTCAGAAGCGACTTGTCTGGAGACCTGCCGGATTTTCTCTTGTGCCGATTTCGGAATGGCAGGTCTCCGGCAAAGATTCACAGGAATCCCGCGCTCGTCCGATCAGAGACCTGCCCTACGGGTGTTAACTTCCATTGGGATGACATCCCCCTTCTCCTTTTGGGAGAGGGGTCAGGGGTGAGGGTCTATCTCATCTGCAGCGCCCGCTCAACCAAAATCCGAAGATTATCATGCCAGAAATCGAACTTGGTGAGGTCATCAGAAGCACCCACCCAACGATACTCTACATGATCGCTGCTCAAAGCGGTTACTTCCTGTTTCGTCCGGCACAACAGAAACACCCCGTACATCGGCACACCCTCATAAATCCAGTTGTCGAGCATCATAATCGACAGGATTTCAACGTCCGTGATCCCGGTCTCCTCGCGAATCTCGCGTCGCAACCCTTCATCCCACTTTTCGCCGACGTTCAACCTCCCGCCCGGAAGCTGCCACCTCCCTGTCGGCATTTTCAGAATCAGCGCCTGCCGCCGCTCGTTTATGAGCACCGCCGTCTGTACAATTTCAGCCTGCAGATGTGCACACATGGCTATTTGCCCGGCTGGATTCCCGCCTCCGCGGGAATGACGGTGTTTGAGTCGTCTGAACTTGAGGGTTCGGGTTTCTGGAACGCGGAGTCATCCGGCTCCCGCACACAACGATAGCCGTGTCGCGGATTGCCCCAGAATTTGTTCTGATACGACACCGCGCGGCCATTGTAATTCACGAAATACGCCTCTGCCGAATCGTGCTCGTCATAAGTCCACATGTAGATCGGCCAGTAGTCGGTGGCCCACAGCGGCGACTCCTTGTCGGGAATCACATCGCAATTTGCGTAATGCGAAACCGAATCCCACTCACAGCCGGCATTTGTACCGTGGTGCACCAAGCTGCGGACAAACTCGTGCGTGGTCGGCATCCGCCAGACATTCTGCGGCGTCTCCATCAAAATCTTGCCGTCGGCCGACAGATATCGACAAAGGCAGAACGAATCCATCTCCGCCTGCGTCGCCATGCGGTGCGCGTCTTTGGCTTTCAGATCAAATCCGATCGGCGGCAGGCCATAAAGCGCGATTTGATTCCAGTTCAGGTTGCTGCCGGCACCCTCGCTTCCCTTGGCCCAGCCCGGTCCCTCCGGCGCCCAGATCAGCCGCACGCCGTTGCCTTCGATCAGCCGCTCGGTGCGGATACCGTCATCCTGCCGCGTAAACAGAATCGGCGCATTGCCGATCGTCGTACCGAGCGCAATCCCAATCGGTATCGCCGTTGCGATAATGGCTTTGGCATTGCGGCGAAACCAATTGCGCGGCGTTGCTTGATCGGGCGGATACTTTCTCTTGAAGTACGCATCGATCCAGAACAAGATGCCGATGATCGCCAGCCCGCCGCTTAAGAAAAATGTCAGCATCAATCCGGCTGGAGCGGTTGCGCCGCGGCGGATCTGAAGACTCATCCACCACACGGCGAACACAACGCCAATGACGACCATGATCGCACCGCCGATACGCGGCCAAAGCAGGCAAATCGCCGTAAATGCCAGGCAGATCGCCGCCGGGTACAGATAGCGCACCACCATGTGCAGCGGCAGCCCCCACGCCTCGTAGTACAGCTCGCCAAAACTCCAGAACACCCAAAACGAGGTGATCGTGGTCAGAAGCAGAATGGCAATCCAGCCGGGGATGCGGTGTTTGTTGATAGGCATGAATCGAAAATAGACATTTCAAACCCTGACCGCAACTATTCTTGCATCTTCTGAATTGCGTGAGTTTTCTTCGGCGGTCGCCGTGGCATCGCCCGTATAATGGATATCGTGGATACATAAACTAAAACCTCTAATTCAGACCCATTCCGAAGGATGTAGATTATGCCAGTGCCACACGAAACGGTAGAGAGCCACTATGGGAAGCGCGATCTTTACAATAACATCATCAGCGCATTTCACGCCGCCGGCCAGGATCCTGAGCGGCTTACTTACGAGGACCTCAAACTCGTCGATGAATTTCATGTCCGCGGCCGCGAAGCCACCGAAGAGCTCGCTGACCGTGCCCAGCTCAAACCTGGTGAAGCGCTGCTCGACGTCGGTTGCGGTATCGGCGGTTCCGCCCGCTATCTGGCGGCGACCCGCCGCGTCCGGCCGATCGGTATCGACCTCACACCCGAATTCATCACTACCGCCAATCAACTTACCAAACTCGTCCGCCTCGAGGACAAGGTCGAGTTTCGTGAGGGCAACGCGTTGAAGCTGCCTTTTTCTGACGCTACATTTGATGTCGCCTGGACGGAGCATGCCCAAATGAACATCGCCGATAAACAGGGCTTCTATGGTGAGATTGCGCGCGTCCTCAAACCGAGCGGCCGCCTGGCCTTCCACGACATCTTCGCCGGACCCGATTCACCTTTGCACTTCCCCGTGCCGTGGGCCGATGAAAGCTCGATCAGCTTCCTCGAAACACCCGAGCGCGTGCGATCTCTCCTGACCAATCTCGGCTTCAGCATTCTGGAGTGGCACGACAAATCGCAACAGTCTGTGGAATGGATGATGGTGGCGATGGAGAGAATGCGCAACGGCGAGCGTCCCCCGGTCGGCCCCGGCTTGCTGATGGGCGATACATTCAAGCCAAAACTCGCAAATGTCCTGCGCAACTTCGCCGAAAAGCGCATCGCCGTCGTTATGGCAGTTCTTCAGAAAAGTTAGCGACCTCGTCGCCGGATCGAAAGCTCAATCTCTATGCGGCTTGCTGCGGTTGATTCCTCTCGAGCCGCTTATTTCTTGATCGAAAACTTCTTAATCCTTCGCTCATGCCGTCCCCCTTCAAACTGCGTCTCCAGCCACGCCTTGACAATCTGATCGGCGACTTCCTGCGTCACCCACTTTGATCCCAGCGACAGCACGTTCGAATCATTGTGTTGCCGCGACAATACCGCCATTTCCGGCGTCAGAGCCAGTGCGCCGCGAATCTCTGGCAATTTATTCACCACCATGTTCACGCCGTTGCCGCTCCAGCACACCGTGATGCCGCGTTCAACTTCGCGATTGGCGACCGCATGCGCCACGCGCATGGCGAAGTCCGGGTAGTCGGCCGACTCTTCGGAGTCTGTACCATAGTCAGTCACAGCATGCCCCAACGATTCGAGCAGCTTCTTGAGATGCTCCTTGAGCGGAAAGCCCTTGTGGTCGGCGCCGACTGCAATCTTCATAGCCGGAAAATAGACGAATTAAATCGCCGGCGCAAGCAGCGAAAATTACTTGCACCCCCCACCCCTTGATTCCTGGATTCCCGCCTCCGCGGGAATGACGTTCGAGGCGCCGAACGGAGGACCGCGCCGATAACCTTCTCCCCTCTCCCCCTGGGAGAGGGGTCGGGGGTGAGGGTGCTTCCGATCGACCCCGACAACAAAAAAGAGCGCGATCTCTCGCGCTCTTTCATATCGCTTCAGCGAAAGAAAAAGAAACTACGCTACGCCCACCGTCTGGTGCGCATGCACCCAGGTGAGCCAGCCGCGCTTGTCTTCGCCGTCTTCGATAATCTGTTTGAAAGCTGCCTGCAGCTTCTTGGCGATCGGACCCGCTTTGCCGGATCCCACCTGGATCTTGTCGATCGAACGAATCGGCGTGATCTCCGCCGCCGAGCCGGTGAAGAAAACTTCATCGGCGACATAGAGCAGTTCGCGGGGCAGATTGCGTTCGACGACTTTGACTCCCATCTCTTTCGCGAGTTGAATTGCCGTATGCCGCGTGATGCCGGGCAATATCGAAGCATTGTACGGCGGCGTAATCAAATTGCCTTCGTGATAGACAAAGATGTTCTCGCCGGAGCCTTCGCTCACCAGGCCGTTATGGTCGAGCGCGATTCCCTCGACATAACCATGCTCGATCGCTTCGAGCTTGATCAATTGGCTGTTCATGTAATTCGCGCCGCTCTTGGCCATCGCCGGGAACGTATCCGGCGCCATCCGCCGCCAGGACGATACGCAGACATCGACGCCGTTTTCCAGCGCCCCGCCGCCGAGATAGGAACCCCAGTCCCAGACCGCGATCGCGACATCGATCGGGCAGCCGGTCGGATCAACGCCAAGCTGCTTATAGCCGCGATAGGCCACCGGGCGGATGTAACACGACTCTTTCTTGTTGAGTTTGATCAACTGTATCTGGGCATCATTAAGTTGCTGTTCCGTGTACGGAATCTTCATCCGGTAGATCTTGGCCGAATTCAACAGGCGCCTAGTGTGATCCTGAAGCCGGAATACCGCCGGCCCTTTCTTCGTCTTGTAGCAGCGCAACCCCTCAAACACACTGCTGCCGTAGTGCACGACGTGCGAGAGGACGTGAATTTTGGCATCTTTCCAATCGACGAACTCGCCGTTCATCCAGATTTTGCCGTTTTCGTCAAATGCCATATGTCCTCCTCCAACAACCTATGCCGTCTTAATCGATTTAAGAATGGCTCGGGAAATCACGAGGCGCTGCACCTCGGATGTTCCTTCGCCGATTTCCGTCAATTTCATGTCGCGCCACATCCGTTCCACCGGATAGCGCTCTTCGTAAGTTCCCAACCCGATAATCGTCAACGCTTCCGAAGTCGCGAAGTTGCAGACATCGGAAGCATAAAGCTTTGCCATCGCCGATTGCTGCGAATATGGCTTTCCTGCATCGCGCAATTGGCTGGCGCCGTAAACCAGGCCCCGTGCCGCCTCAATCCGGCAGCCCATATCAGCCAGCTTGAACTGCGCCCATTGCTGGTCCGCCAGCGGCATCTCTTCAAAATAGTTCGAAGCCACGTACCGCGCAGCCGCTTCAAATGCGCCCTGCGCTAATCCGAGCGCCATTGCGGCAATGGATATGCGCCCGCCGTCGAGAGTCTTCATGAATTGCTTGAAGCCCTCGCCTTCCTTGCCGATCAGATTGTCCTTCGGCACCTTGAGATCATCGAAGTGCAGGAAAGCCGTGTCCGATCCGCGGCAGCCAAGTTTGTTCTCCTTCTTCCCTACCGAAAATCCCTCCATGCCTTTTTCAACGACAAATGAGGAGATGCCATGCACTCCTGTGGACTTGTCGGTCCGGGCGGTAACGATGGCATAACGGCAAAGATTGGCTGAAGTGATCCAACACTTGGTGCCATTGAGAATATAATGTTCCGGCTTCGGATCGGCAACCGATTTGGTCGCCCCGGCGTCCGAACCCGCCTGGGGTTCGGTAAGCCCAAAAGCGATCAAATAGGCGTCCTTGTCGGCAAAATGAAGGTAGCGTTTCTTTTGCTCTTCAGTCCCAAAGTAAGTAATCGGTCCCGCGCCCAGCGAGTTATGTGCCGCAACAGTCAGTCCCGTCGAACCACAGACACGCGACAACTCTTCGACAATGATCGAATATTGTACTGTGGTCTGTTCCAGCCCGCCGTACGCCTTCGGAACCTGGATCGCCCACCACCCCTGTTCGTGAAGCTTCTGCAGCACGACCGGCGAAAACATCTGCGTTTCATCGACGGTTTCTGCCAGCGGAGCGATCTCCCGCTCGCAAAAATCACGGACTTTGATGCGAAAATCAGCGTAGGCAGAGTCGGCGAACATTACATCCCTTCGTTGATGATGGCTCGAGAAATCACCATCTTCTGCGCTTCCGAGGTCCCTTCATAGATTTCCGTGACGCGGGCGTCGCGGAAATAACGCTCGACAGCATACTCCTTCACATAGCCATAACCGCCATGAATCTGCACGGCCTCGTTGGCCACATAGTTGGCGGTCTGGGAGGCAAACAGCTTTGCCATCGATATCTCTTTTACGTTTTGCCCGCCGGCCTCATAGAGCGTCGCCGCCCGATAAGTCAGCAAGCGCGCCGCGTCGATGCGCGTCGCCATCTCGGCAATCTTGAACTGCGTCGCCTGGAAGTTTATGATGGGCTGATCGAACTGCTTGCGCTCGCGGGCATAAGATAACGCCTCATCAAACGCGGCTTGGGCGATCCCCAACGATTGTGCCGCTACGCCGACCCGTCCCGCTTCGAGCAGTGAGAAAGCTACGCGCAAGCCGTGATTCTCTTCACCGAGTAGTTGCGTCACCGGCACGCGACAATCAACATACGATACTTCTCGCGTATCGGACGCCTTCAACCCCATCTTCTTCTCCGGCTTGCCCAGGTTCATTCCTTTCATGCCCGTGTCAACCAGCAGACACGACACCCCCTGCTTGCCGCGGCTGGGGTCGGTCAACACGAACGTGACAAACACCGAAGCATACGCCGCCGACGAGACCCAACTCTTTGTACCATTAAGTACAAAATCGTTCCCATCGCGCACCGCCCGACATTGCAGCGAAGCGGCATCCGTTCCAGAACCCGGCTCCGACAGCGAGTACGCGCCGATGAACTCGCCGGAAGCCAGCTTCGGCAGGTACTTCTGCTTCTGCTCGGTTGTGCCGAACTTGCTGATGGCCTTGATAACAAGTGAATTGTGGACTGAGATCGTAATCGCCAGCGCTGCGCAGGCGCGCGCTAGTTCCTCGATCACCAGGGCATAACTCAACGTGTCGACTGCGAGACCGCCGTATTCTTCCGGCGCGACCAACCCGAAATACCCCAGTTCCGCCGCTTCCTTGAGAAGCTCTGCCGGCATCTCGCTATTGGCATCAAGTTCTTCGGCTATCGGCTTCAGGCGTTTTTCGGCAAATTCTCGCGCCGCTTCACGCATCATCAATTGGTCATCGTTTAAGGCAAAATCCATACAATCAATCTCCTGATCATTGATGATAACGTTATCGGCACACTTAGGTCAACCAGTCAAACACAAAAACGGCGATTATTCAAGGTCCGCAGATTAAGCGTAGACGTAGAATCCGCGGCCCGATTTTCTTCCCAGCCAGCCCGCCTGCACCATTTTGCGCAGCAAAGGACACGGCCGATACTTCGGGTCGCCCAGACCGCTGTGCAGGGTTTCCAGAATCGCCAGGCACACATCGAGTCCGATGAAATCCGCCAGCGTCAGCGGCCCCATGGGATGGTTCATCCCCAGTTTCATCACCTGGTCGATCTCCTCCCTGCCCGACACGCCTTCCATCAGCGCGTAGCAGGCTTCGTTGATCATCGGCATCAGAATACGATTGGCGATAAATCCCGGGTAGTCGTTAACCTCTACAGGCGTCTTGTCGAGCTTGATCGACAGCTCCTTGATGACATTGTACGTCTCATCGCTGGTGGCGATACCGCGAATCAACTCGATCAGCTTCATCAGCGGCACCGGATTCATGAAATGCATGCCGATAAACTTGTCCGGCCGCTTGGTCGCGCTCGCCAATTGCGTGATCGGGAGTGACGAAGTATTCGAGGCGAAGATTGTCTCCGCCGGACAGATCGACTCCATCTCGCGCCAAAACTTGTTCTTTATCGCGAGATCCTCGGCGATCGCTTCGATCACCAATTGTGATCCCGCGACGGATTTCAGATCCATCGAGGTCTTGATCCGGCCCATGGCGGCATCGGCGTCCGCCTGCAAGATCAGCTCTCGCTTGACCTGCCGCAGCAGGTTGGCCTTGACCGTATCCAGCCCCTTCTTGAGATTCTCCTCGACGATGTCGATCAGCGTTACCTCAAAGCCCTTTTGCGCAAAGGCATGGGCAATGCCATTCCCCATGGTCCCGGCGCCAACGATGGAAACCTTCTGAATATACATAATTCCCGTCCTCCCGAATCGTCCCGCTAAATGACTTCGATTGCCAGCGCTACGGCATTGCCGCCGCCAAGGCACAAAGTCGCCAGACCGGTCTTTTTGCCGCGATCCTTCAGCGCATAAATCAAGGTTGTCAGGATGCGCGCGCCTGAAGCGCCAATCGGATGGCCGAGTGCCACGGCCCCGCCGTTGACGTTGACGCGATTCCAATCCCAACCCAATCCCTTGCCGTCGGCCAGGGCTTGTACGCTGAACGCTTCATTGGCCTCGATCAAATCGAAAAAGCCGATCTCAACATTCATTTTCTTCATCAGTTTCTGCACCGCATAGATCGGCGAGAAGAACAGGTCCTTCGGCGGCGTTCCGGCGACGGAATAGGCGATTACCTTCGCCAGTGGCTTGAGCCCGTTGGTCTCCGCATAGCCTTGCGAACTGACCACCAGCGCCGAAGCTCCGTCATTCAATCCCGGTGCATTGCCCGGTGTCACGGTGCCGTCTTTCTGGAATGCCGGTTTGAGCTTGGAGAGCATATCGACGGAAATGTCACGGCGCGGCGACTCGTCAACATTGACTGCGATCGGATCGCCTTTTCTCTGCGGCACCAACACATCGAAGATCTCACTCTTGAACTTACCGCCGTCGATCGCGGCGATCGCCTTGCGATGAGAATTGTAGGCAAACTCGTCCTGCTCTTCGCGAGTCACACCGGATTTCTGTTGCGTGTACTCGGCGGCGCTCCCCATGTGGAAATTGTTAAACGAATCCCACAGGCCGTCCTTGATCATCAGGTCTTCCACCTGCTGATTCCCCAGCCGCATGCCGGTACGAGCGCTCGGAAGCGAATACGGCGTATTCGACATCGACTCCATGCCGCCGGCGACGATCAGGTCGGAATCCCCCGCCTTGATCGCCTGGGCCGCCATCATGACCGCCTTCAAACCTGAGCCGCACACCTTGTTGATCGTAATCGCAGCCACTTCCGGCGGCAGCCCGCCGTGGATCGCGGCCTGGCGCGCCGGCGCCTGTCCTGAGCCCGCCTGGACAACCTGGCCCATGATGCATTCCTGAACGTCAGTCGGATCGACACCGGCACGACGCACGGCTTCTTTCACGGCAAAAGCGCCCAATTGCGGCGCGGAAAAGCCGGCGAGCCCGCCCTGGAATTTTCCGATCGCGGTCCGGCACGCTGACAATATTACGGCTTGAGGTTGTGTGCTCATCTTTGTAACTCTCCTCTATCCTTGAAACTTCTTTTCAACTTGCTCGCTGCCACCGGCCAAAACCGGGAAACTGGAAATTACGAAAAGCGGAGAATGGAGGCAAGCAATTCCGGCAGGGTTTGTGAAAATTGGAACAAACTGTGATGGCCCGGGCGGGTGAGCGGCTCCCGCTCACCCACCCGGTTAAGTCGTCTACACCGAGTTAATGCGCGTCGGCCGCCTCTTTCTTCACCTCGTCGAAACGCGCCTTCACTTCGAACACCGGGAACTGCCGATCCTGCTGGAAACGCGGAATCGTCGTTGAGTAGGTCCTGGCGTTTGTCTCGCTGACGAAGAGATTATTCGTACCGCAGGTACCGCCTTCCAGAAGGCGCGCGCCCTCCGGTGAAACGCTGACCACCTCGCCCTTTTCGAACACCACATCGATCGGTTCGAGAGTCATTGGGTCATAGGTGCGATAATCCACGCGCTGCGTTGGGTAGTCGGTGGCTACGATGAATAGTGCCTCTTTCGCGCAACCGACGTTTTCCGGCTTGCCGCCGTCGACACGGAAGATGTGTTGCCGGATCCCGAGGTCGAACGTGAAATCACCAACCTGCTGCCCGAAACTGAAGCCCAGCTTGTTGTATTCATCCGGCGCGCCCAGGTCGTAGAACATCCCCAGCTTGCTCAGGAATTGCAGGCGATCCTTGATCCGCTCTACACCGATACCGGTACCGGCGGCTACTTGCTCGATTGTCGGAAATTCCTGGTTGTGCTTCTCCGTTGCGATGATGTATTCCGCTATCAGTTTCTCTTCGTTCGTCAGAATGAAAGTCTGCGCCCGATAGCGGGCCAGGCGTTCGTGCATCATCAGACTGTCCGAGAATTTTCCGAGCATGTCGATACGCATGCTATCCGAAATCTCCACGCCCAGGATCGCCGCCGCCTGGTCGACCGAGGCGACATGCCCTTTCTTCTGCCACAACTCAAACAGCTTCCCGACGACCTGCTTTTCAACTCCCGTAAAACGGGCTGGGACAGGCACAGCGGCCGCCGCTGAATCGCCCCCCTGTTTCTGGCCGCATGACATCATCAGCGGAAACATCACAACTATGGGGACAACGAACGATAAGACTCTCTTGTAGGCAAGCATCCCTCTAACTCCTTAAATAGGTCAATAGCTGAACTGCTTTCATGTTAACGGCGATCCGGCCGACTGGCAAGCAAAAAGGCTCTCCGGCGCGGCTTGCATCGAAGGTGCAAACGGATTCATAGATCCTTACGACCGGCAAGAGCTTTTTGACTATCCAACCCTCGTCAACACCCGACACACCGACCATTTATCGCTATGACTACTAATGGCTTACATTAACTCATTGAAGTTTTTAATTATCCGATGTTTTTCGCACGATCTTTGCGTAATAGCCGGCGGAATGAACGAAGAAATTTCCTGGAGGTGCATTTCTATGCAACGACTGCTTAAGATGATGGTGCTATGCACGATGATCATGGGACTTACCTGGATCATTGCACCAGGAGCTCTTTTTGCCGCTAACTCCGTCCGCCTCGAATGCCCCGCTGATCACGTGACCGACAACGACTCCGTCGGCATTCGCGTCATGATCACCAACGATGTGGCGCTCGGCGGATTCTCGCTTGGCTTCAAGCACAACTCGCCAAATCTCGAAATCAGCTCGATTACGCAAGGTCCGGTTTTTCCCCCGCCTCCGGCGTTCGGGAGTTTCCTGACTACACTCAGTGCTGCCAACAATACCGCGCTGGCCGGCTGGATCAACTTCACTCCAGCGACGCCGCTCCCGGTAAACGCTACCGAAGCTCACCTGATGACCATTTGGGTGCGTGTGCCGGCAGGTGCGGCTGCCGAGTGCATTGACTTTGATTCTGTGTTTGTGCCTCCGGCTGGATTCTGGGTTTTCTCGGCTCAGGCCGGTGGATCATTTAGTCCGACCTACGCCGACTGCGGCGCCACCGATGTCAGCATCAAGGGCGGCTGTGTCAGCACGCCGAATACTGCTCCTGTCGTGGCCGACATTCCGAATCAGACGATTAACGAAGGCGCCGTCTTCGCGACCATCAATCTCGACAACTTTGTTAGCGACGCCGAAGACGCCGACAATACGATCGAGTGGACTGCCACTAGCGGCTCACCAAACAGTTTTGTTGTGAATATCGACGCCAATCGTGTGGCGACGATTTCGCACCCCGGCGGCGAGTTCGCCGGTAGCGCGACCTTTACATTTACCGCTACTGATCCGGGTGGGCTCTTCGATTCCGACGATGCTACCTTCACCGTGACGGCCGTAAACGATCCGCCGATCGTGACTGATATCCCGAATCAGACAGTCGCCTTTGGCGCTGACTTCGCCACGATCACTCTGGACAACTTTGTCAGCGACGCCGACAACCTCGATAATCAGATGACCTGGACTTTCTCAGGCAATGCCGACTTGACGGTCTCGATCGATGCCAACCGCATCGCGACGATCACCAAGCCGGGGGCAACCTGGTCCGGCTCGGAAATCATCACTTTCCGTGCGACCGATCCGGGTGGCCTGTTCGATGATGATCCGGCTACGTTTACGGTCAGCGCTTCGACTGCAAGTCTTGTACTCAACACCGACACGTTGTTCTTCTCCAGCTACGAAGGCGGCCCCGATCCGGCCGGTCAGCCGGTGATCATCACCAACGGCGGCGCCGGTGCGTTGAACTGGGAAGCCGCTGAAAGCGTCGATTGGCTCTCGCTGGCGCCGACCTCCGGCACCGCTCCGGGCCAGTTTACCGCGACCGTGGCAATTCTCGGCCTGAACATCGGCCGGCATTCGACAACGATTACGATTACCTCTGCGGAAGCCACCAACTCGCCGCAGACCGTCGTGGTGATCCTCGACATCTATGACGACGTCGACATCCTGCTCACTCCGGACAACCTGACCTTCAATGCGCTGGTCGGCGAAACTCCGGATCCGCAGTCGATCACCATTACGAACGCCAGTCCTTCCGGCATCGAGTTCCCGTGGGGTGCCGTCGAGACCACGCCGTGGTTGTCGCTCAATCCGACCAACGGCACCTCGCCGTCCAACGTGGAATTCAGCATCAACACGACGGGCCTGATGCCCGGCAGCTATGAAGCCATGGTTATCGTCAAGCAGGTATCTTCGATGTCGACCAGCATTGTCGATGACGAAGACACCGTTACCGTGACGCTCGTCGTCGATCAGCAGACAGGCGTCGACGATCTCGGCGGAATTCTGCCGACCTCGTTCAGCCTCGAACAGAACTATCCGAACCCGTTCAATCCGGCGACCACAATCGAATTCAACCTGCCGAAGGCTTGTCATGTTACGCTGCGCGTATACAACATCCTCGGCCAGGAAGTCGCCGAACTTGTGAACTCGACCCTCTCGGCGGGTAACAAGCGCATCGACTGGAACGGCACCGACACCAACGGCCGGACGGTCGAAAGCGGCGTGTACTTCTACAAGATTTCCGCCGACGACTTCGCGATGACGCGCAAGATGATGCTACTCAAGTAGAGTTCGTTGCAACAGCATGGTGCTTGGCTCCTCCACCATGCGAGTGAAACCGAAACGGACAGCCACCCGGCTGTCCGTTTTGTGTTTGTGGGAAGCACAGCGCATCTCTATGTGATTTTATTCTCGTAGGTCCGAACCCCTGTGGTTCGGAATGTGCTAACTGATTCGGTACTGCTAATTGATGCGGTAGCCCACCCGGAGCGCAGCGGAGGGTGGGGCTGGGTCGTAGGTCAAATCCCGTTTCCCTGCAACGCTGCGCAATCCGGCTAAACCTGCGTCTTCTGCTAACAAGCGCTACTCTCCCGTGACGAAGGGATTTGACGACTGATTTCTACGGTGTTGTCTCGCCATTTGCCCCGTAGGTCGTAGGTCAAATTCCGTTTTGCTGCAACACTCTACAATCCAGCGCGAGCCGCTTTCGCATCATTGAGTTTCCGATTGCCCGTGACGCAGGTCGTAGGTCAAATCCCGTTTTGCTGCAACACTCTGCAATTCTGGGTCGTAGGTCAAATCCCGTTTCTCCGCAAGACTCTACAATTCAGCGCGAGCCTCTATCGCTGCATTGAACTTCTGCTCGCCCGTGACGCAGGGATTTGACAATCTCGTGCCCAACCCCGATCACCCTCATCCCAATTTCATTGACAAAATACTCCTGTTTTGTATCATGAGTTCATCCGTCATGACCGATCTAACTTCATAGGTCACGCTAAAACGAATCTGGCGAAAATCCAGACTCCGCCGTGAGATCCGCGCCTCTGTCAGAACCTGTTGCGAATGGAGAATTCATGAAACGCCTCTTCCCTTCTCTCGCATTGATTGCGCTCTTGACCGCCTCCAGCCTCCTGGCTGCGATACCACAACGAATGAACTACCAAGGCTACCTATGCGACATATCCGGCAATCCCCTGAATCAGACCGTTGCCCTCACGGTCACGATCTACTCAGATTCGCTGGGAACAAGCGCTCTCTGGACGGAGTCGCATGCGGATGTCGTCGTCACTGCCGGCAGCTTCTCGGTTGTTCTGGGGAGTGCGACTCCGATCCCGGCGAGCGCTTTCACCGGCGCGATCCGCTGGCTCGGCATTCGCGTTAACAGCGATTCCGAACTGCGCCCGCTGCGTCCGCTGCTCAGTACTCCCGCCGCATTTCGGGCGCTTAACGCCGACTCAGCGGCTTATGCCAAAGCGGTCGCCGACAACTCCGTCACCAGCGCCAAGATCGTGAACGGCACCATCCAACTCGGCGACATCGGTCAGAATAGCGCCACCTCTGGCGAAGTCATCAAATGGAACGGCTCGGCGTGGGAGGCTTCTCCCGATCAGGCAAGCTCCGGCGGTTGGACCGATATGGGTGCTTATCTCAAGACCGCCACCGATTCCGATTCCGTCGCCATCGGCATCGCGGTTCCGGCTGCCAAACTTCATGTCGAAGGCGACATTCGCGTTCGTCAAGGAGGCGACATCGTTTTCGGAAACACGGAATGCAAGATCAACAGCGGCACCGACGATCTGGTGATTTCGGCGACCGATTGCCTCTACCTGACACCCGGCGGCGGGATTCGCATCTACGATCGCGGCGCTGCCAACTGGATGCTGATCGACCCGGAAGCAAAAGAGGTCGGGCTGGGGACGATGGCGCCGGAAGATATGCTGCATGTCGAAAACAGCGGCGCTGGCGGCGCGGCCTTCTTGCGGGTTGAGAGTTCAGCCACCAGTCACGGTGAAACCGGCATGCGCTTTCAGACACCGCAAAATCGCTGGCATCTTCGCATGGACGACTACACCAACAACAACATCCCGGTGGGCGCCCTGAGCCTGCGCAGCCAGGACGCAGCCCTGGAGGCGCTGACGGTTCTCGAGGACGGCAAGGTCGGCATCGGCACAACCACACCCTCGCGCAAACTGCACGTTAGCGGCAGTGCTCAACTGCGCGACACTCTCTATGCGGGCGCCATTGATCCATTGCTGATATCCTCCTACCGCCAGCCCAATGAGCCGGGCATGGCGATGAATATGTCGATCAGCGGCGTTAGCCTCGGTCATTCCAACGTGCTGATTACTCAAGAGACGATCACCGTTCCCGACAGCGGCTATGTGTTGGCTTTCGCTATGGCGACGGGATCGATGGACCACACCTGGGGCGACAATGATGATATCGAAATCACGATCACCAAATCGAGCGCCTACTTGCCGCCCACCAACCGTGCACGCGTGCGCATTCCGATGAATGCCGGTTCAGGTTCGTACGTCTTCACCCTCTCGCCGATAGCGACATTCTACATCGATGAACCCGGCGAGCACAGATACAGCCTTTATGGCCATATTAACGGCCCAGCGGCAACCGAGATTTCGTATGCCCGGCTCACGCTCCTCTATGTCCCGACCTGGTACGGCACGACCTACTGGGAGAGTCTCGTCGCCGCCGAGAATCAGCCCGCTGCGATTCCGGATCAGGGTCATGCACGCGTCGAAAACGGAACTAAAGTGCCCCAACAATTGCCGGAGGAATTGAAATCGCTGGTGCAAGGCTTGGTTGCGGAAGAGGTCCTGAAGATCAAGCAGGAATACGAAGCCAGGATAACCGCCCTGGAGTCAAAGACGAGCCGATAAAGTGACCGGCGCACAGGTGACCCGGTAGCCCACCCGGAGCGCAGCGGAGGGTGGGGCCATCATCGCATTTCCACCGCAGGGCGTTGGTCAAATCCCGTTTCTCCGCAACACTCTGCAATCCAGCGCGAGCCACTTTCGCTACATTGAACTTCTGCTCACCCGTGACGAAGGGATTTGACTTCTGATTTCCAGGGTCGTTGGTTAAATCCCGTTTCTTCGCAACACCCTTCAATCCAGCGCGAACCGAAGACTCTGCGACCAACGCCCGCCCGTGATGAAGGGATTTGACGACTGATTTCCAGGGTGTTGTCGCTCCGTGCACCGGCTCTGGACTCTACGAGGTCGGGCCTTTTCCCTGGTGATAGGCCAGGAGTTCGTCGATCTCACTCGCGGAGAACTTGTTCAGGGCAGTGACGGTTGCTCGAGGCCGGTAGACTGGCGGCAGGATGTTTCGTGCGGCCTCTTTGTCATCTACTTCCATGACGATCCAAGCCTTGTGCACGCCATCATGACAGCCGTAGTCGGCGTTAGTGAGATAGTGCGATCCGGTTTCTTGAAGGACCTTGATAGCCCGGAGGCAGGCGACGGGCTCGGCCTCGTGCGGGACTTCGATCAAAAACTTTGGCATTGCGGTGTACCTCTCCATACGAAATGATTACTTATCTACTTCGGAGTTGCCATGTGTCCGCGATTCCTGTTCTGTCCGACCACGGCGCGGCCACTCCATTAACGCGAAATAATTGAACTCTTGTGTGACTGGCCACGAGCCCGATGGCTGCGTAATCCGGACGCGAAACGCAGAGATACGCTGCCGGCTCCACGGCCTGCTCCTGAGGCTCGAGCACAAGCCCACCCTTATCGAGAATAGCGTCCGGCTCGGCGAATTTCAAGAATAATTATAGATAGAAGCGACCCACGTTGCAAGTACGCTTTCGGGCAACTTTCTCCAACTTCACAGTCCGTTGGTCCGAACCCCTGTGGTTCGGACTCTGATTCGCGGTTGGATTTGCAGGCCGAGGTCAGACCTCGCCTTTTTGCAGCTCTATGCGAATCCGCGCGATCCGCATTTGCCTCAACGAGTACTCGGCCGCCGGTGATGCATCCCGGTACCCTGTAGCCCACCCGCAGCGCCAGCGGAGGGTGGGGCGCAGGTCACTGCCGAAATTGCTTGACCACAAATTGCTCGACTTGGGGCAGAGATTCGTCTTATTATTGATCGATGAATCGCCGCGGCTCCAATCGCGGGAGTCGGACGAAGACAAAGGAATTGGCATGATTCAATTTTTCAATCATCCGTATTGCGTCGGGGATGATAAATCCCACCCTTCGCTGGCGCTGCGCGTGGGCTACCGGCCCATGAGTCATCTGTTTGGAGTGCTGTCACTGTGCACGCTCACCGTGTGCATTGGCCTGGTTGGGAATGCGGCGGCTGAAGAGTTGTGTGGATTTCACCAGATCACCTTCCCGGCACCCACAGGTCCAACTGTCGCCCAGCAGTCAGGCGTGACGTTTGGCAGCGTTGAGGCCGAGTGCTTTGCACCAGCGTGGCTGCAGGATAGTATCGCTCTGTTCATTCCGTCTTGGGTTGAGTCGGCACGGAAGCTTTCGGACCCGATCGCAGATCCGGACTTTCATTCCGATCAGGATGCAATCTGGCTACATCGCGTCATTGCCTACGATTCTTTGAGAGCGAATGTTATTCTCGCTGTAAGGCATACCGGCTTCAAGTATCTCTCCTGGGAAGGTGTTCATTATCAAGTCTATGCTCCGCTCTATGCGGCCGTAAACCTCACGTCAAAGCGCTGGGTGCCGCTTGTGCACGGAACAGGTGAGACCCTGGTTTCACTCATCAATCAGGCAGCGCTCGATTGTCCACAGGTCTTCCCTTCCGATTTGATCTGCCGCTCGAAGCTGTTCGTGACGCTGGAGTATGAAGATCAATTGATCGTTTTCATCAATTCACAGGCGGACATCGCCAGGGCCTACATGATGTGTCAGCAGGGAGACGAAATCGGCTGGATAACGGGAGAGGAGCTGTACCTGGAAGATGTGGTAAGGGACGTGGACAATGAATTCTATGATCGTAACTTGTCCAAACGAGTCCTCAAGGAGCTGAAGAAGATGCCCGAAGAATACGCTTCACGCATCGCGGCACCCGCGGTTACAACGGGTGTGGAATCTGACACTGTCAGGCTTTGGGCCTACGCGTTCGACAGCGGTGAAGTGGCTGAATGGAAGGTATCGTTTGACAAAACCGGCAAACTGACGGCGCTCACGTACGCTCAGGAACCGGTCAGAGCGGTGTCGGGTGCGCTCTATAATGGCGGGCCGTGGCAGCGACAACAAAAAGAAATCCTGAAACGCGGGCGTACTGAAGGTGGGCAGTGAAACCCGGTAGCCCACCCGGAGCGCAGCGGAGGGTGGAACTGGGTCGTAGGTCAAATCCCGTTTTTCCGCAACACTCTGCGATCCAGCGCGAGCCTCTTTCGCTAACTTGAACTTCTGCCGGCCCGTGACGAAGGGATTTGACAGATCTTCACTACAAAGCCTTGACATAATACTTCAACTCGTGCGGACAATACTCAAGAACTATTCTCTTGTCTGACTTACGAATTCTCATCGCGAGCCGCACTGTGTCAATCTCTCCAGCAGACACTTTTCTCTCACCGATGCAGCAGTCTTCCGGCGGTAACAATACAGCAAACCGGTCTACTCGCAATCGGTATCGTTGACGCCCTAGATCAGCAAATCGAAAGTTCCCCCGATCCACTGAAGTATCACCCTTGCTTGAAATGTACGTATGCAGATATGTTGAATCAGAAAAGAGCTGCAATTCGTCTTGCACCCTGGAGCCGAAATTCGCGTGATACACTCCGGCGAGTTGTCCAAATTTCAACTCTTCTGAACCAGGATCGGGTCCCTCGCACGAGGCAAGGAAGAAGATTGCCGCAAGACCTGCGATTAGATAGATTCTCATGATATTGCGCTCACTTCCTACGCCCTCCTCTTCCCCCTCACAAACCCCGTCTGCGCGATCTCGTCGATTTCTTTTTGGATATGCTGGTCGAGTTCTTGAAGGTAGCGCTCTTGCTGTTTCTCCTTCAACTTCACATACACCTTTTCTTCGCGGGCGGCATCGATCAGATGCTTGCGTTTGATCGACTCCTGCCGCTTGGCCGTGGCAATTGCCTTGCGCTGATTCGCCATATTGGTGTTCAAGCGATGCTGGAAGTAGACCGAATTCGTCAACCGCCGCACATCGATCTTTTCGACCTTCAGCGGCGCCAGGTCGTTGATTTCATCTTCCAGGCGCTCTTTCAGCATCTCCAGATGCGCCTCTTCCATGCGGCGCACGCGCTCCGCCTTGGCGAGGTCTTTTTGCTTCTCGACTTTCTTGTGGGTCTTAAGCTGAAGCAGCTTCTGCAGCCGGAACTGGAACTTCTTCATGGCCGATAATTGTGTTTAACCGCGCCAAATCCTGCGCGAAGTCGGGTCGTTTCGACGTGATATCCTGCTGGAGGAATTCATTAATCTGCGGCACCTTCGCGATCGCCGTGTCGATTTCCGGCGACGATCCCTTGACGTAAGCACCGATATTGATCAAATCTTCGTTCTCCGAATGCACGGCGAGCAACTTGCGCGCTTCCCCAGCCAGATCGCGATGCTGTTGCGAAACGATATTCACCATCACGCGCGACACCGACTGCAGCACATCGATCGCCGGATAATGCTTGCGATGCGCCAGCCGCCGCGACAGCGTCACGTGGCCATCGAGGATCGAGCGCACTTGATCGGAAATCGGTTCGTTGAAATCATCACCTTCGACAAGAATCGTATAGAGTCCGGTAATCGAGCCGCGCTCTCCGGCGCCGGCGCGCTCCAATAACTTCGGGAGCATTGCGTACACAGAGGGCGTATATCCCTTCGTCGCCGGCGGTTCGCCGACCGCCAGGCCGATCTCGCGCTGTGCCATTGCCACGCGTGTCACGCTGTCGACCATCAGGATTACATCGTGCCCCTGGTCGCGAAAATGCTCCGCAATCGCCGTCGCCGTCATGACGCCTTTCACCTTGATCAAAGCGGGTTGATCAGACGTTACCGCCACCACCACCGAGCGCTTCAGGCCTTCCTCGCCGAGATCGTGTTCGATAAACTCGCGCACCTCGCGGCCGCGCTCACCGATCAAGCCGATCACGTTGATTGCCGCGCTCGATTGGCGCGCGATCATGCCCAGCAGCACCGACTTGCCGACGCCGGAACCCGCGAAGATCCCCATTCGTTGGCCGCGGCCGCAACTGGTGAAAACGTCGAGGGCACGAATGCCAGTCAGAATCTGCTTGTCGACGCGCTGGCGTTTCAATGGGTGCGGCGACTTCGATGTGATCGGCCGCTCCAATTTGGTGATCAGCGGGCCCTTATCGTCGATCGGCTGGCCAAGCCCGCTGAGAATGCGCCCGCGCAGTTCGTCGCCGACGCTAATCTTGAGTACCGAGCCGGTCGCCTCCACCGAGGAACCGGGATTGATACCTTCCAGCTCGCCAAATGGCATCAGAAGCGTGTAATTGTCGCGAAAACCCACGACTTCTGCCAAAACCGGTTCATCTGATTGTCGACGATAAATCTTGCAGAGCTCTCCCAGCGATGCCTGCGGCCCGATCGATTCAATAATCAAACCGATTACCCGCCTCACTTTGCCGTCGAGACGGATGGTGTTGGTGCGCGCGATCAGTTCACGCTCGGCGGAGATGTCGACCAGTTTCGACATAGGCCTTACGAGATCTCCAGGAGTCTGGTCTTGAGAATCTCCAATTGCGTTTCGAAGCGAGCATCGGCCGAGCCGGAGTCAGTCTCAACAATACAGCCACCAAACCCGATCCGCGCATCTCCCTCGACGGCTACATGCGTCGTCGAATCGTGTACGGCGTCGGCCTCGCTCAATTGCTTGCGGACAAACTCGACCTGCGCCGGGTTGACCTTGATCAACAGCCGGCTCTTGTCGAGAAACTCGACAATGCACAGCTCGATCGTCTCCATGACCGTCTTCTGTTCCGCTTCCCCGCGAGCGGCCGTGATCTTGTCGGCCAGTGCGAAGGAGAGGTCGAAGACCTGCAGGCGCGCTTGCTCGTAAATCTTGTGGTGATAGTTGACGAGATTGTTGATCGCCCCGCGCAGTTCGCTCTCAACCTGCTGCGCCCGCGCCATTCCCTTCTGCAGACCGGCGGCTTCACCTTGCGCGTACGCCTTGGCAAACGCTTGTTGCAGTTCCTGCTGGTGGCGTTCTTCAAGCTTGCGCAGCTTTTGCCCTTCCGGCGAACTTTCTTCCTGCTCCTTGCGGAAACGGTCGATAAATTCGCGGCTCCCCACCGGCACCGGCGATTCGGTAAACTGAACCAGCGAGAGGACCTTAGACGACGACATCTTCCTTGCCTCCGCGACCCGAGATAACGATCTGGCCTTCCTCTTCGAGGCGGCGGATCACTTCGACGATGCGCTGCTGCGCGGCTTCGACGTCGGAGAGTCGCATCGGTCCCATGAACTCGATCTCTTCCTTGATCATCGTCGCGACACGTTCCGAGACGTTGGCGTAGATCTTGTTCTTGACGTCGTCGGAGGCGGCCTTGAGAGCGATCGCGATGTCTTTGGTCTCGATCTCCTTGAGCAGGCGTTGGATCGAGCGGTCGTCGAGCAGCGTCAGGTCTTCGAAGACGAACATCATATTCTTAATTTCGGCAGCCAGATCAGGATTGTCGGCTTCCAGCGTCTGCAGGATGTGCTTCTCCGCTGAAGTCTCCACCAGGTTGAGAATATCCGCCAGCGCCTTGGCGCCGCCCGATTGCTTGCTCTCGCGGAACACCGACCCGGAGAAATGCTGGTCCAGGGTCGATTCGATTTCCTTCAAAATTTCCGGCGAGATCTTTTCCATGGTCGCCACGCGCAACGCGACTTCCGACTGCAGTTCCGGCGCCAATTCGGTCAGTACGCCAGCTGCCTGCTGCGAAGTTAATTGCGTGAGGATTAGCGCGATTGTCTGCGGGTGTTCGTTCTGAATGTAGTTAACCAATTGCTTCGGATCGATTCCCTTGAGCAGGTTAAACCCCGACGTTACCAGCGAGGACTCGAGTCGCTTGATGATGTCCACCGCGCGATTCGCGCCGACAGCCTTTTCGAGCAATGAACGGGCATAGTCGATACCGCCGGAGCTGATGTATTCGCGCGCGAGGAACACCTCGTAGCATTCCTGGATCACACGCTCTTCCACTTCGCCCGGGACATCGCGCATGTTCGCAATCTCAATCGTCAGCCGTTCAAGCTCCTGATCGTTGAGCGCCTTGAGAACTTCGGCCGAGACTTCCGTTCCGAAAGCGATCAGTGCGATGGCGGCCTTCTGCACCGCCGTCAGCTGTTCGTAGGCGAGCGCCATGTTACTGCGGCTCCGCCATGATCGTCTTGATTACCTTGGCGATTTCGTCGGGTCGACCCTTGGTCTGCGACTTCATTGTATCGATCAGTTTGGGTTTCTGCGGTTTTTGCTGAATAACCTCCTCAACCGGCGGCGTCAATGGTACCGGCGGTGGCGGAACGTACTTGGCCAGTGCGCCGAAGATCTTCTTCACCTTGCGTTTGAGATACAGGAACGCCAGGATCCCGATCACGACCATCAATAGCTTCTGGCCGTAGTACCAATAGTTCTGCCACTGGCCGACTTTTTCCAGTTCCTGTCGTGAGGTCACCATCAGGCTGTTGTCAAACGGAACGTCGACAATGGTAAACAGGTCCGTGCGTGCCTCAGAATAGCCTACGGCATTCTTGATGATTGAAGCGTAGCGCTCCAGCTCTTCCGGCGTTCGATTGATAAATTTGCGATCAACCGCACCCTCAGGATCGGTTGTTTCTTCATAGTTGCCGTCCACCATCACCGCGATCGATAGATGCTTGATCGAGCCGACTTCCCCAATGATGCTCTTGACCGTCTTGGAAACTTCATAGTTCGTGATGATATCTGTGGCGTCATTGTTGTTCGACGAGGTTGTCACCGGCGGCGTGCCCGGGACGGATTCCACTTCATTACCCTTGGCGGCGGTACGCTGTTCGCTGCGGACGGCTACCATTTCCGGGTTGTATTCTTCGATCTGGGTGCTGTTTTGTTCGAAATTCAACTCTGCGCTGACGCGCACGATTGATCGCCCGTGTCCGATCACGCTCGAGAGCATCGACTGGGCCTTCTGCTCCAGGTAAGTCTCAACGTTCTTGCGCATCTCGAACTGCGTCGCCGACAGCATCGCCGACGGATCGCTCGATTGCGCGCCCGAGAGCAGGTTGCCGTCATAATCGATAATCGTCACGTTATCCGGCGCCATCCCTTCGATCGAAGAGGCTACGATATACGACATCCCCTGCAATTGCCGCTTGGTGAGATTCTGCCCGCCGCGCAGTTTGACGACCACTGAAGCGCTCGGCTTGTTTTCGTCTTCCTTGAAGAGCTTGTCCTCGGGAATAACGAGATGGACGCGGGCCGCCTCAACTTCGCTGAGCGATCCGATCGTCCGCGCCAGTTCCCCTTCGAGAGCCCGCCGGTAATTCAATTTCTGGACAAAATCGGTCATGCCCAGGTTCGTCTGGTCGAACAAAGCGTAGCCGATGTTCTGACGGCTCGGCAGCCCGCTGGAAGCCAGCTTCATCCGCGTCTCATAGACCTGGTCGGAGGGCACGCTGATCGAGCTGCCGCCGTCGCCGATCTCGTAGGAGACCTTCAACTCATTCAACTTCTCGACGATCTTGCCGGCATCTTCGCTGGACAGATTCGAATAAAGCGGCACGAAATACTGCGACTTGGCGAAATTAAAAATCAGCACCGTGCCAACGATCATGCCGATGACGACAAACGCCATCATCACAACCTGGCTCGGGGTCATGCGACCGATTAACTGGTAGAAATGATCAAAAATCCTCTTCATGCATCCATGCTCCGAGGGTTAAGCGCCTTAGATCGGCATCCGCTGAATCGTCTGGTACGCCTCCAGCAGTTTATTACGAATTTCCATCAACAACTCAAACGCTACCGAGGCTTCTTCCACGGCAATCATCACCTGGTGGACGTCGGAGATTTCACCGCGCAAAAACGCCTGCTCGGCGCCCGCCGCCTGGCTTTGCAGATCGCTCACTGAGTTGACAAACTGCTTCAGCGTATCGGCGAACGTCTCGCCGTTCGCCGCCATCTTTGGCGGTGCGGGCAAGGCCTGAGGAATCTTGAATTCCTGTGGCAGCGTATTTAGGCTGATTGGCTTCATGCGCGCACGTCGATATGACGGCCCAGATGCGCCGTCGCTTCCTTCGTTGTCGATTCCGGTTTGAAATTCTGCATGATAAAGCGCTTCTCCTGAAGCGACAGCAAATCGGCGAACTTCGCCGCAGCGAATTGATTCGGTTCCGCCGCCCTGGCGACTTCCGCCGGCGGTTGCTGCGGCCTCAGTTGCGGCGCATTGCCGTAGACCTGCAGATTTGCGCTGTTAACTTTCATTTCCATGAGACTCTATATCTCCAGAGACTTCTTGGTGATTTCTTTGACTGTATTGATCGCCGACAGATTCGCCTCGTAAGCGCGCGCTGCGGCCATCATTTCCACCATCTCGATCAACGGATCGACATCCGGCATCGCCACGAACCCTTCTTCGTTTGCGTCCGGGTGGTCCGGATCAAACACCAGGCGCGGTTGCTGCGTCGGATCGACCAGTTCGCGGCTCTGTGCGTGGTTGATATTGGACTTGTTCAAAATCGCCACCGGCTTGCCAGGCATGTGCTTGGCGTCCGATTGCTGCAATTCGACCGCGGCGGAATTCAGCTCCCGCGAAAACGTCTCTTTCACCTTTTTCGAGGTAATCGAGAGCGTCTTCTTCTTATAGGGGCCGCCTTCGGCTGTCTTGGTCACTTCGGCATTCGCCAGATTCTCCGCCGCGACATTCATCTTGCGGCGAAAGACCGACAGCCCCGATCCGGAAATCTTCAACGAGGAAAACAGATCACTCATGACTTTTCTAACTCTCTCCCTTGATTGCCGACTTCAGCGATTTGAACTTGCGCGCCAGCATGTCGGCGCCAAATTCGAAGGTAATCTGGTTTTGTGCGAGGTCGGCCAGTTCCTGGTCGATGTCCACCGAGTTGATGCCGGTATCGTTCTCTGACTTCTTGACACGCTCAATCTCGGGCGCCCGATTCGGGTGATTGCCGAGTTCGATATGCATCTTGTCGGTGATGACGCCGGACAATTTGGGTTTGTCGAGGGCCTTACGAAGTTCTTGATCGAACTCCATCGTTCGCTTCTCGTAGCCTGGCGTGTTAACATTGGCAACATTTGAGGCCACCAGCTTGTGACGAAGCGAAGCCAGGTCGGCCAGCTTCGAGTAAGCCGGGATCAGTCCATTTTGAAACAGTGCCTTATGTAGAATATTACTCATCAGAGACCTTTCTCCGACCGGGGGTAAGTCAAATGCCGTGCCGAAAGGATGAATCCGGCTAAGTCATTATGTGGTAATGGGAATTGTTGGGGCTTGAAACGGGAAGTCGCAGGCGGGCGGAATCTTTTTCCGCACTCTCCTGTGTTCTTTTCTACGGTATCTCGGCGGTGCTGAGCGTCTCCGGTTTCGCCTTCGGCTCATAGCGCGAGAGATTGTCGGTCAGGACGACAATGTCAACACGCCGATTACGCGCGCGATTCTCCGGCGTGTCGTTCTCCACGAGCGGGCGGTGTTCGCCGTAGCCGAGAGCTGAGATGCGGTCGGCCGTTAAGCCGTGCGTATCTACGAAGTACCTGACTACTGCCGTGGCGCGCGCCGACGATAGTTCCCAATTGGAGGGAAACTTGGCAGTCGCAATCGGCATGTTGTCGGTGTGCCCTTCTACGCGAATCTGGTTGGGCAACTCCTGCACTTCAGCCGCGATCCGGTCTAATGTTGCCTTGGCAGCTTCCGCCAGTTCCGCCTGTCCTGGTGCGAACAATGATGATTCCAGGACATGTATCACCAGGCCGCGCTCGTTCATCTCGACCGTGTAGGGCGGGGACAGGGTGTCCGATTGCGTAACCTCGCTGAAGCCGCTGCTGGGCGCAATGTTGCTGTTCGGCCCCATATTGACGCGCCCCTTGACCGGTCCGACCGACGGACTCTGCAAACGCTGCGCCACAACTTTCAACTGGCCCACCTTCAGGACGCCGGTTCCCGATTCTGCTTCATCCGGTTCGATTATCCGATCATCGCCGGAGTTGAACTCGCCTTGCAGGCGTTGTGTAACTTTTTCGAACTTGCGCAGGTCGATCTTGGAGATTGCGTACATCATCACGAAAAACGCCAACAGCAGCGTAATCAGGTCGGCATACGTCATCAGCCAACGATCGGTGTTGTCGCTGTCGAGCTCACCGCGTCGCCGCATAGCGATCCTCGTAGCGTTCTTGCGGATTCAGATACGACAGCAGCTTGGTGCGAATCACCCGCGGATTGTCCCCCGATTGAATTGCCAGTACACCTTCGAGAACCAGCTCAAGATTCGTGGTTTCTTCGAGATGTCGATGCCGCAGCTTGTCCCCGACCGGCAGGAAAAACAGATTCGCCGAGCAGACACCCCACAGCGTGGCAATAAATGCAGCCGCGATCCCGGAGGCCATCCGCGTCGTGTCGGTCGTATTGGCGAGAGTGTGAATCAACCCGAGTACGGTACCAATGATGCCGAGCGTCGGAGCAAACCCACCCATCTTCTTGAACAGCTCGATACCGCGCCGATGGCGTTCTTCCATGTAAGCGATCTCGGTCTCGAGGATACTGCGCAACGCCGTGACTTCGGTGCCGTCAATCAGGAGTTGCAGCGCCTTCTTGAAAAACGGACTCGGGGCGTCGTCGAGAAACGTCTCCAATCCGAGAATTCCCTCGCGGCGCGCGCGCTCCGCCAGGTAGACCATCCGCTCGATCGTATCGCGCACGTCGACCGCCTGGCCTAAAAACGCGATCCGCAAATACGTCGGAATCAACAGAACGGTGCTCATGCTCGTCGTGATCATCCCGGCGCCCAGCGTCCCCAGCAGCACGAGCATGACCGCGGGAGCCTGGAACACCGACGCCAGCGATCCACCTTCCATCAGGTAGGCGATCACGATCGCGCCGACTCCCAGGAGCATTCCGGATATGGTTGCTAAGTCGAAACGCATAATTCTTCGTGGCCGGCGTTGTTTCTCGATAGGACAGTTGTGAGAATCCAGTCGCCTTCCATATTCCTTGAAAGTATCGGCGTGCCAACGAAATGCTTGACTCCCAACCGCCGCTCATCTATGGCCTTCGCGCCACACTTTTGCTGCGCTTCGCCTGGCGTGGTTCACTCTGAAACAGACTAGCCCGCACTCGACAGGACTTGCCGCGAGCGTACTGCCTCCCGCAACACCGCGAACGGCACCGGAAATTGCGGCCCAAGCGTTCACGTCAATACAAACTGTGACGACAAAATCAAGAGAGGGCCAGGACGGCTCGCATCTGGACGATTAAACTGACGGAGCAGTTGCTGTAACATGTTTGCCATTATCGGATTAGTCATCGTGCTGGGCGGTGTGGTCGGCGGGTTTGTCATGCACGGCGGACCGCTACCTGTTCTCATTCAGCCTTCAGAGTTTGTTATCATGGCCGGCGCGGCGATTGGGTCGTTGTTGGCAATGTCCCCTCTGAAAACTATCAAGCAGATGATCCCGCAAATGTTGAAGGTCCTCGGCTCCGGACCCAGCAAGCAACACTTCACTGACCTGCTCGTCATGATGTATGAAATCTTCAATGTCGCCCGGAAAGACGGCCTGGTCGGCTTGGAAAGCCATATCGAGAAGCCGTTCGAATCGACGATTCTCAAGAAATATCCCGCCTTTCTGAAAGACCATCACGCCGTGCACTTCTTCTCCGATACCATGCGCGTGATCATTACCGGCGCGATCTCGGCACAAGACCTGGAAGCTCTGATGGATCTGGATCTCGAAACCCACCACGAGGAACAGGCCAAACCGGCCGAGGCGATTCAAACGATGGCGGACTCGATGCCGGGATTCGGTATCGTCGCCGCCGTGCTGGGAATCGTAGTCACTATGGGCGCCATCGGCGGACCGCCGGAGGAAATCGGCCACAAGGTCGCTGCCGCGCTCGTGGGAACCTTTCTCGGTATTCTGTTGTGTTACGGCTTGTTTCAGCCGATCGCCAAGAACATCCAGTCGTTAAACGAAGAAGGCAGCAAGTACTACGCCTGCCTTAAGCAGGGCATGCTCGGCTTCCAGAAAGGTTTTGCCGCTTCCATCGCGGTTGAATTCGCGCGCCGGGCAATCTACGCCTCGAGCCGCCCGACTTTTGAAGAAGTCGAAAACGCTTGTCGTCAAACCCGCAACAAGTAAGAGGCTTGAGCCGTGGCTGACGAAAGCAATCAAGATCCCGTAATCATCGTCAAGAAGAAGAAGGGACATGGCGGCGGCCATCACGGCGGTTCGTGGAAAGTCGCCTATGCCGACTTCGTCACCTCGATGATGGCGTTCTTTCTTGTGATGTGGCTGATCGCGCAGTCCGAAACCGTGCGGGAAAGCGTCGCCGGCTATTTCCAGAACCCCACCGGCTTCAAGAAAGGCGGCGACCAGACCGTCCTGCCGAACAAGGGCACCTCAGTGATCGAACTCAAAAGCAAGAACATGATGACGGAAGAGCAGATCAGAAAGATGCGCGAGAAAGAAGCCCGCGAGCGCCTCAAGGAAGCTGCTGCGGAAATCATGAAAAAGCTCCGCGAAAATCCCGGTTTCGAGCGGCTCAAGAATCAGATCGAAGTGCAGATGACCGCCGAAGGGCTGCGCATCCAGCTCCTGGAATCAGTTGGCGAGTCGTTCTTCGAGCGCGGTTCAGCCGAGCTCAAGCCCTTCACCAAGCAATTGCTCATGATCGTTGCCGAGGAAATCGCCCGCCTGCCCAATCGGGTAATCATCGAGGGCCATACCGACGCCTACCAGTATGCCGACGGCGCCAAATATACCAACTGGGAACTCTCCGTCGACCGCTGCAACAGCGCGCGCCGCTGGATGAAAGAAAACGGCCTGCGCCGCGATCAGGTCGCCGAAGTGCGTGGCTACGCTGATACGCAACCCAAAGACAAGATCGACCCCGGCAACCCGGCCAATCGCCGCATCGCGATCATCGTTCAGAATGAATTTTCGGGCTTAAACTACCTCGACAAAAACGTGATCGTGGAAGACAAAGAGATTTCGCAGACCGATCCGCCCGCACAAGAACCGGCGAGTTCCGATCCCGCCCCGACCTCCCAGGTCGATTCCGCACCGCTGCAACCGCAGTCAGCGTCCAGCGAGTAACGCCGGCAATTTCTACCCCCGGCGTGACTCGAACACGCGACCAAAAGTTTAGGAAACTTCTGCTCTATCCACCTGAGCTACGGGGGCAGGAATTCGCTTACTCGGAATCGTACTGAATCAAGGTCAGGACTTCGTAGTCCTTCAGCTTCTTGCGGCCGTTAAGAAACGACAGCTCGATCAGGAAACCGAGCCCGGCCACCGTCGCGCCAAGTTTCTCCACCAGCTTGATCGAGGCGTGCGCCGTGCCGCCGGTCGCCAATAAATCGTCGATGATCAACACGCGATCACGCTTGGTCACGGCGTCCTTGTGGATCTCGAGGCTGTCGGTACCGTACTCCAGCTTGTAAGTCTGTCGCACTGTCTCCCACGGCAGCTTGCCCTTCTTGCGAATCGGTACGATGCCTACACCGAGTTGAAGCGCGATCGGCCCGCCGAAGATGAAGCCACGCGACTCCACTACGCCGATCTTCGTCACCTTGTGCTTGACGAAATGGCTGCAGAACTGGTCGATCGACTGCTCGTAAGCGCGGGGGTCCTGGAGCAGGGTCGTGATGTCGCGAAAAACGATTCCCTTCTTGGGAAAATCGGGAATGTTGCGGATTTTGCTGCTCAGATTCATAATCAGTACTTCACAAAGAATGTATCGTAGTTCATTTTATACGGCTTCCACTCCATTTGGAAATCCTCGACCTGCGCGTGACGCGGCCCCTTGCGCACCTCGTTGATGAAGTCCATCACCGTCTGTTTGACCCCCTCGACCTCGATCTCGACCGCGCCGGTCTCGAGATTCCGTACATAGCCGAAAATCGGGTAATTCTCGGCGCGCGTGGTCACAAAGAACCGGTAACCGACTCCCTGCACCCGGCCGGAAATCAGGACTCTGGCGCATGCCATCTCACTCATGGTCGAACCTCCTGCAGAACCTTTTCCACCGCTTCCTGCGGCGTTTGCGCTTTGATGATTTCCTCGGCGACCTCCCACGAACCGAGCGAGACGATCGGCCGCTGATGCAACAGCGCATAAGCGACCTCCGAGAGCGTGCCGTACTTGCCCGGGAAGGCGATCACGGCGTCGGCGGTCATGATGATGACATGATTGCGCGACGACCCCATATCGGTGCAAATCGCATGGTCCACATAATCATTCGCCTCGCGGTAATCTTCACCCGGCAAAATTCCGATCGTCGTGCCGCCCCCGCGCTTGGCGCCCTTACAGGCGGCCTCTGTAATCCCATGCCGCCCGCCGGTCACTACGACAACTCCCCGCTGCGCGAGCAGTTCGCCGACACGCTCCGCCACCGCATAGTCGGCAGCGCTGCACTCGTAGCCGCCGACGATGGCGACATAGACCGCTTTCCGTTGTGACATCGTCCCGATGATAATGAACGCTTGATCGCCGTGCAAGTTGGTAATCGGTTTGAGCGCGATTAGGGGATCAAACAAATGAACGACTTGAGGTACTTCGACTCCGGGAAAAACGCCGACCAGGGATGATCCGGCGCTTGCGGAACGTAGCGCAGCAGATGCAGCCCGCGCTTGGCTTGCACCGCCGCGCGCCGCAGCATAAACAGAAAATCCTCTTCGGTGAAAAACGCCGAACAACTCGATGTCACCAGGATACCGCCCGGCCGCAACATGCGGATTGCCGCCCGGTTGAGAAAATGATACGCCTTCTTCCCCGACTCCGCATCCGAGCGCGACTTAATCAACGCCGGCGGGTCCAAAATGATCATGTCGTACGACGGCGGTTGTCTTTCGCTCAGCCAGCTGAACACGTCGCTGCAGGAATCCTCGATCTTCGCCTTGTCAAGATCGTTCATCTCTGCAAAATGATAGCAAAGATCGAGCGCCGGTCCCGAACTGTCGACATTGAGCACGCGTGTGGCGCCGCCCTTGAGCGCCGCAATCGCAAAACTCCCGGAATTCGAAAACAGATTCAGCGCTTCCCTGCCCTGTGCGAGCGCCATGATTTCTCTGCGCAGGTCTTTCTGGTCAAGATAGAAACCCGTCTTTTGCCCGGCGATGACATCCGCCTCAAACCGCAGCCCGTTCTCGAGGAACGGCACCGGTGCATCGATTTCGCCGTAAAGCAGACCGGTGACCTGCTCAAGTTCTTCTTCATGTCGAACCGGAAGGTCGGAGCGCTCAACGATCGCCCGCGGTTGGAACAGAGTCACCAACGCCGCGACGATATCTGTTTTGAGCCGGTCGACCCCCGCCACCGCTGATTGGATAACAAACACATCATCGTACCGGTCGACGATCAACCCCGGAACTCCATCCGCTTCGCCAAAAATCAATCGATATCCGGTTGTCCCCGATTCCCGACCATAGCCAAGTGTTCGGCGTCGCTCCTCCGCGGCCAGGAATTTCTGGGCAAACCACTGCTGATCAATTGCCAGCTCGGCAAACTCCAGCACTCGGACGGATATCTGGGAGTGCTGCGAGTAGATTCCCGTGCCCAACGGCTTGCCGTTCGCATCAGCAACGGTCACCAAACTTCCATTCGCCAGATTGTCTGGTTTTCGTGATAGCGCGCCGGAGAATACCCAGGGGTGGCGATAGATGAGATTCGCTTCCTTGCCCGGCTTTAGCTTGATTTCAGGATACACAGCTTACTACTCCTCAACTGGTACCGGATATCCAGATACCCGTCTGGGGTTGCCGTTGTTGGATAACTCTCGATGGAAGGATACATGATAGGATTGCCCCCTAATCTATGGTCGGGGTGAAAGGATTTGAACCTTCGGCCCCTTAGTCCCGAACCAAGTGCTCTACCAGGCTGAGCTACACCCCGACACAGAGCCCCTATGTTAAGGTTGGCGCTACAAAAGTCAACCGAATTTTCTCGTGATCTTCTGCGCTCTCATTCTGGGGATTTGATTTCCGCAATCCTTAAAATCTCGGCCGGATTGCCCGCTCGCCGCATGATCCTTCGAGCAAATAAAAATGAGGGGTCCGCTCTGGTTGGGTAGAGGGGGCTAGGAAACTACCCAGGGACAACAGAGGAACACCCTCAGTTTGACAATCTAGATCGACGGTCTTCTATGTCAAGCGTATTCGTTCATCCGCACTCAAAAAATCGAGAAAATCATTTCTGAAAATAGGCAACAACGGGAATGGTGATCCGATCTGTCTCTTTTCCGATTAGCTCAAATGTCACCGAATTCATGATCTCGCTCTCGTCCTTGACGTCTCTCGTCTGCTCGAATTCGAACGAGAGCTTGCCTCCTGCCGCTATTTTCCCCTGCTTCTTGTCAATCTTCAGCAGTCGTTCCGGAAAATCGACCAACGAAATCTCTATCGCTTCATCGCTTACATTTTGAATTTCAACCGACTTTGTCAGCTTACCATCCTTCGAGCCAAACTTCGCGAATCTCAGTCCGTCCGGTACCACCTTGACATTTCCCCACCCGCGATTCACCATGGCGACGAACTGAACCCGGGTAGCCGACTTCAGCGGATCGTTCGACAAGATCTCGATGTACTTCACGGTCGAGCCGACCATGTTCTTGGAATCAAATGTGACCGTCAGTTCAGCGGAATCGTCGGGGGCGATCAAGTCTTTCGAGAGCGGCGCCGTCGTGCATCCGCAGCCCGGCTTGACGCTGATGATCTGCAGCGTATCGTTGCCCTTGTTGCGAATCCAGTAACTGTGTTTCACCATCACCCCCTGCGGCATGTAACCGAAATAGAAATGATCGTGCGACAACTCGATCTTCGGTTGCTTCTGCATCTGCCCGGATGCCGCCGCCAGGGGGCCCAGGAACAAAACGCTGATTGTGGCGATCAGTACTGAGCGAAAGCTATAACACATTGATTATCTCCTTATCGGTGACGGCAAAGTTGTGCTCCTTCATCCATTGGTCGCAAAAAACCTTGGACATATATCTTATACCGCCGTCGCAGACAAAAAATACAACTACCGAATCGGCTTTCAGGGTATCGGCATACATTTTTACTCCGGCAAGGATCGATCCCGTCGAACCGCCGGCCGAAATCCCGAGATAACTGCTCAGAATCCGCGTCTCCGCAAATGCGGTGGCGTCGTCTACCTGAACGACACAGTCGACATATTGCGGGTGAAATGCTTGGACGACCTGGTCGGTGCCGATGCCCTCGACGTAGTGCGGCGCAGCAACTCCCAGGGGACGCTTCTCGTGTATCGCCTGGAAAAGCGATCCAGTCGGTTCTACGCCGATCACCCGAATCCCGGGATTCTGCTCCTTTAAGAACCGCGCACACCCCGAAATCGTCCCACCCGTCCCGATACCGGCGAACAGGTGCGTGATCTTGCCGCCGGTCTGCCGCCAGATCTCCGGCCCGGTGCTATTGTAGTGCGCTTCCGGATTCAACTGGTTGTGAAACTGGTTCAGGAGATAATAGCCATGCTCCTCGGCCATCCGCTGCGCGACCGAATACTGGCTGCGCGGGTCGTCGCTGGCGACCTCTTTGGGCGTCATGATCACCTGAGCGCCGAACGACTTGATCAAGTTGATCTTCTCATCGGAAGTGGAAGTCGGCGTCACGAAGATCGCCTTATACCCCTTGGCCGCCGCCACCATCGCCGCGGCAACACCGGTATTTCCGGAGGTCGCGTCAATGATCGTATCCCCCGGTTTGAGCCGGCCCCGATTCTCTTCCTCGCTGATCACGTACTTGGCCATGCGGTCCTTGATCGACCCGGCCGGATTCATGAATTCCAGCTTGGCTAGCACCGTCGCCTCGCTTCCCGTCAATGCGGCGGGAATGCGCAGCAGCGGAGTATTACCGATGAGGTCGAGAACGCACTCGGCGAATTTCATGTCTCGGTGTTTGTTGTCCCTATGGGTGGCGATTAACATAAGCACTCCGCCTCCGCAAGCTGCGGCGGCGGAGTCAGATTCTTTCCCCCGAATTTAGTCGGCGTCAAAAATTACACAAGGCCAAATCGTTGACTATTCGGCGTTCTTCAGGTACTCCTCGATCTGCGGAATCAGCGAATTGGCGGCCTGCACTTGCCCCTTGTAGGCTGCCTTGCCTGTGGCGAGGCGGACGAAATCCTTGTACGACTGCAATGCTTCCTCGTATTGCTGATTCTCCTGGTAGGCGCGGGCCAGATTGTAGTAGGCCGCGAACATGTTCCGGTCGGCCGCCAATGCCTGCTTATACGAGCCGATCGCTGAACCGAATTTCTTCTGGTCGGCCTGCAAATTGCCCAGATTGTAGTGAGCGTCCGCCAGCTTCGGATCGATCCTGATTGCCGCCTGGTATTCCTTCTCCGCTTCCGCCAGATTCGCCTTCTCCTTGTACGACTTGGCCAGGAAGAAGTGGCTCTTGGCATCAGTGGAATTGGCCGAGTTGTACATCTTGTAGTACTCGATCGCCTTGTCCCAGTTTTCCATCTGGAAGTAAAGCTGGCCCAGCCCCTTCTGTGTCTCCGCATCCGACGTCTTCAACTGCAGCGATTTCTGCAGCGATTGCTCAGCCAGCTGGTATTTCTTGGCCTTGAGTTGCACCATCCCGAGGTTGTAGAAAGCGCTCTGGTTGTTGGCTTCGACCGAAGTGCACTTCTTGAAAGTCTCTTCGGCCTGGGCCAGCTTGTTGAGATTGTACTGAACGGTACCGAGTTCGATCAATGCCGCCGCATAATTCGGCTCCAGCTTGATCGCCTCCAGAAATTCCTTCTCGGCTTCCGCCATCTTTCCCGCTTGCTTGGCGGTCAGGCCGGCGTTGAACTTCGTCTTGGCCTCATTGCTCTGGCCAAGGGCAATTGCCGCCATGAGAACCAGTAGCACGGAAATCACAAGGGCCGTTTGTTTCATCGATCTCGATCTCCTGTTTTTCGTCTTCCTCATTGTCCGTTGGATCTTTGTAGTCAGACACTATCCATTTTCTAACAATTAATACAGTCAGCTTGCTTCGTTGTTCCCCTAATATGAGAACTTGAACTTCTTGCTGCCCGCCTTGAAGGCGATGTCGCTGCGGAATTGACGCCCCTGAAACCGAATTCGTTCAACAGCTTCGTAGGCCTTCGCGACGGCGTCGTCAATCTGCGAGTCCATCGCCGTCACACCCAGGACGCGACCGCCGTTGGTTAGGAATTTGCGGTTGTCAAAGCGCGTGCCGGCATGAAAAACCAGCGCGTCCGTCTCGCGGATGTCGCGCAGTCCCTGGATCTCAATCCCCTTCTCGTAGTCTCCCGGGTAGCCGCCCGAGGCCATCACAACGCAAACCGCGTATGCCTCCTCCCAGATCAATGTTTCGCTCTCCAGCGTCCCATCGACCACGGCTCGCAACAATTGCGCAAGATCGTTCTTCAATAGCGGCAGGATCACCTGGGCTTCCGGATCGCCCAACCGGCAGTTGAATTCAATTACCTTCGGGCCGCGCTCGGTAATCATCAGGCCTGCATAAAGCACACCTTTGAACGGTCTTCCTTCTTCGGCCATCCCCCGCACGGCCGGTTCGAGCACCAGGTCGTGAATATCGCGCAACATCGCCTCGGATACGAACGGCACCGGGGCATAGGCACCCATCCCGCCGGTGTTCGGCCCGGTATCGCCGTCGCCGATCCTCTTGTGATCCTGCGCGGCTACCGTCGTGAGAATGTGCTTGCCGTCGGTAAAAGCGAATACCGAGGCTTCTTCGCCTTCAAGGAAACTCTCCACGACGACCTTGGCGCCGGCCTCGCCGAACTGCCGCTTCTGCATCAGGTCGCGTACGACTCGCTCGGCATCCTCACCACTGTGGCAAATCGCCACGCCTTTGCCGGCGGCTAAGCCGTCCGCCTTGATCACAATCGGCATCCCGGCCGTGCGCACGAACTTGATCGCCTCCTTCAGGTCGTCAAAGACCATGAAGCTCGCCGTGGGGATATGGTACTTGCGCATGAACTGCTTCGCATAAGCCTTCGAGTACTCAATCTCAGCCGCGGCTTTGGTGGGACCGAATATCTTCAGCCGCTCCTGCTCGAAGCGGTCGACAATCCCCATCGAAAGCGGCATCTCCGGCCCGACGACCGTCAAGTCAATTTGCTTTTCGCGCGCGAACTGGACCAGGGCATCGATGTTCTCCGCCTTGATGTCAACTAGTTCTGCCAGCTTGAAAATCCCGGCATTCCCCGGGGCGCAGTAGACCTTCTCGACATACGGGCTCTTCGCGAGTTTCCAACAGATGGCATGCTCCCGCCCTCCGGAGCCGACTACTAAAATGCGCACGTCCTTCCTTCCCTTACGCAATATTTCGAAGCCGCAATACTAATCCGTTACCACCATGAATGCAATGGCTTTTTCTTCGCGGCCTCCCGGCAGATTTTCGTGAACATTTTCGTCGAGTTTTTGTTGACATATTTGGGGCAGTTATTGTACCTTCAATTGAATGCTTTTGTGACCCGGGGCGGGTCAGATACGAAATTCGGGCTAACACGTTAATTTCTCAAAGAAACGAAATTCAGAGCCGTTTCTACAGGTTTATTTTTATGGGTTCCCAAAATCTCATTATCTGCTGGTCGTGCAAGACGGAAGTTGCCCTGACTGGCCGGGTCTCACGCACCGACGCCTGTCCCAAGTGCGACCAACCCTTGAAATGTTGCTACAACTGCAAATTCTACGACCGCGATGCGCATCACCAGTGCCTTGAGTCGCAGGCCGAATGGGTCCGCTACAAAGAGAAGGCTAACTTCTGCGAGTGGTTCTCACCCAAAGGCAAACCGGAGCCGGTCGTCGAAAAGCAGCCGGAGGCGAAGGAAGCCGAAGCTTTTTCGCTCTCGCGCCAATCCAAGGCGCGCTTCACCGGCAACAAAAAGGATCGCGACAAGGCCGCCTGGGACTCGCTGTTTAAAGATTAGCATCTTCGCTTCATCTTCCCTATCTTCTCGTCATGAGACGAATCATCTTTTTCTTTGAAGACGAACAAGTTGACAATTTCTATCCGCTCAGCTTGTCCCATACGCCGGCTGAATTTCTCTGCGGCATCCTCTCGCTCGGCGACAAATGGACTGCCCGCATCGAGCACGACGAATTCCGCCTGATCACCCGCCCTTACCTGCAGGCCTTTCTCTCCGAAAACCTCCAGCGGCGGGTCAACGACTTCGATCTGGGTGACTATGACGAAGCCGTCTTTATCAACCCGCGCTTCATCGGCGATGACGCCCCGGCTGAATTACTGGAAGAACGCAGCGACAACGTCGCAATCACCGTAGAAGGCCGGCTGGCGCTGCTGCGACTCGCGCTCACCGATGACTCCCGCAACCGGCTCGCGTCGCTCTCGGCCGATACCAGCCCCGCGGCAGTCGGCAAATTGCTCAACGCCCTTGCCGGCGACGCCGAGAAAAAGGAATTCTCTGCCCGGTCGGTCAACTACCTCTGGGATTTGGTTCACGAAAACAGCAAGGAAATCGAACGCGACTTCCAATTACTGATTCCGGAGCTCAACTTCAGCGATATCTATCAGAACGCCGAGATTGACGAAGACTGCCTCATCTACAACGAAGATGATGTTTACATCGGCCGCGAGAGCCGCCTCGACGGCCAGGTCGTCATCGACGCCCGCAGCGGCCCGGTCTACATCGGCGAGAACGTCATCGTGTCGCCGCACACGCGTATTGAAGGGCCCGCGTACATCGGCGATTTCTGTCAGCTCGTCGGCGGCAAGATTCGCACCGGCTGTTCCTTTGGTCCTCATTGCCGCGTCGGCGGAGAGGTGGAAGAATCGATTTTTCTCGGCTACTCGAACAAGTACCACGAGGGCTTCATCGGCCACGCTTATGTCGGCGAATGGGTCAACTTCGGCGCTCTTACCACCAACTCCGATCTGAAAAACAACTATGGCGAAATCAAGGTCGAGCTTCCGCAGGGACTGCTCAAGACCGGTCACAACAAGATCGGCAGCTTCGTCGGCGACCACACCAAGACCGGCATTGGCACCTTGCTCACTACCGGCATGGTCTTGGGTTTCTCCGCCAACCTCTTTGGCGGCGGCCTCGCCGGTGGTCGCTTCCTCCCCTCGTTTATGTGGGGGGGCAAGGACGGCTTCGTCGACTATGCCGTCGACAAGGCAATCGAAACTGCCAGAGTGGTTAAGACGCGTCGTAGCCGTGAATTCACTTTGGCAGATGAGGCGCTCTTTCGACACTTGTTCGCAGCAACCGCTCCGGGGCGAGGCAGTTGGCAGGCCAAAGAATAGCGTCTCCTAACTTCTTGCCCTGCAAAATGATAATTCGTAACGATCCCGTGAATATTGGCGTTGACGGCAACCGCCTCTGCCGATAAGTTGGATTAGGAATTGGTACCGAAGAGAGGTGACTCCTCATGCCTGAACTGCGAAAAGACCCGATTGTTGGCCGCTGGGTAATCATTTCAACCGAGCGGGGCAAACGACCGAGCGACTTCCCGGCTCAAAGCAAGATGAAAGAACCCCGAAGCTGCCCCTTCTGTCCCGGCAATGAAGCCATGACACCGCCCGAGATCTTTGCGCTCCGCCCGAACGGCGGTCCGCCAAATTCCCCGGGGTGGGAGATGCGCGTCATCTCCAACAAATACCCGGCACTCAAGATTGAAGGCGAACTCAACCGGGAAGGCGAAGGCATGTTCGACCGCATGAACGGCATCGGCGCCCATGAGGTCGTGATCGAGACCCCCAATCACCAGGAAGATTTCGTCGACCTGCGCATCGACCAGATCCGCCGCGTGTTTCTTTCCTATCAAAGTCGCATGCTCGATCTCAAAAAAGACATCCGCTTCAAGTACCTGATGTGCTTCAAGAATCAGGGCGAAGCCGCCGGCGCCTCACTCGAGCACGCACATTCTCAATTGATCGCTACGCCTGTGCTCCCGATCCGCGTCCAGTCGGAATTGGAAGGCTCGGAACGCTATTTCAGCTACAAGGAACGCTGCATCTTCTGCGACATTATCCGTCAGGAGATGAGCTGGGGAAAACGCGTTGTTTGCGAGACCGAGGAGTTCGTCGCCATTGAGCCCTTTGCGCCCCGTTTCCCGTTCGAAACTTGGGTGCTGCCCAAGAAACACGAAAGTCTTTACAGCAACATCACTGAGGCGCTTGCCACCGATTTGTCTTCCATCGTCAAGACAACCTTGATGAAACTGCGATTGGCCCTGGCCGATCCGCCGTATAATTTTGTGTTACACACTGACGCCTTCACCAACGCCGGCAAAGAGTACTATCACTGGCATCTGGAGATTATTCCCAAACTGACCAAGATCGCCGGCTTCGAGTGGGGCACCGGTTTCTATATTAACCCTGTGGCGCCGGAGGATGCGGCGCTTTATCTGCGCGAAATCCAGGTCGCGTAGCCACCCCTTTATGGAGGAGGGGGAATCTGCATGGGAAAGCTCAAAATCGCCTATATCACCTCCGAGGCCATGCCCTATTCGAAAACCGGCGGGTTGGCCGATGTCGCCGGAGCGCTTCCGGAACAACTGGCTGCACTCAAGCACGACGTTGCCCTGATCACCCCCAAATACCGTGCCGTCAATCTCGATCGTTTTGACATCTTCCGCGTCGGTCGTTTCAGCGATCTGTCGGTCTGGCTCGGCGGCAAGCAGTATGCATTCAATTTGCTGCAGCGCGAAGGCAGCAATCGCAAGCTGCAGACCTACTTCATCGAATGTGATGAGTTGTTCGATCGCGATGGACTCTACGTCGACCCCAAGACCGGCAAAGACTATCCCGACAACCATCTTCGCTTCGCCTTCTTTGCGCGTGCGGCCCTCCTGGTTCTGGAGCGACTTGACTTTAGGCCTGACATAGTCAATGCAAATGACTGGCAAACTGCCCTAATCCCGGCTTACCTCAAGACCGCCGAGCGCCATCACCCCTTCTTCGCCGAAACGCGGACCGCGCTGACTATCCACAACGTCGCCTTCCAGGGGCTGTTTCCCGCTGAGGCGTTTGACGTACTCGGGATCAACAAATCATATTTCTACCCGACCTCGCCGTTTGAATTCTGGGGCAAGGTCAATTTCCTGAAAGCCGGCATCGTCTTCGCCGATCTGGTCAACACCGTCAGCGAGACCTATGCGCAGGAAATCCAGAGCGCCAATGAATTCGGCTACGGGCTCGAGGGCGTCCTCCATGACAAGCGCGCTTCACTTTTTGGCGTCATCAATGGCGTCGACTACGACACCTGGTCGCCGGAGACAGACGAGATGATCGCCTCCAGGTACTCCGTCGAGAACCTGGTCGGCAAGGTTGCGAACAAAGCCGAGTTGCTGCGCGTCTCTGGCTTTGATGCCGCCCGAATCGACAAACCCCTGATTGGCGTCATCAGCAGACTCGCCGATCAGAAGGGCTTCGATCTCATCGAAGAAATCGCTGATGAACTTTTCGAACTCGACTTCACTTTCGTGCTTCTTGGCACCGGTCAGGAGAAGTACCATGAGTTGTTTAAGAAGATCGAGAAGCTCTATCCCAATCGCGTCAAGGTGAACCTGGCCTTCAACGAAAAGCTCGCCCACCTGATCGAAGCCGGCGCCGACATCTTCCTGATGCCGTCGCACTTTGAGCCCTGCGGTCTGAATCAGATGTACTCGCTCAAGTACGGCACGATTCCGGTGGCACGCAAAACCGGCGGGCTTGCCGACACGATTACTGACTACAACGAAGCCAGGAGCAAAGCCACCGGCATCCTCTTTGAAGACTACACCGGCGAAGCGCTCCTTGCGGCAATCAAGCAAGCGCTCGATCTTTACGAGAAGAAACGCACTTGGCAGACGTTGATCAAACGCGCCATGAAAAAGGACTTCTCCTGGAAAAAATCCGCCAAGCGCTATATCGAACTCTACGAAAAAGCCCTGACAAAGTAACGATCATCGTCGTTGCGCCGGGTCTTGATTTCGCGCGATCCCTTCTCAGGCCATTAGTCGATCATCTGCCGCGCGCGAAATTGTGACCCGGCGCCGGCACTCTCATCCCCCTTCGCCCCCTTTGCAATGGGAATCGTACTTGGGAATCTTACTCCGGTGCCCCACAGCTTGCGGTGGGATACGCGATCTGTAGCCCACCCGTAGCGCAGCCAAGGGTGGGTGCACGTTGCGACGCTGTCACTGCAATGCTGTCATTGCGAGGAGCGAACGACTCTCCCTCACTTCCTGAGTCCTTGCCGCGACGAAGCAATCTATCTTCTCGATAACTCGCCGGTCTACGGGTCTGCCTGCGCTCTAACGAACGTCGCGCCAGATCTTCCGGCGAGGTGCACAAATTGCATCATAACAACGACACCCCGCCGGGCGACCTGCCGCCGATTCCTCGACCTCTCACGCTTTGCCCTCTTGCCGATCACTTTCCAAAGCGTATATTGATCCACGATGGCCAAACCGAAACCCAAACCGCAATCCCCGCCGCCGTCGCGCAATCCTGGCCGGATCGCCGTTATCGGCGTCTATCTGCTGGCCGCGCTTGCCATCGCCATCTTTCAATACACCTGCTTCAAGTACGAACTGACCCAGGATGATGCCTACATCTCGTTTCGCTACGCGCAAAACTTCCTCAATGGCGACGGCCTCGTCTTCAACGCCGGTGAACGCGTCGAAGGCTACACCAACTTTCTCTGGGTGATTGTACTCGCCCTTGCCAAACAACTTCTCGGCATGGACTTTATCGTCACCTCGCGCCTGCTCGGCATGGCCGCCGGGTCATTGATGTTTCTCCTGCTGCTCTGGCTGATCAAGGGAGAGCGCAAGGACGATCTCGGCTTGATGTTTGCCGCCGTCGCCGCGATGATGCTCACCAATCTCTCGATCGCCTACTGGTCGATCGCCAGCCTCGAAACCGGCGCCTTTGCCTTTATGGTCTTGGCTGCGGTGGTCAGCGAATACCGCAAACCGCAACTCACTCCGGCGCTTCTGATTATCGCCAGCTTGCTGCGACCCGAAGGCGTCCTTGTTTTCGGCATCTGCGCACTCAATCGACTTATCACCGACCGCGCCCTGCCGTTGCGCTTCGCACTGACTTACATCCTGCCGCTCGTTCCCTTTGCCGCGTTCAAGCTGAGCTATTACGGACAGCTCTTTCCCAACCCGTATTACGCCAAGAGCGGCGTCGGGTTGGAATACATCAAGACCGGGCTCGAGTATCTCTGGACCTTCACGAAGGCTCTCGGCGGCTATGGCGTCGTGTTCCTGCTCCCGCTGCTCGCCGTCAAACAACTCTGGAAGCGTTACTCCCTGCTCTACATCTTCGTCGCTCTATACTCAGCCTATATCGTCTGGGTCGGCGGCGACGTGCTCTTCGTCTATCGCTTTTTCGTCCCTGTCGTTCCGGTACTCTACTTCCTCTTTGCCGTCGCCGTCATGGAACTCGTCAGGACGTTGCTCAAGAGCGCACAACTCGTGAAGGCCGCTTTCGTCGTTGCCGTCGCTGCGTTTTCGATTGCTTCTTATTCCCTGTCGAACCAGCACGTCAAGACTTACTGGTTTTATGAACAGAATATCGTCCGCAAAATGCACTTCCTGGGCGAAATGCTCAAGAAGCACATGGGCCCCGATTTTTCCGTCGCCGTGAGCACGATCGGCATGATCAGCTACCAGCTTATCGGCCATCGCGTCATCGACCTGCTCGGCCTGACCGACTCCTATATAGCGCGCAACCCCGAGACGATTGAAGGCATGACCCTGACCTGGAAAGAACGCCGTTTCAACAGCACCTACCTGCTCAGCCAGGAACCTGACTTCATCATCTTCTCAACCGGCTACAAACCCTCGGCGCCCGCCGAGCGCGCGTTGATGATGCACTCGGAATTCCGCCGCAATTTCAGCCCGATGGGATTCCTGCGCGAAAAGGCCTATAAGGTCTTCTGGATGCGGCACGGCGAAATCGACATGAGCCGTGACCAGGTGCACCACAACTATGCGTTCGTCGAGCGCATGGTCGATGGCTTCTATCACACGAACCGTACCGGCCCGCTCAAGGCCCTGCCGCTCTTCCGGGAAGCCGAAGCACACCTTGGCGAAAACTATCCGCTGCTCGATTACGCCATCGGCGACTGCTTCTTCCGATCCAATCAGAAAGACTCGGCGCTTGCCCGTTTTAATCGCGCCATCGCGATGAACCCCTACGCCTGGGAGGCGCGCATCCACGCCCAGCACATCGCTCTCGAACGCGGGGACACCTCCACTGTCATCGGGCTTGGCACGTACATTACGGAACGCTTCCCGTGGCTGCGCGACGAGTCGTATCGCTCGCCTTTCCCGCCTCTGGAAGCTCTCCCGCCCGACCGCGACTGACATCCTTCTGACTTCTTCAGAAACCAGAGCTTTCGGAACACTCTCGATCTTGATTTCCTCGTTGCGTCCGCTCTTTCGCGGATTCCCGTAGCCCACCCGAAGCGCAGCGCAGGGTGGGTTATCGTCATCGCGCTGATCCGGTAGCCCCCGCAGCGCAGCGAAGGGTGGGGCATTGTCATTGCGAGGAGCGCCCACGCCTTCGTCATCCGCACCGCACTCCGCCGCGACGAAGCAATCTCACTTTTCAGGCCGCGTCAGCTCTTTCGTCGAAGCGCTCACATCTCTCTGTCTCCCCACCGCCATCCGCGCGCTGAGACGGGCGACCTGACGTCATGGAACCATCCGGTATCCCACCCGCAGCGCAGCGAAGGGTGGGTCATTGTCATTGCGAGGAGCGCCAACGACTTCTTCATCCGCGCCGCACTCTGCCGCGACGAAGCAATCTCACTTTTCACGTTGCGTCAGCTCTTCCATCGATTCCGGTAGCCCACCCGCAGCGCAGCGCAGGGTGGGTTATCGTCATCGCGCTGATCCGGTAGCCCCCGCAGCGCAGCGAAGGGTGGGTCATTGTCATTGCGAGGAGCGCCCACTACATCGTCATCCGCACCGCACTCTGCCGCGACGAAGCAATCTCACTCTTCACGTTGCGTCAGGTCTTCCGTCGAAGCGCTCACATCTCTTTGTCCCCCCAAAGCCATCCGCGCGCTGAGACGGGCGACCTGACGCCACCTCACCGATCACCGCGCTTACTCCACCCACCGCAATCCCCCTTAGCAAAGGGGGTTTGGGGGTTGTATTCCTCATCACCCCGCTTCAATCGCACCTCCAAATCCCCGCGAGAAAATTCTGTTGACACTCGCCGGTTTGCCGATATATTGACCGCGCAGATGTTTGCAACGCGGGAATAGCTCAGTTGGTAGAGCTCCACCTTGCCAAGGTGGTTGTCGCGGGTTCGAGTCCCGTTTCCCGCTTTTTTTCATCGGTATCATGCAATGACGGCGCCATAGCCAAGTGGTAAGGCAGCGGTCTGCAAAACCGCTATTCCCCGGTTCAAATCCGGGTGGCGCCTCCAGTTTTTGAGAGCCCTCCGTCCCATGATGGCGGGCTTCTTTATTGTAGTCCGCGGTTGCTAAAACGCGGATATCGCCGTATATTTTCCCAGTACCAAAGCACCGATTCAATCTTCTTCAGGCGGCAATTCCGCCGGGCAGGTATTTATGATCCACGGATTTCGGAGCAAAACCGCTGCGACGCTCTTCGTCACCTTCCTGGTTTCTGGCCTCTTCGTAAATGGGTCGAGCGCCTGTCCCATTGCCGATCACGGCGATATCGTCGGATCATTTGCGGCCGGCAACGTCACCGGCGGTGGTACGATGGTTTACTTTGACGTCGCCCACTGCAAACCGGGAACGACTTCAGGTTACCCCTATAGCCTGCAGTACTTGCACTTCTCACTCGTTGATGTCCCCGGCGCACAATGGCCGGTAACGGTCGATGTCGTGATCTACGACCGCCAACCCAACGGCCACGCCTGCTATGGCCCCGGCCCGGAATTGTGCCGCCGTCAGGTGGTCTGCGACCGTGCCTCCTTTGAGTATCCCTCTTTCGGAATGGTGGACTTTCCCGGCGGCTGCTGCCTTAACGGCCCCGCCTACGCCGCGATCGTCTTCACAGACCCAAATCCCGGCGTATTCCCCTCAGTTGCTTTCGATGGCCAGAGCAACACAATGTGCACGGCTTGGCAATACGATGTCCAGGCCGACCGCTGGCGCGAGTGGCATTACTACTGGAGCGATCCTGTCCCCGGCAACCCGATGATCACCATCGAGGTGCTGCCTGATGACTCGATGTCTTGTGACGCCGCGTGTTTCACGGCTCCCCGGGTTGACCTTGACAACAACGGGCTCATCACGATTAGCGACCTGAGCATGGCATACGCCTGCCAGTTCCAGGGCATTAGCTGTTCCTACCTCTACAAATTTGACCTTAACGCCGACTGCGTTGTCACACCCGCTGAATTCCAGGAAGTCTTCTGCGCCCTCGGGGCTCTCTGCGTTCCGCCTTGGTGGCCATGGGGGCCTGTTGATATCTGCACCTGTGATAAACCATTCCTGCAAGGGGATTGTCGCTGCATTCCCGGTGACGCCGACGACTCCAAAGTTATCACCATTTCAGACGCTGTCTATTTGATTGGCTACATCTTCGCCGGCGGGCCCGCGCCCCAACCTGATCCAATTTGTTCCGGCGATCCCAACGGCGACTGCGTGGTCTCAATTTCTGATGCGGTGTTCTTGATTAACTACATCTTCGCCGGAGGTGCAGCCCCACCGAATTGCTTCGATTGGTCCGCCGGCTGCGGCGCACCGTAGGGGTCGGGTTCGCCCACCTTTCGTTTCTATCCATTTTGCAGGTCGTAGGTCGGGTTCCGAGCGTTGCTGTCGCCCCCTCTTTCGCATAACCTCTTAAGCGAGAAACCCAACACGCGGCCTTTGATTCACTGGTTGCGTTTGTTCTTACAGCTGGAGGACTGTGTCATTGCGAGGAGTTTCGTAGGTCGGGTTCCGAGCGCTGCTATTTCTTGATTTCGGGGATACCGTCTTAAGCGAGAAACCCGACATCCCCATAACTCGATCACGTTCGATGTTGTGCCAGGTCTTCCGATCGAAGCACAATGTCATTGCGAGGAGCGAACGGACTCTCGGATCTTCCACCTGCACCCGACCGCGACGAAGTAATCTCGTTTCAATACCCTTGTGTGGCCCGCGAATTCTCGTCGTCAGATCGAATTCCCCTCTCGAGGGCGTGTTGAAAAAGTTCTCCGGACTGTGATCGCGCAATACAACCCCCTTGCCCCCTTTGCTAAGGGGGAATAACAAACTCTTAGAGAGCCGTTCGTGCGTAACAAATTCTCCCCTAACAAGGGGAGCGGTTTCAGTCTCCGACGAAGGAGGAGACGGAAACCGAGGGGTGTTATTCCGTTGGCATCGCACTTTTTCAACAGTCCCTCGAGAGGGGTGGCTCGATTCGCCCCCAATCCTGGCACTCCTCCCGATCCTACCTGGCGAATCGAGACGGGGTGTGTCTACTCGCAACCCACCTCGTTCGATCCCCTTGTCCCCCCTCCTGGTAGTCCGTCGAGCCGGGAATCGCACCTACCCCTTTATATTCCCAATCGGCACCAACTTCGCCACCTTGCGCGAAATGCCGATATCATCCACCGCTGCTATGACATCATCAATCTGTTTGTAGGCAAACCCCACTTCTTCCGCCAATCCGCTCAGCGATGCCGCCCGCACCTGTATCCCCTCTTCCGCCATCTTCTGGATCAACTCTGACCCGCGCACCATCTTTTTGGCCTGCATCCGTGACATCGTCCGCCCTGACCCGTGCAGCGTCGAGCCGTAGGTCTCATCCATCGCCTTCGCCGTTCCCACCAGCAAATACGATCCCGTCTGCATCGAGCCTCCCACCAGCACCGGCTGCCCGATCGCGCGATATTTCTCCGGCACATCGGGCGAGTTCGGCCCAAATGCCCGTGTCGCGCCTTTGCGATGCACGATCACCTTCTGCTTCTTGCCGTCAATCTCGTAGGTCTCGATCTTGGCAATGTTGTGCGCAACATCATAGATCGTTTCCAACCCCAATTGGTGTACCGGCTTTCCGAGCACCTCGACAAACGCCTGCCGCACGTGATGCACGATAATTTGCCGATTCGCAAACGCGCTGTTGGCGGCGCAACTCATCCCCTTGAAATACGCCTGCCCTTCCGGCGAGTTAAACGGCGCGCAGGCCAATTCGCGATCGTTCGTCTTGATCCCGTACTTTGGCATCGCCTTGTTGAACACCTGCAGGTGATCGGTCGCGACCTGGTGCCCGCAGCCGCGCGAGCCGCAATGGATCAGCACGACAATCTGATACGGCCGGTCGATCCCAAACTGCCGCGCCAGAGATTCGTCGAACACGTTTTCCGGCTTGATCACTTCGATTTCGAGATAGTGATTGCCGGAACCGAGCGTCCCCAATTGCGAGCGCCCCCGCTCAAAGGCTTTCTCCGAGACATGCTCCGGATCAGCGTTCGGAATCTTCCCCCGCTGTTCGACTGACTCCCGATCGGCGTTGTAACCATACCCGTTCTTGACGCACCAATCGACCCCGTCTACCAGCACCTGCGTGAACTCCTTCTTTGACAGGTGCACCGACCCCTTCACCCCGACACCGGCAGGAACGAGTTGGAACAACCGATCAAGCAACTGCGGTAATTTCGGCTGAATCTCCTCCTGCGTGAGATTGGTGCGAATCAACCGCATCCCGCAGTTGATATCGAATCCGATACCGCCCGGCGAGATTACGCCGTCATCCACCGAGAACGCCGCGACACCGCCGATCGGAAATCCATACCCCCAGTGGCCGTCCGGCATACACAGTGCCGGCCCGACAATGCCGGGCAGCATTGCCACATTTGTGACCTGCTCGAACACACCGTCATCGAGTTGCGACAGCAGCTTCTCCGACGAATACAGCCGGGCCGGTACGCGCATACCGCTCTTGTACTTGGGATCAATCTCCCACACGCCGTCGCGAATTTTGGTGAGGGGATACTTCATAGATCAAGCACCACCGTCGCTGTATAACCGTCCTCGTTTTTCACAATCGCCAGACGGTGGTACGTCACCGCCTTGACATCCGTGTGCGTGTTCTCCAGATGATTGCTGATCGCCTCGCCGCGAATCGTCGCTGTCAGAGTATGGGATTTGTCATCGATACTGACGCCAAACTCCGAGTACAACTCGCCCTGTATATCTTTGAGATAGATCAACTCCGCGAGCCAGCCAAACAACAACTCCTCTTCGCTGTCGGCCATCACCGTTACTTCCCTCTCCTGGATCGGCTTTACCAACTCGATCGGAGCCATGACATTGAACATCGCCGCCGCGGCATTAGCGAATAGTTCACTCAGCGACTCGCCGTACGCCTCAAACGCAGCGTCGGCGGTCGCGATCTGCTCCAGGTAACGAAATCTACTTCTTACCACTGCTCTTGGGGCGGTCGAGCCAGAAACCGAGGATGATGCCGATACCGACCGCGATCAGGATCAGCACCGTCAGCGGCATCGTGAAGTGAAAGAACGTGAAGTGAATCCGCACATTGCCGGAATTCTGGATCAACAGCACGGCGGTCAGGCCGATCAGGATGATGATAAACGCTTGCTTGCCGGTAAACATCTCAATAACAAAAAAGTGCCGACCCGCTTAAAGGCCGGCACCGGGATTTAGAATCAATCCGATTACGCCTTGATGATACAATCCACCGGACAAATGGCGACGCAACGGCTTCCGCCGTCCACACCCGCACACTCGTCACACTTGACGGCATCAATCACGTAAATATCCCCTTCGGCGATCGCGTCGTTGGGGCACTCCGGCAGACAAAGTCCACAGGCTGTGCATTCATCAGTGATTTTCATCGCCATACTATCAAAACCTCCTGCGACAGCGTGATGTCGATGCGCCAGCAACCTGCCGCATCGCTTGTGAATATACACACAAGGTATCGGCACGCAAGATAAAAATGCTCATTTAGTCCTGTTTCGAACCGCGAGATTCTTCGGCATCTCCATTCGGCGGCTCAATAACCACAAAATCAACGCGCCAATGATCGCAACTAATAGCCCGATAACGCTATGCTGCGGAAGAGTCAGCGCGCTCTTCTGCAAGAACGCCGCTTCCCAGTTGAACAACGTTTTCAATCCGATCGGAATAAGATAGAATGCCGCAGCCTGGCGCGTGGCGATTATCACACCAAACAATGCACCACACACCGCGTTCATCCCGATCGAGGCGAACTTGTGGATCATGTCGACCTTGAACTGCACGGAACCATCGGCATTGAACGCCGTCAGATTCATCGCCTGCGCCACGCCAAAGCCGACACCGCACGCAGCTCCGACCGCAATTGCGAAAGCCAGAGTCTTTGCAGGCCTTATGGTCAATCCCGCGGCGGTCGGAATCGCGATCGCGATCAACTCCACCAACGCGAATATCAGCGCCGAACCGAGCAGCGTGATATACACGCTCATCGATTGCGAGCGCGGATTGATCGCAAAACCAAAGTACGCATTCTGAATCGCCGGCAAAAACTGCAGCGTCACCCAGTAAAGACCAATACCGGCAATCAGCACGATCGCCACAACCGGCGCACGCCAATGACCGCGCGCATAGAACACGAACCAGATCGCCGCCAGCACTACAAGCAGGAAATATCCGGGAAACCGCTCAAAAATCAGCGAGAAAATCGATTCGCGCGCTATCTCGACTGATTGCCCTGCCGCCAGGCGAGTCACCGTGATTTCGTTCGCCTTATCAACTGCCTTCAAGAGTCGCCCGCTGTCGTCAATGTAGAAGATCTGATTCACCGGATCGATCCGCAACACGCGCACGCGCACGTTGGCGCCGTCGAAATTCATCTGCTCGTAGGGAAGCATCATGATCTTAACCGGTATCTTCTGGTTCAACTGCGGGATCATTGCCTCGGCCCCCAGCGAATCGCCCGGTTCGCGACGCGCCTGATACATGGCGATTTCCCATTGCAGCGCAAAATTATTGTCGAGCAGAATCGGCCAGTGCTCATAGGTGAACGCAAACGGCTGCTCAACTCCCATCCGGCTCGACCGGCCGCTGTACTCCGCTTCATTGAAGACACCGTCCGAGGTCACCGTCACGTTCATGACCTTGAGTTCGAAATGATATCTCCTCGGCAAACCGCTGGGGCGATACCCCGCTTCGCAGGTCACATCCAGGTCGAGCATACGCCCCGAGCGCTCGAACACCGATTTCGTCTTCATAGCGAACGTGAGCAATTGCTCGCCTTCGATTTCGCGCATTCCCAGGCACTCGGCGCGCTGCGTGCCGATTACTTGATTGCGCTTGTCGATCCGGAATTCAACCACATCCCCCTGCTTGTAAAGATCACTCGCCGTGACCGCATAAAGGGAGCTCGAAGTAAGCGCGATTGCCGCGCAGACGGCGATTTTCAGCAAGAACAAAAGTTTAGTTCGCTTCATTGGCGGCCAATATAGATGATCATCAAATGCGGACAAGCGGTATTTGAACTCCCCTTCTGGCTCGTCTCACAGCATTCCGTCCTGTAGTTCCGACTTCAGAAGGTGGAATCACTGTCATTGCGCGCAGCGGAGCGAACGCCCCCCGATACCTTCAACGAATCCCACCGCGACGAAGCAATCTGAATCTCACCACAAAGCTCAATTCCCCTCATTCCCCTCTCGAGAGGGGTGGCTCGATTCGCCCCCAATCTCTGCTCTCCTCTCAATTCAACCGGGCGAATCGAGACGGGGTGTGTTACTTGCGGTGATCGTTCTGCATTCCGACTACTTCCGCCCTTTGTACTCCTCAACCGCCCTCACCAATAGCTGCAACGCGTGCCGCAGATCCGCTTCCTTGAGCACGTATGCAATCCGCACTTCCTGCTTCCCTTTCGAAGGATCGGCGTAGAACCCGTCGCCCGGCGCCACCATCACGGTCGCACCATCATGGGAAAAATCGGTCAGCAACCATTGTGCAAAATCATTGGCGTCATTCACCGGCAACTTCGGCATGATATAGAATGCACCCGCCGGCTTGGTGAACACCGCTCCAGGAATCTTCGCCAGTTCCTCGCACACGATATCGCGCCGCAGTTGATACTCCCCGATCATCTGTTCGAGAAAGCGGTCGATCGTCTGATACCCCGCGATCGCTCCCATCTGCTCGATCGTCGGCGGACACAGCCGTGCTTGCCCCAGCTTGAGCGCCGAATCCAGAACTTCGCGGTTGTGGCTGATCAGACAACCGATCCGCGCCCCGCAGGCCGAGAATCGCTTCGAAATCGAATCGAGGCAAATCGCGCGATCCGCTACTTCGGGCAAATTCAGTATCCCCGTGTGCATGCCACCATCATAGGTGAACTCACGGTACACCTCGTCGGCCAAAATCCAAAGATTGTGTTCGAGCGCGATATCGGCGATCATCTTGACTTCTTCGCGCGTGAAGATTGCTCCCGTTGGATTATTGGGCGAACAATACAGAATCGCGCGCGTCCGTGGCGTAATTCTCTTCTCAAACTCTGTTCGCGACGGCAACCGGAACCCATCCTCAACCCTGGTCGGCAGCGGCACCAGCTTCATCGCCGCCATGCTGGCAAAACCGTTGTAATTGGTATAAAACGGCTCCGGCACCAACACTTCGTCGCCGGCATCGCCAACGGTCATCAGGGCAAAGAGAATCGCCTCCGACCCGCCGGTTGTGACCACGATTTCATCCGCTGTGATCTTCGTGTCAAAGCGCAGGAAGTACTTGCGAATTTCTTCGCGCAGAGCGAGCAAACCCTGAGACGGCCCATAGGCCAGAACCTCATCCTTGAATTCCTTGACCGCCTTCATGATCTCCGCCGGCGTAATAATATCCGGCTGCCCGATATTGAGGTGGTAGACCTTGGTTCCGCGCTTCTTGGCTGCGTCCGCCAGCGGCACCAGCCGCCGAATCGGCGACGCCTGCATCTCTGTGGAACGCGCGGAAATCGCGGCCTTGCTTGCCGCCCGGTCACTCGTCTTCATCGTCATAGCTCACCAATCTTGCCTTAACCTGCGAAGAATTCCTCGTCTTGTGGCCCCATTGCAGCCTTAGTCTACGCCCCGATATCGCCATAGTCAACCTCTTTGTCAATACCCCGCCCTCGTGATCATGCCAATCGATTTGTAGGTCAGGATCCCTGCGATCCTGGCACTTTCCGGAACTCCCAGCAGTTGCCCGTAAGTCAGAATCCCCGCGGTCTTGACGCCAACACCGACCGTTGCGTCAGGTCTTCCGTCGAGGCGTCAAGTCAAGCTACTCATGCAGAATCCTCATACGCCGCGACGGGCGACCTGACGCACTCTTCGCTCCGGTAGGTTAGACATTCCTGTCTGACTCCTCTCTCGACTGCGACAGACAAGAATGTCTATCCTACCGCTCCCCCTCCCCTCGCCCTCTGGGAGAGGGGCCGGGGGTGAGGGTGTCATTGCGAGGAGCGAATACACATTGCGGAGTCCCCTCTCAAACGGCCGCGACGAAGCAATCTGCTCTTTGCTGTATGCCACGAATACCACTCTCTGTATAGAAACTCTTGACACAACGCCTTGTACGAACGATTATCAGCGAGCAAATGAGGCGGTTATCATGACAGACAGCAGACAACAAGCCCAGATCTTCAAGGCGCTCTCGGACGAAACTCGTCTGAAGATCCTTCTCATGCTCAACACCCGCCCCCGTTCGGTCGGTGAGATCGTGGATTTCTTCAGCGTCTCACAGCCGACGATTTCGCGCCACTTGCTCCTGCTCAAACAAGCCGGCCTTCTGGTCTCCAAACGTCGCGGCCAGCAGGTGATCTACGCGCTCAACGAGGACGGTTTGCGCGAAGACGCTCTCGGCTACTTCCGTGCCTTCGAATGCCTCAAGCCGCTCATTGCCGCCGCACCCGGCAAAAAGAAGTAACCCTCCTTCCTTACGTCCAACTGCACTTTCACATCTGTAACTCCAAAAGTGATCCCCTTGTGGCTCACTGCCCCTTCAAGTTTTTCGTAGATCAATTGCAGTAAAGCTATTATTGCCAATTGGTTACAAATCACCAGGGGCAATCCGCACGATAAATCCAACGCCACGGATAAGTGAGGGACATGATGTAGCCCAATAGCCTCCCGAAACTCCTTCGGCGGTGCGCGCGCGGCGGATGAAGACGTCTAATCTTCCGCTGCTGGCAAATCCCGGGTTTGCGCATTAACGGAGTGGGTTCCCGGCCGTGAACGTGTTACTTGAGGCCGGATCGCCTTCGCAACCGGCTGTGAGAGTACTCGTTCTGACTACGGTCCGCTGTTGTCATCATGTCTGAGCCTGATCCGGATTGGGCCTCTCAATTCTGAGATGCCAACTCGCGACAATTCTAATTCGAATGTAAGAGAGAGCGAAGATGATGAAACACTTCTAAACACGCGCAGTCACGGTGTTTCCCCTACTCTGCCATCACCGTGCCATCATGCTCATTGCTCGCTCAGCCTGTAGAATTCCCCTCTCGAGGGCGTGTTGAAAAAGTTCTCCGGACTGTGATCGCGCAATACAACCCCCTTGCCCCCTTTGCTAAGGGGGAATAACAAACTCTTAGAGAGCCGTTCGTGCGTAACGAATTCTCCCCTAACAAGGGGAGCGGTTTCAGTCTCCGACGAAGGAGGAAACGGAAACCGAGGGGTGTTATTCCGTTGGCATCGCACTTTTTCAGCAGTCCCTCGAGAGGGGTGACTCGATTCCCCGCCTTGGCCATTTGTCACAGTGTTGATTTGATGCACGACTGCCCGATCACGACTACCGCGAGTTATGTCAAAAGGGGAATCGAGACGGGGTGTGTTTTTCCTACTCCGTCATCACCGTATCGTCGTGCTCATACGGCGGTACGCAGAGGCACAAAAACACCAGATCTTCCTGGCTGCGATTCCAGATCTTATGAATTGTCCTTGCTGGAAGCGCGATCGCGTCACCGGGTTTGACCGAGAATGTCTCACCCGCGACGCACATTTCGCCGTGACCGGAAAGGACGTAGTAGATTTCTTCCGAAGTCGCATGGTAATGTTCTGTCGTGCACCCGCCGACCGGCACCACCGCTTCCGCCAGTGATTGTCTCTCGATGAGAGAATTGCGCGGCGCCATGATTTCACGGATTTTCGATCCGTCCTTGGTGACGAATTGCTCGCAGTCGGTGATATTGATTACGCGTGGTTTGGCAACCATAGTTCAATCTCCCGGCGACATTTTTTGCAGCGGTTCCCTACCAGCCCCACCGTCTCGCACGCAAAGCCGTGGCGTCGGATCAACGTCGCCTGACAGCCGGGACAGCGCGTATCAGATGTGCCGCTGATTTCGACATTTCCCACGTAAACGTATTTGAGCTTCTTCGTCGCGATCTCGTAGGCCCGCTGCAATCGCTCGATCGGCGTGGCAGGCTCGCTCATTTCGTGATTCGGAAAATAGCGCGAGAAGTGCAGGGGAATGCGCTCATCCAAATCCGCCAGGAAATCGCTTAGCTGCTCGAAGTCCCCGTCGGTATCGTTTTTGCCCGTGATCACCAGATTCGTGATCTCCAGCGCCGTCTGGCTCGCCGCCGTCAGTCGAACCGTTCGCAACACATCCTCCAAAGTTCCATGACAGACTTTGCCGTAGAATTCCGGATTCATCGACTTGATATCAATATTGATCGCGTCAATCTGCGGCAGCAGTTCCGCAAAAGGCGCCTCATTGACATAACCATTGCTCACGAGAACGATTTTGAGTCCCGCCTTGTGCGCGATCGGCGCCGTCTCGGCGATATACTCGATCCACACCAGCGGCTCGGCGTAAGTAAACGCGATCCCGATCGAATGCGCGTGCAGCGCCATCTCCACCAGATCATGCGGCGGAATGAACCGCGTCGGGTGCGTTCGCTGCGAAATCTGCCAGTTCTGACAATTCTTGCAGCGCAGGTTGCAGCCATTAGGACCGACCGATAAGATCTTCGTGCCCGGATAAAAATGATACAGCGGCTTTTTCTCAATCGGGTCGATCGCCAGCGACACTACCTGCCCAAAATTGGTGGCGTAAAGCTTGCCTTCGATGTTTTCCCGCCCCATGCAAATTCCCATCTGCCCAGCCTTGAGCCGGCAGTTGCGGGGGCAAAGCGTGCATTGCACTTCGTCACCCCCCAGCGGCTGCCAATAGCGGGCCAGAATCGGTTCAGGCATGATTCAAGATCCATTTCACAGCCGCCAAGATGTCGTCGGCAACGTACGCCGGGCTGTTCTTTTCAGTCGCTTGATCCACTTCGTCAGCGCCATACCCGGTGAGCACCATCACGCCGGTCGCGCCGACATTGCGTGCCAGTTCCATATCGAGCAATCTGTCGCCGACGACAAACGATCGCGACAGGTCGATCTCAAAGAGTCGCAGCGCCTGGTCGACCATGCCGCGATTCGGTTTGCGGCAGTCGCACGGCCCACTGATCGAGGGCAGATGCGGGCAATAGAACATCCCGTCAAACTTGATCTTCCCCACCTCAACCAGATCGGCTAGTCGCTGATTGACTTTGTGGACATCATCTTCCGTCCCCAGCCCGCGCGCAACACCCGATTGATTGGTCACGATGAAGAGCCTGAAGCCCGCCGTCGCTGCCGCTTGAAGTGCCTCGATAGCCCCGGGGATCAACTCCACTTCGTCAGGATCGTAGTTGTATTCCTTCTCGACGTTCACGGTACCGTCGCGGTCGAAGAAAATGGCGCGCATTTTCATTGCGAAGTCGCTCCCCCGCGCTGCTCGCGTTTAGCGATCAGCTCTTCAACTTTGGCAACAATCGTATCGGCATCCATTCTCGAAAAGCAAAACCGCTCCTCGCGATAGCATTCACGACTACCGTGCAAACTGCAGGGAGAGCAACGTTCGTTGACCGTATAACTGCCGGCATACTCGCCCAGCGGCGAAAAACCCAATAGCGGGTGAGTCGGGCCAAACAGCGCCACGACCGGCACCTTAAGTCCGGCCGCTAAATGCGCCAGGCCGGAGTCGTTTGAGATGACGAACTGCGCCGACTTCACGATAGCGGCCGTTTTTGCGATTGATGTCCCGGTGAACACCGGTGCGCCTCCAGTCGAAGCTGCCACCATCTCCAGGACTTCACGTTCGCTTTCGCTGCCGACGATGATGCAACTGACAAATCCTCGTTCGCTCAACCGCGCATGCAGGCGCTGCCACAATTCAGCCGGCGCCATCTTGGTCGCGTGCGCGGCCCCGGCAGCGATTACAAAGTAGTTTGTACCGACGGGATGTTTCGATCGTTCCTGCGACCACCACTCCCCGGCCAGCTGCGACACAGTGAGCCTGGGGCTGCGCGACGACAATTCGATACCGAGCGGCTTGAGCGCTGCCGCAAAGCGCTCAACGGCATGCTGCGGCTGCGATAGCATTTTCTTGAATTTCACGGCAGCCATGCGCCGTAACCACTGCTTGTTGGCGCGATGAGACTTCACACCGAGGGTCTCGCACACCAGGCGACTGCGCACGTTGTTGTGCAGATCGATCACGGCGTCCAACTTTAGTTGTTTCAGGTCTGTCAGCAGTCGGCCGCGCCATTCCGGAGAATACGTGTGCACGCGGTCGATACCCTCAAACAACGTCAAGAGCTCGGAGTAGTGCTGCTTGGTCAGAAAGTGTAGTTCAGCATCGGGGTAGGTGGCGCGCAAAGCGCGCACGATCGGCTCGGTCAGGATGATATCTCCGAGCGAGCTGAATCGAATGATCAGCAAGCGCTTCATCTTACAGGAAGAAGATAGTCAATAGCCCGACGACGAGGCAGTAGAATCCGAAGAGATAGAATTTCCGCCCGGCCAACAGCTTCAGCAGCCAGTAAATGGCAAGAATGCCCACGACAAACGAGACGATAGCGCCGACAGCCATCGATGGGATGTTCCCTACCGGCGCAGACTCCTTAAACATATCGAGGGCTTTCAACAGAACTGCACCCGCCACCGCCGGCAACGAGAGCAGAAACGAAAATCGTGCCGCTTGTTGCGGCGCAATCCCCTGAAACAGTCCGGCCGCAATCGTCGAGCCGGAACGGGAGATTCCAGGCAGCAGCGCGCAGGCCTGGGCGATCCCGACAACGAAGGAGTTCGCCCCGTTTAACGGCCGCTCCTTTGGTCTGACAAAATGGGTGGCGACTAAAACCGTGCCGGTTACCAGCAAGAGATATCCACCCAGCGTTGTCGAATCGAATTGCGCTTCAATCCAATCCTTGAACAACAGGCCGGCCACGGCTGCCGGAATCGACCCCAGGATGATAAAGACACAGAGCCGAAAATCTGCGCGGTGGCGTTCTCGGTCACGATTGACGAGATAGCTAAAGAAAGCCGTGAGAATTTGTCGGATGTCATTACGATAGTAAATCAAGACCGAAAGGAATGTTCCGATGTGGAGCGCCACTTCGAGAAAGATGCTGGGCTCATTGATGTTGAGCAACTCCTGACCGATGATCAAGTGTGTCTTGGAGGAGATCGGCAAGAACTCGGTTGCCCCCTGTACGATTCCCAATATGATCGCGTCGGTCATGGTCATCGGCTTTGCGTCGGAGTGTCAGCCTACCACATCAGGAAGCTGATGCCGCCGATAAAGCCGAAGTCATCATCAAGCTGGGCTTCGCCGATCAGTTTGATCTTACTGGACAATGCGAATTCTGAGCCAAGGTTCACGCCGATGTTGAAGTCAGAGGCATCGTTGTCACCCACAGCGCCTTCGGGCAGGTCCATCGAGACATTATCCGAGCGCATGTTGAGCCGGCCGTAAGGCGTGAAGGCAAAGCCGTTTTCGAGTTTTACCGGTTTGCTAATGATGTAATTTCCGCCGATTGACCAACCGTCGATGCCCTCGTAGCTGAAGTACTCAAACACGGCGCCAAAAGCCATGTCCAGCGCCCAGCCCATATCCGCGCGCATAAACTGATACTGCAGGTCCGCGTTGAACAGAAGATGCGGGTCATCGGCGCCGTCAAAATCGACAATCGCGAGCGAACCGGAGATGTCCAGCGGCGCCGCGAGTCCATAGCGTACCGTACCGTATATGTCACGAGCGTGCTCGAACAATCCGACGCCAGTCGTCAGGCTGAAACTGCCCATTCCCAGGGTCTGCGCCGATCGCATCTGGCCAATCACCAATGCCTGCGCATTGCCCGCCACCATCAGAATTACTACCAGAGCCAAGATCGAATATCGTTTCATCTTCCCTACCTCCATTCGAAAGCCTGTCAATAAGCACTGCCCGAGAGCAAAGTCAACCACAAATCCAATGGGTAATATACTCGCCCCCGCAGCGAAAGTTCGCGTTGAACTTTGGCGATGATTCCCCCGGAAAAGTAGACATTCCAAGTTTCTACCATGAGTCTCGATATGGCCAGCGGTAGGGCAGGTCTCTGAGCGACGCTGGTAAGGATTTAGTAGCGACCCATCCGGAGACCTGCCAGATTTTCTCATCTGCCGATCCCGAAATGGCAGATCTCCGGTAATGATTCACCAAAATCCCGCGCTCCTCCGATCAGAGACCTGCCCTACGGGTCTCAACACGACCACCAGACGGGAATGTCTATCCTACTTGCGCTTAAACTTGATACGGATGGAATTGCCGATGAATCCGAACGAGTCGCGGATGCGGTTTTCGAGGTAACGTACGTAAGAGCGATCCACCTGTTCCGGATGGTTGACGAAGAACACAAAAGTCGGCGGCGCGATCTCGGTCTGTGTGACATAATTAAACTTGATCCACATTCCCCGGTGCGCCGGCGGATGCCGTTCCGCAATCGCCTTCTGGAGGAAATCGTTGAGTTGCGAGGTCGGTATGCGTTTCTGGCGGTCGTTGTAAACCTCGACCACCTTCTCCAGCACCCGCGTCACTCGTTGTCCGGTCAGCGCCGAGACGAAAACTAACGGGATATAACTCAGCGTGTGGTATTTGGCCGCAAACGTCTTCGTGAAGTCATCGACGGTCTTGGTGTCTTTCTCGACAAGGTCCCACTTGTTCACCACGATGACAATCGCCTTGCGCTCATCGTGCGCCTGCTCGATGATCTTGATATCCTGGTGAGTGATCCCTTCCGAGGCCTCGACCAGCACCATCGCGACATCGGAGCGTTGCAGCGCCCGGATCGACCGCATCGCCGTATACATTTCGAGATTGTCTTTGACCTTGGCCTGACGACGCAAGCCTGCGGTGTCGACCAGGACGAACTTTTGATCAGCGAACTCCAGGAATGTATCGACGGAATCGCGCGTTGTTCCCGCCACATCGGTGACGATCAATCGGTCATCGCCCAACAATTTATTGACAATCGAGGACTTCCCTACATTCGGTCTGCCGATCACTGCAACGCGGATCGCGCCGGCATCCGGTTGATCTGATTCAGTCGATTCCGGCAGCCGCGCGAGGACTTCATCAAGCAGATTGCCGGTATTCTCGCCGCTGAGCGCCGAAACGGAGATCGGCTCGCCGAGTCCGAGCGCATAGTGCTCGTTGGCGTTGAGTTGTTGCGTGAAATTGTCGGCCTTGTTAGCCACGAGCAGCGTCGGCTTGCCCGACTTGCGCAGGACGCGCGCAATCTCCTGATCGATCTCGACCGGGCCGACCTGTGCATCGACCATGAACAGCACCAGGTCTGCCTCCTGAATGGCGATCTCCGCCTGCTCGCGGACCTTCTGGTCGAACAACTCGTCGGAGCGCGGCATGAAGCCGCCGGTGTCGATCATCAGGAAATAGCGGCCGGACCATTCGACCGTGCGGTAAATCCGGTCGCGCGTCACCCCCGGCGTGTCATCGGTAATGGCCACACGGCCGCGCCCCAGGCGGTTGAAGAGCGTGGATTTCCCGACATTGGGGCGTCCGATGATAGCAACAACAGGTAATGGCATCCCTACATTAATGGCACTTTCGGGCTAGTTTCAAAGCGAATTCTAAAGATAGATTGCATGTCGAATTTTCTAGATCCAGAATCCCTTGACTCACGACACACCAAAGGAGTATTGTGCTACAAGATCGAGACACAAAAGCTGGAGGAAATCCATGTCAAGCATTCCTGCCCGGGTTGCGAAGAGACTTCAGACGAGCACAAAGCATTACTTGAAGGTGCTAGGGACGGCCAAGTCGATGGACATAAATGAGAGCGACACTGTGAAGATCATTTACGATATGCTTCATGACGTCTTCGGCTACGAGAAATACTCCGACATAACCAGCGAAGTTGCAATTCGGGGTACCTATTGCGACCTGGCGATTAAGTACGGCAATCAAGTTCGTTATCTGATTGAGTGTAAGGCCATTGGCTCAGAGTTAAAGGACGCTCACTTGAGGCAAGTAATCGACTACGCTGCAAAAGATGGCATAGACTGGGCCATTTTGACGAACGGCGTCGTTTGGCAAGTCTACAAGGTGGAGTTCAGCAAACCGATTGACAAGACGCACCTCTATTCCGTCGACTTCCTAACCGAGTCGTCAAAGGACAAGCAATTCCTCCAGAAACTTTTCTTACTGAGCAAAGAGGCTATTAGATCGAGTGCGATTGAGACATTTCATGAAGAACGAAAGGCGACGGACAAGTATACTGTTTCGGCTATTCTTCATTCAGAACAAGTACTCGCATTGATTCGCAAAATCATAAGGTCCAGACACAAGGGTGTGACTGTAGACCGAGAATTGATTGCCCATTTACTGTCACAGGAAATCATCAAGCGAGAGATTATTGAGAGTGAACAATTCAGAGAAGCAACACGGAACTATCGGAAACCCGTGAGTCGCAAATCAAAGCAGGGTGAACAATCTGTATCCGTTTCGACTGACAGCGATGGATCAAAGAAGGGATTGTCCGGCGCAGCGTCAAAGGAGTCTCTAGATCCAGAAAGTGGTTGTCAGTAGCGCCGTGCATATTGCATGCTCATTTTGTTGCTCTTCTTGATCTGTGGCGTGTCGGTTGTTGTTTATCTCATCTTAAGAAATCGAGCAACGCGAATCAGGAGGAATTCGCGAGATATGAGCAATGACAGAACTCACACCAGACATTTTGAAGCACCGACACGAGCGATCACAGCCCAATTAAGTTTTCAGGAGAATTTCGACTCTCGGGCCTCTCGCGGCGGTAATGATGAATTGTTTCATTTGGCAGATTGGCTGGAGTACTTCATCGACTACGGATCTAGAATCTGGGTAAGGCCAAAATACGATTCAGAGATAGTCTCACTGATGAAGCGCTTGTTCGCTGAGTTGGGCTCGATAGACAGCCTCGATAACTTCTCACATCGAGATATTGTGAGACAAGTCGAGTCAGCGATGCCGCAGCTTCTGACCTCGCTCAGACAAATCGAACAACTGGACAGAGCAGCCACTGATCAGTTCTACCGAGCAGTGAGGTACGCTTTTTTTCAGTGTATTGCTCAGTCCCGCGTGAGAGAACAATTCGAATACTGGCTGATCACAACTCCGAACAGTCCCTCGACCTGCATGGGTCGTGCTCGCAAGAATCCCTATACGTACGCTCTTGCGCTACAACAAAACGAGCGGCATCATGATTGCGATTGCACTTGGAGTGCAGTCCGCAGATAGAGCCGAAGTCAGCAATAATATCTGGCACACCCAACATTGATCTCGTTTGCTTATTCGCTCATTCAACCAAATGCGAAAATAACAGCGGGTGATGGGAGTCGAACCCACGACATTCAGCTTGGGAAGCTGACGTTCTACCACTGAACTACACCCGCGCTGAGCAGCAAGCTACGGGGCGGATGGGCGCGAAGCAAGTTAATTCTCGTCGGCGCATCGACGTTGGAAACGGGTGCAACAGACGTTGTGGCAGACAAGAATGTCTACCCTACCAAGTACGAGAACGATCGGTAGGATCGACATTCCTGTCTGTCGATTTCCATTTACAATGTCAATTGGGCGGAATCAGACGGCTGCCGGCTGGGGCGACGGTGTGGCCGCAACGTCGGCTGTCCTGGACTGCTTGGTTTTCTTCCACTCCTCTTCCAACTGCCGCTCGCGGTTGGGATCGAGGGTGGACTTCGAGATAGCGTCGCCGATCTTTTCGAATACGACCGGGCCAACAATCTCCTCTTGCAGCTCTTTATAAACGGGGCCGAAATGGATCACGACACCGGGGAAGGCGCGTTCTTCAACGACGATGCGCGCACCGGACATTTCCTGCAGCTGCGACTTGAGTTCAGCTTGTTCCTTTTGAAGTTCTTCAAGCAGAGCCGGCAAATCGCGGATATACAATTTGAATTGCTCCAGGGCCTGCTTTTTATCCGGCGGGAGTTTGCCGTCGATTTCCAAGCGATAGAGCACAACCATGGCTTCTTTGATGCGTTTTTCGTCGGCGGAAATCCGCTCGATCTCATGAGCGATCTCGCGCAGCCGCTCGACCATTTTCATGTCGTAGGCCACGCGAATGTGAGTCGCAATGGCAGCCGAGTTGCCCAACACGCTTGCCTTTACCAGGTGCTTGGCGGCAACCGTGCCGCCGATGATGGTGCCGGGCCGTCCCTGCACGATCACCGAGTCATCGGCATAGATGTCGGCGTTGTGGCACTCGCCGCCGATGAAGCAGGAGCCGCCGGAACGGATTTTTTGATTCTCGACATACTTCACGGTGACATCGCCGCCGGCCAGCAGCTTGCCCTTGCCACCGCCGAAAAAGCCGCCGCGAATCAGGGCGTTGCCGCCGATCTGGATCGTGGCGTCTTCAACGTTACCGCCCACTTCGAGGTCGTGGGCGACTGTCACTTTGAAGTCGCTGGTGATATTCTTGCCGACCTTCAGCGAGCCGACCGAATCAAGGTTGCCGGTGCTGGAATCGACGGAGTCGTTGATGTTCTGATTCGGCTGGACGCTGACCTGTCCGAACTTGACGGCAATCGTGCCGTCGATTCGTGACACCAGCGAAAGACCATCCTGACTTACCTCAGTATTCGAACCCTGCCCTAACTGGCGGTCACGACCCGGCTTGGCGGGGATTTCCGAGGCAAATACCGACTTGCCCGGCTGCCCCGCTGTCGCAGGTTTTTTGCGCACCAGGATTTGGCCGGCGCGTGCGTTTTGGATATAGTTGAGATTCTTGTAGTCAATCTTGCCGCGCTCGTCTTCGCGGGGTTTGCGGTTGGACTCCAGGTCAAAGAGGTATTCGAGAACGGCATCGTCCCCCGGTTTGGCCGGCGTGCCATACGCGATCCGCACCGGAGCGTCGGTGTTCCCGAGCGCTGCCACGTCGTTGACCGCGTCATCGTCGACGCCAAAGAGGACGCCGTTTTCGAAAAGGATCCGCTTGAGGTCTTCGGCTGTCGGCTTGGGATCCTCAATCTCGGCAGCGATCAATTGGATGAACGCCTCCGACCCATCGGCATTGATCGTGAGCAAAATGCCCTTTGGGGCCTTGAGGTGTTTGATGTCGCTGCTCATAGTGTCGTCCTGTGTAACTACGAATTGTTGACCGAGTTTCGATTCGAGTGGGTCCGCCAGTAGGCGCGCTCGATCACGACGGTGACTTCATAGTGCTTGAAGGGTTTGGTAATGTACTCGTCCGCCCCGGCGATAAGTGCATCTTTAATCGTGTAGGCATCGGCGTACGCCGTCATCATGATAACGGCGACTTTTGGGTAACTGCTTTTGATCTCGCGCAACAGATCAAAACCATTCATGTCCGGCATCTTCACATCAGTCAGCACAATATCGATCGGCTGCTCTGAGAGGATCTGCTTGGCGGCGGTGCCGCCTGATGCAGTGACAACGTGGTAGCCCGCTTTCTCCAGAATCTTAATCATGAGATTCCGCATGATGTCTTCGTCGTCAACGACGAGTACTCTTATCTGGTCAAAATCTTCCATTGGTCTGCTCCCGTGATCTCTAATTGTAGTATCGGCAAGGAATTACTGAGGTTCACGCTTTCGCGGCCTTTGCGGGCCCGCGCGCCGGAGATTTCTTCTGCTGTTCCACGAGAACTCCGACGATTTGTTCGGCTGAATGCTCGGCAGCATGGGGGCAGTTTCTCAGGACAATCTGCCCGAGATCGGAGACCGTTGACTCACTCGCCTGCAACACGAGGATCTGGCAGCCATTCTGTTCCAGAGCGAAACAAGCCGTCGCAATTTCCTGCTCGTCGCCGCGACCCGAGAGAAAGATGACCGTCAACTGCCTGCCCAGGAGTCGGGCGAACTCCGTGAGGGTCGAGCCGACCCAATGCGGTCCCGGCTGGCTCGGTTCAATGGCGATTCCGTCATCGGTGGCGCTGGCGTGGTGATGCCGTCCACCGGCCGCGAAATAAACGTGGCGGGGACGCAGTTCTCGCCGGCCGTCGATCTGCTGCAGTCTGAGAGCGGCCGTACGCTGCAGCGCGCCGATCGCCGATTCAAGCAGCAACGACTCGGGCGGCTGCAGGATTAATATGGGCACGGAAAAATCGGAGGGCATCTCCGAGAGCAGGCTGTGCAGCGCCGCCGGCCCACCGATGTCGGTCACAAAAACTACGAGTAGCTGAGTGTCGGGCGTAGGTGTAGAATCAAGCTTCACGGTTAATCCGCTGTCCTTTCTTGATCGCGAGGACCGTGTTGATGATGTTCTCGGCAGCCTGGCGGATGCGTTCGAGATTCTGGTCGAGTTCTTTCTGAATAACGTTGCGCTCGGCATCGGTGAGTTGATCGCCGCGTGCGCGTTTGAGCGCCGTTTCAGCGGCATCCTGCGTGTCGGTGGCGGCATCGAGCAACTGGCGGAAACTGCCGCCGACCGCCTGGAAGGCGTTATCGGTCAGGCGCAGCCGGGCGTTGGCGATGGTCAAATTGAGATTGACCAGCTTGATCTCGTCGACCATCAGTTCGACGCGCTCGATCAGCGTCGCCAAATCGGGCGTCTGCTGCGTCGGGTTCATTCGAGGAACTTCCCGATCTTCGCCTTGAGCTCACGCAGGTCGGCGCTCTTGACGAGATAATCGTTTGCCAGCCAGCTCTTGAAGTCGGACTTATACGTATTGAAGGCCGAATGCAGAATCACCGGCATCGTGGGATCGCGCCGCTTGATCTCGGTCAGCACGTCGAGCCCGTTGTCGGTTCCCATCTTGATGTCGAGGACAATCAGGTCGACGGGAAAGGTGCCGACAAAATCGAGCGCTTCGCGTCCCGAGCGCGCCGTGATCACCTGGTAGCCTTCGTCGGTGAGGATCTGCTCGTAGAGCTTGAGCAGGTTGACCTCGTCGTCGACACACATGATCGTCTTAGACATATTGTTCCTCCAGCGTCGGGTAGGCGATGTAGAAGACTGTCTCGCCGTCAGCGCGCGCGCCGATTCCCGGTTCGCCGCCATTGTACCGGATCGTTTCAAATGCCAGCATGGTGCGCAGCGAGCCGCCCTGCAGCTCGTTGGTGTAGAGCGAAGTCAGCAGATCGCGCAGGCAGTCGTGCGAGTGCGCGTCGGACCGGCAACCGATTTCAATCCTCGCCTGGCCGGGTTGGGTACGCAGTTCGACGCAAAGATCGACTGCGACAGGAAGCGCCTCGTCCATCTGCAGCAATAAGTCAAAGAGGGCTTGAATCGACTGGTCGGAATTGAGCCGCACGAGGGCGCCTGAGGGCGCTGCTCCGGGATCAAACATGACGTTGCGCCGGCTGCCGCGCTGGACAAGGACGTCAACAGCGGCGGCAATCAGCTGCTTGATGTCGACTTGTTCGCGGTCCTGGGCGAACGATTTCGAGAAGTTCAATACATCGGTCATAGCCGCTTCCAATCGCATCGTCTCATCCATGATGATTTGCGCATGTTCGTTCATTTTATCGGCAGGATCGAGCTTGCTTTTTAGCAGCGCGGCAAAACCGCCGATGATCGTCAGCGGATTGCGCAGTTCGTGGGCAATCTTGTAGGTCAATTGCGCCAGGAGCGAACTTCGTTCGATCGCCGTAATCTGCCGCTGCACCTGTTCGATCTTGCGCTGGGCCGCTTCCAGGCTGGCTGCTTTGCGCTCGACATCTTCAAACAACTGCGCGTGCTCGATCGCGGTGGAGGCGTGCGAGGCAAAGACCTGCAGCAGGCGCACCGTGGTATCCTCGATCGCCTTGCCGGTTATCAGATTGTCGGCGACGATCACCCCGAAGGCGTTCCCGCGCGAGAGCAGCGGCACCACGGCGCAACGCGTGATATTGACTTCGCGCAGGGCCTGCGAATGGTGAGCATAGGCTTCGTAAAGACCGGCATCGACGTTACACCACTCCCCCTGCTGCATGATCTGCGCGAAGAACGGGTCGTGTTCGAGGTCGATGCGGATATTGCGAATGCGGCTGGTGACGTCGATGTCGTAGCGGTCGACGTTGTGCAGATAGCGCTGCAAGACCTCGAACAGGGTGTGCTGCTCGCCGCCGATTCCGGCCCAGATGCGGCCGGCTTCCTCGGGACTCGAGGGGCCGATCGCAAGTTTGCCGATGAGGCAGTTGTCCTGACCCTCGCGCACGAACAAAAAGGCCCGGTTGAACCCCAGTCCCTCGCGGCACGTCGCACCGGCAAGAATCATGCGCAGGATGTCATCGGTGTGCATCGACGAGTGCAGCGCGCGCGAGATCTCCTCGATGATCTTGAGCTCGCGAAGGTGGCGCTCCAGACGGGCCGTCGCTTCCGAGGAGTCGGTCAGGTCGTATACCGTCATGACGACGCTGCCACGCAAGCGCTCCGGCTGCGCCGGCGCCAGCGTAATCGAGAGCGTGTACAGGCGGCCCAGTGGATCGGTGTAGCCTAACGGCGGCAGGTTTGCGGTCTGTTGCGCAGAGATTACCTGCTCGATGGCCGCGCGCAGGTTGTAGTCGAGTAGTCCATCGAGTTGGGAAAGATCATCAAGCGGCGTTGCCGGATCGAGCGCGAACAATCGGGTAAAGGCCTGATTACGGTAGAGTAGATTTACCGAAGAATCAACCAGTGCCACCGCCATCGGCACGCACTCGAAGGCGCCGAAGATTGCTTCGGCGGGCGGCGCGGCGGCAACGGTCGGCTCGATTGACATGATTTAGGCCGCTCCTAACGCTGGCGGGCGAGTTCTTCGATGCGCTCCGCGACGATTTCGACCGCTTCCTGTTCCAGGCGATCGTAAAGCTCCTTGCGCGCTTCGTAGGAGAGATACAAATCGGAGTCGGCGTCCGTGAAATCCAGGTACTGCATCGACGAGGGTCCGAACCGCTTCAGTGCGATCTCATCCGATGCAACCGTGCGACCACGCTGGCAGTCGACGATACGATAGGTCATATTCAACCGGGCCGTGATACGCCTCTGCTTGGCGAGGAAGGGAAAAGCCAGTCCGCGCTCTGTCGCGATCTGCTGCTTGTCGAGATCACACCAGACGACGAAGCGGTTGGCCGTCGAAAGTCCGGCATCAACGGCGGCCTGTCGATCAAAACGGGAGCCGATGCGATCGTGCACTTCTACGGCTTCCAGGCTGTCGGCCAGAACAAAGCTGTTGCTGGCAGCAAGCCGGTCGGCCAGTTTACCGTCGAGGTTGCCGTCCGGCCATTGAGACTGCCGGACGTTGACAACGACGACAACCGATTTTTCCGATTGTGCGAGCGCCGGTGGACTCAAAGTGATCAGGCCGAGCAGCGCCAGGACAATTGGATTACTGCGTCGGCTGGTCATTTTCCGACTCATTGAGACGGTCTTGCACCTTGCGCGCAAAGATGTAGCGCAGCAGGAAGCGTTTGACGCGGTCGTCAAAGCTGGAAATTACGCTGCCAATATTGGCCTGCCCGAAGACTTCGGACAATTCGCTTTCTGTACAGAACTCGATGCCGACGAGATAGCCGCCTTCGCCGTCTTCGTCCACGCGCTTGACCTTGCCGGCGACGCCGGTAAGAAGGTCTGAGCCGGCCAGTTCGAGACTGATGGTCAAGTAGTCGCCCTCGTGCAATTGCTGCTCGGTAACCATCAGGACCCCGCCGCCGGAGATGTTGAGCATCGTGCCGTTGAGCTGGTTCGTGTGGGCGTCGGAAAGCGGCCGATCCATGTCGATAACCGAGTAGATCATCGGCGCGGCGATTTCCAGGCGCACGTAGCGGCGTTTCTTTTCGCGATACAGCTGCAAAGGCTGTTTGATCACGAGGTGATCGATGGCGGACTTGCCGGATTGCTGTTGCTTGCTCATGTGCTCCTCCTGTATAGACTAGATAATGCCGCGCTTTTTCATCGCCACTTGTTGAGCGAAGATGAAATTGAGTAGCGCGGTACGTTGTGATTCGGTGAAAGCCTGGTATCGGCGCGGGACGCGCTGCAGCTCGCGCTGTGTCAGCAGCATTTGCTGTTCTTCGGCGGTGAAGATCTCGCAGCCGTAGAAATGCCAGTTGTCTTCCCCGGTCTCGGCGCGGCGGACAATCGACAACAGCGCCAATTCACGGGGGAAATCGTTCAGCTTCAGACGCATGAAAAAGCGCTGCCCGGCGGTCGCCGCATAGCGCGACTTCACGAGGATCCCGTTGCCGGAGATGTTGCGGCACGTGCCTTCAAATTCGTTGAGATCGCTTTCCTCGCACTTTCCGGCCAGGAAGTCGTCGGCCGGGACAATCACGGCGATCCCTTCGATATCGATGCGGTAGTAGCGGCGCCGCTGATTGCGCTCGATGTTGCGCGGGTACGGAATCAGGTACTGGTCGTGGCCTGCGGTCGACTTGGAGAGAATCTTGCCCGCAAAGGTATAAGCCGAGTCGGGCTTGAAGAAGTAGGCGACAAAATCAGCGCCGACCGAGAACAGGGCATCACCGGCGATCAAGCTCGGGCGGTCGATGACCAGCGTATTGTCGACGATGTCTTCGAGGCGAGTGCGGTAACGCCCGGTGCGGCCGTGCTCCTCGAACACCAGTTCGATCTTGTCCCAGAGGTCGAGCAGCCCACCGACGTTGACTTTATGGCGACCGACCTTCTCCACTTCATTCACCCCGGGCGGCCTCGAGGTTGATTTTACCCTGGGCGACGGCGAGGTCGACGATCTTGCGCGCGAGCGCCGTCCGCGTCTGGTCGCCGCGGTTCTCAAAGATCAATTGCTGGCCGGACTTGATCGTGTTGTTGAAGTAGAGCTTGGCTTCGACGTTGCGCCCGGCGCGCCGCGAGAGTTCGGCGATCAGGTACATCGCCTGAATCTCCTGGTTGCCCGGCTGGATTTCGTGGCCATCCTCAAAGGCGCCTTTGTAGAACTCGACGGCAAAGAGCAAGGCCTCTTGCTCGCTGAGCGGCGCGTATTCCCACTTGACCTTGATTTCGCGCAGGAACTCTTCGAACGAGGCAAAGCCGGCGTAGGCGACGCTGCCACCGGAGTCGGCGGTGCCGCCGCTTGAGGCGCTGAGGCGGACGCCGTTTTCGACGGCCGCCGCCAGGCCCGACATGCTGGAGTTGATCTGTTCCTGAAGCGCGGCGATCTGCTGCAACTGCGATTTGAGACCTTCCTGCAGCGAGAGAAACTCACTATTACCCCCACCCGCCTGTTGTTTGGCGAGCGAGTCATCGACTACCTGCGAAAGCGAGTTGACGTTCAGCGCGAAGTAGTCGCGCGCCTGCTTGAGTTTCCCGTAGGCTTTCTCGATGTCGTAGGCAAAATGCGAAGCGGCCGACACGGTCTTGGTCGGGCTGCCGTGATGTTCACGGAACAGCCAGGCGATGCGCAGGAAGAACCGCCCGAGATCGAGCTTGCGCGGGTGCTCGTTGAGCAATTCGTCGTATATCCCCAGAAGGAACTTGGAAACCGAGGTTCCGAACGGATTGGTCTGGGCGTTACGGGACTGCCCGAGCATCTTCAGCACCGAGCCGTCAACCGCGAGCGCTTCGAGATGACGCGACTGGATCGCGCGCTGGCGGTAAGTGCGAAATGCCGTATCGTTTTTCCAGTCTTTGAAGGACTGGTTAAATTCGCGGGTATAGAAGCAATTCTCGCAGGTTGCCATGAAGAACAACAGCGGATTGAAGATTTCGTATTTCGGATTGCGCCACTGCCGTCCCTTGGGACAGAAGTCGGTATCGTGATCTTCTTCGATGTAAGCGCCGACCTTGATGTTCTCGTATTCGTTGATGGTCTTGCAGACCGGACACTCAACTTTGGTCAAGAAAAATGGTGATTCCATCGCCATAGCCGCTCGACTCTCCCTTCGTTACTTCAATTGCCCGAGGAGCTCCAGCTCCATGAACGAGATACCCAGGGCGCGTTCGATTTCCTCGCGCCGACTTCCCTGCCGGTACATGCGGACGGCTTCGAGATATTTCTCGGCCCGGCTGAGCTTGCGCGGCAGCCGTTGCGGCGCCGGCGGCGTAAAGGTGCGTTGCGTTTCGTAGCGCGCGACAAGGGTCGGCTGCGCTTTGCGAGCGGGCGTGGCGCGCACGGTTTCGATCGGTTCCGGATAGGCCGCGGCGACAGTTTCCGGCTCCGGTGCGGCCGGTGCGACGTTGGCCATGACATACTGCGCGATCAGGGCGCGCAGCCGTTTTTCGCGGCGGTAGAGGAAGAAGCTGACGAAGGCGGCGATGATAATGACAAAGCCGAAATCTACTGCCAGCCGGGTTAACATCCATGTATCCATGCTTGACTCCTATTTCAGGCGGTTACGTCCAGGCCGCCGGGATTCTCCTGTTCTTTCTTCTTCTCTTTTTTCTGCTCTTGTTGCTGTTGCTTCTGCTGCTGGTCGCGATGAATGATCGCCTCGTCCGTTTTTTCGGTGGGCGGCGCCTGCCGCTGCTTCTGCGCGTTTTGGTGTTCGACCACCTGCGCGGCCTGGCGCTGATCGGTATCCGGCGCCGTCTTCTGCAGCTGGTTGACCCGCTCGGCGAGCGGTGTTTTCACCAGGTTGTCGACGACCGCGATCGGTTTCACCAAGGCCCATCACCTACTTCACACCGCAAACTTTTCGTGCACGAGGTTGCGCAGCTTGTTTACGGCCTTGGTATGGATCTGCGAGACGCGCGATTCGGATATCTGCATCACCTCGCCGATCTCTTTCAGCGTCAATTCTTCGTAGTAGTAGAGCGCAATCACGAGGCGCTCCTGCTCGGTCAGATTCGCGATAGCGACGCCGAGGTAAGCCTTCAATTCCATTTCCTCGATTTCGCCGAGCACGGAAAATTCGGCCGGCCCTTCGACGGTTTCGATGCGCGGGATCTGGCGATTGTCCTCTTCGCGATAGATCATCTCGTCGAGCGACAACAGCGTGGCGCCGCTGACATCCGACAAGGTGGCGCCGAATTCATCCATCGAAACGTTGAGGTGCTTGGCGACCTCGACGTGCGACGGCTTGCGGCCGAGTTTGCCCTCGAGCGCGGTGACCGCGCGGTCGAGTTCGCGCGACTTGGCGCGCGTGGAGCGCGGCACCCAGTCGAGGCTGCGCAACTCGTCGAGGATCGCGCCGCGAATACGCGGCACAGCGTAAGTTTCAAACTTGATTCCCCGATTCGGGTCGAAGTTGGCGAAGGCCTCGATCAGGCCGATTACGCCGGTGTTGACCAGGTCGGGAAGTTCGACTGTCTTGGGAAAGCCCATCGCCAGACGGCCGGCCACGTTGCGGACCAGCGGGAGGTAGTGGGCCAGAAGCCGCTGCCGAATTTCCGGGTCGCCGCTGCTGCGATAGGTGCGCCATGCATCTGCAACATTCATAGGATCGTTGTGCCTTTCCGCAATTATTGATAACATGATCTATTTACTTTCATTAATTGTTAGAATCTGAGTTGTCAGTCCCGTATCGTCAAAGACGCCAACGGGTTTTATAGAAATCGCGTCGCCGAAAGCGGACCACAACGAGGCGGCGCGCCGCGGGCGTGCTATGTAGTTTTCCAGTAAGGTCTTAACCAACCTGTCCAATTTTCTCACAGGCGCCGGTTGAGACTGCGCGAAGGTCAGAAGCGCTTGCGATTCGGCGGCTTGATTCAGCAGTGCGGAATCGTCGACCGTGCCCAGTTGGGCGATGTTGGTTTTCAGAAAGCGTTCGACCAATTCAGCAAACTTCGTCGAAGCCTGTATTCCCTCGACCTCAGATTCGACGCGGTTGATCACGAGACCGGCCGACAGGCGCGGGTTTATTTGTAGCGCCTGCTTGAGCTGGGTATAGGCATCGGCCACCGCGGGAATGCGCGGGGTCGAGACGACCACGCTCAGGTCGCTGTGGGCAGCCAGGGTCAGGGTGACGGAATCGAGGCTGGAGGGGGTGTCGATGACGACGACGTCAAAGAGCGCGTCGAGTTCGCGGCAAATGCGCAGGCCGCGTTCGGATGCCGGGTCGAGGGCGCGCCGCTGGCCGGACTCGGTGCCGATCAGCCAGAGACGCGGGTTGATCTTGGTAACTGCGTCGTTCAGCGTGGCCGTGCCGGCGAGTACGCTTTCAAAGCCACGGCGAACGACCGCATTGGTTAGCAAGGCCAGGTCCCCAAGACCCGTGTCGGCGTCGATCAGGATCGTCCGCTTGCCCGCATCGGAGAGCTTGGCGGCGAGCAGCACGGCCAGAGTTGATTTGCCGACGCCGCCCTTGCCGGAGCAGACGGTCAGGTAGAAGGCGCGCGCCGTATGGCTTTTGCGGACTTCAGTCACATGCCGCTCCGATCAGTTTGTCGGCGAGCCGCTCGATCTCGAACTGCGCTATCAGGGCTGTCGGCAGGCGCGACTCGCTCAGGCAGAGCAGCGGCGGGTAGTTTCCGACCACCAGGTTGAGCAAGGCGCCGCAGCTTTCGGCCGCGTCAAGCTGGGTGAAAGCAACGGCATCGATTTCGAGTGATTGGGCGAATTCGAGGAAGCGGCGGTTGTCGCGCCAGGAATTCGTCAACGAGAGCACGGCTATAGTGAAACGCTCAGGCATCTGGTTCAGTTGTTCTGCGAGCTGATCGAATGTCTCGCGATCGCCACAGACAATCCCGGTGGTGTCGATCAGTTGGCGCGGGGTCTTCTGGTGATTGTTGCCGCGCGGCTCGACGGCCAGCTCGAGGATATCGGCGAGATTGTTGATCTCGTCCTCGGCGCCGGGGCGGAAGTTGTCGAGAGTCTGCAGCGTGACCCGTTCCTTGCGCTGGAAGACGAAATGGGTGGCGTACTTGGCGAGCAGCGAGCTTTTGCCGGAGCCGCACGGTCCCACAAAGACAATGTTGGCGGCTTCCGCCGGGATATCGATCGCGGCCGGCATAATGGCGCTGAGAATCCGCAGCAGCGACTCGCGCGAGGTATTCTCGGCGCGTTGCAGGCGGCGACAGATATCGAGGGCAAGGTCGGCTTCGACGTCGTGCAGGCGCAGCGCCAGATAGAAATTGCGCACCTCGCCTTTCAGCAAATCGGGAAGAACGACATCCAGGAGAGCCGATTCCAGACCCGGTTCGGCCACGCGGCCGCCGGCTATCGCGGGCGTGGAGATTTCCGGTTTGCGCGCCGCAGCCTTGGCGATGGTGGTTCCCGTGACGGCGTCCTTGGCGGCGGTTACTGTGAAGTAACGGCGGCCGTTTTCGCGGAGGACGTCGGTCTTGAGGATAACCGCTTCGGCGCCGAATTCCCGGCGCACCAGATCGAGCGCATCCTGAATGGTCGGAGCCTGAAAATTCTTAATTAGCATCGTATATGCTCACTGCTTCTTTTGAGAAAACTTCGATATGAGGGAGAATCTCCGAGTAGGAGAGCACGACGAGTCCGTTGATCGCGCCTTGCAAGTAACGCTGCAGCGCCATCCGGACATTCGGGCTCACCAACAATACCGGCGCGACGCCTTCGCGGCTCAAACGGTCGGCAGCTTTGGAGATTCTCTGGGTCAGTGTCTCGCCGTTGTTCGGCGGAATCACAAGCATCAGCCCCTGCTTGGTCGCCTGCACGTTGTCGGCGAGGAATTTTTCGGTGCGCGGCTCGAGCGTGAAAACGGTCATTTGATCGTTTTCGCCGGCGTAGGTACGGGTGATGCTGCGGCGCAGCGCCATTCGCACGTACTCGGTCAGGACATCCGCATCCTTGGTCTGCTGGGCGTAATCCGCCAACGCTTCGAGAATGGTGACCATGTCGCGGATGCTGACGCGTTCGTTAAGCAGATTCTGCAGCACTTTCTGCAGGGTGGCCAGCGGTACGATTTCTTCGACGACGCCTTCGACGGCTGCCGGCGTTTCGCGCTTGACGCGCTCGATGAGGTTCTTGACATCCTGGCGGGTGAAGATTTCCGCCGCGTGTGTCTTGGCGATCTCGGTCAGGTGCGTGGCCATCACCGCCGCCGGTTCGACGACGGTGTAGCCCTTCATTTCCGCGAGCTCCTTGTAATTCTGGATGATCCACTTGGCGTTCATACCAAACGCCGGCTCCTTGGTGGTAAAGCCTTCGAGGTCGTCTTCGATATAGCCGGGATTGATCGCCAGCAGATGGTCAACCATCAGTTCGTAGCTGGCGATGCGATTGCCCTTGAGCTTGACTTCATAGAGAGCGGGGCGAAGTTGCACGTTGTCGCGAATACGAATCGGCGGCACGATCACGCCCATGTCCTGGGCGAGTTGTTTGCGAATGCCGGAGATGCGGTCGAGCAGGTCGCCGCCCTGTTGGGTGTCGACGAGCGGGATCAGGCCGTAGCCGATCTCGAGTTCCAGCGTGTCGAGATGGAGTGATTCCTCCGCCTGTTCGGAAGGGGTCTTCTTCTGTTCCGGTTCAATGCGGACTTCAGTGGACTTCGCCTCTTCCTTCTGCTTCATCGATTGCATCGTGATGTAGGCGGCGGCGCCAACGATAACGGAGAAGATCGTAAAGGGCAGAAACGGCATGCCGGGAACGATGCCGAGCATGAATACGATGCCGGAAGCCACGGCGAGTGCCTTGGGTTGAAGCGTCATTTGCGTCGCCATCTCGGTGCCGAAATTGGAATCGCCGGCGGCGCGTGTGACAAGAATACCGGAGGCGGTTGCCACTATCAGCGCGGGGATCTGCGTGACCAGACCATCGCCAACGGAGAGCAAAGTGTAGCGGCGCAGCGCTTCCGAGATCGGGAGGCCTTCTTGTGCCATTCCGATGATAAAACCGCCGATGACATTGATCAGCGTGATAAGGATGCCGGCGACAGCGTCGCCGCGCACAAACTTGGAAGCGCCGTCCATCGCGCCGTAGAAGTCAGCTTCCTTGGTGATTTCCGACCGGCGACGGCGGGCGTCGTCTTCCGAGATCAGACCGGCGTTGAGGTCGGCGTCGATTGCCATCTGCTTGCCGGGCATCGCATCCAAGGTGAACCGCGCAGCGACTTCAGAAATACGCCCGGCGCCCTTGGTGATGACGACGAACTGGATGATAACGAGAATGATGAAGATGATGAATCCGACGACGTAGTTGCCCTTTACGACGAAGTTGCCGAAGGAGTCGATCACCGAACCGGCATAACCTTCGCCAAGGATCAGGCGGGTCGAGGCCACGTTCAGCGATAGGCGAAACAGCGTGACCACCAGCAGCATTCCCGGAAAGACCGAGAATTCGAGCGGACGCTTGATATAGAGCGTCGAAAGCAGGATGACAAGCGACAGTGAGATATTGGCCGCCAGCAGCAGATCAAGAAACGGCGTCGGGATCGGGATGATCAGGACGGCGATAATGCCGACGACGGCAATAGCCAGAATGACGTCACTATGTTGCATCCAACGCGGCATGGCTTACCTCGTGCTCTTCCCTTTCAGGCTGTAGACGTAGGCGAGGATCTCGGCGACGGCCTTGTAGAGGTCGGCGGGTATCTGCATGCCGATTTCGACGGTCTTGAAGAGAGCGCGCGCCAGCGGCTTGTTCTCGATCACCGGAATCCCGGCTTCGGCGGCGATCTTCTTGATCGCTTCGGCGATCAGGCGCTCGCCCTTGGCGATGACGGTCGGGGCGTCCATGTTGGTCGTGTCGTACTTGAGCGCAACCGCGATGTGCGTCGGGTTGGTGATGACGACGTCCGCCTTGGGCACATCCTGCATCATGCGCTTGCGCGCCTGATCGCGCTGGATGGCGCGGACGCGGCCCTTGATCAGCGGATTACCTTCGGTGTGTTTCAGCTCTTCCTTGATGTCCTGGATCGACATCTTTAGGCCCTTGAGGTAATGCCACTTCTGATAAGCGTAGTCGAGCACGGCGATCACCAGCAGTGCCAGGAGAATCTTGAACGACACGCGAATCGCGATGGCAACCATCGCCGTGCCGATTTCGGCGGTACTCATGTCGGTAAAGCTGATCATCACCGGCACTTCCTTGCGGATGGCGTAGTAGGCGATGATCGCGATAATGGCGAGCTTGATAATATCACGCGCTGCGGTGAACAGCGACTTCATACTGACGAGATTCTTGAGACCCTTGAGAATGTTGAGCTTGTCGAACTTTGGTTCCAGCGCCTGGGTTGAGAATAGGCTGCCGACTTGCACGTAAGAAATGCCGAAAGCCACAACGACCAGCAGCAGCATGATCGGCGCGACGATTTTGGCGAATAACCAGCCCACCTGCCCCATAAAAGCCGGGGCGGATTCCGTCGTCAGTGAGAAATGGGCTGAGTTCGAGAACAGCCAGCCAAACATTTCGCGGCTGGAATTCGTGATGAGCGATCCCATCAACAGCAAGGTCAAGAGCGAGGCGAACATGATCGCGATGGATGAGAGTTCCGTGGAACGCGCGACCTGGCCCTTTTCGCGGGCCTCCTTGATCCGTTTCGGAGTCGGTTGTTCGGTTTTTTCCTGGAACGATTCTTCCGCCATGGCTTATCCTGCAAAACCCTTCGTAATCGCGAGGGCTTCGAGACTGATCTGGTTGAACACCTTGGTGAACATGAACTGGAAGAGGGGCACGCCGAGCGCGAGCATCAGCAAACCGACGCCGATTTTCACCTGGAAGCCGACGATCAGGATGTTCATCTGGGGCATGGTGCGGGCGACGATACCCAGGCAGATGTCGACGATGAACAGCGTCACCATGACGGGGGCGGCAATCTTGATGCCGATGGCGAAGATCGCTCCCGAGAGCCGCATGACCTCATTGAGTGCCATCGGATTGAATTCGATATGCCCCAGCGGCACGATCTTGTAGGACTCAAACAGCGCTTGCAGAATCGTATGGTGCCCGTCGATCAGGAAGAACACCAGCGTCGAAATGATGAGCTTGAGCTGGCCGATGATCGGGACGTTTTCCGAGGTCGTCGGATCGATGACATTGACGATGGCGTAGCCAATCTGATAACCGAGCAAACCGCCCCCGTACTGGACGCCAAGAAAGATCAATTGGAAGAGAAAGCCGATGATCAGGCCAAAACCGAATTCTTGCAGGCCCAACATCGTGAGCGGCGCCAAACCGGGATCGAGTTCAAGGTGTTGGGTGCCGACCAGCGGAAAGAGGAAATAGCCAAACAGCAGCGCCAGCATGATCTTGACTTGCGCCGGCACGCTGGCCTGGCCAAACACCGGAGCGGCGATCATCAGGCCGGCAACCCGGAAGGTCGTCAGCAGGAAGATCGCGAGGTTGTCGAGTGTCAGGCCAAAAACGGCTTCAGTATGCACGAGTTAGATTTCTCCTCATCGGCAGACCTTTAAGCAAGGCTTGTGCCGAAGAGGAACGCCTCTCTAACTCATTGTTTGACAATGGAATTGTCGTCCGCATAGCCGGACAAGGAAAGCCTGGAGGGAGTTATTTTCCAGGCAGGTGGAATTTCTTTCAGCCGACTAGTGTTGGGATTTGCTCGAATAACCTCGTTGTGAAGCCTACCAAGAGATTGATGATCCAGGGAAAGAAGATCAGCAGAGCCAGTCCGACAGCGACGATCTTGGGGACAAAGGTCAGCGTCATTTCGTGAATCTGCGTTACGGCCTGAAAGATAGCGATAGCCAATCCCACGATCAGTCCGAGCACCAGCATTGGAGCCGAGACGGTTAGAGTCAGGAGAATGGCTTCTTTCCCTAACGCGATTACATATTGCGGTGTCAAATCATCCTCCTGCGATGGCAAAGCTTTCGAGTAGAGATTTCACGATCAGGTACCAGCCGTCGACCATGACGAACAGCAAGATCTTGAACGGCAACGCGACCAGGATCGGCGGCAGCATCATCATACCCATCGACATCAGCACCGAGGCCACGACCATGTCGATCACCAGGAACGGTATGAAGATCACGAAGGCGATCGTAAACGAGGTGCGCAGTTCCGAGAGAATGAAGCCGGGGACGACGACATGAGTCGGTACATCGTTGACCGAGGCCGGCTTGGGCAAACCGGCGTACTTGACAAACAGGGCCAAGTCCTTCTCGCGCGTCTGCTTGAGCATAAACTCCCGCAGCGGTTCGACGCCGCGGTCGTAGAGTTCCTTTTGATCGATCTCTCCCTTGAGATAAGGCTGCAGCGCGTTCTGATTGATCTGGTTGGCCACCGGCGACATCACGAAGATCGTCATCACCAGCGAGATACCCATGATCAATTGCGACGGCGGCAACTGGTTGGTACCGAGCGCCTGGCGCAGGAACGACATGACGATCACAATGCGAATGAAGGAAGTTGTCATGACGAGGATCGAAGGCGCGAGCGCCAGAATCGTCAGCAGCAGCAGGATCTGCATCGTGGTCGACATCGACTTGGTATCGTTGCCCTGGCCGAACTGGATCGAGACGGAAGGCAAGGTCTGCGCGAACGCGCCGCTCGCAAAGAGCACGACGATCGCCAGAGTGAGAATCGTCAGCCAGCGCGGGCTCATGATTGAACCTCGGACTCTTTGACGGCTGCGCGCGGCATCAGCGACTCTTTGGCCTGGCGCAGGAACTGGCTGAACTTGGAACCGGTTGGAGCCGATTTCGCCAGCGGTCCGAGCGCGGTAGGCGGCGGCGCCATTTCTACATCGCAGAGCCTGTTCATGCCCGACTCGGTCGCGCCGACGAGGATATGTTTTTCGCCGACCTTGACGACGTAGAGGGCTTGCTTGGGGGTGAGATGACGACGGTCGATGATCTTGATGAGTTCGCCGCCGGTGGGCGACTTCCCGACCGTGTAGCGTTTCATCAACCAGACGGAGGCGTAGATGATGATGATGATCAGCAGTAATGCGCCGGCCAGTTGCAGAAGCGTGGGGCCGATTTCGCTGCCGAAGTCCACAGCCGGCTCTTCCTGAGCCATCAGGGACGTACTGCCGAACACGATCAGCGATCCGATGCTGAACATTGTTCGTTTCATGTTACAAACTCTTTAATCGTTCTTCCGGCGAAATCAGACTGGTGACACGCAGCCCGAAATTTTCGTCGACGACAACGACTTCTCCTCGTGCAACAATGCGGTTATTGACCAGCAGGTCGACCGGTTCGCCGGCGAGCTTGGTCAGTTCAACGACGGAGCCGGAACCCAGCTCCAGGATATCGCGAATGGTCATTTCGGTGCGTCCCAATTCGATCGAGACCGGCAACTTGACGTCCAGAAGGATGTCGATATTGCGCGGCTGACCTGTGCTCTCACTGCGCGCAAAGCGGTCGAATTCGACCGGTTGCACCGTGGCCGGCTGGGCCATGGTGGCATCCTGAGCTTCGGCGCGCGCCAGTTCTTCGAGCATCTGGCGTTCGACTTCATCTTCCAGCGAACTGGGCGACGAGAGCTGATCCGCCGGAATCGAGGGCGTAGCGGGCTTGGGCGCCGGCGCTGCTCCTGTGCCTCCCGGCACCGGCGCGCCGAGGTTCTCTTCCCCGTCGGGCGTCTGGCCGGTGTTGAGTTCATCTACCATCTATTTGCTCCTATTCCTCGGCAGGCCCGATGACTTGAAATCCGATTTTCTTGCCGACAATGCCGGGCCTGGCTAAGAACTTTCTTCTTCCGCGAATATAGATTTCCAACGGTTCTTCGATACGCTGGTCGAGCTGCACGACGTCGCCGACCTTGAGACTCATGAAGTCGCGCACGGTGAGCGTAGCGGTGCCGAGCTGGGCAGCGATATCGGTGTTCACTTCCCGCAGATTGGTCAGGTTCAGTTGGCGGCTTTCCTCGTAATCGCCCTTCTTCGACTGGTCGACCCAAGTGTTGCCGATCAGGTCTTTCATGATCGGCTCGAGGGTGACGTAGGGATAGCAGATTGTCAGCAGCCCGGAATTGCCGAGCATCTTCACCTGCAAGCCGATCACGATCACGGTTTCCCCGGGCGGAACGATCTGCACGAATTGGGGGTTGGTTTCAAACGAGTGCTGGCGAATTTGCAGCTTAATGACCGAAGCCCAGGTGCGCTCGAGTTCCTTGAAGACGTTGCGGGCGATCTTGGCGAGGACCGCGCGTTCGATGCCGGTGAGTTCGCGTTCTGATTCGAGAATACGACCCACGCCGCCGAACATGCGGTCGATGAAGAGGAACGCCAAGGTCGGGTTGAAATCGATCAGGCAGCGGCCTTCCAGCGGCTCGAGGTTGATTGTAAAGACGTTGGAGGGATTGACCAGCGACATGATCAGTTCGGAATAGGTGATCTGGTCGACGCTGACCAGCTCGATATCGACCATCGCGCGCTGGATCGCCGACAGGCTTGAGCCGAGATGGCCGGCAAAGTTGTCGTGCAGGCTCTCGAGTGTGCGAATCTGGTCCTTGGAGACGCGATTAGGATGCTTGAAATCGTAGGCGACAATCGAACGCGAAGAATCATCGACCGACTTCAGTTTCGAGTCGATATCCTCGGTTGACGACACTGTCGATAACAGGGCATCAATTTCGTCTTGGGAGAGAATCTTCGCCACGTTGAGTCCTTCTCGTTACTGCAACACAAAGTCCGTCAGGTAAACGGCGCTCGCTTGCGCCGGCGCCACGAAGCGGTTGACAACCGCGAGGATCTGCTTGCGCATGTCGTTGCGCATCTTGATATCCGCGAGCTCCTCGACGGTCTTGGAGGAGAGGATCGTGATCAGGATGTCCTTGATCTTGACCTCTTTCTCCTTGAATACGCCCATTGCGTCTTTCGCCACTTCAAAGCTGACACTGCACGAGAGATAGCGCGTGCCGCCGGTTTCGGCCGGATTGACGACGATGCTCTCGATCGTGAAGAACTCGGCCGAGCCGCCTTCCTCCGAGCCATGACCGCCGCCGTGTTCTTCAGGTTTTTCGGCTTTAGCCGGTTCTACCTTGGCAGGCGCTGCCTGTTCGACGGCCGGCGAATCCGAGGCCAGCATCGGCTTGAGCACTTTCAGTGTCACCAGGTAGGCGGCGATGATTGCGACAAGCGCAATCACGCCGAAGATGGCGACCTTGGTCAGGAGCGGCGTCAGGTTGGCCGGGAGTTTCGACTTGGCGGCAGCCGGCTGCTCGGTCGCTTCGGTTTTTTCTTTCACATCCGCCATGTTACACGCTCTCGCTTTCGCGGATCTGAGCCGCCGTGGCGCCGCTAATCGACGCCCGGCGGTAGACAACCGCTTTCTCGATGATTTCTTCGGAATTCTCGCGGACCATGATCTTCTTGCCGGTTGTCAGGCTGATGATCGTGTCCGGGATTTCTTCGACGAACTCGATGAGATCGGCGTTGACGACGATCTTCTGTCCGTTCAATCTGGTGACTTTAATCATGACCGGATCTCAGCCTCTTATCTCTTCAAGTTGACGAGGTCGTCAAGCATGTTATCGGAGGTTGTGATCACGCGCGCGTTCGACTGAAAGCCGCGCTGCGCGATAATCATGTTCGTGAATTCCTGCGCCAGATCGACGTTGGCGGATTCGAGCGCTCCGGAGGAAATCGTCGCGGAGACAGTTTCGCCGGCGACACCTTCGATGCCTTCGCCGGAGTTGGCGGAGGTCTGATAGAGCGATTCGCCCGACTTGATCAAGCCGGCCTCATTGTTGAAATCGGCCAGCGTGACCTGGGCCAGGTTACGCGAGACGCCGTTGGTGAAGATGCCGATGATCAGTCCGGTGGGATCGATCGAGATCTTGTCGAGGATGCCCATTCCGTAGCCATCTTGATTGATCGCCGCCACGGTTTCCACACCGGAAAATCCGGTCAGGCCGTCGTACTCGCCGGAAGTACCGGCGAAGAGGTCGATCTCGGCCAGCCCGGCGCCGTTATTAGGATCAAACTGCAGGTTGGTTGCGCCGCCATCATATTGCCAGCGCAGCAACGAGCCGTCGGCATTGAAAGTGACTGTTCCGCTGCCTCCGGACTGCACGGTTTCGCCGCCCTGCATGGTGACTTCCCAGTACCACTTGTTAGGCTCGTGCGACTTGATGAAGTTGGTCATCATGGTATGCGTGCCACCAAGAGAGTCGTAAACCGTTATCGAGGTTGCCTTCGAGGTATCCTTGGTCTCGATCGTCGCCGTGCCGGCCTGCAAGCCGACATCACCAGAGGAAATCGTCACGCCGCCGCCACCAAGTCCGGTGACGCCAGTGGCCAAACCGCTCGAGCTGCTCAGTGAGACGCCCAGGTTCGTGACAACGCTGGCGCCGCCGACGGACGGCGTGAAGGTATCGGTAACGGAGAAGGTATTGTCGAGCCCATTGTCGATGTCGAAAGTAGCACCGGCAGCCGCGCCAAAGATGCGATTGGCGATATCGCCCAGCACGGCACCATTGGTGACGATGCTGTAGGACGCGCCGGCTTTGGTGCGCATGACCTGTACTTCTCCGCCGACGATACTGGCGTCGACGCCGTCGATCAGATCGATGGCGGCCACGAGTTCGTTGATCGTGGATGACGTAGTGAGACCAGTGATCGTGATCGGCGTACCGCCGTCAACGGTCAGAGTCAATGTCGGTGATGTAACACCGAGGGAGGTCAGAGTCTCTGAACCGGTAAGAGTCGACCCAGGGATATTGTTGCCGGTATTGGTCGAGAAGGTCGCCTGGTTGCCGCTGATATTGATGACATGGGTTCCACCGGCGCCATCACGCGCCACACCGGACACCAGCGAGATGTTGTTATTCACAGCGATTCCTTCGGCGAGCGCCGCCTCAGAGCGAGTCGCCGAGGCGTCGAGGTTGTTGCCGAATTCAACACGAGAAGTCGGGAGCGCCGGGTCTTGCTGACCGAACGGCAGTTTGATATTGCCGACGACAGCCGTCGCCGGAATCTGGCCGGAAGCGTCCGCCATCTTACCCTGCACGTACAAGCCGCTCGCCGGATTTACCAGGAAGCTATTGGCGTCAAAGCCGAAGGCCCCGGCGCGTGAGTAGTACTTCGAATTGCCATCGGACAAGATAAAGAAGCCGTTACCCTGGATCGCCATGTCAGTGATCTGGCCGGTCAATTCCAGACCGCCCTGGGTAAACAGGTTGTCGATCGAGGCGACGTTCATGCCGAGTCCGAGCTGGACCGGGTTGGTACCGCCGGACACCGCCGACGGACGTCCCGCGCCGCGCAGGGTCTGCACGAGCGCTTCCTGGAAGATCGAACGACCCGACTTGAAGCCGATCGTATTGATGTTCGAGATGTTGTTACCGATGACATTCATACGCACCTGATGATTTCTCAGGCCTGCGACACCGGCGAAGAGTGATGCTAACATAGTCTCATTACCTCCAATTACAGGCTTCCTCTAAGGAGGTCCGGCCTGCATTCATTAATTTCTATCCTAAAACCACCGAATCGATATTCGTAAACACGCCGTCTTTCATGCGCGATGTCGCGATAGCCGTCAACACGGTGCGCGAAGGGACGTTGACCAACAGCGCCAAATCGTCGAGCAATACCACCGAGTCGCGCGCGCCCTTGTCGGCGACGCGATTGACGGCATCGGACAAACGATGGATGCGGTCAGGTGTCATTTCAAGTTGCCGACGCTCGATGCGCTCGTTGAGATGCTTCGAGAAGGTCAGACCGTCAGGGTCGACCGTTGGCGTCTTTCCTGCGCCATGGCTCTGAGCCGGTTCAAACGGAACCGGACGCAGTGACTGTGTGCTATTGATTGCGTTGCTCATGATCTTATCCTTGCGAGACGTGGCGAACCAGAGTGAGCGGAATCATGCCGCCATCGATGAGCAGGTAGGCCTGGCCTTCGATGTACTCAACGCCTTCGACCACGCCGCGAGTGTAGCTGTCCGCAGGCACGGTCTGGCCTTTGGCGTCGCGCAGATCAACCTGGAAACTGTAGTTCCCTTCGGCCAGATCGTTGCCGTTAGCGTCTTTGCCGTTCCAGTTGATGCTGTGATCGCCGGCCGCCAATTGCGCGAGCGGTAAGGTCCGCACGACTTCGCCCGCCGAGTTATAGATCGTGATCGTGCCGTTCAGCGCAAAAGCGCCGGAAGAGAAAGTAATCGGCGTTGTCGTGCCGTCGCTGATTGTCGTAACGCTGGCGTCGGCGGTGACGGTTTTGCCGATCAGGGAGGTGGCCATCGTGTTGTTGATGGTCTGCGACAGCAGCATATTCCACTGGGTGTTCTGCCCCAGCAGTTCATTCATGTTCTGTAATTGTTCGAGTGACGAGAACTGCGTCATCTGGCCGATGAATTCGTTGTCCTTCATCGGTTCGAGCGGGTTCTGGAACTTCATCTGCGCCGTCAGCATCTTGAGGAAATCTTCCTTGCCCAGGACATCCTTCTTGACTGGAGCTTCGGTTGTCTGCGGCTGCAGGATCGAACTGATCGATTGCGGTTCCATGATTACCTCACGCCAACAGGTTGAGTCCCGGCATCAGGCCGCTCACTCCGCCGGTCGCACCGCCGGTAGTTGTCACGGGCGCACTTTCGGCGATCGGTGAAACGGGCAGGGGCCGACGCGGTTGTTTCGGGTTACGATCAAAGGTCTGCGAATGCCGTGAGAGCGAATCTTCGCCGACGACGACTTCGATTTGATTCAGCTTAAGTCCGGCGCGCTCAAAGCTCTCGCGCAATTGCGGCAAACTGACTTCCACCGCCCGGCGGGCGTCGTCGCTGGAAGTCTCCAGGCGTGCGACCGTTTCGTGCGGAGTCGTGACGAGACGAATCTTCACGGTACCAAGATGCTCCGGCTGGAGCTGCAATTTGATTTCACCGCGCTTTAACAGCGTGTCGATCTGAACGCGTTTTACTGTGAAGTGGGCCCGTTCAAGATCGGTCGTCTTGGCGTAGGTCACATCCGAAGTTGCGCCGGATTCGCTGCCTTCGAGGCTGGTCGATTTGGGCGCTGTCTCGATACTGCCGAGTGTTGTCGTGGTCGCAGTTGCTGAGGCGGTGTCATCAGAAAACTCCGGGGTGAGCCTGAATCCGGTAGTCTTCGCAGCCTGCGCAGCCGGCGTCGGATTGATGCGGATTTCGCGCGGGGTTTCGTCGGTGTTAGGCGCAATGGACTCAGGCGTAGCGAGAGTCTCGGTAACTGGACGCGAGACTACGGTCGCTGCAGCGGCAAGCGGCTTAGCCAGTCGGTTTGACGGAGTGACCGGCAATTGCGCTGCTGATCCCAGCGGCGCTGCTTCGGGAGCAGCAATCGACAATTCGTGCGCCTGCACAGTCGGCGTAAGTTTGATCTGATACTCGTTCTTCGCACTAACCGATTCGATATTTAGTTTCGGAAATTCCCGTTGAAGCACCGACGTGAGTTTGAGATTCGCCGTGCCCTGATCGTGCGGAAGCTGCTTCAAATCGAGCACGCGTGTCGTGGGCGCGGATTCGTTTGTTTCGACCGGCGACGCCTGGGCCAGGATTGCTGCAACCTCGTCATTGCTCACCGCTTCGGCGGCATCAATCGTGACTGTCGTGGGCACGACCAACTGCGAAGATTGCACAACCTGCCCCGGTGAAGACTGTTCGATCCACGCAGTGACCGCCTGAGTCAAGCGATTTTCTGAATTCGGCAGCACCGGATCGGTGATGCCAGCCTTGGGCTGCGCGTTTTCAGCCAGTTCGAGCAATGGCACGAGGGCGATGGTTTTGCCCGCGATGTCGATTACGTTCTCCGTGGGCATGGTCGCTTCAGTGAGCGTCTGCGAAAGTTCAGGGAGATCAAGCTGAATGAGCGGCACGACTGCCGTCGACTCAATGTCGGGCGAACCGGGATTCGACGGGGCCGTTGCGTGACCAGCTGCCGGCAGCGACATCAACGACTCCGCCAGAGACGGCGTCTGGGCTTGCTGCACTGCAGCCGCGAGCACCATCCCGAACATGCCCTCGGGAGAGCCGGCTGAAGCGGCGGGTGTTGCGGCAACCGCAGGATTTCCGGCGGTTGGATTAGCGGCTAATATGTCGAGCAACGGGTTCATGAGTCTCTTAGTTATTCATGGAAATCAGGTACTGTGTGATGCGCGCGGCGCGTTCCGGCGGAAGCTGGCCGAGCACTTCGGACGCCTTTGATTTCTTCATTTTGCTGATCAGGATGCTCACCTGAGCGTCTTCCAGATTTGCGAGAATCGGCACCAGGGCCTCGGTCGACATCGTTTCATAGAGCTTGGCCATCGCCGTGATGCTGCCGTCTTCGGCGGCTTTCTTGCGATCGAGTAAATCTTCAACCTGCTTCTTGAGTTGCTCCAACTGGGTGCGCTCAACCGTGAGTTGTGCCATTTTGCGATCGATATCCGCCTTCTGCTCTTCGTACCACTTGACCTTATCCAGGGAGTCTTTGACTACCGCTGAGTCGGTCTTGGGGGCTTCTTCGATAACTCCATTGTAGCCTTCGAACAGCGCATCGTACGGGTCAGAGGACTCGGAGTCGTCAACCTCAGCGTGTTCCTCTTCAGGAGCTTCAACAGCAACCGAGTCGCTGTGACCTGCCACGGCTTCAGTTGGTTGCGCTGAAGGCTTGACGTTGCCCGAGCTGAAGACACCGAATTTGAGAGAGAAGATGATGACGAACAAGACGAAGACGATCAGGCCGCCTGCGATGGGCGCCAGGTGCGATTTGCTCGCGGCCTTAGCCTTGGGAGCCGGCTCGGCTTGCGGGGTTTGATCTTGTTCTTTTTCTGACATTTTCTCTCCTCTGTTCACGGCAAAATGCTTTTCTGCCGCTCTGCGAAGTTGCAAGGGGGATGCCAAACTCGCGGGCAAACTTCTATGTGGTTATGAATTAGCGACTTACGAGCACAGCCTCGATTTATGACCGAGCCTCAGACAAACAGCGTCGGAAAGATTTTCTTGGCGGAAGGAAGATTAGGAATCAGGGGTTCGGGTCGGGACCTTCGGCAGCGGGACAGTCACCGGCGGCAAAGACTGTCGAGGTGATTGAGCGCAACTGTAAAGTCGAGCTTGCCCAACTCAAACTCAGCGGCCATTTGCTCGGCGCTCAATCTTCGGCCGTAACTCCAGAATCTGCGGAGCAGAAATCCGAAGTCAGCATGACGATAATAGTCGGGACCGATTTGCTCGACGGCGAACTTTCGAAGCTGCGCGGCCAGCCACAGTCCCTGTAGATATCCGGCGGCAGTTTCATCCCGGGACGTTCTCAGGTACATGGCGCGATCGACTTCATTCCAGGGATATCCGAATACGGGCTGGCAGATTGCCTCAAAATCATCAGGAAGAGAATCAACTTCCGAGTAAAGGACTTGCTCGTACAACAGCTCTCCCGCCAGTTGGCGCATCAGCAACAGCCGCTGAAAGGCGGCGACACGGGCAACGTCACGAGCGTCCTCTAATGAAAGACCCAGTACCTCGGAAAGATAGCCGGCTTCAAGAAGCAAATCTTCGATGGCAAAAGCGGCGGCTTCAGTGACGGTGACTCCGCCAAGCAAAGAGAACTCCAGTTCGCGCTCACCGGAATAGAGATAAGCGGCCGCGTGGCCCAGTTCGTGATAATACTGATGATAGAGCTGCGAGCCTGAAGCGGCGGAGATGACAATGCGGATGTCGTCCGGTATCGCAACGGGGTACGTAGTCGAGCGGCCCGGGCGTCCGTTTGATTCATGCACAATTCGGATGGTAGCGAGTGATTCGGGAGAAACTGCGAGTGTTGCCAGCGTTGACATCGCGCGGGAGGATAGTGAATCACGATCGAAGAGTCGCGCGAAGGGGTCAGCCGCAAGCAAGTAGGCAAGATCGTGGCCGCGGAAATTGGCAAGCTGAACACCCGAAAGTTGCGGAATGAACTCCTCGGCAAGCGCGAAGTAGAGCGAATCGCTGGCGGCGAGAAAGGCGCGTGCCTGTTCGGCAAGCGCGGCATAGTCGACTTCCAGTTTGGATTCGACGTACGACAAGATACTGCCGTAACCAAAATGGAAGAGAGCGGAATCGGACAGCTCGAGTATGCGGCTGCGAACGGCATTTTCGCGCTGCAGCAACGGCAAAAGGCCGGCGTAAACCCTCTCTCGTTGGAAGCGATCGGGAGAGGATGAGAGCAGTGCGGCCGCCTCGCCGAGCGAGAGCGAGCGGTCGTTGATCTCGACGCGCTGCTGCGCGATCATTTCGTCGAGGTATTCCTGCTCGGTCAGCAGTCCGTGTTCGACGCGCACTTCGATCAGGAACAACCGCAGCCGGCGGAATTTGCGTTCGTCACTTCCGGGTGGAAAGCTGTCTTCGACGCGCTGCAGGAGATCGATATTGTCGATCGAGGCCAACGCTGCGTAGTGGCCGAGGATAGCGGCGCGCTCGGAAGCGCTGCCACTGACGCGCCGGTTGTAGGCGTCGGCATTGAGTTCGCGAAGAAGGTCGCGGGCTTCGCCGCGAATCGCGATGACTTTCTCCCATTCGCTCTGGGCGATCCCGGTCTTCGCCGAATCTGACGAACAAGATACGATGAGAGCGATGGCGAAAAGAGCGAGAATGCGGATGGACATGAGAAGGACGGTACTGCAATCGCGGGGAGTTGTCCAATAGAAATTATTGGAGCGAGCGGGAGGAGTTGAGTGGCGCGAGTGGCAGACAAGAATGTCTACCCCACCGGAGCGCAGTTGGAGGCGATAGCAGGATGAGTTGATCAGGTGGCAGATTGTATGGCGGGTCTCCGGCAGAGTGTATTCGTGTACCCCAGCGAGTAAGATTAGAGACCTGACCGACGGGATTGACGAAATGGAGAGATCCCAACTCAGATTGCTTCGTCGCGATCGTGCTCGGTGCTTGTCAAAAGGACCGTTCGCTCCTCGCAATGACAGCCCTCATTCCTGGCCCCCCTCCCAGAAGGAGAGAGGTATGAATCAGCAGGAAGGAGATCGCAAGGTTTCCCCAAGAGCTGCGATGATTTAGAAATCGCCGGAACGCAGGAGATGGCAGGCCTCCGGCGGAGTGTATTCGTATTCCCCAGCGAGTGAGATCAGAGGCCTGCCCTACGAGACTGCACCATTCTCAATTCAAAGGAAAGCGTGAGTCGCTCTGCAGAGATGTATACTCCAAACGCGTCAGGTCGCCCGTCTCGGCGCGGGAAGATTGAGCTGCTCCCGGCAGTTCTTTGGGCGCCGCGACGGAAGACCTGACGCAACATCCAAGTCACATCGGTAGGACAGACATTCCGGTCTCTCAGTTATACCTCTACCAAGACCTGGCAGACAAGAATGTCTGCCCTACCAAACAGGGGAATAGCCGGTGGGACAGAAATGAGAACAACCAGTAGGACAGACATTCCTGTCAGTCGATTAGGCGCGTTCTGAAACGCGGCAGACGAGAATGTCTGCCCTACCAAACAGGGGAATAGCCGGTGGGACAGAAATGAGAATAACCAGTAGGACAGACATTCCTGTCCGTCGATTAGGCGCGTTCTGAAACGCGGCAGACAAGAATGTCTGCCCTACCAAACAGGGGAATAGCCGGTGGGACAGAAATGAGAACAACCAGTAGGACAGACATTCCTGTCTGTCGATTATGCGTATTCCAGGATCCGGCAGACAAGAATGTCTGCCCTACCGGATAGGATGGAGATAACTCAAGAAAAGCGGGCGCGACTAAGGTCGCGCCCGCAGAAATGAACAGACGAACTTACCGAGACTCGGTTACTGGAACCTAAGCTTCGGGAGCCCCGGAATCACTCGCACCGGAGTCCACACCGGCGTCCTCGAGGGCCGAAGCCATCTGCGAGGTCGTCATGGTTGGATGCTGGGCGGCGAAGGCTTCCAATTCGGCACGCTCGCGACCTTTGTAGTAGTCGTCCACAGAGAGCACGATTTTTCGCTGAGTCTGATCGAATTCGATCACCTTCAACGGAATCTCGTCGCCTTCCTTGAACGCATCGCCCGGCTTGGAGAGATCGGGCACGCCCATGTGATGCGTGGCAACAAAACCCTCGACCTCGTTACCGAGTTCGACGATGACGCCGCGGTCAAGCACACGGGTGATGATACCGACGGATTCGGTGCCGATGCCGTACTTCATGCCGTAAGACGGCCATGGATCATCGAACAGCTGCTTGTAGCCAAGCGAGATGCGGCGATTGGCGCGGTCGATCTTGAGCACGATGACGTCCACTTCCTGACCCTTCTTCATGACTTCCGAAGGATGCTGGATGCGGCGATTCCACGACATGTCGGAGATGTGCACCAAGCCATCGATGCCTTCTTCGAGTTCGATGAAGGCGCCGAAGGTGGTCAGGTTGCGGACTTTGCCGCGCACCTTGGAACCGATCGGGTACTTCTGATCGAGAATCGTCCACGGATCGGGTTCCATTTGCTTGATACCCAGCGAGATCTTTTCGTTCTCCTTGTCCACGGCCAAGACAACGGCATCGAGGCGATCGCCGACGTTCATGATCTTGGACGGGTGCTTGATATGCTGGGTCCAGCTCATTTCGCTGATATGGATCAGGCCTTCGATGCCCTTCTCCAATTCCACAAAAGCGCCGTAGTCGGTCAGCGACACGACGGTGCCGTTGACCTTGCTGCCGACCGGGAATTTCTCCTCGATGCGCTCCCACGGGTACTCCGTGAGCTGCTTCATACCGAGCGAAATGCGGCCGGTTTCTTTATCGAAATCAAGAATCTTCACCTTGATCGAGTCGCCCAGTTGCACCAATTCCGACGGGTGAGAAATGCGTCCCCACGACATATCGGTGATGTGCAGGAGGCCGTCGAGACCGCCGAGATCGATGAACACACCGAAGTCGGTGATGTTCTTGACCTGGCCTTCGCGCACCTGCCCGACTTCGATATGCTCGAGCAGCTTCTTGCGCATTTCCTCGCGCTCGGTTTCAAGCACGACGCGGCGACTGACGACGATATTGCGGCGGCTCTTGTTGAGCTTGATGATCTTAAGCGGCAGGGTGCGGCCGATCAGTTCGTCGAAATCGGGGACCTGGCGCAGAGCGATCTGCGAACCCGGCAGGAAGGCGTCGACGCCAAACAGGTCGACGACGATTCCGCCCTTGATGCGGCGCATCAGGCGGCCCTGGACCAGTTCGCCGGCGTCGTGGGCGTCGCGAATGCGATCCCAGACGCGCATGAAGTCGGCCTTCTGTTTCGACAGGATCAACTGGCCGTTCTGGTCTTCCACCGATTCGAGATAGACATCGATTTCATCGCCGACCTTGATATTGATCGGTTCGGAGAACTCGTCGATCGGGATGATGCCTTCGGACTTAAAGCCGACGTCCACGATGACGTCTTCGCGCGTGATATCGAGCACGCGGCCCTTGATGATTTCCCCTTCGCGAATGTCCTGCAGCGTGTGATTATACATCTGCAGCAGGTCTTCGTACTCCTTGGACGAGTAATCGTCATCGTCCAGATCGGTCTGCTTGATGGCGTCGACGTGCGCGAAGATCGGCGTCACATCGACACGGGTGGCGGCTCTCTCAGAAACGCGGCGCTGACGTTCGGTCGAGATCGAGCCGACTTCCTGGGCGAGCGTGGTCACCATCGAGGTGCCCTTCTGCTCGGCCTTGGAGACTTTGCGCACGATAGCGCCTTTCGTCGACTTGGCAGCGGTCTTCTTGTCGGGAGCCTCACCTCCAGTCTTGGTTTTCAGTTTTGTGGTTTTTGTGGTTTCGTCAGACATTTCTGTCTTCCTCCTTACGAACTATCGCTAACCCTTCCGGGCTGTTTTCAAGAGTTTGCTGCACGACACCTCCTGGTTGAAAGTTTTTCGTGACGATATTCCCGGGTCGGGACAGGCCCGAGCCCTACATCTGTTTCCGCTGTTTCCGCGTCGGTCCGGGACAAGCCCAGACCCTACGAATTCTCCAACTGCGCTTTGAGCCGGCGGATTTCGCTCATGACGCTCTCGGTGAGATCGTCGTAGCGCGGCTTGCCGTCCGCGCCGGCTGCAAAAGCTGATACATCCAGCGGTTCGGCGAATCCGACGCGCAGTTTAGCGCGACGGAAGAAAACGTCCTTCAGATTGGCCGAACCCAGAATCGCCGCCGGTACGACCGGTACGCCGGCCGAGATAGCCATGCGCGCCATTCCGGGTTGAGCCCGCTGTATGTCACCGGTCTTGGAGCGCGTGCCTTCCGGAAAGAAAAGCAGTTGGTCTCCGCGCCGGAGATGATTCAGTGCCACTTTCCAGGCCTGGCGATCGGCTTCGCCGCGCCGCGCCGGGAAAGCGTGATAGAACTTCAGAATCGCACCGACCAAGGGGTTGCGAAACAACTCGACCTTGGCAAAAAAGAACAGGCGATGCGTGAGCAACGATCCCACCAAGGGGGGATCAAAATTGGAACGGTGATTGGAGGCGATGATGGCCGCACCACGCGGCAGATGTTCGCGTCCAAAAACCTTCCAGCCCAACAACCAGCGTGCGCCGACTCGAATCAGAAACTGCGAGAATCGATAAATGAGACTCAAACGGCAGTAACCTGATGGGCTAATTCGACGATTCTTTGCACCTGTTCTTCAAAAGTCAGGTGCGAAGTATCGAGATCGATGGCGTCGTCAACTCGCGTCAGTGGCGAAGCGGCGCGGCTGGAGTCGGCATGGTCGCGCCGGGCCAGCAAGTCGCCTTGCTCCTGAGACGAAGTGGGGACACCGATCTTGTTCATATCTTTAACGCGGCGCTCAGCGCGCGCGTCCAAATTCGCGTGCATATATATCTTGAGGTCCGCGTCGGGAAACACCACGGAAGTAGTGTCACGTCCCTCGGCAACCACGCCGCCATTGCGGCCGATTTCTTGCTGGCGCCGCACCAGGATGCGGCGAACCTCCGGATGTTGCGACACCGGTGTTGTGCCGGCTGTCACTTCCGGGGTGCGAATCTCGCTCGTAACATCGCCACCATCGAGCAGCACGCGCTGTTCGCCGGCGCGGACTTCGAATTCGATCCGGCACGCTTTGGCCAGATCGGCCACCCGCGACTGATCTTTCAGGTCGATACCGGCCTGCAACGCCTTGAGCGTCACGGCGCGATACATAGCGCCGGTATCGAGATAAAGCAATCCGAGGCGGCGAGCGACTTCGCGCGCCGTCGTGCTCTTGCCGGAACCGGCCGGGCCATCTATGGCAATTACCAGTTTGTTGACTGGTTTCATCGAATCCTTGCGCGATTCAGGCACAGCTTTAAGAATATAAAGAACATACCCCGGTAATCAATAGAAAAGTCGGGCGCCGACTCACCTATCGTAATCCCACCTTGGACTTGAGCCGGTCGACTTCATGAGGACTCAAAAAGCGCCATTTGCCCCGCTCGATGCCGGTCAGCGGGATTTCGTCATACTTGATACGGGTGAGCGCCATGACCGGGAAGCCGATGATCTTGCACATCCGGCGGATTTCGCGCTTGCGACCTTCGGTCAATTCGATGGAGATAACCGTAGACTCCTCTTCAGCTTCCAGAATCTTGACCTTTGCCTTGGCGACATGCCCGTCCTCGAGCTGAATGCCGTCAAAGAAGTGGCGCAGATCTTCCTGCCCCAGAGTCCCGCGAACCCGCACGTGGTAGAGCTTTTTGATTCCGTAACTGGGATGGGCCAGGCGAAATGCCAACTCGCCGTCGTCGGTGAGGAGCAGTAGCCCCTCGGAATCAAGGTCAAGCCGGCCAACCGGATAGACGCGCTGCTTGACGCCGCGAAGGAGCCAGCGAATGGTCTTCCTGCCAAAGTCATCCTTTAATGTCACGAGGTAACCCTTTGGCTTATATAGCGCTATGTAGACGTTTTCTTGCGGCGGCGCACAGTGCTTGCCCTCGACAGCGACCAGGTCGACGCCTTCGTTGATTACCGCCCCGAGCTTGTCAATCATAACGCCGTTGACCGTGACTTTACCGTCAGCAATCAATTTGTCGGCGGCGCGACGGGAGGCAATCCCACACAAGGAGATGTAACGATTAAGACGCAAGCTTAGTTCTGAGGACTCGCCGGAAGGTCATCCGTATCTTCACGGTCGATTTCATCGGAGTCGGTATGATCGGCGCCGGTTTCTACGGTCTCGGTTTCGAGCAATGCGTCGGTTGCGGCAGCAGCCAGATCGTCAACGGAGTCCTCTCCCTCATCGGAATCACCGAGGGCCAACTCCGATTGATTTTGTGCCAGGACTTTGTGCGAGGCAACTTCGGCCAACCGCGGAAGCTGTTCAAGTCCCGCGATGCCAAAGTATTCAAGGAACTTCGGCGTTGTGGCGTAGAGCAACGGTTTACCGATCTTTTCGGCACGCCCCGCCATCTTGATCATCTTGCGCTCCAGTAACGTCTGGATGACGCCGTCGGCGGCCACGCCGCGGATCTGCTCGATCTCGCCCTTGGTAATCGGTTGCTTGTAGGCGATGATGGCCAGGGTCTCCAAGCCGGCGGGAGTCAAGCGGCGATCGCGTTGCACGGAGAAGTACTTTTCGACCTGCACAGCGAAATCGGGCATGAGATAATATTGGAAGCCGCCGGCGATTTCGCGAATGCGGAAGGTGTTGTTGTTGCCGGCGTATTTTTCGTTCAGCTTGTCGACGATGCCTTTGACACCGCCTTTGTGGCGCGACGAGAGCAGTTTCTTCAGCTCGGTAACGGGCATGGGGCGCGGCGACGAGAAAAGAACGGCCTCGATCAAATTGATTTCGTCTTCTGTATAGCCGATTTGATTAGAGTCGGACGACATAGATTTCTCCAAAGTGCTGATGTTGGCGCGCGGCGATGCGTTGCAGCTTCACGAGTTCGAGAATCGCCAGGAAGGTGACAACGTAGTAAATGCGCGCCTGGTGCTGTTCCACGAGGTCGGTCAGGCAGGTTTCCGGCTGTTGCTCCAGCACCGACAGGATATACTCGATTTGGTCCTCGATCGAGAGCTCAAAATTGGTGACCTCGTGCGTCGGGTGTTCTGCGGCTGATTTCATGACATCAGCAAAGGCCCGGACGAGATCGTAGAGAGTGGCGTCGATTGTGAAAGTCTCCTGGACATCGGGGCTGAGATAAGAGAAATCGCCGCGCTTGAGAATCTGGCGCTCGCGGACTTCCATGAGGGCCATTTGCTCGGAGGCTTCCTTGTAGCGCTTGTACTCGAGCAAAGCCATGATCAGTTCCTCGCGCGGGTCTTCGTCTTCCCCGTCGACTTCCGGATGGCGCGGCATCAAGAGGCGCGCCTTGATGCGGATAAGGGTAGCCGCCATCAGCAGGTATTCGCCGGCCACCTCGAGATTGAGCAGTTTCATCATCTTGATGTATTCGAGGTACTGACCCGTGATGCGCGCGATGGGGATGTCGTAGATGTCGATTTCTTCGTTGCGGATCAGGTAAAGCAGCAGATCGAGCGGACCTTCGAAGCCCTCGATCTTGATGGGAAAGCTCTCGCTCTCCGGAACGGATTGGATGTCATCAAAAAGGTTGTCGTTATTCATCGCAAATGCATTTTCTCACGGACGATAGCCATCGTTTCCTGCGCGCGCGCCCGGGCGCGGTTGGCGCCGTCGGCGAGGACATCGTTCACAAATGCCAGGTTATTCTCGAGCTCGCGTCGACGACTGCGGATTCCTTCTAACGCTTTATTTACGTGATCGGCAAGGTCTTTTTTGCAGGCGACGCAGCCGAGTTCGCCGGTACGGCAGGTCTTGTCGATGCGTTCAATGTCGCTTGGCGGCGTATAGAGCTGGTGCAATTGGAAGACCGGGCAAATTTCGGGACGGCCGGGATCGCCCTTGCGGAGCTTCTGCGGATCGGTAAACATCTTCTTGATCTTGGCCGTGGTTTCTTCCGGAGTCTCGGCAATCGTGATCTCGTTGCCGTAGGACTTGCTCATTTTCTGCCCGTCAATGCCAGGTACGACCGGGACCTTGGTCAGGAGCGAATCGGGATCGGGAAAGACGTCGCCATAGATGAAGTTAAAACGCCGGCCGACCTCGCGGGTCAGTTCGATATGCGGCAATTGATCCTTGCCCACCGGGACATAATCGGCGCGGTAGAGGAGAATATCCGCCGCTTGTAAGAGCGGGTAGCCGAGGAAACCGTAGCTGTCGAGTCCGAGCTTTTCCGCCTTCTCTTTGTAAGACGGCACGCGTTCAAGCCAGGAATTGGGTGTGATCATCGAGAACAGCAGGTGCAGCTCGGCGTGTTCTTTGACCTGCGATTGGATGAAGATCGCGCATTTCTTCGGATCGAGTCCGGCGGCCAGGTAGTCGATCGCCATTTGCACGATTTTGTCATCGAGATCGGCGGTTTTATCGAAGTCAGCGGTGAGCGCGTGCCAATCGACGATGCAGCAGAACATTTCGTATTCGTCCTGCAAGCGCACCCAGTTGGCGAGAGCGCCTTCGAGATTGCCGAGATGCAAGCGACCGGTCGGTTGCATACCGGAGAGGATGATTTTCTTCTTGGTCATGAATCAGTGATTACCCGATAAAGAGGTATTTTTTCCAGACTTCATCGCCCTTGCGGATGAGCTGGCGGATGAAGGTGAGGTGGCTTGGTTTGCGCGGACGCGTGAGCAACGGCATGCCGGCTTCCTCGGGAGTACGATTGCCCTTGTGGTTGTTGCAGCGATCGCAGGCGCAAACGAGGTTCTCCCAGGAATCGGCGCCGCCGCGCAGTTTGGGAATGACATGATCGACTGTCATGTTGCCGTGAATGCTGCCGCAATACTGGCAGATGCCGTTGTCGCGCTTGATGACGTTTTTGCGATTGAGCATCACCTGGCGATACGGCACGCGGGCATAAAGCTCAAGGCGGACGATCGAAGGTTCGTCGATCGCGCGCGAGACGGAGCGGATTTTGCGGCCACGCCGCGCTTCCACCATTGAGGCTTTGCCCATATAAACCATGATAATCGCCCGCTTGACGCTGGTCGTAATCAGCGGTTCATAGTTCTGGTTGACGACAAGTACGGGGTCAGTAAGCATAGAAAAACCAAATTAGCCTGTAAATTAGCCACAAGACGCTGAAGTGTCAAACTAAAAACCGCAGTTTGGGCGGGGCTTTTCGCGGCCCGAAGCGGAGCGATTTTAGGTTGACACGCCGCCGGCAACCTTCAAGATTGCGATTATGAAAAAACTGTCTGTCCGCTACCGCGCGGCCCGCGAATCCGACCTGGTTGAGTGTCAACGGCTGGTGCTCGAATCGTTCAACAACCTGCGCCGCAAGTCCGGCATGAAGCCGTTAAAGTTCAAGATTACGGGTCCCGATGCAACGATGGTGCATTTCATCAAGAGCGACCCGGAAGGGGCATTCGTGGCTGTCGACGCGAAAGGAAAAATCGCCGGCTATACGCAAGCGCTGATTCGCGAAAATGAATGGTATTTAGGGTTCTTGTTTGTCAAACCGGCATTTCAGAGTCTCGGCGTCGGCGGCAAGCTGCTCAAGCGAGCAATGGATTACGGTCGCCGGCACGAGGGGATTGCCCGCTGGGCGCTGGCGACATTTGCCTACAATCCGCAGGCGATCGCGATTTACAGCAAGCACGGCATGACGCCGCAAAGCCCGATCCTGGCGATGACGCGAGAGTGGACGGATGGAAAGCCGCCCAGACCTGCGTCGGGAGCGTGCAAGGCGAGTCGCGTGAAGCAGATTGATCACAAGTTGATTGCCCGCCTGACGGCGTTCGATCGCAAAGTCCGAGGCGTCGCCCGCTCCGAGGAGCATTTTTTCTGGAGCGATAGCGAAGCGCATCGTCCGCTGGTGTTTGTTGATGGCCGGAAAATCATCGGATATGGCGTGGTAACAATGAGCGGTGCGATCGGGCCAATCGCAGCAGCGCGACCGGAGGACCTGGTGGGGATTTTGGCGGCGGCGATGAACTACGGGAGGTCGATCGGCAACACGCGGCAAATAGTTCAAGTAGTTGGTGAGAATGTCGCGGCGGTCCGGTTCCTGCTCGACAACGGATTTCGCATCGCGGAAACCACGTTGGTGATGGCCAGCGAGCGATTTTCTGACCCGCAGCGCTATATTCCGGGACACTTGGCGCATTACTAAGGCGGCGGTTAGCGCAGGTATAAGGGGGCTCAACATCGTGTCACAAGGGAACCGGCCAAGCGAGTAAGGGTTATCATTGGTAAGATGAGACAATTCTACTTAGCATTGGCAGCGGGGACATTTGTACTTCTTCTGGCCTTGGGGCAAGTCATCATGCTGCGGGTACTTAACACGATTTGGTGGCGCAAGAAACCGCTGAAGCGATTGTCCCTGGGGCTGTTCTTCTTTACGCTGGTCGTGACGATCAGCTGGGCGGCCGTAGCCTATTTCAAGATTTCGACTACATTGACCTACGTTTTTGCGACGGCGACTTCCCTGGCGGCTGTTTTGAGCTTTGCGCTGCTGGTTTCGCTGCCGTTCTCGGGTGTCTTAAACACAATCGAGTACTGGATCACGCGGATGCGCGCGAAGCGCGCGCCGGAGGTCGGCGACGAGCCGGGCTCGCGGCAGCGGCGGCTGGTACTGCAAAGCGCCGCGGCGTTTTTCCCTGTCAGTGCGGTCGCGCTTGGTTCGGGCGGTCTGACGAAAGCCTTTTCCGGCGTCGAGGTTAAGGAAATTCCCTTCTATTTTGAAGATCTCCCGCCGGCGCTGGATGGCTTTCGGATCTTTCACGTCTCTGACAGCCACCTCGGGCCGTACGTCGATAACGGCAACATCGAAGCCTTGATGGCCAAAGCGGAGCCGTTAAAGCCGCACTTGATGCTGATCTCAGGCGACATTGCCGACGATCTGACGATGCTGCCGGATTGCATCAAGCTCTTTGAGCAACTGAAGGCGCCGTACGGCAGCTTCGCCTCGATGGGCAATCATGATTACTATCGCGGCGCGCCGCAAGTGATCGCGCAGTTTGATAAGTCGTCCGTGCCCATGTTGATCAATCGCGGTGTATCGCTCAAAGTGGGCGACGCGGAGTTGTTTGTCGGCGGCGCCGACGATCCGCGCCGCATGGGTGAGCCGGTCGATGATTTCCTGCGCGATACGGTCGACCGGACGTTGGCGGCGGCAAGCAGCGGCAGTTTCAAGGTCATGATGAGCCATCGCCCGAGCGGGTTCGATCATACGGCGGCGCACGGTGTGGACCTGACGCTTGCCGGTCACACGCACGGCTGCCAGATCGGATTTATGGGGGAGCCAATCTTCAACGAGTGGGGCGGCGAACGCTACGTTTGGGGCAAGTACCAACTGGGCAAGTCGCAGTTGTACACCTCGAGCGGCGTCGGGCATTGGTTTCCGTTCCGTCTTGGTTGCCCGACCGAGGCGCCGATTATCGTGCTCAAGCGGGGGAAAGATCTGAAGGGCGGCTCGAGCGCGGTGTAGGGGCGGCAGAAGATCTCAGAATAAAGAAATAGATTGCTTCGTCGCGGCGGAGATTGCGGTACGATGGGATTTCGTTCGCTCCTCGCAATGACAGCGAATGGCGCGGCAGGTGATCGCTTGTGTAAGGATAATGTCAATTCCCTTCGTCATACAATTGGAAATCGCCGTTGATTGGAGTGTGGGTTGATCTGGCGGTGGTGGGTTGAGACGACTCGGGAGTTGACCTACGGTCTGAGCTGCCGGGATTCAAGAATAGCAAAACGGCGAGTCGAACGACTCGCCGTCAGGCATTTGCTGTTGCTATGATCTTGTTGGTGCAGAATCAGCGCACCGGGATTTGTTCGCTGCGGCGCACTTCCTGGATCGCGCGAATCTCCTTCACAATCTTCTCAGTTTGGCGCTTGATCGCCACGAGATTGGTCGAGGCGTTTTCGTCGCGCGCAGCAATGGTGCCGATCAGATGATCGGTGCGCGCGAGGATCGATGTCAACGGCGTCGCCAATCGGGTCGGGAGGTCGGAGAAGATGTCGCCGACGAGCTGCTTGCGTTCGTACTGATCGATCTGGCGGCGCAGGTTCTCGACGCGCTGCGAGTCGCTGCTGCGGCTTAAGATATGCGACATGACGCTGGCCAGTCCCCGCGCGAACAGAGTTTCTGAAAGCGAGAAATGGCTGCGTTCCCAGCTGCGCAGTTCCGCCACCGTCAGAACACCGAGAACGCGGGCATTGGCGATAACCGGGATAATCAAAGCTGACTGGACGCCGGCGATTGTCGTCAGAGAGACCTCTTCATCATCCATGCGCATGTGCTCTTCGCGCTGATTGACAACGACCAGTCTTCCCTGCTGAACGGCGGCGTGGTGCCAGCGGACGGCATCGAGATTGACGCTGGAAAGCGCGGCTGTCTGCGCGGAAACATCGTGGCTGGCGGCTTCGCACAACAGCGAGAGAGATTCACGCGTCGAGTCGTAGCGCCAGAGGCGGCAGAATGTCGCCGGCAGTTTGCGCACGAGCATTGACAACAATTCCTGCATGAGCGTTTCCGGTTGTTGGTTTTGCGCGGCAACACGCAGCGCGCCGGTGAGGTCGAGCAGCTGGCGATTGAGGTTGACCAGTTGATGGTTGAGGATATCGACGCGAATCAACGGCGCGATCGCCGTGACGATTTCATCGGTGATTTGTTCGCCGAGACGCCGGTTGAGCGTGGGCTCGGACGAAGCGAGGGTAATGGCGGCGATCGCCTGGTTGTTGTGCAGCACCGGAAACGTCAGGGCGCAGTTGACGCCGCAGGCGTGGAGCCAGCGATTGTCCGGCAGCGGGCTGGCCGCGAGGTTTTCGTTGAACATCAAGGCCGGCTCGGCGAAAAGGCGTCCCAGGTCAGAAGTTTCCGAGGCAATGTTCTTGCTGCGTTCGCTGATGAGATTGCGACCGCGGCCAATGCAGTGTTGCGTCAACTGGTAGCCACGGGGATCGAAGACGGCGATTCGCAGCAGATCAAACGGCACGACGCGGCGCAGGGTGTCGTAAATGTAAAGCATGCGCTCGTCGAGTTGTTCGCCGTCGCAAAGCTCGCGGCGTAATTCGATCAGCGCAGCCTGTGCGTCGGCGGACAGAGCAGACGGCGGCCGGGATTCGGCTACCGCCAAGACCTGGACGGCGGCATGGAGGAAGCTCATGGTCTGCTCGCTGATCAGGTCTGCCTGCGGCCATTCCAACAGAGCGACAGTCTTGCCATTGCTTGAAGCGCCGACCGGCAGGAGTACGACCGGGCTTTGGATTTCGCCAATGCCGTCAGACAGGTAGACGAAATTGCCGCGGACGAGAATCTCGCGGTAGGGTGTGACGCGGCGCGAAAGTGTTTCGGTATCGAGCACGCCGCCGCAGACGTCGCTGACGACTCCGTCGAAAGTGAGATTCAGCCAGAGCGGATCGCGACAACCGAGATATCTCGAGAACAACGGGGTGAAGCTCTCGATCTGGTCGGCAGCCGTTGCAGCGCTTTTCTGCAGTCCGGCGAGCGCGGACATAAACTCGAGTTGAAGCCGGAGACGCGCCTCCGAATCGCGGGCCTTGGCGATGGCGGTCAACCAGTCGTAGATTCCCGAGGCGAACAAGAGTCCGCCACCGGCAAGACAGATCGACTGGATCGTAATGACGACGATGGTTGGCATTGACATCTGACCGAGGGCAGCGAATTCCGCGGTGTGGAGGACGTTGACCAACAGCGCGATCAGCCAGAGTAATTGCCCGGCCATGAGTTTGTGATAGGTCTCCGACAATTCCGCGAAGTAGGATTTGCGCATGCGCGAAAAGCCGAAGGTCGAGACGACGAGGGCGATCAGTAGCAAATACTCGGTCACAGTTCTCCTCCCCAGGAGGCACGGAGTCCCCTGTAACATATGTATCGACAATCGGCGATAAACGATTACCGCCGACCGTACGGCTACGCCCCGGGATAGAGCGTTTCGATTTGAGACGCGACTTGCGCGGGGGTGAGGACACCGGATTCGGTGACAAAGCCGGTGACTTGCTTGTTCGGCGTGATCTCGAAGCGACGATCCAATTGCTGGAATCCGGCGGGCGATGGCGAGCGGGGATCGAGCAAGGCCGGCCGCAAGCGTGCCGGACAGAATTTGGTGGCATCGGCGAGCACGTAGACCGGCAGGGAGACTTCCGCCGCCAGCCGGCACAGTGCGTAAGTTCCGATCTTGTTCGTGAAGTCGGTTTCCGCGACCCAGTCAGCGCCCAGCAGCGCGATGTCGACCTGACCGAGCAGCGAGATCCGCGCGTCATCGGGAAAAACCACGACCTTGAAGTGTTCTGCGGCGAGTTTCGCCGCCAAGGTCAGGCCTTCGCCATCGGGGCGACCTTCAGAGATGTACACGGTGGTTTCGCGCGTAAAGGCCTCTGTAACGGCGTATTCCAACAGGCCGGAATTGCTGTGCAACATAACGGTCCGGCATTCGGTGACAATGGGCCAGAGTTTGCGAGCGATCCGCGCGCGGGCACGCGTCTGATCAGCCTGCAACCGGCGGCACAATTCGATGGTGTCCCCGATGGTCGCACGATCCCTGGCGAGCGGCTGAAAGCGCTGCGCGAGAAACCGGAAGCAGGCCATTTCCGGGCGGAAGGCCGCGATTGTTGAGGCTATCTCCGCGGGGAGAATTTGGTCGCTCTCACGGGTGGACAAGTACTGGCAGAGGTTTTCCAGAAGAATCGAGTAAAGCTGCGAAGAACCGTGCGTGCGATCGCGGCGCAGCGGCTCAAGAAGTTGTTCCCAGTCGTGCATGGACCTTGCCTGTGTTTTTGAAGTGCAATTTGGCGACTTTGAAAAGCGCGGCCTCGCCATGCTTGCGGACAAAGCCGGCGCCGGCGGCATCGACATTGGAACCGCCGCCTTTGGGCAATTCTGTCCCGAATTCCGCGGCGAGTTTTTGCAGGCGATCGAGAAATTCGGCGCGCGCGATGATCGAGGCTGCGGCGACGGCCGGTTGTGCCTCCCCGCGCACTTGCTGCAGGACTTCGACGGTGCGTCCTTTTTCCATCAAGGCGCTGTCAAGCACATGCGATTTCGCGAACTGGTCGCTGATAACGGAAGCACAGTCGACTTTTTCGAGGATATTCTCGATGGCGCGGGCGTGGCCCCAGGCGAGCAGCTTGTTCAGATTACCGATGCGCGCATAGAGCTCGTTGTACTTCTGCGGCATGATCACTACGAGGGCGTGCGGGATTTCGCGCCGCAAGCGGGCTGCGACGGAGAGCGCGCGCTGATCGGTCAGCAGTTTTGAGTCCCGGACATTGAGTTCATCGAGAAGAGGACGCTCCAAAACCGAGATCGCCGCGGCCGCAATGACGAGCGGGCCAAAATAATCGCCTTTGCCCGATTCATCAACGCCGGCGCTGTAGTCGGTCACGCCAGTCCTCAGGCGCGTTCGAGGTATTTGCCGGTGCGGGTGTCGATCTTGATGGAATCGCCTTCCTTGATGAAGTTCGGCACCTTAACCTCCAGACCGGTCTCGACTTTGGCGCCCTTGGTGACGTTCGACACGGTGTCACCCTTCACGGAGGGCTCGACTTCGATGACTTTCAGTACCACCGAGGTCGGCATATCGAGGTTGATCGGGCGTCCTTCAAAATAGAGAATCGTGTACTCGGCGTTCTCTTTCAGGTAGTCGGCGTAGCCTTCGAGTTGTTCCTTGGTGAGGAAGAACTGGTCGAAGGTGGCGGCATCCATGAAGTAGTACTCGTCGCCGTCGTGGTACAGGTACTGGGTCTTCTTGTGCTCGAAATCGGGGATGTTGAAGTTTTCGCCGGAGGCAAAAGTACGCTCGACGACCTGGCCTGTCTTGATGTTCTTGAGCTTGGTCCAGACGTTAGCCCGGCCGCGGCCGGTTTGCGAGCGCAGAAAGTCGATGATGTAATAGGGTTCGCCTTCGATGGCGATCTTCATTCCTATCCGAAAATCACTGGTAGAGATCATTCATCCTCCGTTTGCGGGCGCAATGCCCTAAAGATCAACTAAAGACAAGTATAATAAGCTCTCAACCCACGTTTCAGCAAGGAATTTAGTCGACGAAAGGAAGAGCGGTTTCCAGCAGTTCGGCAATGCCCTCTTCCCCGTTGCCTATTGGCTGCATCCCACAAAACGCCCCGAAAACTGCTGTTTCAGACCGGATCGCTCCAGATTAACGACAACGGCTCGCGCAGGTTAGCCGCAAGGCGTTGTTCGGCACGGTGATTGCACCATTCAGGCACGAACAACAGTTCCGGGGAGGTAACAACTCATGAAGGAGCAAATGACGGCCCGCGGCCGATTCATCATCGTTGCAGCGCTTTTGGGCGCGACGGCGGTGTTAGTGTCAGGTTGCGGCATCGAGGCCCCCAAGGCCCCCAGTTGGGACACGACTCTTACCGTGCCGCTGGTCAACCGCACGTTTACCTCGAGCGAGTTGTTCGACAAACTCGCCAGTGACAACATCGCAACCGACAGTCTTGGCAACCGGTATTTGAGCATCGAGCGCCAATTGGACACCGTCGGATTTGAAGCGCTACTCGAGATTGACGCCATCGAATCGGGATATGAAGAACAAGTGGGGCCGCTCAAGTTGAGTAAGCCCTCTGATCTGGGTCAGAGCATCGAGCTGGCGGATCACATCCCGTTGATTCTCGGGGAAGTCCCGGATACGGGTGTGGTGGTAAATACGGGATTTGGTCCGGTGGACTCGTTTTCGGAAGTTGAAATCGAGCACGGGTCCCTGAGCATCACGGCGGTCAACAACACCGGATTTGCGCTCGATTCGCTTTCGGGGCAATTGCGCCACCCGGTGACCCACGCGCTGCTGGCGCAGTTTGTCGCGCCGGGCGGCCTCGCCAATGGTGAGAGTTACTCGCAGCAGTTCGCGATGGACAACCAGGAACTCGCAGCGACTGCCGATTTCGATGTGTATTTCCATACACCCGGCGGGCCGGCATTGTCCCTGGCCGATCGGGCGATCAACTTCTCGATCAGCTTCGGAGACGAGATCTACGCAAGGTCGATATCCGGACGGATCGACGAGTTTGAGACCAGCTACGCGCAGCGCACCAAGCTAGCGGAAGAGATAGAGATTCACAGTGCCCGGTTGAACAGCGGGCAGCTCATGTTTTCCGCGGCCAATGACTTAAGTGTCGGCGCGGCTCTCACGGTAAGTTTTCCGGAGATCACAAACCAAGGGCAGGCGCTGTCGTTTGAATTGAATTCTCCGGCACATTCACAACAGCAGTACCAGATCGACCTGAGCGGCTGGACGATCGAGCCGGCGAACGATTCGCTCCTGACGAATATTGCGGCCCGCATTGCGGGGTCGGGTGGCGGGTTTGTCACGGTGAGCGAGCTGGATGCCTTTGCGATTGAGTACAGCGTTGCTGACATCGGCATCGCCGAGGCGATCGGCGTGGTTCCGCCCACCGAACTCGAATGGAGCGCCACCGAGGTTGAGATTGATGTTCCGACCGGCTTCGATGCGGCGGCGCTTGATTTCGTCGAGCTGACGATCGAGGTCGTCAATAACAGCGAGCTGTCGGGTGAGGTTGAGCTGGAACTCAGCGCCTCCAACGGCAAGCAGAAGACCATTACCGGCGCGATTGCCGGCAAGTTCTCGCAGGCGGCGGCCATCAGCCAGATCTATTCCGACGAACTGGCCGACCTGCTCTCACCCCTGCCGGACGAGATTAATGTTACTGGTATCACGCTCTTAGGCGACGGTGTCTCCGAAGTCACCTTCGGTGAGAACGACTTTGTAACGGCCACGGCCAAGATTTCGGCGCCGATGGCGTTTGTCATTTCCGAAGCCACGGTTGAAGGGGATCAAAACGAGATCGAGGTAAGTGAAGAGATTTCCGACCGGGCGGACCGACTTAACGGCGGGCGGTTCGTGGGTTCGATCACCAACCACCTGCCGGTTGGGGCGACGCTGGAGCTGTACATAGCAGCGGACTCGGCCTCGCTATACTCCGACCCGCTGACGATTATCGGGCCGCTGAGCTTCGGCGCGGCGCCGACCGACGGCAACGGGCTGGTTTCCGAAGAACTGGTCGCTGAGAACGAAATTGAACTGACCGATGAGAACCTGCGCGTGCTGGAGAATCGCAATCTCTATGTCGCGCCGGTCCTGCAAATACCCTCGAGCAACGGACAGGTCGTACGCATTCGCGCCGCCGACTATCTGGTGATCTTCGGGACACTGGAGATCCAGGCGCGCGTTGGCGGGGAGGATTTCTAATGAAACGCGAGAAAATCAAAGTGCTGGCGGTGGCGGCGAAGCGATCGCTTTCGGGCGCGGAAATCGGCCTGCTGGTATTGTCGGCGATTGTCCTGGCTCTTGTCCTGAGTTCTGGCGCCTTCGGGCAATCGGCCCGCAGCGCGCGTTCGCTCGGGATGGCCGACAGCTACTTCCTCCTGGGCACCAATGGCGAAGGGGCGCTGTTGAATCCGGCTAACCTGGCGCTGCCGCGCGCGAACAACAGCTCGTTGAAGCTGTTTTCGGCGGGCGGCTACGTTGCCAACAATGCCTTTTCACTGTCCGACTACAAGAAATACAACGGCGAGCACCTCGACGAAAACGACAAACGCGACATACTCGACAAGATTCCGACCGAAGGACTGCAATTTGATGCCGCCGCTTCGGCGGGCGCGCTGTCATTCGCGACGGGAACGCTGGCATTCAATTTCGAAGTGATCGGCGGCGGACGCGGCGAACTGTCGAAAGACCCGATTGAAGTTGCCTTAATGGGCAACAAGGTCGGCCAGGTGGTAAGCGCCGACGGGTCGGACGGCGAATCGTGGGCGGCAGCCTCAATAGGCGTCTCGTATGCCCGCCTCGTGGGCGAGCTTGCCGGACACCAGCTCGCTGTGGGCGGGACGCTGAAATACTTGCGCGGCATTGGCTACTTTTCCGCCTCCGAAGTGAGTGCCGAAGCTGTGACGCTTGAGACCGGATTCGCAGGCGCCGGCGGGCTGAACACGATCAGCGCCACGGGCGGCTCCGGATACGGTATCGATCTGGGCCTAACGGCGCAGGGCAAGTTAGCGCAATATGGCATCGCCGTTCGCAATCTGCTGGCGGGCATCAGTTGGTCCAAAGAAGTCGAATTCACCGAATACAGATTTCAATTCGAGAACCTGACGGTCGAGAACGCCGATGAAGACACGATTGTCACCAGCAGCGAAGCCCGTCAGGACTTGAATTCGTATTCGTCCCGACCGCCGCTGGAGATCGAGATCGGCGCGGCTCGTCATTTCGGCAAGATCCTGGCCTCCGCCAGCCTTCGCCAGGGCTTCACCGAGGCAATCTTCGTCTCGAAGGCGCCGCGCCTGGCGCTGGGCGGCGAATATCCGCTGCTTTCAGTGATAGATGTGCGCTCCGGCATGGCCTTCGGCGGTGTTGACGATTTTTCATTGGGGCTGGGCCTTGGGCTGAATCTCGGCCCGGTGAACTGCGATTTCGGCTACGCCACTTCCGCAAAGTTGCAGCCTTGGGACGGCAACGGCGGCAAGATAGCATTTTCGACGATTCTGGAATTTTAGACAGGGAGGAAACTGTGACCAAGCGCATTCTTTTCACGCTCTTCGTGCTGACACTGATCAGCGCGTTGACAACGGCGAGCATTCAGGCAATGCCGCCGCACCCAAGCCTGCTGGAGAACAGCGGCAGGGACGGATACCCGGAACTGTCGCCCTCGCACAAGCACTGCCCGCAACCAGCGCCACTCGCGGGATCGAGCGACGGCCGCGGTTTCGGCGAGCCGCTACGGTTTGGGCCGACGGCGCCGGCCGCTGCTGGAAACATCCTGTGCATCCTGATTGAGTTCTCCGACAAGGCAGCGCAGGCGAGCGCGGAATCATTCGACAGCCTGCTTTTCGGAAGCTACCAGGGCACCGTGAAGCACTATTACAATGAGATTTCCTACGGGGCGTTCGACGTCGTGACCGTAAACTACCCATCGGTTCTCGATTGGCAAACCGCACCACAGACGTATGCCTATTACTGCAACGGCAATAACGGTCTGGGTTCGTATCCGCAGAACACACAGAAGCTGTTCGAGGACATCATCAACCTGGTCGACCCGGTTGTTGACTTCTCGAATTACGACAACAATTCCGACGGTTTTGTCGACGCCGTAATGCTGGTCCACACCGGTCCGGGCGCCGAACTGACCGGCAATGACAACGATATCTGGTCGCACGCGTGGGGGATCTCGCCGCAGAGTAAGGACGGCAAGTGGGTGTCGCGCTTTGCGATCATGCCGGAATACTGGAATACTCCAGGCGACATGACGCTCGGTGTGTTCGCCCATGAAATGGGGCACGCTTATTTCAACTATCCCGACCTGTACGACATCGATTACACCTCGCGCGGCGTCGGTCGCTGGTCGTTGATGGCGGGCGGCTCGTGGAACGGCTCGCTGGGTAATTCGCCGGCGCACGTCGATGCCTGGTGCCGTTTGCAAGCGGGGTTCACGACGGCCACCAACGTGGTCGCCAATCTCAATGGCCAATCGCTGCCGAACGTCGAGGAGAATTCATCCGGCGCGATCTTCCGGCTCTGGACGAACGGAACCGTCGGAGACGAGTACTACCTGATCGAGAACCGGCAGAAGACCGGCTACGATGCGCAATTGCCGGGAGCGGGGTTGTTGATCTGGCATATCGACGACGGCATCGATCCGGGCGACAACACCGACAATTCGGACGAGTGGTATCCGGGGCACACGAGTTTTGGTCACTTCCGCGTGGCGTTGGAACAGGCGGATGGCCTCTTTGAACTCGACAAGAATATGGACAACGGCGACACGGGCGATCCGTTCCCCGGTTCGACGAACAAGACGTCGTTCACCAGCTTGACGGCGCCTTCTTCCGACGACTATGACGGCGTGGGTACGCTGGTTTCGGTCACCAACATTTCTCCCTCGGGATCGACGATGACAGCTGATATCGCAGTCAGTTTGATCGCCGACGTGGATGATTATGCTTACGACGAGGTACTGCCGGCGAGCTTTGCTCTCGAACAAAACTGGCCGAACCCGTTCAATCCCGTGACGCAGATTTCATTTGATGTGCCGAAGGCGGGCGCGGTCACGTTGTCGATTTACAACGTCCTTGGGGAGAAGATTGAAGACCTGGTAGCGGGCGAACTGCCGGCGGGCAAGCACACGTTTTCGTGGCGCGCCGACCAAGACGGCCTCGACCTGGCATCAGGAGTCTACTTCTACAAGTTAGTGACCGAAGAAGTAACTTTGAGCCGCAAGATGCTATTGCTCAAGTAGCAACGCGGTAAGAACAGGATGGGGGACTCGGCAGCTCCTTCCGAGTCCCCTATGCTGGATTAGGCCTCTCACCTCCCGATTCGATTCCACTGGCAGGCGGCAAGCCAAATGGCGGCAACTCAGGTTCAAGATCCGGCGGAAACCCACCAGACTTTCCGGAACCACCATTGCGGCCCTTGCGCTTGTACTCCGCGTAGCACGTGCGGCAACGCTTCGGGTCTTCGGTGAAGCCCTTCTCGGCGAAATATTCTTGAGCGCTCTCTGTGAAGGCGAATTCTTCCTTGCAATCCACGCAAATCAGAATCTTGACCTTGAAATGTTTGTCCATAAATCCCCCCGTCCGGATTATGGATTGATCGTTTCGGTTTAGTTTAGCTGCTCGACTCCATCCTCACTAATGGCGCGCTTCCCTGCGCGATTGTCGTTGCTCAAGGGGTATTTCGCCATACCCGCTCGATTATATCTCGGTATCGACGATTAATGTCAACTAAAATTTCTGCAACGGCTTACGGAAATGTTCCCAGGGGGCGGCAAGATAGTTCACGGGCAAGAGCGCAAGCAAGCCGGCGCGGCTACTGGAGCTTGAGCATCTTACGGATTTCGAGGTAGCTTCCGGCTTCCAGACGATAGAAGTAGACGCCGCTTGACACCGAACGACCGAGCTGGTCGGTGCCGTCCCATTGTACGCTGCGGAACCCGGCCTCTTCATAGGTGTCAACCAGCGTGCGCACGGTTTGACCGAGAATGTTGTGTACCGTTAGCCGGACGGCACAGCCTAGCGGCAGCGAATAGCTGATCTGCGTCTGGGGATTGAATGGATTCGGGAAGTTCTGCAACAATGAGAACTCCGTTGGCAGCACGTTGAGGCTGACGAGCGAGTTGACCAGGGTCAGCATGCGATTGCCGCCTTCGGTGCCCGCGAGCGCCTCCAAAGCCGGCTGGAGTTGACGAAAACTCTCGGCGTAGAGCGAGTAATCGATGACATCAATGCGCGACGGCGGCAGCACGGAACGCGTCTGCCCCCAATGTTGAGCGATCAGGAGGATATCCGAAGTATTGACTGTGCCATCGCCATTGGCATCGGCGTAAGTAGCCAGCGGTGTTTCCCATTCGAGAGCCTGTTTGGCTGCCCAGGTATTGCCTTCGCCGTAGCTGCTTCGCGAAGGGCCTTCCAGATCGAAATAAACGCCGAGCGGCAGGATGTCGGCTTCGTCAACGTGGCCATCGTTGTTGCAGTCGCCCGGATAGACAGCGGGCCCGGTAACGAAGAGCGTCACGAAATCATCCAGTGGCGAACCTTCAGCGATACCGTTGCCGTTGCCGTCAAGCGAATTGCCCGAGCGGTCTTTAACTGTACCGAGCAAGCGAACTTCGATCGTGTCGTATTCAGGCAGCTTGACGTTTGGAGTGAACAGCCACTGCGTGTTTTCGCCGGTAACATCCTGTTCACCGGCAATGACTGTGCCGGTTCGCAGGGCGCGGACGCTGAGCCGGTTGACATCGATAGTCGAATCGGCGGCCGGCTCGGAAAGGGCGAGAAGGATGCTTGTCCCGATCAATACTCCATTGGCGCCGTCTTCGGGCGTGACGGAGATCACGCTTGGCGCCTTGCGTTCGGGGATTACTTCCGCCAAGACCGAGACAATCTGAATCGGAGAGACCGGGTCGTCGGTGTGAATTGTCAATTCTCCGCTGGTTGGGCCGAGCGTAGTCGGGGTAACGCGAACAGGAATCTTCAGTTGTGCTCCGGGGAGAAGTGGCCCTCCGGAAACGACGAGCGGCTCAAACTGAATATTACTGGAGACGACATTTTGAACCGAGAGTGTGAGCGTCTGACCCGGAGCCGACACCAACTGGTTCTTGACGAAAATGGTATCGGACTCAACCTCGTCCGCTTCAACCTGGCCAAAATCCAGTTCCAGCGGCGTGAAAGCTGCAATCGCGCCCGGATTCGAGTAGAAGTCGATGCGAATGGTGTCGCGCGGCAGGTTCGATACGGAGGTCGCAATCACCTGAAGCGTATAAACTCCCTTGGCCAAATCGGGAGACATTCGCAGCGTGGCCGTAAACGGTGTACGGGCGGTGGTTGATGAAGTGCTCAACTGCACGGTTGCACTGCCCCGGCGCGGGTTGGCCGGCAGGACTGATGCGCTCAGATTGATGCCGCGATCGTAATTGCCGAAGATCGTATCTGCCACCAGAGAATAGACGATTTCGCGCGGAGTGGTCAGCGAATCGGCAGACAGGAGTACCAAGTCGAATCCGGAGACGCGAATATAGTCGAGACGGGAATCACTGAGTCCTTCCCCACAGGCGTTTGTGGCGGTCAGACTGACGTCGTAGATCCCCGGGCGTTCGTAGGTGTAAGCGGGCGACTGCAAGGCCGAAGTCGAGCCGTCACCAAAATCCCAATTCCAGGACGTCGCCGGGAAGTCGCTGGAGCCGGTGAAGTTTACCAGCAGGGGCGCTGACCCGGAAAGTAGTGACGCATTGAGTGAGGCATTAGGTGCTGCTACGACGTCGACCAACAAGGTCGCGGTGTCAGCACCGCAGAGACCGGAGACGATCAGACGCACGTTGTACTGACCAGAAAGGTTGAACTGATGCGAAGGGTTCGGCAGCGATGACGAGTCACCGTCCGCAAAAAGCCAGGCGAAGGTCTGGCCGCTGTCGGAGTCTGCGGCCGTGAAATCTATGACTGTGCCGGCACAGACGACGGTGTCTGACGCGGCGATCGCAGCGACAGGTTTGCTGAGGATCGTAATCGGTTTGGAAATCGTTACGGTGTCCGTGAGACACATAAACGTAACATTGATGACATAGTCGCCGGCCGTAAGATAAGTCTTGGGCGGCAGAATTTCATCGACGCGGCGGAAGGTATCGAGATCGCCATCACCGAAGTCCCAGACTGAAGTATCCCAATATGAAAGGTAGTCGACGTTCAAATCGATCAATTCGCCGACACAGGGGGCAGCAGGCAGCCAGGTGAAATCTTCGACGGCCAAGCCGCAATTTTCATACGGTCCGATATCGATGGCAGCACCGGCGTAGCGAGGGCTGCCGGCGAAATCGTCATAGTGGGCCCAATACGGGAGCGAGCGGCCGGTGTCGATCAGCGCCGAAGTTGCGGCGAGACGATAGTCGCGAGCTGCGAGATTTTCAAACTGGGGATCGACGCCGAACAGGTTGCCGGTACCGATCGCGCAGTTGAGCGTCGGCAGATCGAACGGTATGTTCTGGTAGAACGCGTTATTGAACATGACCAGGTCATCGCTGGCCAGGCAGTTGGAGGCGTAACCGATGTTTTCCATGAAGATATTGTTGTAAATCAACGGTTGGGCGAAGACTTCGTGATAGATCGCCCCGCCGCCCTCCGGAACGCCGCTGGAATCGCGGTAGAACAGGTTATTAAAAATATTCGCGCGCGCGTTATCGGTGAGAAAGATCGCGCCGCCGTGCTGATTAGCCTTATTGTCAATGAAGATGTTATTCTGAATGACGACGGCGGATTCAGGCAGTGGCGCGGAGGACTCGAAGACGTGAATAGCGCCGCCGTTGTTCGTCAGCGAGCGGTTGTCTTCGAAGACGTTATTGATGATGCGCGGCTGGCTGCCGGCACAATCGATGGCGCCGCCACGAGCGAGCGTATAGTTCTGGCCGAAGTAGTTGTTGCTGATGATGGCGCGCGACGCTTCCAGCGAAATGCCCGCGCCCCAAACGTCCGAAGTCACTGAGCCGTTTTGAAAGATCCGGCAGTTCCGAATCTGCGGCGATGAGGGGACGCCGATGAATCCCTGAATGACGATCCCGGTTGGGTTGCCGCGCGTGATCGTAAAGCCATCGACCACGTTGCGATCGTCAATGCCATAGCTGAAGAAGAAGATGTAGCCGTCCCCCTGCCCATCGATGATGGTCGAATCGGCGCCCTTCTCACTCAGAAAGACGGCGGCGCCACTGAAAACGCTGATGGACTCGTTATAGGTGCCCGGCCTGACGAAGATCGTATCGACCGCATTGAAGTTGCGCTGACCGTAGGCGAAAGAGATCGTACGGAACGGGTTGGTCTCGGTTCCGAAGTTGGCGCCGACGGCGTCGGTGCCGTTGGTAGCGACCCAGATTTTGCGAGCTTCAGCCTGACCCGCCGCGAGCAGCAACAGGAGAATCAAAGCAGGAAGCAATCGTTGGAGCGAGCGGCTAAGGAGCGTCAATCTGTACCTCACCATCTTCAATATATAAGACGCCGGTCGCGGGCAGGAGTTCACCGCGCCAGTCAACCAATTGGAGCGTCTCACGCGAGACTGTCAACGGGGAATTCCCTGCCGCCAGCGGTGTGAGCAGCAATTCAACCAGCGAGCCGTCGCCGGAAACACCCTGGGGCTGCTGTGTGCCCCGGAGCGTATAGCCGACGGCGATATAGTTGGCGCGCAGAAGTTCGAAATAAATCGGGTCGCTGCCTTCGAAGAAGTCGCCCGCCTCCGAACTTTCGATGCTCAACAGGGTCGAGTCGAATTCCAGACGAAAGCTGACGCCGAAAAGCGAATCGATGTTGTAGGCGCGAACTTGCACGAAGACGTTCTCGATCGTATTGACACGGCGGTAGATTGGTGTGACCTTGATCATCGGCACCTGCGGTTCGAGATCAATGATAAGCTCGTTGATCTGGCCGCCCAGCACGTCGATCGTGCGCTGGCCACGATACAACTCAACGTCGTCCTCGTCAAAGGCGACCATGGTAAAGAGGCGATCTTCGCCGATGGTGACCTCGAGGGTGAAGACCGCCTCGCCCTCGCTCAGAGCGGCCTCTGCGGTGATCGTTTCCATATCGTCTGCTGTCACGGTCAGCGTCACGCGGGTCACGTTGCTGCCGATGCCCAGATCTTTCGCCAATGCCGAGATCACCATCGGCTGGCTGCCGCCGGCATTCGGCGGCTGCTTTGAACAACCGACCAGGGCGAGCAGAAGAGCAACAGCTATGAGTGTGAGTAAGCGGCGCATCAGAAGCTCAACCTCCCCCCGAAACTGAATTCGGTTCCCGCGACATCGATCTCCTGCTCCTCGGCCGCGCTCTTGTTGGCCTTGCCGTTATTCAGCACGAGCCGGGTGAAGAGTGCGAAGCGCTTATTGGGAGCGGTGTAGTCGAGGCCGCCACCGAAGGAATAGACATCCGATTTTCCGAAGAAATTGCTCGAACCCTCGGAATAGTCGTTGGCCGAGAGCGAGCGGTAGCCACCCAGCACGGAGGCCCGCACTGCCGGTGAAATCAAGTAGGAGAGCGTCCCGCCGAGCATCAGCTTGTTGCTGTTGGAGTTCTGGTCTTCCGATTGCAGCGAGTTGCCGAAGAGTATCGAGTTTTTCTGGCGCAAGATGTAGCTGACATAGGCGTTCAAGCCAATCCGGTCGAACTGATTGCGCTGGCCGAGAAGAACGGACACCACGCCGCCGCTCTTGAAGACTTCGCGGCCGGCCGACTGGTCGGCGAAATAGTGGCGATAAGACAGATCGAGGTCGGTGGCGGAGTTGTCTGACGCGGATGCCGTCGCCGAGAACTGCAGCGAGATTTCATCGCCCGGATTATAGTCGTCGGCGCCTTCCAGGTAGGTGAAGCTGCCATTGAGGTTGTAGCTGATCGACGCACCATAGACCAGCCAGTAGGCTGCCTCGGAAGCCGCACCGAGCTGGGCGACGACGCCGAAGCCCTGGGCGATCTGCTTCACCGGCGTGGTCAGGTAGTCGTCAGAGACCAGCGCCGCCAGGAGCACTTCGACGCTATCGAATTCGGAAGCACCCGACGGGAATTGCAGGCCGACCGAGGCGAAAAGCCGATCATCGGCAAAAGCACGATAGGCGCGCAAGGTCGTCCCCGAGAATGAAGTCAGCGTCGCATCGGTTTGCGACACATCCAGATTCGAACGGCTGACAGCGCTGGCGAAATGGATTTCCCAGTTGTCTTTGACCGGAATCAGGAAGGAGAACGGAAACGCTGACTGGGTTAGATTAAGTTCTTCATCGCCGACGGTCAGTTTCCAGCTTTGATAGATGACGCGTCCCTGAAGGATTTTGGGCTGACCATAGACCATCTGGCCGTACGCTTCACAAGCGCCAAAGAGCAGCAGTCCAATGAATACGGCCGGCAAGAGACGATAACAATTTTTCAGTTTGCCCTCCCTCTAACAACAACCGTGCCGCGGGTCTCACGCGGAGCCACATAGGGATTTTCATTATCCGGGGCAACACCGCGCGTAGACTCCTGCAGCCTTTCCAAGACTTCGTTGCGATCGACTTGGGACTGACTCTCCTGAGAAACTTCCAGGGTCGTCAGTTCCGTCACCTGGGAGATGGGCTTGAGCTGCCCGTTGTATTCGCTCAGGCCGCCGAATTCGACAAGCGCTTGTTCAGCCAGACCGAACCCGGGATCCTCCTTGACGGCTTCCTTGAATTCCGCTTCGGCGAGCGCATAACGTCCCTGATCGACATATTCCAACCCTCGCGAGTAAGCGATCAAGGCGAGAATCGATTCGGTTGCCGGCTTGGCGATAGCATTGCGCACCTCGGGCGTCACTTCATAGCCCATCGTCTCGATCAAGTCGAGGCTGAGGCGTTTTTGCATCTGGAAGAACTCGACGAGCTTTCCCTGCTGCTTCCCCGGATACTTGGCGAGCCCGGGGCCGACATCGATAACGCCGGCGTCGATTTCGACGGCGTCTTCGCTCTGCGCCGACAAGGTGCCGGTCACAACGCGGGCGGCGCCGACCAACTTACCGACGCGCGGCGAGTGATACTTATCGGAGAATTGCGACTCGCTGAGTTCGAGTTCCTTGCGCAACTGGGCCAATTCCAGTCGCTCAACGAGGCTCAAGCCCTGGACGCGCGAGAGATCGGCATAGATTAACTCGGCCAGTCCGCGGCCGAGGGCGCGGTACTGCGGGAGCAGCGAATCGGTCTCGAAGGCGACGATGGCGACGCTGTTTTCAGGGATGGCGGCGACGTCGATTTGCTTTTCGTTCTTGACGGCGGTCGACACCAGATTCGAGAGGCGATTGTCTTCGAGCCAGCGCAGGCGCTGCCGGATTTCGCCGGCGATGCGCGGATCACTATCGCCGGAGATATAGGCGCGATAGAGCGAGCGCGCCTGGTCGTAATCGTTCAGGCGCTCAAAGATCATGCCGCGATAAAGCGTCGTGGTCGCCTCGCCGGGCTTGAGCTGCTCGGCGCGATCGAGTGCAGCTTGCGCTTGCTTCAGGCTGTCGAGATGAAAGTAAGCCACACCCAAAGAGCGCCAGGCAGCGGCGTCCTGGGGAGATTTCTGCGTGTCTGCGCTGTAGAGCGTCACTGCTCTTTCGTAATCACCGCGCGTCAGCGCCCGCGTCGCGGTACCCTGCCGGCTTGCGGCACAGCCACAAAGCAGTGCCGCAAGCAGAACAGATGCTGCTGATTTGAGAAGTCCGTTTCTCATTGGGTATTGGTTTTGATTTCCACCTCTACACGTTGTTTCTGTTCCGAAGCCAGGACGAAGTTCGGCGAGATTTCCAGCGCCTGGGCGAAACACTTGTTCGCTTCGTCGAGCTTGCCGGCTTCACGATAAGCCAATCCCTGACCGTAGAGAATCGTGGAAGCGAGGCTGACATCAGGAACCTTGCCGGAGGCCTTCTTGATGGCCTCGGCTTCGACATTGAAATAGGCGAGAATGGAGTCGGCAACCTGGCCGATCATCTGGCCGAGCTTGCCTTCCTTGCCTTCGACATCGACAACCTTCTTCGGCAGGCTGGTCTCGGTATCGATGATGCGGGCGATCACACGCACCTTGTTGCCATCCATCTTCATGAACGTGCCGAAGATGAAATTCTGCACGCCGACCAGCTTGCCGACCTGGACGCGATTGTTCTGGTCGGCGAGATCGGATTGTGACAGCTTGAGTTCGTCGAAGATGTAATTGAAATTTTCGCGCGCCGGAACGTAGACGACGCCGGATTGGGTCAAGGTCGCATTGACAAGCGAAGCGACGCCGATACCGGCCGTAGCGTACTTCTCGGCATCGACGAGCGAGCCGTTGTTGAAGTCGGCGGCAAAAACGGTGAGCATCTTGGAGCGCTCGCCCGGCTTGAACCCGGTGTCATTGACAAACTTAATCCAGGTGTTGGCGAACGGCTGGGGCTCTTTGTCGGCGTCGAATTGAGTTGCCGGGTCAAGCTTGACGAGCGCCGCCAGATAGTTCTGCGCGAGATCAGGTTGTTTGGCCTGTGCCGCGGCGCGGGCCAAAAGGCGGACGATCTTGACGCTGTCGGCGGTAGCCAACGCCGGCGCCGCCAGGAGGTCCTTAGCTTTGAGCACGACCTGATCGAACTGCGCGTCGTAGTACAGATCTTCCAGTTTTTTGAGTTCGTCACTGACAGCGGCCGAAGCCGGGGCTACGAGCGTTGCCATCAGAAGCAACGCCAACGACAATGGCACGAGAATCTTCATACGTCTTTCCTTTCGCTCATTTTCTGAAAGTTGACGGTATAGCGCAACTATTTTCAACGTTTTTTCAAGGTAAACCGGACCACCTCATCCGCGCGCAAGTCAATAAACTGCGCGCGCCCGCTGGTGGTGTAATCGGGATGTTCGACCCAAACCTTGTGCGGTCCGGCGAGAAGCTTGACATTGTATGGGGTCTGGGCATCGTCTCGTTTAACGTTATCTATGTATACTTGAGCCGCAACGCCGGGTCCATCATTGGGTTCGCGCGCGCCGACGCTGAGGCGATATTCTTTGTTTTCGAGCGTAATCGTCTTGCGAACCGGGGAGCCGCTGACGCTGACCAGAGCGGTGAGCGTGCCGATATCGGTCACGACGCCGATCTCGTAACTTCCTTTCGCCAAGTCTGTATAGGTCATGGGTTGTCCATCATATTTTACGCTCTTACCGTCGAATAAAACATGAACGGGTTCGAAAATCTCGTAATTGGCGATCTCGATCGTAATCGAACCGAGACTTGGCGGAGCTATGCTCTTGAGCATTAATGACTTGTCGAACGGAGTGCTCGTAATTCGCACAGTCTCATTGACCGGGACCATTTCCCTGCCCGTAACCTGCAACTGGTAGTCACCCGGCGGCAGACTGTCGTAGACCAACGCCTTGCCCGGGTAGGTCTGTTTCTGCCCGGCAAACTCCACTGTCACCGGTGCGAATTGCTCATGGCCAGTAAGTGTCAGGTTGAGCCCGCCGGTCGCTGGTGTCTCACGAAAGCCTTCCCAGATTCGAACCAGCGCGGGCGGAAAGCGATTGGCGGGAAACTCGGCACCGGGCTGAGTGATGTACAACTGTCGGAGAAGCTCGGTGGCCGCCGTGATTTTTTGGCCCATGATCATAGCCGCCGCCAGTTGCTGGGTGATTTGCAGTTTCTGTCCCGGGGTCGCCGTTGCTGAGGTCTGCAGCACGGTGAGAAGGGACTCGGCGCCAGCGAAGTTTTTTGCCGAGTAGAGGCTCATAGCCTGGGCTAATGAATCACTGAAAGTTGCTGCAGCTTTGGGAGGTTCGACCTCGCCGGTAGGCATGAGGAAATAGATGCCAAGCGCGACTACGGCGACGATCGCGGCGATGACTCCGATAACCATGCCGCGAGAACGGCGCGGTTGTTCCGCCGGCGGTTTGCTCATCGCGACTGTCTGGCGAATGTCGGGCGAACTGGTGCGCACGGTTTTGTCGGAGACGGCCGGAATCTCGGCGGCGCGAAGAGCGCGCGCCATTTCGTCGGCGTTCTGATAGCGTTTCTCCGGCTTTTTCTCGAGCGATTTCATGATAACCTGCTCGAGCGACCTCGGGAGCTCGCCGCGGAAGGTCGAAGGAGCCGGCGGCGTCTTCTCGAGGTGGCCGGACATGATCTCGTAGTCGGTATCAGCCTCGAACGGCGTATGGGCGGTGAGCACCTGGTACATCGTGACACCGACCGAGTAGAGATCGCTGCGGTTATCGATGTCCTTGCCGCGAATTTGCTCCGGCGACATATAGAGCAACGATCCGGCGCCGGTGCCGGTGCGGGTCAACTTGGCGGAACCGGCGACCTTGGCGATGCCGAAGTCGGTGATTTTGACGACGTTGGACTTGGTGATCATGATATTCGACGGCTTGATGTCGCGGTGAACGATGCCGTTTTGGTGCGCGTAGCCGAGCGCGGCAAGCAGCTGTTCGAAGATGGGGACAACTTCCGCCGGCGAGAGCATTTTGCGATCGCGCAGGATTTTGTCGAGGTTGGTGCCGTCGACGAATTCCATCACGATGAAGTTCAGGCCGTCGAGCTGGTCGTAATCGTAAACGTGTACGATGTTGGGATGCTCGAGGCGGGCGAGCGCCAGAGCCTCGCGCTCGAAGTAAGCGGCGAGCATCTCGTCGGAGGCCACCTGCGGATGCAGAATCTTGAGCGCAACCTGCTTCTGCAGCTTGGTGTGATGGGCGAGGTAGACGGCACCGAAGCCGCCTTCGCCGAGTTTGTCAAGAATGTCGTACTTACCAACGCGCTTTAAGTCCATTTAACTTCCACGCTTCCAGCTTCTTAATGCCGCAGGAATCAAGAACTGCAATAAGCAATGTTGATATCAGGGGTCAACAAAAAAGAAGCCGCCCCGGTGCGATCACCGGGGCGGGCAGTCGGTCTACAGCGAACGCTTTTTCCTACCAGGGATTGCAGGGCGGATAAGGACCGCTGTTGAAGATGTAGTTAATCAAGAACACCGCGTCCGAGATATTGATCGGTGTGGTGCAGTTGGCGTCGCCGGCATCGAGCACCGGAACCGGAATCGGTCCCGACGCGAAGATATACTGAATCAAGTACACGGCGTCGCTGATATTGATCACGCCGCTGTTATCGGCATCCCCGTGCAGGAGCACGACGAGGACATCCGCCGTGTCCGAATCCGTGATGCCAACGATGCTGGTAGCTTCTGCCGTGAGATTGACAGCGTTTATAGTGCCGGGCATAACGCCTGCCGGCGCAGTGAGGTTCACGTTGACGGTCGTCTTTTCGCCGGGATTAATCAGCGCCGACGAAGGCGAGAAGTTCTGCGTCCAGCCGAGGCTGTTGGCAACGGTAATGTCGTATATCTCAGCCGCCAGGCCGGTGTTTTCCACTTCGAATTCTACGGATGTCCCCGTCGCCGAATAGACGCTGTCGTCTGCAACCGAGACAACCTGCACGGCGACATTCGGCGCAGTTGTGAACGAGGCGCCGTAGCTGTAGCTGCGATCGTTCACCGATTGGCTGACGTTGGTGATTACCATAATCAGCGCGTTCCAGTTATTGGCGTTGGGAAGTTCAAAGGAGCCATCACCGCTGATGTTGAGCGTCATCTGGTATTCACCATAGATGTTAGTGGGCGAAGTCTTCCAGGCGAGCAAGTTGACGATCCACGGAGTCGCGTTATCGCCGTTGAAATCGACGGTGAAAGTGCTGGCGTTGGCCGGGATGTTGAAGCGCACGTAATTTGAACCGTAGGCGTCAGGATACTTTCCGGTGATCGGCGCCTGGCTTGATACGGGATAGGCATTGTGCGTGCGCACCAGCGGCACCTGCAAGTAGTTGGCGGCCTCGGCATAATGCTGACCATCATTGCGGCTACCGGTGATGAAATTCCACATCGTGAAGTCGGCCACCGCCTGGTTCAGATTGGCGCCGTAGTTGGTGGCCAAAACATTGCTTGTGCCGGCGTAGGACTGAGAGGTTCTGAGCTCCTCCCAGATCTGGGGCATGATCAGTGAACCATAGTTTTCCTGCAGGTACATAGGCCAGATGAAGGCCGCGTACATGTGGAGATTGGCATTGGAATTGAGCGCATAGTCGGGATAGTCGAAGAAGTCGCTCATATAGTTGTAATTGTCATCGACCAGCTCGTAGACGAAATCTTCCATCCAGGTTGCGCAGGCTTCCATAAACCAAGAATTCTCGCCGACATCGTAAGCAAACTGAACGGCGTGATAGTATTCGTGGGCAACGGTGACCTTGGCAGCGCCCTTTTGGTCGCCTTCGGGGTCGTTATTTGGCGGAAAGCCGCTGAAATTGCGGTGGACTGAAACAAAGCTGATGGCATCGTTCCACGATTCCGGGCCGGCGCCTTCGGGCTGAGTGTAGCCGTAGTAAGGCATTTCTTCGGTATAGATGTCATAACGTGCGTCACCGCCGGCAACGCCGTCACTCGGGGGAACGCGATGCCCCAGGTTGGTGATTTCCGCCTTGTACGAGCTGTCGGCGTAGGCAGCGATCCATTCTACATAATCGGGTATACCATTGGCCGGCGAAGTGTCGGCGGTCGGAACGGCATTACTTCCCGAAGTGCTGTAGTGGATTTTGAACTGCCCTCCGGGCGAGTTGTAGGTGAAGCTATTGGTCGGCCGCGCCATGATTTCACGCAACTGGGCCTGGCTGCTCTCGGAGAAATCCTCCCAATTCGCGCGCACTTCGACGAGAATGTCGGTCGCGCACTTGGCGGTTTCCAGGACCTGCGAGCGGAACTGCTCCGGGAGGGCGGACTGATTGCGGATCGACTGGACTTCGAAGAGCATTTTCTCTTCATAGGTCAGTTGACCCGAAGAGTAGGCTTCCTCGATCAGACGATAAGACGATTTTTCGGCGGCGTGCAAACTTGCGGCCAGGAAAAGCGCCGACAAGCAAAGTGCGGTGGATTTCAATCCGATGTTCATGAAGGCTCCTCAGTGTGCTTATAGGGAACATGGCGGCGGACCGCCGGCAAAAATATACGAAATCAGGTAAACGGCGTCGGAGACAGAGCTGATGCTGTCGCAATTGACGTCGGAGACTTCCGGCGGATATGCCGCCGGCCCGCCGCCGAAGATCCAACTGATCAGGAAGACGACGTCCGAGATACTGATGATGGTGTCGCCGTCAACATCGCCTCCGGTGCGGTAATGAAAATGATAGGTGAAATTGAAAGTCGTACCGAAATGAGCGGCCACGACGGGCACGAACGTGACACGGAGTACATTCTGGAAATCCGCAATCCAGATCTTTGCCTTGCCGCCCGCGAGCGGGACGATCAAGGAATCGAAGTAAACGCCGCCTCCATAATCGACGACGTAGGCGATTCCCCAGGTAGTGGCGTTGAGCCCGGTGAAGTCGAAGCCAACCGTGCCTGAGTAGCCGGTCAGATTTTCGAAGATGATGTAATTGGAGGCATAAGGCTCAGGCGGCTTGAGCGAGAAATTACCCGAATCGGGGATGTCGTAGTGATAGGCCATGATGTCGACCAGAGGATAGTCGGCGGCGGACTCATAACGGCCGGGGATAGCGCGGCTATCCGTGTAATAGTTCCAAAGCGCGAAACGAGTGAACTCCTCCTCGATGGATGATCCGAGAGAATCGATCACGCTTCCCCAGGAGACGATCGCAGAGCTGGTCCGGCATTTCTCCCAGAAAGCCCGCATGATTTCGGCACCGAAGCGCTCCTGCAGGAATTTGGGCCAGATGAAGGAGGCGTAGCGGTGCATGTCGCCCGCCTGCAGTCCGACTTCGGGCACATCGAAGAATTCCGGCAGATAGTTGTAATTATCGTTGACCTGGGGATAGACCATTTCTTCCATCCAAGTTGACGATTGCTCCATGAAGAAGCTGGCTTCCGAGACATCGTACGCAAACTGCACGGCGTGATAGAACTCGTGCGCAATCGTTACTTTCAGCGCACCGATCGCGTCGCCTTCAGGATCATCGTTCGGCGGGAATCCGCTGGCGAAGGAGGAGTGAACGACGATGTGCGAAGAAAAGTCATTCCATGGGTTCGGCCCGGCTGCCTCGGGTGAGGTGAATCCATAGTACGGTATCACCTGGAAGTAGATGTCGTACTGGTCGCTTCCACCCTGCCCTTGATCTACCGGCGGTTTCAGATGAGCAAGTTGATCCACTTCGTACATCCAGACGGAATCGGCAAAATCCGCGGCCCGTTCGATGTAATCAGGAACGCCGGAAGAGTCGTTGTCCGCCAGCGGAACGGCATGCTGACCGGTCTTATCGAAGAACAGCCGAAAGTTTCCGAGCGGTGATTCGATATAGAACTGCGTCTGAGGTCGCGCGGCCAACAGCTTCGCGAAGGCGCCATAAAGCTCGGGATTGGCAGCGACGACTTGATGGGCTTCGACCAGCACGTCGGTGGCGCATTTCGCCATACCGATGGCTTCCCGGCTGTAGCGTGCGGGCAGCTCCGCGGGAGCGACGATAGCCAGTGCTCGATAGATCTTGCCGAGGTCTTCGGAAATCAGACTCAAAGAAACATCGGCAGACAACTGGTCATTAAGGGGAGCAAACGGAGTCGTGGGCGTTTCGTGCGCCCATGCCAATCCACTAAGCAAGAAGATGAAGAAAAATGACACAATCCTGCGCAATGGCACAACCTTCTGGAAAGGAATACTCACCGTAGGTGGCGAAGTATAGCTCGACTGATGCAATATAACCTCACGCTACAGAGTTGTCAAGTATCCTTCTGACAAGAACTTATCCGAGCCGACCGCACGGTCGCGCGCAATCAGGCCGGAAATACCCAGATTCTCCCGGGCCGTTCATATCTATTAGAGTGCACGTTTTGTGCCGAATTCAGCACTACTGAACGGCTTTCGCCGCCGTCGATCTTAAGTTGACTCAATCGAGCAATTCTCTATTTTGGCAGCGGTGAATCGCACACAAGTCTATCTCGTACTGTTTCTTACCACAGCCGCAACACTGCTGCTGGAGTTATCGCTGACGCGGCTGTTCTCCGTGATCATGTATTACCACTTCGCGTTTCTTGCGATCTCGCTTGCCATGTTTGGAATCGGCGCGGCCGGCCTGTTTATCTACTTCAGGCGCCGGCGATATTCAGATGAGCGTTTAGGCCGCCACCTGGCATTCTACAGTTCCCTGTTTTCGCTTTCCACGCTGGCGGCGATTGTGACGGCGCTTTCGCTGCCGATCGCCATCGACTACTCGACGGCAAATGTCGTGCGGCTGGCGGTGATCTACCTGGCGTGCATAATCCCATTCTTCTTTTCGGGACTCGCGGTCTCGCTGGTTCTCTTTCTCGGCGCCAAGAACATCTCGAGGCTGTACTTTGTTGATCTGCTCGGAGCGGCTGTGGGAGCGTTACTGACGGTTCCGGCGCTCAATGCAGTGGGAGCGATCAATGCCCTGCTTGCGGCCGCAGTGCTGGCCGCCGTTGCTGCCCTGCTCTGCTCCCCGCGAGGCGGCAAAGCCGCGCGCTGGTTGCCACTTACTTCGGCAGTGCTGGCCGGCGGGCTGCTGATGACGAATCTCTTTTCGCCTGTTCTGCGCGTGAAGTTTTTCAAGGGACAGGAAAAGCAACTGGTCGAATTCCAGAAATGGAACGCGCTCTCATGCATAACCGTGCAAGGCGTTGAAGGTGAACAAACGGCGAAGGCGCTCGACATCGACGCTGACGCGCGCACCTACATCCTGCGCGACCCGTTTCGAGTGTTCGGCGAAGAGGTGATCAAGACCGAGATTGCCCGGCGGTGGATTTCCCACGTGCCGAATGTTTTGCGTCCGCACGGTGACGTCTTGATTATCGGGCCGGGCGGCGGGATTGATGTGATTTTTGGCCTGGCCTGGGGAGCGCGGCAGATCGACGCCGTGGAGATTAATCCGACTATCGTAGACGATGTGATGCGCGGACAATACGCGGAGTTCACGGGCCGCCTGTACAGCCAGCCGCAGGTGGATGTTCACGTGGCCGAGGGACGCGCGTTTATCGCCAGATCGCAGAAGAGTTATGATCTGATTCAACTCACGCTTGTCGACACCTGGGCGGCGACGTCGGCGGGCGCGTTCAGTCTGTCGGAAAGCTACTTGTACACAATTGAGGCCTTCTCGGAGTACCTGCAACATCTCAGTCCCAACGGAATCGTCGCCGTAACGCGCTGGCTGTCGCCGAAACCGAAGGAAGGCCTGCGTCTGCTGGCGGTGGCGTTGGAAGCCAGTGAGCGCGAGGGCTTGAGCCGCAGCGGTGAGAATATTGTGATCGTCGGTAGCAGTCCGCGTTCGGGAGAGGATGGCGAGATGATGACGCTGCTGCTCAAGCGAGAGCCGTTCATGGCTGGCGAGATGCAGCAGATTCGCGATCGACTCGCCGAGATTCAGGGGCGAATCGTCTTTGAGCCGGAAGGGCGCGGCGACGCGCTATTCGCGAGGTTGGCATTGGGGGCCGACCGGGAGCGGTTCTTCGCTGAATACGAGTTCAGGGTCGATCCCACGACGGATGACCGCCCGTTCTTTTTCGCGACGGCCAAGGGAGCGGAACTGGCGCAAATCATGAGTTTTGAATATGAATCGCGCAAGAACAACCTGGGGATGTTCAACCTGTACCTGGCGGGATTGTTGTCGATCCTCTTGGTGGCGGCGTTTCTCATTGCGCCACTCGTGCTCAGCTCCGAAGGCAGAGCATCCCTGCATAACCCGCGGGCACTGCGATCGCTCGGATATTTTATCGCCATCGGCCTGGGATTCATCTTGATCGAGATTGCGGTCATGCAGAAGCTGATCCTGTTCTTGGGCCATCCAATCTACGCGCTGACGGTGGTATTGAGCACGATCCTGGTCAGCGCCGGGCTCGGTTCGATGACGACGAAAAACTACAACCCGGCCACGGGCACCCGCTATCGGCGGCTGATCTTTGTCGGGCTCCTCGTGTACGCGATTGCTTTGCTGGTTGCCTCGCAGGAGATTCTGCAGTCATTCTTTGATTGGCCGGGTGCGGCCCGGATCGGGCTGGCTGTGGTGCTGGTAGCGCCGTTGGGATTCTTGCTGGGGCAACCGTTTCCGATGCAGCTCAAAGCCGTGGAGCAGGAACAACGGAGCCTGATCCCGTGGGTATGGAGCCTCAACGGAGCCGCATCGGTACTGGGGTCGGTAGCGGCCATCGCTCTCGGCATGGCGTACGGTTTTAACGCCGTGATCGCGATCGGCATCGGCTGTTATGTGCTCGCATTAGTTCTTGGCTTTGCCGGCAAAAGCGGACGGGGCTGAGCGAACTCAACCCCGTCGTGTTGGGAAGATTCACCAGAAGAGTCAGATAAACGATACCCCCCGGGCCGTCGCTGTTCAAACCTCCGGAACGAGCCGTGTGCGAAACCGAGTTCGCATATTCCGGCCGGCTTGATCATCAAACGGCAGTGACATCCTTGTCACCGGACCAGAAGTTCAGAGTTCAATCGTCCGGGCGCAGTGCGATGTATCAAGCATCGAGTACTCGCCCTTGAGGATTTTGTTGACGATCGTCACGAACTTCTTGGTCACGAGCGACTGCAACTCATACGGATGCCAGAGGTCCTTCTCCAGGATGGGAGCGAACTGCTCGTTCTGCTTGCGACGCGGCATGGTAACACCTCCAATCAGACGTTGATTGAAGTCAGCACCCAAGGCCGAATAGTGCGTGGCTAATGCCCAGATTTAGGGTGAAGTCTTAGGAAACGCTGGCGGCTCAGTGTGAGGGTGAACCTTCCACTGAATAGGAATTTGACATACAGTTCAAAGTTTGAATTTGTCGTGCAACCTCTTGATTGCCCTTTGTTTATAGATATGGACGACCTGCTGGCTTACGCCGAGAACGGCCGCGATTTCGCGCTCAGTTTTGCCTGAGAGAATCAGCATCAGAGTTTGCTTCTGGCGGTCAGAAAGGCTGTGACGGATGTGCCAGAGTAGTTTCTTTCGGAATGATGCATAAAAGGTCCGTTTCGAAGAGGCATCGGCGTCCTCGTAGTAGGCCGACATCTGGAGCGAGAAGCGCTCGAGGACATCGCGATCAACGATGATTTCAGCAAACTGGTATTCGCGGTTGCTCATGCTGGATTTCGACTAATCTGGTATCGGGAAGATAGTTCTATCAAGCGAGTTGACAACGAAAAACTGCAGCGGTGAGGGATCAGGTGTGGAGAGGCGGCGCCGAGTTACTCTTCGGACAAATGATAGAGCAGGCTGAAATAGACGGGAAAATACAGCATGTTTTTGTTAAGCGGACCGACGGCGCTGCCGGTGGTTTCCCAGGCGGAGCTGAAGGAATTCAACCAGACGGCCTCAATGGCAAACGAGCCGGTGAGTTTTGGAGAGAAATTGGCGTGGACGCCGAAGCCGACAATGCCCACCGGTTTGGCGCCGAGTGTGTAGTCGCGATATTCGAGCGTATCAGCGCCGATGGTCGGCATCGAAATGCGCGTGATCTCGAAAAGGCCGGCGCCAAGTTTCATGAACGGGCGGTACTTCCCTGTCGGCATCAGGCTGTACTGAATGAACAGGCCGGCGCGTCGAATGCGCACGCGCGAATCGTCCACGGCGTCGAAACCGGTGATCGTGCGGGGATGAAAGTTGGAATAGGAGACTTCCATTCCGGCCACAGTAGAGTTTGTGACGTAGTAACCGATTTCTCCGGTCAAGCTCAGGCCTTCCTTTCGCCAGCTTGAAGCGGGTTTGTTGTAGTTGGCATCGGAGAGAGCGCCAACGGGATAGCTGAGGCCGAGTCGCGGCGAGATATACACGGAGCCGGAGCGGTCAATCTCCGCCATCTTTTGGGTTGCTCCGGCGGTTGTCGCCAAAGCCAGACACAAGAGAACGAGCAGATTTCTCATCATAGTTTGTTATCGGCGCGGTAAAGAGGAAATTTAGACGGTGAGCAGCCGGAACTACCTCGCAGGAAACGGCGGAGTAACTACGGGCAGGCTGCGCAAGGGGCGGGGCCACCGCCAAAGATGTAGCTGATCAAGTAGACGGCGTCGGAAATCGTGACGAGCTGGTTGCAGTCGCAGTCGGCGGCCAACAGCGGCGAGGGTGCGGGGCCACCGCCGAAGATGTACGAAATCAGGAAGACGGCGTCGCTGATCGTAAGCAGCGAATTGCCGTCGGCATCGCCACAAGTGTATTCCGGGCAGCCGAGTTGATCGGGCGAGACATACTGGCAGTTGAATTGCCAGGCTTTCTCGATCACGGATTTGAGTCCGGAAAGACTGCCATTAAGCTGGCCGGCGAGAACGAAGATCAGACTCAGCGAATCACCGGCGACAATGCTCTCATGCACTGCCCCAACGACAACGCAGTTCAAGTCGCCGGGCTGAGGCGAGGATTCAAATTTGGAGACGGCGTTGGTTCGGTTCCAGAGCGAATCGACGTGATAGACACGTAGCGGGGTAACGTACTTGACGCTTTCCCAAGCGAAGCCGCCGGGTGCGGGTTGGCCATCAACGCGCAACACCGCCAGGCCGCCGTAGCGGTTGGCGTAAGCGGGTCCACCGGTCCCCTGCTGGTAGACGAGTTGGTGGGAGTCCGAGCCGCCGCCGGAATTGTGATACGCGATATCAGAAGGGATATCCCAATCGGCAGCAAACCCCACGGTCAAGTCGTCGACGCGTCCCTGGGTGTTGTGCGGTCCCGGCGACAGATCGACGCGCGCGAGCAAGAAGTCAGAATTCGCGGCGTCCTTCGGCGCATAGTAGCGGACGCGGTAGGCGATGGTTGAGTCGCGATTTACACCCGCTCCTGAAGCAAAACGATATGCCGACGAACCGGTCGAATCGATGACGAGAGCCGAAGCAGCATAGAGCCGTCCATACGGATTGGAGGCCGTCGGTGCGCCGCCGCCGCCGTCGTAGATCAACCAACTGAGATCGTTGCGGGAAGTCCCCAGGATCAAAGAGGCGTCGCGCAGATAATTGGCGCCGCTTCCCATATAGGTAAACTGATTGCCGGCGGAGTAACTGCCGGCACGCGCCGCCTGATTAACCGCGGTGCGGACCGTTGCGGTACGCAGAGCAAAATTCGAGGTTTGGTAGAACTCGGCGTAGTTGTACAAGTCGATCTCAATTTGCTCGCTCACTTCGGTGGTTCCGTTATGGTAGGTGAATCCAACGGTGGCTTCGTAGAATCCCTCAAGAGCCGGACCGGTTACCCTTACCTTCAAAGTGTCGAAGTAGACGCAGCCCACCGGAACACTCCCTGAGGGCGGGTCGTTCGGAAAGACCAGCCAGTTTGCCCCGTGCTGGAAGACGATGCCGCGGGTATAATTTGCGACGGCGTCGCCGGAATTCGTCAGCACGATAAACGTATCCAGTACCTGCGATGGCGAAGTATGGAACGGATAGTTGAAGGCGGCAGGCTCGATCGCCAGTTGGCTGTAGGAGGCCCCGGCGGCGAAACAAGGATGCGAGAGATTGGCCACGCTGTTGAGCGTCCAGCTCCCCTCGGCGTAAGCGACCGAACCGGGGTCTTTGTCGAGGATGTACTGCAGCCGCAGCGAGTCGGTAACGTAGAGCGCTGACGACGACCAATGTTCAGAGAGACAATTGCCGGCCGGGCAATTGTGCGAAGTCGTGTTGGTCAGGTTTACGGGCAATCCCCAGGTGGCGCCGCCGTTTTGGGAGACCTGCGCATAAAGCTCGGCATTGGCAAACCCGCCTTGCGAGCAGTCGCTCGGCGCAGGATCGCCGTCTTCATCGCCGGCGAAATAGGTATAGCTGGCGTAGAGCCGCGATGATCCGCCAACCGTACACTCGCTCAGGCTCATCTTGGAGACATTCTTGTTCCAGATACCGCGCTTGCACTCGGGCTCGAGGTTATCGGCGTCCAGAAGCAACGTTTGGCACTGAGAGCAGTCGCTCCAGTGATAGAGTCGTGCTCCCTGATTACCTACTTGCGCAGTTGCCGAATCGAAGAACGAGGTCGTCCAAAGCACGTGCAGACAGCCGTCGGAGGTGTACATGCCGTTGAGATCGGTATAAAGCCGTTCGTCGTCGGCGCCGGTATAGTTCGTGATATTCACGCGCGGCGACCAGGTCACGCCCAGGTCACTCGACTGGCGATAAGCCGCATCGTTGTTGCGTTGTTGGATTGCATCCGCCTGCGACCAGTCGGCGGCTACAGGATAGACGATGGCGACGCGATCGGAATTCGGATCTTGTGCGACCACTGCGCCAACGACAGTCACAGAATCGATCCATGAAGCGCAGGTCGCTCCCGCGGCAGAAATGCCGAGATTGGAGCGATAATATACCAGCGAGGATTTCACTTCCGCCGGACGATATTCAACGCTCACGATGTGGGCGATCGACTGGCCGGATCCATTGACGTCAACGGCGATCTTGGGCCAGAGGTACGGACCATCCACCGTGCCGGTTCCGGAGATGATTCCCTGACAGTTCACGCCGGGGCCGCTAAACGAAAACGCAGCAAACGCGGCATTGACGGCTCCGGTGTCGCGCGCCGCGCGAGTCAGATTGTCATTGAGGCGATGATAGGTCACGACCGCGGCGCCGGCTGCGGTGGGGTCGAAATCGATCGCGCTGAAGCCGCCGCCTCCCAAGACCGGGTCGATTGCGGCGACGCTCTTGGTGCCCGGACCGGACAATTGCCACGCGTAGTAGCTGGAGTTGCGATTGGAGTTGGAGGCACCGGGGAGATAATTCCAGACATTGTGCACCCAGCCATTGCCCACGACTATCTGGCGACCCATCGAGCCGTTTTGCTGCATGTCGTACCAGGTGTTGCCGATTTCAAAGGCATTGGCACTGCGGAAGCCGAGCATCTTGTCTTGCGGGGTGTCTTCTGTCGGGGTTGAAATCACCGTCATCGGCGCCAGTGGATCCGGCGAATCCGGCCGCACAACATCGTCGATCCCGCGTTGGCTGCGTGCAAAGCCCAGCGATGATAGAACCAGAAGAAGGCCGATTTGGAGAAGTAGGTGTTTAACGAAGGTGCGTGACGTCATGATCTTCAATGTTGGAGTCCTGACAGGATCGCCTACCTGCGGCGTTATTACCGAGGCCAAGCCGGCTATCCGTCAATCAATTCTTCGACAAAGTTTGCGATCGACCTTACCCAGGTTCAGGAAGTAACGAATATACGTTAAGATAATGGAAAATGGCGGATTCGGCAAGCCTTCATTTGCGGCTCAGCCGCAATCAAGGGCAGGCGGCGCAGGGAGCGAGTCCACCGCCGAATATATAAGAGATCAGGTAAACGACATCGGAAATCGTCACGATCGAGTTGCAGTCGACGTCGGCGACATCAAGCGGATTTGGTGCGGGGCCACCGGAAAAGATGTAGTTGATCAAAAATACCGCGTCCGAGATCGTCACGACACCGGTGCCATCGGCATCGCCGCAGGGAGCGAGAGGAGGAAAGATTGTGACCGAGAGCGAGATGGTATCGGCCAGCGGCGGGACGCTCGAGTCCTTGCAGACGAGCGTGAAATAGAAGGGAGCGGCGTACACCGGCGTGCCGTAAACCGTCGCAGTCGTCGTATCAAAATCGGTTCCGAACGGCAAATCGCCGCCGAAGAACGACCAGTGGTAGGGCGCGGTCCCCCCGACCGCCGCCAACGAGCTGGAGTAGGGTTCACCGACGTAGCCGTCGGGAAGATCCTGCGTTACGACTTTGACGCCAAACGGTACGGCAGACCACTCGCGGAGAATCCACTGCTGCGGATCGAGCTGAAACCCGGTCACGGAGTCGGGGACGGTCATGTTATAGAGCATGAACTTGCCTTCGTTCCAGATGGTGGTGTCGATGTTGCCGGCAGTAGTGACCAGGCGGATGCGGATAGGCATTTCGTATAGCGTCGGATACGTCTGCACTTGCTCGACAAAGAAGGTGAGGTCATAATCACCGAGACCGCTTGGACGCGACTCGAAACCAACCTCGTAACGGGGATTGCCCTCGCCGTAGATCCACTCGTTCATGAACCAGCTAATGTCCTGCCCGACCGCCGGCGAGACGACATCGATAAAGTCCTGCGTGTTAGCCGTACCGTGGCGAAACTCGGAGTTGGCGAAGGCACGGACTCCGTGGTAGAAGAGCGAGTCACCGAGGACGCCGCGCAGCATATGAATTACCCAGCCGGCTTTGTTGTAGGACAGGTTGCCATCGTAGATTTCAGGATAGGTGAGGTTTTCCACGTAGATCGAACCGGGTCCGAGGAATTTCATGGTCTGCATGTAGTTGTGATAGGCCGTCAGGCCGGCGGTCGCTTCCATAAAGAGCGCCTCGCAATAGGAAGCAAATCCCTCGTTGATCCAGATATGGTGGAAGGTGCGGCAAGTGATCATGTCTCCCCACCACTGGTGCCCTGATTCGTGGGCAATCACCCAGTCGGTGTGGAAGTCGGTCGAGTACATGCAGAATGTTTGATGCTCCATCGCGCCGGTCCAACCGAAGTCGGCGTGCCCCATTTTCTCATTCATATAGGGGTAGGTTCCAAAGCGATCGGAGAGAATCGTGAGCGCCTCCGGGCCATAGGTCTGAAAAGCGGTCATGGCACTGTTGTTGCCCGGCAGTGAATAGCAGAGAAACGGGATGGTGTCGCCGTCGGCACTCCAGGACGAGACGTTCATGACGTAGTCGGCGACGCTGAGGGCGACCAGATAGGTGCAGATTGGATAACGGTGCTTCCAGTGTTCAATTTTGCGACTACCGCCGACGGGAGTCACGGACTGCTGGACGCCGTTGGTTGCAACGTCGTAGATGCTCGGACATTCGATGTAGAGGTCGAGGGAATCGGCCTTGTCTTCGGGATAATCCTTGCACGGCCACCAATAACGCGACCGAAACGGCGTGGCTTTGGTCCAGCAGAGCTGAGTCCCGAATTCCGATGTGAAGTCCATGCCGGCGGCGCCATCGTAGTAAGGTGTACCGTGGTAATACACGGTCACAGCACTGTTCTGATTCTGGGGCACAGCGGCGGGCAAGGTGATTGATAAGAGGTGATTTAAATGTGTGAATCCGGCGCTGAGCGCTCCCGCCCTGACGGAATCGACGGTCAATTCGTTTCTCAGATTCAAATCAACCGCGGCCAGACCGGGAACCAGCGACTCGAATGTGCAGGTCAGCGCGCCAACGATGGTCTCTGAAGTGAAATTGAGATTCAGGCTGAGGGAATAGTGTTGTACGTCAAAATCGGCCTGATTGCCGTCGAGACGAATCCCCTGCCCTACGTTTTCGGCGATTGCTTCGGCGCGTCCACGCGTGTGCGCTTCAAAAAACTTCAGCCGTTCAGCCTTGATTTCCTCGATTTCGGCTTCGCTGAGGTTGTTCCAGTCATAGGCCCCTGAGCGAGTAAAAAAGCCTGAAACCAGAACGAGACTGACAGCAACAAGACAAAGAGTCTTCATGGTACGAACTCGGCAGTACATATGAAAGCGACCGCAAGAGAATCTACCTGATTTACGCCGATTGTCAATCGCAGGTTTCGCGGCAGAGAGCGTCCGGCCGCCGAAAACGATCAAGGACAAGCGGCGCACGGCGCCGGGCCGCCACTGAAGATGTAAGCGATCAGATAGACGACATCCGACACATTCACAATCAAGTTGCAGTCGCAATCGGCGATGAGAACCGGCACCGGCGGTAATCCGCCGCTAAAGATGTAATTGATTAGGAAGACCGCGTCGGATACGTTGACGATTCCTGTTCCGTCGGCGTCGCCGCAGATATCACAAACATCGCCGATGCCGTCGAAGTCCGAATCCTCTTGCCCCGGATTCGCGATATAAGGGCAGTTGTCGTTCGGACACGTATTGTTGACGAAGCCGGGATTGCCAAAGCCATCGCCGTCGGTGTCGGTACAGGTGTCGCAGGCGTCGCCGATGCCGTCACTGTCGGCATCCTCCTGACCAGGGTTGGAGACAGCCACACAATTATCACAGTCGTCGCCAACAAGATCGGAATCTGTATCTGCCTGGCTGGGATTCGCCAGCACGGGGCAATTGTCGAGATCGCCGCAAACGCCGTCGAGATCGAGGTCATTCAGGGGATCGTTGGGACAGGCATCGCAGACATCGCCCAATCCGTCGCCGTCGGCATCTTCTTGCCCCGGATTCGAGTCGTTCGGGCAGTTATCAGCGAGATCGATCACGTCATCGAGATCGGCATCCGGCAGTCCGAGGGTGTAGGGCGTCAACGCGATAGAAACGAGCGGGTCGCCGACAACATGCTTCTGGGCAAACGCAGTGCCACGAATGCCGATGTTAAAATGCGTGGTGCGATACTCTGAGACAATGGAATCACCCGGGGCGCTTACTTGTTGCGGCGCCGACCAGGTTGCACCCAAGTCGAACGACCAGGCGGCATAGAGTTTGTTTTGCATCTCAAACACACAGCCGACGGTGTCGCCGACCAAATCGGTCAGGACGGGATAATTCTCAGCATTAATGCTGGAGGCCACAACACTGACAATGGAAAGGTTGTCGACGTCGCCATCGGAGGTGCGGAAGGCAAGGATGTCGTAATCGGTTGCCGCCGAATCGTGATAGACAGCCGCCACCATCACGAGATTGCCGTTGTGCGCGACAATGTCGGGATAGCGCAGATGAGCGTCGTTGTCGACCATGTCTTTCACAGCGGCATCGGTCGGGAAAGTCCAGTTAGACAGGTAGTCCTGGCGCAGGAACAGCTTGTGCTGAACATCGATCGAATCGACATAGTCGTAAACTGCGTAGGTTTTCCCTGTCGCCTTGTCGATCGCGGCGGCCGTCGTCTGACAATTGGGATACTGGGCGAAGAAGGAACCGAAAGGCATGTTGTTCTGGCGCCCAAAAACAGTAGGAATGTTGTCGACCTCAGGATCGGCGTTGCGGCTGAGAATGGCTGATTGAAATCCCCAGTTCCAAGATTGCTGAGAGTTGTCGGCGGCGATATCGGCCATGGTCATGCCGTACCAGCCTAGGCCGAAGAGGCTGAAGAATGTCACCGACCATGTCGCCGAGTTGAGCGGGTCGGGAACGCTGGCGAGCATAAACGCGGCCCCGCCCTGAAAAGAGGCCGGCGGCACAAAAGCGCCGTACATCTGCGAGCCGGTACCGTAGTAGTCGATCGTCGGATACGTGCCGCCATAGAGATCGAGGAAACAACAGCCGCCCCAATTCTGGCCGGAATCTCCGGAGCCGTTGATATAGATGTAGCTGGAGTCAAAGACACCATCGTAGTATTCGTAGAGCCGCGCCATAACGCCAAGGCCGTTACCTGCGATTGATGGGTGACGCCACTGCTGAGCGGCGTGGGGATTCTTCTCAGCCGATTGATCGGGCACTTGGGCGACTTGTTCGGAAATGCCTATGATTTGTTCGGGCAACTCCGAGACATCGGTTGAGCGAACACTCCCGGATGGGTAGTTCTTTGCAGCAGCGCTGGTTGCAATACCGGAAATGGCGGCAGCAAGAAGAAACGTTAGCGCCGCGATGCGGAGGACAGACATCGCTTGATTCATCCTTGACTCCTTGATGTTTAGCGGGCACGAGATTCTCGATCAGTGCGTGGCTGCGAGACATGATAGCGAAGCTATCGCTGTCGGGCGGGACAGCGCCGACACTGAGCAAGGTTTGGTCGTGAATGAGTTTACCTGAAAGTATACGGATGAAACGCGTTTGTCAATTAGATAACGATTAAATCAGTAAAGTTATCCCCGCAATCATTCAACATACGAGTTCGTCATTCCACAGCTTCGCATACATAAATGCTGAACTCACGGATGCGATTCTGGGCGAATAAGCGGTCGTGATCATGAACTTGGGCTTTGGTTATCTATGAAGATCAGTGATCGCAGCGTCAGTCAGAGTCCGAGGGCTCATCATGAGTCATTTGCTCTCCGCGCGCATACCAGGCGGCGCAAGCGCTTCCTTCGATTGGCTCGCTTTCGACGGGCCACCGTGTCAGCCAGTAGCAACGACAGGAGGATCGCCATGCTTGCGAACGACGCGACGCAAAGCCCCTCCAACAGGAGATTCAGTACCGGCATGGCCTGCAATTGGATTGACTCGGGGATTGCCATAACCTTCCCTCTCACGAATGTCCCACCGGGCGCCTAAGAAGTTCCAGAGCGGGGTCTTGTCACGAGCGCGGATTCCACGACCGGACCCGACTCGGCGGTGGCAAAGAAGTAGCTGTCCTCGATCTGCGCGGAGCCGCAATACAGAAGGTTGGCTTCGCGCATGCTGACGATGACCACGTTTTGATAGCCGATACCGCAAAGAAGCTGCTTCATAGCCAGCGGCCGGGCGGCAAAGGTGAGCGGCTCGTTGATGGACCGGCAGAGAGAAATCAACTGGCGATTCCCCTGGTAGTCGGTCTCGTCGTCGATCAGCTCGGGCGGAACGAAGTCGAAAGTTACGCGGCAATTCGGCGTCAGTTCGCGAAAGCATGAGAGGGTCTCGGCCACGATTTCGTCGTTGAGAAACAGGGTCACGCCTTCCCAGATGTAGAGCGTCTTTCTATCGCGTTGAAGTCCGGCGGCCGTCAGCTTCTCCGGCACCGAGTCTTGAGCCAGATTCGCAGTGATATAGCGGACATTGGCGGGAAGGCGCCCGAACAAACGCCGCGTAAGCGATTTCTTGATCACTTGCGTCGAGTCCAAGTCGAGTTCAAAGATATCGACGAGATGGAATTCAGGCATACGCCAGTAGCGGCTATCGTATCCGGCGCCGATCAAGACCACTTGTTCGCAGCCGGCCGCGATCGCTGAACGGGAATAGTCATCCATGTAGCGGGCCCTCAGAACGATGCCCTGGCGCACGGCGGGGTTGATGCGCTGCATCATCGCAACCATCTCCATGCCGGCGACGCCCGCGTAGTACGGAGCCAGTTTGTCCTCAAGCACTCGCCGATTCCGCGGTAGCGACAGCTCGAAGGCTTTGGCGCCAGCCGACCAGCGAGCAAAGAGAAATCCGCTCGATTTCTCTACGGTTCTGCTGTAGATGGCCTTCATCGGTATCTCCTTTCGGTTAGTACTCACGGTTAAAGCCCGGCTTCAGCACTCCGACAGCCAGAAGGACCGGGTTGACAAACAGTTGAATCAGCAAGGCTCCAAGCATGATCCAGTAGATGGCGGCGGGCGCATCCTCGAGCATCACGAAGACCGGGATGAAGAAGATCGTGGTCAGGTAGTTGATGATACTCTTGTAGCCCGGTTTCCAGTGAGTCGTCACGAGGCAATTGATCGGATACTTAACCGGCGCGACGGTCAGGAAGATAAGTGTTGCCGCGTACAGCGTGGCGAAGATGGGCGGCAACTGCAGGAAGTAGAATACAAAGATTGAAATGAAAATCGGCGGCGCGCCGACTGAATAGCCGTTTGCCAAGAAGCTCTCTTTGCGGGAGTACTTTGAGGAAGCGGCCATGGCGGCCAGCGGAACAAGATAGACGCCGACGCCGTCAACAAACACTCCGGCACGCCAGAAGAGCATCATCGGTACGAAGGTCAAGCCGACGAGATCGGTAATGATATCGAGGACTTCACCAGAGGTCTGCGGGAACTTCTCGCGCACTCTGAGTTTGCGCGCCAAAGTGCCGTCGAGACGATCCACGAGCAGGACGAGAAGACTCCAGCGGGCGGCGGCATCAAAGTGGTCCTGCAACAGGGCCTGCATCGCGAGCGCGGCAAAGCCCAAGCCGATCAGCGTCAGGATATGCGGGGCATAATACAAGTAGCGATTCATGTCGTGACTCCTCTATCTCAGAATGAAATTGCTTGTCCAGTAGAAGGCCGGCGCCGCGAGGACGAGGCTGTCAAAACGATCAAGCAGTCCGCCGTGGCCCGGGATTGACTGGGAAAAGTCCTTGATGTCGAGCCGACGCTTGATGAACGAGAACAACAAATCGCCGGCGACGGCCGCAACTGCGGTGGTCAGCCCGAGGATAACGGCTCTGCCCACTGCCGTATCCCCGAGCAGCCAGCGCAGCGCATAGGCTCCGACCACCGCCGACATAATGCCCAGGAGCAGTCCTGCCAGGGTCTTCCCCGGACTGAGGTGCGGGAAGGGATGGCGGCGTCCCAGTAGTTTGCCCCAGAGTTGCGAGAAGCTGTCGGTAATGGCGACAAGGAGCATGACGAAGGCGGCCGTCCCAAACCAGCGTTCGTTGAACGGGATCAAGAGGTGTGATAAGGCCGCCATCAAGGCCAGCGTCAACAGGATCTGCCGTTGCAGCGACTGCGGCCACGGGAGCGACAGGTGCGAAACAAGTTCGGCGGCCCCGAAGACCGCAATGAGCGCCAGCAAGATTGCGAGCGCGCTGCGACTCCATGCGCCCAGCAAGAGCATGGTGGTGACGATGACGAGAAACGCGCCGAACTTTGTCCAATCCTGCTGCCGTTGCGGGCGTGTCGCACGGCGGCGCATGTGACCGGCCAACATCAAGAGGGCACCCGCACCAAAAAGGCAGGCGACGTAGAGGGACAGCTTAGCGAACATCGTTACTCCTTTCAGCCGATGCCGGAGCGATGATGCGGACCGCTCCCGGACAGACGTCGATGGCAAATTCGCGATCGAAGAGCAGGGTCTCGCCGTCGCCGAAGAATTCGAGGGGCTCGGCGCACGAAATGCGAGCCGCGCGATCGCGCAGCAACACCACGTTGGCGTTGGCAGTATGCGAGCCGTTTCGGGTGGCCAGAATCGTGCGTCGCAGGTCCGCCCGTGAGCAGTGGTTGGTGATCAGGAAGAAATCGGCGATCCCGTCGTTTGCGCGCGCCGACGGGCAGACTTCAAAATCTCGACCGGTGCGGGGTTGATTGGCGACGATGACAGAGTAGGTGTCAAATTGCTGCGAACAACCGTTCGTCGCGATCGCGATGCGCCTGCTGCGGCGCGTACTGCGGCGGTAGGTCAGAAGCAACGCCAGTGAATAGAGGTGCGCTCCTACGGCGCGCGACGCCAGCTTCCCAAGAATGGCGCCGTGACGCAAACGATCAGCGGTGTTGGCAACATCGGCAGGCAGCAAGAGCCCGCCGACGGTCAGGTAATAGCAGCCGTTAACCCGGATGGCGTCAAGAACACACGTCGTACCGGATTTGATCAGAACGAGTGCATCCTTGAGATCGGCGGGCACACCGAGCTGGTGCGCGAGGTCATTGGCAGTTCCGACGGGGATGATCCCGAGTCGAGTAGTTGATCCGGCGATGCCGTTGAGCGCGGCATTGACAGTGCCGTCGCCACCGACCGCCACCACAGTCTCTGAGCCGTCGGCAGCCGCGGCTGCTGCGAGAGCAACGGTTGCCGAACGATGATCGCACACGGATATCTGAATCTCGCTGCTGACGAATTCGGCGTTTATGAGGCACAACAACTCGTCAAGTCGGGCGCCAATGCATTTGCGGTTGATCAAGAATTGAGTCTTCATGGGATCACCTCACGCGGCCTCACGCAGCGCCTTGCCCCAACGGCAGTCGAAACAATACTTGAAAATCCGGTCGGCATAGCTTGCAAACGTCGGCACGGTAATCCCTATCCCGCGCAAGTGATCGCGCAAGCGGGCGGTGTCGAAGCGATGGGTGATTTGCAGGTACGGGGCAAAGGCGTCGATGGGGTTTACGACGCCTTTGGATTGTGCTTCGCCGCAGTTCGCGTCCGCGCAGTTCAATGTCCGCGGTTTGTAGCTGACGACTGGAGCGCCGGAACAGGCGCAGTGACTGCGAGCACAGTCAAAGAATGACGAGACGATTTCGCCAACGGGGGTTTGCCGATCGCAGCCCGCGGCGATGTGCAAGACAGTACCCGGGAGCGCCGGGCGCAGCAGAGTCACTTCGGTAATCGCGCGAGCCACGAAGTCGAGCGGCACGATGTCGAGAAGTGCTTCGGGAGCGCACGGCAATTCTCTGACGATGCCGTGCAACAGCATGCGGAGAGGTTGATAGAGGACGTTGAAATTCAGAATTGCTCCGGTTGCGGAGTCGCCGACCACGATCGATGGGCGCAGAATAATCGCTGGAATCTCGCCAGCCCGTTCAACGAGATATTGCTCGGCCTCCCACTTGCTTTGCTCGTAGGCATTGCAAAACTCGGGGCGCGCGCAGTGTGCCTCCTCACGGATGAATCCACCGCGCGTGCCACAAGTGTAGGCTGTACTTATGTAACTCAGCCGCAGCAGGTTTTTGAACGAGGCTTTGTGCGCGAATGCTGCCACTTCGAATGTGCCCCGACAGTTAACTCGCTCTGCGTCGGCAACCGAGAGCTGGAATTTGGTTGCGGCGGCCGCGTGCACAATATGGGTCACTTCGTCGGCAAGTTGGGCATATTCGCCGATGGCGAATCCGAATCGCTCGCGGGTAATATCACCGGGGATGACCCTGAGACGATGGCCGTGAGCCTCGAGATGATGAGCCGGAATGAATATTCGCACGGCGCGTCGGAGGCGATCCTCGGCCTCTGGTTGGGAGTTCGCCCGCACGATCGCAATAACTGCGGCTTCCGGGATGCCCGCAAGAATCTCCGCGACCAGACGGGCGCCGATATTGCCGGTTGCGCCGGTGATGAGCACTGTTGCTTTCGCGCTTTGCGGACTCACGTTACCTCCTGATTCACTCAGGCTGAGAGCAACAGCCGTGCCGTTTGCCCTGCAAGAGTCAGAGTCGCATGCGTCAAAACGAATTACACCCGGTATCGAGCGGCACTCGTGTTGAAAAGGTCCTCTCTGTCAGGTAGTTGGTATCCAGGGAAAAACCGCAGTAACCAGTGGGGAGCGCCGCTGTCATTTTTTAGTTTGTCACCGTAGGCAGGCGTTGGTATTTTTAGTGGCTAACAGTAAAATCCTTCGAGGAAGAGATCGCCGTGACGATGGCGCTCTGACGATTGCGGAGACAAAATGGGCAGCGGTTCTGACGGAAGAACGCGGTCACTTCAAAGCGGTACTCGATTCGCCCACTACGAGATAGTCGAATTTCTCGGCGCGGGGGGGATGGGCGAGGTGTTTCTGGCCCGTGATCTCAAGCTAGGCCGAGAGGTCGCCGTCAAGTTTTTGCGGGAGTCGCTGACGTCGGACCCCGCCCTGGGCAAACGCTTCGCGACCGAGGCGGAAATCGCCGCTTCAATTAATCACCCCAATATCGTAACCGTTCACGAAGTCGGCGAATTTGACGGCAGACCCTACTTCGTGATGGAGTACATCGCCGGCAAGACGCTTCAGGAAGTTGCGGAAGACCAGCCTGTGCCATTAGAACAACTTGAGTTCATTTTGCGCGAGATAACGACAGGGCTGGCGGAAGTACACCGGAAAGGGCTGACGCACCGAGATTTGAAGTCATCAAACATCGTGCTGACATCCACGGGACGGGTGAAGATCCTTGATTTTGGCCTGGCACGGTCGCATGAGGTAGCCAGGATCTCCGAGGCCGGGACATTGTCGGGGTCGATGGCTTACATGTCACCGGAACAGATCACGGGCGGCGAAATCGGGCCGGCATCCGACTTGTTTTCGCTCGGAGTCATCTGCTATGAACTGCTGACCGGAAAGCTTCCGTTTGAGGGCGAGTATGAAGCAGCGATAACCTATGCCGTTGTGAATGTAGACCCGCCGGTTCCGGAACAAGTTCGCAAGGACACACCGCCGGAGTTGTCCGGCATCGTGATGCGCCTGTTGCAGAAGGACGCAGCGCGGCGGTTCGAGAGCGCAGATTCCCTGCTGCAGGAGTTGGAGTCAGCGTTCGGGAGACGCGACGGAAAGCCCCGGCGCGGCGAAAAAGGCTATAGCGCGATTTACAAGGCGGCCGGCATGGTGGTGATTGCGTTGATTGTCGTGTTCACGTGGTGGTCGGGGACCGAACGGCCGAGCGAGAAAAGTGAACCAGTCGCGTCGATTGCCGTGTTGCCTTTCGAGAATCTCGGCGACAAAGAGGACCAGTACTTCGCGGATGGGATGACGGCAGAGATCATCACGAATCTCTCGCGCATCGAGCGGCTGCGTGTGATCTCCCGTTCCAGTTCGATGCTCTATCGCGACAGCGAACTTCGAGCTCCGGAGATCGGCTCCGACCTCGACGTCGCGTATCTCATACAAGGGACGGTCTTCTGGGACAAATCTGTCGAACCGAACCGGCTGAAGGTCAATGTCAATTTGATTCGCGCGGCCGAAGACATTTCGATCTGGGGGGAATCGTACGAGCGCACGCGCGACAAAGTGTTCCTGATTCAGTCGGATATCGCGCGGGATGTTGCGGGCACTTTGAAGCTGTTCGTAACGGCGACAACTCCACAGGATTCCTTTGCGGCGCCGACCGGAAATCTTACCGCTTACGATTTCTATCTGCGCGGCAATGAGTACTTTAACCGCAGTTGGGATGTCGGCGATATCCGCAACGCCATCAGCATGTATGGGCGCGCGATCGGCCTCGACAGCGGGTTTGCCGCTGCTTACGCGATGCTGTCGCGCGGCAATTCGAGCATGTACTGGGAGTATTTCGATCGTGATCCGCGAAGATGCCTCAAGGCCGAGTCGGCAGCCCGGCACGCACTGGAGCTGCGATCCGATTTGGTGGAAGGCCGCCTGGCTTTGGGGTACTACCATTACCACTGCAACCTGGATTATGCGGCGGCCCTGGCGCAGTTTGATTCGGCACTGCAGGTAGACCCCAATAACGCGGACGGCTACAATGCCATCGCAGCGGTACAGCGCAGATTGGGCAACTTTGCTGAGGCCGCCAGGAATTTCCGGCACGCCCTCCGACTCGATCCCCGCTCGCATCTCAAGGCCTTTGACGTCGGGCTGACCCTGGGTATGATGCGCGAGTATGCACAATCAGAGCAGTTTATGGATCGAACGATCACGCTGGCGCCGGACTGGGCGTTGCCGTATGTCTACAAGGCCTGGTTGCCAATTCTGGCGGAAGGCGACACAGCGAGATCACGGATGCTGATCAGCGCGGCGCCGCCGCAGGCGCAGTTGTCGCAGAGCAAATACTGCTGGTGGCTGCACCGAGTGATCGAGGCTGACTTGCGCCGCCTCCAGAGCTGCATCGAGCTTGGCCCTGATACGATCGCGTATTACCTGCAGCGCGCACAGTTCCATCGACTCCTGGGCGAAGAGAAGCAGGAGCGCGCCTACGCCGACACGGCGTTGCGACTCATCTTGCCCGAGATTTCCGGCCGCCCCGAAGACGCACGACTTCACAGCTACCTGGGGCTCGCATACGCCGGATTGCGGCAGCCCGATTCGGCGCTCGCGCATGGGATTCGCGCGATGGAGCTAATCCCAACAGCTACCGACGCGTTTGACGCTCCGTTTTGGATAGTCAATCTGGCAGAATCAATGGTGATCTTCGGAATGCACAATGAGGCAATCAATCAATTGGAGACGCTGTTGCAGATTCCGGGGTTTGTCTCCGTGCCGTACTTGAAGCTTGATCCACTCTGGAAGCCGCTTCATAACGAACCGCGATTTCAGAAGCTGGTTGCGCAAACGAGTGAAAAGAGTTGAAACCCGAGCATCACTCGTGGAGAAGCATGGCCCGCTTCCCTATTGCCTGTAGTCATCGGCCTTGAGGCCGAGGCGCAGCATCTTCTCCCTGAGACCCTTTCGTGTTAGCCCCAATACCTTCGAAGTCTGCAAGATATTGCCGCGATTCTCGTCGAGAGTTTTGCGGATCAGGTCGGCCTCCAATTTATCCACGGCCTGACGGAGGATACCTGGCGAAGACTCGGCGGCATCGCTGAGCGCTGATTTGACTTCGGGCGAAAAATCTTGAAACGTAATCTGAGACTCATCGTCGGCCAGCATGGCGGCGCGCTGGATTTCGTGCTGCAATTGGCGGATGTTTCCCGGCCAGGAGTACTGACAGAGTCTTTCCATAGCATCGGGTGCGATAGCGAGATCTTCGTTACCGAACTGAGACTTGAGACGTTTTAGCGCATTATCGATCAGAAGAGGGATGTCTTCGCGGCGCATTCGCAGCGGCGGCAGTTCGATTGTCACGCCATTGAGCCGGTAGTAGAGGTCTTCGCGAAAGCTGCCGTCCTTGATGGCGTTTTTCAGGTCGCGGTTTGTAGCAGAAATTATGCGGACATTGACCTGCAGCGAGCGCGAAGCGCCCACTGCTCGCACCTCGCCGCTTTCCAGCACTCGCAGGAGCGCGACCTGAGTCGAGGGCGGGGCTTCGCCCACTTCGTCGAGGAAGATTGTGCCGTTGTCCGCTTCCTGGAAGAGTCCCGGTTTGTCGGTTTCTGCGCCGGTGAATGCCCCTTTAACATAACCGAAAAGCTCGGCCTCGAGGAGAGTCTCGGTCTTCAAACCGCAATTCTTGACGACGAAGTTGTTCTGGCGGCGCGGGCCGCTTGAATGAATGGCGCGGGCGAGCAACTCCTTGCCGGTTCCGGTTTCGCCGGTAATCAGGAGCGGAACATCGTTCTTGGCTACTTTGGCCGCCGTCTCCAATATCGTTCTCATGGCAGTCGATTTACCGATGATGTTTTCAAAGCTGGCACCAACACCAAACTTAGTCTTCAGACGCGCATTTTCTTCCCGGAGAGCACGCTGCGAGATGGCGAGGAGCTCGTTTTTCTGCGCCAATTCCTGGAGCAGGATTGCACTGTGGAGAATCTGCGCCGACTGTGCGGCAGCGATTCCGGCAACGCGCGCCTCGCGGTCGCTGAACGGACCTGCGGGAGCCGATTTCACCAAGGTCGCCAGCCCGAGAATCGCCCCACGTACTATCAGGGGGATACACAGTACGGCTTTGAATCGTCCGTCCTGCGACGAGAGTTGCCGGAAGCGATCGTCGTGATCGAGATCATCGATCTTGAGCGTGGCCGAGTTTGCCAGAACCCATCCACTCAACTGGCTGTGAACATGGAAAGGAATGCCGGCAGCTTCGTGGGTCCGCTTTCGGATCACGGTCGTGGTCTCAGCTTTCTGCTCGGAGGAAATCAGGCTGATTACGCCTTCGTGGGAGCCGGATAAGGAAATCAACTCGTCGATCAGGACCGAGAGGATCTGGCTGGTTTCGCGCAGGTGGCAAACGCGATCAAGGGTGTGATTGATACTCGACAGTTCATCGATTGCAGCTCGCAGTTTTGCAATCTCGTCATCTTTCGTCAAGGTCGCCTCCGCATTCGCGAATCCAGAAGTTCAGAAGCTTCTAATATCAGGTGAAACCAAGCTCTGTCAAGTCGAATTGCAGCGCAGTGGAGGCTGGCATACATTCTTCAATCGCCCGGATCCGGCGACGCGGCGGCTCTCATCCCGCCAAAAGGATGTTTGGCAATAGAGATGAGATTCCCTCGTAGCGTGACAAAGACTGCAGCAATTCCCGTGTGGCAGACATATGGAGCAGTTACACGTGCAACCATCTGCCGGGTGAATAGCGGCTCCCCTTCGTGTAACCTTTCTATCCACGGCACCGGGCGCCGGCAGCCCGGGCGACCATGTCAAGTTGCCGAGTTGCGTCGACTTGAGTCGAGATACAGTAGAGGTTACGCCGTTGGCAAGCGACTTGCTGAACCGAGCGTATCAGACCCACTGAGTACACTGGCGCCAATAGGATCTCAGAGATGGGAAGTCAAACAGCCCCGGCGCTGATCAGGTTGCCGAGCGGCACCGTCTGGTCCGGGGTGAGATCAGTTTACAGAAAATCCTGAGGAGCGTGACTATGTGTCGAACTTTTGTAAGTGTGCTGTTGATACTGGCTGCCGGGATTCTGGCGCTGGGTTGCGACAATTCAGGCACGCTGGAGCCGGTGGCCGTCACCGACAGTCCCGAGCAGGAAATGGCAGGATTGCTTGCATCCAGCGAGGGCCTCTGCAGCGGCTCGGCTCCGGCGCCGCTCGTGTTGATTTCGCACGCAAGCGGCCTGTCGGAGATCTGGCCTTACACGGGAGAGAACTTTTCGGGGACGCCGCAAGACCCGATCAATCTGATTTTTGTCGGCCACGCCGACCCACGGGACATTCGCGCGGCACTTCTGAGTCTGGACGGCGACCGGAGTGCCTTCGGCTTTCCACCGGTTGTTCCGTTCACCTCAACCTGGGATGATGCTATCGGCGACGTCCAAGTGGCGTACGGGCGCTCGGTGCAGCAGTCGTCCGATCCAGTAGAAGGGGTGTCGGCTTCAGAGTTTGAGAAATCAAAATGCCCTGACGGATGGAGTGGTAGTACGATCCAACTGGCCTGCGGACCTTACGAGCAGCTCCGCGTGCATTTGCGATTGTTCCGACTCGGCAATTGCACGATCGCCAATGCTCACTTTGAGTTTATGATTCCCGGTACCGAACAACACCAGGTCCTGAGCTGGGAACTGGCCGAGCAATTCGTGGTCGCCGATTTCATCCGCAGCGGACTCATTGATCCGGAGACCGGCCCCTTGCCGACCGGAGTCATCAATGCGTCTCCATTTCGCACGATTCCAGGGATGATTTACAACCTGCTGCCGGAGGATCTCAAGTACTTGATTTCCGGTCCGGCCGGCCAGGTCGATTACGACGTGCCGATCAACACGGATGGAAACGCCATGATCCTTCATCTGGTCAACAGAGTGGCGCGTGTTGCTGAAACCCGCGAGCAGAACTTCATAATCTACTATGATCAGGTGGTGCCGAAACCGTTCTGCTCCGGTGGTCCGGCGGACTACATCTATGTGAATGGGCAGATCACAATGACACAGCGGACCAGTCTGAATGCCGCCGGCGTTTTCAAAATCGATTTCTCTGCCGATGGAGATCTCACGGTAACGCCGGTGGATCCTCTGACTGGACAGGTGATCGGGTCACCCATGGAGGCCTTTGTCCGCGAGACACACGCGGGTCAGATGAATAATCGTCATGCATCTGCAGCGAGCACCAAGTTTCAGAAACTGGGAAGAAGAAATGACGAAGCGGGCGGCACATACTTCAGTCACTTACAGTGGAACTCCCAGGGCCGCGACATTTTCCGGCAGCTTGTGCGTTGCAATTCCGAATCGCTCGCGCGACAAGCTGAGTTCTGCGTTTCAGGGGGCACTGCTGTCGATCGGTCGGCAGATTTCTTCGGCACTCGTTGAGGCCGATCTTGTCGCGGTATCGACGACTTCGACCAAGTCCCGCCGTCGCAACGGCACGACGGCGGGGCGCATTTTGAGCGCAGTTTCAGTTCCCGCGGAACGGGAAAAGGACTGATGGGGGTGCTTTGGGGGCCGCTCGGGGCAGGCCTCTAATTCTATGAACATCAATAACATAGATGAGCAGGTTTGATGCGGCTCTGACAAATTCCCTTTCACGGCACCAAAAGGAACTCCGGCTATCTGTGAAATCGACTTGACAGACGATATTCGATCTCTGATAATATAGTTACAAACCATCATTTTCTGACTTGGTCTCGACCCGTTCAGGGGAGCAGTGGAATTGGCAGGAATCCAAGGTCTCCAACGCTTAGAATCGCGGGCAGGCGTCTGCCCAGAAAGCCCTACTTGGCAATCGAAACGGTTCACGCGATTCGTTCGTTCGGAAGACCTGTAGCTTTTTTACATCTTCATTCGCCGGTACGTCGAGGAGTTTCCGCACTCTACGGCGATTAGCAATCGAAGGCTCGCTGCGCGCCGCGAAAGAAGGGAGGGCCCTAAGAGAGTCGTTCTCGCCGGTTTAGGCATTTCACACCAAGTATACTTCAAGCAGTTAGACAGGCATTGCCGGCCGTAGTTTGTTTCTTGCGCGCCGGTTTGCCTGCCCGCCCGTCGCTGAGATTAGCGAATGGGCATGACACGATCACGTATTGGGAGGCAGACATGACAAGTCCGAGGTTGATTGCATGTAGATTGGTTTGCGCGCTGGCCCTCGTCGCACTCGTGACGGCGACGACAGAAGTCAGTGCACAACCGGCGGGTTGTCCGACAGGGATGACCCATTACTGGAAACTTGACGAAAGCACCGGTGGCCCGTTCGACGATTTCTACGGGACCAACGATGCGACTTGCACAAACTGCCCGGCCGCAGTGTCGGGAAAAATCAATGGCGGGCAAGATTTCGATGGGGTTAACGATCGCATCACGGCATCCGACGACAACACTTTTGACTGGTCGGCAACGAGCAGTTTCACGATTGAATTCTGGCTGCGCTGGACCGGCTGTGATTGCACAGTGGCGGGATACACCTGTAACCAGGTCATCGTCGGGCGTTCGACGGCAGCCACCGCCTGGTGGGTCGGCGTTAACTGCGACATCACAAACGGAGTCGCCCAAGCGCACAAGGTGCGCGGCTACTTCGCCGGCGGGGTCGATTTGGTAGGAGCGACGGCCGTAAACGACAACAACTGGCATCATGTTGTGGTGCGATTTGATCAGGCGAGTTTGCTCTATGAGCTGTATGTCGACGGCGTGCTTGATGCCAGCCAGTCGGGTAGTGGACAGAATCGTGCCGGTTTGGGACCTCTGGAGATTGGGCACTACAATGCCCTGGGCGGATTCCACTATACCGGAGTGCTGGACGAGCTTGCCCTCTATGACGTGGCGCTACCTACATCGGACATACAGACACATTACAACTCCGGCAGTGGCCGCAGTTATTGCGTGTCCAATCTTGCTCCAGTGGTTTCCGACATCCCTGACCAGCAGATCGTTGAAGGAGCCGCCTTTGCGGCTATCCCTCTGGATGACTACGTGGATGATCCCGACAATGACGACTCGGAACTGAGCTGGACTTTCTCCGGTGATGCCAACCTCTCGGTGAGCATCGGCGCCAACCGCATCGCGACCATAACGATTATCGACCCAGAATGGAATGGCAGTGAGACGATCACGTTCACGGCCAGCGATTTGGAACCGCTGAGCGATTCAGATCCGGCGACGTTCACCGTCACAGCCGTCAATGACGCTCCGGTGGTCGCCGACATTCCGGGTGAAACGATAAACGAAGGCGGCGTGTTCGCAGTCATCAATCTCGACGACTACGTCGAGGACCCGGACAACTCCGACACGCAGATTAGTTGGTCAAGCAGCGGCAATGTCGATCTGCAGGTAAACATCGTCGACCGGGTCGCGACGATAACAACACCCAATGAAAACTGGAACGGCAGCGAAACGATCACATTCACGGCCAGCGATCTGGAGCCGTTGTCTGACTTTGACGCGGCAACGTTTACCGTTACGGCCGTCAATGATGCTCCGGTCGTGAGTGACATACCCGGCGAAACCATCCTCGAGGGCGGTAGCTTCGCCACCATCAACCTCGATACATATGTTGACGACCCGGACAACCTCGACAGCGAGATTTCCTGGACTTACTCGGGAAATGTTGAACTCCAGGTGAATATTGTGAGTCGCGTGGCCACCATCAGTGCGCCAAATGCCGAATGGAGCGGTAGCGAGACCATTACCTTCACGGCCGCGGACTTGGAGCCGTTGACCGATTTTGATGCCGCTACCTTTACCATCACGGCGGTTAATGATCCTCCGGAGGTAGCCGACATTCCCGATCAAGCGGTGCTGGTCGGCAACGCTTTCGCAACGATCGCGCTGGACTCCTATGTTTACGACCCGGATCACGCGGATGGCGATCTGGACTGGACGTACTCCGGCAACGTCGATCTGAGCGTTAATATCGACGTCAACCGGGTCGCGACTATCACGCCGCCCTCGCCGGCCTGGACTGGCGCTGAGACAATCGTCTTCACGGCCAGCGACCCGTTGTCGGCCTCCGATTTCGACGGTGCGAGTTTTGCGGTGAACGCCGACGGCTGCCCGCCGGGCATGAGCCACTACTGGGAACTCAATGAGACTTCGAGTGGCGTTTACAATGACGCCGTTGGATCTACGAATGCCAGTTGTACTGCTTGCCCGACAGCGGTTGCCGGATTGGTCGGAGGCGCGCAGGAATTCGACCGCCTGACCGATCAGGTGATTGTCGCCGATGACGGCAGTTATGATTGGGGAACGACTTCGGACTTCACGATCGAATTCTGGCTATTCAAATCAACCGGCTGTGCCGGCGGAATCCAGCCAAACAATGAAGTTGTGGTCGGAAGACCCGCAAGCGGCTGGTGGGTCGGTGTCATGTGCGAGGCCGGCACGAATCAATCGAAGATTCGCGCCTACTTCCAGGGGGTTGATATCTTCAGCACGACTTCAGTAACCGATGCCGCCTGGCATCATGTCGCTTTCGTGCGCGATAATGCAGCCAATCAGTGGTTGCTTTATGTCGACGGCGTACTCGAATCGTCTCAGGTTTCGTCGGGAAAAAATCTCGCGAGTTCGGACGCGCTCGAAATCGGCTGGTATAACGGCCCCGACCCGGCCAAGTATCGCTTGGGCGCGATTCTTGACGAGCTGGCGCTGTATGACGTCGCGCTTTCGTCGACGGCAATCGCCGCACATCACAGCAGTGGGCTGCTTGGCCTGGGCTACTGCAACTTCGCCGATACCCCGCCGGAGATCACGACCACAGCGCGCACCAACGCGATGGTCGGCCAGCCGTACGAATACGACGTCCAGGCGACCGGGCGGCCGGTACCAACATACAGCCTGGCCGTGTTTCCTGCGGGCATGACGATTGATGATGTTACCGGTCTGATCGAGTGGATGCCTACCGCGACGGGCAGTTTCGACGTTGAGGTCGTGGCATCCAACAGCGAAGGCAGCGACAGCCAGCCGTTCACGATCGAAGTTGACCCGGGTAACAACTGCCCGGCTGAGATGGAACACTACTGGACATTCGATGAAACCGCTCCCGGCAGCTACAATGACCCGGTTGGCGCGGCCGATGCCACCTGCAGCGACTGCCCGACACCCGTGACCGGAAAGGTCGGCGACGCGCAGTTGTTTGACCGCGTCGACGATCAAGTGCTGATCCCCGACGACGACTCTTACGATTGGGGAGCGACCGACAGCTATTCGATCGAATTCTGGATGAAGGCAGATTGCGGATGCACGAGTACCGACTACAGTTGCAACGAAGTGATACTCTCACGCTTCGACATTACTAACCCGTGGTGGATCGGCGTTTCGTGCCGGACCAGCGAGAATCCCGGCAAGCTCCGCTGTTACTTTGGAGCCTCGACCGATCTGTACAGCACGATAGATGTCAATGACGAGGTTTGGCATCACGTGGCCTTCATTCGCGACGAAGCACTCGGCCAATGCCGGTTGTATCTCGACGGCGCGCTCAACACGACACTCACCGTCGCCGGCCAGGTGCGTTCCGGCAGTAATAAGCCGATGCAGGTCGGCTGGGCTAACGGAGGCCCGTTCTACCGATACGGCGGCGTGCTTGACGAGCTGGCTATCTACAACGCGCCACTGAGCGAGGCCCAGATCATCCGACACTACCGCCACGGCGCTGGCGCTCCCTATTGTGCGATCTGCGGCGATGCCGATGGGAGCGGTATCATTACGATTTCGGATGCTGTTTTCCTGATTGGTTTCATCTTTGGTGGCGGTCCGGCCCCGGATCCGAATTCCGCCGGAGACGCGGACTGCAACGGCATCGTCACGATTTCCGATGCTGTTTTCCTGATTAACTACATCTTCGCCGGCGGCGCCCCGCCATGCTCGACTTGTAAGTAAAGTCCGGCGAAGCAAGGAGAAGGGCGACCCTCGGGTCGCCCTTCTCGTATCTGTGCAGCGCGGGACGGAATCGGCACAGCTAGTGAATTCAATGAATAAAGCCGGTGAAGGGACTCGAACCCCCGACCAGCTGATTACAAATCAGCTGCTCTACCAGCTGAGCTACACCGGCTTAGATTTCTCTTTACGCGCGAGACGAGCATCCCGGCGCGCGGTAAAATGAGGTTCCGGCGAGCGAATGTCAACAGTAAAGCCGAGGTGAAGATCGGGGGCGACGTGTGGATTAGACCGGCAGACTGCGCGGAAATCGGCGACTGCGATCGTAGGGCGTGATGTCGACGACTTCCCCGGCCTTCACGCGGCGCTGCATGTCGCACCAGAAAGCCGCGGTGTAAAGATCGGCATGGACGGCGCGAAATGCCGCCCGCAGGCGATCCGGCATGCCGGAATAGTGCTCGATTTCATCCATAAAATAGTCATCCTGCATGGCGACGATCCACTCGGATTCCGACTCCATTTCTTCGAATTCGTCCTGGGGTTGCGGTTTGTCGCGAAAATTCGGTTTCTCGAGCGGCCAGACATCATCGTAATCGAACAAGACGACGCGGCCGCGCCGGGTAACGCCGTAGTTCCAGATGTTGAAAAGGTCGCTGGGGAAGATTCCGGTTGCCGCCAGGTCTTTCAGGAAATAGCCGAAATCGAGGACGACGTGCCTGATGACCTCGGGATCGGATTCCTGCATCAGGTACATCAAAAGCGGCGTGACACGTCGCTGCACGTAAAGATGCTGGATGACGACATGCTGCGGCTCCAGGGTAACGACTTCGCGAGCGGCGGCGGCGAACTCGGCGAGTAATTGATCGGAAAAGCGCCACTTGCGAAAACGCAGATTCTCAAAATCCTGCGTGTCGACCATGCGGCCGACACGGTCGCGGTGGCGGACCAGGTCGTAGCGCGCCATGACTTCGCGCCGGTCGAACGATTTCGTGGTTTGATCGCCCGATCGCAGATAGCACGGGTAATCCTTGATAACTTTGAACACATAGTCATAGCCCGGCAGGGTGAACACGATCATCACGGAGCCTTCGCGCCCCGGCGCAACAATGAACTGCTCGCGCGAGCGATGGACGAAGCGATGCAGGTCGCGATAGAATTCGGTCTTGCCGTGGCGGTTGTAACCGAGCGAGACGTAGAGATCGGCAATCGGCTTCTCCGGAAGCAGGCTGCGGAGGAACCGGATGATGGCATCGTGGCGGTCGATTTCCACGAGGAAATAGGAAAAGGCAAAGCTGAAGACGACCGACAAGTCGCGCTCGCTCAGCAGCGCTGTGTCGACGTAGAGGCCATTGTCGCCATGATAGAGCGGCATAACGAGCGGCAGGCAGATCTTTTTGCCCAGACAGATGCGGCCCACGAGATAAGCGACCTTGTTGCGGAAGAACGGCGCGCGGATCATCTCGATGGCATCGAAGCTGCCGTAGCCGATCTTCGCCCAGAGATAGAGGTCGATCTCGCGCGCGACCAGGGTGGCATCGCGGTCAAGGTCTTCAAACGAAGTCGTGAAGCCATACGCCAAGAGCATTTCCTTAACGATTTCCGCGCAGGGCCGGGTACCGGGATAACACACAGAGATACTGCCGGCGGCGCTGTCGGAGTTGCGCCGCGGAGTCAGGCGAAAGTATTCGATCTCGCGGTCGAGCCCGACGGTGGAGAGAACCTTGCGCGTGACCGAGTTGTAGAAAGTTTCCGCCAAATCCGCGTCGTGACGACTTGCCGTAAGAGCGGGAAAGACTTTTTTCACGGCGAGCCAAAGCGCCCGATCGCGGAAGCTGTCGGGCAGTCGGTGCTCGAGAGTAGAGGCTACTTCAGTCAGAGCGCATTCATAAAGGTCCATGCGCTCGACGGAATCAGCGCGGATGCCCGGCCAATCGCGATTCTCGAAGCGGCTGCGGGCACGGCGGGTGATTTCGGCGAAGTGTTGTTGATACTCGTCGAAGGCGGCGACGACGAGTTCGGCGGCGTCGTGCGCCATCACGCCGATTTCGGGAATCGCAGGCGTACTCATTGGTCGGCCACCTCCCGGCACATTAGAAGATTGCTTTGCCTGTCCATAATGAACAACGTCAGCGAGAAGAATCAAGCGCAAAACGCGTTGCAGGCGGCGTCCTCTGCGACTGACTGAACAAAACCCGGAACATTGCCGTCGGGCCGGAATAGAATGAGTGACAGAAAATGGGGGCAGAGATCTAAAATCCAAACTGGAGAAAAACGTGGCTAAACAAGTCTCATCTCTTGTGGCAATCCTCCTCCTCGCCACCATCGCCTGGACGATCCTGGGATCGACAACAGCGCTGCGCACGGAACACCAGGATGCCGCCCTGCGTCCGGAAGTCGGCCAGCTTTGGGGAACGCTGCAGCGTCAGAAGGCGCCAGAATTGCACGTCAGCGAAGTCAAGGTCGGCCTGGGAAGCACCGATTCCGGGCAAGTCGGCGAGCCGTCAAACTCTCCCTGGGAACTGGGGCAGAATGTCGGCTGGGATGCGAGCAAGATTGAAGTCGCGTTGACACTCGATCATCGCAAGAAAGGGTTGCTTTGGTATTCGACCTATGGCGTGCGTTTCCAGAGCCGGTATGTGGTTACGAATCCGACTCAGGAGCCGGTGACGCTGACGCTATCGTTTGAGTTCCCGGTTGCCGACGGGGTGTTCGACAATTTCGCGCTGAAGGTTGACGGCGACACGGTGCACGCGTTAAACCAGGTCGCCGGCGTCGTGAATCACAAACTTGAGCTGGCCGGTAGTCAACAGCGGGAAATAGCCATCAGCTACGGCTCGCAAGGACTCGACCAGTGGTGGTACATGTTCGGGAAGTCGGTCACGCAGATTCGTGATTTCGAGCTGGTGATGCAGACCGATTTCGACGACATCAACTTCCCCGAAAACTGCATTTCGCCAACGGAGAAAGTGAAAACGAACGACGGCTGGAAGTTGACCTGGAAGTATGAAAGCCTGGTAACGGGGCTGCAAATCGGCATGGAGATGCCGCAGCGAATCAATCCGGGGCCCTTCGTTTCCCGCGTGAGTTTCTTTGCGCCGGTTTCGCTGCTGTTTTTCTTCTTCGTGATGTTTGTGCTGACGACGGTCAAAAAAGTGTTTATCCACCCAATCAACTATGCCTTCGTGGCGGCGGCGTTCTTCGCGTTCCACCTGTTGCTTGCCTACCTGGCGGATCACATTGACATTCATCTAGCGGCCGCGATCAGTTCGGCGGTCTCGATTTTCCTGGTGATTTCCTACTTGCGGCTGGTCGTCGGGATGCGGTTTGCGCTTGTGGAGGCGGGATTGTCGCAGTTCGTCTTCTTGATCGGGTTTTCTTACGCGTTTTTCCTGAAGGGATTCACCGGACTGGCGATCACGATATGCGCAATCCTGACGTTATTCGTGACCATGCAGTACACCGGACGGCTCGACTGGACAAAGCAGGGACAGGAGCGCAAGTAAGCGTAGGCGCAGCGAGGATCGCGCAAGGCTACAGAAGGTCTACAGCTTTTTCTTCCACACCGTGCCTTGCGGAGTGTCTTCGAGGATGATACCCATCGCCAGGAGCTGATCGCGAATGGCGTCGGATTTCTTGAAGTCGCGTGCCTTGCGGGCGGCGAAGCGTTCGGCAATCAGCGCCTCGACTTCCTGGTCGAGCGAGACTTCTTCCTTGCGCAGGATGTCGAGCACGGAATCGAAGCCTTCCATGGTCGCGGCAACTTTGGCGGCGTCTTCAGCGGAAATCCCGCCCTCGGCGATCAAGCGGTTGACATCGCGGATGAAATCAAAAATTGCTGCCAGCGCCGGCGAGATATTGAGGTCGTCGTCAAGGCCGTCTGTGAAGCCTTGTTTGACGCGAGCGACGTACTCGTCGACTTTTCCCGAAGGAACATTCTTGGTTCCAACCTTGAGGTTGTCGTAGAAATCACGCATACGCTGGATCGCAGCCTTGGCGCCTTCGAGGCCGTCCATGGTGAAGTTCAGTGAGGCGCGGTAGTGTGTGGACAAAAGCAAATAGCGAATCGCAACTGCCGGATAGCCTTTATCGAGCAACTCGCGCACGGTGTAGAAATTGCCCAGCGACTTTGCCATCCGCTTGCCGTCAACGACGAGGTGCGCGCAGTGAAGCCAATAATTGACGAATTTCTTCCCGGTTGTGGCCTGCGATTGGGCGATCTCGTTTTCGTGATGCGGGAACATGTTGTCGACGCCGCCGGTGTGGATGTCGAAGTGTTCACCAAGATACTTCATCGACATCGCCGAGCATTCGAGGTGCCAGCCGGGACGGCCCTTGCCGATTTCGGTTTCCCAGAAGACGTCACCATCGGACTCGTCCCAGCCCTTCCAGAGGGCGAAGTCGCAGACTTGCTCTTTTTCGTACTCGTCCGCGGCCACACGCTGCGATGCCCCGGCCTGGAGCTGCTCAAGGTCCATCCGCGACAGTCGGCCATATTCGGGAAACTTGGCGATGGAAAAGTAGATGTCTTTCCCTGACCGATAAGCAACTCCCTTTTCAAGCAGGCGCTTAGTCATGGCGACCATCTCCGGAATATGCGTGGTCGCAGCCGGGTAGTGTTCGGCGCGTTCGAGGCGGAGCGCGTCGACATCGTCAAAAAAGGCCTTGGTGTAGACGGCGGTGTATTCGTCGAGACTGACACCCTTGGCGATCGACCCCTTGATCGTCTTGTCATCGATGTCGGTCAGGTTCATAACCTGCGTAACTTTGAAGCCACTGTACTTCAGATAACGGCGCAGCAAGTCTTCGAACATGAAGGTGCGAAAATTGCCGATGTGCGCGTTATTGTAGACCGTGGGTCCGCAAGTGTAAAGACGCACCTGGCCCGGCTGGATCGGGTTGAACTCTTCCAGTTGACGCGACAAGGTGTTGTAAAACTTCAACGCCATCTAATCTCCCTACTGAGAAGTCTCCCCGTGGCTTATATCGCCGCCAGGGAAACAGAATGACTCAACTACGACTGAGTAAACGACTTGACCGTCTTGGCATCGAGCTTCTTGACCAACTCGACGACTAACTTGACGGAGGCTTCATAATCACCACGATACATCACGGCATTGTGGCCGTGGATGTAACGCACGGCGGGACCGATCGCGATCGTCGGCACGCCGAGCCGCGAGATATGAATGCGGCTGCCGTCGGTAGTGCCACCGCGAATACTGGTCAGGTGATACTTGATCTTCATCCGTTCGGCCGTTGCCTGGACAAAATGACGCAGCTTGACATTGGGGATCATGCCGCCATCGAAAACGATGATTGACGGGCCGCTGCCGACTTTCTCTTTCGGTTCGCCGGAAATTCCGGGCGTGTCGCGGGCAATGCCGGTGTCGAGGATGATCGCCAGATCGGGGTCGATCATCCAAGCGGCAGTGCCGGCGCCGCGGCAGCCGACTTCCTCTTGCACCGTTCCCACTGCGTAAACCGTGTTCGGGTGTTTCTGTTTCTCCAGCCGCCACAAGGTTTCAATAGCCGCCGCGCAGCCGAAGCGGTTGTCGATGGCTTTGGCCATATACATTTGTGCGTCGGCCATAAGGGTGAATTTGGAGTCGGGGACGATCACGTCACCCACAGCGATGCCGAGTTTCTTGGTGACATCGACCTTGCCGCGCACGCCGCAGTCGATGTACATATCGGTGATGTCGAGCACTTTCTTGCGCGCTTCGGGTTCAAGAAGATGCGGCGGGGTGGAGCCGATCACTCCGAGCACCGGACCCTTCTTCCCCATCACGATCACGCGCTGCGCGAGGGCGACGTGTCCCCACCACCCACCGAGAGGCAGGAATTTCAGGAAGCCGTTGGCGGTGATGTCGGTTACCATGAAGCCGATTTCATCAAGGTGGCCGGCGATCATGATCTTGGGGTCGCTTGCCGTACCCTTGCGTTCGGCGATTACCGAACCCATCTTGTCGAACGACACCTTCGCGTGTTTGGCGGCGTGCTTCTTGAAAATCTCCGCGATGGCCGATTCGTGCCCGGGTGGGCCGTAGGCGTTAGTTAATTCTTCCAGCAGCAGTTCAGTTTTGTCCACGACATTACCTCCGACGGTTAACAGACAGTCCTCTTTTGACTCCCCGATCAGGGAGAGTGTCCACGATAATATCTCGGTTTACGATTATCAAGAGCGAATCGTTGCGGCGGATTCTGCAATTCCGATTCGCGGGGGATCGTGGCCGGCTACTTTTTCAGCGCTAATTCGACGATGCGATTGAGCAATTGCTCGAACGAGATTCCCGCCGCCTTGGCGGCTTTGGGGACCAGTGATGTCGAGGTCATGCCGGGCAGCGTGTTGACTTCGAGGCAGAACAACTGATTCTGAGGATTCAGCCGAAAATCAGCGCGCGCATAACCGCGACAACCCAATACCTGAAACGCTGTCAGCGCATACTCCTTGGCGTCGGCTTCAACCTGCTCGTCGATCACAGCCGGGCAAACATATTCAGACGCGCCGCTGGTGTACTTGTGTTCGTAGTCGTAAAAGCCGCCTTGAGGGACAATCTCGACGACCGGCAAGGCTTGGTCGCCCAGGATCGCGACGGTGAGCTCGCGACCGGGAATATACTCTTCAAGCAGAATGAAATCGTCATAATCGAGGGCGAGCTTGATACCCGCCAGAAGCGCGGCATAGTCTTTGGCGATCGTGATGCCGACGGTCGACCCCTCGCTGTTGGGTTTGACGACGATGGGGTACGCCACGTCGGCGAAGTCTTCGCTGCCGCAATAGCGGAAGACGTGGGCTTCGGAGCCGAAGAAGATCGTCTGCGGTGTCGGTACACCGACGGAGTCCATCATGAGTTTGGCGCGTTGTTTATCCATCGCGAGCGCCGAAGCGAGTACGCCTGAACCGGTATAGGCGACCTTTGCGAGATCGAACAGCGCCTGAAGGGTTCCGTTTTCTCCCAGCCCGCCATGAAGCGCGATGAAGACGACGTCACTGTCTTTGATTGTCGCCGGCAGCGACAGATCGAAGCGCGCAGCCCGGGCGATTTCGGAGCCAGGCCGACCAGCCGCAATTTGCTGCGGTTCATGAGTGCCAAGCAAGTCGCGGCCATCGCGCGTGTCGAGCAGTTGCACCGTGTGTCCGGCGGACTGCAAGGCAGCGGCAACAGCCTTTCCCGAGTTGAGCGAGACTTCCCTCTCCTGCGATTCGCCCCCGGCCAATACCAAGATCTTCACGTCGATTCTCCTTGTCGCTTGCGGGCGAGAATCTTGTAAACCACAAAGGAAACGACAAGTACAAGCGCGATAATGATGATGGAATTGTAAGTGCCGATTATCCTGTCAATCACCTGCCAATCACGACGCAGCACCCAGGCGAGGTAGAGAACGATGAAGTTCCAGGTCAGGGTTGAGATCGTCGAATAAATCAGCATCCGCCAGGCACCGACGCGTCCGACACCGGCCATGACGGCAATGAGAGCGCGCACGCCGGTCAGATAGCGGGAGGCCAGCAATACTTTATCATGCCAGCGGTCAAACCAATGCTCAACCTTTTCGAGCCGCCTCACGCCCAACCAGCGCATGCTGTGGCTCGAGAAGACCGAGCGGCCGTGAGTTCGACCGAAGTAGTAGAGCGCCATGACGGAGAGGAGCGTGCCTACCACCGAAAGCACATAGATCGTACTCCAGGAGGCATGGCCGCCGGCTGCGTATACTCCGCAGATAAAGACGACGGTGTCACCCGGATAAGGCGGGAAGAAGTTCTCGATCAACATGGAGAGCAGGACGAAGAGGTAGATCCAGAGCAGGCTCTGCCCGGCGACTACATTGAGGATCTCGTCAGCTTTGGCGAACAGCAGTTCCATCTTAGCGTTGTACGAGCGCTACCGCCATTGCCGCAATTCCCTCTTCGCGGCCGGTGAATCCCAGCTGCTCGGTGGTGGTCGCTTTGATCGAGACGGCATCGGCGTCGACGCGGCAAACGCGCGAGATATTGGTTTTCATCCGCTCGACGTAGGGCGCGATTTTGGGTTGTTCGCAAATGATCGTGATGTCGGCATTAACCAGCGACCAACCATCGGCGCGTAGAATCTCGACGACGCGGTTGAGCAGCAGAGTCGACGAAACGTCTTTGAACTGCTGGTCTGAGGGAGGAAAGTGATGGCCGATATCACCCTTGGCCACGGCGCCGAGAAGAGCATCGCAAAGGGCATGAAGCACAACGTCGGCATCCGAGTGCCCCGCCAACCCGAGCGGATGGTCGATGGCCTCGCCGCCCAGGACGAGCCGCCTGCCGGCAACAAAGGGGTGAACGTCAAAACCGGAACCGATGCGAAAAGTGGACATTTAATTACATCCTCGTATTGCGGCCCGTGTGCCATGGGTGCGCGAGATCAACCGGTGGGCGCTCCAGCCCCAACCAGCAGTCGCCGCGCCAGTTCGAGATCCTCGGTGGTGGTTATCTTGATATTCGCGGCCGAACCTTCGACTACGCGGACGCCGATCCCAAAAGCCTCGCAGACCGAGGCATCGTCGGTGAATTCGCGCTTTGACTCCAGAGCCTGGATATAAGCAGAGATGATCGCCTCGTACTTGAAAACCTGCGGGGTCTGGGCGACCCAGATTTTGTCGCGATCGAGAGTGGCGATGACAAAGCCTTCTTCTACTCGCTTGAGCGTCTCGGTCTGGTGGACAGCAAGGATGGCGGCATCATGCGCCTCCGCCTCCCTACCGACGGCTTCGATCTCTTCCAAGGATACGAGCGGGCGGACGCCGTCGTGGATAAAGACAAGGTTGGCGTCTTCAGGAACGGAACGTAGCCCGCACAAGATCGAATCGAAGCGCGACTTGCCGCCAGCCACGATGCGCTCGACTTTCTTGAAGCCGTGCCGCTCGACGACGGATTCATAGGTATAGTTGAGGTCGGCGCCGGCGACAACTAAATGAATGGTGTCAATGACCGGCGACTGCTCGAACTTCTCAATTGTCCAGGCCAGGATCGGTTTGTTTCCGATCGGCCGATACTGCTTGGGCACGGCGCCCGGCAGACGCGTGCCTTTGCCGGCAGCGGTGATGATGGCGTAGTTCTTCATGTAATCAACATTGCGTCGCCATAAGAATAGAACCGGTAGCGATTGTCGACAGCCTTACCGTACGCCTGCAGGATCTGCTCCGGTGACGCAAACGCCGCCACCATAGCCAATAAGGTTGACTCCGGCAAATGAAAATTGGTGATCATGGCGCCGACGGCTTTGAAGTTGAAGCCTGGATAGATAAAGATATTGGTTTCGTCGTGCTCGGCCCGGAACTTGTCCGCCTTCGCGAGACAGCCTTCGAGTGTTCGCACTACGGTCGAACCGACGGCGACAATGCGGCGTTTTTTCGCGAGCGCGGCATTGAGCTGTTGGGCGGCTTTTTCGTCGATCCAGTACTCCTCGGCATCCATGTTGTGCTTTTCGTAGTGTTTGGCCTCAATGGGCTTGAAGGTGCCGCGACCGACATCGAGCCGGATCGAGACGATTTCGACACCTTTCTTCTCGAGGTCCGCCAGCAGTTCTTCCGTAAAGTGCAGACCGGCAGTCGGCGCCGCGATAGAAAAACCCTCGCGCGCGTAAACGGTCTGGTACATTTTGCGATCCACGGAAGTATCGTCGCGCTTGATATACGGCGGCAGCGGCATGTGGCCGAATTTCTCCATCAGTTCGGTGGCCGGAGCCCCCACGAAGCGAACGCGCCGCGAACCGTCCGGCAACACAGAGATGATCTCGGCATACTCGCGCGCCGAAAAATAGAAGCGGTCGTGCTGATGAGCCTTTTTCCCCGGCCGAACCAGGCAGACCCATTCATCTTCCTTGAGTTTGTCCATCAGGAAGATTTCAACCTTGCGGCCGGCCTGACCGCCGACGCCAAAGAGCCGCGCGCGCGCGACCTTGGTGTCGTTCAGGACGAGGACATCATCAGGCTGCAAGAGGTTGAGGACGTCGCTGAACACGTAGTCTGTGAGGGCACCGCTCGCGCGATCGAGATGCAGCAAGCGGCAGCGGTCGCGTTTTTCCAGCGGATGCTGGGCGATGAGGTCCTCCGGAAGCTCGAAAGTAATTTTCTCCATAACCCGTCTTTGAGAAGTGGTACCAAGTTTCTTAACACCAATCGATGTTAAAGTAATTTCCCCTGTTGCGTCGGCTTCTGTTCCGACTTCAAATGTTTGAATGCCGCCGGAGTCGCGGTGCGGCCGCGCGGCGTGCGTTCCAGCAATCCCTCCTGTATGAGAAATGGTTCGTAGATTTCCTCCAATGTTTCCGCCTCTTCGCCGACGGCGACGGCCAGCGTACTCAGGCCGACCGGCCCACCACGGAATTTTTCGATCAAGACACTGAGTATGCGCGTGTCCATGTCATCGAGCCCGAGTTCGTCGACATCGAGTCGTTCGAGGCTGCTATGCGCGAGTTGCTCGGTGATGCGTCCGTCGCCGGTGACCTCGGCGAAGTCGCGAATCCGGCGCAGGAGCCGGTTGGCGATACGTGGCGTGCCGCGAGAGCGCGAGGCGATCTGGCGACAACCGGCATCATCGATCTCGACGCGCAGAATACGCGCCGAGCGGTGGATGACGTGGGCAATATCATCGGCTGAATAATAGTCGAGACGACCGACCACTCCGAAGCGTGCCCGCATTGGCGAGGTGAGCAGTCCGGCGCGGGTGGTGGCTCCGATCAGCGTGAACGGCTTAAGCGGGAGTTTTACCGAGCGTGCCGCCGGTCCGCGATCGATCATGATGTCGAGCGTGAAATCCTCCATCGCGGGATAGAGGTATTCCTCAACCACGCGATTAATGCGATGGATTTCGTCGATGAAGATGACATCGCGCTCGTTGAGATTGGTCAGGATACCGGCGAGATCGGCAGCTTTCTCCAGGATCGGCCCGGAGGTCGACTTGATCCCGACGCCGAGTTCGTTGGCGATGACATAGGCCAATGTGGTTTTGCCTAGTCCGGGTGGTCCGTAAAACAGCACGTGGTCAAGCGCCTCTCCGCGTTGCTTGGCCGCCTGGATGAAGATCTTGAGGTTCTCCACGACCTTGCCCTGGCCGATGAACTCATCGAAGCGCAATGGCCGCAGCGAGGCGTCAAAGTCGCGCTCGCCTTGAATAATCTCCGGATTGGTGATCCGTTCTTTCATGCCATCCAAATACGGGCGGACCTAAGTCCGCCCCGACCTTTCTTTATTAGACTCCGCCCCGGTCACAGTTCTAATCTACTCCATCAACGCACACCGGCTTGGAGAGCGGCGCGGATCAGGGCATCTGAACTTTGATTCGAGCCCTTATCGGCAACCGCAGCTTCGACAGCTTTGCGTGCCTCATAGCGGCTGTAACCAAGGGCTTCAAGCGCCAAGACAGCTTCCTCGACGTGACTTAATCGAGACGCAGCGCCGACGCCCGTTGTTGAAATAATCTTGGTAACTTTATCCTTTAACTCAAGGACTAATCTTCCGGAAGTTTTTGGCCCGATGCCGGAAATCGTTGCCAATAAGGAACGGTCTTCTTCAAGGATCGAGCGCAACAAGTCATCGACTTTGATGCCCGACAATATTGTCAATGCCAGCTTGACACCTACGCCAGATACCTGAATGAGCATTTCGAAGACCTCGCGCTCAGCTTGCGTCGCAAACCCAATCAAGTCAATCGCATTTTCGCGGACTTGCATCGAGGTGAATAACGCGACTTCCGAACCGAGCTTCGGCAGCGCCTGCGAAGTGGAAAGCGGCACGAGAATCTTGAAGCCGACCCCCCCGACGATGACTTCAACATGGTCAACGTGTTTGGCTGCCAGCCGTCCGGACACTGATGATATCAAAATGTCTTCTCTCTTCGCTGAAAATGACAATAAGCAATCGCCAGTGCGTCGGAAACGTCGAGCGGCGCCGGCAGTTCTTTGATGTTGATCAGCGCTTTTATCATATACTGAACTTGCTCTTTGGAGGCGGCGCCGCGACCGACAACCGACTGTTTCACCTCGCGCGGAGCGTATTCGAAGATCGGGACACCTTTCAGGCTGCAAGCCAGCAAGATCGCACCGCGCGCCTGTCCAAGACTCATAGCAACCTTGACGTTTTTGCCGTAGAACCCTTCCTCCAATGCCACTTCATCAGGGTGCTCGCTTTCGAGCAATTCCGACATCCGATTGAAAATCAGTCTCAGGCGATCGGCCATTTTGCCGGTCGGTGTCGAGAAGCTACCCGCGTTCACCAGCCGTGCCCCGTTTCGATCGATCTCGACAAGGCCGAATCCGGTGGTGGCCAGGCCGGGATCAATGCCGAGAATTCTCATTGAGCCGTAAGCTGCTCGAGAGTAGCGTCGTCGATGTCGAAATTGGCGTAAGTCTTCTGGATATCGTCGTGATCTTCCAAAGTCTCATAGAGCTTGATCATCGATTCCGCCTGCTTGCCTTCCAGCTTCACGGAGGTGGAGGGAATCATGGTCACTTCAGCGCTGGCCATGGCAATACCCTTGGCTTCAAGGGCGGCGCGCACGGACTCGAAGGACTCCGGCGGCGTCGTGATCTCGAAGACATCGCCTTCCGTCGTCATGTCGCTGGCACCGTTCTCGAGAGCGAGTTCGAGAAGAGTGTCTTCGTTGGCTTTGGCGGTTTCGACTTCGATCAGCCCCTTCTTGGTGAACATCCAGCTGACAGAACCGGATTCGCCCAGGTTACCGCCGTATTTGCTGAAGAAGTGCCGGATTTCGGCCACCGTGCGGTTCTTATTGTCGGTTACGACTTCGACCATCACGGCTACGCCACCGGGGCCGTAGCCTTCGTAGGTAATCTCTTCGTAGCTGGCGCCTTCCAGTTCGCCGGTGCCTTTCTGGATTGCGCGCTTGATGTTGTCGGCCGGCATCGAGTTCGACTTGGCGTTGAGAACCGCCGTCCGCAATCGCGGGTTGGCTTCCGGATCACCGCCGCCGAAGCGGGCAGCAACCGTGATTTCCTTGATCAATTTGGTAAAGAGACGCCCGCGTTCGGCGTCCGCTTTGCCTTTCTTGCGCTTGATTGTCGACCATTTAGAATGACCGGACATCGACTCCTCCAAAGCATGAATTCAAACCGGTCAATAAATAGCAAAAGCACCCCGTTCGCGCAATCGAAATCAGCCTGTGACCGCTCCAGCCCTACTTCAAAAGGAGCATTTTGCCCGTGGTTTGCGCGCCTTGACTTGAGATACTGTAGAAGTAGACCCCCGAGGCAACGGCCTTCGGTCCAGTTGAACCCGGTTTCCAATGAATCGAGTTGAGCCCTTGAGGGCAGTACTCGAGGCGCCGTGAGTCCACGACTTGTCCGAGTAGATTGTAGATGCGCAGCTCGACCGGCCCGGCAACCGGTAAATCGAATTCGAGGACCGTCTCGGCATTGAACGGATTCGGGAAGACTGTGGCCGTAAGACCCGCAAGCGCCCGCATTTCGATGTCGTCCGGAGCGGCAGTTTGAATCGAGTTGAGTCGGGGAACGATGTTATTGTACTTGCGATTATATCGCCACATCGAACAAGACGATCCGGCAGAATCCCATGAAACCCCCGGGTAGGTGGTATAAAGCAGTTCTCTCTGCGAAGAAACCATCATCATATCGAGCTGACCGTCACGGTCAAAATCGCCAAAGATGGGGGTGTTAAGCCGGGCTGGGTTGGTGTGCGGGTCGGCGCCGATACGAAGCGGCCAGCCGCTGACCGAGTGTGCGGCGCGATCCCAGGCATAGAGTCGTTGCACCGGAAAGGTTGAAAACACATCGTGCCCAGCCGCTGCTACGATTTCGGCGCCGGGAGAATTGTCGATGCTGACCGCCAGTGGCACCATGAGAATTGCCGGATTGTCGGTAACGGCAAACAGGCCGGAGTTCGGATTGCCGCCATCGATGACAGGCTGGCCGTCGCTCTGGAGCGCGAAAAGGAAGCCGTGTGTGACATCGAAGTAACTGATGATCTCTTCCAACCGGCCATCCCCTTGGAGATCGCAGATCGTCGGTTGACGCGGATCGGACGATTCCGGGATGTCCATTACGTAGATGCGGTTCGACTTGGGAATCAGGCTGTCCCCGTAAGCAACAACAGCATGTCCTCGGTAGACTCCGCCGAGCTTGACATCGACGGCGATTACCAACTCGTGGCGTCCGTCGCGATCAATGTCTGCGGTCTGCATGCTGGTGGGAAGTAACTCCAACTCTCCCCCGCCCAATGAGCGTTCCATTTTCAGCTCTCCCATTCGATGGAACTGCCGCAATTGGCCGCCAAGAGTCAGAGTGTAAATCTCCAATGCGCGATCGCCGTTCAGGTCAGCTACGGCAAGAAGGTCATGCCGTGATCTGATGTCCAGGCCCGGTGCGCGATTGCCATTGTGGTCGAGAATCATGAAATCATAAAGAGCTCCTTGTCCAAACCCTGCTTGATAAAGAACTTCGTCCCGACCATCAGCATCGAGATCGGCGGCAAGCAGGACTGGAAACAGAAGTTCAAGCTGAGAAAAGAATCGGGAGGCCAATGCAAGATACGACAGGTCGAAGCTTCTGACGCCGTTGGTCGATGAAATCAGATGGATTCGATGCGGCGAGTCGCTCACAATGGCCAAGTCGTCAATGTGGTCCTCATCGAGATCGCAAACGACCGGTGGAATGACATAGTTTCCCGGCGGCAAGACCGGCACACCGCTCAACTTGGGCGTGCCATCGAGATTGAAGAAAAAAACACCCGAATCGGAGCCCAGTATAATCTCATTCTCGCCGTCGCCGTCCAGATCACCGTAGTTTGGTGTGATTGCGAGGGTCGTGCCCAGAGGGATGCGCCAACCGCGGGAGCCTGCAAAGGGAGAACTAACCACGACATGAGTTGAGTCAATCGCGACGGCCTCCGGCAGTCCCGAAGCAAACACTGAGAGAATCAACTCGACATCCCCAGTCACCGCGGGGTCGGGCGCCCATTCCGTGACGGCCTTGCCAAATTGAGGAGTCCGAACACTGATTATTGGCTGCGCTTGGGTAGCATCGGAAGTGCGGTATGCGAGCAGAATGCTGTCGAGGGAGGGTGCCGCCGCTTCGACAATAATCGGCATCGAAGTGAAGATAGTGTCGCGCTCGGCAGGAAGGACAATTCGCGCGATTGGTTCGTTGACAACCGAGACGGTTGTATAATCCAAATTCGCCCCAGCATTGCGCAGGCGCAGGGTGTATTCGCCGAACAATCCGGCCAGATTCCAGTCGGCCACCAGACTGTCAGGATGAGTCGTTGGATGCAGCGGCAGCGGCAGCCAGTCTGCGGGCTCGCTTCCCGCACCGTACTCCAAAATCGACACGGCTGTGTGTTCGTTGGCCCGACACATCACGGAAGTGCTGCCGGTAAGGATGGCGTGGCGGTTGGGATACGCGATCGCAGCGCCCCCGGCCGGAGCCGCTGCGATCAAGCTCTCGAGGTTTAATCGTCCCCACCCGCTGTGCACATCCCATCCCGGAAGGTTGTCTTGAATTCCCAGCGGCGATTGCAGATCGTCTGCCGTTTGGTAGAGTAGCTGGGCACAGACACCCGCGGTGAGCCCTGGGGAAAGCGATCTTAGCCAGCCTGCGCCCGCCGCGACCATCGGCGCCGCCATGCTGGTGCCGGAGGCGATATAGTAATCGCCGGCATAGATATGCACGTAAGGCTCAAAGGAAGGGGAACGGCCGTAAAGGTCTGTGCTTGCTGCCCGCAAGGACAAGATCGATTCGCCAGGAGCGCACAAATCAATGTGATCTCCGCGTGTGGAAAAGTTGTTTACCAGATCACGGCTATCGGTTGCGCCAACGGCAATGACCTCCTCGTAGGCTGCCGGGTAGAAAGCTTCTGCGATTCCTGAGTTCCCCATGGCTGCCACCAATACGACTCCCTTCCGGTTTGCATAAGCAACGGCATCCGCAAGCAGTTGCGACCGAAATGGCGTCCCCCAACTCATGCTGATCACATCAGCACCGTTGTCAACGGCGTAGATGATAGCGCGCGCGGCGATCGACGAGAGCATGGCGGGCCAAATCTTGAGAGCCATGATGCGCGCCTGCGGGCAGATCCCAGTAATGCCCAGGCCGTTATTGCGCGTGGCGGCGACGATGCCTGCGCAATGAGTCCCATGTCCCACCGGATCGCGCGGATCGGTATCGTCGTAGATGGGGAGCAAACTGTCATTTCCGGAGAAGTCCCAGCCATTGAGATCATCAGCAAATCCATTGTAGTCGTCATCGCGACCGTTTTCGGGGATCTCGTGGACGTTGACCCAGATGGCATTCCTTAAGTCAGGATGATCGATATCGACGCCGGTATCGATAATCGCGATCAGGGGCGAATGCAGCGTGTCGGGATCCTGCTGGAGACCGGCAAGAGCTTTGATGTCGGCGCCGGAACTTCCGCTGAGTATCGACGGGTAGTCGTTGTACTCCCCCGGCATGCGCACGACGTTGGGAAAGGCCTGACCGGTGTTGGCAAGATTCCATTGGAATTGAAAATACGGATCGTTGGGCGTGCCGAACAATTCCAACCGCTGGTCGATTTCGGCATAAAGAACCTCGCTAAGTCGCTCCGATTCGGCGATAAATCGTTCCGCAAATTCCCGGCTCGGAAACTCGGCGACGAATGTTTGCGCGAGTGGGTTCGCCTTGCCAATTGCCGTTGTGTCAAGCGGCCTAAGCGATCGTCCCTGAAAGCTGGCGACTGCCGAGCCGACTTTGGGACTCATCAGACCGACATCTCCGGAGAAACCGCGCTTCGCAAATTGGCTCTCCGGAGCTGTCATAAAGATAACTCTAATGGGATTAACGACTTCGGAAGTTTTCAGCGGGGGTAGAAAAACGAGTTCAGTTGCAGGAGCCGTGGCGAAACCGATTCCGATTACCGACACCACCGCCACACGCCAGAAAAAGCGCACGGACACCACACTTTCCCAAAGCTCGGGAATTCGGCTTTACTACAATCTCACGATAGAAATATACCGCCGCAGGCCAATCGTAGCAACGGGCAATACAGGCGCGGGCGGTGGAATCGCCTTAAAATCGCGACTATCCCAACTTCTCTGTCAATCTGCGCACCGATTCAGCCAAATCGTCGACCTTCTTGCTGAGGTCCTCGAGGTCTTTCTTGCGCGCGACCTTCATCTTCTCGATTGTCGTCTCGATATCTTTGGCGACGCGGTCCTTGAATTCCTTGGTCGAATTCTCGGCCTTGTCGAGCAGCTCGAGAATTGCCTCGGAGCGCTTCGTCTTGGCGATTTCGCCCTCTTTGATCAAGGTGTCGACAATCTCCTCTGCCTTGGCTTTGGTGACCTCAAATACACCGATTGAGGCCAATACTGTTTTCTTCAAAATCTCCATATCTAATCCTCCACCGAGGGCAATGAACCCTCGCAGCGTTTCGATCACTGATTTCTTGTTAGGTTTAGCTTCGATTTCGTCAAGGAATAGCTGCCCGAGTACCGGCGCCGTCAAGTCTTCCTGCGAGCGACTGTCGAGCACCTGGAATTGTCGTCCCTGCCGGATATACTCGCGCAGGTCGTTTCCGGTCACGAAGGCGCTCTTGGTCGTGTCGTAAAGCAGCCGGTTCGGATAGCGTTTGATGGTTATCATCCACCTCAATTTGTGCGGTGCACAATATTTGTCAAGTAAAAAAGGATGGCCGCCACCAAACAGCCATCCTTCCAGCAACCCTTAAGTTCCCGGTATAGGAGCTATACCTTAGCGAAACTTAGGAGCACAACGTTGACAATCTCCAGTAACCGTTCGCAGACGAACGGCTTCTTGATAAACATATCGCCGCCGGCCTTAAAGCCTTTGCCCTGATCGTCGGAGGTGTCCTTGCCGGTCAGGAAAATGACGGGGATATTCTCGGTGAGCGGGTCCTTTTTGAGTTCATTGCAGATCTCGTAGCCGTCCATTTGCGGCATCATGATGTCGAGGAAAATCATGTCCGGACGGAATGACTTGGCGCGTTCCAGCCCCATAACCGCCGAGTTTTCCGCGACCACCGTATGGCCGGCATTGGTGAGGAAGGCCTCAAGAATGTCGGTGATTTCCGGTTCGTCGTCGACTACAAGGATTTTTGCTTTCTTCAGACCCATCTCGGCACTTCCGATTTGATTCGTGTTCCCTAATGTTATCGGAAACCGGTTTCGGGGTCTTTAGCGCAAAATAGCGGGCAAATACGGCGAAAGTTTAGGAGTTACATGCCGTTGGGGGGGATCCGGGAGAAATCTTATCACCCGGGGAAGCCTAATTCCCTCAGCCGTAGAGATCGGGACGTCGGTCGGTTAAGATGTTATTGAGTGCGGTCACTGACTTGTCGCGGGCACGAGCCGGGTCGATTTCGGCGAATGCCACAGCTTCGTCTTCGGCGGGAGCGCGCGACAAAATCTCGCCTTTGGTGGCCGTGATTTGGCTGAGGCCGGTGAAGGTGAATTCGTCCTCCCCCTGGCGGTCGGTTCCGATGCGATTGGCTGTTACCGCATAGACCCGATTTTCGAGGCAACGGGTAACCATCGCATCCTGGCAATACGGCAGCACCAGATTGGAAGGGTGGCAGACAATGTCGGCACCGTCGAGCATCAGTTTCCGCATCGCCTCGGGAAAGACCCAGTCGAAACAGATCATCAAGCCAATCCGGACGCCTTGACAATCGAAAACGCGCAGGCCGGTATCGCCGGGATCGAACCACTCTTTTTCACGGAAGAACAAGTGTGTTTTGCGATACAGGAAGCTCTCGCCGCCAGGCAGGACGAGCGCGGCGGAATTGTAGACTTTGTCCCCGTCGCGTTCAGGGAAGCCGAAGACAGTCGCGCCGCCGCCCTTGTGCGACAGCTCGCGCACGAGGTCGAAGCTGGGTCCGGTGGCAAAGGGTTCTGAGAGTTCGAATGCCGCGTCGCGCGAGGGCATGAAGTAGCCGGAGAAACAGAGTTCGGGCAGCACGAGTAAATCAAAGCGCTCGCTTCTCAGCAGAGAGGCGGCGCGGCGCCGATTTGCTTCGGGCTCGCCGAATTTCGTTCGCAATTGCAGGTAGCCGATCTTCATATCTTCTTTTCTCGCGGCATCAAAAGGTATAACATAGTTGTGATGACCACAATCAAAAATCAGGCGCGCTGAAGTCTATGATTCGCCGCCGCGCCGTCCTCGGCCTGATCCTCATCGTCGGTCTCATCATTCTTGTCCTGGCCTATTCCGGTATTGAATCGAGTCGCGAGAACATGTTGGAATTGATCGCGCAGGAGGGCGAATCGATGATGCAAGCCCTGGTGACCTCGGCTGGAAACAACCTGTCGGCCACCACGATTGTTGAAGAGATTTCGGCAGCGCGACTGGTCGAAACCACCGGACTGCTTGCGCGGCTCGTGGATGTAAGCCCCACCGCCGTCGAGTCGCTCTCCGTCTGGGCGCGGCGCTTCAACCTTGAACAAGTGAGCCTGGTTGACGATGAATTCGCGATTACGCATTCGTCCTGGAGCGACGCCGTCGGCACCGGACTTTCCGAGAGCGATCACGCCTTTCCGGTTCTCGATTCGATCCTGCATGCCGGCAGGCAGAGCGCCGTTGTCGCGCCGTATCCTTCGGCGCTGCCGCGCGATGAGCTGATTCACGTCGGCGTGCGCACGCGCCTCGGCGTGTTGCTCATTACTGCGAAGGCGCGCAAACTGACGGACTACCAGGAATCGCTCGGCATTGGATTTGTTGTGCGCAAGATGGGCGGTCAGGATGCGATTGACTATGTCGTTCTGCAGAATGATTCGGGAATTGTCCTGGCCTCGCGCGATATCGGCGCCATGGTGGCGATAGCCTCCGATCCGTTCTTGGTAGATGCGCTTGAGCACGAAGAGATTGTCCATCGCGTCTTTGAATTCGACGACGAAGAGGTGCTCGAGGTCGTGCGTTCGTTTCGTTCCGATGTCATGCCTTCGGGGCTGTTGCGCATCGGGATGTCGCTTGAAGGTTACCGGCTGCTCTATGCCGACTCGCTGAAGCAGTTGGCGATCTTGTCGCTCGTCTTGTTTGCGCTCGGGGTGGTGGGCGCGTATGCGGTCACATCGCTCAAAAAGCTCCAAGTTACTACCGGCAATCTGGAGCAGTTGCGTTCGATGACGGATGAGATCGTGCAGTCGCTCGAAGCGGCGGTCGTCGCAGTCGATGTCAACGGTGTAATCAGCGCTTTCAACCCGCAAGCTGAGCGGCTGTTTGGAAAATCCGCCCGGGCAGTGCTCGGGCAAAGCTACCAGGCGCTCTTTGACAAGGACTTATTGGGGTTAACGAGAATCGCCGGCGACTCTGCCCAGCGTTTTCGCGGCGAAGTGAGTTACCCCGACAATGCCGGTGGAGCGCGCTATCTGCTGGTTTCCGCTTCGCCGGTTTTGGGGAAAGCCGCCGAGTACTCGGGAGCCGTTGCATTGGCGTACGATTTGACGGAATTGAAGAGGCTGGAGGAGAACGCGCGGGCGGCGGAGCGTCTGTCTGAACTGGGGACGCTGGCCGCAGGCGTTGCCCATGAAATCCGTAACCCATTGAACGCCATTTCGATCGCGGCCCAACGCCTGCAACTGGAATTCAAGCCCACGGAGAACGCGGAAGAGTACACGACGTTCTTGAAGACCATTGGAGAAGAGATTGAAAGGCTCAACTTTATCATTAAGGATTTCCTCTCTTTAGCTCGCGGGCAACGAGTTGCAAAAGTTTTGGTTGACGTTAAGGAGTACTTGACGGATATAGTGGCGTTGGCGCGAATCGAGAGCGAACCGCGCGGGATTCGGATTGAGGTGCATTCGCCAGATCGACTGAGCGCCAATATCGATCCGGGCGAAATGAAGAAGGTTTTTCACAACCTGATTCAGAATGCGCTACAGTCGATGGCGGGCGCTGGCGATATAAAGATTAGAGCTAATGCGCTTAACGCCAACCGCGTACAGATTGACGTGACCAATTCGGGTGATTCAATCCCGAACGAAGTGCGGCAGCGGATTTTCCAGCCGTACTTCTCGACGAAGGCCGATGGAACCGGCCTCGGATTGGCGATTTGCCGAAGAATCGTCGCCGACCACGGCGGCACAATCGAGTTACTTGAGGGTGAGCCAACCACGTTTCGCATCGTGGTGTAGGAGGCAAGGATGCTGATGAAGTTGTGGCAGTTGAAAGGGGTATTTGTCCTGATCGGGCTCTTTGTAGCGTTTGCGGCCTGCGTCAAGGAGAAGGACCCCAACCTCGAACGCAATCAAATCAAAGATGCCCTGGGCCAGATAACGACTGCCATCAACTCCGGAGACATCGCCGCGCTTGACGCGTACTTCGCCAAACCAATCGAAGGTGGCGAGGGTCCCAACCGCCTGATCTCCCTGCTGGCGGAGGGCGACTCAGCTTTCGTCATGCACAATCGCAAGTTCGCTATTGATGAGAAGAAGGCCACGGTAACGTTTACGCGCACTGCCGATCCGGCGGACTCCAATTTTTCACACCTCTATCTCGTCTATGACGGCGGGTGGAAGATTACCGAATTCGAAATCAAGTGACCGATCTGAAATGAAGCAATGCAAGAACGGCGACCTGAGTGGGTCGCCGTTCTTGTTTGTCTTCGCAATTCGTTTAGAACTTGATGCCGATGCGCGCGGTGAAGTCGTTTGTGTCGTACTCGGAGATCTGCCAGGTCAAGTAGGTTGCGAAATTGAGCAGTGACAGAAACGGCGTCAGATTGCCGAGATTGAAGCCGATTTCGCGGTAAGGTCCGGTAGCAGTCCTGTAACCGGTATTGAATTCGCCGATGTGATTGCGAAAGTCAGACCAAAAGGCGCCGCCATGAACACCGAGAGTAAACGGCAGGTGCTTGATCAAAGGCAAGCCGCTCTTCTTGAACAAGTATTGCCCAAAATCATGGCGCACGTAGAAGAAGGCGGCGCGATTGCCGGCGAAGAAGTTGTCGCCGACCGTGAGGAATTTGGATTCCTCGGGAGCCAGAAATTCAGAGTAATCGGTGACCAGGTAATACCGCTGCGCCGGTAGCTCGCGGGTGGCCGCGCCGGCGAAGAGGTCGATCTCGGTGACACCGAGTCCGAGGGTGCGCTGGTGGCGCGTAAAGCTCGCCCAATAGCGGCGATAGTCGCGGTCGCTGGAGAACAGGTCCGGTGAGCTGTTTTCTCCGCCGATTCTGAGCACGCTGTACTGCACGGCATCGAGTTTGAAGTCGCGACCTTTGTTCCGCCAGAGTTTGCGGGAATCAAGTTCGAGACCGGCGCGGAAGAAACGCAACTCGCCATCATCAATCGGCGGATTTTCGCGGAATTCTTCATCGCCCTCAAAAAGCGCATCATCGGTGGCTTTGGGAAGGCTGCGGTACTTGAGATTATGGAAACTCAGCGTAAGTCTTGAATGTCGCACCGGACTGATCGAAGCGCTCACGGAGCCGCCGCGCTCGTAGGCATAGTTTAAAGGGTCGAGACGGAAGAACAGGCTTGATGAAGTCGCATCGCAGCGGCCGGCATTGATGACCGGGAGCTGGTCGATGGTGCGATGGTACTCGACGCCGAGGCTTAGTTTGAGATCGCCGGAAAACCGATATTTCAACCCGCCGCCATACTGGTATTGTTTGGGGGCAAAGGCGTAACCGGTCTTCAAGCTCAAGTCGAGGCCCTTGGCGATGGCCTGATCATTGGCGGCAAGTCCAACGTAGGCGCCCTCAACGCGATTGTACCGGAAGAGATCTGGTGCGCCGAAGGCCACGACCGCGACGGCACCCAGACCGGCCCTGAGAAGATGCTTGGAGAGCGGCTTGGGCGCCTTTTCGACTGAGTCGATATGCGCATAGCCGCGAATTTCCTCGGTACTCAGGGGCACCGATTGGCGGGCCGCCCAGGCAAGCGAATCGAGCTTGTCTGCGCCATCGTCGACTTCAAGCAGATACTCGTCGAAGACATCTTCGTGCCGCGTTTCGAAGCTGTAATTGTAGATCGAGGCGGCCACCTCGAAGCCGATATTGTTGGGAACGCCGGGAAACTTGATCTCGACGGTGGCCTCGAACTTGATCTCGACCGGCATCCAATACTGGTCTTCGAACTGCGCGACTTTCTGTGAGTAGCGCAAATCGGTAACGAAGGGCAGTCGGACACCGTCGTTAAATCCGACTTCGACGTCAACTACATCAAACGTGGAGTCGGCGATGAAGATGTAACCTTCGACCAAAGCGTCTGCCTGATTCTTCGGTTCAGCTTCCAGCTTGTAGACCTTGCGATCGTCTATCATCAGCGAATCGAGCAGGTAGTAGTTGTAATACTTGAGGGCGTCGTCGGCCACCGGCGAGACGACAGCGTACTCGCCGATCTCGAGGCGGTTCTTGTTGAAATTGAGAAACTCGCCGAGCGTAACCAAATTGTTGACGGCATCAACGTTGGCGCTCTGCCGGCGGGCGAGAATGATTTCTTTGTATTTATTGGGCCGTTCCCAGAACGATTGCGACTGTGTCTCGGTGATGACCATGATCTTGGCGGAATCAGGCTTGCTCTGGTCGCGAATCACCAGCTTGGTGTAGGCGTTGTAATCATAAGAACCGAGCCGCTCGAGAATCTCCTGTTTTCGTTTGATTGCTTCGAGAATGATCAACTGTGCCGGGTCAAACTGCCGGCTGTAGACGGTCGGGCCGGAGACAATGACCAGTGACGGCCGCAACAGGATGTCATGCGCCATGACTTCCGTCCCTACAGACAAAGTGTCGTAAACAGTGAAATAGCCGATGTGGCTGATCTTCAGGACCTGCGCCCCGGCGCTGCAGTTGATGCGATACCGTCCGTCGGCGTTTGCAACTGCCGATTGCCCCGTGCCGGAGATTTGCACTGTCGCAAAACCGAGCGGTTCGTTAGTTTCGGCGTCGCGGATGGTACCCTCGATTGAAGCAGCGGCGAAAATGTCGGCTGATAGAGTGAACCAGAAACAAATAAAAACCAAAGCGACTCTTGACATGACAACCTTTCCACTGCTGAAGTTTTCCCCAAACAACTCAGAAAGCAATTACCGTACCGAAGCATCAAAAGTTGCATTTGTCTTGGAGATCGTGGATCAGTGAGCACATTCTCTGCACAAGATTCGTTCGCGGCTCGCGAGGCGGAGTCGCGGATTTGTGCAAACCGGGATCGGGCCGCAATGCGAAAGCTTGGTATTGGCGAAATGGGAGCAATGTAGTAGATTTGAGCAATGGCCTACTATGGCGATGAAATCATCGAACGGGTCCGCGAAGCATCCGACATCGTCGATGTTGTCTCGGGCTACTTGCCGCTCAAACGCAAGGGACGTAATTACTGGGCACGTTGTCCTTTCCACCAGGAGAAGACTGCCTCTTTCTCGGTGACTTCGGACAAGCAGATCTTTCATTGCTTTGGCTGCCACAAAGGCGGCAACGTGTTCACCTTCATCATGGAGTATGAGCATGTGCCGTTTGTCGAGGCCGTGAAGCTCCTGGCGGCGCGGGCGAATATAACGCTCCCGGAAAAGAGCGTTCAGCGCGAGTCGAAAGAGTTTGAACAGCTCTATTACGCCCACGAGATTGCGCAGAAGCTCTTTCACGAGCAACTCCGGGAGTCGCGCAAAACGCTGGAGTACCTGAAGAACCGCGGTATCACGGACGCAACCATCGAGCGCTTTGGACTGGGATATTCGCTCGATAGTTGGGACGCGTTGATGAAGCATGCGCAGCAAAAGTCGCTGAGCGAAGCCGATCTGGAGAAGGCCGGGCTCGTCGTGCGCAACGAAAACGGCCGCGTCTATGATCGTTTTCGCGACCGACTGATGTTCCCGATATTCAATTCGGCGCAGAAACCGATTGCGTTCGGTGCGCGCACATTCGATCCCAACGAACAGGCGAAATACATCAACTCACCCGAGACCCCGCTTTACCACAAGGCGAGTGTGCTCTACGGCCTGTCTCATTCCCGCGGCGAAATCCGTCGCGCGGAGGAAGCGATCGTGGTGGAAGGTTACTTTGACTATTTGTCACTGGTCCAGTGTGGCGTGACTAATGTTGTGGCTTCGTCCGGTACGGCGTTCACTCCGGAGCAGGCGCAGCTTCTGGCGCGCTCGGCTGGGAGCGCGGTGCTGATGTTCGACTCCGATTCGGCGGGACAACAGGCAGCGGTACGCTCGGTGGACTACCTTTTCGAGGCGGGTCTTGACGTGCGGGTAGTCTTGCTCCCCAAGGGGGAAGACCCCGACTCGATCGCGCGCAAGGGCGGACAGACTGCCGTGCGCGAACAACTGGCGCGGGCGCAGTCGTTTGTCGAGTTTTCGTTGTCACTCCTGGGCAAACGATTCGAAGACCTCTCATTGAACGATCGTGACAAGGCAGTCAAGCGACTGGCGACGCTGGCAGGCAAGATCGAGGATGCGATCCGACGCGAGCTGTTCCTGCAGGATATTGCGCGGCACTACGGACTGGGTATTGAGCTACTGCGACGAAATGTGCGCGTGGAAGAACGCCGCCCGCTCGCTCGCGCCAACGGGACTGCACGGCCGCCGCTCGACCGCGACTTTGTGGCGCTCCTGCTGCAGCGGGAGGACTTGATCGATTCGGCCGCGGAGAAGGTTGCGCCGACGGATTTCGAAGAGAGTGACCTTTCCGAGCTCTACAGTTTGATCCTGCTCTTACGCGAGGAAGAGATGCCGATTTCCGCCGCGCAGTTGATAGACAAAGTCGACAGTTTAGCCCGCAAGCAGTTGATTGCCGAGCTGGCAGCTCACGACTTTCACAAGGCTGACATGGAATTGCTCTTCACTGACCTCGTGCACGGCTTTCACCGCAGGCACCGCGATCGCCGCATGACTGAACTCAAGCGGCTGCTCCAGCAGGCGGAGAGCGAAAAGAACGAAGATCAAATCAAGTTCTACATGAAGGAAATCAGGCAGCTTCACACCGAAGCGTAGTCGCTACGACTTCAGCTTGACGACTGTTACGCCGTAGGAACCCTCGTTCCACTCTCCCAACTGAAACGATTCGACCATTTTGTTTTTCGAGAGATAATCGCGCACCAGGCGCCGGAGCGCGCCGGTGCCTTTGCCGTGGACGATGCGAACGTAGGGTGCATGCGTCAGTGCGAGTTCGTCGAAATACTTGTCGAGGCGCTCGCGCGCTTCGTCGACAGTTAAGCCGCGCAGCGATATTTCGAGATCAACTTCGGCCTGGAACGGTTGGTAGTTGACCCCCTCGGGCAATTTGGGCTTGGGGGTTTCTTCGGCCAGTTTGCGCAAGTCAGCGAGTTCCATCGTGTACATGACCTTGCCGACGCGCACCTTGCCCCGCTTGCCGTCGGGGAACTTCTCGATCAATTCGCCTTCGGTCTGCAGGCGCTCGACAAAAACGCGATCACCGGGTTCGGGGACGGCGCCGGGCTCGCGCTGCGGGCGAAAACGGGCGGCTCCCTCGTAAAGCTCGCGGCGCAGGTCCTCGATTGTCTTCTGCGCGCTCTTGACCTCAGCCTTGGTCACATTCTCGGACTTGAGCCGGGAGATGACTTCCTCGAGCTGCCGGCGGGTTTGTTCGACCAGCTTGTTGGCGTCTTCGTAGCCGTCCTTGAGAAGTTGTTTCTCGCGCTGCTCAACTTTTTCTTTCTGGCTGCGGTGGTTCTTCTCCAGTTCGAGCGCTTCGGCGAGCTTGAGGCGCAATTGCTCGCGTTCGGCGTCCGCCGCCATGAGTTCAGCTTCCAAACGCGCAATCAGATCGGCCAGGGAGCGTTCCTGTGAGCCGATGAGTTCCTGCGCCCTGTGCAGTACCGGCTGCGGCATCCCGAGACGAGAGGCGACTTCAAGAGCGTAACTCGATCCCGGCAGTCCGGTGCGAAAACGATAGGTGGGTTGCAGGGTTTCGCGGTTGAATTCCATCGAGGCGTTGTCCACCTGGCGATTATTGACTGCGATCGCCTTGAGGGCAGAGTAGTGCGTGGTGACGATGCACTTGGCTTTGCGCTCGACGACGAATTCGATTACCGCTTCGGCAAGCGCAGCGCCTTCCTTGGGGTCGGTGCCGACGCCGAGTTCGTCGAACAGCAACAAGCTGGACGAGTCGCACTTGGCCAGCGCCGCTGTAATGCGCGCGATATGCGCCGAGTAGGTCGAGAGCGACAGTTCGATTGATTGCTCGTCGCCGATGTCAGCGAACACCTTGTTGAAGATGCCCAGTTCCGATTTGGCGTCTGCGGGAATGAGGATGCCCGACTGGGTCATCAGAGCCAGTAGACCGACGGTCTTGAGGGCCACTGTCTTGCCGCCGGTATTCGGGCCGGTAATGATGATGACGTTGTGATCATAACCAAGTTCGACGGAGAGCGGGACGACATCGGATTTTTTCTTGGCACCGAGCAAGAGCAACGGATGATAGGCCGCCTGCAAGCTGATTTGCGAGTCGGGCCGCAGTTTCGGCATGATGCCGCCGACCTGCGCCGCGAAGACAGCTTTCGCATGGAGAAAGTCGAGCCGGGAGTAGAGCGACCAGTTCTCCGACATTTCCTCCGAGTGCGCGCGGGCGAACTCGGACAACTCGAGCAAGATGCGCTCGATCTCATGGGTCTCGTCGAGCAGCAGTTGCTTGAGTTTGTTGTTGAGTTCGATCGCTTCGGTCGGTTCGACGTAGAGTGTGGCGCCGGTACGGGAACGGTCGTGCACGACGGCGGTCTTGGGGTTGAAGTCGCTGTCGAGGATTGAAATGACGTAGCGGCCGTCGCGGACCGTGACGATATCGTCGAGGCGGTCCGAGCGATGCGATTTTTCGCCGAGGACTTTCTGCAATCGTGTCAGAATCTGCGCGCGCGCGTTTACTTTTTCGGCGCGCAATCGCCGCAGGCGATCCGAGGCCGAGTCTTTGATCTCGCCGCCGCGGTCGATCGCCTGGTCGATCCGGTGGATCAGATCGTTCAGGGGATGGAGCCGCGAGAGGTAAGCGCAGACTTTCGGGTACTTTTCGTCCTTGTGAAGCCGGTACTGGTGCAGCGAGACGATTGTGCGCTGGAAATCGGCGACGCGCTTGAGTTGCTCGGCGTCGAGGATTGAGCCGGCGATGCGGACCTTCTCGATCAGCAGTTCGGTCTTTTCGAAGTTTTCGAGAGGAATGATCTCCTCGAATTCGCGGATCTCCCTCATCTCATTGGTTTCGATAAGATTGCTTTCGATGATCAGAGAGTCGACCGTCGGCAGAAGTTCATCAACCAGCCTGCGGCCGCCCTCGCAGAGGCAGTGGCGGGCGATCTCCTGTTTGATGCGCGGATACTCGAGCGAGTCGAGCGTATTGCTGTCCAGGGCATTCATCGGGCTGTAAGATAACTCAAGTCAAGAATCGATCAAGCGCAACTATACGAAGTTCAGAGGTATCAGCTTGACTTCGCGGCGGCAAGATATTAGAATCGGGCGGTTGACCTCGGGCTCAGGAGTAAGACAGCAGCAAACACGGGAGCCGCCGGGACTCAAGGAATTGAGGCCTGCGAGGCAAGACCAGGTCCGATGGAAAATCTGCGCAAAACGACGATAACAATCACAGAGTACCAAAGAAACCGGGAATGAAACAACTAATCTACTCTTGCTTTCTGTTATTCGCTATCGCGGGGTTTCTGGCATCCTGCGGCGGCCACGATCAGGCTGCCAAGCGCTACGAAGTTGAACAGGCTTTCTTCGAAGCGGACCGCACCGTCAAGAGCTACTCGGTCAAGCCGGAACTGCGTACGCAGGAAGACTACTTCCGGCTGGTCGGCACTTACATCGACGTTTACCGGATCTACTTGCGCAATTTCCCGCAACAAGATGTCCTCGACACGAACTCGCGCGAAGCAGTCGAAGCTTCGTATATGGCCGGCCGCTCGCTGCTGGCGGCATCTGCCCTGCTGTTAACTGCCGACGCCCTCGACAGCGCGCAGGCGATTTTTGATATTCTTCTCAACTCCAAGACTATCATGCCGCGGCACCGCCACGACGCTTTGTACGCGGCGGGCAAATTGGCCGAACGCAACGGCCGCTGGCCCCAGGCGGAGGAGCTGTATCAGACGTTGTTGAAAGAAGCCTCTCCGCCGGTTGAGCGCGGCGGGTATGCGATCGAGAGCGTGATCGAACTACCGCGCTATATCGCCGAGCACTATGCGACCAGTTACGATTCGACGATGGCGCTGCAGAAAGCGCGGGAGGCGATCCGCTACTACCAAACGTTGATCGATACCTATCCGAAGATTCCGATGACGATGATGGCGACGCGCTTGCTCGCCGAGATGCTGAGCGCGATCGGCGAGTACCGGCAATCGGCTGAAGTGCTGAGTACCGTCAAGGACTCGACCGGCCGCATCTTTGACCCGGCCAAAGCAATGATCGCCGACCTGTATTTCACGCGGTTGGATCGCAAGGCCGATGCGGTGCGCATGTACAAAGAGATTATTTCCGACGGCATCGACTCCAACACCATTGCGACCGCCCACCTCAAGATGGCAGCGTTGTCGTTTGCTGACGGTCGCTTCCAGGAAGGGCGCGACTACCTCGACAAGCTCAAGGATCGTTTCCGCGGACTCGGCAATCTCCAGGCGCAAGCCCAGTTGGCGCGCGCGCGCAGTTTCGAAGACGAAGGCAATAATGAACGGGCGCGGCAGGAGTATATTGCGCTTTTGAACGAATATCCGAATTCCATCCAGGCGCTCGATGTGCTTGTCTATTTGCCGGAGTATTTCGGGCGCATCGGCCAAAAGCAACTGGAGACGGAGTGGACCAAGCGCGCGGAGAACGAACTCAAGCGGCTGGCCGAGCAACACAAGAACAATCAGATGGGGGTTCAGGCCTCGAGCTACCTGGGCACGTTCCTGATTCGCAACAAGCGGTTTGAAGACGCCATCGCCCAATTTGAAACGCTGCGGCGGCAATTCCCGCAATCGCAGGAGTCGGCGACGGCGCTGATGAAAATTGCTTTGACCTATCAAAACGACCTCCAGGACAAGCCCAAGGCCCTGGAATCGTATCGGGAATTCCTGAAACAATACCCCCAGTCGCGTGTAAGAACGACTGTTGAAAATGAAATTCGGAAACTTGAGAGCAGTTTATAAAGCATCCGCTACCTACAGGGAGGAGATTGATGACTAAAGCTAAAGGCCTGATACTGATCGCCATGATCATGATTGTCGCCTCGGCAATGTTGCTGGCGCAAGGCAAGCCGCGCGACCCGTTTGGTCGCGTGGACAAGGTCGATATCGTTGTGCACCAGGTGAAGCCCAACCATTTTGCAGTTGATCTGAACTGGGATAACGACCAGAAGTTGGCTGCCTTTGCCTATCCGCTCGAAGTGCGCGGCAACGGCTTCAGAATGCACTATGATTCCGTCCAGTGGACTTCGCGCACAGACTATTTCGCCGTGAAGTCGGTGCGACCGATTGATTCACTGCAGCAAGTGCTCGTCGGCTTCTTTGCAACGCTGGGAGACGGTAAACCGCCGCTCACAGAAGCCAAAGGAAAGTTGGCGACTCTTTATTTCAGCGCCGACGCCAAGAGCGCAATCGACGTCTGCAATGTCATGGTCGATACTTGCTTCATTCCGCCGTCAAACTCCCTTTACGGAGTCACTCCGGACGGTAGCGGTAATGTCCATCCGGCCTTTTCGGTGATGAAAGCCGGTCCGAACGGCCAGCCTGCCGGCTGCAAGTAACGTCCAGAACATCGAGTTCTCTGCAGGGCTTTCGAGTGGATCGAAAGCCCTTTTATGTTGCTGATTTCGACAATCTCGGTTGTCTTACAAGTCTTTTGGGGGTAATAACTTGTGGGGCTATACGCCGAGGCGGGAGAGAGCGATGTCGAGATTTCCTACATATTCGGCGAATTCGACAAGATTCTCTCCAAATAGCTTGAGCGGACAATGTTGTATCTATTTCAATATCAATAACTTACATCTGCTCAATATTTGTGCAATCGGCATAATCGTTGCTTATCTTTCGGTGGGGTAATATCGTACTTTGCTGTTTTGGAGGATAAAATGACAAAATTCAGAATCGTTCTGGTAGCCTTGGTCGCTGCTTTGACACTCGCGAGTGTACCAGCGTACTCGTGGGCAATCTACGATTTCGGCGACAACTACTTCGACGAGCACAACAACACTGCCGACATTCCGGGTCCGGGTTACCCGGGTCAGCCCAACCCGTATCAGCCGAATCCCGGCACGTCGGGTTTGGGTGGTGAGCGCTTTGACATCGAGGGATTGAATTTCGCGTTAGACAATAACAAGATGTACGTCTCGCTGACCTCGAGTTTCGGCTTCGGCGCCTACTCGTCCGTTTGGAATGTCACTTACGGCGCGGGCGATCTCTTCTTTGGATTCGATGGTGACGATCGTCAGTATGCGCTGCGTGGCGAGTCGGGATCGAACGATGGCGGTCTCTACGCCGTTGAGAGCTATCTGGAGATTCCCAACGTGCCGGGCGGCTTCGCCAACAACGCGGCGATTCGCAATGCTGCCGGTCCGTGGCGCGTCAACGAGGGACAAAAGCTCGGGATGGACCAGTTTGAGGCCACCTTCACTGAAGATCTTGAACCCAATCCACTGATCCCGGCCAATCCGAGCCAGACCAACGGCAACACCTGGGTTTTCGAGTGGTGCATCGACCTGAGCCTGTTCGGCCCTGATTTCAACATCTTTGACTATTCGTCGATCAACTTCACGAACACGCTGGGTTGCGGTAACGATATCCTCAAGGAAACCCACCGTATCGCGGGCGTGGTTCCCGAACCGGGCACGATGATTCTCCTCGGCGCCGGTCTGTTGGGCAGCGGCCTGTTTTTGAGACGCCGCAAGTAATCTCGATTCCAAAACAGCAATCCTCAAGGCCGCGCAGTTTGCGCGGCCTTTTTTGTTGCTTCATTTCTGGCGCCGTAATAACTACCTGTCAGGAGTCATTGATTGAGCCATGCTTCTAAATCCTGCCGCATACATCCGTTTTGTACGCCGCTGTCGTGACGGCCATCGGGCACTGACAAAGGTTGACAAGATCAGCTTCGCCCGCCAGTTGCTGGAGGTCTACCGCCTGCAACGCAGCAACGGGCTTGAACCGCACGAGTACTACCGCTACGAGCTGTGCCGACGCGGCATGCCGTGGGCGAAGAAACTACGCTATATGAGCAAGAACCAGTCGTTTCTGATGCATCGCACCGTCAATCCGAAATTCGAGTACGGGCTGCTGCAAAAGATGGTCACTTATCGGTTCTTCACGTCGTTTGGCGTCCCGATGCCGGAACTGTACGGGTTCTACGATCGATTTTCCGGGCATGACGCGCAGGGCGGGCCGCTTTGCACGCGCGAGCAATTTGCTGCCCTGCTGGCGACACCTCAGATCGACGAGTTCGTGCTCAAGCCGATGGGTGGCAACCGCGGCGAAGGAATTCGCGTGTGCCGCAAGCTTAGCGATGAAAAGGTCTTCTCGAGCGCCGATGGAGAGATCAGTCCTGGCGAGCTGTTCGACCGGATTGCAGCCACGAACTTCAACAATGCCGCTGAAGTCAGCGATTCCTGGTTGATTCAGGAACGCGTGCGACAGCACCCGTTTCTTGACCGTTTCTCGTCCGATGCCACGCAAACCGCGCGGATCGTAACCTACATCACGCGCGACGGCCGATTGCAGGTACTGATGCGTTTACTGAAGATCAGCCGCATAGGCAAGTATATCGACAATGTTGGGACTACGGGTATGGCAGCGACGATTGACGATGACGGCGTGCTGGGTCGCGCCGCGCAGATCACCGCCAACGGGGTTGTCTGGCACACGCACCACCCGGAGACGGGCGCCAAAATCGAGGGCGAGCGACTTCCCTACGCAGCCGAGGCTGTCGAGTTGGCAGTCAGGTGTCAGCGACTTGCCCCGCAATTGCGCTCCCTGGGCTGGGACATCGCGATCACGGCGAATGGGCCGGTTCTACTGGAGGGCAACATCTACTGGTCGCACGTTCTGCAGTTTGCGACCGGGTGCGGCGTGATGAATGATGAGTTGTATGAAGAGATGCTGACGCTCAAAGAGTGATCACGTCCAGCCGAACAAACAAGCGGCGTCCGAGGAGGGGGATGGACGCCGCTTGCTTTAGCGTAAGTGTGTGGGAGGGCTATAAAAAGGGTTTCGATCTTTGTTAAGAACTCGCATCTATCCTGCCGCACCAGGCCCACCGCAATCCCTCATGCTTCAGGACGCTGCGCTGATCCCACCGCAGGCGGTGGGGCACCGGATCAAGATCGTGTAATTTCGATCGTGAATGTTCGGCGCGGATGAGGCGATCATCCGCGCCTTGTTCAGTTCGCGCGTCTATTTCATTAAGACCATTTTGCGCGTATCAGCGAACTCGCCGGCTTCGAGTCGATAGAAGTAGACGCCGGTGGCCGCCGTCATGCCGTTGCTATCGGAAGCATCCCAGACGACGCTGACCTCGCCGGCCGGCGAGCTACCCTCGTAGCGTTTCACGATTTGGCCGCTCACATTGACAATCGTCAATACCCAATCGGTCGGTCGCGGAAGCGAGAAGCTGATGGTTGTCGTCGGATTAAACGGGTTCGGGTAATTCTGGCCGAGCGCAAACTCCTCCGGAAGTATCTGTTTGGCGAAAGATGTGCGCAGCAGGTTGCCATCATAGTCGGCTGCTTCCAGATGCTCGATTTCGATCGGTGAACTAATTGTCAGAATCGGCGCCTTGCCGGCGATGATCCTGGCTTCAGACTTGTCGGAAACCGCCAAGACGCTCAAGACATTGCCGTCGAGATCATAGGAAAGGTTAAGCGACTGGGCAGCGAATTCAGTCATGACTGCGGCTGCGCTGACCGTCTCCGGGAGCCGTGCGCGCAGGTAGACACCGCCGATATCGCTTACCGACTCGGACCAGATCGTGGTCGACTCGCCGTTAACAGCAGTTGTGAAGTCGGCGCTGTTGGCAAAGGGCGAGAGCTTCGGAATCGGGTTAACGTCGCCGACGATAATGCGCATCAGGTAGACGAGGTCGCCGACAGTCAAGGTGAAGCCGTCGTTGTTGACGTCCGAAGCCGCAACCTGGGCTGCCATGTTAATATTGAAAACCGAGGGGCCTTTCAGGAAGAAATTGGTATAGAGCACGGCGTCAGCAATTTCGTTGGCGATCGCATTGAGGTTCAGGTCGCCGCGCGCATCGATCGAATCGGAGTCGATGATACAGATATAGCCGTTGCGCAGTTCCATACAGCGGATCGGCAAGTACTTATCGCCCGCCAGACAGCTATCGGGAGCGCCGACGTGGTTAAAACGGTTTGCCTCCGGATACAAGACGTCGTCATCTTCGTCCCAGATCGTGACATCGTAGGCGTCAACAATGATCTTGTCGATGATCAGCGTGTCGCCGGTAACGGTCGAGAAGGCGTTGTCGCCGCAATCGATCCAGAAGAAGCTCACGGGATAGACCTGGCCTTCGAACGTAGCGTTGGCGGTTGCCCGGAGGTTTAAGCGGGCAATGCTGCCGCTCGGGGTCAACTGCGACGCGGGCGGGTGATTCGCGCCGTTGTTGGCATCGGCGATCGCCACCAGCTTCACCAAACCTGACGGACAAGAACCGGAGCAATTCCCGAAGGGTCCCAGCCGGTAGGTGAAGTACTCCCAGCCCGGAATCGCCGGACCAATGCTCGCCGAGAGGAAGCTGAACGCCGAGACGTCATAGGTAACCATCAAGTCAAAGCCGCCGATTTTGAAACGACCATCGTAGTTGATGTTCACTGTGACATTGGAACCGAGGTTGATACAGTCGGTCTTTTCGATCTCGAGAACGATACAGGCCGAGTCGCAATCGGCCCATTCAATCGCAAAATCCCACTCGGTCACCGTGGAGTCATTGCATTCGTTTTTCCGCGTGAAGACAAACGTATAGGTGCGATCAACGTTCGCCAGCGGGTCGAAGCAGAGCGTCCCGGAGCCATTGGAGTGATTGAACGTGTAGTTAATGCTCGCGTTAACCGGGCGGACGGAAATCGTCGTGTTCGGGATGACGCTGTACGAGACCGGTACACAGATATTCGTGACGACCGAGTCGAGACAAACGACCGTATCGCGGTCAGGACCAACAACGACAGGCGACGGCGGATCGGTGAAATCTATGTTCCAGTTTACCTGCACGGTGTCACGGCTGCCGCAGCTGTCGCGCACCATAACTGACCAGGAATAACTGCCGTCGGCCGTCGGCGTAAAGCAGACCTGACCGGTGGTCCCATTGATTGAACCCGGGCCGGAAAGCAGGCTGAAGTTTAGCTTGGCAATTATCGAATCGACGGCGGTAACGCTGAAGCAAAGCTGCTGCGGATCGCAAAGCTTCTGCGGCGTCAGCGTCGGCGCCGTCAGAATCGGGATCATGTTGACTCTGACGTTGACCGTATAGAGCGCGGTGTCGGCCGTGTTGCAGGAATCGCGGGCAATGACCTGATAATTGAAAACACGGGTTCCGGTTCCGCCGGAGTTGATGCAGACCTGGTTGCCCTGCACGGTTCCCATGGTCGTGGTATAGGTCAAGGCGTTGCCATCCGGATCGCTGGCATTGATCGGGATGCAGATCTGGCCCGGTTCGCACAGCACGAAGCTGGCCGTTCCTGGCTGGACATCGGGGCGGCGGTTGACCTTGACGACGGCATAGCCGGTGTCGAGATCGGTAGCGCCGCAGGCATCGGTGGCCTGCAAAATGAAGCGATAGGTGCCGCTGGTATCGGGAGTAAAGCAGATCTGGCTGCCATTGTAGCTGCCGGGTCCGCTCACCAATTGACACGAGGTCAGGTCGCCGTCGGGGTCGCTGCAAGACGCCGGAAGGCAGACTTGCTGAGTAACGCAGAGCGTGACATTGACATCGCTGACGAGTGCGACCGGCGGGCGCTTGAGCGTGACATTAATGGCGGCGGTATCGATGTCGACATTGCCGCAGAGATCGGTCGCGCGCAGGATGAAGCGGAAGGTTCCGGTTGCGCTCGGCGTGAAGCAGATCTGGGAGCCGTCAAAAGTCCCGAGAGGAGAGATAAGCTCGCAGCTTACCAGGTCGACTCCGCTGCAACCCGCGGGCCAGCAGATCGGCTGCGGCGCGCAGAGAATGAGCGTCGAATCGCGGCCGGCATTGGCGACGGGCGGTTCGGCATCGATGATTACGCTGACATTTACGGTATCCTTGACGAAGCCGCCACAGGCATCCGGCACGGAGAAGCAAAAGGAGTAAGTTCCCGAAGAAGGCGCCGTGAAGCAGAGCTGCCCGTCAGCGATCACGCCGGTGCCACATTCCAGGGCCACGGGGATCGGGGATTCTTCCATCGCCGCGCTTACCGGGAAGCAGATTTGTGTGGGCGCCGACGCGCAGAGATTTACGGTAGTATCGGCGATCGTCGTGATGATCGGCTTGGCTTGATAGCGGACGACAACGTACACGGTGTCGCGCGGACACGGAAGTTTTTCGTTCGGGTCGGCCGGGAAGCCGTTGGACTGGCAGCACGAATCAAAGGCGACAATGATGAATTGATATAGAGCTGAATCGGCCATTGTCGGTACGAAGCATACCGTGCCGCTCACTGAATCGATCGTCGCGGGCGGGCTATCGAAGAGCGTAAACTGCAACAAGTCGTTATCGTAGTCGAGCGCCTCCGCTACGTCGAAGCAAATCGAATCGAGATCGCAAATCGTGGTGTCGATGAGATCGTTGGTCAGGGTCAAGATCGGGTTTTCACGGAACTGGACGTCGACCAGGAAGGTGTCGATGATCTCGGTGTTCTCGCTGTCGAATACACGAAAGATGAACTGATGCACCGAGTCGACCGGCCACGGGAGAAAGCAGGATTCGTAGGAGATGGGCGAAGCGCCTACCTGGACGGTCTGGAAAGAGCCATTGACAAGCTGTTGCAGGGTTACCTGGCCGACGCCGCCGGTGACGTTGACGTCGAAGCAGATATCCTGCTCGGTACAGAAGAGATACTCAGACTCACCGACAAACGTCATTCTCAACTGGTTGGGATTGATGAAGCGCAAGTCATAGATAGCGTCTTCGTAGTCCTGATCACCACCCTCGGCAAGATCTTCCCACGCGACGACATAGTGGCCGACTTCGCCGGTCGCGAAGACACGATGATGTTTGAAGAAATCCCAGTTGAGTCCCTTGGTCGTGTACCAGACATCATCGAAGAGTGTCGGACCAAGAAATAGCCCGACCGAATCCACGGCGGTTGCCACGGAAACCAGCGTGCCGACGGGGTCGGTGCCGGCAATCAGGAGCGTCTGGTTTGCCGGAGTGGTTTTCGGATACCAACCGAAGTTCGAGAGAGAAGCCGAGCCACGGTAGATAACCGAGACCTCGGCAACGGTGGCTCCGGATTGCGGTTTGAAGGATGTCATGCTGACCTCGTCGGTCAGAACATCGATGGAGTAACCCAAGTCGTTCAGGACTTCCTGAAGACTGGGTCCGGCCAAGGCCGTTCGGGCAGCGAGTGAATCGCTCCAGGGATGATCTCCCCCGGCAGCGAATGCGCTGGACGACATGACGATCAGACAGAAGACGAGCGTCGCGATCGAACGTAGCTTGCTCACAAAAGCTCTCCGTAAATTTGAGGAAGAACTCATTCTCGCGGATTCCGGCTTTGCGTGGTAGAAGCCGGGACCTTTCCAAAAAAAGTATGATTTCACTTTGCTCGGCCCTGTAATTGAACAGAGCAACGCGAGAAGTACACTTACGCAGACGTGCGGAATATAGAAAAATCCACCAGAAAGTCAAGTTGAAAGCGGGGAGTCAGGGTGTACGATTTCGGAACAGAGAGGACGAATCAGTCTTGATGTTTTAAGTGAGCAATTTGCGGTAAAATACTGTTCTGCAACGGGTTATCTGCAACACAAACGCGGCACGAGACGGTGCTACCCCTCGAAGTTCTCGTCGTAATCCTTCGCTGAGCCAAGACGAACGCGTCGGTCAATGGTCGGGATCATGAAGCGCGACAGCTCTTTCTTCAACCGGTCGGCAAGCTCACCAGACTCGTAGAGCTTGATCAAGCGCGACGGGGTCAATTGGGAGACATCCTGCCACAATTTTGTATTCTTGAGGTATTCTTCAAGCTCCTTGCGGGTTTCTCTTTCCAGTTTGATGTCGTTGCTGGGTGCGCGATGAGTTTGATTGATTGTGACTTTAATATGCCTGCTCGATCCGTAGATCTTGGACACAGCGAATTGTTCTGCGTAGCGGTAGATCTCTTCCCGCAGTGCATCAAGCTCTTCTTCGATCTCCTTAATCTGACGCTGTAAATCGGACTTGCGCGATGAGATTTCTGTGAAGCGGTCTGCCAACTGAACGCCGTCGTCCTTCTTGAACTCGTGCGGTTCAAGAACCCGGACTTGCGCCAGATGCTTCTTGGCGGGGCAGATATCGAAGTAGTCGCACCAGTCGCAAAGCGCCGATTCGTTGTAGGGGAAGGTGTCGGTCTTGATCGCGTCTTCGACTTTCTGGATGACGTGGATCGTGTCAATCTTCAGTCGCTCCAGGTCGGGGCGCTCGCGGACAGACTTGACTTCTTCATCGAAGAGCACGTAGTGCCAGATTAGTTCAATCTTTTCGGCTTGCGGGAAGCGCTTGCGCAAACCGATCTGGTAGAGGGCAAGCTGGCGGTCGTCATCCGCGTCCTGCTGCGAGGCCAGGCGCCGCTTGGTCTTGTAGTCGCGAATCTGCCAGACGCCGTCCTTGGTGCGCGAGATTCGATCGATGAATCCCTGCAGACGATACTCATCCGCATCATCGAGAGACATCGACACGCGATCTTCCAGTGCGATCGTCTGCTCAGAGTCAAAGGGATAATAACGCTCCCAGTAATCAGAGAGCGCCTTATGTCCCTGGCGGTAGTAGTCGTCGATTGTGTACTGGCGATTGACGATAAAGATCTTGTCGTGTTTTTCTTTCTCCCAGATTGAATGATAGTGTTTCAGGAATTCATCTTTCGACCAGATCTTCCCCATCAATACACCGCGATACAAAGCCTCAAGGGCCTCGTGCACACGCGAGCCGAGAAAGGCTTCGACCGAATCGCGCTTGGGGATGTCGACCTTATCGATGTACTGGAACTTGAACTTGAGCGGACAGGATTCGAAAGTCTCCAGCCGAGAATGCGAATAGGTCATACCGGACGCGGTCATTCTACAATTTCCCCGAACGCAGGATAGCGATTACGAGCCAGAAGCCAAGAACACCGGCCGTCACAAAACCGATGAGTCCCAGGATGGGAAAGCCGTAAACGGTCATGCCGATCTGACGGGTCATGATCAAGGATGAGCCGACGATGAGCGCGGCGATAATCATGGCAAAGGCCAGGCGGTTGGAGGCCTTTTCAAGCTCCAGAATCAACCGTTCGAGTCCTTTGTGTTCGAAGGCAATGGAGAGCTCGCCGCGACGGAGATTGCGCGCGATCCGGCGCATTTCGAAGGGGACGTTGATCATCAGCTCGCGCAGATCGCTGAAATAGGAGCCGATCTCGGAGAGAATGTGCTTTGGCTCGAACTTGCGGGCCGCCAGCTTCTTGATGGCCGGTGTCAATTCGGTGGCGAAATTGTAGTTAGGATTAAGGGCCCGCGCAACCTCCTCGTAGGTTCCCAGCGCCTTGCCGAGCATCAGCAATTCGGGTGGAAACTTGATCCGGTGGGTCGTGACGATGCGATAAGCATCGAGCAGCATTGAGCGCATGTCGAGTTTGGCAAGCGGAATGCCGTTGTAACGGTGAAGAAACAGCGACAGGTCGCTCTCGAGAGCAGCGGAATGAACATCGTCGGCGAGCAACTCGTGATTCTGAAAAACGCGCACCAGTCGGCGCGAGTCATCACTGGTGCCGGCAACGACCAGGTCGGAGACCAGTTCCAGCGAACTGCGCGACAGCCGCCCCATCATGCCGAAGTCGACCGGCGCAATGCGGTTGCCCGGCAGGGCAAAGAGATTCCCTGGGTGAGGATCGGCATGGAAGAAGCCGTGCTCGAAGATCTGCTTGGCGACGATCTGGCCGCCGACGCGCGTGATTTCTTCCGGGTCGATGCCGGCCGCGCGCAGCTTGTCGATTTCCGAAATCTTGATGCCGTCGATATAGCCGAGCACCAGGACGCGCGGCGTGGACAGTTCCCAGTGAATTTCCGGCAGGACGATGCGGTTGTCGTCGGCGAAATTGCGCGCAAAGATTTCGAGATTGCGGGCCTCGAAAAGAAAATCGACTTCAGTACGGGCGGTCTTCCAGACTTCGTCGACGATAGCCACCGGATCGAAGGGGCGTGTCTCCGGCACGTAGCGGACCATTAGACCGGCCAGATCGCGCAGGATCGTCAGGTCTTTGTCCAGAATCTCCGCCACATTCGGGCGCTGAACCTTCACAGCAACATGTTCCCCGCTGAGAAGGGTTGCGCGATGAACCTGGGAGAGCGAAGCCGAGGCTGTCGGGATTTCCTCGAACTGCGAGAATACTTCTTCAAGCGGGTGGTTCAATTCGCGCTCAAGAATCTTCTTCACCTCGGAAAACTCGAAGGGTGCGACATGGTCCTGTAACTTGGTCAGCTCAAGCGTGAGTTCCGCGGGAATCAGAAACGGCCGGGTGGAGAGGATCTGGCCCAGTTTGACGAAGGTCGGGCCGAGTTCTTCCAGAGCCCGGCGAATGCGCTCGGCCCAGCTGAGGGCGACGATTTCCTGCTGACGGGCAAAGAGCTTGCGGCTGCCGATCTGCAGGTAGCCGACAATATTCATGCGGTCGAGGACTTCGCCGAATCCGTACTTTAGCAAGACACCGACGATTTGGCGGTAGCGGCCGAGATTGCGATAGGTCTTATGTAAGTCGATTTGCGGCATGGATTCGCCCTTCGCGCTTAGGATGCCAACCTAATGAGATCGAGCGGGTGAAACAATCACAAAATAGAGGGGCCGCGCGCGGGCTACAGGAAACTCAAGGCAATCCCCGCCGACAGAGTCGTAAAGTCGGTATCGGGGTTGCTCTGAATCTTCTGGAACTTGCCTTCGACAAACAGGTCGACCGGAATGAAGCGCGTGTCGAGCTTAACACCGGCGGCGAGGTGGTAGCCGAAATGGGTTTTGTCGGCCGGGATCGAAATGGTTAGATCGTTGAACTGCCCGAGCGGGCCGGAGTACTCGTACGAGACGGAATGCGAGGCGACCCCCGCTCCGACAAAGGGGCGCAACACAGGAAAGGCGAAGACAAACTTGACGGTAGCGTGGGTGATCCAGTCGCGGGTTTCGGCCTCGACCGGCTCACCAAAGAGCTCGATCTCGCGGGTATCATCAAAGCGCTCGATACCGACCTCAAGATCAACGAACTCGTGACCGAATTTTGCGAAGACGCCGAAAAATACGAAGTCGTCGAAGGTGAGGTTGGCGACTTTGATTTCCGGGTTATCGTACTCCGTTACCTGCCCAATTTTGGCGCCAAAGCCGAATCCGGTGAGGGCGTAAACCGGTTCGCTTGCCGAGAGAGCGACTAGCGAGAGGAAAACCAGACCTGAGTTCAGAAGATGTCGAAACATGGTTGCAAGGTGTGGATCAACAATTCAAGCCACAATCGGATTCAGTGGGACAAGAAGGGTTCACGGGCCGGCCGGTGTGCCGACGCTGAAAATGACGCAGGAATCGTCCCGGAAGGCAACCGGATACTCGCGCTCGTAGCAACCAATCAAGGTTGCGGTGTCGGCCAAGAGATACTCGTGAATCACGATATGGCTGACTCCCGCGTCGGCAAGCTGGTGATGTTGGCGGACCAGATCAACGTAATCCAGCGAGTCCGCCAATGAGCGGCCGATTTTGCGGGTGGCCGCGCCCTCGACAATCGGCACACCGTGGATCGTCTGTTGCATCATGTAGCGCATCGTGTTGACATAGTCGTTGGGAAGATTGAGCAATGCTGCCGGCTTTGATGATACTGCCCATTCGACAAGACCATTCGGCGCTTCGACCCGTACTTTGTCGTGACAGATCGAGAAGAAGTCAATTAGCAGGACCAACGCTGCGATGCCTGTTACCAGAAGTTGGCGACGGGGCGAGTGCGCCTTGACCCAAAGCCAGGCCAATGCCAGTCCGACGAGTACCGCCCAGAAAAGATAAACGTACATCATGAAGCGCGCCGGAGCACGGACGTTGGTGAGAAATGGAATATAGGCGATTGCTGTGTAAGGCAGCGCGATCGGCAATGACTTGCCGAGGAGATGGAGTTGCGGACCAAGGGCGAGAAGAAGGAAGGCGAGGAATCCCAGCCACCACCGTGCCGCCACTCGCCAAAGGGGTCGGGCAGCTGCCAAGACAAGAATCAGCGCGGCAAGCCCCAGATACGACGTGGACTCAGTCAAGTAGCCGGTATAGGATGCATTTATCTTCTTAACTGGATCCAGAGAGCCGGCCAGGTGCGCTTCTCCGGGAACGAACAATCCAACGAAGTCGGTCACGAAGGTATTGCGACCGCCAACATCGGTATCGGGGGTCGTCAGGGCCAGCTTGATCATCGGCACCAGCCACGGCGACAACACGAGCAGACTGATCGCAACGAGAGCTGCGCGTTTCAAGTATTGGGGGTGCCACCAAACGCGATTGCGAATGCTCAAGTAGAGATAGCCGAAGAGCATGAAGTATCCGGCCATAATCATATAGGTCCACTCGCAGAGTGTATTGAGCAAAAAGAACAACGCCGCCAGCAGTACTCTTTTCGCTCCGCCAAGTCGTACGGCATCCCAGAAGGCCAGTACAAAGAACGGAATGAATTGAATCGAATTGATGTGGAGATGGTGCTGTGAGCGGAGGAAGTGATTCGGGTTGAACGCGAACACGAAGCCGCCGACCAGGGCGATCAGCGAGTTTCCGGTGACACGGCGAACCAGAAGGAACGCGCCGAGTCCCGCGATCGGATAACCGTGCAGCATCGCGACATTGAAGGCGGCCGGCAAATCAGCGAAGAGACGAACCAGAGCCACGATCGCGAGGTTGTAGAATGACCAGGCGAAATAGTAGAGTGAAGAGCCTTCCGGGAAATAGATCGCGTTGCTGTAACTCAAGGCCTGCCCGCCCCGCAGCACAGGATCGGTCGCCCACCAGAGGCTCCAATAACCGGCAAGATTGTCGCCGGGTGGACCGACAATCCAGGTTCCGAAGTTCGGCAAAATCGGATAGAAGTAAACGATGGTCAGTCCGGAATAGACGGCCAAAGCGAGAAGCCAATCATAGCGAATCTCAAAACGACTTTCGCTGCATCGGGCGTCGATGCTTGCCTGCCTGGCCAGGGTTCGGAGAAGCCGGGCCATGCCCCACCAAAACAGCAGCGAACCAGGAATCCCCAAGACGATAAACTGCCAAAAAATGAAATCGGCGCGCGCGAGGTAATAACTCAGGTTATGCCTGGTATGATCGATGAACGAAAGCGACTTGGAGCCGTTCTCGCTGGCGGCAAACGCCGCGCGAATGATGTCATGAGCGAAGTGCGTATACCAGATCGCGAACAGCCCGAGGACACCGGCAATGATGATCAGGAAGCGCAGGAAACGACTCTTTGGAACTAATCGCTGAACCAACGACATCACCTTTCGCTCCGTCGCCGCTCCAGTAAACTCGTGTACAGGTCCTGGTGTTGTTGGACCATTGACTCGATCGAGAATTCAGAGTGCAAAGTTTCCCTGCCGGAGTCTCCGAGTTTCCGAGCCAAGCTGGAATCCTCGAGGAGCCGGATGAGGTGATTGGCCAGGGCTAGCGAATCGCCGACCTCAAAGAGATAGCCGGTCTTGCCATCTTCGACGGCCTCCCGATTGCCGCCGACGTTTGTCGCCACGACCGGCAAGCTTTCGCGCATATATTCGAGAATTGCGTTTGAAAAGCCTTCCGAGCGCGAAGTTAGAACACCAACCTGAGCGCCGGCGATGGCGCTGCCAACATTGGAAGTCCCGCCTACGAATTCGACATTCGCCTGAAGCCGGAGTTGGTCGACTAGTGCTTCCAGACGATTGCGCTCCGGGCCTTCACCAACAATCCTCGCGCGCAGATCCGGAAAGCGCGCTACAACCGATGGAAGCGCCTTGAGTAGAGTATCGATTTCTTTCACGGGGCGCAGATTTGCGACCATGACGATCGTAGGACGGTCGCCTTCTTTGCGAGCTTCGCTGGACTTTGTCGCAATGCCGTTGTAAACCACGCGCAACCGAGTTCGATCGAGCCCCTCGATCTTGCAGATAGCGTCGGCGACGGCCAAGGAGTTGGCCAGGAACAAGTGCGGGTAGCGGTTGGCGAGGTTCAGGAGCATCCGTTCTTTGAGATCGTAGCTGTGGCCAAGATTGCGGCGCGAGGAGATGATCAGCGGCACTCCGGCCTTGCGGGCAGCGTTTCCTGCAAGCAGGTGCGCTTCGACAAAAAAGGATTGGACAACACTGACGTTGCGTTCGCGGAAAAGCTTGACGAGCTGATTTCGACCGCGCCAGTATGCGGGTGCAAACAACTTCTCGACGTTCAGGCAGTAGAATTCGCAAGTATTGGATGGATTGCGCGCAAAGGGACAGTCTTGCAGGCTGATCAGGATCGGCGTAAAGCGGCTGCGGTCGAGATTTTCGATTAAGCTCAGTAGGCTGCGTTCGGTACCGGCCCGGGCGTCGCCCATCGATCCGATCAGGTATGCTACGGTAGTTGCTGGCTCAGCCACGGCAGACACCGCTTAGGTTCGACTCCGAACGACGCCGCTGAGAAAGCCACAACCGAGGGCAAAATGGATCACGAAGAAGATCGCCGGCATAACGAAAATCAGCCAGCTCTGGTTGATGTCCTTGATGTTGAAAATCGAGGCGATGATGATCGTCAGCAGGTAGCAACAGGCGACGGTCGTCGCGAAGATCCAGAAACCAGAGGGCAGAAACCACGTGAGCGGATAAAAGAGAACGCCAAAGGTGAAGGCCGCCGTCACGAGCGCGCCGGCGCCGAGCGTCCCGGGGTGTTTGCTAAACAGCCGCCAGCGCCCGAGCCCGTAGCGATAGAGCTGCTTGAACAGCGAGGTGATGCTGCCGCGGGCGACGTATTCGACGGCCAGCTTGGGTGATATGTAGGCCTCCAGGCCGGCTTTATCGGCGCGCGTATTGAACTCAACATCTTCGCAGGCGTCGAATGACTCGTCGAAATAGCCGATGCGATCAAACACACTGCGCCGATACATCGCACCGGAAGAGGCTGCCCGCACCGGACGTTCACGATGAGAATAGATTGTCGAATCGAGAGCGTGACCCAGCCGCGAGGCGCGGGCCGTGGCGACGGCTTTCTGGAAAGCGGTCTGTGGGCTCATCGTCAGCGGCTGAGGTCGGCAGAGAATATCCGCATTGGTCCGCTCGAACAGCTCGATCATGTCGGCGAGCATCGTTTGCGAGCGGATGTGGCAGTGGCCGTCGATGAAGACGATGTACTCGCCACGGGCGTTGCGGACGCCGATGTTGCGCGCGTGCGATGCCAGGCGATCCGGATTGCTGAGAATACGGAAATGCGGAAATCGGCCACGAAAACTCTCGGCAACCGCCACCGTGTTATCGCTCGATTCGCCGTCGACGATAATGATCTCGAACTGCTCGCGGGGAAACGCCTGGTTGAGCAAATCATCAAGAATCGATCCAATATAGCGGGCCTCATTGCGGACCGGCATAACGACGGAAATCGGGAGACTGGTGTTACCAGCAGATTCCATGGTAGTTGTCGCCAAACGCACCAGGGTTGTCGACCAGACGCACGAGGTCAACGATGTGACGATCGCGCGCACCTTTGAGTGCCCCTGAATATTCCGGGTCGTGATTGCCGATCACAATCACCTCCGAACCGTAGACGACTTCTTCAATCGACGTTGCAAACAGCTTTTCGATATGCGGAATCTCTTTGTCGATATAGGTCTTGTTTGAGCCGAAGATGCGCGCCAGATTGACGTGCCGGTCGAAGATCAGCAGTTCGTAGCCTTTGCCGAGCAGTTTTTCCGCCAGCAACACCAGAGCAGACTCGCGCAAGTCATCCGTACCGCCTTTGAACGCCAGTCCCAGGAAGCCGATCTTCTTCTTCTTGAAGGAAGTAACCAGGCGAAATCCCTCGTCGAGCTGCTGCTCGTTCGAGCGCGGAATTGCCGAAAGCAGCCCGGCTGCAAAATCACGTTGTTTGGCCTGAAACAGTAAGCCACGGACATCTTTGGGCAAACAGGATCCCCCGTAGGCGAAGCCCGGTTTGAGATACATCGGCGAGATGTTCTGCTTGGTGTCGAGAGCAAACAGGCGCATAACCTCGTAGCCGTCGATCCCCAGTCTGCGCGAGAGCGTGCCGATCTCGTTGGCAAAACAGACTTTCAAGGCATGCCAGACGTTGCAGATGTATTTCACCATCTCGGCGTTGCGAATCGTGGTGGTCTCGAACGGCGCTTCGACAAAGGCGAACATCTCTTTCACGATCTCCGCGGCGCCTTCCGATTGCACGCCGACGATCGTAAAGGGAGGATGATAGAAATCATCCACCGACGAGCCTTCGCGCAAGAACTCGGGATTGAAGCAGACGTCAAAATCGAGGTAGACCTTTTTGCCTGAAGCATCCTCGAGAATCGGAATGACGACATCCTCGGTGGTGCCGGGAGGGATCGTTGAGCGGTAGATCAGCGTGTGAAAGCCCGCCTTGTTCTTCAGAACCTGGCCGATCTTTTCGGTGACGCGCGTCACGAAGGTCAGATCGACGTCGCCGTTTTCGCGCGAGGGCGTTCCCACGCAGATCATCGAGACGTCGGTATCGTTGATGGCGGAACGGGCGTCCATCGTGGCTGTCAGTTTTTTCTGCTTTACACCATCCGCGATGATCTCGGCAATCTTGGCCTCGACGATCGGGCTCTTGCCCGCCATGATTTGTTCGACCTTATCCTTGCTGATCTCGACGCCGACGACGGTGTGCCCTTCGCGCGCCAGGCAGGCGGCCGTAACAACGCCGACATAGCCCATTCCAAATATCGAAATCTTCATTCTCGCCTCAGAGTCCGTGTGATACGGCGCGTCTTGAACTCACCAGGGTCTCCAACGAGCGCTGCAGCACATCCGCCGCGCGACTCCAGGAGTAGTTATCCGTTACCAGCCGATAACCGGCCGTTGCCATCTTATCACGTTTGTTGCCATCCTGCAACAACTCAATGACGGCATTTGCAAAGCCTTCTTCCCCATCGGCTATCGCCAAGTGCTCGCCAGGGACCAGCGGAAGTCCTTCAGCGCCAATCGTTGTCGCGACAACGCAACGCCGCAGTGCCATCGCCTCGAAGATCTTGATTCGTGTTCCGCCGCCCACGCGAAGCGGCACGATATAGAGTTGCCCGGCAGCGACGTGAGGCCGAATATCTTCCACCGTGCCGGTCACAGTCAGCGAAGGATCCTCGGCCGCCGTCGCGACAATTTCTTGCGGCGGGCGCCGGCCGACGACGGCGAAGGTCAGGCCGGGAACCACCGCTTTCAGCCGCGGGTAGATTGAGCGGTAGAACCACCAAAAGGCATCGATATTCGGCATCCAGTCCATTGAGCCGCAAAAGACAAGTCGTTTGTCGACTTCACCGGTTTGCGGCTGGAAATAAAGCGTGTCAACGCCAGTGGGCAGAGTCACGAACTCGCGCAAGCCAAATTCCGACTGAAGAATTTTCCCGTCGTCATCGGAAACCGTAAAGACGCGGTCAAACCGGGCGCAGGCGGCCTGCTCACTGCGGGCAACACGCTGCTTTTCGAAATTGAAATAGGCACGTTTAAAGGGATTCGCCTCGACCTCGGCATAGCGTCGCCAGATCAGCGTCTCAACATTGTGCTCAAAAAGCGCTACAGGTATCCCCTCTACGTGGTCGGCGCACCACGCCATTTCGAGAAAGTCGCAGAGCACAACGTCGTGTCGTTCTCTCCGACCTAAGTCCCTTACCTTTGCCGCCATAACCTTGCTGATGTACTTGCTTATGAAGTAGGGCTGCGGTGAGAAGAGGTTGGCGAGCACGCGGAGATAGAATCGCGCACCTGTTTTGACTTCTTCGGCACGCGGAATTGACTCAACTGCGAGTCCTTCGCTCCGCAATTCCTCGAGGTAGTGCCCGTCCAATTCGGGGGGCACATACGAGAGAAATGTGACTTGGGAGCGCTTGGCAAGTTCGCGCAGCAACTGGCGGGTGCGGATTTTCCCGCCGGTATCCGCCGGATTCGGGAAGTCCGACTTGATCCACAGCACTCTCAAGGATTGATCCTTATTGCAGTGGGAGCCTCGCCGTGCATAAAGATGCGGTTCCAAATCTCGAGATTCATCAGCGTCCAGATCTGATCCGAGTAATTGTACTTGCCGCTGCGATGGAGGTTCAACAACCGCGTGATTTCTTCCCGGTCAAAGAGCTCAAGGCAAAGCGAATCTTTGCCCAGCAGCATTGCCTCGGCGGCGCGATAATACTCCCCGGCAAACCACTTGCGAATCGGTACCGGAAACCCCGCCTTGGGCCGCGTGAGAATTTCGCGCGGAATGTCCGCCTGGAACGCCTTTCGCAGCACGCGCTTGGTGGCAAAGCGCTTGATCTTGAGCGGGTCGGGGAGGCTGAAGGCAAACTCAACCAGCCGGTGGTCCAGGAACGGCACGCGCGACTCGATCGAGGCGGCCATCGACATCTGATCTTGTTTCATCAGCAATTCGACCAAGTAAGTCTTTACGTCGGCGTAGAGCATTATTGCCAGCAACGAGCCGTTGCTCGAACTACGGAAATGGGAAAAATAGGAGTCATAGACGCGGTGAGGATCGATTCCCTGCCAGAGTTGTCCACGCAAGAGCCGAGCCAGCATTGGACGCGAAAACGTCGCGTAGTTATCAAGATAGATGGATTCCAGATCAGGATCAAGGTACGCGATGGTGCGGACCGCCTTGTTGCGCAGCGGGAACGAGTATGGCAGAGCAGCAAGCAGCGGCCGCGTAATTGCCCGGCGTGCTGCACGCGGAAAACAGAAGCGCAGCCAGCGATCAGCGGTCAGGTTGTGGAGAGTCTGGTAATAGCGCTCATAGCCCCCGAGTAGCTCGTCAGAGCCCTCACCGGTCAGCACCACCTTGACATGCTGCGCCGCGAGCTGCGAGACTTTGTGGAGAGCGACTGACGATGGGTGAGCGATTGGCTCGTCCTCGTGGTAGACCATTTGCGGCCAAAGACTGAAGAAGTCTTCGGTCGTCATCGTAATTTCGTGCTGGTCTGCTCCGGCATGGCGGGCGGCGAGGCGGGCGTACTCGAGTTCATTTGCTTCGCGTTCCCGGAAGGCCACGCTGAAGGTCACAATCGGTCGATCCACCATTTTGGCCATGCGCGCGCTGATGATCGTCGAATCGATGCCGCCGGAGAGAAACATCCCGAGCGGCACATCCGCCATCAGGCGCAGATTGATTGACTCGTCGAGCAGTTCACGCAAGCGCCCTGCTGCCGCCGCTTCGGTTAAGGTATGGTCCGTCTGGATATGACCGCAATCCCAGTAGCGAACGATACTGACGATGCCGTCCTTAAGTTCGAGAAAATGCCCCGGCTCGAGTTTGTGGATCCCACAGAAGAGCGTGGAGTCGTCGCAGGTATACTTGAGCGCCAGAATCTGCAACAGAGCGTGCTGGTTGATTTCGCGACAGAAACCGGGAATCTGCAGCAAGGCCTTGATCTCGGAGGCAAAGGCAAAGTACTCCGGCGTGTCGATGTAGTATAGCGGCTTGATACCGAGGCGGTCGCGGGCGATGAACACTTGGCTGCGCCGACGGTCGTGAAGGGCGAAAGCAAACATCCCGCGCAACTTATGCAATCCGGCGCTGCCGTCGGCATCGAGTTGATGGATGATCGTCTCTGTATCGCTGTTCGTGCGATAGGAGAAGCCGCGTTTTTCGAGGTCGCGGCGCAGCTCGCGATGATTGTAGATCTCACCGTTGTAAGTGATCCACATATCCTGTGCCGAGTTTGACATCGGCTGATGCCCGCCGGCGAGATCGACGATCGAAAGACGGCGATGACCGAAGCCGATGTTGCCGTCGAGGTAGAATCCGTGATCATCCGGTCCGCGGTGCGACAGCGAGTCGTTCATTCGCCGCAGCAATGCGGGGTCAACGTGACGCGTGCTGTCCTTGAAGATGAATCCGCAAATGCCGCACATACCGCTCAGGCTCCCCTTCTGGCGGCGACAAAGCGGCAGATCGAAGGATCGGGCACCGCGATGCCGTCGCCGGAGTCGGTGCAGACCGTCCAGACGGCGCCGTCAAAACTCAGCTCGACAAAGGCTGCCGGCCGGTCACTCACGAATACCGGTATGCCGTCCACAGCGAGTCGCGAAGCTCTGACCAAGGCAACGTAACGGCGATCGAGCGGTCCCAAGGCAACGTAGCCAATCTCGGCGTCTGATTCAATGCGTCCACCGTTCAACGGCGCGTGACCGAAAAACTGAAAAGCCTCGACAGCACCCGCCGGTAACGGAGTTTCGGTGCGTTCGTAGAGTGCCGCCGGGTCGGGACCAATTTTCTTCTTCAACGTAATCGGCGCGGTCTGCATGATGAAGCCGAAGTCGATCTCTTCATTCAAGTGAGTGACAATTCTAAGTGCTGTACCCCAACTTCCCCGGCCATAGTCGGCGGGCATCCAGGATTTCATCGACTCTACCTCGTGACCAAGGAGACTCACTGGAGTAATCGACAGAAGCGTCTGCGTGCCTGAGATCAGGATTGCCTTGTCCTTCCAGGCGATTGACTTGTGGGAGCGAAAATCCCACGCGGCTTGAATCGGTTTCGAACAGCGAATCGAGTCGCGCACCAGCCAACAACCGTCGCCGATGAAGAGCACCGTTCGGCATAGACGGGCCTGGTGACTTGGGTCGATGGCGACAGTATAGGCAGCTTCATAATACTCAGCCTCTCCCCCGCGTACGTAGCCATCAAGTCGGCAAAAGGGCTTCTGCCTCCAGGCAAAAAGATCGTCGGGAACCAGATACTCGCTCCCGAGAATGCGCGGGCCGTTGTGCGCCAAACACGAGCGGAACTGATTTCGGCCCGCCGGATTGCCGGAGTAGCTGTAAGTGCCAGGATCGATTAACAAGACATCCTCGCCTACGGCGATCTCGAGGTGAAGGTGATCCGCATGCGAGTGCGGGCAGTCGGCGTAACCAAACGCCCCAAACTGAAAAGCTGAGAAGTTGTCGCCCAGGCGCGATATGATCAGCCCGGAGTCTTGCAGCAGCGCTGATGCTGTTTCGGCCGCAAGTTCAATTGTACGGCCGGGGAGGGTTGCCGGCGCGAGCCAGAACGACTCTGCGAAACTCACGCGGGTTGTCTTGGTCAAACCCAGGTGCCGCATGGCTGCTTCAAGAATAGGTTCGTAATCCAGTTGTGCTACGCGCGAAAGAAAGAACAGGCGGCCGCCGTCGTTGTCGCCGAGATCGGGCCAGCGCCCATCAGGTCGCCGGAGCGTTGCAAGTACATTCGTCATTTGTTCCAGTCGCACGCTCACGTGCGGCGGCAGTGGGTCGCCGTTGTTCGCGGCCAAGATCGCGAATGAGAGGTAGAACTCGAGCGCATAGGCGTGATAGCAGACGCTGCGCTCGGCGTGCATGCCCTCGGCGGTGAATTGCCGGTCGAGTTCTTCCAGCAGAATTCGCCGTCCGCAGGCGCGCCAGTCTGCTGCCTCACGAAACTCAGGATACAGCGTCCCAAGGAGGTAGAGCCCATAGGCCTCTCCGAGCAGATGAGTATTGGGCGAGAAATACACGGAGAGGTGATCGCGCATGAACCGGCCGCAGACGAGGAGAAGACGATAGATATCTGCTGCAGCGGTTGCTTCGAGTGCCTGCGAATTGCGGAAGAAAAACACCGCCCACGTCAGCGAATGCGCCCGGAAAGCGAATTCCAATGCCGAGCAGAAGTTGATCCCCTGGTAGTCCGGATTGCGTTGATTCCAATCGTGCAAGAGCGTGAAGAATCTCGCCGGGTATCGCTCGTCGCCGGACAGTGCGTAGGCCTGGCCGAGATCGTAAACGAACTGAAATCGCGAGAGCTCCCAGATGACTTTGGAATCACCGACGAGATCGCCATTGAGGAAATCGATATCGGCATAGAACGCTTCAGGCGACAGACGGCGAGCATCAGGATCAAAATTCCATGACGGCGGCGAACCATAGGATTGCGGAGCGCGATGGAAGACCGGGAACTTGTCGCCGAGAATGCTCTCGGCATCAGCGAGAATTCGTTGTCGCTGCTCACCATCCATGGCGGCAATCGCCCCGCCGAAGTCACCGACCTTGGAGAATCCCCCGAAGAAGCGCCGGGGATCCTTGCTCCGTAGGGCAGAGGCCAGGTCGAGCCCGGAATCGCCTGTGCTGAATTGAGACAGGAATTCCGGGGTGAAGATGTCGCCCAAGTTCGCAAGATCAAACAGGCGCATTCCTTCCGCATGGCGCCGTCTCTCGCGGCGACGAATTCTCTCTTCTCGAAGCCGGAAAACCAATTCGGCAAATTCGCCGAGCGCGATCTTGCGAATAACCTTGATCAGCTTGTTCATGAGTTACGCACCAGGTTCAGGTAGGTATCCGCCCAGCGCTGCCGGACGCTCTCCCAACGATATGCGGCAGTATCGCTCTGGCCTGCGGCGGCAAGTCCGTGTCGAAGATCGGCATTAGCAACAAGTTCGCAAACCGCCGCCGCCAACGCCTTATGGTCGCGCATTTCGCAAAGCAGCCCGTTTTCTCGGTCACGGACGATGTAAGGAATCCCGCCGGCGTTGGTCGTGACCACCGGCAGTCCGCTGAAGAAGGCCTCGATGATGGCTACCGGCATGTTATCGACTACTGACGTATTCAAGAAGATGTCGGCCTCGTCGTACAATCGGGGCATGCGATCCCGTTCGATGCGGCCCACGAATTCAATGCCCTCCAGTTTCTCCTCCCGGACCAATCGTCGCAGCCGCAGCTCCTCTGATCCCGTGCCTGTGATCCTCAGAGTCGCGCTCGGATAGTGGCGCCGCACCTCGACAAAGGCGCGAATCGCCGTCTCAACATCGTACAACGGTTCAAGATTACGCGGCACCAGAATGCGCGGCAAGACTTCCCGGCGCTGACGAAAGCAAAACTTTCCGGCGTCGGCGATGTTGGGGATGGCTGTAGCCGTGTAGCCGTGATGCGCAAAGACCGCCACGAGATACCCCGAGGGCACGATGATTTTGTCAACGCGACGCAATATCCAGCCGATGCGACGACGCCAACGGGTAAGATGGTCATCGGCTTCGCCTGAACGGTAGTTCAAGATGCATTTCTTACCGAATAGCCGGCTGAGGAGTATCGCCGGCGCGGGCGCCAGCATAAACGACATGTACGAAGCGCTGAAGATGTGAATAACATCGTGTCGTGGAATGCGGCGCAGCAGTCCGCCGAGATAGAATATCGAAACGATCAACGTGCGCAGGTACTTGATGCGAGTCAGGTAGTTCAGAGGCCACCACGGCACGGGGTTGTGCGGTTGAAAGTTGACCGCTACGCCCTCCGAGCGGAGATGGTGCAATAGCAAATCGGCTTGAACCGCTTGGCCGCCGAGAATCCCCAACGATGGAGCCACAAGGAGAATCCTGACTCCATCGAGGCGCCCGGTCGGTGCTTGCCTATCGGTCACGACGGCACTCGCTGGTAACATACCGATACTTGCCTGAGGGGTCATATCCGAGTTCGGGTACGGCCTGAAATTCGATGGTCACGGCGCTTGTCATCAGCGTCTCGATCTTCGCCTGCAACCTTTCTCGGACTTCATGCCCGATGCTTGCTGTCTCCAGATGCCTGATGACAAACAGCTGCGGATTTCGCTGGATCACCTGCACGCGGTCGACAACGCCGCTGGTGCGCAGCGCCATGATCAACGCCTCGCCGGCGATCCGGGAGCCGTCCGGGCGAACGATCAGGTCCACTACCCTGCCCCCGACCGCGGTGATCCGCCTCCAGCAGGATGTATTTCCGGGTGCTTCAAGTCTGACCATATCACCGGTTCGATACCGAATGAGCGGCATGGCAAAGTTGTAGAGATCGGTGACAACCAGTTCTCCCATTTCGCCGGGGCGAACCTCGTTGCCGTCGCCATCGATGACTTCGAGTATGTATGTCGGCTCGAACACATACATGCCGTTGTGGTCGAGCAGTTCGGCTGCGACCGTACCGATCTCGCGAGAGCCGTACCGCTCGAAAGTTTCGGCGCCAAGCATCTCGCGGAAAAGCTCTCGCTGCCAGGAGTACGTTGGCTCTGCCGTCGTGATGACCTTGCCTACCCTGGGCAAAGTGACATCATGCGCGCGCGCAAACTCGAGAATGGCGACGAGCATGTTAGGATAGGCGAAGATCGCTTCCGGGCGATGACGGTTCAACTGCCCGATGAATTCGCGAAGCTGTTGATCGCCGGCATCAAAGCTGTAGAAGTGAACCGCCCGCTCTGACAGGAAGTTTGCGAGTCGCGCCTTGATCGAGGAAGACTGCGCGATATCGAGCGGGGATCCCCATACCCAGGCTCGTTTCGTGCCCGGATGAATTCCCAGTTGCGCATTGAAGAAGAAATCCTGGGCGCGCCGCACGGCGGTTACGTGGGCATCACGATAGAACTTCAGCGGAATGCCGCTGGACCCGCCGGTTGAAGATTCAACCAGATCTTCACGGCGAAATGCGGTTGAAAGAACAGATGACATCTGAGAATTCAGTTCCGTCTTGGTCAGGCACGGCAGTTTGCGCAGGTCCGAGGCATATAAGATTGCCGTTCGGTCCAAACCTGCTTCCGCAAATCGCTCTTGATAGAATGGCGACGTTTGACTCGCGTGTTGCACGAGTTGCTGCAACCGCAGCCGGCGATGAGACTCGAGTTCATCGGGGCTGACCGTCCAAAACTTGCGGAGCCTGCGGTACTGCCGCAGGATTTCCGACTCACCGCGATAGGCGAGCAGCAGAGGATAGCTCAGACTACGGACAAAATTCTCCGAAAAGCTCATCGCATTCGCTCCGGCGGAATTCTGCAGATCGAGAAACGATACTTGCCCGACGCTTCCTTTGGAATTTCGTCCACATAGTTGTAGGAGACGGTCATTGTCGTGCCGAAGTACTCGCGTACTTTTTCTTCAAGCGACAACCGCGCGTTGTCGTCGAAGTCGGCGTTCACGACAAGATTGAAGTCAATCCGGGTGATGGACTCCTGGACGATCTGCGCCTGCTTCACACCGGGTATGGTTGCCACAAGGTGAATGGTGAGTGCGGCTCCTGAGACTTTGCGACCATCGGGCGCGAGAAGAAAATCGGTGACGCGACCGGCAACCATTTGCATCTTCGGCAAACGGACGCCGCAGGAGCATTCAGCTTCCGGCGCCGGTGACCCCAGATCCCCGATCTGGTAACGGATCCACGGGAAGGCAAGATTCCCCAGCACGGTTACGAGGATTTCGCCCGACTCTCCGGACGCCACCGGTCGACCCTGTTCAATGAACTCCAGATGCAAGTACTCGGCGCAAATATGGAGACCGTCGTGAGCCCGGCACTCGGAAGCAATCACCGAAGTCTCGCGCGAACCGTAGCGGTCGAACACGCGGACACCGAAATAGTCCTCGATGAGAGCGCGCCTTTCCACTGTGAGAATCTCAGCGGAAGTTATGATCGTACGCGGCGGCGGAAGTTGGACCTGACGTTCTTTGAAGTAGCTGACGACTTCGGCAAGCGAGTTGGCATAGGCCAGAATCACGCGCGGGCGAAAGCGCCGATAGCGGGCGGCAAATTCCTCCAATTTGACATCCGTCAGACTGGAGCTATCCAGAATGAGTTGTCGGTCGAGGATGGCGTTGCGCATCCTGGCGCGAAGGGAGCGTAGACCGGACAGGTCGGATTGATGCCCCCAGATCAGCGCGACTTTGTCACCGATGCGAAAGCCGGCCCATTCGTTGTGTCGCAACGTCGCTGCCTGTCGCTCTTGCCAGCGCTGCGCTTCATGATAGAACTGCAACGGTGTGCCGGTCGACCCTCCGGTGCGATTTGCCACAAGATCGTTGATCGCGAATTGCTCCGAGAGAAGTTCTTGCCCGTGCTCCTGAATATCGCGTTTGGTGAGGACAGGTAGTTTCTGCAGATCGGAGAAGTCGGCCATGCGCTCTGGATTGAAGCCGGCCTCGTTAAACAACCGGCGGTAGAAGGGGACGTACTTGCCGGCATGTTCGAGCGTAGTGCGTAAGCGATTAAGCTGCAGTTCCTGAAGTTGATCGGGAGGGAGGTATTGCGTGCGACGAAGTTCTTGCAGCAGGGCAACCTCGCGGCTGCCGCGCCAACGCGCCACTGCTGGATAGATCACTTCTGCAATTGCTTTCTGAAACACGCTCAAATCCGCTCACATCCGTATTCGCTTCATGTCACCACGCTGACAAGTATCTTATCGGCATGGGAAATAGCAAGTTACAACGCCTGCGGGCAAGCGCTAATCGAGTCCCCTGTTGTGGTCTGAGAATCTTAGTCTTAGGACGTGAAGCCGAAAGAAATCGATTTTTTGGGGCAAGTGTTCAGACACTCACCGCACGAAGTGCAATCGGGAAGGTTAAGGTTATCGCCTTTCAGTAACGGCTTGATCGTCGGGCACGGCGACTTAATGACGCAGATGCCGCAGTCGTTACAGGTCTGGCGATTGATGCGCACGCGCGCCGGTGCGATTTTTTCGAGCAACCAACTGACCGCGCCGATCGGGCAGATTAGGTAACAAAACGGACGGTAGAGCGCCAGGCTCGCCAAGACCAGCAGCGGCATCGTGATCCAGAAGACGGTATCAAACGTCCAGTGCAGGTACTCAAAGAAATTGATCGGGTCGTAAATACTATAGGCAGAGTAGGCTTTCCAGAGTGAAGTTCCCGCCATACCCGTTTCTTCGCCGAGGGCGTCCATGTACGATTTCACCCAGAAGAAGGAGAAGAAGAACATTGCCAGGAGAGCGAAGCGTACGGAATTGAAGGCTGTGAAGTTGAACTGCTTGATCTTGAACTTCGTCGGAATCTTATTAATCAGCTCCTGAAATGCACCCAGCGGGCAGACCCAGCCGCAGAACAATTTCCTGCCCAGCAAACTTGGCACAAGAATAACGAGAAAGAATGCCAGAAATCCAACAAACCACTGGCCGTGCGTAAAGCGGAACATGAAGAGCTTCGTCACGGCGCACATCGGGCTTGGGTGCAGTGGAAAAACCTGATCGATGCCGTAAAGAACAAACATCACAAGCAGACCGCCGATTCTCACCCAGAGATTGATTTTGCGGATGAACAGCAAGAGCAGCCCGGCCAGCATGAGGCCGAGCATCGTCAGGTACTTAGGATGAGAGATGATTGTCCAGATCGTCGGGGGAGATTCGGGAGCCGGCGCTGCCTGCTCGTGGGAATCTTGCGGCGGCTCGACGACAGTTCCGACCTGTCCCGAATCGGCGGCTTGTTCATGGGCGTGTTCCCCGACGGCAGGCGGTTCAGCCTGCGCTTGGGCGAACTCTGCAAACAACGCTGCCAGCAGGACTATTGCGACAATTGCCAGATGTGCGAGAAGTCGAGTCACGTCGACCAAAATATCAATATTGAGTAAATCGTCAATGCAATTGTTTGGCTCAGGGCGAGAAATCTCAAGTCGCTGTAACTATGATCGACTGGCTGCCGAGTGCAGCTCTGATTTGGCAGTCTGCGATGGCTCAGATGCCAGGTTCGCTGCCAGCGTCACGAGCACAACCGTTAGTGCGGCGCAGGTGTACCAATGGCCTCGAAAGAGGGAATGCCCGAAGATCGAGGTCACAAAGAGCGCACCGGTGGAAGCCGTGATTGAATGGGACAACCAGGCGTAGAAGTGGCTGCCGTGTCCCGCCTCCTTGAGTCGCTTACGCAGCCGGAAGTTGGCGGCGATCATGTACCAAAGTAGCGCCCCGAAGGTCAGAAGCCCTATCACCCCCGTTTCGGCGATGATTTGTATGTACATATTATGCGAGCGCAGATAGGCGCGCGTGTCGGAGTACTGACCGGAGCCGTACGCAAGGGGGAAACAGTCAACGCCGATGCCGGTCACCGGATTGGCTAAAAACATTCCCCAGCCCGCCTTCCAGGCATCGAAACGCCCTTCGGTCGAGGCGTCGCGCTCTTCGGCGAAAATCGTCGCGTAACGTTCCTTGTATTGCGGAGGCAGGGCGAACCACCCGGCAATCATCAGCAACACTGCCGCAACGCCGATGATCATCTTGTTTTTTGACACCAACCAGATAAAGAACGCCGTTGCCACCAGGCCAATCACGCCAGAACGCGAGCCCGTGATCGCGATCGTGAACACGCAAGCACACAAGCAGACCAGGGGAACGACGCGCACAATCTTCAGGCGAATCCAGTACAACGAAAAATACAAGAATGGAATGCCGAGCATGAGCGACACCGCAAGCGTATTCGGGTCAGTACCGGAGAGCCCTTCGGCGCGCTCGATTCCCTGCGCCACGACCAGGGTGCCGGAAAAGTAGGCGATCGCCGAACTGATCGCCGTGTACCCCGTGGACACCATTGTCAACCAGATGAAGCCCTTCAGGCGCATCTCGGTGGTGATGGTGTTGATGATCAGGAGATAGTAGACAAACACCCAGGCGAAGTTCATGACAAACCAGAACGAGTTGCTGATCCAGAAAGACAGGGGTATCGAGGCCAGCAGAGCACCGAGAAAAAACATGAAATGCCGCGTCATCCGGTCCTTAAGAAAGACGAAGGCTTCACCGCGGTATTTTTTGTGAATAATCGTCGAGACCAACAGCGAGGCGGCGATCAGGCGCGCGGGGCGCAGCGTTGCCAGAGCGGGAAAGAGCACTTCCGGCCGCACGACAATAACGACGTAGTAGCTAATCAGGCCGAAGTAGGGATAAAGCGCAATCATCAGTCCGACGAAGATCGCGACGATGGTACCCGCAACGATCAGTGGTTTGGCGAAAAGCGCGATGACGCCGAGCGCGATGGCTATGAGTAAATAAAGAGCGATCGAAACGCCGCGCGCAGTGACCAGGCGTGGCGAGCTCTCGGTGGCGACGTACGTCGAAGGCTGGTTTGACTCATTCGGCATGCGAGATGAATTAATCGTACCGAGTAGGAATCGGCAACAAGATGTTGAAGCGCAGAACGGTTACCGCGCCGGCCATCGCTGTTCGCGCCTTAGGTCCCCTGGCTGTCCAGCCAGGCGCGGAATTTCTTGAGTGCAAGCGCTCGATGCGAAATCCGGTTCTTTTCGTCAGCCGTCATCTGCGCGTAGGTTTTGCCCAGCGGCGGGTAGAAGAATACCGGGTCGTAACCGAAGCCGTTGTTTCCCTGCATCGATTCGGAAATCAAACCTTCAACTTCGCCGCGATGGCAGATTGCACCTCCTTCAAAGACAACGCCAATGACGCTGACAAACTTCGCTCGCCGCTGTGCGCCGGAAACGCCATGCAATTCAGCGAGCAGCTTGCGGTTGTTGTCTTCGAATGAGCATTGTTCGCCGGCATAGCGCGCGGAATAGACCCCGGGTGCGCCCTGGAGATACTCGACTTCCAGACCGGTGTCATCTGCAAGGGCCGGTATACCGTAACGCTCGAAGATCGCGCGCGCTTTGAGAAGCGCATTCTCCTCCAAAGTCGTGCCGGTTTCTTCGATGTCCGGAAAATCGTCGAAGTCGCTCTTTTTCAACACCGCGATTCCTGTCCCTTCCAGAATCGCAGAGATCTCTTGTACCTTGTGCTGATTATTCGTCGCGAGAATTAGTCGGGAGAACTTCATTGTTGATTGATCTGAAGAGCCGGGACTCAGTATTTGGTGATATCGACTCGCATGGCATTGCGGACGGCGTCACCGAGAAAGTGCCGTGCCTGCTGCGCAAACTGGTCGGGAACGTCTGAGACGTAGAACTTGTGCGCCCCATCGGTGCTTTTTGTGTTCAGCGCGCTGCCGGCGGCCAACTGCCGTGCTACCACTTTCGCCGTCTCGCGCGCCGAGTCGATCAGTTGGACTGTCTCCCCGAGAACTTGCCTGATTACCGATTTGAGCAGAGGATAGTGCGTGCAACCGAGAATCAGCGTATCGATCCCGTTGTTTTTGAAAGGCGACAGGTACTCTTCCGCGATGAGAAACGTCGCGCGCTTATCCGTGTAACCCTCTTCCACGAGCGGAACGAATAGCGGGCAAGCCATACTGAAAACGCGAATCTTGGGATCGAGCGCTTCGATGGCGCGGGCATAGGCATTCGAGTGGATCGTGCCGGTGGTGCCGATTACGCCGACGATGCCATTCTTGGTAGAAGCGACGGCGCTGACCGCGCCAGGATCAATCACACCCACCATTTCCGTGGCAAATTCGCCTTTAATCGTCTGCAGCGCGATAGCTGAAGCCGTATTGCAGGCAGCCACGACCATCTTAACGCCTTGCTCAAGCAAGAAATTGACATCCTGCCGCGAGAATTCGACGATAATCTCCTTCGAACGGCCGCCATAAGGGTAGCGCCCGACATCGCCGAAATAGACAACATCTTCCGAGGGCAAGAGTTGAAAAATCTCGCGGGCAACGGTCAATCCGCCCAGCCCGGAGTCGAAGATTCCGATGGGACTATTGGGACCCGGCATCGACCTTGACATCCTTTTCGAAGCGCTCAACAAATCGCAGCAGACCGGTGAAGATGCTCTCAGCGGCTGATTGACGGAATGCCTCCTGCGCCAGAAGCCGCTCTTCAATCTTGTTCGAAATAAAGGCCACTTCGACGAGCACCGAGGGCATCCTGACCTGGTTTAAGACGCGAAACCCTGCCTGGTTGATGCCCCGCGAGCGAATACTCAGATTCATTTTCAGTTCCTCCTGCACCGCTTCGGCCAGCATCTGCGATTGTGCCAGGTATTCGGTTTGCAGCATGTCCATCACAATGAAGTCGAGTTCTTCCTTGCCCTTCTTTGGAGCGACAGGAATATCAACCTCAAAATCGGAGTTTTCCAGCAGTTCCGTGATACGGGCGGCATCGCTCTTGGCGGCGGCGAGGAAATACGTCTCTGAGCCGGAGGCGCCTCTTTCTTCGGAGGAGTTTGCATGGATCGACACGAACAGGTCGCCGTTGGCCTCGTTGGCCTTCCTGGCGCGCTCTTCCAGACCGACCGTCACATCCTCGGTGCGCGTCATGATCACGCGGAAGCGCTTGTCGGTTGCCAGGAGTTTTTCGAGCCGAAGCGCGATGTCGAGGGTGACTTCTTTCTCGCGCAGGCCGTTCCGGCCAATAGCGCCGTCGTGTTCGCCGCCATGTCCCGGGTCAATGACAATGACATCGATCGGATCGAATTCATCGTGTCGTACCTGTGAGACCGTATCGGATGACGGGGCGATGAAATCGCCGCTTTCGAGGGAAATCTGTATCCGGTGGGGGTCGGGAGCGTAGTTGGTATGGAAATTGCCGACATTACGGCGCATCTGGACCGACACCTGCGCAGAGCCGGGAAACTGGAAAGCCCGAATGGCGATTACTTTCTCTGATTGGCGATCGAGAGTGAAATTGAGCGTGTCGACCAATCCGTTGGGAATGGTGACGTTGATCCAGTTGCCTTCGCTGACGAAGACCTCGTAATCGAGCTTTCGCGTCAGCATGACCTCGAGGAGATCGCCGTTGACTTTCTCCTGCAGCGAAGCGCCGACGACGTTAAATTCTTTGCCGATAGCTGCGATCGTCCCCCGCTTGGCGTCATAGATCAGAACCTGCTCCAACACGTCGGACAAGAGATACACTGTCTGATTGATCGGAAGATAGAGGTCATCGGTGCGGAATACCGGTTCGTGGACCAGGTTGTAAAGCTGGCCGTCTACGGCGCAGAAGATGTTGTCGGGTTGGAAGACCAGGTGGTGAGCAAAAAGCGTCGCTTCGAGCTTGCGGTCTTGCCCGTTCCAGCGCGCCCGGCTCTGCATCGCCGAGAACAAGTCGGCAGCAGACATATAGTCCACCTGGCCGACGGTAATTCGCTTAATCCGACCACCTTTACCGACGCCTTTCAAGGCAATCGTATCGGCAACAGCCGTAACGGCGAGCACCCCTGTCGCAAGCCATACCAACAAAGCCAGACGCATTCGCGAGATTATACTGAAACTCAATGCCGTCGTTCCTTAAGATTCCGATCGATTTCGCGGCGTGCGTCACGATCGGCGATCGAATCCCGTTTGTCGTGTAACTTCTTGCCGCGCACCAGCGCCAGTTCCACCTTGGCGACCTTACCCTTGAAATAGATCCTCAGCGGCACCAGGGTCAAGCCGCGCTCAACTGCCTTGGCATAGAGCTTGCGCAACTCCTGACGGTGCATCAAGAGTTTGCGTTTGCGCGCCGGCTCGTGGTTGTGGATGTTGCCATGGGTGTAGGGAGTAATGTGCATGTGGTGCAGCCAGAGCTCATCGCCTTCGATCAACGCATAGCTGTCCGCCAACTGAACCTTGGCAAGCCGCAGGGACTTGACCTCGGTACCGACCAAGACGATTCCCGTCTCATATGTATCGAGAATCTCATACTCATGGCGAGCTTTGCGATTCTGCGCGATATTCTTGATTGACACTTCACCCACAGCGCTGATGATACGCTGCCGGGCGTTGAACTGCAAGCGCCGTTCTTAACTGGTGCGGTCTTTGAAATTCCCGGTTTGTCTTGACCAGAAACTTGAACAGCGTTATTGTTTCCCGATTTGACAGGAGACCGCTCGTCGCGTCTTAATCGGTGAAATGAAACGACTACTTACTTTCTTGATTGCCACTCACTTGCTGTGCGCCCCGACCGCTTTCAGCGGGACCATCACCGGCATCGTCTACGATCGTATTACCGACCGCTCGCTTGCCGGGGTCAGGATCAAGATTCTCGGGACCAATCTGGCGGCCGTTTCCGATTCTTCCGGCGTCTTCAGACTGACGGAGGTGGCGGGAGGCATCTACGATCTCGAGGCGACCTTGCCGGATTACCATGCCAGTTACCTCCGCCGCCTGCGCGTCGGCACCCGACAGGACCTGAATGTTGAAATCCGGGTGAAGCCGATCACGGCAGAAGAGCGCGCCAAGAACCCGAATCCGGAGTTTCGTACCGGGACTCTGCAAGGAAAGGTCTTGCGAGCCAACTCAAGCGATGTACTTCCGGGCGCTGTGATTAGAATCAGCGAGATCGCGATGGGCGCGCAATCGGGCGTCAATGGTGAGTATGCGATCGGCAAGGTCAAGCCCGGGCGCTACACGGTTGAAGCGACGTTGATCGGCTACAAGCAGGTCCGCCACTACGCCGTCGAAGTCTACGCCGGCGAAACGACCGAACTTGATTTTGCTCTCGACGAAACCGTCCTGCCGCTCGGCAGCGAGGTGGTCGTCTACGGGGAACGCCCGCTGCTCGACCCGACGGTGCCGGCCGCAATCCGCACGATTCAGCCCAAGGAGATTTCCCGCGGTACAGTGCGCGATCTGGGCGAGATTCTCAAAGAATTGCCGGGCGTAGTCGAGATCGACAAGGAACTTCACATTCGGGGTGGGCGCACCTACGAAACGCAATACATGATCGACGGCGTTTCGGTCACGGATCCGCTGATTCGCCGCGGGTACGGACTGGCATTAAACGCCAACTCGGTGCGCGAACTTAATCTCTATTCGGGCGGCGCCAATGCCGAATTTTCGCAGGCGACCTCCGGCGTAGTTGAAGTGATCACGCGGGAGGGTCAGGAGAAGCTGTCGGGGAGCCTGAACTACCATAACGACCACCTGTTCGGGGCTTCCGGATTCAATTCTGATATCGCCGAGGCGAGCCTCTCCGGCCCCGAGCCAATCACGAGTGCGCTGATTCGTAAGCTGAATCTTCCCGGCGAAACCTACTTCTTCTGGTCAGGCAACTTCCTGTTGACCGACACCTATCTTCCCTATTCGCGCAATCTGTACTCGACAACCTTCGGCGGCGATTCGTGGGCGGCGCGCTCAGACAACCAATATTCGACATTGCTGAAGTTGACCTGGAAGCTCTCACCGCTGGTCAAGTTGTCGCTGTCACATTCCGGAGCGGCCAATGTCAACCAGGATCGCAGCATACTTGAAACCCGCATTCGGACGATTGACTACTCCTACGGATATCCGTTTGAGTATGAGAAGATTCTCGACAACTACAATACGTTTACGCAAAAATCGAATCAGCAGGTCCTGAGTCTTGACTATCGATTTTCCCTCGACCGGCAATTGCGACTGACGGCTTCGCGGTTCTTTACGACACTAAGGTCAGATGTCAACGGCAAGCACTGGACTGAATACGTTCAGCCTGTGGACAACCGGCCTGATACAGTCATCGCTTCGCCTGACAGCTCGACCTATACCGTAATCAAGGGTGACGGATTCTGGGACGGTGGTGACGGCGACAGCTGGTACGATCATTATATCGAGAATTACGGCTTCAAAGCGACCTACGAAACCGCCGTCGAGGACAACTACAAACTCAAGTTGGGTGTAGAAAGCGAGTATCAGACCGTTCAGGTTCTCGACATCTACAAGCCGTGGCTGGGTGAGTCGGGTTTCGGCCTGAACTACGATGCCTATCGTGCCAGGCCTTCGACCTACGGCGGGTTCATCCAGAACAGCATAAATCTTCAAGGAATGGTCTTTGATTTCGGCGTACGCTACGATCTTTGGTTTGTTGGAAAGTACGCCGAAGACGCGCTTGCAGACGAGAGCCTGTCTGTGCTGAGTGACGTCTTGCGCCAGAAATTCGAAGATGAAACGCAGGAAGTCCTGGGGCGGCGCGCCCGGGGATCGATCTCGCCGCGTTTCGGCATCGCCAACATGTTGAGCCGGAATTTCACGCTCTACGGCTCTTATTCGCGCTTTGCACGCAAGCCTGCACCACAGTATCTGTATGCCAAGCTCTATACGCCATCGCAGGCCGCTTATCAGCTCTATGGCAACCCGGCGCTGGATTATGAGAAGGTCACCAACATCGAAGTCGGCGTCAAGTATCTTCCCGCTGAACGCGCCGCTATCGGCATTTCCGGATACATCAAGTACATCGGCGACTACATCGCCGCCACAGCGGTGGCGCCCGATCCGCGCTTCCCGGATGAAACTTATTTTCTTTACTTCAATCTCGATTACGCGACGAGCCAGGGAGTCGAGGTGGAATATATCCACGAGTATTCAGATTTCTTTGACGTCTCCGCCAGCGCCGCGTTCAGCAAGGCGCGCGGTGAGCGGTCGCTTCCGGCCGACATCCTGCGCGGCCTGCAAGCGCGATCGGAAGGTCAGATCTACAATGACGTCGCCTTCGACTGGGATAAACCCTGGCAGTTCGTGCTCAAGACCAATTTTGCCGGACCACGGGACAAAAATCCGCGATTTCTTGGTTTGACGCTGCCGCGCGACTGGAATCTGAATGTCAAGTTCTGGGGACAAGCGGGAAAACGCTATACGCCCTACCGTGCGACAACCGACGATTTGGGATTCACGATCTTCGTTCCGGACGGCGAGAGCAACTCCAAGATCGGCCCCTGGTGGAACTCGCTCGATTTCTCGTTTCAGAAGTACTTCCGGATGAAGCGGTACACGTTGACGCTGTTTTTCGAAGGCACGAACATTCTCGACCATAAGAACGTGACCCTCATCAATCCGCTCACCGGCAAAGAATATCTCGAAGACGACACAATTCCGAAAGGCGGCAACCTGTTTGAACTCCCGCCGCTCGCCTATGAATTGCCGCTCTGGAACAATCCGACAAAGTACCTGGCGCCGCGCCAACTCAAGCTTGGGCTGGGAGTGAGTTTCTGATGGTCGCGAACTATTCGAGATTCTGGAAGCTTGGAATACTACTGCTCTCTGCAGTGACAGCGATGATCGCCTTGGCTGTCGGCTGCGGCGAGAAGACACCTCTGCCGTCGGACTTGCCTGATCCGGTCTACGGCGGCATCGATACCAACTACGTTCAGATCACGCCCATTTGGAGCGCTGCCGATGGCGTGGCCTTCAATCGGCCGGAAGATGTATACGTGGGCTACGACCAGACGATTTATATCTGCGATACTGGAAACGATCGCGTTGTGAATCTCGAAACTGACGGAACTGTGATTGCCATCTACCCAGTCGTGCACCCGGTAGCGATTACGCAGGATCGAGGACTCGACCTGCTTGTCGTCTGCGGCGATTATGCACGCGTCGAGATCGCGGATGGTGACACAAACGTTGTACCGTATGGCAACGCGATCTTCCGCCGCTCGTTCCGGCACGGCGGCGGTTTTGTCAAGGCGTGGCAAGCAGACTCGCCCTATCATGCGATTGAATTTCGCGACACCGTGCTGTGGGTTGACGCCGAGTTCTATGGCATCAGCGCCACACTGCTTGAGTCCAAATCGTACTACGTCGCCGACCGCTACAAGGGACGCATCATCTTGTTCGGCGCCGACGATCTTCCCAAAGACACGTACCTGTCGGAGGGAATTGGTCTGGGCTTCACGAATTTCCCCACCGACCTGACGGCCTATCAAGTTGCGGGACAGACGTATATCTCGCTTGCCCAGGGCGTAGGCAATCTCGCCGTACAGCTGTTCAGCCTGCCGAATTTCATTCCGCTCTATTCTGACAACGACACCCTGCCGCCGTTGATTCGCTTTACGGCGCGTTCGTTCAAGGACCTGGCGGTGGACGAGCTTTCGAATTTCTACCTGCTGTTGCGCGATCTCGATCCGCTGCTCGGCTCCAACCATCATTTCTACAAGTTCAACCGGCGGGGTGAGCTACTGCAGTCATTCGGGACCAACGGAAGCGGCGACCGACAATTCAACATCCCGAACGGCATCTCGGTGTTTGACGGATTCGTCTACATCGCCGACACCGGCAACAATCGCGTAGTTCGCTACCAATTGGCCACTGAGATACGCCAATAACGCTCCCGGCGCCTTGTTCTCCTGTCCGAATTTTCGCTTGCGCTCACTGGGAGCGCCGATATATTGGGAATCCCATTTCATGCCGAAGTGGTGGAATTGGTAGACGCGCTGCGTTCAGGGCGCAGTGGGTGCAAGCCCGTGGGGGTTCGAGTCCCCCCTTCGGCATAAAGTATTCGTCAGCCTTATCTCAGCAAGACAAGCTTTCTCACAACCGTTTGTCCCGGACCTGCGACTCTGAGGAAATAGACGCCCGAGGCTGCTTCGCTACCCACGCTGTTTCGGCCATCCCAGCTAAAGACGTGATTTCCCGTTTCGACTTCTCCCACCGTCAATTCTCGCACTATCCTACCGAGGATGTCGACGACTGCAATTCTCAGATGGCAGTTCCTTGCGACGCTGATCTCCACTACCACGCCCAAATTGAACGGATTGGGAAAAGCCTGAGTCACCTTGAAATCACCGGGAGTCAAGGGATATACCTCGGATTCCTCGGCGTCCATGCACATGATGTACTCCGGGACATCGCACTCAGGAACAAATGGCGCCTGATTCAGCGGTGTGAGCAGGCATGTCGACACCGGAAACAAAGTGCAGGTATCCAGCACGATTGGCGACTTGCAGAACAATTCGCCGGTCGCTTTGAAATAGACTACCGCGATGACTCTCTCAGAGTTCGGAATGAGGCGATCCGCCAGGCCGACCCAATCGATCGTGAATCCGCGTTCCGCAGTCCTCACGGAGGTAGTGAAGATCGAGCCTTCCAATCCTGTGATCAGGGGGCCGGGACTGATCGATGAAAGCGCAACGTCTTCACCAATGTAGCAGAAGGCCAAGCTGACAACAGACAAGGTGTCGTCGCTCCATAGAATGATTCGAACCTCCAGGCTTTCTGATGGGTCAATCGGGATTGGAAATGATCGGCAATACACGGAATCGCGGACGCCCAGATCCTGTGCCGTCGCCGCAGAAATGGTCAGGAAGATCGCTGAGAGGACGAGAGACAGCGCCGGCCAGAGACGCCAAGCGCTGATACAAAGACCACGAGTACCTAGCATATCGTACCCTTTCGATTGAATTCTAATTCAAGGTACTCCCCAGAAGCGACTTTTAGCAACTTCTTTCGAGGATTTTGTCTATCTTCGCAGCGAGGACACCCATGCACGAACTCTCGATCGCCCAGAATATCATCGAAGCTGTGATCGCGGCTATGCCGGAGCACGCACTTAGGCGCGTGTCTGCGGTCGGCATCCGGCTTGGCACTTTGTCGAGCGTGGACGCCGAAGCGTTGAGATTTGGATACGAGGCACTTACGAAGGATACACCATTGGCTGAAAGCGAACTGCGCATAGAGACCGTGCCAACCCGCGCCGTCTGTCGAAAGTGCGGGCATGAGTTTGGCGTTGATGATTTCGTGTTCATCTGTCCGCGCTGCGAGTCGTCGCAAAGTGATCTCATTAGTGGCCAGGAACTGGAAATCGCGTATTTCGAAGGAGATTGAGGATCAAACTATGACTGAAAAGATCGTGCTGGAAAAGAAAGTCCTCTCTGAGAATGACAAGCTGGCCTCAGAAATCCGGGCCAACTTGAAGCGCCGTCAAATCGCCGCCATCAACCTCGTCTCCTCGCCCGGTTCCGGCAAGACCAGCCTGGTAGAGAAGACGATTCAAGCGCTGGGCAATGAAATGAGCATCGCGGTGGTTGCCGGCGACGTGCAGACTGAAAACGACGCTAATCGTATTGCCAAAGCCGGCGGCAAGCTGGTGCGGCCGATCATTACCGGCGGCACCTGCCATCTTGATGCCCGCATGGTCGGTCAGTCGCTATCGTCGCTCGATTTGTCGGGTGTTCGACTGCTGATTATCGAAAACGTCGGTAATCTCGTCTGTCCGGCGTCGTACGATCTGGGTGAGGATCTGAAGGTCGTCATTATGAGCACTACCGAGGGGGATGACAAGCCGCTCAAGTATCCGGCGATGTACCGGCGCTCGTCGGTTGTTGTCATCAACAAGATTGACTTGCTGGGAACATCAGATTTCGATATGCAGCGTGCCCGCGAAAATGCGCTCAAGATCAACGGCGATCTGAGAATCTTCGAGACTTCCTGCCGCGACGGGCGGGGGTTGGACAACTGGTTTGAGTGGCTGCGCAGCTTCGTGGCAAGTCCGCGTTAACTGGTAATCCGACGGCAGTCTGGGGCTTCTAAACCGACATCTCTTCGATCTTCGCCTGCCCCGCCAACTGTCCGCAGGCGGCAGCAATACTTCTTCCCTTGGGCGTGCGCAGAGTAACAGCTGGACAGCGCGGGTAGAGATACTCGCGAAAACGGTCGATTGCTTCCTGACTCGGAGTTCGGAAATCAAATGGGGTGAACGGCGCCGGTTTCTTCGGATCGCGCGCAGTGGTTCCACGCAGGGCGGCAACCCTACCCTTTTTCACTTCCTTGATCGGCGCGAGCGGTACACCCTCGGTGCTGACGATCGGATTGTATGGAATCAGGTTGATCTTACAGGGGAGCTTGTTGGCGAGGCGCGCGAGTTGCTGCGCACAGGCCATGGTGTCGGTAATGCCGTCGATCAGGATGTACTCGAGCGTGACGCGGTCTCCCGCTTGGGTAACGTAGGCACGGCAGGCATCGATAAGTTCATCAAGCGGGTTGTCCTTAGCGGAAGGGATCAGCCGCTCGCGCAGGGCTTGGTTGGGCGCATGCAGGGATAGAGCCAGGCCGGATTTGAGTTTGTACTCAGTCAACTGGCGGATCTCTCGGATCAATCCGACCGTCGAAATCGTGAAACGGCGCGCCGAGAAGCCCAGCCCGCACTCCGAGCTGATCGTCTCTATCGAATCAATCACATTATCGAGGTTTAGCAGCGGCTCACCCATCCCCATCATTACGACATTCTGCAATTCGAGCTCGCCGGTCAGGCTTTTGGCGAGTACGAACTGCCCGATGATTTCTGCAGGAGTCAGGTTACGCTTGAATCCCAGCAGTCCCGTTGCGCAGAACTTGCAGCCGATGGTGCAACCCACCTGGCTAGATATACACAAGGTCAACCGCCCTCTAATCGGGATCAGGACCATCTCAACGCTGGCGCCGTCGCGCATTTTCACCAGGAACTTGCGCGTGCCGTCGTATGGGTCTTTTTGTTCGCGGACAATCTCGGGTAATTCAATCTTGTAGTGAGCGGCGAATTGTTCACGCAGCTGGCGATTGAACGTCGACATGACTTCAAAGTCGATGGCACCCTTCTGGTAGACCCACTGGAATAGCTGACGGCCGCGGTACGGTTTCTCGCCGTGGCGCGCCATCAGTTCTTCCATTCCTTGAAGCGACAGCCCGAAAATGTTGATCTTTCTTAAGGTTGACATAGCTGCATAAACAACTATACTTACGCGACTTGACCAAGAGGTTTTTGGAGGAGATTTGGCAGAAATAACGGCAATAGCTGAGATGATGGCGCGGTTCGGGCGGCTAAAGGAGTTTCTTTGACCTCGAAAAGAAGTCCGCTCGTGTCAAGGAGCTCGAGCAACTAACGGTTGCCGAGAATTTCTGGTCGAACCAGGCCAGAGCCCAAGGGGTCTTGAAGGAAATCGCTCTTGAGAAGAAGTGGCTGGAGGAGACATTCAGCCTGGAAAAGGATCTCAGCGAACTCGGCACGCTCGAAGAAATGGCTGCCGAAGAGCCCGATTTGCGAAATGAGTTTGAGGAACACCATCAGACTATCCAACAACGTCTCGATGAGTTCGAACTCAAGACTCTCCTTTCAGAACCGGATGACCCTAATGACGCAATCCTCTCGATTCATCCCGGCGCCGGCGGCACCGAGTCGCAGGATTGGGCGCAGATGCTGCTGCGGCTCTATACGCGCTGGTGTGAACGCCACGGTTTGACTGCCGACTTGATAGATTACCAGGATGGCGAAGAAGCCGGAATCAAGGCCGCGACGCTCGAGATCAAGGGCGACTATGCCTACGGCTACTTAAAGGCAGAATCGGGAGTCCATCGGTTGGTTAGAATCTCGCCATTTGATGCCAACCAGCGCCGACACACGTCGTTCGCCTCCGTTTTTGTCTTTCCCGAAGTCGGCGAGGACATCGAGATTGAAATCAAGCCGGACGATATACGCATCGATACTTTTAGAGCCTCAGGCGCGGGCGGACAGCATGTAAACAAGACCTCATCGGCGGTGCGCATCACGCATATTCCCACCGGAATCGTCGTGCAATGCCAGACCGAGCGGTCACAGATCAAGAACCGCGAGTCCGCGCTGAAAGTCCTCAAGGCTCGTCTTTATCAAAAAGCCAAAGAGGAAGAAGACAAGAAGATTGCGGAATACGCCAAGACCAAGAAGAAGATCGAGTGGGGCTCCCAAATTCGCTCCTACGTGTTCCATCCCTACAACCTGGTGAAGGATCATCGCACTTCGCATGAAACCTCCGACACCAGCCGGGTGATGGATGGCGATATTGATGGTTTTATCACTGCCTATCTGAACTGGAAGGATAGGTAGTCGGGAGGTTTCCATGTCTGTGTTACAACAATTCCGAGATAAAGCGAAGGCTCTTAAGCGCACGGTGGTCTACCCCGAGGGCGAGGAGCCGCGGTCGATCCTGGCCGCGAAATCTGTGCTTGCCGAGGGGATTGCGCAGGTCGCGCTCGTCGGCGGGAAGGACAGAATTGCAGCCCTGGCCAAAGAGCATGGCCTTGATCTTGGCAAATGCACCGTCACCGATCCAGCGACGTCCGATTGGCACAAGGACTTTGCGCATGAACTTTTCGAGTTGCGCAAGGCCAAGAAGATGACCGAACAAGAGGCCGCCGCAACGATCCGCCAGCCGCTCTACTGGGGAGCGATGATGGTTCGCAAAGGCATGGCGCACGGATCGGTAGCCGGCGCGCTCAATACCACCGGTGACGTGCTGCGCGCCGGAATCCAGGTCGTTGGGCTGGCGCCGGGGATCACCGCCGTTTCGAGCTTCTTCATGATGGTGTTGCCGGAGTTCATGGGCGAGAAGGAAAAAGTGTTTTTCTTTGCTGACAGCGCCGTCATCCCGAATCCCAATGTCGAGCAATTGGCAGCGATCGCCGTAGCGACGTCCCGCTCGTACCGGGCCTTGATGGGCGAAGAGCCGCGCGTGGCCATGCTCTCGTTCTCAACCAAGGGCTCGGCAAAACATCCGGATTGCGAGAAAGTGCTCAAGGCCCTTGAGATGGTGAAGCAGATCGATCCCAAGCTTATCGTCGACGGCGAGTTGCAGGTTGATGCGGCGATTATCCCCAAGGTTCAGCAGTCCAAGGCGCCGCAGTCACCGCTTGAAGGCAAGGCCAATGTCTTGATCTTCCCTGACCTGGATGCGGGCAACATCGCGTACAAACTGGTGCAGCGAATGGCCAAGGCCGACGCCATCGGCCCGATCGTCCAGGGAATGGCCAAGCCGGTTAACGACCTTTCACGCGGTTGTTCCGCCGACGACATCGTGAACGTCACGGCGATCGCGATGACCATGACAGGCATCTAATCCAACGATTTTGCGCCCGGGGTCATATGCGACCCCGGGGCGCAAACGCTGATTTTGGATCAACGTAGAATACGATTGAAGGAGACCTAATGCCGACTTACTGGTACCGGTGCCAAACCTGCAATCACGAGTTCGAAGAATTCCAGAAAATGTCTGATCCGCCTTTGCGCGAATGCCCGAAATGCGGCGGCGTGGTGATGCGCGTGATCACCGGCGGTGCTGGTTTGTTGTTCAAGGGGAGCGGCTTCTATATCACCGACTATCGCAGCGATTCATACAAGAAGGCAGCCAGTTCAGATTCGGCTACCGGTTCCACTTCCAGCTCGAGTTCTGCGAGCGACACCAAGCCCAAGGGCAAGTCTGAATGACTTTCGCATCTCAACCGACGACAAATGACCGGCTCCTCGAAGAGCTGAGACAGGTTGTCGGGGTTGAAAACGTTCACACTGACGGCAAATTCTTCGATGACTGCTCCCACGATGCGACGGAGATCGTCCGCTTGCCGCTGGCGGCAGTCGATATCGAGCATGCCGAGCACGTGCCGCAAGTACTGCGTCTGGCGACGGAATACGCCGTCCCGATTGTCCCGCGCGGCGCGGGTACGGGCTACACCGGCGGCGCGCTGGCTGAACATGGCGGACTGATTCTCTCGCTTCTGCGACTAAATCGGATTCTCGAATTGGACTCAGAGGGCAAGCGGGCAATCGTCGAGCCGGGCGTGATTACACAGGTTCTGGCTGACGCCGCTGAGGCGGCGGGGCTCTTCTACCCTCCCGATCCGGCCAGTGTCAAAGAATGCAGTATCGGCGGGAATATTGCCGAATGCGCCGGAGGACTTCGCTGCAAGAAATACGGGCTGACCAAAGACTATGTTCTCGGATTAGAAGGATACATGGCCAGCGGCGAATTGATCCAGACCGGCTGCTTTGCCGAGACGGAGACCTACGGCCTGGGCTCTCTGCTAGTCGGTTCTGAGGGCACACTTGCCGTAGTGACGAAGATTGCCTTGCAGCTAATCGAGCCGCCTGAGCAACGAAAGACCTTTTTTGCAGCCTTCGCAACCCAGGAAGCGGCCGCCAAAGTCGTCGCTGATATAATGGCCTTCGGCGTTGTGCCGGCCGTACTCGAGTTCATGGATGGCGATGCCATCGCCTGCACGTTTGCCTACCTCAACTGGGATGCCGCGATTCCGGCAGCCGCCGCGCTCTTGATCGAAGTCGACGGCGGTGCAAGCGAGGTTGCTACCGACGGGCCGGCGGTGGAGAAAATTATCAGGTCGCACCAACCACTACAATTTGAAGAGACCACAGATGCCGGCCGTCGCGATTACCTGTGGACGCTGCGCCGGTCAATCTCGCGCGCGATCACTGCTGCCGCGAAACTGCGGGTGTCTGAGGACGTCGTGGTTCCGCCCTCCCGGCTGCCCGAGTTGGTTGCTGCCCTTCCCGAACTCTCGCGTCGCAGCGGATTGCGAGTCAACTCCTTCGGCCATGCCGGAGACGGCAACCTGCACGTGAACTTCATGGCCGCCGATGACTCCGCAGAAACTCGCGAGCAAATTCATCGCTCGGTGACAGAGCTGTTCCAATTGACGCTCGCGCTTGACGGCACTATCTCCGGCGAGCACGGAATCGGCACTACCAAGAAGGATTACCTTCCTCTCGAAGTTGAAGCGCCAACCCTTGATCTCCTTCGGCGCGTCAAGGCAGCCTTCGATCCTGACGGCAAGCTGAATCCCGGGAAGATTTTCTAGAGGGGACTGATTCTCACGCCCCTCGATTTTGTGTCTTGAAACTGCATAAAGGGTATCATATTATCGATCGAAGTTCTTGATTCCCGGAGGCGAACAGATGCGGCGTTTAGCCATCATTCCGATTCTCATCGTGATCTCGATTGTACTCGTCTTTCTGATTTATCGCAGTCAAAAGACGAGTCAACTTCCCCCCGATGTAATCTACTCCTCCGGAACGGTCGAAGCAAATGCCGTTACAGTCGCCGCACAGATCAGCGGCAAAGTACTGGAAAAGCGCTTCCGCAAGGGGGATGAAGTCAATGCCGGAGATACGCTGATCATCATCGAGCGCGATCTGCTGGACGCCAAGCAACAAGAACTGACGGCGGCCTACGCCGCGACAACGGAAGAATTGGCTGCCGCCCGCATCGACCACGCCAATGCCCGGGCCAACTTACAGCGCATGGAGGCAGCCTTTGCCGCCGGATCGATACCACAGAAGAACCTCGATGACCTGCGGGCTGCCGTCTCGTCCGGGGCGCGCCGCATCGAAGGACTGGAAGCCAAACTTCAATCGATTACCGCCCAGCAGCAATCGCTCGCAGTCCAAATGGGATACACCGTGGTGCTTTCGCCGATCTCCGGTTACATCCAGGCCGCAACTATTGAGGCCGGCGAGTTGGCGGCTGCCGGAGTGGCTCTTTTTGAACTCGTCGATCTGAGCGACACCTGGGTTGAGATTTACGTCAAGGAAACCGAAATCCCCGCTGTGCATCTCGCCGACACCGCACAGGTGTTTCTTGACTCCGATCCCCATACGGCCGTCTCCGGCACGGTTTCCTTTATCTCACAGAAGGCCGAGTTTACCCCGAAGAACGTGCAGACAAAGAAGGAGCGGATCAAACTCGTCTTTGCGGTGCGTGTGAAGGTCGATAATTCGGACGGCCGCTTCAAGCCGGGACTGCCAGTCGACGTTTACCTGAAAAAATCATGACCGCGGCGGCAGTCTCTGTCCTATCCCTGCGCAAGTCCTACGCGGGACAGCGCGCCCTTAACGACATCAATCTCGACCTGCCCGCCGGCGAGATCATCGCGATCGTCGGCCCCGACGGCGCCGGCAAGACCACGCTCCTGCGCATACTTGCGGGGATCCTCGACGCTGACTCCGGCGATATCAAGATGTTTGGTCACGGCCGCGATCGCCATGGCGCTTTCACTACCGTGTCGATCGGCTATATGCCGCAACGATTCGGCCTTTACGAAGACCTGACCGTTGCGGAGAACATTGCGTTCTTCGCCGATCTCTTTTCTGTGCGCGGACGCGAACGAACGGAGCGCACGAGAAGGCTGTTGGAGTTCTCCCGCATGGAGAAATTCACAGAGCGCCTTGCCGGTAACCTGTCGGGCGGAATGAAGCAGAAGCTCGGTCTCGCCTGCGCACTGATCCACAATCCGCAAATCCTGCTACTCGACGAACCGACCAACGGTGTCGATCCCGTCTCGCGCCGTGAATTCTGGCGGCTACTCTATGATCTCAATCGCGACGGCACCACTGTTGTTATCAGCTCCTCGTACATGGACGAAGCCGAGCGCGCCAGCCGGTTTGTGCTGCTTCACAGCGGCAAAGTCATCAGCGAAGGCATCCCCGCCGAAGCCCGGCGCGGCTTTTCCCGCATTGTCTTCGAGCTGGAAGCACCTGACCTGCGGGCGGCCAAAGAATCGCTGAATGGTTCGCCGGCGTTTGCCTCGGTCGTTTTATTCGGCAAGACCGTCCACCTCACGGTCAACAGCGGTGTTGACGAAGCGGACGTGCGCCGGCAAATCACCGCGGCGGGGCTTGGCATCGACTCGCTGCGCCGAATTCTTCCGTCCTTCGAGGACATTTACATCGGTTTGTCGCAGGAGAAACATGAATAACCTCGCGGTGGATGTACAAAACCTGCGGCGCGTGTTTGGCAAGTTCGTCGCCGTGAACGATGTCAGCTTCTCCGTAAACCGGGGCGAGATCTTCGGCTTCCTTGGTCCTAACGGCGCGGGTAAGTCAACCACGATTCGCATGCTCTGTGGACTACTAAGACCCAGCAGCGGCAGCGGCACGGTAGCCGGATTTGACATTATGCGCGAGTCCGAGAAGATCAAGACGCGCATCGGCTATATGTCGCAGAAGTTCTCCCTGTACCAGACGCTGACGGTGGAAGAGAATCTCGATTTCTACGCCGGCGTCTACCTCATGGACCGGGCTCACCATGCGGAGGTCAAGAAGCGTTTCTTCTCCGAGACGACGCTGGGCGAGGTCAGGAATACACTGGTGCGCGACCTTCCAGCCGGGACACGTCAACTCCTGGCGCTGTTCTCGGCGATCCAGCATGAGCCGGAAATGATCTTTCTTGACGAGCCGACCGCCGGCGTCGATCCGCTGTCGCGCCGCTATTTCTGGGAGCAGATCGATCTGCTGTCGAGTCGAGGCGTCACGGTCTTTGTCACCACCCACTATCTCGATGAAGCCGAGGAATGCAGTCGCATCGCGATGATCTTTAACGGCACGCTGGCGGCAATCGGGAAGCCCGACGATCTCAAGCGAAATCGCTTCTCGGGCAAAATTTTCCGCTTTGACTCGCTCACTCCCTGGGAGACTGCCGACAAACTGCGGGCTCTGCCGGGCGTCGGCGATGTCGCGCTGTTCGGCTCTGAGTTACATGTTACTCTGAATGCCAGCGGCGATCTAAACCAGTTGACCGAAAGTATCCGAAAGGTCGACTCGGCAGCAGCGACCATGACTGCCATCGACGCCTCGCTTGAGGACCTGTTCATCGCCCTGATCAACGAGGAGAAGACATGAAGGCGATCCGGGTCTGGGCGATCGCTCGCAAGGAGACGCTGCAGATTCTGCGCGACAAACGCTCGCTGATCTTGGCCTTTCTCCTGCCCGTCGTATTGATCTTTCTCTTCGGCTACGCGATCACTTTGGATATTCGCAGTATTCCGACGGTTGTACTTGATTATTCGAATTCAACTCAGAGCCGCGAACTGATTCGCAAGTTCACCAACTCGGGTTACTTCGTCGAAGTTGATCGCGCCGAGGGCGAGGCACGCGTCACGGAACTACTCGACGGGAATCGCGCAAAAGTCGGCTTGATCATTCCGGTCGACTTCGCCGAGCAGCTAACGGAAGGCACGGCTGAGATTCAGATTCTGGCGGACGGCTCTGATGCGAATACCAGCCAATCGATTCTCGGTTACACGAACCTGATTGTCTCGGAGTTCAATCTCAGCAGGCTCCGCGAACGCTACGGGGATGTCGTCGGGGCGCCGATCAGCTTCAGTCCGCGCTACTGGTACAATCCCGATCTCGATTCCCAGAACTTCCTGATACCGGGTCTCATCGCGTTGATCATGACCATTCTTGGCTCTTTGCTGACCTCGCTCACGATAGCGCGGGAGTGGGAACGAGGTACGATGGAGCTCTTGATTTCGACACCGTTCCATCCGCTCGAACTGGCCATCGGCAAGCTGCTTCCCTACTTCGTGATTGGAATGGTCGATTTATTCCTCGCGGCCTATGTCGGGATCGTCATTTTTGAGGTGCCGTTCCGCGGCAGCCTCTGGCTTCTCACGCTGTTTTGTTCGGTATTTCTCATGGCCGTGTTGGCCAACGGCTACCTCATCAGCGTGGTCGCCAAGTCGCAACAATTGGCTTACCAGATTTCGCTGTTGAGTTCCTTCTTGCCGGGATTTCTACTATCCGGATTGCTCTTTCCGATTACATCCATGCCGAAAGTGATTCAATTCGCCAGCTACGTGATTCCGGGCCGGTACCTGATCGAGGCTCTGCGCGGGTTGTTCCTCAAAGGCGTGGGACTGGAAGTGCTCTATCCACAACTGGGGGCATTGTTGTTCTTTGCTGTCCTGTTCTCGGTGGCGGCAACCCGCAAGTTTAAGAAGAGGATCGCATGAACCTGCGCCGGATGTCGACCGTCTTAATCAAGGAATTCCAGGAGCTGTTCCGCGACCGCAAGGTGCTGGCGATCATCTTTCTGTCGCCGGTGATCCAGTTGATCATTTTCGGCTACGCCGCCACCTACGACGTCAAAAACATCCCGACGGCGGTGGTTGATTACGACAACTCCCAGACGAGCCGCCGCCTGATTAGGATGATTGAGGCCTCCGGCTATTTTGAGATCGACGAGTATCTCGACCAGGAATCCGCCATCGATTCCGTCATGCAGGAAGGCTCGGTGTGGTGCGTTGTGCGCATTCCGCGCGGATTCGGAGAGACGATCGCCGCCGGCCAGCCGGCCTCCGTCGGAGCGGCGATCGACGCTACCAACTCCAACAGCGCCACAATCACCGGGAGTTACCTCGGGGGGATCGTCGCCCGGTTGGGCGAGGAAATCAGAAATGAACGTTTAGGCGCGCTGCCTGTCGGAGCGATCAGAATCTCCGGGGTAGTCGAGAGCAAGATTCGCGTCTGGTACAACCCTGATTTAGAGAGCCGGAACTTCAATGTCCCCGCGATACTGGTGCAGATTCTGGTGCTGGTGACGCTAATGCTCACCTCGATGGCGATTGTGCGCGAGAAGGAATTCGGGACGATGGAGCAACTGATCGTTACACCGATCAAGCCGAGCGAATTGATCGTCGGTAAGGCGCTGCCCTACGCCTTCATCGGGATGGTTGATATTGCGCTGATCTGCGCAGTGGCGGTTTTCTATTTCGAAGTTCCGTTGCGCGGTAGTCTGTTGCTGTTGTTCGGCACTTCGCTGTTGTTTATGACCTCTACACTGGCGGTAGGGCTGTTCATTTCGACGGTTTCCAGTACGCAACAGCAGGCGATGATGTCGGCCTTCTTCTTCATGATGCCGGCGATCCTCTTGTCCGGCTTTGCGTTTCCGATTGAAAACATGCCTGAGTCGATTCAATACCTGACCTACTTGAATCCCCTGCGGTATTTTGTGGTGATTATTCGGGCCATTTTCCTCAAGGGGGCAACTCGCGAGATCCTAATGGATCAGATTATCCCCCTTGCCGTGCTCGGATTCGCTGTGCTCTCGCTGGCGGCGGTGCGCTTCCGCAAGCGCGCCCGGTAGCACCCTAATAATCCCGGCTAATTGGTCGATAACTGCCAGTGAAATAACGGCAATTGCTGTCGGGCAGGGCGGCCGAGCCAACGAAGATCCGGGCCCATGGAGCGAACCGGGGATCATGCACAGAATCAGCAACGCGCAATTGCAGGAAAAGTACGGGGTCTCGCGGCCGGCGCGATATTTCGTGCGTACGCCGGTCGACCTGGCCGACGTAGCGGAAACCGTGTTTCGCCAGATTGGGTACTACTCCACTGCGCGCGAGACGCCGCATATCATGAGAATCTCCAAGTGCACAGCGTTACCGGTCCCCAACACGTTATCGAGCATGATCCTGGCAATTCACCTGCCGGAGCGGATCCTCACTGGTGTCGCCGTGCGCAATCCGGAACCACGTGTCAGCGAAATCGAAGCGCAGTTGACCGACGCGCCGATCCTCGCGCACAGCAGCGGCGCGACCTGCATTTCCAAGCGCATCGCCGATTTCTTTGACCTGTACGCGTTTCACTGGCACGTCAAGCGCATGCTGCAAACCACGACCGAGGGCACGCGGCTATGGACCGCAAAACGCTCGGCATCACTGCGCGTTACATCCTCGGACTCCCATGAGTACATTGAGTTGTCGATATCAATTCCCGGAATCTTTTTTGCCAATCCGGCCTCACAGATACTGAGTGATCAGCCGGCGCGGCCGTAATCCTCGAGGTTAGAGTATGAACGACAAAATCACGCGCATAATGGTTGTCGACGACGAAGCCGCGATCACCGAGACTTTTGTGGATTATTTTGAGGCACGAGGATTTACCGCCAAGGGATACACCAGCGCCAGGACGGCTCTAACCGCTGTCCATGACTTTCACCCCGACCTGATCTTGCTCGATATTATGATGCCGGAGATGAACGGCTACGAGTTCTGCAGCCGCTTGAAAGCAAGCCCCGATACTGCCCATATCCCGGTCGTTTTCGTGAGCGCCAAGCAGCGCTCGGAGGACGAACTGAAAGCTGCCGGCTCGGGTGGTGAAGTTTTTGTCAGCAAACCGGTCCCCTTGGGCGAATTGGAGGGAATCGCCCGCTTGATGGTCGAACGCTCCCAAGTAAGTTAAGAAAAGCGGAAATGTGATCAGTTGCCGTTGCCCGAAGCGGCCTGACTGCGACTCAGAAGTTGTGCCAACTGGTTGAATTGCTCCGATTCCTCCGGGAATGACGCATCTCGTATCGAGACCGCCGGCTCGAAGGGTAATTGCAGTGTTCCCCTCAGATAGTCGACTAGGAAGAGATTTATTCTCTGCTTGACGATCTCGAGCCCAGCACGAGAAGTCTCCATAAGCAGAACGCCGATGCGGTTGCGCTCAAACGCTGATACGACATCCGAAGCACGGACTGCTCCTCGCACCCCCTCTTCAATCCGCAGTCGCAGATCATCATCACTTACTTCCGGCGACGATTTGCGCGCCTGAAGGGCACGACTCAGCTCGTTGGTATCGATCAGCATGAGCGACAAGAACAGGCAATAGCGTTCGGCACGACTTACTTCCTGCCTGGCGCGAAAACTGAATGTTTGGTTTGCAGTCAAATCGGTCATTCTTTTCGGATTGGTTCCAGCCAACTTCCCGACCTCCCTGTCACGTCCGGAGATGATATCCTTCACAAACGTATGTCAAAAGCAATTCCGATGCCGCTACGAAAATTGCTCTGAGCTGTCCGACCTCGCCTGAAGTAGCACAAGAGACTAAAGCGGCTTAGCCCAAACACTACAATAAGTTACGCGGCGGGACAAGAGTTGTTGGCGTTGAACTTGGAAGCGACTGATCGAGAGATTGAAAGTGCTCTGTGCACCATTGTTCATATTTGGTGCAGTGACTTACAGGAGACTGCTACTCGACCTCGTTAAGTCGGTATTCCTTAATCTTATAGAGCAACGATCGGTAGGAGATCTCGAGCATCTGCGCCGCCTTCCGCCGATTCCAGTTTGTGCGCCGGAGCACCTCGGCAATAAGCCTTTTCTCCTCGCTTTCGATCGTGCGCGAGAGACGATCTTTGAGAGAGAAATTCTTGTCGTCGCCCACTGCGACCGGTTGTCCGGCCGGTTGAGCTGTGCCGGGCAAGGCAGGCGGTGTCAACCGCGGCAGGCGGTCGACCAAGGCGGCTTCCGGGCTGTTCTTAATCGTGTCAAAGACGACTGATTCATCCTGCCGCACGACCAGTTGCTTTAAGAGATTCTCCAGTTGGCGGACATTTCCGGGCCAGCCATAGTTCGTAAGCGCCTGCATACACTCCGGGCTGACGCGCACATTGTCCCGGCGATAGAATTCGCCGTATTTGGAGAGAAAGTGATTCACGAGCAGCGTGATATCTTCGCGGCGTTCGCGCAACGGCGGCAACTGGATCGTGATTTCATTAAGTCGATAGAAGAGGTCATCGCGGAATTGCCGCTCGTAAATGGCCTGTTCGAGATCGCGGTTGGTGGCACAAATGATGCGGACGTCGACCTTGATGCTGTTAATCCCGCCGACGCGCACGAACTCCTGCTGTTCGAGCACCTGCAGCAATTTGGCCTGCAATTCGAACGACATGTCGCCGATCTCATCGAGGAAGATCGTGCCGCGATTGGCTGTTTCAAAGCGGCCCGGCTTGTTTTTGTGGGCTCCGGTGAAGGCGCCTTTTTCATAGCCAAAAAGCTCTGCTTCGAGGAGTTCCTTAGGAATTGCCGCGCAGTTAACCTTAATAAACGGGTGGGTGCGACGAGACGAGAGCTGGTGCAGCATTCGCGCCACAATCTCTTTGCCAGTGCCCGACTCACCGCGAATCAGGACTGACAACTCGCTGTCGGCGACCTGTTCAATCAAGTTCTTGATTTCCATTACCTTTGGTGAGTCGCCGATAAAGCCGTCCCAGACGCTCTTTTCAACCAGGGTGCGTTCCATGTCGTCGATCTTCTTCATGAGTCCGCGACGCTCAAGCGCGCGCTGCAGCTGCAGATCAACCTCACGCACGTCAAACGGCTTATTAATGAAGTAGAATGCTCCCAATTGCACGGCCTCGACGACCGTGTCGGTTTCCCCTTGCCCCGAGAGCATGATAACGTCCGCTTGAAGGTCCGACTTCTTCAGCTTCCTGAGCACGTCTAGCCCATTCATGCCGGGCATCTTGACATCAAGGAGGATCAGCAGTGGCTTTTCCTTGGATGCGATTTGAATCCCCTCGATGCCGTCTGATGCGGTCACAATGTCATAGTGCGATTCCAGGCTTTCGCGCAGAATCCAGGAAACTTTAGGATCGTCGTCGATGATGAGCAGCTTCGTCTTTTCGTCGGCCATGCACTCTCCCTGTCCATGATATCGTCGGCACGACGGCGCGGTTTGTTTAGCAATTCCGTGCTAAAATCGTGCAAGTATTTGCAATCCCAAGGTGGAGGATTTGAGGGGGCAACGCAAGCTGTTTCTGGACCGCGACTTGGTGGCAGATAGTCTCAAGTCATTGGAAAAGCCGGGACACTTCGGAAAGTTGGCGGTCTTCGCCGACCAAGACGACCGTATCACCGGGTTCGAAACGGGAATCGGCTTCGGGATTGACCTGGCTCTGATCGCCACGCTTAATCATCAGCACATTCACTCCGAAATCGGATCGGAGCCTCAATTCGGCAAGGCTCTTCCCGACCACGGCCGCCTCCGGAACGACGCGCAGCGTGGTAAGCTGCACACTCGCCAAGTCGCTCTCGATTCTGCGCAGCGCCGAGTCGGAGCGCGGAGTGCGGAAGATTTCGTAATTGTCTGACCTGACTTCGCGAACGATCTGTTCGATATCGGCCTCGGGAATCAGGTAGTGGCGCAGTACGAGGGTGAAGATTTCAACCGCGGTCTCAAACTCCTCGGGAATGACCTCGTTGGCTCCGAGCCGCTGTAACGTATCGATCTCATTGAGATAGCGGGTACGGGCGATGATATGGACCTGGCTGTTGAGATTGCGCACGAGCGCAACCGACCGCCGGGTAGCGTCGGGATCGGAGATGGCGATGACGACGACTCGGGCTTGGCTGACATTGAGCGCTTTCCAGATGCTGGGCTGAGCGGCATCACCGAAATAGATGCGCTCGCCGGCAGCCTGCGCTTGTTTGACCGTGACTGGGTTCATCTCGAGAATGACATAGGGAATTGACACGGCCTGAGATGCACGCGCGAGGTTGTTCCCATTGACCCCGAAGCCGACGATGATCAGATGCTGACTCAGGGCTTCGCTCCTGTCGTTGCTGATGGGGTGATGCTTCTCGATGCGACGGGAGATCGGCAAGCGTGCAGCGATCTCGGCGAGGCGGGGCGCCAAACGGATTAAAAACGGCGCGATCGCCATGCTGACGGCGGCGACCGACAAGAGGTACTGATAGATCTCCACTGTCAACAAGCCGGCGCCGTGACCGGCGCTCAAAAGGATGAACCCGAACTCCCCGACATTGCTCAGTCCGACGCCGGTCAATACCGCGGTCCGTAGTGGGTAGCCCAAAAGAAGGCAGGCCGGGGTCACAATCAGAGCTTTGAGCACCATCACACCGATCGCAAGCAAGCCAATGGACACCGGCTGATGGAGGACAACTCGAAAGTCGACCAACATCCCCACCGAAACGAAGAACAGGCTCAGAAAGAGATCGCGGAAAGGAGCGATGTTGCCGAGGGCATGATAATTATAGTCAGATTCGGAGACGATGAGGCCGGCGAGAAACGCTCCCAGGGCCAGCGAAAGTCCGATTGCCGCTGACATCCAGCCGACGCCAAGACAGATGAGAACGACAACCAGGAGAAACAGCTCGCGATTGCGCGTCTTGGCGACGGCCTCGAAAACGAAGGGGACGATCCAGCGGGATGCGATAAAGACAAATGCGATCAAGCCCAGGCCGTAGAGGATCAATTCGCCGCCGCCGCTCTGGAGGCCAGCTGTACCCATTAGCAGCGGAATCGACAACAGCATCGGCACCGAAGAAATGTCCTGGAATATCGAGATCGACACCACAGCGTGGGCATGCGGACTGTCGCTCTCGCCCAATTCCTGATAGGACCTTACGGAGATGGCCGTGCTGGTATGCGAAGCGATCATACCAATATAGAGCGCAACTGGCCACGAGTATCCCTGCCAGAAAGCGATACCAGCCACAACCACGCCCGTAATGACGATTTGTAGCGGGCCGCCGAAGAACACCGTGCGCTTGATCGTGAGCAAATGCCGAAGCGACATCTCAATGCCGATCGTAAACAGCAAGAGCACGACGCCGATATCAGCAATGTTCGAGACGGTGGCCGTCGCGCCGACTAGCTTGAAGCCGTAAGGGCCGGTGACCATTCCCGTGATCAGGAGTCCAACTACTACCGGAATTTTGAGGCGATGGCAGGCAAACAGTACGGCCACGGCCACTGCGAGAATGATGAGAATGTCGGTGAGAACTGTCATTTCCATGCCGCTGGCATCCTTCGCCTATGTCAATGCCGCCGCGCGCATCTTACCACAGGTGCGCGTCAACTGCAACGTGATTTTGGGGGAGATGGAGTTAGTCGACCGCGGAAGTAATCAGGCCGATGGCAGACGAATGATAAACGTTGTGCCGGCGCCCACCCGGCTTTCGACCTTCAGCTCGCCGTTGTGCGCCATGACGATGCGTTCGCAGATCGCCAAACCTAGACCGGTACCGGTCTCCTTGGTCGTAAAATAGCGATCAAAGATGCGATCGAGGTTTTCCGGCGCGATACCGCTGCCGGAATCGACAATGCGCAGTGCGACCAGGGGGCGGCCCGTTTCCGGCTGCTGTTCGCGGGCGGCGAGAATCGAGAGCGTCCCGCCATCGGGCATTGCGTCGATGGCGTTGATGATCAGGTTCAACAGCAGCTCGACAATCTCATTCTCATTGACGTAGACGCCGGGGATGTCGTCTTCCAGCTTCTGCTCGAATCTGATGCTGTGCTTCTTGAGATCGTTTTCGACGAGGCGAATAACCCGCTTGAGCAGATCTTCCACCTTCTTCGGTTCGAGCTGGTATTTCTTGGGATTCGAGAAGTCGACCAATTCCTTTACGAGTTCATTCAGGCGCAACAGCTCTTGCTCAGCGGTGTGAAAGAAGTCGTCCGACTGGGCGATTTCCGGCCAACGGTCGCGCATCACCTGGAGCGAGCCCCGGATATTCGTAAGCGGCTTCTTGAGGTCGTGCGAGATTTCCGACATCATCTTGCCCATGGTGACCAGCCGCGTGGCATTCAAGACCGCCCGCTGCTGCTCATAGATTGACGTGGCCTGGGAGGCCACGATCGACGCGATGTATTCGTCGTTCTCCGCAAAGGCGTGCTCGCGGCGGGACCCCAGGCAGAACAATCCGTGCAGCGCGCCTTTGGTGATAATCGGTACGGCTGTAAATGATTGGATGACGTCCTTGAAGTACTCCACCTCGCCGATGAGCTTCTTGACCGCGGCTGTTCGCGCTGCGGCACTATAGACTGTCTTATCCTTGAGTTGCACCTCTCGTCCGCGCAACGATCCCGATTCCTTTTTCCCGAAACCTTCCCAGTAATTGACGACCAGCGTCTCATTGCGCTCATTCCAGGCGAGCCAGACGGTGAAATCGACGTCGATGATCTGCTTGAGCGATTTGTAGATTAGATCGGTCATATCCTGCGAACTGTCGACCGTTGTGATCTCGGTCGCAAGATTGTAGAGCACCGCGAATTCATTAAGCTTCTTGCTCAAGGCCTCGAAATTCTCCGCGTCGTCGATCGCGATCGCGGCCTGCGAGGCGAAAGTCTGCAATAGCCGCAAATCGTTATCCTCGAAGACCGTGCCGTGCTGGGGATCGGAGAGATTCAGCACGCCGATGATCCGGTCCTTGATCTTGAGCGGAACCGAGATCAGCGAGTTAGTTCCGTAATTACCCTTGTGGAATTTCGCGAAACGCTCGTCGGTCTGGATGTCCTGAACCAGGAGCGCCTGACCGCTTTTGGCGACGTGGCCCGCGATGGAATCGCCGACCCGCACCCGCGTATTGCGGCGCACGTCCTCCGACAGGCCGACACAAGCCGAAATTGTCAGTTCATTGTGCGCTTCGTCGAGGAGCATAACCGAGCCGACATTGGCGCCGATAACATCCAGTGCCAGTCGGATGATACGCGTCAAGAGCGGTTGCAGCTCCTGCGACTGCGACAACACGACACCGGCCTGGTACAAGGCGTCGACTTCCGCGATCCGGCGGTTGAGCAAGTCGTTCTTGATCTGCAGTTCGGCGAGCAGGCGCTGGCGGGCAATCTCCAATTCGCGTTTCTCCAGCGCGCGCTTGGCTGCGAGTTTGAGTTGGGTAAACTCGATCGGCTTGAGCAGGTAGTCATACGCCCCCATGTTGATTGCTGCCACCGCCGTGTCAAGCGACGCATACGCCGTCATCATGATGACCATGGCATCCGGGTGCTCCTCCCGAATCTTTTGGAGCAGCTCGATTCCGCTCATGTCGGGGAGCTTGATATCGCTGATAACAAGATCGAAGTTATTGCTGCCGTAGAGTTCGAGAGCGCGAGGAGCGTCGCCGGCTGTCTCGACTTCATAGCCCGCGCGGGTCAGAAGCGCGTTCAACGAATCGCGCATTCGCTGCTCGTCGTCAACGACCAGGATGCGCGGTGCGGAATCCAAGGAAACAGTAACAGCCATATTCGGTTCTTCCTACCGCCGTAACGGCAGTTCAATTGTGAAGCAAGCTCCCCCGCTGGCGACATTGCCGGCAGTGATTGTACCGCCGTGGGCCCGGACGATGCTATAACAGACACTCAGACCGAGGCCGGTGCCTTTACCCCCTGCTTTGGTTGTAAAAAACGGCTCGAAGATGCGTTCCAGGTTTTCTTCCGGTATCCCCGGACCAGAATCCTTCAGTTCCAAGGTCAGGTGATCTTCATTGCAGGCACCGGAAATCTCGATTTTACCGCCATTGGGCATGAAGTCGCAGGCGTTGATCAAGAGATTGAGGAAGACCTGCTTCAGTTGCTCTGCCGAACCGGTGATTGGCGGCAACAGCTTTGGCAGTGAATTGTTGATCTCGATTCTTCCTTTCTGTGCCTGGAATGACAACAGCAAGATCGTCTCATTGATGACGGCCTCAATATCGGTGGCTGCGAATGCTTCGTGGCGGGGCTTGAACATGTCGAGGAGCTGGCGGACGATCCCGGCAATGCGATCGACTTCTTCGGTGACAATGTCCACGTGGTCAGCGGTCGCCGCGGTCTCCGCCAGGTCTTCCCTGATCAATAGCAGGTAATTCTTGATGATGCCGAGCGGGTTGTTGACTTCGTGCGCCACACGCGCGGACAACTGCCCGAGAGCGGCGAGTTTCTCAGCCTGAACGAGTTGCAACTGGGCGCGCCGCAATTGCTCGAGAGCCTCTTTCTCCGAGTCAAAGAGCCGCGCATTCTCCACTGCCACGGAAAGCTGGTTGGCGAGGATAGCCAGAAACTCTAAATCGTCTTCAAAGAAGTCCGTGCCGGAGATCTTTCGTGTCACCGAGAGCAGGCCACGCACACGGTTCTGAAGAGACATAGGTATCAGGTACTCGCACTCGATAGCGCGGAGCAATTCCACCTCATCGCCGCCGCCAAGGCGAGATTCGATTTCTGCGAAAGACAGAGGCCGGCCATGCAGCGCCTGGAACAGCTTCAGTACCGGGCTGGCTTCGGGAAACACCATTTCCCGGCTCGGCTCAATCGACAGGCCCTTGTGTTTCGAGAGATAGAGATTGTCGTTTTCATGACTGCGCACGATAAAAATGGCTGCGCCATTAACGCCCATCTGGCCGATGCAGGTCAGGATGATCCCGTCCAGCAGCGTTTCGGTATTCAAGACCGAGTTAAGGTGTTTGGAGATTTCAAAAATGGTGTAGAGATCGAAGATTTTTCGCTTGAGCCGCTTATTGGACTCGGTTAGTTCGGCCAGTTGCGTCGGCGGATTGGCCCGATCGCCTTCCGGTTTGGATTGTCGCGCGTTCTTAACCATTCACTAGTGTAATATCGGCAAACCGCAGTTTCAATCGCCCGCGGTCGCGCAGTTTGTGCAATCGCTGGATTGCCTCCCCAACCGTATAATGAGACCCACAAACTAATACGAGGTCATCCCGTCCGGCTAATTGGAGGATTCGATCAACCGCCTCGGCAACTTTCGGCTTGACGTCAAAGTCGATCCCGGCGCCGACCGCCGCCCAGATGACGCCCTCGATTTCCGCCGCGCGCGTCGACTCCGGGCGGGTAATGACTGCACGCTCGGTGATGCTCGCCAGTTCGCGCATGATCGCATCGTGATCCGGCCGTTCCAAAAAGCCGCACAGCACGAGCGCCCGCCGACCCGGATAAGCGCTTTGGAATGTCTTCACCAGGGCGCGCATACCGTCGGCATTGTGAGCGACATCCAGGAGGATTGTCGGCTTTGACGCCACTAATTGAAAACGCGCCGGCCAGCGACATGTTTTCAGTCCCCTCTGAATTGAGGCGTCGGAGATTTCATATCCCTTCGCTCGCAATTGCTCCACGGCCTTGAGGACGATGGCCAGGTTGGCAAGCTGATGCGTCCCGGGAAGCGGCAACTCGACTGGCGCCGGCTTGCTCCCGTTTAGATGGATGGTTGCCATCATTTTGCCGCCCGCGTAGTCGAACGCGGCGCCGTGGCTTCCGGCCCGGAAGAGACGCGTTCCTCGCTCGCGGCAGACTGATCGGAAGTATTCGAGAAGTTCCGGCCGACGTTCGCCGGTAACCAGCGGAACTCGTTCTTTTATGATGCCTGCTTTTTCCCGGGCAATTGCCTGAAGCGAATTGCCGAGGATTTTGGTGTGATCGTAATCGATGTGAGTGATAATCGACACTTCCGGATTCAGTACGTTGGTTGCATCCAGACGACCGCCGAGGCCGACCTCGACCACTGCGATGTCGACCCGGCGCTCCCGAAAATACCAGAGTGCCAAAGCGGTCGAGAGCTCGAAGAATGTAACTCGCGCATCCTGGATAAACCGCTTGTTCCCGGCAACGAATTGTGCCAACGCTCGTTTGTCGATGTTGCCCTCGGAGGTGCGGATGCGTTCGCGAAAATCGACGAGATGTGGCGAAGTAAATACGCCCGCACGATAACCGGCCGCGCGCAGAATCGAAAACAACATGCTGCTCACGGAACCTTTGCCGTTCGTGCCGGCGACGTGGATGGTTGCGTAGCTATCCTGTGGATTGTCCAGAAGCGCCAGAAAGCGGGTGATGTTGTCGAGACCCATTTTGATCCCGAACAGCTCCAGGTTGAAGATGAAGCGAATGGCGTCGTCGTAGCGCATAGCTTACGGCGTCAGATAATCAAGCAGGAGCGCGACCGTCCGCCTCAACTCGTGGCGGTGCACAATCTTGTCGAGAAAGCCGTGGTCTTCGAAAAACTCGGAAGTTTGGAAGTTCTCCGGCAGTTTCTGCCCGATCGTCTGCTCGATAACCCGGCGCCCGGCAAAGCCGAGCAAGGCGCCAGGCTCGGCAATAATGGCGTCCCCCAGGGAGGCGTAGCTCGCCATGACACCGGCGGTAGTCGGGTTGGTCAGAATGGAGATGTAAGGCGTTTTCGTTTCCGAAAGCCGTGCCAACAGGCCGGAGGTTTTCGCCATTTGCAGCAGCGAGAGGATACCCTCCTGCATGCGCGCTCCGCCGGAGCAGGAGACGACGATGAGCGGAATCCGTTGCTGAATCGATCGTTCGATCGTACGTGCGATCTTCTCACCAACGACCGAACCCATACTGCCACCGACAAAGGCGAAGTCCATCACGGCAAACGAGATCTTGCGCCCGTCAATCGTACCGATGCCGCTGATGACCGCGTCGTTGCGCCCAGTCTTCTTGCGGGCTTCGGCGATGCGGTCGGGATAGCGCTTCGAGTCCTTGAATTGCAGCGGATCGAGCGAGACCAGCCCGGTGTCCAACTCTTCGAAGCTGTCCTTGTCGAGCAGGATATCGATGTAGTCCGTCGAGCGAATGCGGAAATGATAGCTGCACTTGCGGCAGACCCAGAGATCTTTCTCCAGTTCCCGTACGTAGATGATTTCGCCGCAGGAATTGCACTTCGTCCAGAGCCCGTCGGGAATCTCTTTGCGTTCCGTTGGCGGCGGCGCCGGTTTGCGTTTAAACCATTCCATCGTCATTTCTTCCCTGTTCGCAACATCGTCAATGAGTCCTCAGGCGGCTGGGTATAGAAACCCTTGCGGCGCGTGAGTACCTGAAAACCGTAGCGCTCATAGAATCGGATCGCCGACTCGTTCGACGCGCGGACATCAAGCACCAGGTCGAAAATTCGCCTGGGCTGCAGGCGTCGCAGGAGTTCGTCAAGCAGCATCCGGCCAATACCGTGCGAGCGCTGCTCGCGGTGAACGGCGATATTGGCGATATATCCGTAATCTTCGATCGCAATGCAACTCAAATATCCGACACAGCGCCCTCCCGACCGCGCGGCCAGTGCAATCACATGTTCGTTCGCGATGTCGGCCTCAAAGCTTGCGGACTCCCAGGGGTCGGAAAACGCATCCTGCTCGATCGCCAGGACATCGGCCAAGTCCAGCGGCGTCAATTCTCCGACCTCAACTTGCGTCCGCTCGCGTTTCAGTTCCGGTTGCGACTTAATCATATAGTTTACATCCAGGTTAATCGGATCAAGCCGGCTGATTGACGGCGCAATCCGGGCGATTGTCCTCGCCATGCTGCCGGCGGACCACTCAGCGGGAACGGCGGGCATCAATGTGCGTTCCGGCCCGGCCGCCTGCAGCAGTCGTGTTGCGCCGCTCCCGGCGAAATATCTGCCTTCGAAGCGCTCGACAATAGCGGACAGCGGCAGAACCTCGACCGGAGCTGAACCATCCGCAACAAAGTATTCGTCACCGCGGCAGTGAATCACGATCACCGGCACCGGCTGTTGCTCAACCCAAAAATGGCGGGCAAGCTCGAAGTTGCCGACAGACAAGACTGGTTTGCCCCATGCTTCCGCCAGGCCTAACGCCGTCGCGATTCCGACACGGAGCCCGGTAAACGACCCGGGGCCCGACATTACCGCGAGAGATTCCAACCAGCCTACCGTAATATCACTTGCGCGGAGCACCGTGTCAATAGCCGTCACAATGCCCTCAGAATGCCGACGGTCGGCGCTGCCATTGTGCTCTGCGTAAACGCGGTCACGGTCGGCAACCGCCACAAGTAGCGCATCGCTCGAAGTGTCAATCGCCAGGATCATCGTCGCTCAAATAGTCGATTGTTATGTCGCGTTGCTGCTCCCCCGCAATGCGGAGCGATACGGCGTAGTATTGTCTGGGCTGCAGCTTTCCGCATTTCTCCGCCCACTCGACAAGAACGATGCCGCCGGACTCCAGGTATTCATCGAATCCCAGGTCGTAGAGGTCAGCGTCCGAGATCAGGCGATACAAATCAAAGTGGTAGATCGGCGGCTGCGTGGGATAGACATTCACAAGAGCAAAAGTCGGCGAGCTCACGGCCACCTGGGGTCCGAAGCGACTGACCAGGCTGCGAATAAACGTCGTCTTACCCGCGCCCAGCTCGCCATACAGGAGTACCGTGTCGCCCGCCGCGAGACGCTCCGCCAGCTGTTCGGCAACCGCCAGCGTCTCGGACTCAGAATTTGTGGTCGTTTCGAGCAGGCGCATCACTTCTTGGGACGCAGCGTTGCCACGGGTACGATCATCTCTTCGAGAGTAATGCCGCCGTGCTGGAAGCTATTCTGGAATTGGCGATTGTACTCGTTGTAGTTGGTCGGGTAGACGAAGTAGAAATCCTCCGTCGCGATCAAATAGGTCGTTGCCAAATTGAAGCGCGGCAACCTGTATAAATCGGGATTCTTGATAAGCAGCGCTTCTTTCGGATCGCAGTTAAGGTTGTCACCGTATTTATAGCGCAGGTTAGTGGACGTATCGCGTTTCCCGTAGGCGACCGTGCCCCGGGTACCCAGCACCGCGCCGTGGTCGGTGGTGAGGACGCAGGTTGCACCGATCTGGGCGGCGTATTTGACGATATCGATCAGCGTCGAGTGATTGAACCAGGAGAGAATCAGCGAACGAAATGCCGCTTCATCGGGCGCGATCTGCTGCAGCGCACGCGATTGCGAGCGTCCGTGAACAAGGATGTCGAGAAAATTGAAGACGACAGCGATCAAAGGGACATTCTGGTAGCTTGAAAGCTTCTTGACGAACCCTTCTTCTTCCTTGAGATCGCTCATCTTGAAGTACTTCGGCTCGCCCGGCACCTTAATCTTGAGCCGCTTGTATTGCTCAACCAGCAGACTATCTTCAAACCGGTTCAGGCTGCGCTCGTCAGCCGTGCCACCTTCCCAGATCTCCGGCTTGTGCTTGGCCAGATCGTCAGGATACATCCCCGAGAAGATCGCGTTGCGAGCAAACGGTGTCGCGGTTGGAATCAACGAGAAATAGAAATCGAGGGTGATTTCCAGGTATTCCGCGATAATCGGCGCGATGACGAGCCATTGATCGAGGCGCATGCAGTCGACGACGATGAAGAAGGTCGGCTTCTTGTCGTTAATGAGCGGCGCAACGAAAGTCTTGAAAACGTCCGGTGATTGCACCGGGCCATCTTTCGATCTGACCCACTGCGAATAATTGCGTTCGACATAGCGATAGAACTCGGCGTTGAATTCGCGCTTCTGGCTTTGGTGGCTTTGCTTCAAACCCTCGTCGTTGATCTTCTCAAATTCCACATCCCACTGCGACAGCGTGCGATGAATGTCGACCCAGTCCGCCGGCTCCATCGGCCCGTAGAGCCGCGAGCGCATCTGATTGAAATTCTGGACATAGTCGCGGGTGGCGACATCGGTTTGCAGTCGCTTGGATTCGAGCAGTTTCTTGGCCACCGCCAGCACCTGCGTCGGGCTGACCGGCTTGACGAGGTACTCGGCGATGTTCTTGCCGATAGCCTGGTTCATCAGGTGTTCTTCTTCCGACTTCGTCACCATCACCACGGGAATATGCGGCTTGATCTTTTTGATCTCTTCCAGCGTCGTCAGCCCATCCATGCCCGGCATCATCTCGTCCAGCAAGATGAGGTCAAAGCTCGATCGCGCAACTTCGAGCAACGCATCCTCGCCGGAAGCAACCGGGGTGATCTTGAACCCTTTCCCTTCGAGGATGATGCGGTGGGATTCGAGCAGGTCGACCTCATCGTCGACCCAGAGAACGCGTTTTACGTCCTGACTCATCAAGCTTGTCCTTTCGTAGCCGCACCCGGCTCGGAAGACTGAAGGGTGATCTGAAAAGTAGTGCGCTGATTCGGCAGGGACTCTTTTAGCTCGATCCGTCCGTTGTGATATTCCTGCACGATTCGCCGCGCCAGCGTGAGGCCCAGGCCCCAGCCGCGCTTCTTAGTTGTAAACCCGGTCGAGAAGATCTTTCCCTGAAATTTCGGCGCAATGCCGGGCCCATTATCCGTTACCGTGATGAAGACCTGTCGCCGTTCACCGTCGCTGCGGGTCTTGACGCTGATTTCGCCGGTCTTCTGGTCGCAGGCCTGTAAGCTGTTCTTGATCAGGTTTTCCACCACCCAGGTAAACAACTCCGGGTTAACACTGGCATAGACCTCGTCTCCCGGTTCAAACTTGATACAAATGCCGTTCCCCTGGTGAGGAAGACGCTGGCAGTAGTAGTCGACAACCTCTTTGATCAAGGGATTGATCGGGTGTGGCGTCGTGTCAGGAATGGAGCCGATTTGCCCGAAGCGGTTGGCGACGCGATCAAGTCGGCTAAGATCGGTGCGCATCTTCTCGACGACGCGGCGTAGATCGGTTGCGTCCGCCCCCGCGTGTTTGCCTTCGGCAATCTCGGTTTCGAGCAGTTCGAGCCAGCCCATGAGCGAAGTTAGCGGCGTGCCGAGCTGATGCGCGGTCTCTTTGGCCATCCCTACCCAGATATTGCGTTGTTCGGCGCGCTGGATATTCCGGAATCCCACGAACCCAACGATCAGGAAGACGGCAACTACCGAGATTTCGATAACGGGCATCAATTGTAGCTGGCGAAACAGCGGCGGGTAATCATACAGGATGTACTGAATAATCTGGCCATGCCACGCTACCGGAGTTTCGCGGCCATCGCTGACCATCTGGTCGCGATACTCCTTGATCTTCTCGAAGGCCGCGCGGCTGGTGTCATCATCGGCGATACCGGGGATACGCGCCCACAGGACCGGATTGCGATGATGATCGGTGACGATAATCGGAAAGTAGGCCTTCTGAATAATCTCTTCAAAGATGACGGCATTGACGCGGGGCGATGAGTCCTCGGCGCCCGCCAGTTCCCACAGTTTGGCCCACATGCGAACGTCGCGCTTGATGTTGTCCTGGAGCCCGTTGATTAGAAACTGCGTGTAGATCATGAAAAGCGCGGCTACGGCGATCGTTCCGAACAGAATGAACGCTTTGAAGACGCCCGGAAGCGTCGCCGAACCTGACTGGTCATTCAGACGCGACGGAATCATTCGATTACTTTGAGACCTCGCATATACTTCTGCAGCACCTCAGGGACAGCGATCTTGCCTTCTTTCGTCTGATAGGTCTCCATGACGGCGATCACGGTCCGCGGCAGCGCCAGGCCGGAACCGTTCAGGGTATGCGGGAACACCGGCTTCTCCCCTTCCGCCGGGCGGTAGCGCAGGCCCATGCGCCGCGCCTGGAAGTCGCCGAAATTGGAGCAGGAGGACACCTCTAGATACTTGCCGACGCCGGGCGCCCAGACCTCCAGATCGTAGCATTTGGTTGCGGCAAACGAAAGATCCCCCGAAGCCAATTCGCACACGCGGTAGTGCAATCCGAGCATTTGCAGCAGCTTCTCGGCGTGTCCGGTGATGACGTCGAGATCGGCGTAGGAGATCTCCGGGCTCACGATGCGGACCATTTCAACCTTGTCGAACTGGTGGACGCGAATCAATCCGCGTGTGTCCTTGCCCGCCGCGCCCGCTTCGCGTCGAAAACAGGGCGTGTACGCAACCATGTACTTCGGTACCTCTTTGGGTCCGAGAATTTCGTTCGCATAAATATTGGTCACCGGAACCTCAGCCGTCGGCACCAGCCACATCGTCTTGTCGGAAAGCTGGTACATGTCTTCAGCCATCTTGGGAAGCTGCCCGGTTCCCTGCATCGTTTGCGAGTTGACCATGAACGGCGGAAACACCTCGGTATAGCCGTGTTGCGTAACGTGGGTGTCGAGGAAGAAGTTGATCAGTGCCCGCTCGAGCAGCGCGCCGGCGCCCGTGAAGAGTATGAAACCTGAACCGGAAATCTTGGAACCGCGCTCCAGGTCCATCATGCCGAGCTTGGCACCGAGATCCCAATGAGCTTGGGGCGCGAAATCAAACTGCTTCTGCTCACCCCAACTCCGGCGGATGACATTGCTCGCTTCATCCTTTCCGACCGGGGTCGACTCGTGCGGCAGATTCGGAATCCAGAGAAGCGCCTGGTTCAGTTCGTCCTCAACCGTGCGAACGCGTTCTTCGTCCTGCGCTATCTGATCGCCGACCGCTTTCATCGCGGCGATCTGCCCGCTGGCGTCCTGCTTGTTTTTCTTCATGACGGCGATTTCGCCGGTCACCTTGTTGCGTTGCTCGCGCAGTCCTTCAAGTGCCGTGAGCAATTCGCGGCGCTGACGATCAAGTTCAAGGATCTTATCGATATCGACGGTGCTGTTCTTATTGGCTGCTCCCTGCTTAACCAGGGCGGCATTTTCACGAATGAACTTGAGATCGAGCATTCTGCATTTCCTTCGGGTAAACGGCTAAATCTTAACGGAGATCGTTTGAAAGCCGGGAACGATTTCCTGGAACAGCTGGAAGATCTGGGCGCGATCCTGTCGACGCACGGCATCCTCCAACCGCTTGAGTTCGGATTGAATCATATTGAGATCAAAGTCGGTTGCCCGGGCAACCAGGATATTTTCATGCGTCGACGACGTCAGCCCTTCTTCGTCGAACAGCTCTTCATTCATCTTTTCGCCGGGCCGCAGACCGGTAAACACAATCGGAATATCCTCGTCGGGGATGGCACCGGACAACGTAATCATCGCTTTAGCTAAATCGAGGATCTTGACCGGCTCGCCCATATTGAGCACCAGAATATCCCCCGAATGCCCGATGGTCGCCGCCTGCATGACAAGCAAAGAGGCTTCCTTGATTGTCATAAAGTAGCGCGTCATATCGGGATGGGTGACCGTCACCGGTCCCCCGTGTTCGATCTGGCGACGGAAGATCGGGACCACCGAGCCGTCCGAGCCCAACACGTTGCCGAAGCGGACGGTGATGAACGATACCTGCGACTGCTTGGCAAAGCATTGCACCAGAATTTCCGCGACGCGCTTGCTGGCGCCCATGATACTGGAGGGTCGCACCGCTTTGTCAGTCGAAATCATGACGAACTCACCCACTCCGAATTTGTCCGCCAACTCGATCAGGCCGCGCGTCCCGAAGATGTTGTTTTTCACCGCCTCTTCCGGGAACAACTCCATCAGGGGGACTTGCTTATACGCCGCCGCATGAAACACGACGTGCGGTTGCACCTGGTCGAAAATCCGTTCCATCTTGGGGATATCGTTGATGTCGGCCACGTGCGGCTCGACAATGTCAATGGCCGGCGATTGCTGGAATTCAAGCAGCATCTCGTAGAGCCGGTTCTCGGCACGATCGACAATGGCGAGGCGTTCGGGGTTAAAACGCATCACCTGGCGGCAGATCTCCGAGCCGATCGAGCCGCTTCCGCCGGTGATCAATATCCGCTTGCCCTGAATAAAGGCCGCCAACCGATGCGAGTCAAGGCGCACCGGAGTGCGTCCCAGCAAGTCTTCCACGCTGATTTGCCGCACCTGGCTGAGCGCGACCTGGCCGCCGATGATTTCCCGCAGCGGCGGCAGCGACTTAAACGCGAGATTAGCCTTGCGGCAGGCATCGATCAATTGGCGCATCTGCGCGCCGGTGGCGGAAGGAATTGCGATAATCGCGTCGGTCACCTTGTGGCGCAACGCCAACTTCGGCAATTCGGCGCTGCCCCCTAACACGGTCACGCCGTGAAGCCGCATGCCGTGCTTGTTGGGATCGTCATCGATGATTCCGACGGGCTTTAAGTCCATCGGGGTCTTGCGTAGCTCGCGAAGCACCATCTCGCCCGCCGAGCCGGCGCCGATGATGAACGTCCGGCGACCCGGCTGAAGTACCTGGGGCATTAACTCCCGCGCTGCCCGAAGCAGAAAGCGCGAACCACCGAGCAGAATGACCTGCAAGAGCCAGTCGATAATGAACACTCCGCGCGGAATCTCGCCGTAGCCGAAGAAATAGGTGGGGATAGCAATGAGAATGCTGCCCGCCGACACCGCCTTGAGTATCTGCGTCAGATCGCTGATTGAAGCATAGCGATAGTAGCCGGAGTAAAGCCGGAAATACAGCAGCATGCTGAACCGCAGGATAATCACCACAGGCATGCTCGACTGCAGGCTGCGGTAATACTCCGCGGTAAGCGAACCTTCAAAGCGAATCAAGAAAGCGAGATAGTATCCGGCGGAGATGATGACGATATCCAGCGCGACGATCAGCAGACGACGAGGAATCAACAGGGGCGAGACAATCTGTTCGGCGTTGGCGCTGATCGCCCCTTCGCGCGAACGAAAGAGAAGCAGGCGATTGACGCTCAGCGTCGCAATGAGCGAAATCCAGTAGGTGAAAATCAGAATCTTTGATGTCGAGAAGAATGAATTCGGGTCAGTCGAATCGACCATTGCAAAGATGATCAGTACGACGCCAAGCGATACAACGTTGAAGATGCGCAGGAATTCGCCGTACAGCCCCTGCGGGAAGAACTTGCGCAGCAGTCGCGATAAACCCAGCAACCCCAACCAGTAGGCGGTAATCACGAGGTTGGGCATGCCATAGAAGTATCCCAGCGTTTCGCCGAGGCTCTCGCGCACCTCACGCAGGTTGTGGAACAGAATTACAGCGATGAAGAAACAGAGCTGGATGGCAATGACATCGGCCAGCAACAAGACGGCTTGCCGGCGAATTTGGGCCATTCTCTCGGACTTCTCGGATTGCATAACTTTGTAGTTTACTGCCGGTTCCGAATTGCGTCAACGGCTAAATCGGAAGCCCTCGATTGAGGAATTCTCACGCAAACGCAGCAACGATCCGGTCGGCGATCCGGCGGGCCGCACCTTTGCGACAGATGCTGCGATTATCAAAAGAGAAACGTGCCCGTGCCAGTCCGCGTTGGAGCGCGCCGGTGTTTGCGCCAACGATCATGCTGCCGCCGTTGGCGACAATCTCCACCCACTCCGTAACGTCTCGAAGCAACAGAGTCGGCTTCTTGAGGAAATATGCTTCGCGCTGGAGGCCGCCCGAGTCGGTCAAGAGCATCTTGCACCCTGCCAACAACGCCAACATCTCTCGATATCCCACCGGCTCGATGAGTTTCAATCGCTTGTTGCGCTGCAGCCGCGAAATCAGACCGTTGCGGCGCAGTTGTTTGAGCGTTCGCGGGTGAACGGGAAAGACGACGTCTCCCGGCAATCGCCCGATTTGCCGCACCATCGCCTGGAGCACTTCGCGGCGATCGACGGATTCAGCTCGATGAAGAGTTACCAAGTAATACTCGCCCGGTTTCATGCCGTGTGTTTCGATCGCCGTCGCGACCACTTTCGGGGCGGGCACAAGCTGGCTCAGGACATCATAGAGCAGATCGCCCGTCAGGAACACCGATTTGCGAATACCTTCTGCGCGCAGATTTTCTACCGATTGCGGCGTCGGACAGAGATGCAGCGAGGAAATTCGATCGGTCACGATGCGATTAAGCTCTTCCGGGGTCCTCAGGTCAAAGCAGCGCAAACCCGCTTCGACGTGCGCCAACGGCAAGCCAAGTTGCACGGCTGCCAGGGCGCCCCCCAGAGTCGTGTTGGTGTCGCCGATAACGACCACGAGATCAGGAGAGAGCTTCTTGAGTGCGACGGCACATTTCTCGAGGATTCGTGAGGTCATCGAGGCAGCATCGCTCGAGCCGACGGCCAGATTCACTGCCGGACGCGGCAGGCTCAACTCGCGGAAGAACACCCCCGCCATTTCGTAATCGTAGTGTTGGCCGGAGTTGATGACTTTGTGGTCAACTCTTCGTCGCTGCAGTTCGCGATGCAGCGGCGCCAATTTGATGTATTGCGGTCGGGCCCCGACAATCGTTGCAATGCGCATCTTAGGAGACGTATTCAATCACCCGGTCGGCGACATAGGCCCGCTCGGCCTCGGTCAGTTGTGGATAGATCGGCAGCGAAATCACGCTTTGTGCACAGCGCTCGGCCACCGGCAAGTCGCCGGGACGATAGCCGAGGTGGGCAAAGCACTTTTGCAGGTGGAGCGGCAACGGATAGTAGATCTCGTAGCCAATGCCCGATGCCTTCAGGTGCTCCCGCAATCCATCGCGATTCGTGACCATGATCGAGTATTGGTTGAAGATGTGATAGCCGTAGTCCATTTCTGTCGGTGCTTTGAGCTTCTTGCCGGCAAAGCGTTGACTGTAGTAGGCGGCGTTGGCGCGGCGCTGCTGAGACCACTTGTCCAAATGCGGAAGTTTGACCTGCAGCACGGCCGCGTGAAGCGTGTCGAGGCGCGAATTGTAACCCACGATATCGTGATAATACTTGACCTTCGCGCCGTGGGCTTTCAGACTGCGGAGCTGCTGATTCAATTCGTCGGAATCAGTGACGATGAGTCCGCCGTCACCCGGGCAGCCAAGATTCTTCGTCGGATAGAACGAGTAGATACCGAGATCGCCAATCGTCCCGGACATTCGGCCTTTGTACTTCGATGAAAGCGATTGTGCGGCGTCTTCGACGACATTGATATTGCGGTTCTTGGCGAGCGCGAGAATCGGATCGAGATCGGCGCTCTGGCCGAAGAGGTGCACGGGAATGATCGCGCGCGTACGCGGTGTGATCCTGGCTTCGATCTGCGTGGGGTTCAGGTTGAACGTATCCTCATCGATATCGACGAACACCGGCCTGGCTCCCAGATTGGCGACCGTTCCCGCGGTTGCAAAAAACGAAAACGTCGTAGTGATCACTTCGGTGCCGGGACCGACTCCCGCCGCACGCAACGCCAGGAGGAGCGCATCGGTACCGGAGGCGACGCCGATGGCGTGCTTAACGCCAAGGTACTGCGCCACGGCAGTCTCAAACTCCTTTACCTGTGGGCCGTTGATGAAGCGGGTATCCGCCATCACGGCGAGCACGGCGCTGTCGAGGTCGCTCTTGAGGGACTCATATTCGCGCCGCAGGTCAAGCAAGGGAACGTTCAACTCAATCTCCTTTTGGGGGCTATTGATTATCCAAAAGTTGCTCCGGCGGGACGCGTTTGAGCGGTTTTGCCGGCGAACCGATGACGATCATCTGATCGGGCGCGTCCTTGGTAAGAACGGCTCCGGCAGCCACCAAGGCATCTTCGCCAACTGTCTTGCCGGGGAGGATCGTAGCGTTGAGACCGACCCGTCCGCCGCGTTTCACCGTTATACCTTTGAAATACTTGAACCGTTCCTTGGTGCGCCCCACGAAGTTGTCGTTTGATGTCGCAACGCACGGCGCCATAAACACCCGATCGGCGAGCTCGGAATAAGCGGTCAGATAGACGTTGGTCTCGAGCTTGCAGTAGGAGCCAACCTTGCAGAAATTCTCGATAGCCACGCCCCGGCCGACGATCGTGAAGTCGCCAATCGTGACATTCTCACGCACTGTCGCCTGATCCGCGATCAGCACCTTTTGTCCGATGACCGCCCCGGCATAGATCACGACATTGGTACCCAGGATGCAGTTATCGCCGACCCGGCTCGGCGCCAACTCCTGATCCTTCGTTACGGCAGAATTGGCGGCGCGCATCGGCTGCTTGCCAACAACCGCGCCATCATCGATGCGAACGTTTGCGCCGATCATTGTGCCTTCATAGATGACGACATTCGATCCTATGACCGAACCGGCGCTAATGCTGACCTTTTCGCCAATAACGCAAAAATGACCCAGTTTGACATCGCCGGCGATCTCCGCCGAAGAAGAAATTTGATTCGTGCTCATTACGCTGTCTCCATCGAACGGCAGATCAATTGACCGCCTGGTCGACCACTATGTAAATCGTAGCAATATTCGCCAGGAAGAAGCCGGCGTCTTTGATTGTCTGCCAGAGATCGATCCCCTTCTTCTGGGGCACCATAATGCGATCACCCATCGCCACGCGGGTGTCGCCGTGGGACTTGATCACGGCGCCGGTATTCGCCTTGATCAGTCGAATGTCGCCGCGATCGGCTTTGTATCCATACCCGCCTGCCGCTTTAATATAGTAATCGATGGTCGCTGAGTCCCGATAAGGTACCAGACCCGGATTGACCACCCGGCCCATCACGGTCACCGAAAAACTCTTGGCGGGAATACGCACCATATCGCCGTCAACGAGAGGAACATCCAGTTCGTCACCCGCTTCCGTGTAGAGGCGCTCAAAATCAACCGCAACCTTCCCGGTCCTTTCGGATGAGGTTGCCTTGAGGTACTGCAGTTCGAATTCCGAGAGCTTGTCCGTCGAGAGCTGCAGCAAATCGGCTGACGCTTTGGATTCTGATCCGAAGAACCTCGGATCGCGAAACATCTCAGATTCCGACAGCGAAGCCTTTTCGAGAATACCGCCCGCCTTGGCAATCAGTTGCTTGAGCGTCTCGCAGCCTGGTTGGATCGGATAGACACCCGGATACTTCACTTCCCCGATCAATGTCACTTGCTCCTTGCTTCGATAGCCGGCCAGGGCGCGAACAAAAAGCCGATCGTCGGCATTCAAGAACAAATCTTCGGACGCGCCCGGCGCCGCGACTACGTGGGCCAGGTTAACGGGTATCGAAGACTTTCTGCGACCGTCGGAATCAAAGCGGATGAGCTCGGCCGAATTGCTGTCGGCATCTGAAGCCAATCCGAAGCCAAGGGCGATGAGATCGGTGATGCGGTCGCCCTCGCGATATTCGAAAACTCCGGGCGCATTGACAGCGCCGTAGACCTCGATCTTGTCGAACGTATCAGAGACAACCGGTACGAACACAACATGCCCTTCATTCAGATAGGGATTGGCTGTTACGGCGCCGGTCGAGTTAAATCGCACCAGATCGGCAACCGTGGTATCGGCATCCAGGTAGAGGCGAATGTTGCGTCGCGATGCCTTTCTCTGAAGTCCACCCGCCTTTTGGATCGCCTCGGAGACCCGGTCGGCTCCCGAAACCACGACAACACCCGGTCTCTGCACCGCGCCGGTGACGCTGACCTTAAACGACCGCACAGCCGCCAGGTGGACATCCAGGAGTTTGTCGCGCACTCGCCCGGCCAGCGCTTCGCGGATCCGGGCCTTGGCTTCTTTGAGCGTTATCTGTCCCAGGACAATCACGCCCACCTGCGGGATTGCGACGACTCCTTCCGGCAACACTTGCACCGTCAACGGCTGGGCGCCGCTGCCGTACGGTTGAATGACAAATACATCCCCCGGGCCGACGATGTACAAGTTCTCATCCACGGCCTTGTCGAGCAGCGGTAGCGGGGTCTCGACGGATTGCGTCGCCTGCTCCTTTTCCGCATCCGGGGGTATTGCGGGTGTGAGTTGCGGATAATCAAGCGCTGCCAGGTTTGCAGCAAACCCGATCACCGCCAGCGCCGCCACCAAGCCCTTAGAGAATATACTTGCGCAGGTCTTCATCCTCGATGATTTCCTTGAGTGTGCTTTGCACGCGTGATTTAGTGATCTTGACTTTGCCGAATTTCTCGTCGGGAACGTTGAACATGATCTCTTCGAGCAGGTTTGACATCAGCGTATGCAGCCGGCGCGCGCCGATGTTTTCCGCCGATTCGTTCAGTTGCGCTGCCAGGTGGGCGATCTCCTCAATTGCGCCGGCATCAAAGGCGATGTTGACGCCTTCCGTCTCCATCAAGGCCGTGTACTGCTTGAGCAGAGCGTTCTTGGGTTCTTTCAGGATGCGGACGAAGTCCCTCTCTGTGAGCGGGTCAAGTTCGACGCGAATCGGAAAACGACCCTGCAACTCCGGGATCAGATCTGAAGGCTTGCTCGAGTGAAACGCCCCGGCCGCGATGAAGAGCACGTGGTCGGTCTTCACCATGCCATACTTGGTCGAGACATTGGAGCCTTCGACGATCGGCAGAATGTCGCGCTGCACACCTTCGCGCGAGACGTCAGGACCGGTCGATTGCCCCTCGGCTCCCGCGATCTTGTCGATCTCGTCGATAAACACGATGCCCGAATTCTCCACGCGCTGCAGAGCTTCGGCCACGACCTCGTCCATGTCCACCAGCTTGGCGGCTTCTTCTTCCTTGATGTACTTGCGCGCCTCCGCCACACTGAGCTTGCGAATCTTTTTCTTCTTGGGCATGATTCCCGAAAACATTTCCTGGAAGTTAACGCCCAGTTCCTCCATGCCCTGCGGGGTGAAGATCTCAACAACCGGGTAACGATTGGCCGGAATCTCGATGTCGATCATGCGCGTGTCGAGGAATCCCTCGTGCAATTGCCGGCGCAGCTTCTCCAAGGTGCGCTGGTATTTTTCTTCGATCACCGGGTCTTCGACGACTTCGGGTGAGCGCGTGGTCCGGCGGCGCGGCAGCAGCAACTCCAGAATGCGTTCTTCGGCCATAGCCTCAGCCTTGGCCTGAACCGACTCGGTCTTCTCTTTTCGCACCATCTGCACCGCCAGTTCGACCAGGTCGCGAATCATCGATTCGACATCACGGCCGACATAGCCAACCTCGGTGAACTTCGAGGCCTCGACCTTGACAAACGGCGCTCCCGCCAGATTCGCCAGACGGCGGGCAATCTCGGTCTTGCCGACTCCGGTGGGGCCGATGAGGATAATGTTGTTCGGCATGATTTCCTGGCGGATCTCGTCGGTCACAGCCTGCCGTCGCCAGCGGTTGCGCAAGGCGATAGCCACCATCTTCTTGGCCTTGTCCTGCCCGATGATGTATTTGTCGAGTTCGCTGACGATCTGTCTGGGGGTCAAATGCTTATCCAATGCTCCTCCGCAGGCACGAAATGCTTCCGAGAGCTACAGATGATAACTCCCGGTTGGCTGGAAATCAAACCTATTTTAGGCTTTCAACGGTGATGAACTTGTTGCTGAATATGCAGATATCGCCGGATATCTCCAGCGAGCGCTTGACGATTTGCTCTGCGGACAGCTTGGTTTCGGCCACGAGCGCGCGGCAAGCCGCCAGGGCAAACGGTCCGCCGGATCCGATCGCGATGATCCCGTCGTCGGGTTCGACGACGTCACCGGATCCGGAGATCACCAACGAGTGTTCGTTGTCAAGGACGCCGAGCAGCGCCTCGAGTTGCCGAAGGTACTTGTCACGCCGCCAGTCTTTTGCTAATTCCACGGCCGCGCGCGGTAAATTATCGGAGTACTCCTCGAGTTTTGCCTCGAAGCGTTCGAACAACGTGAAGGCATCCGCCGATGATCCGGCAAATCCCGCCAGGATCGTGCCGCCTGCCAGCGTACGGATCTTTTTCGCCGTCGACTTGACGATTGTGTCTCCGAGAGTAACCTGGCCGTCGCCGCCGATGGCGACCTTCCCCTTGTGACGTAACCCAAGAATAGTAGTGGCTTTGAACACTAACGCTCCAGATTCGATAAACGAAATCCACGTGTCCGTCGCCGGACACAACCTGAAGTCAATAAGCAATATTCAGGAGACAAAATCCAGTGCGATCTTGGCGATTAAGAGCGCTTGCGTCCCGACTTGGCGGCACGCGGGTGCGCTTGAAGATATTCACGCTTGAGTCCGGCCGTGGATACATGCGTGTAGATCTGCGTAGTAGCTATCGAAGCGTGCCCAAGAAGCTCTGAGATGGCGAGCAGATCGGCGCCGTTCTCGAGCATGTGCGTGGCGAACGAATGCCTCAGCTTGTGGGGCGAGAGCTTGTGCCCCTCCCGGAGTTGGCGTGTGTACTTCTCAACGATGCGTGCAATCGAGCGGTCAGTGATCGGCCCGCCGGAACGGTTGATAAACAGTCGTTCGAGGCCTTTGCCGAAAACGGCATCGCGAGCGGAGCAGTATTCTTGCAGACGCCGCTTCGCGATGTCGCCGAAGGGCGCCAACCGCATCTTTCTCCCCTTACCCATGATGCGGAGCAATTGGGCATTCCAGTCAATGGCACCGTCGGTCAGCCCGGTCAGTTCTGAGAGCCGCAAGCCGCACTGGTAAAACAACTCCAGAATTGCACGATCGCGACTCGCCTGCCACGAGTCCCCTTGCGGCAGATCCATCAGGCCGGCCGCTTCGGCTTCAGAAAGAAATGCCGGCAAGGTTTTTTCAACTTTGAAGCCGTGCAAGTCAACGTCGATTTCGTCTTTCATCAGTCCTTCGCGCATGAGATAACCGAAGTACTTGCGGATTGCCGATAGCTTACGCACGATCGTGCGATTCTTCTTTTCCTCGCTCTTGAGCTGATAAAGATAGGTCCTGACGATCGGATAGAAGGTTCTCTTTAGATTGTCGGAACTAATACTCTGGCGAGTGAGGTATTCGGCAAAATGCCGCAGGTCGCTGTTGTAAGCGCGCAGCGTATGCGCGGAGTACTTCCGAACATCCGCCAGGTACTTCAGGTAACGGGATACGTTGCCGCCAAACACGTCAGCCATAGCTCTTATAAAGTAGCCGCTAAACTGGTTCCGGCAAGGACTACGTGGTGTTTTTGTGGTACGCCTGGTCTGATGAATGCGATTAGACCGGAGCGGTTTCCGGCGTCGGTTCAATTGCGATGACGTGCTTGCAGCTTGGACAGGCCAGGTGGTGCCCCTGGCGCTTGGTGTCCTTCTCAACCATGTAGGGGGAGCCGCACGACGGGCATTTGCGCTCGACCGGCTTATACCAGGAGGCGAAATCGCACTTCGGGTAATTGGCGCATCCCCAGAAGGGCTTGCCGTAGCGGCTGCGCCGTTCGATCACGTCGCCGCCATCCTTGGGGCACTTCATGCCGGTCGAAATTGGCTTGGTATTCTTGCAGTCCGGGTACGCCGAGCACGCCATAAACTTGCCGAACCGGCCGGTTTTGATCACCATCGGTGATCCGCACAACTCGCACTTTTCGTCGGTCGGGGCATCTTTGGGCGCATCGATCGGCTGGGTGTTCTTGCAGTCCGGATATCCCGAGCAAGCGAGGAATCGCCCATTGCGACCCCATTTTTCAACCATCGGCTTGCCGCACTTATCGCAATTGATATCCGAGACTTTCTGCATCGAGGCCTTGATCTCGTGCTGATTACTGGTGACCTCGCTAAGACGGGTCGAGAATGGCCCGTAGAAATCCTTAAGCACCTGCTGCCAGGTGAAGTCGCCTTCTTCAACCTTGTCCAATTCCCCTTCCATCAGGGCGGTGAACTCTACGGAGAAGATGTCAGGGAATTCCTTCACCAAAATGCCGTTGACTGTCTTGCCGAGGTCGGTCGGGAAAAGCCGCCGTTGTTGAACTTCAACATACTTGCGCGCTTTCAGCGTCGTGATGATCTGGGCGTACGTTGATGGCCGCCCGATCCCGTTCGATTCAAGTTCCTTCACCAGCGAGGCTTCCGTGAATCGTGGCGGCGCCTTGGTAAAGTGCTGGGTCGGCGAGACATCCTGCAATTTCACTTTGTCGCCGGCGGCCAATTTCGGCAGTTTCTTCGCTTCGCCATTGCCGTTGCCGTTAGGATCTTCCTCGGCCGTGATCGAATAGACTTTCAGGAAGCCTTCGAACGTCACGCGCGAACTGGTGACGCGGAACTGATAGCGGCCGCCATTGATGTCGATCGTGAGCTGGTCGAATTCAGCGGGCGCCATCTGCGACGCGAGGAAGCGATTCCAGATCAACTCGTAGAGGCGGAACTGGTCGCGAGAAAGATACTTCTTGACCTGCTCTGGCGGATACTCCAGATACGTCGGGCGAATCGCCTCGTGCGCATCCTGGGCACTTTTCTTGGTCTTATAGAAATTCGGCGTTTCCGGGTAGAATTCCGGGCCGTAAGTCCCAACGATAAATGTCTTCGCAGCGGCGATGGCTTCATCGGCCACGCGCACCGAATCGGTTCGCATATAGGTGATCAAGCCGACCTGCCCTGCATCGCCGATCTCAACGCCTTCATACAACGACTGCGCAACCTGCATCGTCTTGGCCGAAGCAAAACTCAGGCGAATCGAAGCATCCTGTTGCAGCGTCGAGGTGATGTACGGCGGCAGCGCCCGGCGCGATTTTTTGTCCGTGTCAACCTTGCTGACGGCGTAGCTCTGGCTGATGATGTCGGACTTCAGCTTCTCGGCTTCTTCCGCCGACGACACCTTGAAATCCTCGCCGTCGATCTTGAACAGCCGCGCTTCGAATTTCTCCCGCTTACTCGTGGTAAACTCGGCAGGGAATTTCCAGTATTCATCCGGCTTGAACGCATCGATCTCGGCTTCGCGCTCGCAAATGATGCGCAGGGCCACCGATTGCACACGACCGGCGGAGAGGCCATAGTAGATCGTCTGCCACAGCACCGGGCTGACCTTGTAACCGACCAGTCGATCCAGGATGCGACGAGCTTGTTGGGCATCGACCAACTTCTGGTCGATATCCGTGGCATTTTCAATGCCTGCCAACACGGCCTTTTTGGTGATCTCGTTGAAGGTCACGCGACGAATCGGCACCTTGAGCGACGAGAGCTTGGAGGCAATGTGATAGGCAATCGCCTCGCCTTCGCGATCCGGATCGGGAGCCAGATAGACGGCTTTCGCCTTGGCGGCGGCCTCTTTGAGCTCCTTGATAATCGGCGCTTTGCCCTTTATCACTTGATAGTCGGGCTGAAAGCCGTTTTCCAGATCGATGCCGAGTTTCGACTTGGGCAGATCGAGCACGTGCCCGACCGACGCCTTGATGGCGAAGTCCTTCCCCAAGAACTTGGCGAGGGTCTTCGACTTAGTCGGCGACTCGACGATGACGAGGTTCTTGGCCAAAACTTATTCCTGTCCGCGATAGAGGTACTTAATGCGTTCGTTCAACAGGTCATCGAGCGCCAGCGTCGTGACCTTGCGGTAATCAAAATTGTACTCGCTGTCTTCGTTCATCATCTGCAGTTGCTGCAGGCGCTTGAGATTGACGTAGCGGGCGCGTTTCGCCGCCACCAGAACCGCCTCGTAATGATTCAGCGTGATCTTGTCGAGGTTGCTCATCAACAGCGTTTCGTCTTTGCGTCTGTCCATCGGTTACTCCGTGAGAGTGATGTGTCCGCAGCGGCTTGCCCGTTGCGACTCGGCTCTGACGATACTCTCGATCAAAGCCGTTGTCGCTTCGAGGTCATCGTTGCAGACAACGTAATCATATTTCGACCAAACTTTCATTTCCTTTAGCGCGCGCCCCAATCGTTTGCGAGCTGACTCTGACGACTCCGTCCGGCGCCCCAACAGCCTGTTGCGCAGCGACTTCAGACTCGGCGGCATCACGAAGATCAAAACCGCATCGCGCCGCCAGCGTTTGATGGCGCGACCGCCGAGAATGTCGATATCGAACAGCACCGTCTTCCCCTGCTCAAGCGCCTCATTGACCAAGCGCTGGGGTGTGCCGTACCAGGCGTCAAAGATGCGCGCCGATTCTATAAACTCGCCGCGGCGCTGTTTGTTCCGGAAGTCGGCGGGAGTCAGAAAGAAGTAATCGCGTCCGTGACGCTCTCCGATTCGCTTTTTACGCGTCGTTGCCGAAATCGATTCAACGAATTTTCGATTTCGCTTGAGCAGCAGTTCGACGATGCTGGACTTGCCTACACCAGATGGCCCTGACAAGACAACGATCAACGGCTTGCCGCTGTTTAACGGCCTGAGGTTTTTTGCCGAGATCTCTCTCATTCGATATTCTGCACTTGTTCGCGCAGTTTTTCGATCTCTTCCCGGATTTTGATGACCTCCGCCGAGATCTCGTATAGCGAGCTCTTGGAGCCGATCGTGTTCGCTTCGCGATTCATTTCCTGGAGGATGAAATTGAGCCGCTTGCCGGTATCGCCGGGAGCCTTGATCGCGTCGGCAAACGCCTCGCAGTGGCTTCGCAACCGCACGCACTCTTCCGTGATGTCAGCGCGGTCAACCAGCAGGGCCAACTCCATGTCAAGTCGGAGCTTCGTTTCGTCGGCGCTGCGGCCGCCGTCACTCGCTTCGAGTAGTTTCTTGAGATTTTCGTTAAACCGCTGCCGGTACTTCAGGATCGTCTGCGGGTAGAGCTTCTCGATCGAACTTAAGGACTTCGCGATCAATTTCACGCGCATCGTCATGTCGTCGCCCAGCGCCTTGCCTTCACGCTGGCGCATCTTGTTTAACGACTCCACGGCCTTGGCCACACCGTCCAACAGACGGCGCACGTCCTCTTTCGACAAGGCTGCAGCACTGGCCACCGTGAACAGCTCCGGCAGACCGGTGAAATCAGAGACGCTGACCTCCCCGGCCAGCTTGAACCGCTTCTTGAGGTCGCAGAACATCTTATAATAGAGGGCGGCGATATCCTCGTTGAGTACCAGCGATTGGGGGGAGACATTGTTGTCTTCAACCGTGATCGTGATCGTGAGCTTGCCGCGCGAGACCAGGGCGGTAACGGCTTCACGCACGTCGCTTTCGTACTCCGCCAGCGTGCGCGGCATCCGTACCGACAGCTCGAGGAATCGGTTATTGACCGAGCTGATCTCGATCGAGATCTTCTTCTTATTGATATTGGCTGTGGCCTTGCCATAGCCGGTCATGCTGGAAATCATGCGCGTCCTCTTAATAGATTCAAGCTTGCCAAAGAACAGGACGTTTTAGGCTGTGTCAACGGAAAAGTGTCGCGTTGACTTTCGTCCCGGCAATCGATAGCTTCGAAATCCGATGATTCCCAAGACGGCCACGATCAGCTATTTCCTTGCGCGCGAACTGGATCAATCGCTCAAGGATGCGACCTTGAGCAAGATCGAGTACGCGAAATCGGCGAAGATCTTTCGCTTCCTGTTCTCTGCCGGGCAGAAATCGCATCTCGAGTTTTCCTTCGCCCCGCCGCGTTTTCTCTACCTGCCCGGCTGGCCGGAAAAAGCCGATGCCTTCGCTGTCTGGCAGGAAGCGACATCCGCCATCATCGAACATGTTGAGGGCGACAAGCGCAATCGCATTATTACCATGAAGCTGATCCGCGAACACGAAGAACTCGAACGAAGCGCCTTCACGATTGTCTTTGAATTGCTGGGCGCCAAGACTAACGCCTTCCTGCTCGATAGCGCCGGCGTCATTGTTCAGGCATTTCGCGTCATCGCCGACTCGCGGCAACTGCGGCCGCGGTCGCCTTACGCCCCCCCGGAACCTTTGCCGGATATCCCATCCTCGGGTGAGAGTATCATCTTTCGTGACCGACAGCGTGAATATCGCCTCCGATTTGATGGGGAACAATACTCTGTCCTCGGCGGCAGTGGCGGTTCGCCGGAATCGTCTTCACCGTTGATTGATCTCTATCGCCTGCTCGCAAACCTTGATCAGACCGAGAAGCACCTCGATGACCTGCGTCGCGGTTGGAATTCGCGTATCGAGCGGGAGATCGGACGACTGGAACAACTCGCTGGGCGGCTCAAGGTCGAACTCGCGGCGTGCAGTCAGTCGGCTGCCTATTCCTCCTGGGGCGATTTGCTGATGGGAAATCCACATGTCGTGCCCGTCGACGACGCAGTCATGGTCACCGACTACTACAGCGGCAACGAGGTTACGGTCAAGCTCCTGCCGGGCAAGAGCGTCATAGAATCTGCGTCGGCTTACTACAAGACGGCCAAGAAGCTGCAGCGCGCCGAGCCGCAGTTGCGCACACGTCTCAGAAGTCTCGAGGAGCGCGTGCAATTTCTCGATGCGGCCCGCAGCAGCCTGGCAGGACTGGCTTCCGAGGAAGCGATCGAGAAACTCGCGCAAGAACTCAAACTCGATTCTGCGAAGCAACGACCGGGTATTGACAAGCCGGAAGAGGCCCGCGCCTACCATACCTACCGCACGTCAAGCGGCGAGAAAGTGTTGGTAGGCAAGAACGCCGAAGGAAATGATGAACTCACCTTTCGGGTTGCTCGCACCTACGACTACTGGTTTCATACACAGCAATCCCCGGGTTCGCACGTGATCCTGGTTGTGCCCGACAAAAACCGCGAACCAAGCCGGGAATCAATCGAGGAGGCAGCGCGCATTGCCGCGTTTTACTCCGACATGCGCCGTGCCAGCCACGTCCCCGTGATCTACACACGACGGCGCTACGTGCGCAAGGTGCGCAAAGGAGGCCCGGGACAAGTGATCTATGAAAATGTCACGTCCCTCTTTGTCGATCCCGCCTTGCCACCGCAAGGCAAGAGCCTCGATTGACTTTCACCTTACAATGATCGATCTTTGACCCGTGCGTCCCTGGATAACAATCACCCTGGCGGTTGCGGCGACGGCTATCGTGCTCTATTTCCAGTTGAAGCCCAGTCCCGCGCATCCGCGTGAGCAGGACTTTATAGCGGCCTATGTCGAGCTGGCCTTGCTGTCGGCGCGCAGCGATACTACATCACAGCTCTTCCTCGAGCAACGCGATTCGATCCTGCACAGTCTGAATTTTACGGATTCCACTCTGTGGCAGGTGAAGACCGAGCTCAATCGCGATCCGCTGCGCGTAATAGATGTCTGGGAGCGCATTGAGAACCGCCTGAAAGAACGACGCCTGCAGTTGGGGCTGAGTCCGGAGCCGATCAAAGAGTAAACGCGCCTACTCGGTGATCGATGTGGCACTGACCGCTCTTATCTTCCGTAACCGTCACCACGTCAAAGCGTATGCTGTCAAATCTGCGTACCGCTCCCTGCAGGTACCCTTGCGCGGCGGCAATCAACGACTCTTGCTTGCGGTTATCTACCTTATATACCGGGTCGCCCAAGCTCGTCCCCGCACATCCCTTTACTTCAACGAAAACCAGGCACTCGTTATCGAGGCAGATCAAATCGATTTCGTGCCGACCGGAGCGGTAGTTGCGCTGGAGGATCTGATAGCCCCGCTCTGTGAGGTAAGCCGCTGCGATCGACTCGAAGCGGGCGCCGGCTTCACGACGGTTCATCTCACGACGACTCTTCTGCCGCCTCGAGATCGAGAGCGAATTGCGGGTCAAGGAGGCGAAAGCTCTTGCGATGAATTTCCAACGGCCCCAGCTGCGCAATTCGATTGCGATGCTCCTCGGTCGGGTAGCCCTTGTGACGGTCGAAGCCGTAGCCGGGATATTGACGATGGTACTTGTTCATTATGCGATCCCGTGTCACCTTGGCGATGATCGACGCGCAGGCGATCGGCAAGACCGTACCGTCGCCCCCCACGATAGCCTTCTGTTGGATCTTTAGACGAGGAATCATCAGATTCCCGTCGACGAGAACGGCTTGCGGTGTCTCGCTCAGCCGCGAAACTGCCTGCCGCATGGCACGGAATGTCGCTTGCAGGATATTGATCTCATCTATGACTCGCGGGCTCGATGAGCCGACACCAAAACAAACGCACTCTCTGACGAGCCGTTCATAACACTTCTCGCGTTGTGATTCCGTCAGTTTCTTCGAGTCAGCGATTCCAGAAGCATTGAAAGTTTTCGGCAATATTACCGCGGCTGCGACCACCGGCCCGGCCAACGGTCCGCGACCTGCTTCGTCGACTCCGCAGATCGTTACGTCTTCCCCAAAAAGCTCCGTACCTGAACTCAGATGAAGCAGTACCATGGCGGCAAGAAGAACGGTTCAAGACTTCTGGACAAGCGCAATCGATGCGCCACAATGGGAGAGCTACAAGCAAAAACGGCGTCGGCACAAAGTACCAACGCCGTTTGCCAGGCAATTCTGCTGACTTACTCGGTCGCTGTCTCGTCGGTGCGCTTTTCACCGATACGGGCTGCCTTACCGGAAAGACCGCGCAGGTAACTGAGCTTGGCACGACGGACGTGACCCGAGCGTACTTTCTCAATCTTGGCAATATTGGGCGAGTGCAGCGGGTACACCTTCTCTACCGCGATGCCTTGCGACACCTTGCGGACCGTGAAGCTCTCCCCGGTGCCGCCCCCGCGACGGCCCATGACTACGCCCTGGAAAACCTGGATGCGTTCTTTATCGCCTTCCATGATCTTCTGGTGCACGGCAACGGTATCCCCGGGCGAGAAACTCACCTTCTGCTCTTTGAGATACTGCTGCTCAATTTTGCGAACCAATTGATTCATTCTATCCTCCAAATATATCAATCTTCAAATTCACGCCCGGCGGCAATCGCTTCCAGCATCCGGCGGTCGTCATCACTTAACTGCGCGCGCCAGAGCAGATCAGGTCGATTGGCAACGGTGCGTTTAAGCGCCGTCCAGCGCCGGAACTGATTCTGTCGGGCGTGATCGCCCTCCATCAGCACAGGGGGGACTTTCTGCCCAAGAAACTCTGCCGGACGTGTCCAGACCGGCACGCCCAGAAGATCGTCGCTAAACGAATCGCTGAGCGCCGACTCAATCTTGTGGATCGCTCCCGGGATCAACCGGAAGACTGACTCCAAGATAACAAGGGCGGCCGTTTCGCCGCCGTTGATTATATAATCACCAATCGAGATTTCATCAAGGTCGAAAAATCGAGAAATGCGCTCGTCGACACCTTTGTACCGTCCGCAAACAATGACAAGATGATCCAGGAGCGAGTATTTAACGGCCTGGCTATGTTCGTATTTCCTTCCGGCGGCTGAAGTTAACACGATTCGCCGATTCGTGCTCGTGCTTTCATACAAGACGGTTGAGAGCGCATCGTAGAGCGGCTCGATTTTCATCACCATACCGCCACCGCCGCCAAAAGGAGTATCATCAACCGTATTGTGCTTGTTGGTTGAATACTTGCGGATGTCGACCAGTTCGACCTCGAGCACACCGGAGTCAACCGCCTTCTTCAGCAACGACTGCTGCAGCGGGCTGGCGAAGAACTCCGGGAATAAGGTCAAAATCGTGACTTTCATCGGTTCAAATCCAACAGGCCTTCGATGATCCTGATTGTAATCGTACGCGCTTCTTTGTCAACGGCCACCACGATGTTGCCGGTTGCCGGAAGGTCAAACGCATGTTTGCCTTCGACGCGCCAAATGTCGTTGGCGGGCATTTCGACAACGCGGGTGACCTGGCCCAGCTCTTCACCCGCTTCCGTCACGACTTTCATGCCGATGATCTCAAACTGGAATAATGTGTCATCCGGCAGGCTGATCAACTCAGCGCGCGTGACCGACAGGTATGACCCAACCGCCGCTTCCGCATCGTTGCGGCTTTCTATCGTAGAGAGTTTCATGATGAGTTGATTCTTGTGGACCCGGACCGACTCCACCGCCACCCGCCGCGACTGCACACCATCAAGAACGACCGACTCAAGTTCTTCGAATCGGTCGACAGAGTCGGTTAGCGGTGTCACGGCAACCTCCCCCGCAATGCCGTGAGCGCGAACAATTTTTCCTATCGCTATCAGTTCTTCAGCTATTCGAGGATCTCCAGGACGGCCCGTTTGCCGTGTTTGGCAGAGACGGCAAGCATGATGGTACGGATGGCTTTGGCAGTATTGCCGGCTTTCCCGATGACCTTCCCCAGGTCGCCGGGACCGACACGGAGCTCGAAAACTGTCGTTCGCTCGCCTTCGATTTCTCGCAGTTGTACCGCATCCGGGTTGTCCACAAGTGCCTTCACGATTGTCTCAACGAAATCCTTCACAATCCACCTTCCGTGACTGCAGGTTAAGTTAGCTCCTCGTTTGACAATCGAACTCAGCGAATCGACCGACCTGCGCCAAACTCCTGGAAGTGAAGCGATTCCCTTCACTTATTCTTGCTGTTGTTGTCTATTCTATGCTGTAGCTTCTCCGGCCGCCGGTGCAGCTGACGCGGCTTTGGCCTTGCGAGTGCGCTTCTTTCTCTCCGTGATCGTCGTCTTGATCTCGACGCCGGAACCGTCTTTGCCGTTCCGCAGGAGTTCCCACTTTTCGTTAATGCCGATCTGTGAGAACAAAGTGTGAACGGTGTCGGACGGAGTCGCGCCTTGACGCAACCACTTGAAGATCTTCTCTTCGTCCACGCGTACCAATGCCGGCTTCGTGATCGGATTGTAGAATCCCATCATGTCGACAAAACGCCCATCGCGGGCACGCCGTGAGTCGATCGCAACGATGCGAAAAATGGGACGCTTCTTTGCGCCCATCCGTCTAAGTCTGATTTTGACTGCCAACTAATCCTCCAATATAGGATACGTTAAGTATGAATTTACAATTGAACTAAAAAAACTTACCCGGAAGCATCCGCTTCATCTTACCGCCCCGCATCTGCTTAAGCATCTTTTGCATTTGCTGGAACTGTTTGATCAGGCGATTCACTTCCTGGATCGAATTCCCCGATCCGTCGGCGATTCGCGCCCGGCGCGAGCCATTGAGTATCTGCGGCCGGTGGCGCTCTTCAGGCGTCATCGACAATATGATGGCCTCGACCCGCTTCATCTGTGATTCATCCACGTCAACATTGCGCATTGCGCTCGAAACGCCGGGGATCATTTTCAGGATCGATTCCAAGGATCCCATCTTCTTGAGCTGCTGCAGTTGTTGATAAAAGTCATCAAAGGTGAATTGCTCCTTGCGCAGCTTCTTCTCAAGCTTCTGGGCCTCGGAAACATCGATAGTCTCCTGGGCCTTTTCCACGAGCGACACAATGTCGCCCATACCCAGAATCCGGGAGGCCATGCGTTCCGGGTAGAATAGCTCGAGATCGGCAAGCTTCTCGCCGATCGAGACCAGCTTGAGCGGCTTGCCTGTTACATGGCGAATCGATAACGCCGCTCCGCCGCGCGCATCACCATCAAGCTTGGTCAGGGCGACGCCCGTGATGTCGAGCGTGTCGTTGAACTGCTGCGCCACATTGACTGCGTCCTGGCCTGTCATCGAGTCAGCAACCAGGATGATTTCATCGGGAGTTACGCGCTGCCTAATCTCCTTCAGCTCGTCCATGAGCGGTTCGTCGATGTGCAGGCGACCCGCCGTGTCAAAGATTACCAACGTGAGGTTATTGGCGCGGGCGTACTCCAGTGCCTCTTGGCAAATCTGCGGCGGCTTTTTGTCGGCGTGAAACACCGGCACGTCAATCGACTTGCCCAGGACTTGAAGCTGTTTGACCGCAGCTGGACGATAGACGTCGGCGGCAACAAGCAGAGGTCGCTGGCCTTTTTTCTGGTAATGCAAAGCCAGCTTGCCGCAAAGAGTGGTTTTGCCTGAACCCTGCAACCCGCAGACCACCAGTTTGCCCGGTGTTCCGCGGAACGCCAGCGGCGCATTTTCACCGCCGAGCACAGCAACCAATTCGTCATGAATGATCTTGACGATTTGCTCGCCGGGTGAAATTGAGCGCAGCGTTTCCTGCCCGTAGGCTTTGGCCTCGACCGCACCGATGAACTCCTTGACGACTTTGAAGTTAACATCGGCTTCGAGCAGCGCCCGGCGGACCTCTTTGACCGACTCGCGGACGTTCTCCTCAGTCAGTTTGCCCTGACCGCGCAGGTTCTTGAATACTTTCTCTAATTTTTCAGATAACGAATCAAACATACTATCGTCCAGAGACTTGAGAGTATATGTTCATCGACTGCGAAATGCAAGTGGGATTTGACCATCGCATGCGGACGTTGCGCTCTTAATACACCCGAAAGCCGAGTTTGGCCGGTCGGCGACTCGGTTCCAAAAGAGAAAGACTACCGTCCTCTTTTTCCACCCCGAGAATCAGCACTTCCGACATAAACCCCGCGATGTTCTTGGGCGGGAAATTCACGACGGCGATGACCTGCCGACCCAGAAGCTCCTCGGGCGTGTAGGCGAGTTTCGCTTGTACGCTCGAGTGGCGGATTCCGATTTCCTCCCCAAAATTCACCTGCACCTTGTAGGAAGGGTTGCGCGCCCGTTCAAACTCCTGGACATCGACAATTTCACCGACACGCATGTCGACGCGGCGGAAATCATCGAAAGTGATCTGTTGCTCCATGCTCTCTCCTCATCGCGGTATCGGGCGACGGCAGCGGCCTTGCAGCGGTCGCGGCTCCGCCTCAAATGCAAAGGCCCGTCCGGGTTTCCCCAGACGGGCCGGAACATCATTCAAGCTGGCATCTCAGCCGAGCAACTTGGCCGCGATCAACTCGCGCACCGCATTGCCGTCGACGCGCCCTTTCACCTTGGGCATTATCTCTTTCATCACCTTCCCGATATCCGCCGGGCCCTTGGCGCCAACTGCGGCGATCGCCGCTGTGATGATGCCATCCAGTTCGGCGGCAGATAACTGCTGCGGGAGGTAATGGGTGATGACTTCCAGCTCACGCGACTCCTTGTCCGCCAGATCGCTGCGGCCGCCGGCTCGAAACTGCTCGATCGAATCGCGCCGCTTCTTGGCCGCCGTCGACAGCACCGCCACTACGTCTTCGTCCTGCAAGGGCCGCTTGAGCTCGATTTCCTTGTACTTGATGTCCGATTTCAAACCGCGAATAACATCCGCGCGCGCTCGATCCCCGCCCTTTAGCGCTTCCTTGAGATCGTTATTCAGGGCATCCAGCACCGACATCTTTAGTCGTCCCGATTGAACCGGCGCGCTTTGCGCTTCGCTGCGTTCATCTTGCGTTTACGGCGATCCGACGGCTTCTCAAAATGCTGATGCTTCTTGATGTCCGATAGAATCCCCGAGCGCTCGCACAGCTTATTGAAGCGCCGCAACGCTTTCTCGAATGACTCGTCGTCACGAACTTTGACTCCTGTCAAACTTGGCTCAACCTCCTCTCACGCGGGCTGAATGTGGCACCCCCTGCGTATTACTTAGACTTGTTATATTACGTTCCCTGCCCCGCTGTGTCAAGAATTTAGTTGATGCTGACATGCTCCCAGGATCGATCATCTACCCATTGCTCGTCGCCGGAGACGATGAACGCGATTTTTGTCGCCTTTTGTCCTCCCGGCGGTCTATACTGGGCTCTGCAGACCCTGCGCCCCGGCGCTTTAACATCAATTAACAGAACTTTTGTGTAATTGCTTACGTAATATTGCTACCACTGGAGGGATAACACATGGTTGGGTCGAGCCGTGACACGATTAGGGAATTGGGCGCTCTGGCGCTGGCCAGTCGCTTGCGACGGTTAAGCGACCGCCTGGCACGCGACATCTCGCGCATTTACGCCGAAAACGAAATCGCCTTCGAGGCACGCTGGTTCCCGGTGGCGTACCTGCTCGCGCAGCAGAGTCCCCTGGCGGTGACGGAGATCGCCGAAGCGCTCGACTTCACGCATCCCGCTGTCAATCAAATCGCCGGACAAATGGAGAAGCACGGCCTGGTCCTTTCCTCGCGCGATCGCAGCGACGAACGCAAGCGCCTGCTCAGCTTGAGCGCGGCCGGACGCAAGACCGTGAAAGCGCTGCAGCCGCTCTGGGAAATCATCCGTCAATGTAACCAGGAGTTGCTCTCAAGCATCGACCGCGACTTGTTGAATTCACTCGACCGTGTCGAAAATGCGCTCACGGAGAAAGAGATGTACGACCGGGTCGCCGAGCGTCTGCATCCGGAACTTTCGGCCGAAGTCAAGATCGAGCCGTTCGACACCAGGCTGGAGAAGCACTTCAAATCGCTTAACGTCGAGTGGCTCAGGGAATACTTCAGTGTTGAACCTTCGGACCAGCGGACGCTTAACCATCCGCGCGAGACAATCCTCGATCCCGGCGGACGGATCCTGTTCGCGCGCGTCGGGGAGGCCGTCGTGGGAACCGTTGCCCTGGTCAATCACGGTGAGGGCACCTATGAACTGGCCAAAATGGCCGTCACCCGGCGCTTTCGCAATCGCGGGATCGGCCGGCGCCTGGCCTTGAGCTGCTTGCAGGAAGCCCGCGAATTGCGGGCGATTGAAGTTGTGCTGGCCACCAGCCCGCGGCTCGCGGCAGCCAACGCGCTTTACCGTAAACTGGGATTTCGAAAAGTGAGCACGGTGCCGGAATGGGCGCCCCGTTATGCTCGCAAGACTATCTATATGCGCATGAAATTGCCCACTCGCAAATAGCGATGGGAAGGAGAAACGATGAAGAAGCACTCGCTGAAACTAGTGTCGGGACTGGCCTTCGCGCTCTTGTTGGCCCTGCTTGCCTCGACCGAGCCTGCCCGCGCCCAGACCATGATCACCACCCAGATCGAGGATCGCACCCTCGATCCGAAGACCCAGCAGATGATCATCGACAGCGTCGCCCATGCGCTGGTCAGCGAATACGTTTTTCTCGACAAAGCCGAAGCGATGCAGAAGCACATCCGCGAGCAATTCAAGAAAGGCGCCTACAAGGACATCACCAGCGGCCGCGAGTTCTGCCAACGGATCACGCAGGATCTCCGCACGATCGCCAACGACGGTCATCTTGGTGTGCGGTTCGTTCCCGACCAGGCCATCAAAGAGATTCTCGCGAGCCAGGATTCGCTGGCGCCGAATCCCTGGTTTGAAGAGATGAGCGCGAATAATTACGGCTTCAAGAAGCTGGAAATCCTCGATGGCAATGTCGGCTACATGGACTTGCGCGGTTTCGTCCCCGCTGACGTTGCTGGAGGGACGGCTATTGCGGCGATGAATTTCTTAAGCGGCTGCGATGCCGTCATCTTCGATCTGCGCCAGAACGGCGGCGGTGATCCTTCGATGATTCAGCTTATCACCAGCTACCTATTCGACCAGCCGGTTCATCTCAACAGCTTTTATATCCGTGCAGTTGACACCATACAGCAGTTCTGGACGCAAGGCTATGTCCCGGGCAAGAAGTTGCCGCAAGCCGATGTTTATGTACTGACCAGCCAGCGGACTTTTTCCGGCGGCGAGGAATTTGCCTACAACCTGAAGAATCTCAAACGCGGCACGATCATCGGCAAAGTCACCGGCGGTGGCGCGCATCCGACCAACAGCCGTCTGTTCGCCAGTCTCAACGTGCAGCTGAGCGTTCCGTACGGCCGCGCCATCAATCCAATTACCGGCACCAATTGGGAGGGCGTCGGCGTTATCCCCGACGTCGAGGTCGATCCCGCGCAGGCTCTCGATATCGCGCACATGTCGGCGCTGCAGGCGATCGCCGGCAAGACCACTGATTTGCGCAAGAAGGAACGGCTGCAATGGGCAGCAGAAGCGATCACCGCTCGCGTGAAACCTTACCTCGTCGCAACGGCGAAACTCGCCGACTATGTCGGCACCTACGGCCCGCGCCGGGTCTGGCTGGAAGGCGACGCCTTGCGTTACCAGCGTGATCAGAATCCGGCTGGAACCTTGGTGCCGCTAAGCAATGATCGGTTCATGATTGAGAATGTCGATTATTTCCGTGTGCAGTTCCTCCGGGACGAGAGCGGTCGAGTCGTCACTTTTCTCGGCCTCTACGACGACGGTTCGAACGATCAGAACGAGCGAACCGAGTAAGCCCGGCTTACAGAGCCAGTGCGCAACGCGCCATGATGTAGATCAAAGTGACATTGCCGGTGCTGGTCGAGGCTTTGGTCAGGCGGAGTTCGACACTGCCAAGGCTTGAGATTGAGTCATGCCACGCAAGGGCAAACATGAGGTGCCCGGTCAAGGCGCGGTTTGATTTCTGCCACTCCGCCATGTCGGAGAAGCCCGCGCCAATACCCCCGCCCACAGCAAGGTTGATCGATTCAGAAGCCCGAAAATACCCTGTGAGTGCGAGCGGGACATCAAAGAGATAGCTCCCACCCGATTCCCCTTTACTTACGATGCCGGAAAACACCGGCACAACTTCCAGTGCCAGATGCTGCCCGAAGCCGAACGATGGCCCGGTACCCGCAAGCAGGTGGAGGTTCGATCCTGCGCCCTTCTGCGCACCGATACCGAGCAGACACTGCCACGAGAGCCTGCCCGCTTCGCTCAGGTCGTGCGCCCGAGCAGGAAAGGCGAGCCACAAAAGTAGCAGGCATGCACATGTAAACGACTTGTATTTCATAGCAATTCGTACCGCGCCCCGAATAATCACGGCACGCTCATTTAGATCGGAAAAGACGGGCTGGCGGCTTAGCCCCAGGCGAGAAAATGGTAATGCAGGTGAAACACGATTTGCCCCGAGCCGGGACCGTTGTTGATCTGGATGCGAAAATCGCTGCCTCGCTCGCCCAGCATTTCGCTGACCGTTCTGACCGCCTGCGCAAGCTGTTGGTGCACTTCCGGCGGTGCGCTCACGAAGTTTTCGTGATGTGTTTTTGGGCAAATCAAAAGGTGTATCGGTGCCTTGGGTGCGATGTCATGAAAGACGATGACGTTGTCATCCTGGTAGAAGATTTTCGTCGGCGCTTTGCCTTCGATGATATGACAGAAGATACAGGGCATGAGGGACAATAAGAGAGTTTCAATCTATTCGCAACAACCCTCACCTTGAGCCGGTAGCCCACACGGAGCGCCAGCGGAGGGTGGGTTTCTCTTCATTCTTCGGCTCTGAATTCTCTTGACAGCCTCTGGTTCCTCGTTTAGCATTTGTACAACCAATCAAACACAACGCACGCGATCAAAGGGCCATGAGCGACCCGTCAGGCTAGGATGATATTGGGATTTAAAGAGAAGAAGTTTTCACGCGAGTTACATTATGGATATTTCTAACGATTATCGTGTTCAAGGTTGGATAACTCAATCTGTAACACGTCTTAGCTCTGAAAGGAGGATACCTATGTGAAACAGCTTCTTTACTCGTTCTTCGCATTGGTCATAGCCGCAACGTGGCTGCTGAGTTGTAACGAGGACTGCCCGACATGCCCGCCGGCCGAGTGTTCAGATTGTCCTTACGATGGCCGGCTCTATGTAGCCATGGATGAGCCAACACCGGGTGTGTACGTGTTTGACACCAAGACTGACTCGTTGATAGACAGCGTGTTGACGCCGGGGTCGATGGTTTTTGACGTGTCAGTTTCACCAGACGGCCATTACTTCACGGCAAACATGGGTGGCGGAACGATTCGCTTGTTTGAAGCATCGACAATGCAATTACTCGCAGAGCTCCCAGGTTATGGAAGTGGAGAGTTCTTGGGTAACTCAAACGAATTGTTGATTCGAGGCCAAGGGAGCATTGTCAGTATTTACTTGTTGCCGTCGTTGTCACTCAAGTACAGTGGACCTCCGGGAGTCCCTTATAATGCTCGTCCAACAAGATCGGGAAGGGCGTTCTATGGAGTTTGGTCTGCTGATTCATTAGTTCTGGTCGATATCGACTCCTTACGGATCGCCAGAAAATGGCAGATTATCCTTGCAGACATTCAGATTCTTCGCAAGTGCGACGTTGATCGCGAAGCAACCTTGCTGTATGGGTTGGCCGAGACTTCCATTGGCAACCTCTTCTATATCTATGATCTGGAGGGCGATTCGGTTGCGAGTCAATTTAGCCTGGAGGGGTCACTCGGTGACGTCCGCGTTCACCCGCAGGGTCATGAAGTCTGGGTCGTCGACGCTGATCCTAATCCGTTCGGCTCTGGTTTTCCCGATGTAATCTATGTCTTTGACGCAGACAAAGGGACCTTGCTGTACAGCGTTTCGCTGCGGCAGGTGCTGACCCCGCTGGGTATTCCACCCGATGCTCATGGACTGGAATTTACTCCAGATGGGTCGGCAGTATATGTCCGAACGGGCTATTTCGGTGTTCAAGAGGGCTCGGTGATTCACATCGGCACGAAGACCAAACGTATCACTAAAGTGCTCTTTCCGAAGTTCGATCGCCTGCCTACCAGCATTGCGATCGGGCCAAAACCAATTTCAAAATAAGCCGGTAGCCCACCCGGAGCGCCAGCGGAGGGTGGGGACGATTCTCGTCGCTTCTGCCGCAATCGTAGTTACTGAAAATCACCTGGACAGCTTTCGCCGCTCGGTAATCGAAAGAACTCGATCCTCATTGAGCGGCGAGGCCCGCTGAGACTGTTGCTAGTCGTGGAACTGACAAACCATCGACCAACCGAACCCTTAAGAAATCCTACTTCAGAATGCAGGCCAGCCGCATGGTGACCCTCACTACTTACGGTTCTCTCCCCGGAAAAAACCCCAAATAATTCTTGACAAGATTTACCCTCATACGTATATAGGACAGATAGAATTGTGAATTTATTCACATAACCCGCGCCCGGTTGGGCGATTCGATAGCGGCCTCCAACTAAGCCCTTCGCTCAGACCGGCGGATGGAGGTATAGATGGCAACCGTAGCACAAGATGTGAAAATGACAGCACTCAGAGAAAAATTGACGGCTGAGTTTCCGAAAAAGGCGACGGAAATTCGGGAAATGGTCAAGCAATTCGGCGATCTGAAGATTTCCGATGTGACCATCGAACAAGCCTATGGCGGTATGCGTGGCGTTAAGGGACTGGTTTGCGACACCTCGGAAGTCCCGCCGGATAAGGGACTGATCATCCGCGGCATCCCCGTCGGCGATCTCGTCAACAAAACCCCGGAAGAAACCTTCTGGCTGCTGTTGACCGGCGAGCTTCCGACCAAGGAACAGGTTGCCGACCTCGACAAAGACCTCAAGTCGCGCGCGAAAGTTCCCGAGTACGTGTGGAAAGTGCTTGAAGCGATGCCGAAGGATTCGCATCCGATGGCGATGTTCAACACTGCCATATTGGTAATGGAGAAAGAATCCAAGTTCCGCATGCACTACGACCAGGGCATGCCGAAGAGCGACTACTGGATTTGGACGCTGGAAGACGCCCTCGATATCATCGCCCGCCTCCCCGAAATCGCCGCTGGCGTCTACCGGATGCGTTTCGGCAAGGGCGCGCGTATCGCGGCCGACCCGAAGCTCTCCTGGTCGGAAAACTATGTCAAGATGCTCGGTCTTCCCGATCCGGGCGGCAAGTTCTCCGATTGCATGCGCCTTTACCTGGTGCTGCACTCCGATCACGAATCCGGCAACGTCAGCGCGCACACGACCTTCTGCGTCAACTCGGCGCTTTCCGATTTGTACTACTCGCTCTCGGCCGGCTTGAACGGCCTGGCGGGTCCGCTTCACGGTCTGGCCAATCAGGAATGCCTGCACTGGATTCTGGATGTGAAGAAGAAATTCAACGGCGTCCCGACCGAAGAGCAGCTCAAGCAGTTCGCGTGGGAAACACTGAATTCGGGCAAGGTGGTTCCGGGCTACGGACACGCCGTGCTTCGTATCACCGATCCGCGCTTTGCGGCCTTCCTCGAATGGGGCAAGCAGCATATCGCGCAGGACGAGGTCTTCCAGATTGTTGAACGCGTATTCAATACCGTGCCGGGTGTGTTGCAGCAGGTGCAGAAGATCAAGGATCCGTGGCCGAACGTTGATGCCGGCTCCGGTGCCCTGCTCTATCACTTTGGCCTGACCGAGTTTGATTATTACACAGTCCTGTTCAGCGTCTCGCGCGCTCTGGGTGTTTGCGCCCAGGCGGTCGTGGCGCGTGCCATGGGCTGGCCGATTGAACGTCCGAAGTCGGTAACGACGAAGTGGCTCAAAGCGCAGATCAAGTAAGACAACTGGAACTTTGAGTTGCTGCGGATGTTACAATTGGTAGTTGACATTGAGATCATACAACATCGCCCGATGTTGACGATTCTATAGTAATCCTACCGGAAGGGCCTGGGGTTAATCGCTTCAGGTTGCTCCCCGGGGACCCTTCCTTATCCTACCCTGTACCCAACGGACCGGGTTGGTTGAAAAGCCAACCCGGTCTTCCTTTATGGGGAATTAGCTCTGAATACTCTGTGCGGGAGGAAGAGTCATTAGGCGCGAACTAAGTCGCGCAGCGGGCGGAAACTAATCAACTTTGCCGATCGTCGAGCCAGTGCCGAAGCTGTTTCTGGCGCAGTCAGAATCTGGTAGTCCCATCCGCGCACCGTCCAGGTTTGATTGGATTGCTGCGGCTCACTGCCAACCCGGGCGGGATGAAAATAGAGTTCAGTGACACCCGGTGGAAGGTTGTCGAGGACAGTCAGGATATAGGCTGACTTCTCTTCGTACGACTTAAAGGCATCAATGGGAATGTAGATGAAGTTGTCGGGAAAATGCAGTCCGGCCTTGCGCGCCCGGAGCAGCCACTCGTCGGAATACCCAATCTGGCGCAATACCACGCGCGACCCCATCCGGATCGGTAATCGAAAGCGTTCAGCCAGGCGCAGATAGACCTCGGCGAATTCGGGGCGCAGTTGGAGCGTCCCTTCATGACTATCGAGGTGAGTCAGGTCTACGCCGTCTGCCAGAGCTTTTTCGATTTGTGCCGTGGCTTCCATTTCGGCTTCAGCAGGCGTCGCGGCACGGAAAAAATCGTCCCGGTCAAGGTAGAGATAGCCGCGAGGATCGGTAACCGACGGCACTTGCCCCTGACGCAAAATGGGGCGGGCCGGCGCATCCGGCAGCGAGGAGGTTAGCGTCAGATGCAATCCGCAGTCGCCTATCGACCCGGTCGTAACCTTTCGAACGGCTTCCGGATAGGCGCAGCCGGTGACCATCAGAGTCGTAGAACTCACCTTTCCGGCGGCAAACAGCTCTTCAATAGACTTGTTGACGGATTCCGTCAAACCAAGGTCGTCTGCATTGATGATGACGAGGACTTGTTCGCGAGAATAGCCCAGATGTTCGGCAAGAGTTCCGGAGAAATGACCGATGCGGTAGGCGTCCGGCGGAACAAAGAGATTCATCTCAAGATAATATGCCCGAATCGAGGCTGTGGCAAGCAGAGCCGGAGAGGATCGAATAAAAAAGGGAGTGGTGGAGGGGGGATACCCGAAGTCAACTTCGGGCGGCCGGTTGGTCCGGCGCGCACCACTCCCAAAAACCCGCGTTTTCGAAGTCAGGCTCGGAAGTCCGCAATTGAGTGTAACAAGCAATTGTGGTGCCAAATTAGAGTAAGTTGTCGCTTTAATGAGCGACCATATACTGTTGTTAATCAATGGATTACTGACCGGAAAATTAGTCTTTCCGATCGGCCTGATTGACTCCGGGATTCATTTTGAATCTCAGCAGTTTTTGTGCAATCGTTTGCGTACAGGCTCCCACCTCATTGAGCCAAGGCGGGAGTTGGCGGGAGCGTCACTTAGTCGGCGCAGCCACAGGTGCCCGGTCCGCCACCAAAGATGAAGGTGATCAGGTGCACGGCATCCGAGATAGTGATGATGTTGTTGCAGTCAGCGTCGCCAGAGCCGGCCACGGCCGGCTCTGGACCGCCGCCAAAGATGTAACTGATTAATGCGACGGCATCAGATATCGTAATGATTCCGTTGCCATCCGCATCGCCAATCGGGACGAAACAACTCGGCGATTTCGCGACTGCCGTGGGGCCGTCCCCGGTCGCGAAGATTGAATAGACTGCCCCGCTTGAGTCGATTTCGGTAATGGTGTCGTCTGCGAAGTTGCAGACAACGACCGTCGAATCCGAGACCGTAAGGATCGCAGTTGTTCCCCAGGCGGTCAGGACTGGATTAGCCGGTCCGTGAAGAACCGCCCAACTCTCCAAGTTGACTGTGAAGACGAGCCCACCAGAGGTCGGCGCCTTTTCGATGCGTCGGTCCTCATATCTCCGCCCTTTGCCGTCGACCGCAAGCGGCGGTGGCCAGCCGCCAGCGGTCAGGAATGCGATTCCATTTTTGGTGATGGCAACGCTGCCCGGCGTTCCACCGATATAAAGAGAGTCGACGGCAGCCAGGCTGACAGGATCGATTTTAAACAAGCGGCCCTCGATATTTGCATAGTTACCGGTACATACGACATAGAGAAAGCCGTCATAACCGAATCGTGCGATCTGCGGATTGACTCCTACACCGATCCGGGCGAGCATTGTGTCGGCATCGAGATCCCAAACTTCGACCTTTCCCTGATCATACTCGAAAAGCGCATTGAAGCTCGTGAGACAGATGTAGGCGCGCCGTTCACGGATGATTATGCCCTGCGGGCTGTCGGTATCCTCGCTATCTCCCACAGGAATCTCGGTGATCAGACTTCCGGTCGACACTTGCACCTTGCTCACTGTCGATGCGACCAGATTGGTGATGTAGAGAGTATCGTCGGAAAGTACGGCGCCGATATAGGGGTTGCGCCCGTCACCGAGGAACAACTGATCAACGCGGGTCAGAGTCGCCAAGTCATAGAAGTAGAGATCATTACTCCCGGAATTGATGACCACGCCGCGATTGCCCGCGACGATGAAGTCGTTCGGATACAGCCCCAATTCGTCAAGATTTAGCGCAGTCGTGCTGTCATTCATGTCGACCAGGTCAAGAGTCTCTCCCAGTCCATTGACGACGAAGAGTTTCTTGTCTGCGGCCTCCGCTGTACCGGCTATGAGTACCGCTGAAGCCAAGACCAGAACCAGATATTTGAAAATCATGAGTATACTCCTGGATGCTAAACTTCGAGTGAGTACGTGAATGAAACGGAACGCAGCGGCATCGGCATGCGCTCGAGCAGCTCGTAGCGCTTGTTTGTTAGATTGTATACTGCCAGGCGGACGGCGCTGGCTGTCTGCCACATGTGAAACTTGAGTTCCACGATTATGTCGTGCAGCGCGAAACCCGGCAGGGCTTTGGAATTCGCCTCACGAATATACCTCTCGCCCGTAAACGAGTAGTGGTATTGCGTGCGCACCTGCCAGAATGTGAATTCGGCGCCGAAGCGTTCGCTGCGATTCGGTTTGAAGGGAATAGTATTTCCCTGGTATCCACCGGTCGGCGATTCGTTGGTTGCGGCCAGGGTCTTTCGGGAATACGATAGCGAGACCCGCTCACGCAGTAGACTCGTCTGCAAACTGAGTTCTGTGCCGCTGTGATGAGCACGATCGACATTGACGGGTTTGTACTTGCCGTCAAACTGGCGTCGCCAGACAATCAAATCAGCAAGATTGCTCGAAAACCAGGTCACTCGGCCTTCAACCCGCAACGGCCGCATTGTGCCGAACACGATTCCGACATCGCGCATGATCGCTGTTTCTGGCCGCAGGCTTGGATTCGATTCGGTGAATACGTCCTCGCGCCAGAAAAGCGCATCAAGCGGCGGCAACCGGAATGATTCGCCGTAGCTCGCGTCACCGCCGAAATAAGCGCTTTCGCCGAACCTGGCCGTTACTCCACCAAATGGCGAGGCGTGATCGTCATCGCCGATGCGATCGATTCGCCAGCGTCCATCAAGTTTGCCTTGAATCTTCCCGAGCCGTCGTTCCAACCGCGCACCGGCGAATAGCCCTCCGGAACGTCGGCTGGTCCGCGGCAATGAGTGATTTGGCTGAACGAGATCATCGTTGAAAAACGTCTCGGCGACGGCTGTGCCCCCGACAGTTGTCGCAACGCCATCAATCGGCTTCGCTGTCCAGAGCGCAGAAAACTGACGAGCAATCTGGCGGTAGTCTTTTTCGTAGGCTACGTGTGCCTCGCGATCGCGGAAATACTGGCCGATCTCGCGGTAGGAGCCGGTGACTTCGAGGTCGTGATCGGCATAGCGCAGAGCCAGGAGCTGGTTCTCGCGCTTGGCAAGCGTTGCGCCCGTTGTCTCCTGGAACACCGCGCCGGGGAGGCCGCTGTGTGAGTTCGAAAGTTGCGCGGTCAACGACAGCTCCGGCCAGCGAACCGACTGCGCCGAAACGAACGCCGCATAGGCGCGCCGGAAGTTGTTCCGCCGTGGTTGATTCCCCAGGTAAGGATGCTCGTATTCGTAGTCGTTTTCCTGCCGTTGGTACTCGTAGTTGGCTGCGACAATTGTGCCAAGCATTCCGAACTCAGCGATGCTGCCCATTTTCTTGAGATCGAAACTGCCGCTGGTCACCATCCCGGAGAGTCCCGCAGTGCTGAGTGTTTGCGGGCGATACGTCACAATGTTGATGGCCCCGCCGAGAGCATTGGCGCCGTAACGCGCCGCCGCGCCGGAAGTGACAATCTCGATTCGACCGATGGAACGAACGGGAATCGAACTCAAGTCGGCGGCGCCTCCATCCGGATTGAGGGGGACTCCGTCAAGCAGGACAAGCACGCTCTGCGGAGTGTAGCCGCGCAGTGAAGCGTATTGCGTGCGTCCGTCCGACTCGATGTGAATTCCCCGGTGATTGAGGAACTCACCCACGCTGCGTGCGTTTGAAGCAGCGATCTCCGCCCGATCAAACGAAGTCGTTCCGATTGTTTCCTCGCGCTCGGCGGTAACTTCTTGAGGCGATCCGATTGTTTCAAGAGATCGCACCTCAAGGACGATTTCGAGCTCGGTGCCTTCTCGGAGCAGGTAAGGACCGAACCTGCCGTCAGCAGTAAAAGGGGAGGAAGTCTTCAAAACCGTTTCGCCCGGCGGCAGACGCAGCAACAGAAAACGACCGTCGGCATCCGTGGTTGCATAGTTTCCCTGGGGCATCGCCGTAACGATGATTCCTCCGACCGGAACACCGAACTGCGCATCGATTACGGTGCCGCGGATGCTCGCAAAGTCCTGGGCAGCGAGCTGCGCTCCGGCAGTGAGCAGCGCGCACGCGGCGGCAAAGATTAACCACGAAGATTGTGAGGCTTGCGGTTTGGAACGCCTTCCCTGACGCTGCACAAACCGGATGGGCTTGAATCGGTGAGACGAGAAAGCCCGGAAGAGGTTCACCATAAATGAACTCCACGGGCGGGTACAAAAAACCGACTTGCGAAAGTCGGTCAGGACTGACTCCTGAAACCCGCGCAGGAATGAGTTGTAGGTTATGACTCACGGCAGGTCTCCTGACTCGTCAGCTTCGAACCTACTTTCCCGCGCCTTCCCGGTTTCCCAGTGGCTTGGTGGGGATTTCGTAGCTGCTTACAGTAGCGGGGCTGTGCGGGATTTTCACCCGCTTCCCTATTAAGCTGTCAGCGCCGTAAATCGGTTGACAATGTGATTGTCATCGTAGAGAACGAGACCGTTCCTGTCAAGTTAAATTTGAGTAGATGAGATATCAGAAACCCATCAGCAATATTCGGGCCTTTTGCGCTTGCCATTGCCGCGGAGCGCGCGTATTCTCGACAAACGCTGTATCCCGTGCGGGCAAGATCGCTGCGGGAGAAGTCGATACTGTGAGTTGATGTATGAGTGAGATCACAGCAAAATTGATGAGTCGCGAGCGCGCCTTCTCGCGCAGCCGCTTGAGCTATATCGCCGAGTTGCAGGCGTTTCTCCGCCCGCAACTGCAGGATGCCGGCATGGCCGTGCTGATCTACCACCGCAAGCGACTCGAACTGGAAGTGCACCTGCTGACGAGCGATAAACACGCGCAGTTGTCGCTGCGGGACATCATCCCCAGCGAGTACGAACTTCTGACCGGCGACCAAAACATCGATGCCATCCCGCTGGTGAAGCAGATCGCGACTCACTTCTCCGTTGAAATCAAGAACGCGAAGAGCTTTGCTTTCGAGGCCGTGGAGACTATCCCGGTGATGTTTCTTCTCTTCGCCAAGAGAGATTTGCAGAAACTCGCAGCCTACGTCGAAGGCAACCTGCCGGAATTTCGTTTGAGACTGCAGAACGCAATTCTCATCGACAGCCTGCATCGCATCGAACTCGAGCTCGAGCTGTTGCAGGAAACCGGCACGATCCTTTCCATGTCGATCCGGCTTGGCGAAGTGTTCCGCAGCATCGTCGCGGCGCTGGAGAAGCTGATTACTTTCGACGCCATCGGAATTTACATCCTCAGCCATCACGGCGAGACGATCGAAGAATTGTTTTCGCAGGGCTATCACGAATCGACTTCTGCAGAACTGCTGCGGCTCAAGGCGGGGCGCGGCCTCGTCGGCTGGGTCGCCAAGACAGGGGAGCCGGTGATCGTGCCCAATGTCGCCGAGGATAGCCGTTACGTCAACACGCGCTCCAGCACGCGCTCGGAATTGGTTGTGCCGTTGTTTTCAGGAAATGAAGTTATTGGCGCCTTTAACCTGGAATCAGACCGCCTCGACGCCTATTCTCCTTCCGACCTCGAAATGGTCACCGCGTTTGCGAATCAAGCATCGCTTTCGATTGCGCGCGCACGGTTGATCCAAGAGACTCTAGAAAAGAACAAGATCAAGGACCAGCTCCAGGTCGCGCGCGAGATTCAGCAGTCGTTCCTTCCCAGTGAGCCGGCGAAGTACCCGGGATTCGACTTTGACGCGATCAATATCTCATCCGATGAGGTCGGCGGCGATTACTTCGACTTCATCCCGATTGTCGACCATCAATTGGGCGTGACGATCGCCGATGTCTCCGGCAAGGGACTCCCCGCCTCGCTGATCATGGCCTCCTATCGTGCGTCGCTCATTGCCGAAATTCGCAACAACTATGCGATTCGCACCATTTTGCGCAAAGTCAACAACCTGATTTGCGAATCGGTCGAGCGCGGCAAATTCGTGACTGCTGTTTATGGGGTGCTCGATGCCAAGAATCGAATTTTCACCTTCTCCAACGCCGGCCACAATCCGCCGATTTTGCTGCGCGCTACCGGCGAGGTCGAGTTCCTCACTACCGGCGGCTGGACGCTCGGGATCCAGGCAGACAAGGAATATGAGGAACGGCCGATACATATCCGGGAGGGTGATTTGCTCGTGCTCTATACTGACGGGGTCACTGAAGCCGAGGACATGAAGCAGGAATTATTTGGAACTGATCGTCTGGTCGAATTGCTAAAATCCAATAGCAAACGCAGCGCCCGGGAAATTCGCGAGACGATCATTGACGAGGTCGTCCGTTTCCGCAATCCCAATACGCAGCCCGATGACCTGACGATCGTTGTCATTAAGGCCGAATAAAATTGACTAAGCTCAACAATCGTATTAGCTTACCAGCACTGAAATCGAGTCCAACTGAAGGAATGGAGACGCAATGAAGTATAAGAGCCTCATATCATGCTTGCTGGCCGGTTTTGTGGCGATGGCCCTGCTGATCGGCTGCGGCAGTGATGATGATGAACTCGTCGATTCCACTGATAACGAAGTGATCGTCAAGGCTGTTACGACAGCACCCGATCCGGCCGGCATCGTCAACGACCCGGTTTGGGATACCGCCGAGGAGGCTTCCATTCAGGTCGGCACCGACTCGGCCTACGGCGCCTGGTTCGGCCCGGCGATCGTCCGCATCAAGGGCATTCAGGATGGCCAGAACCTCTACCTGCGCTTCAACTGGGTCGACGATTCCGAGTCACGCCGTCCGGGACACTGGATTTTCCAGGACGATGCTCCGCCCTTCTATCAGAAACCCGATACGATTCGCGGCAAGAGCGGCAATTTCCTGCTCAATCAGGAGGAGGCTGCACGCAACCTCTGGGAAAATGAGGATGGCCTTGGCATCTTCTTTGACTATGGCAACAATGGTTCCGAACGCGCCAATTGCGGTTCAACCTGCCATTTCCGCACACCGAACTCGATCGGCCAACAGCACTACACTACAGGCGGCGGCAACATTGACAGTTGGATGTGGCGCGCCGGACGCACCAATCCCTTTGGAATGGCCGAAGACCTCTTTTGGGGCGCCGAACAGAAGTGGGATAGCTACGACGTCGAACTCTACAAACGCAATGCGCTGTCCGATCTCGATGAAACTGAGCCACGCTTGATGCATACCTCCGGCCGCAATTACACCGGTGATCAGCTATACACTCAAGACACTACAGCATTGGTTTACTTTGGACAGAACTGGCAACCGGGGGATCACATCTCCGGGTACATCTACAACCAGGCATACAGTACCGGCAATACATCGCGCTATGATGTCAATGCGCGCTCCGAATACGATCCGCAGTTAAGCCGCTGGACACTCGTGCTCTGGCGTTCGCTGGCTGCACCGACGCCGTCGGAAGATGTCGGCTTCAATACCAGCAACACCTACGAAGCCACCGTCGCCGTCATGCGCCAGAATGCACAGCGCCATTCCGGTTCGCAGCCGTTTACGATCAAATTCGAGTAGTGAAGGCGAGACGACTACTCAGCATCCTCCTTGGAGTAACAACGCCGCCGAGTCATCCGACTCGGTGGCGTTTTGATTAAGTTCGTAAGTCGGGCTCAAAGCGCTGCTGTATCTCAATCGTTCGGCCCGTAACCTGAAGCGAGAAACCCGACATTTCTCGGATGACCACACAAAGTCGGGTTTCTCATTCCGCGTTCACTTGCTCGTTCCTTCCAACGTGTCTGTCGCGCGGAATTCGGAACCCGACCTACGGCTCCGACGAAACGTGATTGCCAACCGGCCATTCGCGTGCTAACATTCAACGAATCGTGTCTCAGTCGATTTCATAACGTCTGCTTAGGAGGAATGCCGATGGCCAAGCATCCCGTTTTCTTGATGAAATTTGGAAAGGTCTATCCGATGTATGTCCAGAAAGCGGAACGCAAGAATCGCACCAAGGCCGAGGTCGATCAGATCATTTGCTGGTTGACCGGCTACGATCAAGCGGGACTGAAGAAGCAAATCGAGCAGGAAACCGATTTTGAGACCTTTTTTGCGAAAGCACCGCGCATGCACCCCAATTGCGCGCTGATCAAGGGCGTGGTCTGCGGTATCCGCGTGGAAGATATCGAAGATCCACTGATGCAAAAGATCCGTTATCTGGACAAGCTGATTGATGAGTTGGCCAAGGGCAAAGCGATGGAGAAGATATTGCGGCAATGAATTGGTGTTGCGACATTGTAGGTCGAATTCCCGTTGTCATGCTCCGAGGAGAACGCTCCAGGAATTGGGGGATTCAACCTACGACTAAGAAGTATCTCCCTTCAACAATCGCAGTCAAGACGATTCAAGCTTCACGACCCCAAATGACTCCGCCGCCGGACTACGTAATCCGGCGGCGGTCAAATAAGCCTGTTGCAGAAGTAACTTATGCCTCGCAGAGAGGTATGGATGAGATCAGGATCAGCCGGCCGTCACCGGCATTCTTGATTTGATGTTCCTGTTCGGCGGGAATAAAAAGAACGTCATCCGGTGCCAGGCGGCATTCCTTCTTGCCGTCGGTCACCAACCCGGCTCCCTTAGTCACAAAAATCGCCTGCTCGTGCGACTCGGAGTGCATCGAGGTAAACCCTCCCGGTTCGATCTCGATCACGCGCATCGCGAGCTGATGGGCGCCGTCCTCAACCGATATTGCCACCCGGACAGAGACACCGGATGACTTTTCGCGGCGGAAGGCATCCCGTTTTTCGACCTTGTTGTAGTTGCGGACCTTCATTGCGGCTCCTCTCGCTGCGCGCATATTAAAGCGGACAACGGCTGCTGTCAATTTGTTCTTGACTCCCCCGCCACGAGGGCCATTTTGATCGGGCATGACATTCTGCATTTCCGCTAATATCGACCCGAGTGTCACTATTAAAGACTGGTATCAAGCTGTTGCGCGAGCGGGGTTTACTTCCCTGGCGCTCAACCGTGATTTCGCGCATTGCAGTTACGAAGACCATAGCGGGCGTCTTCAATTGCTCGCGGAAGCCGGCGCCTGCAATCTCATCTATTCCCTCCTGATCGTTCCGACGATTGCCGACACCGACATCACCTGCACTCACGGAGAAACCCGCATGGGCGCCGTCTGCACGATTGCCAATGCGATGCACGCTGCTCGTGTGCTTGGTTGCCAAGCTGTTGTGCTCGGCATCACGCACGCCTTGCCGAGCAAGCACGGCAGCGACACGACTTCGGCGATCCGTGCGCTGGAGGACCTTGTAGAAACGGCCGAGAACATGGGGATTAATCTGCTTGTCAAAAACTTGATTGACTCACGATCACTGGATACGCTCGATGCCGTTCTTGCGGAATTCTCGTCTGCCCGCCTCGGTATCTGTTACAGCCCAGCGCTTGACCTGATGTCGCAACAAACTCCCTATCGACTTCTCGACACCTACCCCGACCGCATATTGGCGATGCAACTCTCCGACACCGATCGACGGTCGCAGTATCGGTTGTTGCCGTTCGAAGGTCTGGTCGATTGGCAACGCATCGCGGCCTTCCTTTACGCGAGCGGCAAGGATATCCCGCTCCACCTCGATCTTCCGTCTCCCGTCTCGCAATCTGCGCCTGAGAGTCTCGCCCTTTGGCGCGAGGTCACCAAGCGCTTCCAGCATCTAATCGACGGTGCTGCTTAGCCTTCCGAGTCGCCTTTGCAGCGGGAATCGAAGCACTAAGGGTGGTTTGCTGCAAATTGTCAGAAAAATGTTGCTAAATTCGACCTTCATAGATAACTTTTGCATCGAGCGCATTGACCAAGCATCGTCAAATCAACACGCATCGACAGCGCGCTCAGAGTCAACAATATCGCATTAATACACTCTTTCTTGTAAGTCCAACGGCTTTGGGGTATGGCTTTGTCGGCTGGTCGAAGTCTGTCCAAAAGTCCAGAACCGCGATTTGCAGGAGAGACTCGTTCGTGTAAACACAAGCACGAACGGTTGGGTGGAATCGAAACACTGACTTGAACCACATTAAGGAGTGATCATGACCTTTCTGCGCGTAGCTTCGGTTATTCTGTTGTGCCCGCTGCTGTGCCTGGCATCCGGCAATGTGACGATCACAGTGAACGATCATCTCGATTGCGACGGGCAACTCTACACCGGTATCGTCAACTATATCAACATCCACATCGCCAACACCGCGCCCCTGACGGCGATAGCGATGGGTTTCGAGTTCACCACGTACGGTACGACGGTTGACTGGATAGAAACAGGAAGTGTTACAGGCTGCTTCGGGGATTGCTATGTCGAAGAGGGTTGCCGCGCGATCGGCGCCTTTGATCTCGGCGGCAAGCAAGAGGTAAAACGCAGCTTTGACGGCTCGTTTCCCGATTCGATTCTCTTCGGCGGAGCCGCACTCTCCAACCTGCTGCCCGCGGGTACGTTGAGTGACGTCGTTTATCGCCTGGCGGTCTTCATTCCCGAAGGTGCACCGGCAGGACAGATTTGTATCGACAACGTTTTCATTCCACCCGCCGGATCGTGGACGTTCGACGAGGGCACCGGCGGGTACGCACCCGATTATTTTGGTTGCGTCAACGCTTCCGAGGTCAATCCCGACTGCCCGGCCGTCTGCTTCGATGTCGTGGAACGTATCTGCGGCGACGTGAACGACGATGGCATGGTCACGATCGCCGATCAGGGATTTTTCCTCGACTACCTCCTCAACAGCGGACCGGCGCCATGTCCGCTTGAGACCGCGGATTTCAATGGCGACTGCATCGTCTCGATCGCCGACAGCACCTACCTGGCACAATTCCTGTTTGCCGCCGGCCCGGCACCCGTTTGTTCCTGCGAGTTTGTGACCGCAGTCTGCGATACCTGTGAGGCCCAATATCCCGGCGACTTTGACAACAACGGCAGCATCCTGGCCAATGACTTGGGTGCGCTCGTCCAATACATCTGCAACGGCGGCCCGGCGCCGACGGTGCCGGCCAATGCAGACCCGGACGGCGATTGCGACAGCGACAGCGCCGACATTGCCTATCTAAGCAATTACTTATTCTTCTCCGGCCCGCCGCCGGTAGACTGCACTTGCGAAAATCCGGTGCTGGGATCTTGTGCCTTGCCGCTAAACCTGTGTCAGAACTCGACGACCGATCCTGTCTTCCTCATCTGTCCCGGTGGTGATGCTCCATTCAAGGTCTACTTGAAAGATGAAAATGGCGACCCGGTCGTCGGCGACTCGAGTGTTTATCTCGTCTTTGACGGTTGCAGCGGGGTTGTGCCTTGTCCGCCGGCAATCAGTTTGGAGAATCTCTATCCCAGTGCGCCTTCCGACACCAACGGCGTGCTGACTTTCTTTTTCGCCGGCGGCGGCTGCAACACCGCCTGTTCGCTTTCTGTGCGCTCGATTTGCGGCGAAATCGCCAAGGTCCCGGTGCGCTCGTTCGACATCAACGGTGATCTCGGCGTGTCAGTCGGTTTTGATTTCGACTTCAGTGAATGCAACAACTACAACGGTACACCCGGAATTCAGTTCGCCGACCAGATCGCGTTCTACGGGCACGTCGGCCACTATTGCGGACTCGGACCTTGCGAACGCTTCCAAGCCAGCTTCTATCTCGAACCGGGATACAATCTGGCCCCTGGCCAACAGGTCTCGCTGAATCTCGTCCTGCAGAATAACAACTTCGATGCCTGCAACATTGGCTTCATCGGTTTCTTCAGTTCCGGCTTCGGAACCGGCGGCGGTCAGCAACTGATCCAGAACTACCCCTATAATCAGAGCCTGCCGCCCGGTGCTGTCGATACCGTTGTCGTTACCTATACCGTACCCGGTATCGGTCACGGATGTCTTGATATCGAATTCCTCACCAGTTGTTGCACTACGACAGTCGCGCTTCAGCAGTGCGCTCAGTCAACCTGGCATTGTGCCGCCGACGCCGGACTTTGTTACGAAGTCAACATCAAGCTCGACGGCCCACCGGTGTTTAACATCGTAGTTCCCGACGATTTCCTGCCCCCCGGCTGGTTCCTGCAGGAAATGCACGTGCCGTCGCTGCCAGTGCTGGCGCTCGATTCGATCGTCTACCGTATCTGCACGCCGGAAGAAGGCCAGTTGGGCGATGATGCGCATGTTCCCGTCGAGGTCTGGTACGACGTTGGAGGATTCGACATTCAGATTTTTGAGAGCCAGGTATTCATCACCCCACGCTCGGGTGACTGCGACGGCAATTGCATTATCAGTATCTCCGACGTTGTGTACATCATCCAGTACATCTTCGCCGGCGGACCCGAACCGATTCCCTACGAAGCCGGTGACGTTGACTGCAACGGCATCGTCAACATTTCCGATGCTGTGGTGTTGATCAATTTCATCTTCGCCGGAGGTCCGCCACCGTGCATTCCGTAGTCGGCGTTGAGCTGAACAAGTTTCGTTGAAGGGGTAGGCGCAGGGGCTCCCAGTCTACTGGGAGCCCTTTTCATTAGCAGACAGGATTCGACATCGACTGTGAGCTGCTTGCGATCTGTCGCGCTGGTCAGCCCCGCTGCGTCAGAAACACACCCAGAATTACCATCGCACCGCCAAGATAGAAATCGAGTCCGAGCGTTTCGCCGACGAGCAGCACCGCGAGGATTGCCGCGATCACCGGCTGCAGATTCTGGAAGATTGCCAGCTTGGAAGCTTCCATCTTTCCCAGCGCCCAGTACCAGATGGTGTAGGCGATCACGGAGGTCAGAATTGCTATATAAAGCAGCGCTGCCCACCCCGTGGAACTGACCGTCGCGTAATCAAACTTGGCCGCGAAGTAAGCGCCAAACGGCAGGTACTGCGCCGTTCCGATTGCGAGTGCCCAGGCTGTCATTGTCAGCGCGCCGTATTTCTGGATGAGGGGTTTACCCAGGATCGTGTAGGCCGCCCAGGCAATCACAGCGAGGATCACGAGAACGTCGCCGAAGAGAATATCAGCATCGAATCGGCCGGCGCGAAGAATGATCGCCACTCCGGCAAACGAGATCGCGATCCCGGCGACCTTGCGCCAGGTGGCCTTCTCTTTCAAGTACCACAGTGCCAGCAAGAAGACGAAAACTGGTGTCGCCCCGTAGTACAACGCCGACCGGCCAGCCGTGGTGTACTTTAGTCCATAGAGAAAGAGCAGTTGATTTGCCGGCACCGCCAGGAAACCAATCAGGAACAACTTGCTCCAATCGCCTCGTTCAATATGCCGCAACTGACCCGAAATCCGGGCCACTGCGAGCATCACTGTTGAAGCAAGCAAGAACCGCGTGAAGGCAAGCGTAAAGGGGTCAAACGAATCCAGCGCGATCTTGGCAACGGGAAATGTGCCCCCGGCAATTAACTGGCCGAAGACAATCAGCGGGTAGAGGTATTGGCTGTATCTGGTGCTCAAAGTCGACGACTTTAAATGCTCTTGATGTGACCACCGTCGATCTTTATGGCAACGCCGGTGATGTAACCTGCGCGTTCACTCGCCAGGAAAGCCGCCAGATCGCCGAGTTCCTCGGGACGGCCCAGGCGTCCGGCGGGTATAGCCGCTTCCCAGCCGGCATAGACCTGCTTGACGGATTTTCCCGTGGCCTTGCGCGTGGCCTCAGCAAGTTCTTCGAGACGTTCGGTCTTGGTGTAACCCGGACAAATCACGTTAACGGTGATTCCGTGCGGCGCGAGTTCGTTGGAGAGTGCCTTGCTGAAGCCGTGCACGCCGGGGCGCATCGTGCTTGACATCAGGAGTGTTTCACTGGGCTGCAATACCACAAGCGACGTCACGCTGATGATTCGCCCCCACTTCTGCGCGATCATGCCCGGAACCGCGGCGCTGCAAAGCATGATCGTCGACTTGAGACTAAGCGCATAAGCGCTGTCCCAGTCGGACTCTTTCATGTCCGCAAAGCGCCTCATCGGCGGCCCGCCGGCGTTACAGACGAGAATGTCAATGCGATCGAATTTCTTCTGTACTTTGGCGATTGTCTGATCGACTGCGGTCCTTTTCGTCACGTCGCAGACGAACGGAACGACCTCGCCTCTGCCTTTCTTTGCCACTTCTCTCGCAGCGGCTGTGATATTTGCCTTGCTGCGCGAGAGCATGGCGACACTGGCGCCTTCCCGCGCCAGTGAACCCACGATCGCCTTGCCGATTCCCGCCGAAGCCCCGGCCACAACGGCGACTTTGCCCTTAAGTCCGAGATCCATTACCGAGTTTGCCGAACAAGTGCGCGACCGTAACGATACCCTGCTGAAAGTCCGCCAGAGAGAATTTCTCGTTGGGCGAGTGGGCGTTGTCGTCCTGCTGGCCGAATCCGAGGAGCAAGGTCTCAAGTCCGAGTTCTTCTTTGAAAGTATTTACAATGGGGATCGAGCCGCCTTCGCGAATAAAGACCGGCTTGCGGCCAAAACCTTTTTCCAGCGCCTCGACGCACGCCGTGACCATGAAATTGTCGCGCTCGACAATCGCCGGTTTGGCGCCGCCGAGTTTCCTGACTTCAACTTTCACTGTCGGTGGGGCGATCTTTCGAACGTATTTCTCGAATTTCTCAAGTATCTCGCCGGCTGACTGGTTTGGCACCAACCGCATTGTCACTTTGCAGCCGGCCCACGACGGCACAATTGTCTTGCTGCCTTCGCCGGCATAACCGCCGTAGATTCCGTTCACTTCACAGGTCGGGCGCGCCCACACGCGCTCCAGCGTCGAATAACCGCTTTCGCCCACCGTAGCGACTGATCCTGTCTTGGTCAGGTGATCATTGTCGTCGTACTTGAGAGATTGGAACATCTCGTGCTCCCACGGCTCGAGCTCCCGGACATTGTCGTAGAAACCGTCGATCAACACGCGCTTGTTGTCGTCGTGGAACTTGGCCACCATGCGCGCCAACTCGACGACCGGATTGGCGATCGAGCCGCCGAACGACCCGGAATGCAGATCACGATCCGGTCCAGTGACCTTAATCTCGGCGGCGGCGATCCCGCGCAAGCCATAGGTGATCGCCGGAATGCCGCGTCCGTACATCGCCGTGTCGGAGACGATCACGCCGTCGGCCTTGAGCAGCTCATGATTTGCCTTGATGAACTCCTCGAGATTGTTCGAGGCGATTTCTTCCTCGCCCTCGATGAGGAACTTGACATTGATCGGCAGTTCGTTGCCCGACTTCAAGTAGGCTTCGACCGCGAGCAGATGAATCAGGAACTGGCCCTTGTCGTCAGTCGCGCCGCGCGCATAGATGATCTCTCCGTCGATGCGCGGTTCGAACGGCGGCGTCGTCCAGAGATTCAGTGGATCGACCGGCTGCACGTCATAGTGCCCGTAGATCAGCAGCGTGCGCTTGTTGCCCGGTCGCGTGTACTCCGCAAAGACAATCGGGTGTCCTTTGGTCGGATAGATTTGCGCCTTGAGACCCAATGAGGCAAAGCGCGCTTTAACGTGTTCGGCGCAGCGCTGAACATCCTCTTTGTATTTTGAGTCCGCCGATACCGACGGAAACTTCAGCAATTCGACCAGGTCGTCGACGAATTTCTTTTGATTTTTCTTGATATATTCCAACACCGCCTGCATGCTTCATCTCCTTGAAAAAATGGCAAATCAGCTTGTTAAGCTACCGCGCAGGGTGATTTTGTCAAGTGGATTTGGTTCGCCAAACTCCTTGACTCCGGCGCAGACCCGTGCTAGGTTTCGGGTGCGACAATCAGTGGTCGCACAGCAAGGAGTGCAAATGCAGATTGGTGAGAAGGCTCCGTACTTCAAGGGGATGGCGGTCCTGCCGGACAAGAGCTTCAAGAAGCTCGCGCTGGAGGACTACAAGGGCAAGTGGCTGGTGTTGTTCTTCTATCCGCTGGATTTCAGTTTCGTCTGCCCGACGGAAGTTCGCGCGTTTTCCCTGGCCTTTGCCAAATTCAAGGATGTCGGCGCCGAGCTTGTGGGGTGTTCCGTCGATTCCCATTTCTCGCATCTTGCGTGGATCGAAAAGGAACTTGGCCAGATCAAGTTCCCTTTGCTCTCGGACATCACCAAGAATATCTCGCGCGCCTACAACGTACTGGCCTATGATGCCTTCAGCCTCCGCGGGACATTCATCATCGACCCGGATGGAATTCTCAAATCCATCGTCGTCAATGATACTTCAATCGGCCGCTCGATCGACGAAACTCTGCGGACTCTCAAAGCGATTCAGACCGGTGAACTGACCGGCGCCGGTTGGCAACCGGGCGAGGAAACGCTCGGCCTGGACGCATCGCAGCACTACGGTGCCGGCGCCGATTAATTGCATCTCGGCTAACGCGGCTGGTGTTCTCTTAGGGGAAGAATGCCCGGTATAAGAAGATCCCGATCAGGACGAACGAAAAGACCAGTTGTAGCACCGCTCCGAAGACAAAGCCGACAAACGTGCCCACACCGGCTTTAAGCGACTCGCCGAACGACTTGCCAATCAGCAACTCCACAACCACTGCGCCGATGAGCGGTCCCAGAATCACTCCAACGAGCGAGCCGACGAAGAATCCGATGACCATTCCCACAAATGCACCGAGCATTCCCCACTTGGAAGCACCCCAACGCCGGGCTCCATACACTTGCAGGAAGTGCTGCAAGAAGAACACGATAGCAACCGCAATACCTGAATAGATCAAGAACTCCGTCGAGAGATACTTGAATCCCGTGAAGTAGGCGAATGCCGCCAGCGCAGCCCAGATTAGGGGCAATCCCGGTATGATAGGGACAATCACGCCCAGAAGACCCACGATCATTGCCAGGAAGCAGAGAATAAACGCGGCAATCTCGCCCGTAGTGGCCTGAAGCAATAAAGTGCGGAGCATCATCTCGATGTTACGAATCTCGACCTGAAAGGTTCGTACCGACTGCAAATTCGGCCGGGCGCTTTTTCGCGAAAATCAGGTAGATCAAGAGCGAACACAATAATCCGGGGAAAATCGGTTCCACACCCCAGAGGTAAGAGCCGTCCGGCGAAAACTGCGCTGACGTCAGCCATAACGCGGACGCTGATCCCGAGAGCAACATCGAGGCTATTACGAGACGCGTCGAAAGTGTCCGATTACCGACGAAGGATGTCACCAAGGGGACCAGAAGTATCGGCGTGCCGATCGAGCCAAAACCGTACCAGATAGTTACCACCGACTCAAAGAAGCTGGCGATGGCGACAGTCAACGCTGCCCCGATCGCCAGCATCCACTTCGTGTAGAAGTTTGCCGAGTGCGCCCGGGCGGCAGTTTGTCTGCCGATCAGATCCTTCCCAATCGTCGAAGCCGCGATGAACAGATAGGAATCGGCTGTGGAGATGACGGTCGCCAGCAGCGAGATAGCAAACAATCCCCTCAGGCCGGCCGGAAGGACCTCCTGGCCAAGCAACGGATAGGAGGAAATTGGATCGATTCCCGGCGGCAGGATAGCTCGCGCATAGAGCCCGCAACTGGTGGTAAGGAAATCAAAGACAATCCAGCAGAGAATCGAAATCAGAATTCCCCGGCGCGCCGTCTTCTCATCCTGCGCGGCGTATGCTGCCTGAAAAAACGACGGTTCGACGAGGGCAGAAAGGGCAATGAAATACCAGACGACAATGAACCAGGGGGAGTTGCCGCCGTGCCAGGAGAAGTGCGTTTCGGGCAGACGCGCCTTGAGAAACTCGAGTCCGCCAAAGTTGACTACGAGAACAACCAGCATCGCCGCAAACCCCAGGTACATGAAGACGAAGTGCCATTGGTCGGTTCGAACGAGCGCGCGAAAACCGCCAATGAACGCGTAGAAGGCGACGAGGGCCGCCCCGACAATGATCCCAACTTGCTTGGGCCAGCCGTAGAGCGATTGACCGAGTACACCGAGGATGAGAATGTAAGCCGTTGGGAGAGTCCACACGAAGATTACCACCGCACCGAGCATCGCGGCCGGGGCGCCATAGACCTGGCCAAGTCGGTCAGGAATCGTGATGAACTCCGTCCGACGCGCCTTCTTCGCCATCAGCCACGCGAAAAGCAGCGCGCCGACATAATACGGCAGGCCGAAGACGAACCAGTTCGAAAGCCCGTAGCGGAACGAGTATTCGCCGACGCCGAGGATTCCGCCATACCAGTTGCAGACCACTGAAGCCACAAACGCCGGCAACGTCAGCTTGCGTCCGGCCAGCATGTAGTCAACGGCACTGGATGTTGCTGCCGGTCGCCGCCACAAACCAAAGATGACAATTCCGAGCAGGTAGCCGGCAATGATGGCGCTGTCAAGCAGTGACAAGCTACTGCAGCTCCAGTTTCAGATTGGCGAAGATGGAGCGCCCCGCCGCCGGGATATACTCCGACCAGTACTGGTCGCCGACATCGCGAAACCGCGTCACACCGCCGTATCCGGAACCTTCATACTCGACTTCAAAGATGTTATCGAGGCGCACCGCCAATTCCAGCTGACCGAGATCAAGTGCGCGACCCAGGATGACGGAAGTTGACAGCGATGATACGAAGTACGGGTCGATCGCCAGATCCTCGACGTTGTTGTTTTCGACGTAGATCCTTCCCACCAGACGGCCGCGATAGGCAAGCTTTACGCGCGAAGTATTGTACTCAGCGATCAGATTGCCGAGATAATCGGGAAACCCGGCGATCGTTTTGTCTGCGTATGAGAACGTGTTGCTCGCCACGTAGCCGTAATCGCTGTCGTTATCGTAGACAGTTTCCACGATCTCAAAATCCTTGATGCGATTGTAATTGAGCGACATGTTGCCGCTCAGCAAGACGTTGCTGCCGATCGTGTTCATCGTCGACAATTCAACGCCGGCATGAATCGAGCGATCGACGTTCGTCGTAATCGGCAAACCCAAATCGTTCAAACCGCTAAAGGGAACGATCTCGTTGGCAAAATCCATCCAAAAGAGGTTGATCGCGTGCGCCCCGCGCGCATTGCGAAAATTCACGCCTACCTCGAAGTTGTGCACCCGCTCCGACTGGGCCGTCGGATCCCCGAAGATGATGGTCGAATCGTCGCCGCGGCGGCGAATCTCGCGAATCTGCAGCGATGGGAAGGCGTACGGATCGCCGGCATCGTAGATTTCCCAGTCAGCCGGAACCCGCGACGACAGTGAGTAGCCGGCATGGAGATTCACCTGCTGCGATACCTCGTAGCTCACGCCCAACCGCGGCGATAAGAATGTCCAGTCGAGATCGTATTGATATCCGGCATAGGCTCCCATCCGCACCTGCTCGAAGCTGTAGCGTTGATGCCGAAATTGCAGACTCGCTGTCAGAGTAGTGCGTACATGCGGCCGGTATGTTTGGACGGCATAGAGTGACCCGAAGTTTTTATCGCCATAATACTGATAGTACTTATGGCGCGGATCGATGGCGTTGGTAACCCCCTCGGCCCACACGACCTGACCCCAGTGATCCGAGTTGAAAGTATAAAACGATCCGCCGATCGTCAGCGAGCCGCGCGGCTGCACCAGCTCGATCCGTGGATTCCAACCCCACTGGTTCTTGCGAACGCGTTGCTGACGCACGAGGTCACCGGACGTCACGACACCGATCGAGTCGCCGTCCGGGTTCTCAATCACCGTCGGTGGAATATTATAATCGTAGAAGTCGCGCTCATCGCGATACTGCTCGTAGTAGCCGTTTCCATGAATGTGAAAGAACGTATTCTGCAGCGTCGCTTGTTCCGAGAGCTTGTAAGTATTGTGCAGCTCGTAGTGCGGCTGGTTGAAGTTGTCGGTTTCGTTGCCGTATGTGAGCGGATTGAACCGTCGATCCAATTGCAGTTGCTCGCGCGAGATTCCGTAATACGCCAGGTGCATCTGCATCGGTCCGCCATAGACATTCACCGTCGTCGTCATGCGCGGATCAAGCCGCGAAAGCGACAGATGGTATGCCCAGCCGTCGTACCAAGACTCCTTGCGGTAGCCGTCCGACAGCTGACGCGAGTAGCGCCCAGAGAAGTTCCAGCGTCCGTCGATCAGTCCCGACCGGTATTCCACCGACTGCTTCTGCATGTCGCCGACCCATTCGCCATTCTCCCAGAAGCCGCCGTAACCGCTGGCGATCGCGATCTGGCGTGATTGCTCGATTCCGGCCGAGACAATGTTTACTGTCCCGCCGAACGAGGCATCACCATACAGCGAACTCCCGATACCGCGCTGAACTTGTATGTCCTTGACGCTGGAGGCGAAGTCCGGGATATCGACGAAGTAGGTTGCCTGATCCTCCGGATCGTTAAGTGGTATACCGTTGACATAGACCGAGACCCGTTTGTCGTCGAAACCACGGATCTTTAGGTAGCTATAGCCGAGCCCGCCGCCGGCATCGGAGTAGGCGTAGACATTTGGTGTGGTCTCAAGCAACAACGGAAACTCACCAAGCAAGTAATCGCGCTCAATCTCGCGCTCGGTGAAATCGGTAAACGCCGTCGGGCTCTTGCCGATTTCTGCGCGATCGGCGGTGACAGTTACTCCCTGGCCGCGGAAGACGGCGGGCTTAAGACGGATCGTAACCGGCGTAGAGTCGAATACCCGCACCATTTGCGGTCGAAATCCGATATGCCGAACTGTCAGCTGGCGCGGCAGGGGAAGATTTGTCTCGATGGAGAACTGCCCGTTTTCGTCAGTTGCCGTGGTCCCACCGTCGCTGTCGACAATCACGGTCGCCCCGGCCACTGCTCGGCCCTCTTCGTCAAGCACCGTCCCGGTCAACGCCGCCTGGCCAAATGCCGACAGCTTGAGTAAGAACAGAGTGAATAGAAGAAATACAACTCGACTCATGACGCACCTCTCTTGACCACAAATAAAAATGCCGCCTGGTCTCGCGGGACAAAGGCAGCAACTTACAAAGGTCGCCCAAAGGAGTCGGTCGCTGCCGTTTCCCTACGCCGGTATTGTCCGGATCAGGTATTGGGGGTGTGATCTCAGACGACTTGATGGTCGCCACTCCCAACGGCACTTATGTCTTCGCAATGATTACGCACGTGGCGGCGGAATGCAATAAGAAATTTTGCGCGCGAGAACTTCATGCTTTGTTCGCAACTTGGCACTTCTGGAGTCGTATCATCTACATAATGAGCGACATTGATTCGCCGAACGAGTTTACAACCTCACGCAGCAAAAGGGTTTGCCCGGTCGAACGCGCCGGAAGTCTGGATGGCGGTCTGCGTCGCTGGATTCAGAATCCTCGTAAGATTCTCTCTCCCTACGTACGCAGCGGAATGACTGTCCTCGACTTTGGCTGCGGACCCGGGTTCTTCACGACAACATTGGCTGAACTCGTGGGCCCGAGTGGGCACGTCCATGCGGTCGATCTGCAGGAAGGAATGTTGGCAATCGTAAGATCCAAGATTCGCGAAACAGAATTGGCGTCGAGAATTTCCCTGCACCGCTGCGCCGTAGACGATATCAACCTCAACATAGATCTGGACTTCATCCTGGCATTCTATGTCTTGCATGAAGTCCCCAGCCAGAGTGGGTGGTTCCGCCAGGTTTCCAGCCTGCTTCGGCCCAGCGGCTCTTTGCTGATCGTGGAGCCCCGGTTCTTTCACGTTTCCCGCTCAGATTTTGGAGCTACTATCGCCGAAGCGGAAACAGCCGGGCTCATCATGGTTTCATCACCTCGCGTGCTTTTCAGCCGGACAGCACTGCTCACCAGGAAAATCTGCTAAAATCGCTTCGCCCGAATCGCATTTTCGGGCTCTTTGCAGCACTTCCTTTGTGAAAAGAATCACTTGCTTTTTTATTAGGGATTTGATTACCTATTCAGTTAGATTTTGTGCTATGTTGACGGTGAGACAGATTACCCTCAGTGGATGGACAAGATGGTCAAGGTAAAGGCTTTTAGGGGTTTACGGCCACAGGTTGAATTAATAGATAAGGTAGCTACGCCTCCGTATGACGTGCTTTCGAGCGATGAAGCGCGCAAGATGGCCGACGGCAATGCCTACTCGTTCCTGCGAGTGACGAAACCGGAGATCACATTCAGCCCCGAGTCTCAGCCATCAGGCGATGACCTCTACGTTCGTGCCCGGGAGAATCTGACGGAGTTGATCAAGAGCGGCGCCATGTCCCAGGAATCGACCGCTTGCATGTATGTCTACCGCCTCCGCTGGCGCGACGTCGATCAAACCGGCTACATGATCCTCTCTTCTTGTGACGACTACCTTCAAGGCCGCGTCAAGCGCCACGAGTTTACTCGTCCCGACAAAGAAGCCGATCGCACCAGACTTAACGAACTTGTCAATGCCCAGACAGGCCCGGTGTTCCTCTTCTACCATTCCGAAGTCGAGTTAGACCGGACTCTTGCCGAAACCACCGCGGCTCCGCCAGTCTACGACTTCGTTGCGGCCGACGTTCGCCACCAGTTCTGGGTTATCAATACGGCGCCGACAATCGCTCGCATCACCAGGGCTTTCGCGGAGTTGGATGCCACTTATGTTGCCGACGGCCACCATCGGTGTGCGGCGGCGGCCAACGTTTGCACTCAGCGGCGCGCCTTGCACGGCACGGATTCGGGCGATGAACCGTACGCTTTTTTCCTCTCGGTCATCTTTCCCGAAAACCAACTGAAAATTCTCCCTTACAACCGGGTTGTGAAAGATCTTAACGGCCACGAACTCTCGGCGTTTCTGAATCTTGTGCGCAACCGCTTTGATGTTACTGCTGTCCCTGCCGGCAAGACCGTCGAGCCCGAGATTGACCGTGTCCTGGGGATGTACTTGGAAGGAAAATGGTACAAGCTGCTGCCGACGCCGAACAGCTTCAACAAGTTTGATCCGATTGAAAGCCTTGACGTGAGCATTCTGCAGAAAAACCTCCTCGAACCGGTTCTCGGAATCACGCAACCGCGCACCGACAAGCGGATTGACTTTGTCGGGGGGATCCGCGGCACTGCGGAATTGATCAAGCTCGTCGACTCCGGGAAATTCCGGGTGGCGTTTGTCGTTCCTCCGGTCAGCCTGAAAGCGCTTCGGGCTGTGGCAGATTCCGGTCAAGTTATGCCGCCAAAATCAACCTGGTTTGAACCGAAATTACGCGACGGCATCGCCGTCTATATGACATAGACTTTGAGTGTAAGCCTGTCTTAAGAGAGGATGCTTCCATGAAAATACTAATCTGTGACGCTTTCGACCCCTCGCTTCCCGACCTGCTCAAAAAACATGGCGAGGTCACTTCCGACATGAACGAGCTCCCCAATGCCACGGTCGCATTGCTTCGCTCCAAGACCAAGGGCGATCGCGATTTCATCGACAAAGGCAAGTCGCTTAAGATGATCATTCGCGGCGGCGTCGGCGTGGACAACATCGACGTTAAGTATGCCCGCGAGAAGGGCGTGGAAGTCCGCAACACAGCCGAAGCTTCCAGCATCGCCGTCGCAGAACTCGCCTTCGCGATGATGATCGCTGTCCCCAACCGCCTGATCGAAGCCAATACTTCGATGCAAGCCGGCAAGTGGATGAAAAAGGAACTCAAGCGCACCGAGTTGTACGGCAAGATTCTCGGCATCATCGGTTGTGGCCGCATCGGCACTGAACTGGCCAAGCGCGCCAATGCCTTCGGAATGATGGTCGTCGGCTACGATCCCTCGGTCGACGTCTCGGACGAAATTCTCATCAAACCGACACTTGAAGACATGCTGCCGATTTGCGATTACATTTCGATCCATGCACCGCTCACTGACCGCACACGCGGATTCATCAACAAGGATTCAATTGCCAGGATGAAGAACGGCGTCGTGCTGATCAACACCGGCCGCGGCAAGTGCGTGATCGAGGAGGATGTCCTGGCGGCTTTAAAGTCCGGCAAGATTGGCCACTATGCTAACGATGTCTGGTATTCCGATCCGCCGGAGTCTTCACCCCTGATCGGAGCCCCCAACACGCTCTTGGCCCCGCATATCGGCGCCTCAACCAATGAAAACCTCCTGAGGATCGGCAAGGCTGTCGACCGTATCATTACCAAGTCTGCTGATGCCGGCTTTTTTGGCAAATGAGAGGATATGACCATGAATCGCGTACATAATTTTAACCCCGGTCCGGCGGCACTGCCGGAAGAGGCCCTCAAAACAGCGGCCGCCGAGATGCTCGACTACAAGGGCACCGGCATGTCGGTGCTAGAAATGAGCCATCGCTCCAAAGACTTCGAGGCGATCCTCGCTGAAACCAAGGCACTGATCAAGAAGCATCTATCCGTTCCCGACGGCTTCCACATTCTCTTCCTCGGCGGCGGCGCCTCCATGCAATTCGCCATGCTGCCGATGAACTTCCTGTCCCAGGGGCAGTCCGCTGATTATGTCATCACCGGCGCCTGGGCACAGAAGGCTGCCTCTGAAGCCAAGCTGTTCGGAAGCGTCAATATCGCCGGCAGCTCCGAGGCTGAGAAGTTTACGTTTGTCCCGCGCAACAGCGAATTGAAACTCAACCCGACGGCGCAGTATGTCCACCTGACTTCAAACAACACGATCTTCGGTTCGCAATTGCGCGAGTATCCGGATACCGGCAATGTACCGCTCGTTGTCGATATGTCCTCGGATATCATGTCGCGCCGCGTCGACATGTCGAAGATGTCGTTTGTTTACGCCGGCGCTCAGAAGAACATGGGCCCGGCCGGCGTAACGGTCGTCTTTATTCGCGAGGATTTCCTGCAGAAACAGAAATCGGGACTTCCGAAGATTCTCAGCTACTCGACCTATGTAAAGGAAGATTCGCTTTACAACACCCCGCCCGTGTATCCGATCTATATCACCATGTTGACCATGCGGTGGATCGATTCGATCGGCGGCCTGGTCGAAGTCGAGAAGCGCAACCAGCGCAAGTATGATCTGCTCTACGGCCTGATCGACGGCTCCGGAGGCTATTATCGCGGTACGGTGCGGCCCGATTCTCGTTCGGCGATGAATGCCACCTTGCGTCTTGGGTCGGAAGAGCTCGAAGACAAGTTTATCAAGGAGGGGAAGGCGGCCGGATTTATCGGGCTCAAGGGCCACCGCTCTGTCGGCGGCGTTCGCGTCTCGATGTACAACGCGGTCTCCGTGCAGTCGATTGAGAAACTCGTTGAGTTTATGAAGGATTTCCAGAAGAAGAATTGATCCTCCGACTCGCGAACAAAAAAACAGGCGCCTGAGCACTGCTCCGGCGCCTGTTCTTCTTTCAACCAAGAATGAGCTCTTAGACGTGTGAGTAGCTGCCCCGCTGATCCATTTTCGCTGCGACCGCCAGACCCTCGTCGAGCGCCGCGATCAGGTCATCCGGATCCTCCAGACCGACCGATATCCGCACCAGCCCGTCGGTAATGCCGATCCTCGCCCTGATCTCCGCATCAATTCCCGCATGCGTCATCGATGCCGGATGCTGAATCAACGAGTCGACCGACCCGAGGCTAACCGCCAGTGTGAAAATCTTAATATTGTCCATCAAACGACGCGCCACCTCGTACCCGTCACGCATTTCGAACGCGAGTACGCCACCGAATCCGCTCATCTGCTTCTTGGCCAGCTGATGCTGCGGGTGGCTCGCCAGTCCCGGGTAGAACACCCGCTTGATCATCGGGTGTTTCTCCAGGTGGGAGGCAATCTTCAGTGCGCTGCTGCAATGGCGCTCCATGCGCACTGCCAGAGTCTTGAGTCCCAGGTAAATCAGCCAACTGTCGAACGGCGAAGGACACCCGCCCAGGTCTTTCATGACGCCGTAAAGCTTGTCCTTGAACATCTCGTTGTTGGTGATGACGGCGCCGCTGATCACATGCCCGTGGCCGGATATGTACTTGGTTGCCGAGTGCATAACCACCTCGGCGCCCAGCTCCATCGGTCGCTGTAGATAAGGGGTCGAATAGGTGTTGTCGACGATCACCAGGCAATCCGGGTTGTACTTTTTCCCGATCGCCGTCACGGCAGCAATATCGGTGATGCTCATCGTTGGATTCGTCGGTGTCTCGAAATAGATCCCTTTGGCCTTCGGATGGGCCTTCATCGTCGCTTCGACTTCAGAGAGATTCGAGGTGTCCACGACCACGGTCTTGACGCCATATTTCGGCAAAACGTGGGTGAAGAGGCTATCGGTGCAGCCGTATACCACGTCGCCGCGAATCAGCGTATCGCCTTGTTCGAGCAGCGCGAACATGATCCCGGCGATCGCCGACATGCCGGAGGAAAACAACAGCGAGGAAACTCTCACCCTCTCGGGGTCCTGAAGCTTGACTCCGCTCCCCTCCAGCGCGTTTAATTTGGCCTCGGCGGTAATTACGGTCGGGTTGCCCAGGCGCGTGTAAATGAAGCCGTTATCCTCGGCGGCGAACAGCTTCTTCCCCTGCTCCGCGCTGTCGAAAACAAAGGTCGAGGTCTGGTAAATCGGCACCGTGTGCGCATTCGAGTGCTTACCGGCTATGTGTTCGCCGGCGTGAAGGGCGCGCGTCGCGAAGCCGTGCTTGAGATAGAACTCCTCAACCGCATTCTTGCTTTTTGAATCTTCCATTTATCTCTCCGTACCAGTAGTAATCCGCGAATCTGCAATATCGTAGAATATAACGATCCGCGGTGTCTGCTGTTAGCGGATTCTCCCCCTCAAGCGATCTCCGGTCGATCCGGCAGTTCATTGACATCGCCCGGCTGGATCGGGAAGTGCTCGATCAATTTCCCGCCGATCTCCCTGATCGCCACGATCAGGCCTTCACTGTGGCGCTCCTCGCGAATCGCGGAGACCAATATCGCGTGCGGCTGATCCCAGTAATTGGGATTCAATTTCTGTGCAATCGCCTTGTCAGCGACGATGGCTGCTTCTGCCTCGGCGAGGGAAACCAGGATGAGCACGCCGGTCTGCCCCTTGGTAGCTGTGAGTTTCTTGAAGATCTCCACGGCACGCCGCCACACGAAGCCGCGTCGACGCGTAGCCGTTCGCAGCAGTGGAGCAATGCCGAAATATCCGAGTAGAAAGGCGATTAGGCCCCACAACAGCGCCTGCGAGAAGTCGTAATAGACACCCCAATTTATCTCGCGCGTCAGACACAATGAAACAGCAATCGCAATCAGTGACGCAAAGCACGCGACGAGGAGCTTTTCTGCCCCCCACTGGTGCGATTGGGCGGTCAGCCGCACTATGATCTCGCCACTGGTGCGGGATTCGACTTCGGCCACTGCCGTCTTAATCGCTTCGAAGTCGGCGTCAGAGAAATAGCGGTTGACGAGACGTGCTCGAGGCATAAGCTACCACCCTCCCGAGGCGCCGCCGCCACCGGACGAGCCGCCGCCAAAACTAAATCCTCCGCCCCCGCCGCCACTGCTGCCGCCACCAAAGCCGCCACCCCAATGCCAGTCGTCGTGCCTGCCACCCCGCCGGTTGCTCAGTAGCGCGCCTAGTAGCGCTCCCAGAGCAAGAGAACTTCCCTTGCTTTGGCCCTGCGTGCTGCGGTTCGAGAAGCGTGAGATGCTGGCGATGATGAAAAAGCCGATGAGGAGGAGCACAGCGACAAAACCGAGAGGCAGTCCGCGAACCGACTTCGGTCCCTCGTCGGCCTGCGGTTTGTATTCTCCGCCAATGGCCGCGATCATACCGTCGACAACCGCCGCCACTCCGCGATCCCAGTCACCCTGGCGGAAGTAGCCGGCCATCGGCGAGTCGCGCCGCACCAGCCGTCCCGCTTCCGAGTCAGTCAACTCGCCTTCCAGACCATAACCCACCTCGACACGCGCCTTGCGATCCTTGACGGCCATGACAAACAGCACCCCCTTCTTCGTCTCCTTGTTGCCCACGCCCCAGGCTCGAAAGACATTGTGGGCAAAATCCTCGATCGCGTCGCCTTCCAGCGACGGTATGATCAGCACCCCGATTTCATTGCCCGTTTGCGCACGGTAGTCGAGAATCTTCTGGTTTAGCGCCTCGCGCGCCGACTCGCTCAAAACTCCTTCGAGGTCGGTGACCGGAGACGTGTAAGGCGGGACGTCGAGCGCCCACAACGGAAGCGCGACAACGAGCAGCCACATCGCTGCCAGGGTGGCGAAAGCTCGATGCATTCTAATTCGAATCGAACAGCTGCTTCACGTTCGGTGCTTGTTGCGCCTCGGTGCTGGCTGCGAAGTAAGGCTTTTCATACGGGAAACCGAAAATCGCCCCGGCGATGAGCGCGCCCACGCCTTTCTGCCGGAAAGTATTGTAATCGCGCACGACCTCATTGTAAACCCGCCGCTCTTGCGTGATGCGATTTTCCGTGCCTTCCAGTTGCGTCAGCAGATCGGTGTACATCCCCTCGCCTTTGATGTCGGGGTAGCGCTCGACGACAACATTGATAAACGAATTGAGTTGGCTCGACAACTGCGTGGCCAGTGAGTCCAACAGCAGCGGATTGCCCTGCTTGAGCGCCTGTTCTGCGGATCCCTTGAGATCGAGCACTTTTTGCCGCATGCCGATCACTTCCGTCAGGGTTTCTTGCTGTCTGCTCATGAAATTGTCAACGCTGGCAACAAGATTCGGTACCAGGTCAAAGCGCCGTTGGTAGACGTTCTGCACCTGCGACCACTTCTCCTCGATTGCCTGCGTCTTGTCGATGAGGCTGCCGCGGTTGGTCCAGACCCATCCGCCAACAACCAAGACCAGGATCAGCAGGACGCCGATGATGATCCCAAACATTTTCATTGTGCAATCTCGCTTTCGTTAACCATGTTATGCGCCGCAAATCAACGCATCTCTTGCGATTTCCGCAATGAGAATCTGCAGTAAATACGGAGATCGTTCTGGCGAGTTGCGTCGATTTAGCGGTTGAGCTTGTCTTGAAGAGTTTTGTTGCCGGGGTCGAAGGCGAGAGCCGTCTTCCAGGCATCGCGCGCCGATTCCAGATGGCCGAGAGCAAACTGGATATCACCGAGATGCTCAATAACGATCGGATCGTTGTTGGTGACTTTGACCGCCTTTTGAATTTGGATCAGCGCTTCTTCGTTCCGTCCCAGTTTGTGCAGCACCCAGGCATAGCTGTCGAGATACGCGCCGTTCTCGGGCTCGGCCTTCAGGGCTCGCTCGATCATGTTGAGCGACTCCTCGAGTCGAATCCCGCGATCGGCCAGCATGTAGCCGAGGAAATTGAGGGTCGGATGATGTTCCGGTTCAATCAACAGGATCTGCTCAAAGGCCTGCGTCGCCGCTTCATAGTCTTTCTGCTTCTCGAGTTCCGCCCCGAGTTGAAACAACGCTCGCACCGAATCGCCGCCTTCGGCCAGGATCTGATTCAGCACGACGACAGCACTGTCGCCGCGGGAGGTCTGCGACAGCACCTGAGCGTAATAGAGCTTGATATTATCACGCTCGGTCGCGACAACACCCAGCGCCATTTCCAGCAGGCGCAGCGCGCTGTCGGGGCGCTGCTCTTGCTGCTCGATCAGCGCCAGATTTGTCCAGCCGTCCGGCATCGTTGAATCTGAAGCCACCAAGCGGCTGAAGTAGCCCCGCGCCGGCGCCCAGTCCTTGCGCTCGACGCAGATGCGCCCGAGGTAGAACAGCGCATAGCGGTTCGTGGTATCGCGCTCCAGCAATTTTCGATACACTTTTTCAGCGACATCCTCCAGGCCGGCGCGACGCAGCACGATACCGATGCGCTCAAAAGCGACATTGTCGGCGGCTTCCAGCGTCGCCAGCTTCTCCCCGTAGACGCGCATCGAATCGGCGTTGCCTTCGGCATTAAACGTCTCGATCAATTGCGCAACGAGGCGCGCATCGGTTTTGACGGCGTCGATGCCCCGGTGCAGCGCCGCTTTGGATTCGGCGATCTTGCCCCCGTTGTAATGGTAGACTGCGAGACGCGAATAGAGCGTCGGGTCATTGGGACTCAAGCGCAGCGCCGACTCGATCACGACTGCGGCGGAATCGTACATCTTCAGCTCAGAATACATCTGGGCGATTTGGCTGAACAATTCGGCATTGCCCGAGCCGGCAGCCGCCGAGCGCATGTAGCGTGCGGCTTCATCAAAGCGGTTGGCACGCGCCGCATACACCCCCAGTTGATAGTTGAGCGCCACATTTGTCGAATCCGACTCCCACGCCCGCTTGTAGGCAGACTCGGCTTCCACGTCTTGCTTCAACGTGCGAAAGCAATCGCCGATCAGGCGAAAGGTCTCAGAGGTTTTGTCCGCGATCGGCAGGAAAGTGTCCAGCGCCTGCGCCGGGCGGTTCATCGCAAGATAGAGCTGCCCGAGCGCCATGCGAATGTCAAAGGCAAGCGGCTCATAGGTCAGCGCCTGTTCATATTCGCGCGCTGCTTCCTCGACCAGCCCCTCCTGCTCGTAAATGACACCGTTGGTGAAGTGATGATAAGCCTCTTCACTCATCTGGTCGGCGGGCTTGGGTCGAAGCGGCTCCGCCGGCGGTGTGACCTGCTTCTTGCCTGCGCACCCGGCAATGACAAGAACAGCAGTCAAGACAATCAATGGCAAAATATGCGAAATACGATTCATGCGTCCTACTTGGACTGATGGCCGCGCACCTTATAGAAGCCGCGCTTGCCGAGCTTTAGCAGGTACTCCTTGCCCAGGCTCAGTTGGAAATTCTGATCGTTCAGTCGCTCGTTGTCCACCATAACTCCACCCTGTTTGATCAAGCGAATGACTTCGCTGGTGCTTGACATGATCTGCAATTCAACCAGCAGTTTCGGCAGCCAAACCGTCGGCTCCTTCCATTCGAAGCTCAGCTCCGGAATGTCATCCGGCAGTCCCTTCTGCGCGAAAATCGTCTCGAATTCGCGCTGCGCCTGCTCGGCCGCCGCGGCGTCATAGTACATACGCACAATTGTCCGCCCCAGTTCCTTCTTGAATGTAACCGGGTTTTCCCCACCGGCTATCTTGGCCGCTATCGCCTCGGTCTGCGCGCCGCTGTAGTCCGTGACCAGTTTGAAATAAGGCACAATCAGCCGGTCCGGTATCGACATGATCTTGCCAAAAATCTCCTTCGGCGGTTCGGCCACCCCGATGTAATTCCCGATCGACTTGCTCATCCGCTGGACGCCATCGGTGCCTTCAAGCACGGGCAGCGTCAAGGCCACTTGCGGTTCGACGCCGTAAGCTTCCTGGATTTGTCGCCCGGTCAAAAGGTTAAATTTCTGCTCGGTTGCGCCCAATTCGACGTCTGCCAGAATCGCCACCGAGTCGTACGCCTGCATCAACGGGTAGAGCAGCTCGTGAATCGAGATTGGCGCCTGCTCTGCCCACCGTTTTGTAAAATCCTCCCGCTCCATCATGCGCGCCAGCGTCATCTTGCCGGTGAGCCGCAGGATGTCGGCAAACGCCATTCCTGCGAGCCATTCGCCGTTGCGCCGGACCTGGCACATCGTCGGCGGGATCACTTTGTAAAACTGCTCAAGATAAGTTCGCGCATTCGCCTCGACCTGCTCGAGCGTCAACTGCGGTCGCGTCGCCGAACGCCCCGAGGGATCACCCACCTGCGCTGTATAATCGCCGATGATGACAACGACCTTGTGCCCCAGGTCGGCAAACTGACGAAGCTTGCGCAGACCAACGGTATGCCCAAGATGAATGTCAGGCGCCGTCGGATCAAAACCCTGCTTAATAACCAGCGGTTTCCCGGATTTCAGCGCGCGTTCGAGTTTCTTCTCCAGTTCGCCTTCGGGCAGGAGTTCGACCGTGTTTTCGCGGATTATCTTCATCTGTTCGGCAACAGGCAGCATCTATCCTCCGGAACGTATTATTGACAATATCGACAGCCAATCAGCGCCGATTGAGGCGCGAATCACTAACAATACGGGATCACCGCAAGAGCGACAAGCGATATGTGCCTGCTTTTCGCGCTCGATCGAGGCGAGAAATCTTCTATCGGCAACGGAAGAATTTGCGTAAATTCCGGCTCGTTTTTCGGGGCCTGGGAGTCGTGTGGGCTTTGTCGGTGAAATCTTCGCGTTATCAACGGCGATTTGCTGGGCTGCCGGGAGCCTGCTTTTCGCTTTCGCCACCCGCCGCATCGGCGCTCTCTCGGTTAATGCCTTCCGAATCCCGATCGCTGCGCTGATCATCTCTCTCCTCTGCGCGGCCCTTCAAGGTTACATTTGGCCAACCGGCGCCTCGATAGCGCAGCTCGGATGGTTGACTCTCAGCGCTGTCTTCGGGCTGGCGATTGGCGACTGGTGCCACTTCGAGGCGATGCATATTCTCGGGCCTCGCATTGCGTCTTTGCTGGCTGCCTCAACACCGATCTTCGCCGCGTTGATTTCCTGGCTGACACTCGGGCAAGACCTCCGGCTGATCTCAATCGGAGGGATTGCCGTCACTCTCGCCGGACTCGCCTGGGTGTCGCTCGAGCGCAACGTCAAGACCTTCGGCGCCCGCGCCGGGGGTTCAAAGCGCATCGGTTATCTCCTGGCGGGAGTCGGCGCGCTCGGCCAGTCGTTGGGGCTCGTGACGGCAAAACTCGGCATGCTTGACAATGTTACAGCCCTGAGCGCCTCATCAGTCAGGCTCGTAGCCGCCAGTGTTGTGACCTGGGCGATTGTGCTCGCACGAGGTCGCAGCGGCAAGATCATCGAGAGCTTCAGCGACCGGCGGGCATGGCTGGCCATGTTGGCTGCAGCTCTGATTGGCCCGGTCGCCGGAATCTGGATGTCGCTGCTTTCTATCCAGTACACCAAGGTCGGCATTGCCGCCACTTTGATGTCCACCACTCCGCTCTTTGTTATTCCCCTCGTGATGCTGGTCCACAGAGAGAGACCAAGCGCCCGCGCAATCCTGGGGACGATCGTCACCGTCGCGGGCGTTGCGATACTCTTGCTGACTTGAACATTGACATATCCGGTCGCGGACTGCAAATTGGTGATACAGCACAGCCATTGTTAATTGACCAATCTCTGCAGGAGACAATTTGATGAGCCCGATATCCGGATCAATTGAAAGTACGCTGATTGCCGCGTGCGCACTGGCCTTCATCATGCTGGTCGCCGGTGCAGCCGACGGCGCTAAATCTGATTCCCCGCAGCAGCTTATCGCGCGTGCCGACAGCAGTTTCGATGCCCGCAACTATGAGCAAGCTATGGAACTGTACCACGAGGCGATCAACGCGGCAAGCGCAGCTTCCGACAAGTCGGCTCAACTCGAAGCAACAGCACAGATTGCGCGGTGCTACCTCACGCAAAGTCAATTCGAGGGCGCTCGCGAGTGGCTTGACAAGGCGACACAGATGGCATCCGACAAGCACCCGGGTGGCTTTGCCCGCTACCTTGGCGTCAAGGGTCGCTTTGAGTGGCGCGAAGGCCGCAACGACAGCGCGATCACCATCTTCAAGCAAATGTACGATTACAGCAAAAATCACAAGTTGCCCGTGCGGGCAATCGACGCCTGCCGCATGATGGCGATTGTCTGCAGCCCGGACGAGCAGGTCATCTGGGGTAAGCGCGGTATCGCCGAGGCTGAGGCTGCCAACATGCCCGAGAATCTCCCCTCGCTCTGGAACAACCTCGCTGCAGCCTATAGCGACCTGAAGAATTTCGAAGAATCATACCAGGCATTTGTAAAGGCCCGCGAGTACCACCAGCTCTACGGTAGTGAGACGTCGAAGCTTTATGCAGACTACCAGGTCGGCTGGGCGCTGCGTATGAAGGGCGACTTTGACCAGGCCCTGACCTGGCTGCGGCCGGCGTTGGCAGCAGCCGAGAAGGCCGGCAATCAGGATGTCCAGGCGCAGGCCTGCGAGGATATCGGTGAAATCTTGATCGCCAGAAAAGACCCGGCCGCCGGGCTCGTCTACTTGCGTCGCGCTTTAGAACTATTTGTCAAGGAAGGTTATCGCGAGCATAGCCCGGAGAAGATATCGGCGTTGGAGAAACGAATCAGCGAGGAAGAGAGCCGCTAACTTACGCCGAGCCCGGGTCAAGTCGGTCAAGACGCTTCCAAATCTCATCAATTTCCGCGGCAAGCCGTTTCAATTGCTCCATCTTTTGCGGCAGGCGATGGATATGAGCTTCAATTTCCCGATATTCGCGAATCTCGCGAGCCGGGCTTCCACCATAATCGGCGCCGCTCTTCACTGATTTTGTCACCCCCGACTGGGCCGTAAATCGCGCGCCGCTGCCGATGTTGAGATGCCCCACAATGCCCACTTGACCGCCCGCAACCACATAATCTCCGAGGACTGTCGATCCGGCAATGCCAACCTGCGCGACAATGATACAACCATTGCCTAATTTGACGTTGTGAGCGATCTGACAGAGATTGTCAATCTTGCTTCCCTGGCCGATCACGGTATCGCCGATGGCACCGCGGTCGATCGTACAATTGGCGCCGATCTCGACATCGTCTTCAATTCTGACGCTCCCCACCTGCAGCACCTTGAAGTGCGTTCCGGCGTTTGTGGCATAACCGAAACCATCCGATCCAACCACTGTACCGGCATGAATCGTCACGCGTTCGCCAACACAGCAGCCATCGTAGATCGTCACATGGGGAAAAAGCAGTGACTCATTTCCGATTGTGCACTTGCTGCCGATCACTGCACCGCTCATGACTCTGGCACCCTTTCCAATCGTACTGCCGGCGCCGATCACCGCCTGCTCGCCGATGTGGACTCCTTCGCCGAGAACGGCCGTTGGGTGCACCGCAGCCGTTGCGGCGACTCCCGGACTCAGGCTGCTCCCGGGCGCTGGATAGAAGAGCCGCAGTGCCTGGGCGAAAGCAAAATAAGGATCGGGGTGAATCAGAAAAGTGCGGCTGTTATCGGCCGGCGCCTCCCGCACAATGACGGCGGCAGCGCGCGTTGTTTGCAGCGCTGCCGCATACCTGGGATTAGCCAGAAAGGTCAGTTCACCGGGTACGGCGGCTTCGATGGCGTTGAGGCGTACAATCTCGATTTCGCCGTCGCCAATCACCGTTCCGCCGACGCGGGCGGCAATCTCCCGCAACTTCATCGTTACTGCGTCTTTTCGAGTTCCTCAAGAACGCGATCGGTGATGTCGAGTTCTTTTTTGGCGTAGGCAATGTTCCCGTTGACGTTATCCAGGATCATCGCATAACCTTCCTGAAGCGCCAGCTTCTCCAGGACGGAATTAATCTTGTCGAGCAGCGGCTTGGTCAATTCGACGTTTCGCCGTTCGGCACGGCCTTCCGGACCAAATATCTCGTTCGCCAGCTTTTGCCAGGTGGCCTTCTTGGTCTCGATTTCGGCTTCGCGTTCTTTCTTCTTCGCGTCGGAGAGAATCAGCGCCTGCTTGGCGAGGTCGGCTTCCATCTTCTCGATGTCTCTCTGACCCGTCTCGACCTCCGCATTCCACGCCTCTACTTCCTTGTTGAACTGCGCCTGGGCATCCTTGAACTCCGTGTACTCGACGCGTATCCTGTACGAATCGATGAAGACGATCTTGTCCTGGGCGTGAAGCGACAGCGGGGCGGCAATTACTGCCACTAATGCAATGACAAAGACTGCCATTGTGCGAAACACCATTTTCTCCTCCGTGGGCGAACTGTACTTGTGCTTAGAATGTGGTACCGAGCTGGAAGTGCGGTTTCCACTCGGCGCCTTCGGGGTTATTATAGCCATAACCGAAGTCAAATCCAATAGTCCCGAGGCCCGGAATGATGATGCGGAACCCGGCGCCGACCGACTTTTTCAGACCGTCGTAGCGATCAAGATCGAACGGCTTCACTGCCCGGCCCGACTCCCAGGCATTGCCAGCGTCGGCGAACAGCAAAGCATAGATCTGCTGCGAGACAATCGGCACTTGAAGCTCGAGATTATAGATGATCTCTGACCGGCCGCGTAAGTACCCACCATTGGAGTCGCGCGGTCCGACCGAGGCATCATCGTAGCCACGGATTACACCGTCCTGGTAGGTACCACCCGGAGCAAAGCGCTCACCGTAGGGAATGCCCTCGTAACCGCCCGGGCTGTCAACCCAACCGATTCGGACCTTTCCCGCCAGCACAACCTGCCACCAAATGCGGTAGAAGCGTGCCATGTCGAAGATGTGCTTGTGATACTTGTAGTCTCCGCCTAAGGCCCAGCCGGAAACCTCGGAGGACAGTTGGTGCAGCGATCCCGAAGTCGCAAATTGCGAGAGGTCGCGGCTATCGCGAACAATGGTGACACCGAATGTTGAGGTCGTCGACCAGCTGTTCTCAAACCGCATCAGGCTGTACGGCGAGTTCTTGTAGCGCTCTTTGTAAACGTCGTTGAAGTCGTAATAACGGAATTCTTCCAGACTATACCGGAAGGAAATCCTGAAGTAATCGTCGGGCCATCTCAAGCGGCGTCCGATTCGCGCTCCAAGCCCGCGTGTGCCTTCGGTCCATTCCTCGTCGGTGTATTGCACGTTGCGGTTGACGCTGAACACGTCGAACCCGAGGGTCGTCGGCGTGTCAAGCAACCATGGCTCGGTAAACGAGAGCGAAATCGAGTTGCGGCGCGAGCCGAACGACCAATCGAGGTTGACGCTTTGCCCTTCACCGCGGAAATTCGGAATCCCCAATCCCAGCGTACCGACGAGTTTGTCCTGACCGGAATACCCGGCGCCAGCTTGAATCTGCCCCGTTGGTTTCTCTTCAACTTTGAGAACCATATCGATATCGCCATTGGGAAGATTGCGGATATCAGGCTCGACATTCCCGAAGTAATTGAGCAGCATCACGTTACGTAAGGAGCGCATCAAGACCGAGCGCCGAAATGTCTGCCCCGGACGGGAGAACAACTCGCGACGGATCACCTTCTCCTTGGTCTTCGAATTACCTTCGATATAAATCTTGTTGATGTGCGCGGGAACACCCTCGGAGATTTCCAGCTCGATATTCAGCGTCGAGTCAACCGTCTGCACGTTATCAATCAGGCGAACATGGATATACCCGTCCTCCTGGTAAACTGAGTAGATTTCTCCAATCGACTCTTCGAACTTCTCGTGATCGTAAATGTCCCCCTTATCGAATTTCATCTGCTTGGCCAGTAGATCGGTCTTGAAGACTTCGTTGCCCTTGAAGGTTACATCGCCGAAGTAATACCGGTTACCCTCGCTGACCGTAACGTAAAGCACCATGCGCTTCCCGTCCGGGTCAATTGCGATGCTGTCGTTGGTAATCGCGGCGTCGATAAAGCCGTTTTTCCGGTAGTGCTCGACGATCTTATCTTTGTCTTCCTCAAACTGCTCGCGCTTGAAAGACCCTGACCGGAAGAAACCATCGGCCTTGGTTTTCATTTTGCCGCGCAGCTTGCCGTCATTGAACACCTGGTTGCCCTCGAACTCCACCAGGCGAATCTTGACTTTCTCGTTCTCTTTGATCTTGAACGTGATCTCGACGCGGCTGCTGTCGATCAGTTTCGACTCGGCTTCGGCCTCGGCCAGAAAGTACCCTTCTTGTCGATACTGCTTCTTGATGGTTTCGATATTGTTCTGGATCTGGCTGGGACCGACGGTTTGCTGCTCGAAGATCGTCAGCTTTTCTTTGAGGTCTTTATCTTTGATCGCCTTGTTGCCGGAAAACTTGACGGCCGCCAGTCGGGGAAACTCGACGACTGTGATCTTGATGTTGATTCGTCCCCCCGCGAACTCCCCTTCAATTTTGACATCCGAAAAAAGCGCGAGGCCGTACACGCGACGAATCGCTTCCTGTACGGCCGTCGAGGATAGTTTGGTTCCGGAGGTCAGCCCGGCGACAGACAAGATCAAAGATGACTCGACCGCCGAGTTGCCTTCCACCACCACACTGCCGATTTCGTACGACTGCGCTGCGCTCGGCGCCGCAGCTGCCAGCAGCAGCATCACGGTCAAGCCGATCACAAGCACTGCCTGCGATCTGAACATTACAACCTGTCTGTTACGCGACTACGATTTTACCGATCTTCAGGTCAGTAAAGTCCTGACGGTGACCGCGCATCTTGCGGTACTTGGTGCGGCGCTTCTTCTTGAACACCAGCACCTTCTCGCCGCGACCCTGCGCGACAACCGTGGTTTCAACGCGCGCGCCGTCAACCAGTGGCTTGCCGACATGGCTGGAGTCGGCGCCGCCTACCAGGAGCACCCGGTCAAGGGCGTAAGCTTCGCCCGCCTGAGCGACGTGCAACGGAATCCGAATGACGTCTCCCTCAGATACCCGGTACTGGAGGCCGCCGGCCTCAACTATGGCATACATTTCTCTGTCTTTCTCCTCTCAACAGGCTCCAAATTAGCCACTTATAATAGTCGCGGCGCATCGATTGTCAAGGACATTCTGCCCGGTTGACTTTCGCTGCCTGATCGTCATAAAATCTTGCGACACTGAAAGTTCCTAAAACTTTACGGGTAGTCGTGGGTGACGGCGTGGATCAGTCTCACTTCTTTGCGGGATTTGCCGGTATGTTATTGACGTTGATCGAAAACCGCGTACCTTCTTCAAGATGGGTGACTTTAAGCTCGTTTCGAAATACCAGCCGCGTGGCGACCAGCCGGAAGCCATCAAGCGGCTTACCGACGGCGTTCTCTCCGGCGACAAATTCCAGACTTTGCTCGGTGTTACCGGCTCCGGCAAGACCTTCACGATTGCCAACGTCATCGCCAATGTCGGCAAACCAACCCTGGTGATTTCGCATAACAAGACGCTGGCGGCCCAGCTCTACGGTGAGTTCAAGTCCTATTTCCCCGATAATGCCGTTGAGTTCTTTATCAGCTATTATGACTATTACCAGCCGGAAGCCTACGTTCCTTCCAGCGATACCTACATCGAAAAAGACACCTCCGTCAATGACAATATTGACCGTCTGCGCCTGCGCGCCACCAGTTCGCTACTCGAACGCGACGATGTCATCATCGTCGCCTCCGTGTCGTGCATTTACGGCATCGGCTCTCCATCGGAGTACAAGAACCTCCTCGTCATGCTCAAGGCGGGCGATGAGGTCGACCGCAACCAGATCCTACGCCGCCTGATCGAGATACAATATACGCGCAATGACATCGACTTCTCGCGCGGTCATTTCCGCGTTCGCGGCGATACGATTGAGATCTTCCCGGCCTATGAGGTCAACGGCGTCCGCGTCGAGATGTGGGGTGACCAGATCGAGCGCATCCGCACCTTCGACCCGGTCAGCGGCCAAATCGTCGGGGAAATTGAGCGCATCGCGATTTATCCGGCGCGCCATTTCGTCAGTTCGTCCGAGACGGTGCGCCGCGCCATTTTCGGCATCGAGAAGGAACTGCGGGAGCGCCTGGCGTTCCTGCGCGAACAAGGCAAGCTCCTCGAAGCGCAACGACTCGAATCGCGCACTCTCTACGATCTCGAAATGCTACGCGAAATCGGTTACTGCAGCGGCATCGAAAACTACTCGCGCTACTTCTCTAATCGCGCGCCAGGAGAACGCCCCTACACGCTGATCGACTTCTTCCCGGAGAACTTCCTGCTGGTGGTCGACGAATCGCACCAGTCGATCCCCCAGATCAAGGCGATGTACGCCGGCGATCGCTCGCGCAAGGAGGTCCTGGTCGAACACGGATTCCGACTCCCGTCAGCATTTGACAATCGGCCGTTGGTGTATGACGAATTCGTGAAGATCATTCCGCAAACGATCTATGTCTCGGCGACTCCCGCCGACCTCGAACTGCAAAACTCCGACGGCGTCGTTGTCGAGCAGTTGTTGCGCCCGACCGGCCTCGTCGACCCGATGATCACGATCAAGCCGGTACAGGGACAGATCGACGATTTGATCGGCGAAATTCGCAAGCGCGTTGAAAGGCAGGAACGGGTGCTGGTCACCACACTCACCAAACGCATGGCAGAAGATCTTTCCGATTATCTCGCCCGTCTCAACGTGCGCGTTCGCTATCTTCACTCGGAAATTGACGCCATCGACCGCACCGAGATCTTGCGCGACTTGCGCCTCGCTGAGTTCGACGTCCTCGTCGGCATTAACCTCTTGCGCGAGGGCCTCGATCTTCCGGAAGTCTCGTTGGTCGCAGTGCTCGACGCCGACAAAGAGGGTTTCCTCCGTTCCGAGACGTCGCTGATGCAGACCGCCGGGCGCGCCGCGCGTCACGTCAGCGGCGAAGTGATTATGTACGCCGATAAGATCACCGACTCCATGAAGCGGATGATTTCCGAGACCAACCGCCGCCGCAAAATCCAACTGGACTACAACGAAAAACATGGTATCGTGCCGGAGACGGTGCGCAAGACGCGCGAGGAGATCCTCGCGGCAACCCGCTTTGCCGACTCCAAGGAAGAAGCTATAGAGGAGTCAATCCTTCCTGATTTCTGGGAGGTCATGCCGCTGCAGGACAAGGTTTCGTTTTTGTCACAGCAGATGGAGCGCGCCGCCGAAGAACTCGAATTCGAGCGCGCCGCCGACCTGCGAGATCAGATCCGCGCTCTCAAGGAAGGCGGCAAGGCCAGGAAGGCTCGGCGCTAACGATTGAACATCCGCCAATCGCTGCGCGTCACTGAAAGTGAAGGAGAGTGGAGGAGAACTTTACGATGGTAACATTGGGTCGTCGATTCGTAATTTTATGCCTTGGCGCGATAGTCGCCTTCCTCGCGTGCAGCGAAGACCGCGTCACTGACCAGGAGCTCTCTGACGGCTATCAGATCACGCAGTTTATCAACAATGAAGCCGCCGGTATTGCCGTTTTCCCATTGGTCTGGATCGACTCGATCAGCCGTGCAGAGCAATATGCCAAGCTCACCGGTCAGGCGGATATTAATCCGCTCGACTACTGGGTCGAGATCCTCAACGTCGGTCGCAGTATCACCATTGCTGATTCCTGTGCCCGCGACCAGTTCAACGAGGGCCAGGATTCTTGCGACGTGATCCAATTAGTCACCGGCGCTCGGGCGCGCACGCGGATCACGATGATTCTCGATTCCATCATCTGTCGCTATCACATCGTCGACCGCCACGATTCGTCCGTGACAACGAAGGACGTCAAATACAAGGAAGCCCAGTACGCTCTCTGCGCCAAGCTCGACAACAACAACACCGCCTACCGTGGTTGGCGGCTTTACGGGGTCGGCCGTCACAGATTCGGCGTCGGCTACACCACAAGCGCCTTCCCTGCGATAGATTCCATCGTCTTGGCTTCGCGCGCCAACCCCGAACAGCGCCTCGTCGGCTACCCGACCCAACGCATTCGCTATGTCGCCCTGAGTCAGTTGCCGACATTCTATGCCGGCGAGCCGCTGCGCATCACAGCCTACACGCGTGCGCGCTTCAGCACACCGATCCGTGACGCCTATCTCCACTACAACGTCAACGGCACGGTACGCCGCGAATGGATGGGCCCCGATATTTCGACTGACGAGTTGCGGCAGATCTTCGAAATCGATATCGACGAGAGCTCGGGGCAGCAGTCCGGGCTCTACGCCAACCTCGCTGTGGAGTTGTTTCAGGAGCACTCGCTTCGCAGCGAATCCCCGAGTGCTTTCAGTAACCTAATCTGGGGATTTACATATCGCCTGGAGTAGCGGGCCCTAAGACAATACGTGCTTGGCGAGTTCGCTAAGTTTCTCAATGCCCACCAGCGCAAGTTGTCTCGTTGACTTCAGCCCGCGCAGATTCTTCTTCGGCAGCACAACTCTCTCGAATCCGAGTTTCGCGGCTTCTGCGACGCGCCGCTCAATATAGGGCACAGCGCGCACCTCGCCTGAGAGTCCGACTTCGCCGATGATGACGGTCTTCGGCAGAATCGGAATCTCCTCGATCGAAGAAATCAGCGCCGCCATCAGCCCCAAATCCAGCGCGGGATCATCCAGTTTCAGACCGCCCGCCAGATTAACGAAAACATCGCGCTGTCCGAACAACACCTTTTGCCGCTTTTCGAGAATCGCCAACATCAGCGACAACCGCCGGGAATCGTAGCCGGAGGTTACGCGCTGGGGAAAGCCAAAGTTGGTTTGCGAGGCTAACGCTTGTAGTTCGAGCAATAGCGGCCGCTGCCCTTCCACGGCCGTCACAACCGCCCGTCCCGGAACGTCGTCGGGATATTCATCGAGAAACAACTCCGAGGGGTTCGCCACCGCTGATAAGCCGCTCTCATCGATCTGAAAAATGCCAATCTCCGCCGCAGGTCCGAAGCGATTCTTGCGCACTCGCAGAATCCGAAACAAATTGTGACTCTCCCCCTCGAAGTACAGCACGACATCGACCAGATGTTCCAGCACCTTGGGGCCGGCAATTGCTCCGTCCTTGGTGATATGGCCGACCAGGATCAGCACCTTGCCCGAACGTTTGCAGAAATCGATCAACTCGGCTGCTGCCGAGCGAATCTGGCTCACCGTGCCGGGGGCTGACTCGAGATCGGGATCATACAGCGTTTGCACGGAATCGATAATCACCAACGCTGGATCGACTTGAGTAATCAGCCCGTAGACTTGCGGGAGTTCGCGAATCGCCCCGACTTTGACCTCGGCGCTGGCTACGCCCAGTCGTCGCCCCCGCAACGCGACCTGCTGAGTGGATTCTTCGCCGGTCAGGTAGAGCGTCGGGTAACTTTGCGTCGCCAAAGCCCCGGCTACCTGCAGCATGAGCGTAGATTTTCCAATACCCGGTTCGCCACCGATCAGGATTGACGATGCCGGCACGATCCCGCCGCCAATGAGATGGTCGAATTCTTCCAACCCGGTGCGAATCGACGGGACGGCGTCAGGTTCCCAATTCGAAATCGGAACAACGTGAAATTCACCGGCGATTGTCTTTGCCCGCGCAGATCTTGTGGGCGAAATTTTCTCCTCAACAATCGTGTTCCACTCGCCGCAGTCGGGGCACTTGCCCATCCAGCGCGAATAGCTGTGCCCGCATGAGGAGCAAACGTAGATTGTCTTTTCGGATGACTTGCCCGCCATTTTGGCCTCTAGAATGGCGCCGGGTTGCTGCGGAAATCTTCGCGGTTCTCAAAGCGAATGAACTCATCCAGGAACGTGAGCTTGACGGTTCCGGTCGGGCCGTTTCGCTGCTTGGCGACGATGATCTCAGCAAGATTTTCGTCCGGCGTTCCCTTCACTTGTTCGCGCTCTTCCTCCGTAAGTTTGTACGCCGAGGGCCGATAGACAAACATTACGACGTCGGCATCCTGCTCGATTGCGCCCGACTCGCGCAAATCGGCCAGGATGGGCCGTTTCTCGCCGCCGCGCGTTTCGACCATACGCGATAACTGGCTGCAGGCGATCACCGGAATATCCAGTTCCTTGGCCAGTCCCTTGAGCGAGCGCGATATCAGCGAGATTTCCTGCTGGCGATTCTCGGTGCGCTCGCCGGCGTTCATCAACTGCAAGTAGTCTACAACAATCAACTGCAGGTCGTACTGGCTCCTGAGCAATCGCGCCTTGGTGCGCAAATCCCAGATGTTCATTGTTGCCGTGTCGTCAATGAAGATCGGTGATTCCGCCAACGGCCCCGCCGCCAGATTGAGATTGGTCCATTCATGATCGCGCAGGCGTCCTGTGCGTAGCCGGTGCGAACCGACTCGTGCCCGCGAACTCAAGAATCGCTGCACGATCTGCTCCGCCGACATTTCCAGCGAAAACAGCGCCGCCGCCTTGCCCAGGTCGACTGCAACGTGCTCCATCATTCTCAAGGCGAAAGCGGTCTTGCCCATACCGGGACGACCCGCCACCACAATCAATTCGCCGCCATGCATGCCGGCGGTCATTTCGTCGAGGACGGTAAACCCCGAGGCCAGCCCCGTCACCTGCCCGCGGAGTTGCTCCATCATTTCCATCTTGCTGAAGGCAACCGGGATCAGATTCTTGATCGATTGGAACCCCTTATCGGAGCGGTGCATCGAAATCTCGAAGACCTTGCTCTCGGCGAAATTCAGGATCTCCTTGACTTCCCCCTCCATGTGCTGTGCCTTCGAAAAAAGCGTCGACGACAACTGCATTAGCTTTCGCAAGATCGATTTCTCGCGAACAATCTCGGCATAGCGCTCGCAGTGCGCCGCCGAATAGATGTCCTCCTGAAGTTCGACGAGGTAGGCGCGCCCTCCGATCGTTTCCAATTGCCCCAGCGTGACCAGCTTGTCGGTCACCGTCACGATGTCTGCCGGGACATTCTGCTCGAATAGCTCGACAACCGCGTCAAATACGATCTGGTGCCGTTTCTCGTAGAAGTCGTCGCGATTGACGATCGTGCAGACATTGGAGATGTAGGCGTTATCCACCATCAGAGCGCCGAGCAATGACACCTCGGCCTGGCGGTCGTGGGGCGGTGTCCGGTCGCTCTCGGTCGCTTCAATCTTCTGCATCTGTCTTGGTTTCTGCCTGTGTTTCCGTGCCCAAAGTCAGCTGCCGCAAAATACGCCGCGAGCAGGTCTCCGGCAACGATTTCCTCGGTAATGTTTCCACAACTTATCCCCAGACGGCTGTGGACTATTGCCAGATCATCCCTGCGCGATCAACACGCCAAAGTCAATCGCATTATGAGATTATACACACACTCAACGTCTGTGGAAATCTACTGTCAACATCGGAGCCCCTTTGTCCGATGATTTCTGGTTAGGCTGGTTACTTATTGGCGGCGATAATGGCGTCGTACTCGCGGCGCAACATCTGGACATCTTCCCAGGTGTCGCGCTTGTACTGCGGGAATCGCAGGAGCGCTGCGGGATGATAGGTTACCATCAGCCGCCGACCCTCAAACTCAAACCAGCGCTGCCGCATCTTGCCGAGCGGTGTCTGGACCCCCAGCAATGCTTGCGCGGAAATCCGGCCGAGGCAACAAATCAACTGCGGGTTTATCAATTCAATCTGCCGCTTGAGATACGGCAGGCATTCCGCCATTTCATCCGGCTGCGGATCGCGATTGTTCGGTGGGCGGCATTTGACAACGTTGGCGATGTAGACCTTGGTGCGATCGAACTGAATCGCTGCAAGGATCTTGTCCAGGAGCTGCCCTGCCCGGCCGACAAATGGCTCGCCCTTGAGGTCTTCATCGCGTCCCGGCCCTTCGCCGACAAACATGACGATTGCCTGTGGATTCCCCACTCCAAAAACGAACTTGTTGCGCCCCTGGTGCAGTCGGCATTTGGTGCAATCTTTGATCTGCTCGCAGAATCCCTGGAGGTCTCCTGCCGCCGGCACTACCGGCGCACTGACAGCCACCTGCTGCGCCATCACGATCGCTTCGCGGGATACGCGAATTCCGCCCAGTCCAAGCTCATCCTGCTGGCGCACCGCGCGCACCAGCATTTCCAAGGCTGCTTGCCGGTCGCTCATGTTATCTCTTGCCCTTCAGTTTCTCGACTTCGTCGAGTATCACACCGGCCAGCTTAGCTTTTGTCATCCGCTCCAGTCTCGTCGGCTTGCCGCTCTTGCGAATCAGCGTTGCCTGGTTGGAATCACCGCCGAACTCGCTGCCCGGTAAAGTCGGATTGTTGAGCACGATCATGTCAAGTTTCTTTGCCTTTAGCTTTGCGACAGCCTTGGCCTCATTCGAATCAGTTTCGAGCGCGAACCCAACAGTGATCTGCCCGGTGCGCTTCGACTTGCCAATTGTCGCCAGAATATCCGGGTTGCCGGTTAACACGATCGCCTCCGGCGTCGGATGCGAGAGCTTCTCTTTCGAGTATCTCGCGGGGCGGTAATCCGCTACGGCTGCCGCCATAATGAGGATGTCGCACTTGGTAAATCTCTTGGTGAGTTCTTTCTGCAGTTGCGCGGCCGATTCGATATCAACTCGGTCGACACCAGTTGGGATCGCGAGACTTGTCGGGCCCGAAATCAGGGTTACAGTTGCACCGCGCCGTGCGGCTTCAGCCGCCAGAGCGTACCCCATCTTTCCGGAAGAAAAATTCGAAATGTAACGCACCGGGTCGATCCGCTCGACCGTCGGCCCCGCCGTGACAATTACGCGGCGTCCCGTCAGACTGCGGGATGCGGCAAAATACTCTACCACACGTTGATGAATGTTCTCCGGTTCTTCCAACCGCCCAACCCCCACAGTCTTGCACGCCAGTTCGCCGGATTCCGGCATGATGAACAGGTAGCCCTGGCGCTGCAACTTGGCAATGTTTTCCTGTACGATGGGATTATTGAACATCTCGGTGTTCATCGCCGTGGCGATCATGACGTCCGACTGCTTAGCCATGACAATGGTCGTCAGCAAATCGTCTGCGATGCCGCTCGCCACCTTGCCGATGAAATTGCCTGTGGCGGGCGCGATCAGAATCAAGTCTGCCCACTCGGCGTATGAAATATGATGCGTCGACGCAAAACGGTCCGCGGGAAACATCTCCATCGCAACCGGATTGTCCGAAAGTGTCTCCAGCGTCGTCACGGTTACGAATTTTGTCGCAGACTCCGTGAGAACTACTTTCACCTCGGCGCCCGCTTTCTTCAGATACCGAACGAGATAGCAGGCCTTGTACGCCGCAATGCAACCGGTGATACCGAGCAGGATTTTTTTGCCTTGAAGGGACATAAACGTCCTGGAGATTAGTTGACGACTTCGCTGCCGTCGAGATTGAAGAGATTCAAATCGACCGCGGTACCGGTCGAGAACACATAGCGGGCGGCGATGACCTTCATGACGGGTAGATCGATCTTTTCCGAGCCGAGCATAAATGCCTTGTCGACGATCTTCTCAAACTGCCCGGAACTGATCAGTCGAAAACGCATCAACTGGATCAGGAACCCGGCGGCATCCGGGGTGAAATGCTCAAGCTCCATTGGGCTCAAAACGCGGAAAGACTGTGCCGACCCGACTGACGGACTGATGCGCCCGCCCTCTTTCTGCATCTCTTCCAGGAACCAGCCATAGGCTGACGAAATCTCCGAATCGGTGAAGCCGCGGCTGCGCAGATCTTTCGAGATCACGTTGAACGGGCCGATCTGCCCGTTATGGCTGCGCAAATGCTCCACGAGGTAGAAGACGATTTCGAGGATTCTTTCTTCCAAAATACAGCCTTTCGCCGCCGGTGCACGCCATTCGTGCCCTGCTATGGAAAAGGTAAGAGGCGTCAAAATGTTCCGCAACAACAAAACAGCATTTTTATCGCGCTGTTGCGAAGCGAAGTAGACTAATGTTTGAAGTGGCGTACTCCGGTGAAGACCATCGCGATCCCTGCCTTGTCGGCCGCCGCAATGGCTTCGGCGTCGTTTTTCGATCCGCCCGGTTGAATGATCGCCTTCACACCGGCCGCCGCTGCCACTTCCACGCCATCCGGCATAGGGAAAAACGCGTCTGATGCCAGAACGGCGCCCTGCGCACGCTGACCGGCCTTCTTGACGGCGTTTTCAACCGCATCAACTCGCGAGGTCTGCCCGCAGCCCTGCCCCATGAGCGCCGTGCCGGCCACGATGGCTATAGCATTTGACTTCACGTGCTTGACAAGTTGAAACGCAAACAGCATGGAGGCGATCTGATCGCGCGTCGGTCGCACGACAGTGACGAAGTTCAGATCTTGTTCCGTCACGATACGCTTGTCACTCGCTTGAAGCAAGAAGCCGCCGTGAATCGCCCGCAACCAGCGTTCGTTTCCTGCGACCTTTCCGATTTGCGGGAGGCGCAGCAATCGGCGCTGTTTCTTCTTCTCGAGCAATGCGAGCGACTCGGGTGCATAGTCGGGCGCAATGATGCACTCGACAAATTGTGTTTCGTGCAGGAGTTTTGCCGTCTCAAGATCGACGACGCGGTTCAGCCCGATGATCGACCCGTAGGCCGACAGGGGATCAGCCGCCAGAGCCGCCGCGTAGGCCTCCGCCAGCTTGCCGGCGCTTGCCGCGCCGCACGGGTTCGTGTGCTTGACCACGCAGGCGAACGGCTCGACAAAATCCGTGATCATCGCCAGGCAGGCGTCGAGATCGAGATAGTTGTTGTAAGATAGCTCCTTGCCCGCCAATTGCTCGGCCTCCGGCAACGACAAAGACTTCGCTGCCGTGTCACGGTACAGGGCCGCCGACTGGTGCGGGTTTTCACCGTAACGCAAGGCAGCGACGCGCGATAGGTTCATGTTGACCGACGCCGGGAGTTCGGACCCGGCTGCTTCAACCGCAGCACTGCCCGCAAAATACTGCGCGATTGCCGCATCATAGTCGGCAATCACCGCAAAGGCCCGCGCCGCATATTCGCGGTGCTTAGCGGCGGAAATCTTGCCGCCGTTCTTGCGATATTCTTCGACAAAACCTGCATACTGCGCCGCATCGACGAGAATGGAAACATCCGCAAAGTTCTTCGCGGCTGCGCGCACCAGCGTCGGACCGCCGATGTCGATATTCTCGATAATATCGGCTTCCGGTTTGCCGCTGGCCACCCTTTGCTGGAACGGATAGAGATTCACGACGACGAGATCGATCGGCTTATAATCAAGACTGGTCAATTGTTCGAGATCCTCGGCGTTGTCGCGACGATAGAGAATGCCGGCCGCAATCTTCGGATGCAGCGTCTTGACCCGCCCTTCCATGATCTCCGGGGCGCCCGTAAACGACGACACCGGCACAACCCTGATCCCGGCGTCTTTCAATGCCTGTTTGGTTCCGCCGGTTGAGATGATCTCGATCCCTTCACTTTCCAGGAATCGAGCAAACTCCACAATACCCGTTTTATCCGATACGCTGATGATCGCTCGCTTGATGCGCCCCTCTTGAGCGGACTTTCCCATCATCTTCCTCACTTCTTCAAGAGAATCTTCTCGATCTCTTCATACTTCTGCCGTGTGCCGGCAATGATCTCCGCCGGCAGATGCGGCGGCTGCGAATTGCGATCCCACCCGCAAGATAACAGGTAATCGCGCACGAATTGCTTGTCGAACGACTCCTGGCCCCGGCCGATCGCGTACTTGTCTTTCGGCCAGAAACGCGACGAATCGGGCGAGAGAATCTCATCGATCAGGATCAGTTGCTGATTGTGTATACCAAATTCGAACTTCGTGTCGGCTAAAATGATCCCCCGCGTTTCACAGTAGGCGGCCGCCTTGGAGTAGATCTGCTTGGAAACGTTGCGCAGCTTGGCAGCCAGGTCGACACCGACCATTCCGGCCATCTCCTCAAAGGATATATTGATGTCGTGTCCGCTCTCTTCCTTGGTGGCCGGCGTAAAGATCGGCTCGTCAAACTTCTGCGACTCCTGCAGGTCTTTGGCAAAGTGAAAACCGAGGACGGTCGTATTCCCCGACTTGAGCTGTTCGCGATAGTCCTTCCACAGGGAGCCGGAGATGTACCCGCGCACGACGCACTCGATGTCAATGCGCTCGGCCTTATGCACGAGCATCGAGCGTCCTTGCAGCTGATCGCGATACTTATGCAATGCCTGCGGATACTCGTCAACGTTCGCGGTAATGAAGTGATTGGGGACGATGTCGCGCGTGTAGTCGAACCAGAACAACGACATGCGCGTCAGCACGCTGCCCTTGCCGGGAATGGCATCGGGGAGCACATAGTCAAAAGCGGAAATGCGGTCGGTGGCGACGATCAGCAGTTTGTCCTCGAGGTCGTAGACGTCGCGCACCTTTCCCCGCGCAAACAGCTTGATATCCGGCATGTTGGTTTGCAGCACACTCTCCATGAATTACTCCAATATAATCTTGCCGGCCGCGATCTGTGCCACGGTCTCCGGGTAAAGTTGATGTTCTACCTCAAGCACGCGCGCCTGCAGCGAGTCCGGCGTGTCGTCCGGCAACACCGGAACGCGGTACTGCGCCAGGATCCGGCCGTTGTCGTAGATTTCGTCCACGAGATGGATTGTCGCTCCCGACTCCGTCTCACCGGCGGCTATCACCGCCTCGTGCACGCGCATGCCATACATCCCGGGCCCGCCGAACTTCGGCAGCAGCGCCGGATGAACGTTAATGATCTTGTTACGAAACGTAGCGATGATCTGTTTTGGAATCATTTTCATGTAGCCTGCCAAACAGATCAGCCCGATTTCGCGCCGCTGAAGTTGCTCCAGCAAGTCCACGGCAAACGCCTCCGGTCCGTCGAACATTGCTTCGCTGACTACCAGGGCCTCAATGCCGTAATTCCTGGCCCGTTCAAGGGAGTACGCCTTGCGGTTGTTGGAGATCACGACCACGATGCGGCCATTGATCCGTCCTTCGCGGCAACCATCAATCAGCGCCTGCAAATTGGAACCGCCGTGTGAGGCAAAGACAGCAATTCGGAGGGGTGTGGCAATCACTTTGAATCCAGAGTCTTCCGCAATAGCTCATTAACCACCGCAGGATCGGCCTTTCCCTGCGTCGCCTTCATCACTTGCCCGACGAAAAAGGCCAACAACTTCACGGCGCCGCTTCGGTAGCGCTCCACCTCGGCAGGATGATCAGCGACAACCCTGTCGACGACCACCGCAAGATCGCCGGAATCGGTGACCGGGGCAAGGCCTTTCTCCTGGATGATCGCGTCAATCGCCCGCGTATCGCTGAGCATGAGTTCAAAGAGCTCTTTGGCGATCTTTCCCGTAATTGCCTTCGATTGGATCTTCCGCACCAGTTCGCCCAACCGCGCCGGCCCGATGGCAAAACTCCCGATTTCTCCGCCCGTCGATTTCAAACGTGCCAGCACTTCGGTCATGATCCAGTTGGATACGAGCTTGGCGTCCGCCCCGGTCGACAGAGCTGCCTCGTAATAATCTGCCAGTGTCCTTGTCGAAGTCAAAATCTCGGCATCATAAGCGGGTAGAGCAAAATCTTTCATCAAGCGCTGTCGGCGGGCCTCCGGAAGTTCCGGCAATTCCTGAGTGATCTTCGCGATGAGTGCGTCATCAATGTTGACCGCCGGAAGATCAGGATCGGGAAAGTAGCGATAGTCGTGCGATTCTTCCTTGGAGCGCATCGGGTAACACTTGTCGTCGCTTTCATTGTAGAGCAGCGTCTGCTGTTCGATACGACCGCCTGCCGACACTATCGCGATCTGTCTGTTGATCTCGGAAGAAATCGCTTTCTCCACGCCGCGAATCGAGTTCATGTTCTTGACTTCCGTCTTGGTGCCCAGCTTCGTCGCGCCGGCAGGCCGAATGCTGACATTGGCGTCGCAGCGCAGCGATCCCTCTTCCATGTTTCCGTCGCAGATCCCGAGATACTCCACCAACTGCTTCAGGACGTGCAGATACAGATAGGCTTCTCGCGGCGTGCGCAGATCGGGTTCCGAGACGATCTCGATCAACGGGACCCCGCAACGATTGACATCCACCCGCGTGAAGTCCTCTCCGCTGCTCTCCGGATGGAGCGATTTGCCGGCGTCCTCCTCCAGATGAATTCTCGTCAAGCGGATCGTCTTGGTCTGGCCGTCGTCACTGAAGGTCACACCGCCGCCCAGCCCGATCGGCTTGTCGAACTGGGAAATCTGATAGCCTTTCGGCAGGTCCGGATAGAAGTAGTTCTTGCGCGCAAACACTGAGTGGCGGCCGACATGCCCGCCGACCGCGAGAATCATCTTGATGGCCATCGCCAGCGCCTCTCGGTTCAGAACCGGCAGCGCGCCCGGCAGTCCAAGACAGACCGGGCAGGCCGCCGAATTCGGCGGTTGCCCGAACCGGGTCGAACAACTGCAGAAGATTTTGCTTTTCGTCAGAAGCTGGGCGTGGACTTCCAGCCCGATGACAGCCTCAAAACTCATGACGCAGAGCTCTCGATGTGTCTTGCCAGCCGCATAATCGTCGCCTCGTCAAAGTGCCTGCCAATCAACTGCAATCCAATCGGCAATTCTTGCAGATCAGTCCCGCACGGGATCGAAACGGCAGGAACACCGGCGAGATTTGCACCGACCGTGTAGACATCCGACAAATACATTGCCAGCGGGTCTTCCGTCTTCTCGCCCAAATTGAACGCCGTCGTTGGCGTTGTCGGCGTCAGCAGGACATCAACTTTTTTGAACACTTCGAGCAATTCCAGGCTGATCATCTGCCGCACCTTCATGGCTTTTCCATAGTATGCTTCGTAATAACCTGACGACAAGACAAAGGTCCCCAGCATGATCCGCCGTTTTACCTCCTGGCCGAATCCGGCGTGGCGTGTCTCGGTATACATCGAGTGCAGCTCATTGCCGCCGGCGCGCATGCCGAACTTAACGCCGTCGTAGCGTGCAAGATTCGACGAAGCTTCCGCATCGGCTATCACGTAGTACGCGGCAATCGCATACTTCGTGCTCGGCAGCGACACCTCGGAGATTTCCGCACCCGCCTCCTGCAGCCGAACGGCAGCGCGGTGAACCGCTTCGGCAATCTCGTCGCTGAGCCCGGCTGCGAAATACTCGCGCGGCAACCCGATCCGTAAGCCCTTGATCGCCCGATGTAAGTCCGGCACGACCGCTGTGCGCGGCGCGCTCGAAGAGGTTGAATCACGGGGATCGTGCGCGTTGATCACATCAAAAAGCAGCGAGGCAGAGGTGACATCGATTCCGATCGGACCGATCTGATCCAGCGATGACGCATACGCTATCAGCCCGTACCGGCTCACCGCGCCATAAGTCGGCTTCAGGCCCACGACTCCACAGAAAGCCGCCGGCTGGCGCACGGAACCGCCGGTATCCGATCCTAGCGCAAGCGGCGTCAGCCCTGCTGCCACCGCAGCCGCGGACCCTCCGGATGATCCCCCGGGAGCGCGGCTCGGATCACGCGGATTGCGCACGGGACCATACGCGGAGTTCTCGTTGGAAGACCCCATGGCAAATTCGTCCATATTAGTTTGGGCGATGATGACGGCGTCTTCGGCCAGGAGTCTTTCAACAACCGTCGCGTTGTAAGGGGGAACAAAACCCGCCAGAATCCGCGAAGCGCAAGTCGTCGCGTTGCCGGCCAGGCAGATGTTGTCCTTTATAACAAGCGGCAGGCCGAAGAGTTTTCCCTTCGGCCCGCCTGAGGTCAATTTCGTGTGGAGACGATCGATCGCGGCGTCCGCTATCTCGCGGGTGACGCGGGTCAGACAATTGTAATCGCGACCGACCGCGTCTGCGCGCTGCAACAACTCATGGTAGTATTCGCCAAGATTAAGTTCACCGTCTACGAATCTCTGCCGGAGTTGAAGCGCCGTCGTCATGCCTACAGAATCGGGTAGTACTTGTCGAGTTCGTACTTCGTCACATGCACGCGGTAGCGGTCCCATTCTTCGCGCTTGTTGGCGACCAGGCTCTCGAAGAGATGCTCGCCCAGCGCCTCTTTCATCAGCTTGGACGACTCGAAGTTATCAATGGCGGCTTCCAACGTGCCCGGCAACGAATCGATCTTCTTCTTCCGGCGCTCGGCTTCATCCATGTGGAAAATGTTCTCTTCCACCGGCGCCGACAGCGTGTACTTCTTCTGAATCCCTTCAAGCCCGGCGGCCAGCATCGAGGCGAATGCCAAATACGGATTGCAGGCCGGATCCGGCGAACGCAACTCGACGCGCGTCGCCTTCTCCTTTCCGTAGCGATACATCGGGATACGCACCAGCGACGAGCGGTTGCGCTGGCCCCACGAGATATACACCGGCGCTTCATAACCCGGCACCAGGCGTTTGTACGAATTCACCCATTGATTCGTAACGAGCGTAAACTCCTTGACGTGCTTCAGCAGTCCGGCAATGTACTGCCGACCGGTGTCGGAGAGATGGTATTCGCCGGTCTTGGCGAAGAACGCATTGCTGGAGCCCTTGAAGAGCGACTGATGCACGTGCATGCCCGACCCGTTCTGGCCGAAAAGCGGCTTCGGCATAAACGTCGCATAGACACCCATGTCCTGAGCCACTTCTTTCACGATCACGCGATAGATCATCGCCTGGTCAGCCATCTTCAAAGCATCGGAGTACTTCAAGTCGATTTCATGCTGCGACGGAGCGACTTCGTGGTGCGAGCATTCCACTTGGATGCCGACCGACTCCAGCGCCACGACAGTTTTTTTGCGGATGCGCGCCCCAAGATCGACCGTGCTGTAATCGAAATAGCCGGTTTGGTCGATCACTTCCGGTGAGGTATTCTGGCGGAAGTAGAAATATTCCAGCTCCGGTCCGACGAAGTACGAGAACCCCATGTCGGCAGCTTTCTTGATCATTTTCCGAAGCGCATTGCGCGGGTCGCCCTCAAACGGCTCACCCGTCGGCGTCTCGACATCACAGAACATCATCGCCACGCGCTCGCCTTCGATCAGCCAGGGAAAAATGCGGAACGTCGACAGGTCCGGGCGCGCGCTCAAATCCGATTCTTCGATGCGCACGTATCCTTCAATCGAAGAACCGTCGAAGCCCTGGCCATTCTCCAGAACCTCTTCGATTTCCGAACGTGTGATCGACATCCCCTTTAGCGTGCCGAGAATGTCGGTGAAGTACAACCGGATGTAGCGGACCTTCTCCTTGTCCATTAGTTTAAGAATCTGGTCGGCGGTATAAGTCATCCCGAAACTCCTTTAGTGGGAAGCTAAGATTATTTTTCAAAACTCAAACTTGTTGTCGGATTCACTGTGTGGGCTGGACTCTCCGACATCATGGATAGCCACAATCCCAGAAAGCGCCAAACAATACACTTTTGAACGCCTTGCACAAGCAAAAACATGAGTATAGACAAGAATTGTCGACGAAGGTTGAAATAGACTTGAGCCTGTGTGAGCTTCGGCATCCTGATTGTCAGATATCGAATGAGGCTAACCGACACTCGCAAGATCAAATCGACTGTAACTTATTGGAATTCCGAGGCTTGTGGGTTTGTCGCCGAAGCCGGCTGAGCGGCTTCGGCGACAAGAATAGTCTACTTATGTGCGCGGCAGGGGCGTGTCCTTGGGTAAGGCGCGCCGCATTTGATCGATAAACGGCGTAAACAAATCAATCGGCAGCGGAAACACGAGAGTTGAATTTTTCTCTGCCGCAACCTCAGTTAATGTCTGCAGATATCGCAACTGAAGTGTGTAGCTGGAGGATTCCATCACCTTCGCGGCGTCGGCCAATTTCTGCGCCGCCTGGTATTCGCCTTCGGCATGAATGATCTTGGACCGCCGCTCGCGTTCAGCTTCGGCCTGCTTGGCAATGGCGCGCGTCATCTCGGTCGGCAAATCGACGTTCTTCACCTCAACGACCGAAACCTTAATGCCCCACGGTTCGGTCTGATCGTCGATAATCTTCTGCAGCCGTTGATTGATCTCTTCGCGATTGGAGAGCAGGTCGTCAAGTTCCACCTGGCCCAGAACCGAACGCAGCGTTGTCTGCGCAATCATCGAAGTCGCGTAGAAATAATCTTCAACGTTGACGATCGCGCGTTGCGGCTCCATGACCTGGAAATAGATTACGGCGTTTACCTTCACCGTCACGTTGTCGCGCGTGATCACATCCTGCGGCGGCACGTCCATTGTAAACGTCCGCAGCGAGACCTTCACCATGCGGTCTACGATCGGGATCAGAAGTATCAATCCCGGCCCCTTAACCCCGATCATGCGGCCGAGCCGAAAAATGACGCCGCGCTCATACTCCTGCAATATGCGAATCGCATTAAGAAGTAAAAAGAGTGCGAATACGACGATGACGATTATCGGAACGAATTGTGCCGGCATTTATCCCTCCTTGGGTGCGGACAATTTAGCAACTTTCAATACCTGGTGTTCGCCGGAGATCACGCGCACGCTCGCGCCTTTTTCGATCGGCTCGTCGGCCACGGCCTTCCACAAGGCACCGGCGATATAGATCATCCCCTCGTGTTCAATCGACTCCGCCACCTTGCCGATCTGGCCAACCATGCCTTCATAACCGGTTGTCACCTGCTTGCGATGCGACTTCACCACGTACCCCACTACGAACACGAGGAATGCCGCCACGCACAACGTGATCGTGATTATGACGGAAATCGAAATCTGCAACGCCGGTTCCGGACTGTCGATCAACATCAGCCCTCCCAGAAACAGTGAAATAATCCCTCCCACAGTCAACATACCGTAGCTCGTGACCTTGATCTCGAGCAAGAACAGCACGATCGCCAGGATAATCAGCGCCAACCCCGCATAGTTGATCGGGAGCGTCTGCATCGCGAACAGCGCCACGATAATACAGATCGCACCCACGACTCCGGGGAAGATCGATCCCGGATTGTACAGCTCGATTGCCAGGCCGAGCGATCCGAGGGAGAACAGGATGAAAATGATATTTGGGTTGGTCAGAACTTCGAGAATCTTTTCGGAAAAGGTCTTCTCGACATCCTCGCGTGTCGCGCCGGCGACCTGGAGGGTGTCGGGCCCGTCCGGCATCGCCACCACACGGCCATCGGCCTTCGCCAGGACTTCGTCGAAATCTTCTGCCAGAAAATCGACCACATTAGAATCGACGGCCTCAAAATATGGCAAGCTTGCGCCTTGTCGTACCGCCTGCTCGATCCACGTCTTGTTGCGCTGGCGTTTCTCGGCCGAACCCAACAAGTTGGCGATCGCATCGTTGACAACCTTCTTCACCATCGCCGAGTCCATTTCGGCACCCATCGACACCGGCGTCGCTGAGCCGATATTGGTCGATGAGGCCATCGCGGCCACATGTGCAGCGTAAGTGATATATACGCCTGCCGATGCCGCCCGTCCTCCCGAGGGTGCAACCCAGACGATTACCGGCACACGGGAATTCATGATCGCTGTCGTGATTCGCAGCGTCGTCTCCATGACTCCGCCCGGCGTGTTGAGTTTGACGACCAGCGCCTGTGCGCCTGATTCTTCCGCGTCTTCCAACGCGCGCTCGAAGTGCTTCAGCGTGATCGCGCCGATCGGACCGTCAATCGTCATAACCTTGACCGTCGCCGCAGCGGCTGACATTGACAGCACAGCGACAAAAAACGCTACCCCCGTCAGGAATTTAAAAGCACTCATGGTCAATCCTTATGGCGAGGCGCCGCCCGCCCTGTCGATACGCAACAACCACGACAATATCTTCTCAGATTAACTGGGCGCATTCAACTAAAATCGTCAAACGTCGCCTCTTCGCTCAAAATACGAAGGCGCCGTCCCTTTCGTTGCGGTAAACTGCGCCAGCCGGCGACGTTATCGTTCGGCTATTCCAAACAGCAACGGATCTGGCGCCGCCCCCGGGTCGCGCGTCGGCAAAAGGAATCCCAACGCCTTCATCGAAGATGGATTCCCGGAGGAATCAAAATCGAGGATTTCGACCCCGAACCCGAATCGCTTGGTACGCGTGTTGTAATACTGCCCGAACGCCGTCAGCGGGATGCGCGCTTCGAACGAATATCCGGCCGCCGTCGCTTCGCTGCCAACCTCGTACTCCGCCTGTGTACTCAGTCGTAGTCGCGCTTTCGGGATATTGCCGGCGGGTGCATCGATGGAGATCGTGAAGCAGCCTTCTCCGAAATCACTCCTGCGCGTAAAAAGACTCGACGACTCGGGACGTAAATCAAGATAGAAATTGACTCCATCTCCCTGACCCGTACTAAACGAAACGAGGCTGTTGTCGAGGATCGTTCCGGCAATAATCAGATCTGTCTTCGTCACGGCAAGATAGAGTGATGCCGAGAGATCATTGACTCCGGTCCAAAGCGCCGGTCCGTACACGTATCCACCGTCGCCGCTGAGCGAAAGCGCCTTGGTTTTCTGCCATTCTTCCATCAAGCCGTCAATCACAATCGTCTCGCGTCGATCGCGCACTTTGAGTTCCGCCTCCTGGTCGCCGTTGGCTAAAGCCAGTTTCGCCGAAAGAGTCAGCATCGCCAGCCGGTCTTGCATGGCGCCAATCTGGTTTTTCGATTCGAGGAAACAGCGCTTGGCAAGTTTGCTGTTGTCCTGGAGCTGCAGATGATAACCAAGGCTGAAGTACAACTCGGCCAGAGTCGAGTTTTGTGCCGAGATCTTTAACATTCGCTCTGCCAGTTGCTCAAGAAAGTCTCGCTTGGCTTCTTTCGCGTAGGCGGCAACCCGATCAAGCGCTGCCAGAAGATCGAATTGCGGCGGTACTCGTTTGTCATCCGAGTTCATCAGATACTCTGCGTAGCTTTGCAGGGCAGTTACACCATAATCGGCTGACTGACTCGTAAGTCCTTGATTGAAAGCGATTTCACTCATCCGCAATCCGGCTGTAATGGCCGCCAGACTGGAAGGGTAGGTCGAGATGACCTTATTATAAGTGGCGACAACCTCGTTTTTGTTTCCGGAGGTGCTGTAAAGATAGGCCAAATCGAGATAGGAATCCGCGATTTCCGTGTTATCGGACGAAAGCGACATCCTCGCCTGCAACTCGGAAATCCTGGCTCCGACATCAAGGCGAATCGCCGCAACTCCCACAGGTCGCGCCGAGACCAACGAAACTGGGACAGGCTTTGTCCCTTCGCTGGTCAAATCCATCCAAACCATGCCTGCGTCCTGATCGGTGCCGATCCATGTCGCACCGTCACCGACGATTACACCGTTGCCCGGCGATCTGCCGTGCAGCGTGCCGCCGCCGGGTACGAACGAATACTCCCCTGCCGCCTGCTCGACGTGGAAGATCCGGAGATTCGCTTGCGGCTGCTTCTGCGATTCGGCGTAAGACATCACCACTCGTGATGATTCCGAGTTCAGGGTCAACGATTGCGGAGCTTTGCCTATATCGTTGGCAATCCAAGTCGGACGATCGGTAATCAAGTCGATCAACACTAATTGCGACCCGCCCCGGCGGCCGCCATCGAGTCCCATGCAGGCAACGAACAACAATCTGCCATCCGCGCTTAGTTGCAAGTCAATCGGTTCCGGCCCGACGGAGATCAATTTCACGACTTGGAAGCTGGGAATCGCGACCTTTGCGACCACGCCATCCAGGCGCGCGGCGATGTAGAGGAATTTTGAATCCGGCGTGACAACTGCCGCCACCGGCTCGCTGAATCCGCCGATCGAGTACAACGCTTCATAGGTGCCGCGATCGATCGCCATCAGGATTGATCCCGGCTTGTCGTTGGTGCGGCCAATGGCAAAGCAGTACTTACCGTCGGGGCTGAAAGTCGCCCTGGACGCAATCAAACTCGCGTCAAACGTTCGCATCAGCCGGTCGCTGACAGCATCAATCACGTTGCAGTAACTGCTGTGATCTCCGAACAGCCAGACTTCCGTAGAATCCGCGTTGCTTACGGCCAGGCCGATCTCGAAGTTTGCACCGACCTGGTTGATCACCTCGCCGCTCTCGATCCCGTAGACTGTCGTCGCCAGGCTGCCGCCGCCATGCGGCACATAGAGTTTGTTGACGATCTGCCCCGATGCCGAACCCATCGTGATCAGTCCGGCGAGTACCAGCGCTGTAAATCGAAGCATTGGACTCCCTCCCAATTTCTATTTGCCGAGAAATCCCTTCTCAGCATATACGATATTACCGTTGATTATCGTCGCCGCAACGCGCGCGTTCAGGATCTCCTGCGCGCGGCCGCGGAAGATATCTCGATCGAGTATCACGCAGTCTGCCAGCTTGCCGGGACGCAGGCTTCCCCGCCGGTCTCCCTCACCGGTAGCAATCGCCCCGTCGAGCGTAAATCCTCTCACCGCCTGCTCGACCGTCAGCGTCTCGTTTTTGTTGAAGCAGGTCCGACCGCCGATCCGCATCCCGGTCACGGCAGCGTAGATTCCTTTGAGCGGATTCAACTCTTCAATCGGCGCATCCGATCCGAAACACTGTGTTACCCCCGAGCGAAACAGCGAACGCATCCGATACGAGTCGCGCTGCCGCGGACCGAGATAACGCTTCATAATGTCAATATCGGCGGTCGCATGGCTCGGCTGTACCGAGGCAACCACACCCAGTTGCCTGAACCGCGGGAGATCGCCTGCCGCCAGAATCTGGCAGTGTTCGATACGGTGACGATAGCGGGGCGAGGCATGCCGCCCCACCATCTCATAAGCATCAAGCACATTGCGGTTTGCGCGGTCGCCGATCGCATGAATCGCGCACGCCAAGCCGGCTTTGGTGGCGCGGCTGATATGCTCAACCAGTTCTGCTTTGCCCGTTACTTCGATTCCCGTATTTGATCGCGATCCCTTGAAAGGTTTTAACATCAACGCCGTCTGCGAGCCAAGTGCGCCATCGGCGAAGATCTTGATTCCACCGATCTTGAGAAAATCCGATCCGAATCCGCTGCGCAGCTTGAGCTTGATCGCATCATCCAGGGCCGCGAGTGGCAGATGATAGTGCACCCGCACCGGAAGCGTGCTGTTGACATCCAGATACTGCAACATTTCAAAACCATTGAGCGAGTCAAACGAAGTCACTGCGACACAACCTTGCCGATACATCTCCGCAAACGCTGCCGCCATGATCGGCTTCATCTCCGACAACTTCGGTGGGCGGTACTGTGCCCAGATCGCCCCGTCCGCCTTGTCTTTCAGCACGCCCGTCGGTAAGCCGCGCTCGTCACGCATGATCTCGCCGCCTGCCGGATCAGGCGTCTCGCGGTTGATTCCCGCTACTTCCAGCGCCCGGCTGTTCACCCACATCTGGTGCTCGTCTTTGGAATAGATTGCCACCGGGTTCTGCGGCAACAACCGATCAAGGTCACTGCGGTGAGGCCAGCGGATTTTCCGCCACTGTTCCCGTTTCCAGCCTTTCCCGATTACCCAGGCGCCGGGACGCGGCGGATTGCGTTTGATGAAGGTCGCAATTCGTTTGAGCGCATCCTCATACGACGTTGCCCCGTCGAGATCAATTTGCACTCTCGAAAGCGCCCAGAATACGATGTGTGTGTGCGAGTCGATCAGCCCCGGAATCATGATCCGGCCGCCCAAGTCGATTAAGTCGTAGGCATCCGAAGGCACGGCGGAAAGTTCGGCGATCGAACCCAGCCACTCGATTTCGTTGCCGTTGACGATCATGGCATCGCAAATCGGCGGCGACGGTTCCATAGTGTAGATTCTCCCCCCGAAGAACAGCTTCTTAAGAGTCTTTACTGCCATAGAACGCGAAAATCTCCCTCGCGGCGAGTGATGCGCCGGCGGTCCAGGTCTTCCAAAACCGGCAGGACAAACTTGCGCGACGAGCCGGTTAGGTCGCGCGCCTCGGCCACCGTGATGCGCCCGTTCGCTCGTATCCGCCCCAGGATCAGATTCGTAGTTTCCTCAAAAGTAGTCTTCAAGTACACCGTTCCGTTCGCATCGACAATCAAGTCATTCTGTCGTAAGTAGGTATAAACATTGCGCGCTTCTTTGTCGAGACTAAACAACTCCGTGCGGGCCAAGCACGATGCGGTCGACTCTCCCAGCAGGGATACGATCTTGTTTCGCACGCGTTCCTGCTCCGCGCTCAATCCGGAGGCAGACGCTGCCAGCTTGATCCCCGAGTCGCGCCTGAGCACCTTCCCGGCTTTCACAAGCTCGCCAAGAACCAGGTCCACCAGAACCTCGGGCAATGATACGCGCGAACGCAACTCCGCCAAGGGAAGCGTCGCCTGATGCGGATTCGCCGCGTGGAATTCCTTCAAGTGCCCCAGCACTGCCGCCTCCGCTTCTTGCCATTTCGTTTGAAGAATCAGTTCGCCATCGAACTCGATGATAGCTTTCTCCTTTAGCAACAATCCGACAGCCGCTTCGATCTCGCGCCGTACAAACCCTGATTGACTCAAGAGCTGGCCGCGCCTTGAGATCAGATCTTTCTCCAGTTCGTAGATAATCATCGCTCGTGGTTCGAGTGTGGCTGCACTGCGAAGCCGCGACCACATCATGGGATCTCTTCTTGAAAAGTTCTTGAGCTGGGGATCAATAATCAACCCGCCGCCGATTAACCGCGATGGTGTTGTCAGACGCAGTACAAATCTGTCGCCGGTCTTGAAAATCGATGATCGGTCAAGACGCAAGACCGCCACAAATTGGTCGCTGTCGGCTGCTTCATCCGGGGCCATCTGCAAGCTGCCTTCTATCTCTGAAGTCCCGTGCAAGAGTGTTATCGTCCGCCCCTGCTTGACAAAGCGGCGCGTGTTCGCTTCGCAAATGATTTTCACTCCGATCATATCTCCGGCGGCCAAGTCAGCGGGATAGTAGACGACGTCTCCCCTGGCGACCTCGATTTTTTCCAGCGACTGCAGACCAACCGCCAACCTGATTCCCGGCTCAGCCTGATCCAGCTTGGAATAGAAACTCTCAAGGGACTTCACCCGAGTCCCGGCGCCTCCGGGGTGAACAAGCACGCTCTGTCCGACCGAGAGCCGGCCTTCCCGCAGGGTGCCGGTAACGACGGTCCCGGTGCCGGCGACGCTGAAGATGCGGTCGACAAATAGACGCGCGGATGCCGCCGGCAGCCGCGCCGGAAGCGCATGTAGAGCGGCCTCGATCGCGCTCCGGAGTTCTACAAGATTGCGATTATCGATCGCAGAAAACTCGACTATTGGGCTCCCGGCGAGAAATGTGTCTTTCGTTTTTTCACGCAAGTCCGACTTCACCAGCTGCGCCCACTCCGCGCCCACCAGGTCCACCTTGGTCAGGACAATCAATCCCCGCTCCACGCCAAGATGACGCAGGATCGCCAGATGCTCCTCGGACTGCGGCATCCAGCCGTCGTCTGCCGCGACGACAAACAATACCAGATCCAGTGCGCCGACACCGGAGATCATGGTCTTGATAAACCGCTCGTGGCCGGGCACGTCGATGATGCCGACCTCGCGGCCGTCGCTCAGCCGAAAATGCGCAAACCCCAGCTCGATCGTCATCTGGCGCGCCTTTTCTTCAGGCAGACGGTCAGGGTCGATCCCCGTCAGAGCGCGCACCAGCGAGGATTTTCCGTGGTCGATATGGCCTGCTGTGGCTATGGTATACATGCGGCTACGGAATTCAGGATGGCGATAACTTCGTCATCTTCGTCCGGATCGATCGCGCGCAGATCGACGTAATACCGATCTTCAGCGACATATCCTACCAGGGGAGGTTCAGCGTCCAGAAGAAGCCGCTGCAGCTTCGACATCTTCAGCGATGCCCGGAGTGAGACTGCAACCGAGTCAATCGTCCCCCCGGGCAACGACCCGCCTCCCGGCGTGGCCTTTGACGGAGCAATCATCGCGTTCAGTTTCGCGGCATCAATGCGTTCGAGCATGGCCTCGGCGCGTTTCTGCAACTCGCTCACCGGGGTCGCGATGTACTTCCAGAGCGCGAGCGACTTTTCAGCATCTTGTCGCAAATAGGTCAGGACGACTTCCTCCAACACTGTCAGGGTCAGCTTGTCGAGCCGGACGACTCGATACAACGGGTTCCGGTGCAATTGCTCGATGAGTGCTTTCTGCCCCACGACAATCCCTGCTTGCGTCCCTCCGAGAAGCTTGTCTCCGGAAAAGCAAGCCAACTGACAGCCTGATTTCATCGCCGCGTAGATCGTCGGTTCAGCTTCCATGCCGTACTTTTCGGTTTGCAGCCATGAGCCGGACCCCAGATCATAAACCGAGTGCACCGCTTTTTCTGCCGCCAACGTCGCCAGTTCCGGCGCTGTGACTTCTTCAACAAATCCGGAAATCGAAAAGTTTGATTGATGTACCTTGAGGATCATCGCCGTCTTCGAGCCGATGGCATTGGCATAGTCCGCGCGCGTCGTCTGGTTCGTCGTGCCGACTTCGATCAGCTTGGCGCCCGCCCGTCGGATAATGTCGGGAATTCTAAACCCTCCGCCGATCTGTACAAGTTCGGCGCGAGAAACGATGACTTCCCTTTTGTTCGCCAGTGTGTTCAGGATCAGAAACAAAGCGGCCGCGTTGTTGTTCACCGCCAGGGCTGCTTCAGCCCCGGTGAGATTCTGGATGAGAAAAGAAAGAAAGTCTCCGCGTCGTCCGCGCTTACCACCGCCCAAATCAAATTCCAAGTTGGAATACCCGGCTAATGTCGGAACAAGCCGCGAGAGCATTTCCCGCCCCAGCGGCGCACGGCCAAGATTGGTGTGAACAAGTACTCCGCTGCCGTTAATGACGCGCGAGATTCGCCTTCTCTGCAAGCGCCGGCAACGCTTCTTCACTTCGACGAGAATCGAATCGACATCAGCTGCGGCGCCGGCCGTTCGTATTTCATCCAGAACGATACGGACTTCTTCCGTCACCAACACCCGCGACAACTGCGCGATCTCAGTTTGAAGCAAGGTCGAAGCCAGCAGACTCTCGACCGACGGCAGGTTTCTCTTGGGATTAGATTCACTCATAAATCACTTCTTGCGCTAAGGCCAGCCCCGGATTCTACCGCTCAACTCATTGCTGCACAGTATATTAAAATCTGTTCTGCCTGAAGTCATGTTTTTTCATCAATCTGCCCCGTCGCTCAGTATTCGCTGTGATCGACCATTGCCCCATAGTCAGCACTTCAATACCCAAGCGACTTGCGTCATGATTATATTATAGCCGGGCCGACACAAGTGCATCGTCCGACCCGGGAAGGATTAACAATTGTGATCAGCAGCGACAACGTCCTGGACAAGATCGGCAAAACTCCGCTGGTGCGTCTCGAGAAAATCGCGCCGGATCTCCCGAGTGCCATCTTCGCCAAACTCGAATTCATGAACCCAACCGGCAGCATCAAAGACCGCACGGCAAAATACATGATCTTGAAAGCCGAGCGCGAAGGCCGCATCCGTCCGGGCGATACTATAGTCGAAAATTCCTCGGGCAACATGGCGATGAGTCTGGCCTTGGTTGCCATCCAGCGCGGTTATCGGTTGAAGGTCGTCGTTCGCGATACGATCAGCGCCGAGAAGCTTGGTCAACTCATTGCTCTCGGTGTGGAGGTCGTTAAAGCTGACACCTCGTTGCCGCCGACTTCACCCGATTCTTATAACAACCTCGCCTCGAACCTGGCAAGGCAGCTCGACCGCTGCTATTTCCCCGATCAACACAACAATCGCGACAATAACGAAGCCCACTACGCCACTACCGGTCCCGAGATCTGGACCCAGATGCAGGGAAAGATCGACTACTTCGTTGCCGGCATGGGGACCGGTGGGACAATCGGCGGTGCGGGACGCTACCTCAAAGAAAAAGACCCAAACATCAAAGTGGTCGCCGTCGACGTCGAAGGTTCGGTCTATACCGAGTACTTTCGCTCAAAGAAACTCATCAAGCCGTACCCCTATCTGTTGGAGGGTCTCGGCGATGAATTCGTCATCGGCTGCGCCGACTTCACGGTCGTCGACGATGTCGTTCAAGTTTCCGATCGTGATGCCTTCCGGTTTGCCCGCCGACTCGTGCGTGAGGAAGGTCTCCTTGTCGGCGGCTCCAGCGGTGCGGCAATCTGGGCGGTGCTCAACCTCGCTCGCTCGCTCCCGGCTTCAGCGCGCATTGTGACGATATTCCCTGATGGTGCTTCCCGCTACTTAAGCACGATCTACAGCGATGCCTGGCTCCGTGAAAAAGGCAGGGATTGATGCTCCCTGCCTTTCACGATTCGATTTGCTATAGGGCGAGCTAACCGGCGTTGGCTCCGTTGCTCTTGCGGGTAGCCACCCAGTAGAGGAAGATCCCCATTGCCGTAAACGGCACGAGTGTCCACAAATCGCTGTGCGCCCACGCTCCCAGCCAGTGCGACTTGTCGAAGATCTCGTTCCATTCCATTATGTAGAAGATCGCCTGCGCCAGGCCCGCGATGGCGCCGCCGGCAATCAGACCGCTGGCTAGCAGCACGCCCGGCGAGAACTCGGCTTCGCTGCTCGCCGCATCCTTGCGCTTGCGATCAACCAGCATGCGGATGATGCCGCCGATGAAGATCGGCGTCGAAGTCGATATCGGCAGATACAGTCCGACCGCGAACGGCAGCGACGAGACTCCGACCAACTCCATGATCAGTGCCAGAGCGATACCAATCAACACCAGCGCCCACGGCAGCTTGTGCGTCAAGATGCCGTCGATGATCAGGCTGAACAGCCGCGCTTTTGGTGCATCGTATTTCGTCACCGGTGTCAAACGATGAGACAGCGCGCCGGTCGAATCCACCAGGTACGTCCCCGCCGGAACACCCGCCTGCTCTTGTTCCAGAGTGAGTACTTTCTGAAGGCCATCGGCCGTCAAGTGAGTCGGCGTCGTATCCGGCAACACACCGGCCTGGAAACTCCGATACGGGGCCTCGGTGAGTCGTACCGTCCGAACCAAATCCGTTCCGCATACACCGGGATCAATCAAATAGACAATCTTGCCGGCGTCATTGACCAGGTAACGGCCCGTCGGAACACCCTCAGTCAACTCGGGAATGGAAATCTGTCGATAGGTCTTGCCGTCGTAGTCGACACTCTTTGCATCTGCGGGGATGTGCGCCGTGAAGTGCGGGTACGAACGCGCTGAGAAAGTCGTCATCGCCTGGTTCAGCGACAGCAACGTCCAGCCGATCACCAGTGCGCTGGTCACGACACCCACGATAATCCCGATCTGCTGTCGCGACGGCGTCGCGCCCACCAGGAAACCCGTCTTCAAGTCTTGCGAAATCGTCCCGCCGTTTGAGGCTGCCACGCACACCAGCGCAGCCGTCGTGAGAGCCATCACGCGAAAATCAACGCCGGTCCAGTTCACCATCAGGAAGAGCAGGCAGGTAATCAGGAGAGTCGCGACTGTCATGCCGGAAATCGGATTGGACGATGATCCAATCTCGCCCGTAATACGGCTCGACACGGTTACAAAGAAGAACCCGAACAGCACGATGAGTGCCGACGACACGAAGTTGATATTCAGAATCGGCGCCAGCCAGATCGCCAGGATCAGAATCACGCATCCGCCGAGTACGTACGGCAGCGGAATATCTCGTTCGGTGCGGCGAATCACTACCGCGCGCCCCTGCCCGGCCGTCAGCGAGCTCATGCCGCGCTTGAAAGCACCGACAATCGACGGGATTGACTTGATCAGACTGATAATGCCGCCGGTCGCTACTGCCCCGGCTCCAATGTACAGCACGTACGCATTGCGAATCGCCCCCGGACTCATGTCCTTGATCAGTGTCGTTGACTCAGGGAATACCGCCCCCGTCAATCCCTCGCCAAACGCCTTGATCAGCGGAATAATCACGATGAACGCCAGCGCACCCCCGGCCATCATGTTTGAAGCCGTCTTGATTCCGATGATATAGCCGACCCCTAACATCGTCGGCGCAACCTCGGCCGAAATCGACGCGCCTTTGAAGAAACTGATCGTCCAGTCAGAGGTCTCTTTCCACCAGCGCACGATCAGATTGAGGAAGCCGAAGATGAAGCCAACGCCGCCACCGAGGAAAACCGTCTTGGCCGATGTCCCGCCCTTGTCACCCGCAATCAACACCTCGGCGCACGCCGTGCCCTCTGGGTAGGTAATCTTGCCATGCTCCTGCACGATCAAGCCGTGACGAAGCGGGATCATCATCAATACGCCCAGCGTGCCGCCCAGCAGGGCTACCAACAGGATGCGGAACAGCTCCAAATCCTGCCCCATTAGAAGCAGCGACGGCAAGGTGAAAGCCACGCCCGCGGCAATCGATTCGCCGGCCGATCCGACAGTCTGCACCATGTTGTTTTCCAGAATTGTGGCCTTACCGAACGCCCGGAAAATCGTCACTGACAACACAGCGATCGGAATCGACGCCGACACCGTCAAGCCGACTTTCAAACCCAGGTATACCGACGATGCGGCAAAGGCGATTCCCAGCAGAGAACCGAGAATCAATCCGCGTACCGTCATCTCCCGCATCGATTGCTCAGGAGCGATGTATGGTGTGAATTCTGAATGGGCTTTCATTACGCCGACTCCTCTCTTTCTCTCACACGCTGCTTGGCAACGGCCGCTGTGATGCTGTCAGAGCACTCTTTCTTCGCACTATCTAAGGTTGATTAATTTACGACTATTCTTAAAAAAAGCGAACGTCATTATACTGGAAATTTTCTCGCGTTTTGAAAGACCCGTTTGTCACTGTCCTGCGGTGATTCACCCCCATTGACGACACTTATCCTGCGTCCAACTTGCCGCCGATGCCGCTGAGCGACACAAAGGACACCTAAAAAGACGACCCGGGTCTGTCTGTTACAGACCCGGGTTCGCGCTGACCGATCGGAGAGATCAGGCAACTTCGGCCATGTGGCCGAACGACACGTTTCTTAATCGCAGGCGGCGCACGGTTCCGGGCCGCCGCCAAAAATGAACGAAATCATGTATACGCAATCCGAAATCGTCACCAGATTGTTGCAGTCGGCATCGCCGAGCAACACGGGATCCGGCGCCGCTCCGCCGCCAAAGATATACGTGATCAGGAACACGGCATCGGAAATCGTCCAGGTACCATTGGCATCCGGATCGCCGCACCGCTGACAGTAGCGTCCGCCATTTCCGGCGTTGTAGTGTGCGAGAATCTCTGCCGGAGTCAGCATCCCGTTATAGACTGCAACCTCATCCAGAACACCGTGATAGCAGAAACACCCGATTGCCGGGCTGCCGGTATTGAAATATCCAAACGTCATGGGATCCATCGCGGCCAACCCCTGTGCGAAGGCCGCCGAATTCTGGAAAGTGCCGTCAAGATACAAACTGAGTTGCCCGCTCTGTCGGATTACGGCGACGTGATGCCAGAACCCGTCGTTCACGGCAGCGATGCTGTAAACGAATGTCCCGTTGAAGTTGCAGCGCAACTTGCCAACGTCACCCGGCGCCCCGTCATGATTCACCCCGATACACCATTGCGGTCCCCAGCGTCCGATGATGATCTCGTTGGAATCGACGGTGGGCACCGCTGCGCGGTTCATCCAGAACTCGATGGCAAAGTCGTCATCGCTGTCCCAGTCAAATGATCCGTTATCAGCGACGCTGACGCCGACGTTCGTCCCGCCAAAGCGGAGAGCACGATTCACCTTTCCCGGCTCTGAAAGCGGGCAGACGCCGGTGCAAGTTGCTGAAACTGACCCGGTGAAGTTGGCGTAGGTGGGACCGCTCGCTTCGTCAAGTCGCCAGTAGTGCTGCAGCGCAGGCGAACAAGTCACGATCCCCTCCGCAATCGTCAGACTATAAGGCTGCGTGTCGACGCCTCCGCTATTGACGGCATCGACTTCAACGGAATAGACGCCGACTCCAGTCGGTAGCCAGGTAATCATGCCGCTGAGCGAATCAATCTCCATCCCGGAGGGCGAAACTAACAAGTGGTACACCGGATTGGGCACACCGCTCGCGCCGACATCATACGTGTAGACCTTGCCGGTCCGGCCGTTCAAGATCGGAGTGGAGATGATATCCGGGGCGACCGACGACACATGAAGAACAAACGACTGCGTATCCGCGCCGGCAACGTTGAACGCCTGGACATTCAAGTAATAGGTTCCCGGAATTGCGTAGGGCCACTCTATCAGCCCCGACGACGGATTGATCGTCATCCCCGGCGGAAGTACATTCGGCATTATTGCAAACAGCCAATATGTCGCCGTCGGTATGGCGATAGCGTTCACGTCATAGATATAGTTCTTGCCGCCCTCGATCTCTGTCACCGGCGTAGACGTAATCAACGGGGCCAACTGCGATACGCTGATCGTAAACGGCTGCGAATGCGAGCCGACGGAGTTGGTCGCTACGACTTCGACAGAGAAGATACCAACGCTATCAGGTACCCACGAAATCAAACCGCTGTTTTCATCAATCGACATGCCGTCCGGCGCGACCGGCAGGGAAAATGTTGGCGCTGGGGCTCCGGTGGCTTCGACATCATAAGTATACAGCTTGTTCCCAATCGCCGTCGTAATCGGCGTCGATGTGATTAAAGGGGCAATCCCCAGCTGGCAATAACCCAACCCGACCTGACCAAGCGCATAGTGATTTTCAATCTCTGCCTGTGTCAGCGCGGAATTGTATAAAGCCAACTCATCAAGGATTCCACCCAGCCGGTACTTGCCGACATCGGGGCCATCATACCACCCTACACTCAGGGGTGTGGCAGCCGCCAGATTCTTGCCGGCAGACGTTTGCACCGCTTCGGGATTGCCGTCAAAATAGAGCAGCCACTGATTGGTCGAGTTGTCGCGCACGAAGGCGATCAAGTGCCACTCATTGTCAGGAATCGTCGAGGTGCTGAACATATCAACGCCCTGGAAGTAGGCGCGAATCCGCGATTGATTGACACCCGCCTCGCACATCACACCAATCCACCAGCCGCCGCCCGATCGTCCGATCACCACTTCGTTGTTCGGTTGCGTCGCTCCGGCACAGCCGGTCGGCTTGCGCAGCCAGAATTCGACCGTGAAACTCGAACTGACACCCCAATCGTAGCTGTTATCGTCGGCAATGTTTACCTGATCGGTTGAGCGATCAAATTCCTGCGCCCCGCCGACGATCCCCGCAACAGGAGTCGGGCAATTGGTACAAGTGGCGTCGAGAGCGTCAAACGAATCATCGTAGGTGCCTCCGATCGTCTCGTTCAACTCCCAATAATGCGCCATACCCGGGGGACATCCTTCGGATAATACCGAAAATTGCGCAGCGTCGGAGTCGGTCAGCAGATCCGGGTCAGTAGCCGTAAACGTAATCGTCTCGCTGCCGTTCCATTCCGGATCGATCGCTGCGATCGTCGCTACACGGGCGACGATCGAAACCGAAAGATTGACAGCCCCCGAGTACGACCATGAAATCTCGCTGTCCAGATCGTCCGGGTCGCTTACGTAGTTGTCGAGATTGATCGTTGCAAACGGCGATCCTTCAGGAACCGTTTGGTCGGGAATATCACTGACCACTGGCGGATCATTGACTGCCGTTACCGTGAACGTCGCGCCGTCCGAGTCGAACAGTGAACCTTGGTCGGTCGCCGTAAACGTGATGGTCTCGCTACCGTTCCATTCCGGATCGATTGCTGCGATCGTCGCTACACGGGCGACGATCGAAACCGAAAGATTGACAGCCCCTGAGTACGACCATGAAATCTCGCTGTCCAAATCGTCGGGGTCACTTACGTAATCGTCAAGATTGATCGTTGTGAAAGTCGAGCCTTCGGCAATGCCCTGGTCGGGGATGTCGCTCACCACCGGCGGATCGTTGACCGCCGTCACCGTGAAGGTCGCGCCGTCTTCATCGAAGAGACTGCCGGTGTCGGTCGCGCGGAAGGTGAATGTCCCGCTGCCGTTGTAGTCGCCCCCCGGATGAGTGATCGTGGCAATCCGGCTGGTGATCGAGACGCTGATTCCGTTCTGGCTGCTCGGCGTTACGGTCCAGATGATACTGCCGTCCGGGTCTTCAACGTCGCTGACATAGTCATCCAAGTTGATCGTCGTGAAAGTCGAGCCTTCGGCAATCATCTGATCGGGGATGTCGCTCACTACCGGCGGATCGTTGACCGCCGTCACCGTGAAGGTCGCGCCGTCTTCATCGAAGAGACTGCCGGTGTCGGTCGCGCGGAAGGTGAATGTCCCGCTGCCGTTGTAGTCGCCCCCCGGATGAGTGATCGTGGCAATCCGGCTGGTGATCGAGACGCTGATTCCGTTCTGGCTGCTCGGCGTTACGGTCCAGATGATACTGCCGTCCGGGTCTTCAACGTCGCTGACATAGTCATCCAAGTTGATCGTCGTGAAAGTCGAGCCTTCGGCAATCATCTGATCGGGGATGTCGCTCACTACCGGCGGATCGTTGACCGCAGTCACCGTGAACGTCGCGTCGTCCGAGTCGAACAGCGAACCTTGGTCGGTCGCCGTAAACGTTATTGTCTCGCTGCCGTTCCATTCCGGGTCATCCACTGTGATCGTGGCTACGCGGGCAACAATGCTCACCGTCAGATTCACATCTCCGGAGTACGACCACGAAATCTCGCTGTCGAGATTGTCAGGGTCACTCACGTAATCATCGAGATTGATCGTTGCGAAACTCGACCCCTCCGCGATACTTTCACCGGGAATGTCGCTCACTACCGGCGGATCATTAACCGCCGTCACCGTGAAGGTCGCGCCGTCCGAGTCGAACAGCGAACCTTGGTCGGTCGCCGTAAACGTAATTGTCTCGCTGCCGTTCCATTCCGGGTCATCAACTGTGATCGTAGCTACGCGAGCAACAATGCTCACCGTCAGATTCACATCGCCGGAGTACGACCACGAAATCTCGCTGTCGAGATTGTCCGGATCGCTCACGTAATCGTCAAGATTAATCGTTGCGAAACTCGACCCCTCCGCGACACTTTCACCGGGAATGTCGCTCACCACCGGCGGATCGTTGACCGCCGTCACGGTGAACATTGCATCGTCCGAGTCGAACAGCGAACCTTGGTCGGTCGCCGTGAACGTTATTGTCTCGCTGCCGTTCCATTCCGGGTCATCCACTGTGATCGTGGCTA
>CAZNWJ010000003.1:0-124054 GCA_964576925.1 uncultured Ignavibacteria bacterium | reverse complement strand
TGATCGTTGCGAAACTCGACCCCTCCGCGACACTTTCACCGGGAATGTCGCTCACAACCGGAGGCTGATTCGAAGCGCAGTAGCTCTGGCCATTGCCCGAATTGTAGTGCGCCTGGATATCGGTCAGGGGCAGCACAGCGTCATAGAGGGCTATTTCGTCAAGAATTCCTCCATACCGGTAGTATGGAGAGGCGTTTGCCCAACCGATCTGGAGTGGGGCTGATCCCGTCCGGTCGCCGGCGCCGCCGGCGGCCGTTACATCCAGATTGCCGTCAATATATAGGCGGCATTGGTTTGCAGAATTGTCACGCTGGAATACGATATGGTGCCACTGTCCGTCCGCTACGGTGACAGTGCTGAAAATATCTACGCCGCCGAAATAACAGCGCAGCCGCCCCGGTGGCGCCGGCAACCCGGTCTGGCAGGTAACGCCGATCCACCAGGCTGCGCTGACCCCGAAGCGCGATATCATTACCTCATTACAATTGAATCCCCCTTCAGTGCAGCTGCAGCCTGATCTTTGCATCCAGAACTCAATTGTGTAGCTGCTCGTCGTCCCCCATTCGAAAGTATTGTCGTCTGTTACGATGATCTGGTCATCGACGCGATTGAACGACTGCCCAAACCCCACGCGCCCCGTAACCTGAACCGGACACGCCGTGCAGGTAGCGTCGCTGCTGGCGTAGTAGTCATCGTAGGGGCTTCCCGATTCCTCGAATTTCCAGTAGTGCGTCATGCCACTCGGGCAGCCGGCCGGCTGTGCCAGCGTGGTGACGCACAGCGCAATCAGCCAGACAACCGCGGCCAGAAGCGTCGCGCGCCCGAATCGATTACGTGTATTAGTTAGCGTTGATTTCATTGTTCTCTCCTGTTTGTCAGCGCCGTCGCTCGGTTGCGACGGTCCGTCGGCCGAACCGGCTGGTCTTGCTCGGTTCGGCCCAACTTTCTCGACTCTTACGGGCAGGCTGCGCAAGGCGCAGGGCCGCCGGCAAAGATGAAACTGATCAAATAGACCGCGTCGGAAATGGTAATGAAGCCGTTGCAGTCGGCGTCGCCAGCCAAGAGTGGCGCCGGCGGATTGCCGCCGCTGAAAATGAACGAGATTAAGTAGACGGCATCCGAGATACTCACAATCCCATTGGCGTCGGCGTCCCCGCATAGGTAGCAGTAGCGGCCGCCAAATCCCTGGTTGTAGTGCGAGCGAATATCGAGCTCCGCGAGCGGCGCATTGTAGAAAGCAATCTCATCCACAACACCGCCGTAGCGATACTTGCCGGGCGCCGGACCGTTGAAATAACCGAAAGCGAGCGAGTCGCTGCCGGCCATGCTGTGCCCGGCGGCAATCAGTGTCGCTTCGAGCACGGTGTCGACGTACAGGCTGTAACTGCCGGCGATCGCGTCGCGGATAAACACGATGTGATGCCACACTCCGTCATTGACCGTCGTCGAACTAAACAACTGCGTGCCGGCGATATAGGCGCGAATCTTTTGTGATGCCAGCGGCGCCTCGCAGTTCATTCCGATCCACCAGCCGGCGCCGGAGCGGCCGACGATCACCTCGTTGCTGGGCTGCGTGTTGTCAACACAACCGCTGGTCTTGTTCATCCAGAACTCGATCGTATAGCTGTCGTTGACGCCCCAGTCGAGACTGGGATGATCGGCTACGTTGAAGCCGTCATCGCTGCGATCAAGCTCTTGCGCGCCGCCGACGCGACCTGCGGCAGGTATCGGGCAATTCGCGCAGTGGGCATCGCGGCCACCCTTCGAATCGACATAAGTCGACCCGCTCGTTTCGTCGAGCTTCCAATAATTGGCCAGCGACGGCGGGCAGATACGCACCGGGTCGACCGTCACTGTGAACGCCTGGGTATCACTCCCCTCGGTGTTGCTTGCTTCAACCTCAACCGCGTTGGGGCCGGTAGACGTAGGTGTCCAGCTGATGACGCCTGTGACATTGTCAATCGTCATGCCGCTCGGTGCGGTCAGCAGGGCGTACGTCGGTGAGGGACTTCCCGCAGCGTCGACATCGTAGATGTAAGACTGACCGACAACGGCTGTCGTGATCGGCGTCGAAGTAATGATCGGGGCTTGCTCTGCGTCGCAGTAGTTCTGTCCAGACCCGGAGTTGAAGTGCGCGGTGATTTGCGGCAAGTCCAAAGCCACATCGTAAAGCGCCAATTCGTCGAGTGCTCCACCATAGCGGTAGAAAGGCGTCGAGTTCGCCCAGCCGATTTGCAGCGGCGCTGTCCCTGAGCGGTCGGCACCTCCTCCTGAAGCGCTGCCATCGAGCACTCCGTCAATGTACAGGCGGCACTCGTTCAACGCATTGTCGCGCACAAACACAACATGATGCCACACGTTGTCTGCCACATCAACGGTACTGAAGATGTCAACGCTGCCGAAATAACAGCGCAGGTGCCCCGGCGGCGCCGCCAATCCCGTTTGGCAGCTCACGCCAATCCACCAGGCATTTGAGACACCGAATCGAGAGACAATGACTTCGTTACAATTGAATCCCCCCTGCGTGCAAGCACACCCGTCGCGCTTCATCCAGAACTCAATCGCATAGTTGCTTGTCGCACCCCAGTCGAAAGTGCCGTCATCGCTGACGATCACCTGGTCGTCCGTGAGATTGAATTGCTGCGCGTTGCCGACTACGCCGATGATCTGATCGGGACACGCCGTGCAGGTTGCGTCGCTGTCGGCATAGTAGTCACTGTATGGGCTGGCCGACTCCTCAAATTGCCAGTAGTGCGTCATCCCCGGTGGGCAGCCGACCGGTTGCGCCAGCACCGTCCCCGCGAAAAGTAGCGCAATGATCAGCATGAACTTGAGTGGGAATGACGACAAAACACTCGTTCGCAAATCGAACTTCATCTTCTCCTCCGACATTTTATTGTATTGGCCTGGGCGCCGCCGCGAGTTTGCCCCGGCAGCCTGCGCTCAGTCCTGGATTTGAGGCGCCACAACCTGCCTAAAGAGATTCTGAAAGGTGGCTGGCGCTCAATGGCGATGACGCAAGTCTTCGCCGATTTGAAGTAATTCTGCGTGCAAATTATTCTCTCGTGTTATGACTCCTACCTCCTCTTTGCATATAGGTGCCCAATTCCACTTTTGGAAGAATTTCCTCTGAAAGAAATTGTTGTCGGCATGAGCATCTTCAGCAAATGCGAAACCATCGCGAAACACGTTCGCAACCATAACCACAGGAAACGCTCCCGGCGATAATGACGCCGAAAACGTGAATTATGCTCCCGCCCTCCGACAGCCCCACCGCTGTGCGACTTTCTCAGTCGCTGTCGGGCATGATAATTATCTTCACTTCGATTGTATCCGGGTCAGGTGACCGGCATAACTGGAAGACCCAAGCGTATCCAAAAGATAGCAACGGCGAGCTATTTGTCAATAGCAAACATGGACTATTCGCATAACTAATGCACTCGTTGCGTACCGCTAACGCCTGCCATCGTCGTCTGGCGCCGCCTAAGTGTATGCGCCGCAAGTACGTGGCAGAACTCCCGTATCCTTCGAGCCTTCTACAGCCAAAGAACACTTATTGTGTTTGCTAACGCAGCAACCGACGATACCACCCGATTGGCTCCGTAGTCGGCAACTTCTATTTGCAGCTCTGGCATGGACCCGGCCCACCACCGAAAATATAGCCGATCAGGTACACGGCGTCTGAAATAGTGATAAAACCATTGCAGTCGGCGTCGGCCGCCGCCATCGATACCGGCGGCGGACCACCTCCGAAAATGAAGCTGATCAAGTAAACAGCATCTGAAATCGAGACTATCCGGTTGGCATCAACATCACCACAGTCAAAGCAGTAGCTCGTCCCCAGTCCGGCGTTATAGTGCATTGTGACGGTTCCCTCGGAAAGCACTCCATCATAAAGCGCCAGCTCATCAAGCACGCCCGCAAATCGGTACTTCCCCGGATCCGGCCCATTGAACCAACCCAGACTCAGCGGATCGGATGCCACAAAACTGTGCCCGCTGCCGGAGACTGACTGGTCCAGAGAGCCGTCGACATACAGTCGCCACCGCCCGGCGGAATTGTCTCTCACGAAAACAATATGGTGCCATTCGCCGTCACTGACCACTTGCGTGCTATAGATGTCAGTGCCCTGAAAATAACAGCGCAGCTTGCCGCTGTTTCCACCCGGTTCGCACATGATTCCGATCCACCAGCCGGCGCCCGCGCGACCGACAATGACTTCGTTGTTGGGTTGCGACGCTCCCGCGCAACCGGTACCTTGGTTCATCCAAAATTCGATCGAGAAACTTGAGGCCGTTCCCCAATTGTAACTGCCATCATTGTTGACGCTAACCGCATCGTCGATGCGATCAAAATCCTTGGCGACATTGATCTTTCCCGGCACTGCCGTGGGGCAACTGCTGCAGGTCGCGCTCGTCGAACCCATTTGGTCTGTGTAGGACGACCCGGAAAGCTCGTCGAGCGTCCAGTAGTGCAATAGGTTCGATGGGCATGACGGTAACTGCGTCACGTTGATCGTGAACGACTGCGTATCCGCGCCAAAGTAGTTCGCCGCCCTAAGAATAACGCCAAAGTTGCCCGCAATACTCGGCGTCCAGCTTATGACGCCGCTGATACTGTCGAGCGTCAGCCCGAAAGGAGCCGACAGCAGCGAATAATGCGGCGTTGGATTCCCCGTTGCGGCCGCATCATAGCTATAGTGCGATCCCACGAAGCCGCTCAACCCGGGCGTGCTGATAATCTCGGCCGCGTTCGGCGTACCGCCGCAGATGCCGATCCCGCCGCGACCGGCGAATTCATGGGCTGCAATCGCTGTCGAACTGAGTGCTGAATCATAGAGCGCGACTTCATCCAAGGTACCTGCAAACGGTCCGCTCGACGCTGTCTCAAGATAACCAAGGGTCAACGGATGACTTGAGGTGAATCCGGAACTGAATGATATCGCCCCAGTAGCCGCAGTCGAGCCGTTGACGTAAATCGAGGTCGAGCCGCTCGCACCGTCCCGCGTTGCGGCAACATGATTCCAGGCACCGCTTGTCAAGGTTACGGGCGACACCAGGTCAAACGACTGCCCGACGTCTTGTAAGTGAAGGACAGGTGCGCCGCTTTCATTCAACCGAATCGACCAGGCATCAAACGCTCCGTTACCCTGACGCCCGATCAATGCCTGAGCGATGCCAATCGCCGACGGTCGACACCAGAACTCGATCGTGAAATCGTCGTTTGCCGACCAGTCGAGGCTGCTCTCTGCCGCTATCGACACCTCGTCTGATGTTTCAAATTCCAGCGCGCCACTCACAATACCGCTCGTTGGCGCGGGGCAGCCTGAACAGGTCGCATCCGCACCGCCGACCACATCGTTGTAAGGCGCACCGCCCGATTCATCTAGCGGCCAGTAATGCGCCAGCCCGACAGGGCAATTGCCGCTTGCTAAGAACGGCCTCAGCGCGCTGAACCACTGCGCGGCCATCTTCGGGTAGCCCTTGGAATTGGGATGCAGGTAATCGTACATGTCGCCGACAAGTGCCGAGGTGTCGATTTGATAGATCAATCCCGCTCCGTCCTCCATATCCACCATGACGATGCGATCCCCTTGGCCGGCGACTCGAGCCAGCGCCATCGCCTCCACATTGTCGTTGAATTGCGTCGTTGTGCCGCTGTAAGGAACTCGTTGGATGATCCGCGCGATAAACACCGTGATGACTATATCGTGGTCGCCCTCATAACGGTCAACCTCGTTGAGAATTGCCGCGACATCATTCGGACTCGGATCGAGTCCATTGGTCCCGATGTGTAGCAAAATCACATCCGCCGGGTTGGCCGCCAGCCAATTGTAGATATTCGCGGCAATCTGCGCATCAGTCCAGCCGGAATGCCCTTCGTTGTCCGGGTCAAAGGCCGGAACCGCATCCTGCCCCGCCTGCAGGCTTCCGACAAAGTCCACATCGAATCCCTCAGCCTGCAACGCCAGGTACAGCGGTTGCCGATAGCCGGTGCGAAGTCCGTCGGGACGGGTATCTCCGAAGGTGATATCCCAGGTAATGGAGTCCCCCAGAGGCATGATACGAACCGCCTGCCGTTGTCCGCTCGGAGCGGTTTGAGCAAATCCAAGAACCAACAGCAACAACGTCGCGAGAAACAGCCGTGAAGACATGCGCAAGTAACCTCCCAATGTCGTCGAACACTGGTGAATGAAGAAGTATTAGTCGAAGAGTGCCTGCCTCCCAAGCGGGCGAGCAACTTCATCCCGGTGCAGCGTACGCCGAATCAGATTCTGCTCGATCGGCGCCGAGACCCCGAAACATTACGGACCAAGTTGATGATCCCAGTTGTCGATAGCAGTATAGCACTTGGCGCACCAAAGTCAACCTTTTAGTCACTCTTAACGGAATCCACACGATTCGTGTGGAAGACGCAGTCCTGAGGTATCGTATGCGGCTGCAGCGCCGGAGGCCCATGCCGGCCCACGTTGCCGGGACAAAAAATGGCGGAAGGGGTAGGAGTCGAACCCACCGCGGATGACAAACACCCGCCAACGGATTTGAAGTCCGCGGAGACCACCGGATCTCATCCTCTTCCGCAGTTTATAGCAGAAGTCTGCTCCGCAGTTTAACAAATCTCGTCGCCGAGTGCCTCGACTTTTTGCGTCAATGCTACGCAGTTCTGAACCTTTCAGCCTTGCTCGCACCACCTCCTGTATTGACTCTACTGCGCACCGAGCCAAAAATGGATACTGCCTTTTTCAGGCAATATTCGCCAAGGCGCCGCCAGATCGCCTAATAGCAGTCATCACACGGCGCCGGGCCGCCACCAAAGATGTAATTGATCAGGTAGACGCAATCGCTGATGTTCGTAAAGCCCGTGCAATCGACATCCCCCACCGGAGGATCGGGAATCGGATCGGGACCGCCGGCGAAAATCCAATTGATCAAATAGACGCAGTCGGAGATCGTTATGCGATTGTCCGCATTAACGTCGCCGACAAACTGGCACACTTTCACCCAGGCGTCCCGCGTCGTGTAAGTCAGCGGCTGATTGGAGCCGTCGCGAACGCGTAGCGAAACAATCGCCAAGTCGCTTTCGCCGAACCCGATCGTGTAGAACGTCAAACTCGCGAGCGTGCCCGCTCCGTTGACGATGATTCCGTCGCCCAGAATGGCGCCATCAATGTTCAGAGTGGCGGAATCGCTCGAAAACTCCGTCCAGAAAAACGTCGGCTGCCCGGTGGTACCCAGAAGAGGCCCTTCCGTGACACTAACGGAGTCGGTCCTGATCACTGATCGATCAAAGGTTATCTCAATCGAGTACGCCTTTAGCCGCACTGACGATATATCAACCGTCAAATCCACCGTAAACAACGAGTCGCGAAATATCTTTGTGCTGTCCGGAACCAATTGCATCAGCGGCGTGGCAGTCATCGAGTGCGGTACCAACAGCGCCATCAACCCAAGCCAACAAACAACTGCTATCGACTTCATCAAGACTTCCTCCTCAGTTGCACGGATTGCAGGGCGGCGGGCCGCCGGCAAAAATGTAGTTGATGATGTACACAACGTCGGAAATGCTGATTACCTCATTGCAGTCCGCGTCGCCGATCAGCTTGATCGGATACGGTGCAGGCCCGGCGACAAAGATGTAATTGATGAGATAGACGCAGTCCGAGATGTTCACAATGCCGTTGAAGTCGGCGTCGCCAAAATAAAAGGCCGTCGGACAGACGATGACCAGGCCATTGAGTGAATCGTCGGGGACGATCGAGGCGTTGGCGACATCCAGAAGCTGCGTGCGCCGAAACACGACCGCACTGTAGCCGTGGCCGCGCGCTACGAAATTAAGTCGAACCAAGTGCCCGGGACCATCAACGCTCGCTGTCGGTCCAAACAGCGACGCCAGCAGCTCGTAGACGTAAGTTGACTCGGCACTCATGAATACCTGAACCGTGTCTTTCCAGAAGAAGAAGGCCCCCGAAGGCCCGTTGAAAAACGCCTCGCGGCTGGCTGCAACCAGCGCGATCACCGCCGTATCGACTTCGATATCAAGCAGGAATGACTTGAGATCCACGATGGTATCGACGTAGATGAAGAGACTGAACGTATCGTTAAGATTGACAATCTTCTCTTCAGGCAAAATGTAGATGTGGCCCGTGCTGTCGTTTTGACCCGCAGCCACTGCGGGAATGGCAACTAGCAGTACCATTCCCGCCAGCAATATTCTCATGATGTACTTCATGCTGTCGCTCCGTATTCGGGATCGGGCTCTTACGAGCCCGATCCGCTAAGTGCAATTACTTCAGAAGAGTCATTTTGACGGTCCGGGCAAAGTCCGCCGTCTCGAATCGGTAGAAGTACACTCCGGAAGCAACCGCATGACCGCTTTCGTCACAGCCGTTCCAGATCAGTTCATGATTTCCGGCCGCTTGCACACCATCGAGCAGAGTCCGGACAACCTGTCCCATGACGTTGAAGATTCTCACCGTTACCCGCTCTGTGCGCGGCAGCGAGTAAGCGATCTTCGTATCGGGGTTGAACGGATTGGGCGTGTTCTGGTAAACGACGTAGTCCTCAACTTCCAGAGGCTGCTCTATAGCGGCCGCCTCTTCAATCGGAGCTGCCGTCGGCACCAACGAGTTGTTGTCGTTGTCGCGGATTTCCTGCCGCTTCAACAACACCGCGCCGACCGTAGCTGACCGCTTCTGGAATTTCAGCGTCGCAACTACTCCGGAGCCCTTGAAGGCGACGCTGTTCCCGAGAGCCGCTACCGCCACGGAAACTTGGTTCGTCCCTTCAATCGCCTTGAAGAACACCGGAACGCTGCGTGTCGCTAAGTTGTCAGACAATGTCGTTGAGGTCAGGTTCAAGTTATCGCCGTTGAAGTGGATCTCCGCCAGAAGCGACTTCGCGATGTTGCCTGGATTGTCCAAACAAACATCGACGAAATAGCCGTCCGCGGCGTCGCGCGCGTTCAGTCGCAATGCTGTGAACTGCGACTGTGCGCTGCCGGACAATTCGGGAACCGCCTTGGCAACGAGCGGCACGACATCATCAAAATTGATCGCGAAAATCGCCAGGTCTTCGAACTCGACCTTGTCATCTGGAAGCGGGATCCCCTTGGGGCTGTTGTTGTGCGTCGGGCCAAAGTCCGCCCGGCTCACATATCCCGGCTGTCCTTCGTTCAGACCGTAACTTGAGGAGAAATGCACCAGATCGCCGAAGTAGACCAGACCGTCGTAGTTGCCTAAGACGACGGCCTCATTGGCAATGTCGCCCAGCCAATACGAAGTCGATCTCCCCTGCGCGGATGCCGCGGCACTCGAGTAGTTTCCGGCAGCATCGTAGGCGAACGCACCGAAATAGTAGATATCGCGCGTCGCGTTGCTCAAGCCCATCACATCGGTATGGCTGGCAGCAGAACTCGGCGTAGCCGCTACGTTCAATACCGTCGTGCCCACCGTCTCGCTCGCCGGATACGCCGGAGCGCCGGTCGGAGTCGGCTGACTGCCGTAGTCCGGATAGTCGGTCCACGGCACGCGCTGAATCTGGACACCGATCGCATCGGCAGAACTCGAATTCGTCCAGCTCAACTGCACCTTGTTGTGCCCTGGCTGGGCCACAAACGCTGTCGGCGGATTCGGCGCGGTCACGTCCTTCGTAAAGCACCAGGTGAACGAACACGAGTCCGCGTTACCGCGTCCGAAGTCATCCGTCACCTTGAAGCGAATGCAGTGCGACGCCTCCGTCAGCGCTGCAAACTCCGGCCCGGACAGCGACCAGGCCGCGTTGTTGTAAACGGTACCGGTCAAGCCGGTGGCAATCGGCAACCAGCCGCCCGGTACGCAGGCGTCTACCTGGTAATACAGCGCGTTGAGGTCACAGTCATCGGTCGCCGTCAGGCTGAGTACCGGCGGGACATTATAGAATCCGCCTGCAGCCGGCGAGTTCACGACCACAGCCGGGTCGCCGCAATTTGACTGGAAGTCAATCGGCGATGCCAGTGGCGCGAGGATCTGTGAATTCGTGCTGTCGCGCAGGTCGCGGAAGATCATCGTAATGTCGCCTGGCACGCACGACACACTGCCGTTCATCGCCACCGTAAACAACGTGGCCGGACCGTCTTCAACACCCGTCAGCACACCCAGATTCACTTTCAGTGTGTCGCGAGTATTGAGGACATTGGTCGATTGTGTATAGGCCACAAAGTAGTTGCCACTGGCGCCGGTAACGTTGGCGACCGTCAGCTCGGCCGGATACTCGAGCCAGATATTGGCGGCATCCAAAGCCGTAACGGCGCTGCCGATAGCCACGTCAAACGTGAAATTGCCGCTGCAATTGTACACGATATTGTCCGGCGTCATGTCCAGCCCGCAGTCGGCGCTCGGGTTGCTGTCGACGTTGTTACCCCCGCCGCCGATCGCGTAGGTTCCGATCCCCGACCAGTCGTGCCAGCAATTCTGCGCGTAGGTATTGCCGGGTGTGTCGTCCGTTGCGTTCGTCGTGTTCTGGAAGGTATTTGACTCCACTGTGACGGTGCCGCCATAGTTTTCGAAACCGACGACGTTGTAGAGGAACTCGTTGTCCTCGATGACTCCCGTCACCGGCGACGGTCCGGCGTACGTTCCCGCACCCCACTGGAAATTGGTCGCGCGGTTACCGCTCGCTTGGAAGTCCAGATTGCCGTTCGTATACGAGTACGCCACCAGCGCTTGCGATGATGTCCCGCCGCCACCGTCGCAGATATTGTCGTCTGCCACGATTGTCAGTGCAGTAGGTGCCAGAGCCGCCGAATTGAAGTCGGATTTTGCGGCCGAAACCAAATCCGCATCCAACGGCTGGGCGTTCCGCTGCCTTCCTTTTGCCGGGACTTGAGAGAGCGCGTAGAGCGCAAAGTAGTCTTCCTGGCCCATACCCAGCGGTGTCCCGACATAGGTATTGCCGGAGAAACTGCCGGCGGCGTCAATGAAGTACGCACCGACCTGGCATTCGCTGATGTCGTTGTCGTCTATCGTCACCGTCTCCGGCCCAAACAGCAGGAAGGCGGTGGCCACATAGCTATCCGGTACATACGAGATATTGCTGATTTGATTTCCTGTCGCGGTACCGGCTGCTACTGTACTGAACTGAATTCCGTTTTGCGCCGGCCAACCGAGCTGTTGCGGCCCGGCGCCCGTGATTGTGCAGTCGGTGGCGCTGGCGCTCAGATCCGTTCCAATGAACGTAACCCCGTTCTTCTGGAAATCTGTCACCGTGCAGTTGACCAGGTCCAACGACCGATCAACGCTGTCCGTGATCAGAGCATAGACACCGATCCCGTGTTGCGCACCGTCGAGCGGGTTATTGCGCACGGCTTTGACCTCGACGTCGGTCATCGTGCCGCCCGCATTGAAATAAGCCGCGCCCACGAAGCGATAATTGGTCGCGCCTAAACCGAGTCCGTCAATCGTCAGGTCGGAGATATCGACGCCGGTCGAATTCTCGACCGAGACAATCGCGAAGTTATTATTGGAGCCGCTATTGAACGAGTGCGGCATCGAAGCCGTTGCCTGCAATGTGCTGACGCCCATTCCTGAGCCGATAAGGTTCAGATCGGTGAAACCGCTGATCACCACCTGACCGGGATAGGTTCCCGGCATCACGTAGATCGTGCTGCCCGAAACCAGGTCAACCGCTTCCTGAATGCGATTCGTCGCGCCCGACTGCGGGGAGTTGTCGTCAACCCACAACTGCGAGAAATCGCCGGCGAAGCCCGGCGCAGTCGCCGTTCCACCTCCAAGCCACGGTGTATAGTCTGCGGCAACCGCGATCGCTCCCCCGATCACGCCCGGATCTGTCGAACCCCACCAGTTGCCTGAGAAATTCAAGGCAAAAGTGCCGGCGCTGTGAGCGCCCGCCGAAGTGAGAACAGCCAGATTCGAGTTACCGCGCACTTCATTGTCGTATAGCGTCAGCGTATTCGTGAAGCCGGCTTCCGCCACGACATAGCAACCATCCGTGTGGTTGAGAATCGAGTTGTTCTGCAGCAGCACCGTAACGTTGCCGGACGTGTACCCCCAGATCTCGGTCGTGATATAGAGCCCGGTGCTGTTCGCCTTGTTCTGCCCGTCAACCGTGTTGTTCAAGAACTGCGGCGTCACGGCGCTGTATGAGCCCGCTGCCGTCAAACCCACATCAACATTGGTGATGATGTTGTTCTGCACCACCGGCACGAGGTATGGCACGAACGTGAAAATCCCGTAGCCGTAGAGTGCGCTGTTGGAGACTTGATTCCCGTCGATCAGGTCGGCCACGCCGCCGCCGGAGCCGGCGTTGTCAGTATGAATACCGCTGCCGCAGCCGCTCACGACATTATCAAGGAATTGACAACCTTTCGAGTGGTTCGAAGCGATAGCGTCATTGCAGTTGGTTACGGTATTGTTGGTAAACAATCCGCTGCCACCGAAATTGAACAGGCCTATCGATTGAGTCTCCCCGTACACGTTATCAACCGTATTGTTGTCAAAGACAAAGGTCCCGCCTGAGGAGGCGTAGATACCGCGCAGATAGATATTCATCACGGTGCAATCGTGCACCGAAAGCCCATTGAAAAGGCCTAGTGGGTGATTGGTGATAATCCCGTTGCGCGCATCGAGATCGGCGCCGCCAACTACGACGCCGCTGGTCAGGCCCGGATTGTCGCCGTCGAACGTTATCCCCGCAACTTCGACGTCATCTGCGCCGACCAGGAGCATGTTACTCGATCCGGGCGGAAGCGATCCGCCGCCTCCCGGGTTCGGCGCCGAAAGCGACGGGTACACGGTCACTGCACTCTCACCTGCGCCGATCAAGGCCAGGCTCTGATTGACGGTGAGGTTCTCCGTGTAAGTACCGGCTGCGACGTTTACCGTTCCGGCCGCTAAGACACCATTGATTCCTTGCTGAATATTGTCGAAGGCATCCTGTCCATAGATGTGCCCCCCGACGATGTCGCCGTTACTCGATCCGACCCAATCATCATCGACCCACACGGGATCAGAGCCGGCAAGATCAAGATCCGGTGTGTCAAGATAGCTATTGTCGATTTCCGTTCCGCCGGTGATGCCCGCCGACGAGTAGGTATAGCCCCGCCCGCTGACCGCCGGACTCAAAAGCGTGGCTCCTTGATACACGCGCACCTGGCGCGTCAACTTGAACTGGTCGCCAATAATCGTCGTCAGGTCGTCGTTGTTCAGCGCCAGATTATACTCGCCCGAGCCGATCACCATCGTATAGCCGCCGAGTCCGTCCGGTTCAACGTAGATCAGCCAGTTGTTAATCGTAGTGGTTGTATTATGGGTATACGTCCCGATCAATACCCAGTAGGCTGCTTGATCCCAGTACGACGCGTGACCCGTTCCATCGTTGTAGAAGTAGTTGTTATCTACCATCACGATATCACCCGCCTGCAGGCCGGTCACGGTCGAGAGGATGTAGATGCATCCACCGCGATCAGTGGCATAGGTCGAGTGATTGTCAAACGAGATGAGGCAGGCTTCAAGACCTCTATACTCCGTATCGGAAACATATCCGCCGGCCGCAATGCTGCCCGCTTCGGCCTTGAATGCCGCCACCGCAGCGGCGTCGACTTTGGCGTATGGCGCACCACCGAATACACCGTGATTGATTGCGGTCGCCGCCATCGTCCGGCCCGGCGAGTGCTTGATGCCGGCCGCATCAATAGGTGCCGGCACTGCCTCACCCTCATTGGCCGATCCAATCGCTCCCGCCAGGACGTCTGAAAGCAATGAGCGATCCAGCCTAACCGCGTTGTCTACCGTGACCTTCGGTTCTGTGATATTGGCGGACGGCGGCTGCATCACCGCAGCGCTCAACGAGCAGACAAGCAGCAATACGAACATCGTGGCCAATACTGAGGCGTAGCTTAACTTGGATTTCATCTTGATTACCCCTCCTGGAAGTTCATGGTTCATAGGGTGATCCTCTGGTACATATTGAAGTAGCACTTGCGCAAGCGCTGCCCGGGATTCACCGATTAACTTGCTGTGGATTTTCTTGATTTGCGAAGCGATCTCAATCGCGCTTGCTTGCCTCACCTCCTCCCGTAAACTTGATCCTGTGACAATTTCCCAAACATCAAGTCACGTTCGGTGCATTGCCGTAGTCAGAGCCCTGCTAATCTGCCTGAGAAGAACCGCAGGCCCGCAAGCGCACGATCCGCTCGACCTGCGCCACGACGACTATGAGGTCGCCCGGCACCTCAATGTGGCTCTCAACTCGAAGGAGTTTGTCATCCACCCTCATTGGCACAGCACCTGGTTGATAGAAGTAATGAGGTCAACTTCGCTGATTATCTCCACATTGTCAAGCTGCCCGACTGCGACAAAACCCCGTAAAAACTGCGTAGAAAGTCTACGCACTTGGACAATGCGTCGACCTGGACTCCTCATGTTCAGAGATTAAGTTCGTCGAAGTGATTAGTTGAGCGTCGTGCTCTCAAGAGGCTGTCCCATAAGTACCGAAACGGGTAGTTGCGGCGGTTCTTGATTTCGCGCGTTGCCTTGAAAGTCACTCGCAATCTGAGTATTCCAGCGCGAAATTGTGAACCGCCGCATTTTGATTTTTGCCGAATTTAAGCTTATGAGACAGCCTCCTCAAGGTCTGTCGCCCATACGCTCTGCGAATATGAATGGCGCGCGTGCTTCTATGTCGCCAATCGGCTCGACAATCTCATGAACGAACTGGGCCGCCTCGGCGAATATTGCACACGAACCGGAATTGGCTGCCTCTGTAGCAAGCAGCGTCATCGAGACTACTAGCTGAGCTTCGGTCAGGCCGGATTACTCGACGGCCCATTCTTGTTAACAACTGGCCTTTTAGTCGGGCCTGTACAGCGCTCTAAACATCATGAAACACATCTTGTTAGCCAAAGCGGAGGCTACCGGGCTCCTCAAGCCGATCAGTCTTCTTCCGACAATATTAGGGGAGCTTCGCAAGCACCTGTAAAGCGAGGGGCGCCTCGGCTGACACAGCAAACCGCGCCTCCCGCCAGATTCGATTCCGTTTGTGGGTTGGCGCATCTCCAGGCCGCTGGTTTCGCACCACCCACGGTTTATAGCCGTTGAACTTTCGCCCGCACTCAAATCAGAATCGAGGCGGGCAGTGGGAGATATCGTTGCCCGATCCGCGTCAGCACAACAAGACAGCGCAAGCGATCATCTATTCGGATAGCACGGACCGCGACTACGCTTTGAAAGTGCGCCTGACCAACGAGGGCTTTCAGTTGACCTTTGCGCGCGGACTGGATGCCCTGGTTGCCCTGTGTCGCCGCAATCGACCCGATATCGTCATTGTTCGCTCGCTCGCAATGCCGCGCGAAGTCGTCAAGATCCTCAAGCAGCTCTCCGCCAATGGCATGAACTTCAGCAGCTATCCGACATTCCTGCTTGTCCGCGGCCACGTTGCAAAATTCCTCACGCCGTTGTTGGAGATCGGTCTGGCCGATATCATCGACCTCGACGAGGGCCTGGAGATTCTCATGGGCCGCATCAAGGAATTGCGCGTGCGCGATTCGGACTCTGCCAACGATAACAACGACCAGCCTCGTTCGCAATCCGGTTCACGCGGCAACCTGACCGACATGAGCATTATCGACCTGATCCAAGCGCTCGGCCCAAGCCAGAAGACGACGCGTATCACCGTCACTCCCGAGAACGCCGCCCTCGGATCGCTACTCGTCTATCTTAATCGCGGCAACATCTCCTTTGCCAAGCTCGGCGATCTCTTGGCGGAGAAGGCTATCTACGAAGCCCTCGCCTGGAGTCGCGGCACCTGGCTGCTCGAACCGATCACGGACGATGATTTGCCCGAACCGAATAACAATCTGCCGAACGAATTCATCCTCATGGAAGGCTGCCGCTTGATCGACGAAAATTCGCGTGAAGCCGCTGAGACGGCATCCTCCACCTCCTGTAAGTCCTAACCGCTCCTGGCCGTTCGTTCACCGACTGCTGCGCCCTCTCGGTGCAAAGAGAAAGGGCCCAGCATGCGCCGAGCCCGTCCTGCCCGCCCTTTCCCAGCAACTCTCTATCTGACTTTTCCTGCAAGGACGTCAGTCATTAAGGAGCGACAGTCTGTTACTGATTGTTGATGAAAACAAGAACCATGCCGACGAGCCCGACGAATCGCCGGCGTTACCGGTCAATGGTTTACCGGAAACGAAGACTGCAGAATCTGATGACCTGGAAATCTGAAGAGTAATTGCCGTGATCGGGCCGGGTGAATTTACCACCCCCAGCAAGAACTACTGCCGCTTCAGAGCCGCAACATCAAGCCCGTGGTTCTTGATTTTCTTGTGTAGATTCGACGGATCGATCTCAAGGATCTCGGCCGTTTTCTTGATGTTCAGACCGGATTCCACCAAGGCTGCGATAATGTACGTACGCTCGATTTCTCGAAGCCGCTGCGAAAGCGCCTTGGGCTGACCGGTGGCCTGGGCCGCTCCCGCCTGCAGGACCTTGACAACGTCGTCTGCCATAATCAGATCGGCATTGGTCATCGCCAGAGCCGACTCGACGACGTAGAGAAGCTGGCGCACATTTCCCGGCCACGGCTGATTGATCAGCAGCTCCATCGCCTGAGTATCGAAGATTTTCGGCGACACACCGATCTTAGCCGCGACGATTGAGCGAAATCGTTCAACAAGAAAGGGGATATCCTCGCGACGATCGCGCAGCGGCGGCAGGGTGATGACGACACCCCGCAATCGGTAGTAAAGGTCCTCGCGAAACTCCCCCTTTGCTACCATCTGCGCCAGATCCCGGTGCGTCGCGCTGATCACGCGCACGTTGCAGCGTCTCATTACGTGATTGTCGCCAAGGCGCTGATACTCCCCGGTCTCAAGTACGCGCAGCAGCTTGGCCTGGCTGGGCAAGTCCAGATCGCCGATCTCGTCCAAAAACACGCTGCCGCCATCGGCGAATTCAAATAGGCCCACCCGATCTCTGACGGCGTCCGTAAAAGCCCCTTTGACATGCCCGAACAACTCCGACTCAACCAGCCCGGTGACTTTGTCGTGGCTGTTGAATGTCGCCAGTGGCCGCCGCGCCCGCGAGCTGGTGCGATGAATCGCCTGCGCGACCAACTCTTTCCCCGTGCCGGTCTCACCGAGAATCATGACCCGCGTATCACTCAGCCCGGCTTGATGAATGCGCACAATCACCTCGCGCATCACCGTCGAGCGGCAGACTATCCCGAAGTCGTTCTCCGCCCGCTCGATAAACGTCCGCGCGTCCGTTCGCAGCCGGTACGCCTCCACACCGTTGCGCACGGCGCGGGTCAATTTCTGGATCGATTCGCCCTTGGTGACAAAGTCAAACGGCGATTCATTGCGGTCAATCTCGCTTTCCGAGTACTCCCCGGCGTATCCAGTGTGAAATATCACCGGGAGCGACGGCTTCAGGGCCCTGATTTCGCGAGCCGCCGTGATCCCGTTCATCCCCGCCATCTTGATGTCCATGACGACACAACAAATCTCCGACTTCGCTTGCACCAGCCGCACGGCTTCTTCACCGGAGCGCGCTTGGAAAATCGCGTAGTCATCCGCAAATAGATTTGCGAGCGCCGCTAGCATCAGGTCGTCGTCGTCCACGGTGAGAATCGTGGCTTGCCCCTTCGTTCCGTGCTCCTGAAAAGCTGTGTTCTGAGTAATTGTCATGTCAATTCACCCTGCTGTCTGTCGTTGCCGCGCCACTGCCGCTGCCGGCGAGTGTCTCTCATTGCGCTATGTCTCTTCACTTCTTGAACTCGATATCGAACTGCGTGTACTGCCCGAATTGCGAATCCACTACAATTGTCCCGCCATACTTCTCGACGATGCTCTGCACCATCGAGAGGCCCAGGCCGCTGCCCGTGCTCGGCTTTTCCGTGTAGAACGGCTGGAAGATTCGCCCCTGACTCTCCGCCTTGATTCCCACGCCGGTATCGTGCCAACTGATCGCGATGCGCTTGTCGTCTTGCTCGAAGCGGATCGTTACCTGGTGTTTGCCTTTCTTGTCCTCACTGCAGGCATCTATTGAGTTGTCGAGCAGATTTCTGAACAAGACTTCCATCAATTCGGGACTACACTTGAATCTGACTTGACTATCCGCCGCAATCTTGACAGCGATCTTCTTCACTTCGAGCACGGTCGAACGGTCTGCCACCACTTCGCGGACCGCCGTAACCAAATCGACATCCCGGAACACGTCGTCATGATCAATCCGCTCATAGCGCCGCAGGCGTTCGGTCAAGCCCAGTCCTCGATCAATCCCCTTCATCACAACATCCTCCAATTCACCGATAAGTCTGGTGACTTGTTCCTTTTCTGACTTGAGTGCTGCGAGGATCGCGTCGCTTTCTGTTGCCGTCGCTGCCGTCGCGCTTTCCAGCAGCTTGGTTACCCTGTTTGTCAGCGCTGCATGCGATTCCTCTAGTCGCCTTTTCAGCCCGCCGCCGCCAGCCTTGCCGACCACGCCGACCAAATACATCTTGGCCGCCCCCAGCGCATTGTTGATCTCGTGCCGGAACTGGCCCGACGCCACGCGATACTGCTCGGCCGCTGCCGCTTTCGCCCGTTCACGAGTGATCGCCTCCGTGGCCTCCTCTAACTTCTTGTAGGCCCGCTCCAATTCGGCTTTCTGCTTGCTGATAACGTTCAAGTCGGTTCTTGCTCGCCGCCGATTCTGATTCAACATGACCGCCATGAGTGCAAGCCCGACCATCCCGGCCAGGATATACGGCTGATAGTCGTGGTAAATAATGCCGATGTAGTCGACGAGCTTTTTCCGGCGGATCTCCGCCAGCGTGGCGCCATACTGGTCAGTCAAAAGCAGCTGCATTGTACTCCCCGCCGCATCATCAAGAGCTGTCTGCAAGTACTCTCCCGAAGCAAACGCGATTTTTCGCAGATCCTGAGTGTAGTAGCCGATTCCTCCGGCTTCAGTGATGCAAAAGACCCGCCCTTCATGGGGCCAATTGTCGATCGACCCGCGCCAGTCGTGGAGATTGGACCGCGCCGATCGCGCCTGCAGTCGCAGGCGCTCGTCGAAAATCGAGACACGCCCCTGGTCGTCATTGCTGTACACGTCGAGGCGGCCATCCCGGTCGAAATCCCCTGTCCACAATGATCTTCCCCCTATGCCTGGTTCCTCATAGATATCCAGAATGCGCCCCCACCGGTCGATCCGCGCCAGCCGCACCTGTCGTGGCGTGGCAAATTGTCCCCCCGCCTCGTTGACCGAGTAATCAAAGCAGCGCAGATAGAAAGTGGAATCGTTGTTGCCGGGAATCAAAGCGCAGCTCTCGGCAAAATCGCCGATCACGTATTTGAACACAACTTCCCCCTGGCGATTTACGCGAGCGACATACGAGTGCGAATCGCTAAAAACCGAGTCGCTGAAACCATTGGCGTTGGCGTAAGTGGAAAACACGAATCCGGGTGCGCTCTGGTCGTGGCAATCATAGATATAGCCTCCAATGATGGGACTTGACAGCGTCAACGCCCATTCAATGGCCAGCGAAGCAACCTCAAGACAATACAACCGGCGCGGTCCATCCCGCCCCCCGTTGACGAATAGCAGCACTTCGCTCTTGCCATCAAAATCGTAATCGCCCTGGTATAACGCATTCAGACTGCCATTCCAGCCGTCCAGACCGTTGAGTTCGTCCAAAGCGCACAACGCTCGAGTTTGTGGCGCCTCGCTACTGACTGAAACGCGGTATGCAAACACGCCATCACTACGAATCCCGGCGCCTACGGCTACTAACGATGCTCCTTCGCGGTCCCGCACGGCGAGGTAATCCCCCATTTGAAGATACAGCGGCTTCTCTGTCAGGGCCGTACTGCCTGGAAACGGAACGAAACCGACCCCCGAGGACGAGCCCGCGTCGATGCGATCATTGACGAACACCAACAACATTGTGTCCGTTTGCGAAGCTGCCGCCCGGGCGACCTTAACCGGCGAAGATCTCCCTATGGCGGGATTGAAGATCGGAAAGGGTTGAATCGTGTCCAGGTAGAATTCGAGGTAGCGTGGATCGCGACTTGAGTCTACTGATATCTGCCTTACATTCGCCGCCCACAAGCCCGATGCAAGCAGGGCTGCAAAAACTGCTGTCGTTGTCAAAGCTGTAAGGTGCTTGCGTTGAGTCATCTGCCACCCCGGTGTCTACCCGAAAGGTCAGTTGCAAAGATAATGTATTTTATCTACATTGCAAACTCCAACTTCCATGCCTGCGCAAGATTCGCCCCTTTTCCTCGAACTCCGTTCCTATCAAAGAGAACGGGCCGCGTATTGGCACCCGGCCCGTCTCGTCTATATTCGCAGCGACGTCTTTGTCGCCATCAAAAGCTGTGCACATAGCCGACGCGCACCATGACCACATCCAATTTGGGAAACAGGTCAAAGGGCAGCGGCTGACCGAGATCATTCGGCGGGCTGTTGTCACCCCGTTGCAGGTAGTATTCTGTTGATACGGTCACCTTTGAGGCAGCGTTAACCGGAACGCCTACCGATAGTCCTCCGGTAATCCCGGTAAAAGCCGCCAAACGGCTATCCGACGACATGAATTCCGGCAGCGGCTGTCCGTCAACGACAAATGGACGATAGAACTTCGCCTGGCTTTGGTAGTACCAGCGCAAGCGCGGCAGGAGCGACAGGCCCCGCTTGGTGCTGATCATTACGCCGGCGTCGATCGAATGCGAAACCACGTCCCAGTCGTCCCAGAAATACCGGTATGACAGCGTCGTCACGCTCCCCAGCATGTGCCGGCGCAGTTCCGCAAACACGGCGTTCTTGCTCCGGCGCTCCGGCCGGCGCTCGTAATAGCTCGTCATCGGCTCGCCGGGATCGGTGGAGTCCGCCCCTTGGACAACGCTGAAAATCTTGTAAGGATCAGTATGATATCCCGAGGATCGTCCCAGCGCGTAATTCACTCGAAGCAGCGTCTTGCGATCAACCACCTGCGTCATGCTCAGGACGAAGTCTGTCACCTTCTTCTTTCGTCCTTCGAATCGCGCCAGGCGAGCTTCGCTGTCATCAGGAAGCTCCTCACCAACTTCGGAAAATTCGGGATAGAAACCGCCCACCGGAGTGATCACGTCGCGGGCATAAGCGGCCGAGATCCCGATCGTAGTATTGCGGCGATTGAAATCGCGCGTCGCCCCCAGGGCCAGACCGATTGACTTGTAGTCATGCTCGCTTGAACCCACTGCAGTGGCGGAGACTGTCGAGAAGCTGCCAATCGGTTTCGCAACACCGACCTCGGCGCTGAAACGCGTGTCTTTAAAATACTCGTCGACCGGAAACTCGCCCGCCGGTATCGTTACCGTTTTGCCACCGGAGGGCCGCGTCACCGTCTGAGCATACTTCGATGGCGAAGCTCCCGTAGGCGTCGCGCCGGTCAGCCCGTCAATCGTCAGCCGCAGGTTGAGCGCGTAGTCGTTCTTTAGTTGCTTCGACAGACTGAAATTGCCTTCGGTAGCGCGCACACGCTGGCGCTCCGAGTATACGAGTATCGACGTCTCCGTCTTGTTCGGCCCGGCGGCGTGTGTAACCGCCGAACCCACCAGCGTCGCCGCTACCGCCGCCAGAGCCTGGCGAATCGAACTCTTTTTCAATTACACCCACATCCGCCGCCGCTACCGCCACGGCCGCCGCTCGATGCCTCTTTGCTGAAGTAGATGTGGTCATCTATCGCCAGATCGTGAGCCCGGTGGTCGAGCTGCATCTCCGGCCGCGCCAGAATGTCGCGCTCCCAGACCTCAACCCCCGTGGAAGCGCAACCGCACAGCAGCGCGATTACCAGTACCCCCATGTATCCGAATCTGTTTCTCGTCGATCGCTTCATCTTCGCTCCTTGTCTTCCGTTCTCTGTGCCTTCAGACAGGATCAGAATCTGTACGCCACTCCGAACATGACGCGCGTGTTGAAGTCCGGCTGCTCGATGGTGGCGTCGGCGTCTTTGTAGGTGAAATCTTCCTTGGCGTGCAGATCGTCGCCGTTGGGCCGGTAGTACGTATCGTGCCCCGACAACGTGCTGCGGAAATAATAGTCCGCGCCCGCCGTAATCAGCATATCGACGTGATGGCTGACGTTGAACGAAGTTTCCACGCCGGCGCCGGTACCCCACTGGTTGCAATTGACGTCAAACGTCTCGTTGCCGCCGATGTACTCGAAGTACGCCGTATAGTGGTTGCGCCGCAGTCCGCCGAACACTTTCGAGTGCTCCAGCCCGAACAGCTTCACCGGCACCATTACGTCGAGCCGGCCGTCCCACATCTTGCCGCGCGAACGCGCGCTGCCGTTGGTCGCCTGGTCGATGAACACGCGGCGCGCCCGCTCGGCGTCGCCTGTCGGCACCCAGCTATAACCGAGCCCGAGACGCACTTCGATCGGCAGACCTTGCGACAGGTTTGAAATCGTCCCGCTGGCATGGAGTCCCACGCCACCGTAGTAACCCATGTGAATCGTTCCCGTGAAAAAGCGCGACGACAGTGAGCTGGAGGCCAGCGGCGGCGGCGCCATCTCAGCCTTGATGGCGCTTCCCAGCATCATCAGCATCGCAATGAGTGTGATTGCCCTGCTCATACGTTTCTCCTTCCGTCTCTGCGCGGCTCGTTTTCAGCCTCGCGTTTTGGGACAAGGGCTGTGTGAGTTTAATCCTGTATCTGTGGCAAATCATCGTCGCGCGGCGAAACATTCTTAATAAAAATGGATCGCTAAAAGCTACGTCGTCGCAATTAAGGCGCTCCTGTTCGTTTCCTCAACACCTGCGCGCAATTGCTGCGCGCGAGTGCGCGAGAGCCGTCGGGCGATTGCGAACGTGGAATTATGGTCGATTGCAAAATCAATCGACCGGACTGCTGGTTGGACAAGTCTTCCGGAAATGCTTGACTGGGATTGGTGCGAGCGTGAGCTTAAGCTTTGGGCGACTTCTGGCTCACCGGGAGATCTGCGGTCTCGCGCGATTCTTCCCACGGCACCGTCAACATTTTTATCAGCATCTTTTCTTTGTCGCTTAGGGAGCGAAACTCCAGCCCTATGGAAAAGAGCCCGCCCTTCTCAGACGGCGTGCACCAGCGGCTCTCGGCAAGAAATTGCAATTCCGTGAAGCCGAGTATTGCCTCCGGTAGCGCCATCCGGCACTGGAAAAGATGCCCCGAGTCGACAGCATTAGCCCCTTCAAGCTGGCAGCCGTCTGAAGTCAGATCACGGATAACTCCCAGTGGTTCATCGGTCAACTGGTCGATCACGTAGAGGTCTGATTCCGGTAAGCGGCGCTGCGATTTGCGGCGTTCCTGCATGCACTTCCCCTCTCGAAGGGTACAATTTGTTAGCCCGTTTCTGTCTCTTTCTTATAGATCGGCCTCATTTGTCCATAAATTAACCCCTTGCCTGGCCACCCCTATCGGTTGAATTCCCCATGGGTTGATCCCCCTTTGCCCGTCTGGATGCTATATCGAATGCCCTCCCAGGTGCAGAGGATCAGCCACCGTCATCAACTCGCGTTGCAGATAGCCCTCGGCGTAACCCGCGCGAATCCGTATTCCCAGCGCCCGATCGCGAACCCGTACCATTTCGAACACGTCCACTCCCGGCGAAAACACCTTGTTGTTCTTGTCGTTTTCACTGAATTGCGACTTGTAACAGCGCAGCGATTCCAGCTTGCGCTCGAATTGGTTCGTGATATCGACAGCGAATGTCGGTTCCACCGTTCCATAATATACTGCGTAGAGAATCTTGCGCGGGCGGTGCGGCTCGCCGGTCAACTTCGCCTTCTTCAGCCCGGCATAAAAACACGCGTCAAGACCCAATTCCGATGCTGCCCGGTGATCGGGGTGTCTTTGTTGCCAGTGCGGCAAAATGACTAATTCAGGTCGAAAATCGCGGATTTTTTGCGCCAACCTCGCCCGATACTCAAGCGTGTTTTGCAGATAGGCATCCGGCAATTCGAGATTTACTCGCGTCGTCACGCCCAGTACCTTCGCCGCTGCGGCCGCTTCGGCTGCGCGCAGCGCAACATCTCCTTGCGAACCCATTTCACCGCTTGTGAGATCGAGCATCGCCACCGAGTGCCCCAGGTCCAGCAGTTTTGCGAGCAGCCCCCCGGAGGTGATTTCCAGATCATCGCAGTGCGCTGCAATCGCCAAGCAGTCTACGTTAGTTTCCATTTCCCTTCCCCGCGATCACGCGCAAGTAGTATTCCTCGTATCGTGGCACCAGTAATTCTTCGGAGAACCGCTCGATTGCCGTCTGCCGCGCGAACTTCTTCATCTCTCTCAGCCTCTGGTCGTTCTTCAGGATTGACATCGCCTTCTCGACCATGCCCGGTACGTCGCCGACAGGTAACAGGTACCCGTCGCGACCGTTGGTTACCAACTCCGGCAATCCGCCCGTATCGCTGGCCAACACCGGCACGCCGCACGCCATCGCTTCGAGCGCAGCCAGTCCGAACGACTCGGTCTGCGACGGCAGTACAAACAGGTCTGCCACCGGCAGAATCGTCGCTATCGAATCCTGATTCCCCAGCAGCAGCACGTCATCGGTCAGCCCGTGCTGCGAAATCATATGCTCCGCCAGACTCATTTCCGGCCCGTCGCCCACCAGAATCAGCTTCACCTTCATCTGTGATCGCACCTGCCGGAAGACCTCAATCACATCCGGAATTCGCTTAACCGGCCGGAAATTCGACGCATGAAGCAAGATCTTCTCATCCTCTGCGGCAAACGTCCTTCGCGAGCAGTGCCGGATCTCCGGCTTGAACTGCTCGACATTAACGAAGTTCGGTATGACCTCAATATGATTGGTGATTCCGAACATCTCCTTCGTCTGCCGGCTGATGGCTTGTGAGACCGCCGTGATGCCGTCCGAGACTTCCACCGAAAACCGCGTGATCTCAAAGAACGACCGTTCGCTGCCCACCAGCGTGACATCCGTGCCGTGCAGCGTCGTGATCACCTTGATGCGGCAATCGCGCGCGATCTGCTTGGCGAGAAACGCCGCCGTCGCGTGCGGAATCGCATAATGCACGTGCAGCAAATCGAGCTTCCAGCGGCAAACCACGTCAGCCATTTTTGCCGCCAGCGACAGCGTGTAGGGCGGGTATTTGAACAACGGGTAGCTCGAAACATCAACCTGGTGAAAATAGACGTTCTCGCGAAACTGATCGAGCCGAAACGGTAGCTGGTACGAGATGAAATGCACCTGGTGCCCCTTCGCCGCCAGCGCCATCCCCAATTCCGTTGCCACGATCCCCGACCCGCCGACAACCGGATAACACGTTATGCCGATCTTCATCCGCGCCTTACTCCCATACCATCACGTAATGCGATCTGGTGTCGCAGTCAATCGCTTCTGCCAGGCGATCCAGAACCCCAGAGCCGTACTTGGCGAGGAAGTAGGTCAACGGAAAACACCGCTCCTGCAATTGCCCTTCGGGATAGACGCTGAAAGCCACCCGCTCGATCTGCGACCGCAGTGTCTGGTTCTTCTTGCGGTGTGCCTGGAACACCTTTTCTTGAAGGTTCTTGATCTCCAGGTCGATTTTCCCGGTCACCCTATTAGCATTCGCGATCAATCCATGGTCTGTTTGATCAAGCCCGGCAATGATCTCTTCCAGCCGCTTTTTGACATCCGAAGCCAGTGCGGCAAACTGCTGTTCGTAGTGGTCGGGAAATGTCCGCTCCAGGATTTGATTTACCAATTGATTGACATCGCCAAACGTCTGCGGAATCGTGATCTGAAGCTTCTCCATCAAGCGTCCGATCGCCGGTTCAATAATCGTCGCGGAAAATCTCGGATAGATGATCGGCGGCTCTTCTTCGAATAACTCGAACAGGTCGCGAATCTGGCTGAAATACGCCGTCTCCGCCGGTCCGGCAAAATAGACCAGCGTCGGGAAAATATGGCTCTGCACGATCGCGCGCAGGAATACGTTGGGGGAAAAGAGCGCCGGCTCCTGCGCGAGCCTTTCGAGCATCTCCGCCTTCGCATAAGTCTTCCCCTCGACCGCAAATCCGTCCGCCGTCAGATCAAGCCGTGTCCGTTTGCCATTATAGTAGAACAGATTCGAATAGTGGCCGGGGCGAGCAACCTGGAGGTGGTACCCCCGTTCCTCCAATCGCTGATTCCGTTTCTCCACCAGCCGCGCCGAGTCATGCCCCTGCTCCAACTCGCGGCGAAACACCGGCAGTGCCAGCTCCCGTAGTTCAGGGTCGCTGGGATCGACAAAGATCAATCCGGTGCCACGGAAAAACCGGCTCATCAACTGGCCGAACGCCGTGACAATCGAGGCTCCCGGTTGGTATGACTCGCGCAGATGCCCCATTAACTCGTCGCGAAACTCGCTTGCGGGCAACAGGTCCGCGTATTCATCCAGCAGAGCGATAACTCCATCATCGAGGACTACCGCAGACATCGGCTGCCCGGAAACCGGAGTCCGCGGCCGATACTCGAGGCTCGCCAGCTTATTCTCCGCCGTGGGCAGTTGAATCCGTGCGACTTCCTCGAAATCGGCGTCATCAGCCGCCATCCAGAAAATCGGTACGACATTGCCGTCGATCTTGCGGCAATGACTCGCCGCGAGCTTCACCGCCAAGGCCGCCTTGTAGTACACGAACATTGGTCCGCCAAAGAGCGTCACCTGCTGCCCGGTAAAAACGGCGGATGTCTTGGGATCAATGAGCTTGCGGATATTCTCGAGCGTGCGCTCGTCCGCGCCGTACTGCTGGTTCTGGCGCAAGAGCACGGAAACCAGACGCTCACGCTGGTAGCTGCGGCGGCTGACCCGCTCCTGAACTTGACGCAGCGCGTCGTCGGAGTTGAAGTCGTAGTGAAAGTAGTCTGCGGTCTTGCCGGCCAAGTAGTCCAGGAACAACCGACGGCTCCCCGGCATCTGTTCGAAACTAATTTTTGACGTCGATTGCAACTTGCTTTTTACCGCTAAACTTCTTCACCAGGTCATCCAGCAAAGTATATACGACTGGTACGACAATCAGTGTCAATCCGGTTGAGGTGATCAAGCCGCCAATCACCGCCCTGGCAATACCGGCGCGCAGCTCCGCCCCGGGCCCGATTCCCAGTGCCAGCGGCAGCATGCCGAAGATCATCGCCGCCGTCGTCATGATGATCGGTCGCAGACGCACCGAACTGGCCTGCACCAGCGCGGCCGTGCGCTCTTCGCCGCGCCGCATCGCTTGCTTGGCGAAATCAACGAGCAGAATCGCGTTCTTCGTCACCAATCCCATCAGCATGACGATACCGATTAACGACATGATCGAGATTGAACTGCCCAGAAGCAGCAGGCCCAGGAACGCTCCCAACAGCGACATCGGCAGCGAGAGCATAATTGAGAACGGGTCGGAATAGCTCTCGAACTGCGAAGCCAGTACGAAGTAGATCATGATCACCGCCAAAAACAGCGCCTCGATGATATACCCGAATGACTCCGCCTGAAATTCCGCCTCGCCGGTCGCATAGATGCGATACCCCGGCGGCGTTGGAACGGCCTGTGCCCTGGCCATCGCTTCGCCACGCACATCACCCGCAAACCGCCCGGCGTTGTTTGCCGTCACCTTAATCGTCTTCTGACGGTCAAATCGCGTCAGCTCCGAGACCGCGCTCGCTTCGCGAAACGTCGCCACGTAGCTAAGGGGGAATTGGTGGCCGTGCTCGCCATTAATCTCCTTGGCGCTCGGAATCAAAATGCGAGAAAGATCGGAAATATCATTGCGGTCTTCGGGTTTCAACCTCAGCCGTACATCCGACTGCTTGTCGCCCTCCTGAAACTTGAATGGAACGACACCATTCACCAGGTATCGCGACGCCAGCGAGATTTGCGCGACATTAAGTCCCAAGTCGGAGATCTTCTCTCGTTCCAACTCCACCTGCAGTTCCGGCTTGCCCTCGCCCAGCGAATTGTCGACCTCGACGGCTCCCGCTGTTGCGCGCACCGAGTCCTCAACCATTGCGGCCAAAGCCTTAAGTTGTTCCATGCGCGGGCCCGATATCGAAATTTCCACCGGAGCGCCGCCGCCCTCCGATTGCTCGCTGGTGATACTCACGCGCAAACCCGGGTAGCTGGCCAACTCCTCGCGAACGGTCTCGATCACTTCGAACGACGTACGCGTTCGCTGGTCCAGCTCCACCATCCGTACCGTGACACTTCCCTCGTTGTCGGGGTTGATCCCCGTGCCGATGGTCGTATAGATGTCTTTCACCTCCGGCTGTTTCCGCAGGACTTCCTCGACACCGCGCGCCAACTCAGATGTCGCCTCCAGACTCGTACCCGGCGCGGATTTAAATGCCACGAAAAACTCCCCGCGATCATACTCCGGTACAAACTCCGTCCCGATCATCGGCACCAGCAGCAAACTGCCGATAAAGGTCAGGGTAGCCGCGATCATCACTAACGCCCGGCGCTTCAGGGCTCCCTTCACCACGGTCTTGAGGAGATCGTTGAGTTTCTCGAAAAGGCTGTTCCACCAGTTGGTGAAGCGATAGATGGGGTTTTTCGTCCCCTTGTGAAACTCGTGCTCTTGCGTCAGCCAGCGCGACGAAAGCATCGGCGTCAGCGTGAACGCCACGAACAGCGACACCGCCACGCTCACCGCAACAGTAATGCCAAACGCATAGAAGAACTGCCCCACGATTCCCTTCATGAACGCGACCGGCACGAACACGACGATAATCGTTAGCGTGGTGGCCAGCACCGCTAAGGCTATTTCGCGGGTAGCGTCGTACGAGGCCTCCGGCGGCGCTTTCCCCTGCGCCAGATGTCGATAAATGTTCTCGATGACGACAATGGCGTCGTCGATCAATAGTCCGACCGCCAGCGACAGCGCCAGCAGCGTCATAAAATTCAGCGTGAAATTCAACGCCCCCATGAACAGGAACGTCGCCACAATCGACGTCGGGATCGCAATCGCTGAGATGATCGTCGCCCGCGTGTCCGCCAGGAATAGGAAGATCACGATCACCGCGAGGATGCCGCCGTAAATGATGTTGACGATCACATCGTGCACGGCTTCCTCGGTGAACTTCGACTTGTCAGCCGCAATCGTCACCTCGATATCCGGCGGCAGTGTCTTGCGTAACTGGGCCAGTCGTTCTTTTACCTGCGCCGCAACGTCAACCTCATTGGCGCCCGACTGCTTGACAAGATCAAGCCCCACGGCGCGCTTGCCGTTTAATCGCGAAATCGACTCGATTTCCTTTGTGGTGTCCTTGATCGCCGCAATGTCGCGCAGCAACACCTGCACGCCGTGATCGTTTTTAATCACGGTATTGGCCAATTGCTCGACCGAAGTGATCTTACCCAAGGTTCGAATCGAGAAGTCCCGGTCGCCGCGCTCCAACTTGCCCGCCGGCAATTCCAAACTCGCAGCTTCCACGCGACTCTGCACCTCGAAGATCGACAGGTTGTAGGCCTCGAGAGTCGTCAAATCAAGCTCAACGAGAATCTCCCGCTCCTCGCCACCGACCAATTCGATGTTGCCGATGCCCGCCGTGTTCTCCAATTCCTTCTTGATATCTTCCTTGGCGATCAGCGTCAACTCGCGCGCCGAGCGATTCCCTGCGATTGCCAGAGAAATGATCGGCTGCGCCATCGGGTCGAACTTCTGGATGACTGGCTCTTCCATGTCGTCCGGCAAGTCGGCCCGGATGCCGGCAATCTTCCCTCTCACATCCTGCGTGACCACATCCTCGTCCATCTCCAACTGAAACTCGGCGAAGGTGAAGGCGTAGCCCTCGTACGATGTCGACGTGATATGCCGAACGCCGGCCACCGTGTTGATCGCGTCCTCGATCTTCGTCACGATTTCCGTTTCCATCGTCTCCGGCGACGCCCCCGGATACTGCACGGTCACGACCACGAAGGGAAACGAGATATCAGGAAACATCTCGACGCTTAGATCGCGATAGGCGAAAAGGCCCAGCACGACCAGCGCCAGCGTTACCATCACGGTAAACACCGGTCGGTTGATGGCGATCTTGGAGAGTATCATACTAGTTCTTGTTCCTTACCACCGGATAACCGTCGGAGAGAAAACCCTGGCCGAGACAAACGACCTCGTCCCCCGGGACGACTCCCGAGAGGATCTCCACCGTCGTCTCGTTGTAGATGCCCACCGTTACCGTGCGCACGCGCGCCGTGTCATTCTTGACGACGTAGAGCGTATGGATACCTTCCTCGGAAATCAGCGCCTCCTGCGGCACGCGCAACGCGCTCGTCGAACTGGCGATGGCAAAGCGCGCCTTGGCAAACGTCCCCGGCTGCAGCCGCCCCGCAGGATTCGGCACCGTGACCTCGATGGTGAATGTGCGTGTCTGCGGGTCCGCTGCCGACGAAATTCGCGTCACCCTGCAGGCGTAGACGCTGTCGTCCTTGGCAACGCGCAGAGTTCCGCTCATGCCGTTGTAGAACAACGCCGCCAGGTCTGCCGGCACGCCGAACGACATCCGTAGACTTTCGATACTCGCCACGCGCGCGGCAATCGTCCCGGCCTGCGGTACGTCGCCGACTTTCGGGTTCAGTTCAACCAGTATACCGCTGATCGGCGAGGACAACTCTACGAGTTCGCGCGCTGCGCGGAAATTGGCCCGTGCCACTTCGAAATGACTCTCCGCCGCGTCAAAATTCGTCTCGCTGATCGCCTTCTCGTCGTAGAGGTATTTCATCTTTTTGAAGTTCTTCTCGGCGTTCTCAAAGGTCGCCTTCGCCTGGAAATACTGCGAGGAAGCACCCCCCTTGTCGAGGTAGATAACCACATCCCCGTCGCTCACCCGGTCGCCGATCCGAAACGGCAGTTCCGTGACCGCTTCCGGGATGCGAACGATGATATCTGCCTGCTTGATCCCCTCCAGACCGCCCGCAAACTCGCGCTCAGCCTCGATGGTCCCGATCTCGGCCACCACGGTCCTCACCGGAATCGTTGGTAACGGCGTCGCGGTCTCGCCCGATTTCTTCCCGCAGGAAACCAGCAGCGCCAGACTTCCCAGAATTATGATCCACTGCCGTCTCATCTATTGCTCCTTTAGCTCATCAAGAGTCTCGACCCCGGTGACGCGCAGTATGCGATAAGCCGCCAGCGCGGTGTCATGCGTTGCTTGTACATAGTTAGTCTTGGCCTGCGTCAAGGCCGTCTCGGAAGAGAGAATCTCCAGTTGCGTGCCGACACCGTTCTGGTAGCGAATCCGCGCAATCCGCAGTCCCTCCTCCGCCTGCTCGATCGTCTTGATCTGCGTCCGCAACCGCTCGGTAGACTCGGTATAGCGCAGAAAAGCGTCGCGCACTTGAAGTTCGATCTGTCGGCGCAGCTTCTCGTAACCCAGCTCCACCTGGGCATGATCGACCCGCGCCTTCTGCACTTTGGCTTTAGTAGTGAAGCCGTCAAATATCGGCATCGACAACGTGATCGAGGCCGTCCAACTGGGCGACCACTTGTTGCCGTCCATTCCGAAATCGTCGGCCTGGTAACGCCAGCCATATTGGCTGATTAAGTCAAACTTCGGCGACCGCTCCGCCTTGGCCACACCGATCGCCCGCTGCGTGATCTCTTTCAAATGCTCCTGCTGCTTGAGCGCCGCCCGCTTCGCCAGCGCCGCATCAAACAGGGCTTCCAGCCGGAACTGCTCGTCAGCCAGCGTCGAATCAAACTGATAGCGCAGCTCGAGCGGCTCCCGTGCTTCTCCGGCAATCAGGTTTTGCAGTGCATTCAGCGCCAGGATCGAGGTATTCTCCGCTTTCAACAACTGCGGGCGCAGATTGGCAACTTCCACTTCGGCGCGCAGCTTTTCATACTCAGACACCACCCCCTGCGATTGCATCTTGGAGACGATCTCGAGGTTCAACTCCGCCGTCGCCAGGGCATCGCGATACACTTGCACCACATCCTGTGCCAGAATCGCCCCCAGAAAAGCCTCGCGAACACCGTACCTGATCTCGGCCTCCGCCTCGCGCACGGCCGATTCCGTGTACTTGCGGTACAAGCGTGCAATCTTGATCGCCGCCATTACCTTGCCCCCTTGCCAAATCGGCTGCGTCAGGGTCAGCCCGGCATCGATGGTATTTTCCGTCCCGAGCCGAAAACTCATCCCGCCAAACACGACCTCGGGTATTTTCAGATTTCTGGTGTAGGATGAGCCCAGCGAGAGGTTGGGGAGCGCGTCCGCCGTCGCCCGCTTGATCTCCGCTTCGGCTCGCTCCAATTCTGCGCGCGCAATCAGGTAATCCTGATTGTGAGCCAGGGCCTCATCGACCGCCTGCTCCAGCGTCAACTCGCGCGCCGCCGCGCCTGAGCTAACCAGCCAGATCAAGAGCGCCGCCAACAGCGCCGTTGTCCTTATCACGTGTGTATTCCTTTCAAGATCTCAGCCGCCGTCCGCGTGTCGTTTTGCAGCGAATGCCCGCGGCCGTAAAGCTGTCGCTCGATAATCACCTTTGCCAGGGCCAGAAAGGCCAATGCCAAAAACTGCGGGTCCAGCTTGCGCAGTTCCCCCTCCGCAATCGCCTCCCGAACGTGTTCGGCGATAGCCTCCGCGATATGCGCTTCGCCGTGCGCGATCACTCTGGCCAAATGCGGCCGGCGGTCGGGCCGCTCGACCAGCATAACCCGGTAATACTTGGGATTCGCGACGAAAAAGTCCACAAATTCTTTGAGGCCTTTTTGAATTCGCTCCTCGAAGCGGCAGTCGCAGTGGTTCACGTCCCCCATCCGCTCGTGCAGCCGATCGTGTCCGCGCTTTACCACCGCCGCAAAAAGCTCGATCTTCGATGGAAACTGCCGGTATATCGTCCCCTTGCCGATCCTGGCCTTGGCCGCAATCGCATCGACGTTGCACGCCTCGAAACCATAGCGCGCAAACTCATTCAGCGCGGCATCGAGGATCATCGCCTGGCGCTCACCCGCCGGGAGTATCCGGCGCATCTTCTGTTGTCTTTCCTCACCCATGCCCTATTAGACGGACTGGTCAGTCCGTTTGTTCCCAAAAAAATACCATTAAATCCAATTTTTTCTCCGGAAGAATATCAGCAGGCCGACAATTACCCCGACAATGAGAAGCAGCGCAAAGGGATAACCATAGCGCCAGCTGAATTCCGGGATCGTGTCGAAGTTCATCCCGTAAAAACCCACAATAAACGTCGCCGGCAGAAACAGTGCCGATAAGATCGTCAGGAACTTGATGACATCGTTGGTCTTGGTCGAGACCATCGAGAAATACAAGTCCATCGCCGAATTGATCGAATCCCGCTGGTTGTCCGCCGTCGAAATCATCACGTGCAAATGGTCGTTAATGTCCGAGAAGTAGATCGCGGCTTTCGAGCTGATAACATCAAACTTCTCCCTCGTAAACTGCGACATCACCTCCGACTGCGGCACGATCACTCGCCGGATAATCGACAAGTCGCGCCGGATCCGGAACATCTTCTTGAGAACCTTCTCGTCGGGATCTTCAAACACCTGCGCCTCCACCAAGTCGACTTCCTTTTCCAGCGTGTTCAACGCGCTGAAATACGTGTCCACGACATAGTCGACGATTGTGTGGAACAGGAAATCCGCCCCCCGGGCAATCAGCCGGCTGTCGCGCTGCAAGCGTTGCAGCACCGACTCCAGCGAGTTCACCTGGTGAAAATGCACCGTCACCACCGCATTGCGGCTCAAGAACAGCCCGATGCCGCGGGCTTCGATTTCCGTCTCCTGGATCGGCGGTCCCAGCACCTGGACAATCGAAAAGACATAGTCATCATAGTCGTCAACCTTGGGATGCGACATTTCTGACAGGACGTCTTCGATCGCCAGGGGGTGGAACTTGAAATCGGACGTCAGGACGTACGACTCTTCGTCGGTCGGCGCGGAGAGATCAACCCACAACACCGAGTCCGGCCGCGCGATCATCGACCGAAAATCGCGAACCCCATCAGAGTAGCTGAGCCCATCATCGGATGTATAGTAATACGACCTGATCATCGCCTTGTCTCTCGCGGTGGTGTTCCGCTGCTAAGCGATTGTCCCTAATGCGCGTCCGCGGCCGTGGACGTCGCCGCTGCAAAGACCCGTAAATAGGAGGTTTCAATATCGAAGTCAAGCCGGAAATCAAGGCACGAAATGCGGCTCCTGCGCCTCGACTTCCGCCTCTTTGCGCAGGGCTTTGAACGTAATGTGGCTCGTAAACAGGAAGTAGATCCCGATCGCAAACACCGGCACAATGTCCATAAAATGCAGCACCAGGCTGAACGCCGCCGCCTCCGCCTTGGGGACACCGAAGAACTCGTGTAACACGTTAATCACGATAAACTGAAACGACCCGATATTCCCCGGCGAGATCGGGATCATCAACAGGAAGGAGTTAATGATCACCACCACAACGCCGGCCCAGGCTGGAACCTCCAGTTGAAACGCCAGAATCAGCATCACGGCGATCATTACGTGGAATAACCACACCAGGATCGAATACCAACTGACCTCAAGAATCCGCTTCGCGCTCTTGAACGAGGCCATGCCATTGATCATGGAATCGGTCCAAGCCTGAAGTTTCTTGTAAAGCTTGGGAAATCGCCGCCGGATCCGCGTCTTGCCAAAATACTCCAGCGCCCGCTGATTGCGCCAGATGATGAACGCGATGATCAACAGAATCGCTACGCCGATCGCGGCATAGATTTCCGCCTGCCGGATCCAGAGTGGAAACTTGAAAATGAACGAGGCGGCGTACACCAGCACAATCAGCGATATGCCGTCGAACAGCACTTCCATCGCCACGGTCGTAAAACAGAACGTCTTTGAGAGATTCTCCTGCTTCGACAGCATCACAATCCGCCCCGCCTGCCCGGTGAGCGCCGGCAGCGAAAGGTTGATCATTTGGCCGACATGAAATAGGGCAAATACGCGCGTCTTTGTGATCGGCCGATAATCCCGGATCAGCGCCCGCCAACGCATCCCCTTGGCCCAGTTCATGGCCACGGCGCACAAAAATGACCCGAGCAAATAAAGAAAATTGACTCCGGCCAACGTTTGCCAGAGTTCGCGAAGGTTGATACGATAGAAGCTGAGGAAGAGCAAGCCGATCGCGATCACGATGCCGGCGCCCTTCTTCCAATCAAAGTTAACTCTCAATGCTCCCGCCTAAAGCGTTTCGATGGAACACTGAAGATACCCCCCGTTGGATTCTGTGTCAATAAAATCGACTGCCCATGGGGGCTCAGATGGCAATCACGTCGGACCGTCGCACCCAGCCTTTGAGTTGGTTGGCGAACAGCCCCAGATAATAGTCGGCGCGGCTGTCGAGGATCTGAAAGGTCAGACCTTCGTGGGCTTCGAATTGCACTTCGAAATCGGTTCCGGGACCTGAAAGGATGTCGGTCTGGTCAACGACGACCACGCCCTCTTCCAGAAGGTAATTGGTCTGCAGTGTCCAGATCATCGCCCCCGCGCACACAACCGTGATCAGCACCAGCGTCGTGATCAGCCAGCCGCGCGTGCGCGCGATCTTACCCATCCGTCGCAGCGCCAGGAGAACAAAAATCAAAGTGAAGGCGCCGAGGCTCAGGAAGAAATACTGATTGGGGGACAGGACATTGAAAATCGCGCTTGCTTGCGACTGGATCAACGCCTTGTCGCTGGCTTCGATCTTGTCCACCGTGAATAGCCGGGCGAATTGGAGATTCGCCTTGACATCCTCATCCTCCGGCGCCAACCGCTGGGCGCGCCGAAAATTGGCGATCGCATAACCGATCCGCCCCGACTTGTAATAAGCGCAGCCGGCATTGTAGAATAACTGCGGCGAAGAGTAGCCGCGGTCAATGATCTGCTGCAACGCCTGCGCGGCCTCGGAAAACCTCCCCTGGTCATACAAACTCACCGCGCCGCGAAAGTCGTCTTCAATCGCGCCAATAGCCGCTTGTGAGAGAACTACAATCAGCAGCAGCGTTAGCAATCGCCTCACCGCGTCTTCTCCAGGTCGATGATCAACTCCCGCGCCTCGTCCCACAATTTCTGCATCGCCGACAAACTGGAACCGCCCGGCGCGAAACGCCCGAAATCGCACTGCTCCAGCAACCGCAGCATCTTATCGATCTGTGTGTCGCTTTGCTTGCCCGCTGCAAACGCCTTGATTTGGTCGGCGGTCAAGCCAAACCCCGGCAGATTATAGCGATCGGCAAAATAGTCAATCAGCGCCCGACTCACTTCATTATAGAATCCGTCAGCCGTCTTGACATTCAGCTGCTCTTTCGCCTTCGCCAGCCGCCCCTCGGCCAGCTTACGCGCTTGCTTCAGCCGCCGGAAACCATGATCCGACTCCAACCGCTCCTTGCGCCGCTGTTGCTGAACGACGAACACGAACGCCGCAACCGGAAGCAGGTAAAGCGCCGCAAACAGCGGGCTTAAGACCAGCGGCCGGCTGCGCCGGGAATTCAGATTGCCGACCTCCGCCTTCAGGTAGCGGATATCCTTGGCACCTGCCGTCGGATCTATGCGATTGCTTTGCAGGTTCTGCATCTGTGACGTAAACCGGTCAGTCGAGGGCGATACTTCGACCCGCACCGGCTCGGTGCTCGCAATCTTGTACGACCGCGATTCCGGATCGAAATACGAGAAACTCAGCGACGGCAGCAGGTACGATCCCGCGCGCTTCGGAATAAACACCTGCTCATAGGTCTTCGTGCCCCCGATGCGGTAACTGGCCTTCTCGATATTTTCCGAGTCCCCCGCCTGGTAAGAGCGGAAATCGTTTAGCGGCGGCACTTCCGGAAGCGCCACTGTCTTGATATTGCCGGTGCCGGAGATCTTCACCGTCATCGTGATCGGCTCGTTCACCTCCACCTGCGTTTTGTCCACCGTTGCGGCGATCCGGTACTGCCCGACGGCCCCCGAAAAATCCGCCGGCTTGCCCGCTTCCGGCAGCGGCAATACCAGAACTCGAATTGGCGTCGAGCTCACGCGCACCTGCTTCGTATCGCCGAAGCCGCCAAAATTATCGAAAATCGAAAAAGGATCGCGACTTCGGCGACGTTCCTGAACCAGGCAGGTAATCTCTGCCGACCCTACCGTCTGCAATCCCGGCCCGGTCGGGAACAACGCGGTTTTGAGTTCCTGCACTCTATAATCGCGGCCATTGACCGTCTGGAAATCCACTTTCTGCTGCCCCAGCTCTTCCACCCAGAATCCTGTCCGTTCCGGCGGGTTGTAGTCGGGGTTTTGCAGCAGATCAATGCCCTGGTAGAACCGCAACGTCAACGTGACTTGCTGATTGACGTAAACCGTGTCGTTATCGAGCGACGTTCGAACGAATAGATCGTCCTTTGTTACCGAGCTTTGTTGCTGCAGGCGGCGGTCCTGGCGGGGATCATTAGTGCGCGCCTGCGGCGAAGCGCTCGCCGGAGTAACCTGCACTGCCACCGCCTTGGTCTCATAGCGCACTCCGTCGATATCCAGCGCAAACGGCCCGATCGTCAATTTCCCGGAGCGTTTTGGCGATAACCGGAAGACGTAGCGCTTTGACTTTTGCGACTGCCCGTTCACCCAGGTGAAACTCTGGCTGGTCCCGCTCGAGTAAATATCGAAGTCCGGAAGCTCGGCCAATTGAATATTGGGATAACGGCTCACGTCGCCGGAAATCTCGATCGAATACTCCAGCGTCTCACCCTGCGATAATTGAGACCGATCGACACTGGCGCTGACGCTGGCATTGGCCGCCAGGCAAACGGCAGCCCAGACGAAACTCAGAAGCGCAGCGCTCAGCAATCGTACGCGCATCGCCTCACCAATCCTTTCGCGGATCGTATCCCGGCATTTTCATCTTACTGCGCGTCATCTTCTTCTGCAGTTCCTTTTCATCATTGCTGATCGCCCGCAGGATCCGCATCGCGTCTTCCTTGCTCATCTTCTGCTCTTCGGCCTGGGACGACTTCTGCTGATCCTTATTCTGTTCGCCGCCCTGCGGATCTTGCTGTTGCTGCTCCTCGCCTTGCTCCCCCTGCTGTTGTTGTTGCTGCATCCGCTGCTGCTGTTCCTGCTGCTTCTCGTCGCCGCCCTGATTCTGTTCCTGTTGCTGCTGCTGTTGTTGCTGTTGCTGTCGCTGGTCCTGCTGTTGATTCTGCTGCTGCTGTTGTTGTTGCTGATCTTGCTGTTGCTGTTGATCCTGCTCTTGCTGCTGATCCTGTTGTTGTTGCTGTTGCTGGTTCTGCTGTTGCGCCTGGTCTTTAAGTCGCTTGCGCGCCAGTTCCAGATTGTATTTTGCTTCGGTGTCTTCAGGGTTAAGTTCCAGGGTCTTCTTGTAGGCATTAATCGCTTCCGCAAAACGATCTGCCCGGAAGAAGCTGTTCCCCAGGTTGTAGTAGGCATCTGCCTGGAACTTCTCATCCTGCGTCTCCAGCGCCTTGGTGAAGCGCTTGACTGCATCTTCAAAGCCGGCCTGGCCGTAGAGCGCGGCCCCGAGATTGTATTCAATCAACGGTTCCTGCGGCTTCTCGATCTCCGCTTCGCGATATGCCTTGACCGCCGCTTCGTAATCGCCCTTCGCAAATGCATCGTTCCCCTGCTTGATCAACTTGCGATAATCGGCCAGCGCCGCCGTTGTCCCAATCAGGACGATTGCCGCCAAAAATAGATTACGCCACGGCATTTCGATCACCTCCGTTGTTCTTTCTCCGCCGTCTCTCCGAAAGCAACGACTCGGCCGCCAACAACACGATCGCTGCCGGTAATACGTATTGGAACCGGTCTTCGTACTGCGTCATCAGGATATCGTGCAACTCCTTTTTCTGCATGCTCGAAATCTCGGCATAGATTTCATCCAGCGCAATCTCGCCCTGCGCCGCATGATAATAGCGCCCGTCCGTTTCCGCCGCCACCTGTTGCAGTGTCCGCTCGTCCAGCCGCGTCATCACCAACTCGCCCGTCTCATCTTTCTTGTAGCCGACCATCTCGCCACGCGCATTCCTGATCGGTATCGGTTCCCCTTCCGGGCGCCCGATGCCGATCGTGTAGATACGCACGCCCGTCAACTTGACTTCGTTGATCGCCGCGGACAGGTCTTCGCCGAAATCCTCCCCGTCCGTGATAACAATCATCACCTTGTTCTTGCGTTCCTTCGCCACAAATCCTGAACTCGCCGTTATAATCGCCTCGGCCAGATTCGTTCCGGGATAGGGAATCAAGTCTGTGCTCAACACATCGACAAACAACTCCGCCGCCGAGTAGTCGAGCGTCAACGGGCACTGGACAAACGCCCCGCCCGCAAACGCCGTTAGTCCCACCCGGTCACCCTGGAGTCGCGAGATGAGCCCGCGCACTTCCTGCTTGGCGCGCTCCAGGCGATTTGGTTTCATGTCCTCTGCCAGCATCGAAGCGGAACAATCAACGACGATCATCACGTCCTGCCCTTCGCGCTTCAGCACTTCCATATGCGTTCCGAACTGCGGTCGCGCCAGGCAAATCACCAGCAAGATCAGTCCGATGAACAGGAATACGATTTTGTAGCGCCGGCGCCGCGGCGAGAAATTCTGCACCAGGTTGCCAAGAAGCCCGCGATCGGCAAACGACTCCAGCAAGCGCTTCTTCTTGCGGGCACTCCAGATGAAAAACACCGCCAACGCCGCAACGGCAAACAACAAATAGAAATATTCCGGGGCTGCAAATCTCATAAGCTTTTCTATTCTAACCAGTTATACTCGTTAACCGCCGAGTTGTTGCTACGGAAGTCTGCGGAAAATCGTCTCCCGCATCAATAATTCAAGCAATAACAGTCCGCCGGCAATCATCAATACATAAGGGAAAAACTGATCGAACTGAAGATACTCCTTCACCTTGAACTTCGTCTTTTCCAACTCCGAAATCTGCTCATAGATGTTCTTCAACATGTCCTCCGACCGCGCCTGGAAATACTTGCCGCCAGTCGACTCCGCAACTTTGGTCAACTGCTCCTCATCCAATTCGTGGTCGATCTGCACATAGCGGCGGCCGAAAATTGCATCATCGATCGGAACCAGCGCCTTCCCTGGCTTTCCGGCTCCAATGGTATAGATCCTGATGCCGAGCGACTTGGCGATCTCGGCGGCCGTCAACGGGTCAATCTCTCCGGCATTGTTGACGCCGTCGGTCAGTGCAATGATGATTCGCGACTTCGCCTTCGAGTCGCGCAGGCGGTTCACGGCATTGGCGATTCCCATCCCGATCGCCGTCCCATCCTCGACCATGCCAAAATCAACCTGGTCGACAAAATTAACCAGTACCCCGTAATCCAGCGTCAGCGGACATTGCGTAAACGACTGCCGCGCAAATACCACCAATCCCACGCGGTCGTTTTGCCGCCCGCGAATGAAATCCTTGATCACTTCCTTAGCGACCGTCAATCGATTCTGCGGCTTGAAATCCTCCGCCTTCATCGATCCCGACACGTCGAGCGCCAGCATGATATCGATGCCTTCTGCCGTTACCTCGGTGGTCTTCTTCCCCGACTGCGGCCGCGCCATGGCAATAACCAATAGCGACAGCGCCAGCAGCCGCAGGATCGTCAGGATGCGCCGGTTGCGCGCCTTGTTCGACCGCCGCACGCTGCGCAGCAGCGTGATGTCCGAAAACTTGATCGCCGCTTCCTTGCGTCGACGGAACATCAGGTAGCCGATCAGCGGCACCAGCAGCAGAAACCACAAATAATGCGGATGCGCGAACTGGAACATCAGGTCGTTACCTCCGCCTGCGGAGCCGAAGAAAACGGCAGCGACCGCGTCTGCATGACAAAATCGTGCGCCATCTGGAAATGCCGTTCAATGTCCTCGCTCGTCGGGTCGTACTTGGCGAACTTTACCAGATCGCACTCCTCGAGAAAGTGCCGGATCGCTTCCTCTTCGCGTTTCTCGAGCGAGAGCCCGCGAAACTCCATGATGATTTCGTGCGTCGTGCGCTCCAACGCCGATATGCCGTACCGACGTTCGAGATACCTGCGAAAGATCTCCGACAAGCGCAGGTAGTACTCCTTGTAGAGCCCCCGCGCGACCCAATCGCTGTTTCTCAGTTTACCCAACTCGTCCAGCGCAATCTCCCATGGCAGGCGCGTGTCAACAGCCTCGCGCCCCAAATCGATCGGCCTGCCGGCGCGTCGATACATCATGTAGAAAAGCACCGCCGCCGCAACCACCACCGTCCCGATCACCAACCACCACCACGGGAAATCGCTTTCGAAACTCCGCGGACCGCGCAACGGCTTGATGTCCTCGCCCTCTTCGCCCTTCAGCAATGAGTTGACCTTGATGGCGATGGGATCGGTGCTTATTTGCTTCGTCTCTCCCTGCGGCGTCAGGTAACGAATCGTAATCGGCGGGATCTGGTAATCGCCGGTCGTAAACGTCGTAATATCAAACGACTCGGTGCTCTTCCGCATCCCGTCCTCAATCTTGCTTTGACGCGGCGAGTAATCCTTTACCTCGAACATGCCGAGATTTCCGCCGACCGCCAGCGAGTCAACCACCAAAGACGTGTCGGCGCTGATCTGCACCGTGTAGCGCACGACGTCGCCGATCGTCACCGACTGCTTGTCAATCGTCGATTCGACCGAAATCCGCTCCTGCGCAAACGCAAACGCTGCGGCAAGCAGCACTATGATCAATGATTTATAGACTGGCATCATTCTTCTTATAGATAAATGTCCGCGCACTGCTGTCGACCGGATGGTAATTCGCCGCCAGTACTTCCCGCCACTCAGGATACACTTGATAATCAACCACAACCAACTCCGGCCGCTGCGCCGCCAGTGCCTCGTTAATCGAAGTATTCGTCAACAAATGCATCGCTGCGTATTCTGACTCGCTCAATTCCAGGGGAAAGTAAAACCCGACGTGCTCCGATCCCGCCAACTGCGGTCGGTTCGAGAGCGCCGCATACCCGGCCCACTCTGACAGAAGCGTATCCTGCTCGCGGGAGTTGGCCTGAATTTTATCAACGATCGTGTTCAGTTGCCGCCATTCAAACCGCAGATTTTCGTCGCGTGGGGCGACGATGAACAGCGCCACGAACGGCACCAGACCCACTATATAAAGCACTCCGGCCGACCGCAGGATCGGCCGCAATCGCGCTTCCCGCAAGATGAACTGGGCGCACGGAATCGTCAGCAGCACCAGGAACGGCACCGCCTGCTGAAAGTATTGCATGTGCACGGGCGTCGGCACCAGGTAGCAGACCACGATCGCCAGCGCAAACAGAGCGGACACGCCAAACCAGCGCGGACGTTCCGCCAGCTTGGCCCGGATCAAGAACCACGAGGCCGCCGCCGCGCCCAGCAAGAGGATCGTCTGCGGCAACACCAGGAACTTGCCGAAGTTCACGACTTTGTGCAGTATCAGCGCCGAAAGCGGCTCGATCGGCTCGCGCATCAGGTGAAATCCAAGATTATTGAAGAAGAACTCTCCGGGAGCCGTAATCGCCAGGTACAACGCCGGCAACGAAGGCAAGAGCAATCCAACCGCCATCGCAGCGAATAGTCTGAGTTTTGATTCTGTCGCGCTCTTGTCCGACTTGAAAACGAAATATGCCGCTATCGGCAGCAACACCAGGAGCACCGAGCGCAGATTCGCAGCGAAAGCCAGGAAGAACATCGCCCCAAACGCTGACCGCAGTGCGCTCTGTTCGCCTCCTCGATTGGCGAAGGTCAGCGCGAATCCGGTAACAATCAACAGATCTGTCAGCGCATACGGCTTGAACACGCTGTGCCACGTCAACGACAACCCGCCCAGCGCCACAAGGAATGCCGCTACGGCCGCCGCGCTCTTGTCATTTGTGCTTCCGAGGACGAACCGATAAACTATGTAGGTCAACACTATACCGCACAGTGCCGCCAGTAACCGCAGCACAATCAACGAATCCAATCCCCAACCGCTCAGCAGGGAGAACATCGTCGGAAACAGAGGCCCTTGGGGATAGAAGAAATCTACGTGCGGTGTCAATCCGTCTGCAACCCGCTGTGCCGCCGCCAGATAAAACCCCTCGTCGGCATCCACGACTCGCAAGTATACAAACGCTAGCGACAGCACCGCCTGCAGCGCCAGGATGACGACAAGGGCGCGATGTTCCCTAAACCAACTCACACCTACCGGAACCTCCGCTCGCGCATCTTGAAGAACTTGGTCAAGGGAATGAAGTAGTCATGCCCCGTCGTGAGCTGCACAAAGTCGATGCTCATGCGCCGAAACGCTTTTTCCAATTCTACCGAAAGTTCCGCTGCCTGCAGTCCAAAGCGCCGGCGAAACGCACCGTCGGAGGTATCGATCGTGATAATCTCGCCCGTTTCGGCGTCCTCAAAATCGATCAAGCCAAAATTGTCCATCTGCGCTTCGCGCTCGTCGCTGATCTTGATCGCCACCACGTCATGCTTGCGATTGGCGATAATCAGGTCGCTGGCGTAACCGGAACTAAGAAAATCGCTGACCAGGAACACCACCGACTTGCGCTTGATGACGCGGTTCAAGTACTCCAGCGCCTTGCCGATATTGGTCGATTTGCCCACCGGCTTGAAATAGAGGATTTCGCGGATCAGGCGCAGCACATGCCCCCGTCCCTTGCGCGGCGCGATGAATTTCTCGACCTCGTCGGTGAAAATGATCATCCCCACCTTGTCGTTGTTGCGGATCGCCGAAAACGCCAGCAGACCGCAAATCTCCGCCGCCATCTCGTCCTTACGCTGTCCGCGCGTCCCGAACTGACCCGAGGATGACGCGTCCACCAGCAGCATTACCGACATCTCGCGCTCTTCGCGGTATTTTTTGATAAACGGCACTCCCGTGCGCGCCGTCACGTTCCAGTCAATCAGGCGCACGTCATCCCCCGCCTGGTATTCGCGCACCTCCTCGAACTCCATCCCCTGGCCGCGGAACGTCGAATGGTACTCCCCGGCGAACACGTCGTTGACCATGCGCCGCGTCGTGATTTCGATCCTGCGAATTTTCTTGAGAATCTCGGACGGTAGCACGCTTACGGTACCTCAACCTCGTTGAAGATCTTTGTCACGATCGCCTCAGAGTCCACTTCTTCGGCTTCCGCTTCATAGGTGAGAATCACGCGGTGGCGCAGCACATCCATGCCGATCGTCTTGACGTCGTCCGGCGTGATGTAGCCGCGGCCGCGCATGAACGCATGAGCCTTGGAGGCCAGCGTCAGGTTGATCGTCGCGCGTGGTGAGGCGCCATAGTCGATCAGCCCCTTCAGGTTGAGATTGTAAGCCTCTGGATTGCGCGTCGCGAAGACGATGTTCACGATATATTCTTTGACCTTGTCATCAACGTAGATCCGGTCCATCACGGCGCGCGCCGCGATTATATCCTGCGGCGAGATCACGGCGTTCGCCGCATAGCTAGCCCCCACCGTCATCCGGTTGAGAATCTCCAACTCCTCGGCCTTCGAAGGATAGGTGACCCTGAGCTTGAACATGAAGCGGTCAACCTGGGCTTCCGGAAGCGGGTATGTCCCCTCCTGCTCAATCGGGTTCTGCGTCGCCATGACCAGGAAAGGCTTCGGCAGCGGATGCGTCGTGTCCGCAATCGTCACCTGCCGTTCCTGCATCGCTTCCAGCAGCGCCGACTGCACCTTTGCCGGTGCGCGGTTGATTTCGTCCGCCAGGATCATGTTCGCAAAGATCGGTCCCTTCTTTACCGAGAATTTCCCATCGGCCTGCGAATAGATCATCGTTCCGATCAAATCCGCCGGCAGCAGATCCGGCGTAAACTGCAGGCGCTGGAAATTCGCGGATATCGCCTGGCACAGCGTCTTGATCGCCAGTGTCTTTGCCAAACCCGGAACGCCCTCGACCAGAATATGCCCGTCCGCGAGCAGCGCCATGATCATCCGGTCAACCAGGTATTCCTGCCCGACAATGACCCGTCCTACTTCTGCTTTCAGCCGCAGCACAAACTCATAATTGCGCTCGACGTCTGCTTGAATCTGTTTGATGTCTTGATCCACCGCTTTATCTCCCAAGTACTTAGTTGCGTCCAGTCAATTCGATCAAGTTGTACGACCTGTTTTCGTGAGCAGTTCCACGATTTTTTGCGCTGTCGCTGCGGCCGCGCGGCCTTTCGTAACGTCAGGTTTCCCGGTGCCGAACTTGACCTCCTCGCAATACGCAAAAAGGTCGCGCACCGCCGCCCGCAGTTCACTGTCAACAGCCCGTTCTTCCATCCAGCGCAGCACGTCGGCGAAAGTATACCCGCTTAACTTGGCTTCGTGCTCATTCTCCAGCAGGCGAATGACGAACTTGCTCGCCTCAGCCGAAAACGGACCGAAATCCTCGCGGTCGGCCAGCTTTGCAATCCCCTCAAACTCCGCCTGCGCCTGTATTCGCCAGTCCGGGGCGTCAGGCTCCACATTTCTCTGCTTCCGTCGCAGCGCATAACCCAACGCCGCCAAGATTGCGGCTCCAACGGCGATCCCTCCATAGAGCATTCCGGTACTGCCGCTCGGCTTTTTGACCGGCTTCGGCTGCGCGACCTGGATCACGATCGGCTCCGAGCGTAGCGTATCGGTCGTGGCGCTTCCGACAAACTCCACCTGAAAGGCCGGAATTGTCAACTCGCCGCTACGCGCCGGCCGCAGCACATAGGTATACTTTCTCACAATGCGCTCACCCGCCCGCTCCACGCTGCTACCCGAGCCGCCGATGCGAAAGGCAATCATCTCCGGCGGCGGCAACGGCGTCGTCTTGATCGCCGGATCGTCAACATTGACCTCCAGCGTCAGTTGGATCTCTTCCTCATATGCCGCCTCGGTCCTGTCGACGCGCGCCTGGAAACCGACTTCCGCCCGGGCGCCTGCCAAGCCCGAGAACAACACCAACACAAACGAACAAATCCCCAGCCACTTCATATCTGAAATCATACGCCGTTCTCTCGCTGCGTTTCCGGCCTTAACATTATTTAACACTGCCGAGTATCAGGGCCGCCAGCGCCGGCAACATCAGTACTTTCAGTACCAACGACACGCGCGCCGCACCCGCAATCGCCTCGGTGCGGAAGTAGATAACAAAGATGACGGCTAAAGGCAAATTCACTCCGAAGCTGACAATCCAAAGATACGCCTCCGACCGCAAGACTTCTGCCCATCCGGAGTAGCTGATCACGATCATGGCAAACGCGCAGATCGCCGCGATTAACCTTGCCCGCGTTGCGCCGAAACGAATCGCCAGCGTATCGCGGCCCGCCGCGCGATCTCCTGGAACGTCTTGAATATCCTTGATGATCTCCCGTACCAGATTGTATAGAAACGTCAGCACCGTGGCTGCCGCCACCGAAGACCAACCCGGGTCCTGCCCGTTGCCGATCACCGCGATCAACGCAAACACCGATGAACACAACAACGCCACCAGCACATTCGCAACCGCCAATACTCCCGATACTCCCGTCGCATAACCGAACAAGCAGGCGGCAACAATTAGGTAGTAGAGCGTGAGAATCCACCCGCCCGGGATTGCAGCCACGAATCCCGCTGCCAGCATGACCAACGTAATCATCCAGGCCTCGTTGCGCGAGATGACCCCGGACGGCAACGCGCGTCCCGGCCGATTGATCGCGTCCGTCCGCATATCAAAGATGTCGTTGATCGCATAGCCGAAAGACACCAGGAAGAACACCGACAAGGCGGCTTCGCGAGGCAATTCAAGGGTGCCGAATGCAACTGCCTGCGCCGCAACCAGCGACAGCGCCGCGACCATCCCGTTAACGGGCCGGATTAACTTGATTCCAGCTGCAGCCTTCTTCATAACAGAGAGTCAAAACCAAAATGGACAAGCAGTTTATCAAGTTGTTTGGACTCGCCCAACGTCAAATCCAGCCGAAACCAACCGAGCGATGTCTTCAGCGAGGCACCCGCGCCGAAACCGCTCAAGTGCAGTTCGCCGGTTCGCGTTTTGAGAAGGCCATTATCGCTGAATGTCCGCAGTATCACCTCGTTTGAAACGAGATACTGCAACTCGCTGTTGCCCACGATCCCTTCTTGCGCCAGGAACGATCGCTCCCGGTATCCGCGCAGCGACCCAACGCCCCCGATCTCAATCATCTGCTCGCTCGGCAGCGGGTCAAAATCCGACCGCACCTCAAACGCCAACAGCCTTTGACTGATCACCCACGATCGGCCCAACTTGAGCCAACCGGTTCCGTCAAGCTTGAACCGCTTGGTATAGCCCGTCTCTACCGGCTGTCCCGAAGCAAACGATTTGCGGTACGAGGTCGCAAACTCGCTCGCCAGCCGCACTCCCGGTACTCCCGGATCAACGGAGCTGCGGCTGTCGAAGGTCGTGCTCAGCGCGGCTTCAACAATCCGTGCCGAGGGCGACCTCCGGCCTTCTTCCGGCGTAATCTTCTGCCACGAGAATTCGCTCCCCACCAGCCAATCAAGATTTACATGATACGCAATGGCCGCGCCGAGCCGTGCGCTGATGAAACTCGAATCACGATCGCTTTGACGCGCCGTCGCTCCAACATCGAATGCCGACCCGCCCACGTATGGCACAAACGCTTTGATCGCCAGCGCGCGCGAGGATTCGTCGCGGCGTTCCCAATCCCACGAGACGCGCTCACCATAGCCGAGTGCGTTGACCACTCCCAACCGCAACTGCCCCGCCACGGAGTTATCCGGATCAAGTGTCGCGACACCTTCGATCTCTATGACCCTCTTTTCCCTGACCGCGAACTCCACGTCGGCCCGATTTCGCGCGACATCGTGCCGCACCGTGGCCGGCGGCTGCATCACAATGAAATCAAGCTTGTCGAGCGCTTGCTGCGCGCGCGCAATCTCGTCTTCCCGGTAGAGTGAATCCGGACGAAGATCGACCCGCCGCAGCAAAGTCGTTGGTCGAGTCGCTGAAAGCCCGGAGAATTCAATTTCTCCCAGCGGTGTCTGCGGTCCTGGAAGCACGCTCAGTTCAAGACGTGCGCGGCCTTCGACGATTCGCACATCGCGCAAGAGGACGCTGGCAAAGGGATATCCTTGATCCGCATAGACTCGCGCCGCTGCGATGCCGATTTGTTCTATTGCGACCGTCGTCAGCGGTTCTTTGGTAGACAGGCTAATCTTCGAAGCGACCGCCGAGTCGAGCCCGGCCAAATCCGTTTCCCCCAGCGTGTACCTGTGGCCCTCGGAAATCACGAGAACCGTGTCCGCCGCAATCTTGAGCCTGATCGATGCCTCCAGGAATCCCGCTTCGATATATCCCAGGGCGAGCGCTTGGGTAAGTTCCTCCAGCGACTGCGCCCGTGCGGCTACTCTTTCAAGTTCAGCCGTCTTGAAGTGCCTTGCACCTTCGAAGCGAATCCCTGCCGCGCTTCCGCTCCACATAAGCACCAATATCGCAAGTAAACGCATCATCATTCGAACTTCGAGATCAACTCGCTCCGCAGAAAGTACCGGTCAGCCTCACCCTCGCGAATTTCACAGTTGGCCAATACCTTAAACACGAAACTTCGTGTGAGATTCAGTTCCACGCGCAACCTTCCTCCCGCATGCGTGCCGACGGGAAATCCCTCCGCCATTTGCAGCAGGATCGGCCGGTTGAATGATTCACTAATCGAAAGCACGAAACTCGCAAACTCAAGTCGCCCTTTGCTTCCCAGATTGCAATTGATCCCCGGACTCACCTTGATCGAAACGCTCTCCAGCCCCAGCGAATCGGACCGCTCCCTTGCACAACTGCCGTTCAGAGCGAACTCAAAGATACCCTCGTAGCGCACCCCCCCCAGTTCCAGCTTGCGCTCGCGCAGAAACAAGTTCAACCGATTCGGCTCCCGCCAACTGCGGTTGCGTCCGCCGACGCTCGCGGTCACTACGTCGCGAGTTCTCAGTCCCTGATTGATACCAAGCTTGAATTCCTCGCCACGACGGCGGCTTGGATAAGTGATATCCAGCAGGTTGTCGTCGCTCGTCCGCCGATACTCGACTTCGGTCCGTAAGCGCAACGCGCGGTCATATCGCTGCACGCGATAAACATCATCCCGTTCCGCGAAGCGCGCGGTCGTCGAGTATAATCTCTTCTGTGGCGCCAGCCATTCCCACGGCGCGCGGTCCAGCGCCGCGCCGATTTCGCGCAGATTGACTTCATAGCGCACCGTGATTCCACTCGTGGGGGGAATTCGCCAGATATCTTCCAAACGACCCTCGATCGAGATTCGCTTCTCGCCGTCGCTGCTTTGCAGTGAGGCCCCGACATTTTCGGTTACCCGAATATAGTCGCCCCGACTCTGCGCGACATAGACCGAATCGATCAACACGTAATCGCCTTCTCCTGCATCCACCTTGATATAGGTCTCATTCGTCTGCGAGACACCGCGGCGATTCAACCGGTAGTTGGCGGTCAGGTCGATTGCCCGGAGAATGCGCGGCGCCAGCAAGTCTACGACACCGGTTTGGTAATCGTCCCGGCCCACGGCATTGCGAAACCGATTAGCCGTCGCCGTCGCTGAGATCTTGCGCCCTATCCCGAGCGTGCGAACGATCTGGAACACTGCGCTGCGCTTGGAATCCACAAGCCTCCAACTCGCCTGGTTTTCCCAGTTTTCTCGCAGGCGGACGCTCGCTTTGACGCCTTGGTAGCCCGCACCCAGCACCAACTCACGCTTGCTCGATGTACCGGCCGGCGCAGTTCCCCCGTCCGTTCTCAATTGGTCGTATTCCCCGCCTCCCTCGAGTGCAAGAGCCCCGAATCGCTGACTCACATTCGGCTGCAATCTGAAGAGGCGGCGCTCGATCCCGGCTTCATTCGACCGAGCCCAATCCGCGCTCAATCTCAGATCTGTTGATGCGCCGATTTGCGCTCGACTCTCCAGACCCGCATTTTCCGCACGAAACTCGCTGCCTTCGCGCGTGATCCCTCCGCTTAGTTGCGCTTTGAGTCCGGAATCTGCGGCAACCTCGTAATAGCCATCAAGACGTCGCCGGTCCTTCGGCAATCTGAACCGGCGTTGCCACAGGTAGGCTGCGTCAACGTCATCAAGCCGACTGAGTCGGTAGAATTGGGCCGGCAGGTACTCGGCGGTAAGGCCCGCGCTGTGCGTCGATCCCGGCAACCCGCCTCGCAACGCGGCAAAAGCGGCAATCTGCGAGTTGTCTGCATCATCGCGTGAAGAAAACCTGTTGCGATCGTAGTTGGAGTAAGCCAACTCGCCGGCGATCTTCACGGCGCGACCCAGGTTTGCCTCCGACTTCACTGCGGCAAGCTGTGCCGATTCGGGCAATGCCAGTCGCCGTACCGGCAGAAATCGACCCAGGCCACTCCCGACATATTGATAGCGACCGCCTCCGAGATAGCTGTAGTCCCCCACCTCGACTTCGCTGAAAACCACACGGTAGTCGCCGTTTCCTTCGCCGACGTACACGTAGCGAACTCCGCTGCTGTCACTCTCGACCTGGTAATCCCCCAATCCTGCTCCGACCAAGTTCGCCCCCGATACAGCCGCGGCCTCCTGATCGTCTCCTGCCGCAGATAGGACGGAAAGGTCGCTGTCGGAAAGCACGAAGTCCTCTGGATCATTGCGCGCGCTGAGCTGACCGGTATACCCGATGGCGATGCTGCGGCTGGAGTCGCTGCTCTGAACAACCGCCGCTCCTGTCAGGAGCGTCTTGCGGTACTCCAGTTTCTGGAAATCATACTCAACCCGCACGCGATCGCCGTTGTCGATTATGCGCCTGCCGGTAAAGAACAACTCACCCTGCAAATAATCGATATAGTAATCCTGGTCGCGTCCGCGCGATAACTTGACCCCGTTCAACCAAACCTGATCGGAGTTCTCGACAACGGCGATGCCAACCTCGCCGTTTTCTCCCCGCAAGCGATAAGGCCCGTAGTTGCCATCCTCGGTTGCGAATTCGTGACTACCGAATCTCCCCTGCGGCACTGCCGCGGCAACCTCTGTCAAGGACTGCCGACCGGAATACGCCACTTGTAACCCCTGCACCTTCCGCTCCAGGCTCATGAATCGAAAACGATCGCGCAGAAGAGTGAAACTCCCGAAGACGCTGCGCAGTCTTGGCGACGCCACTTCCAGGTACATGCTTTCCAGTTCCGAGAACCGCCTTGTCACCAGCCGAGTCTCCCGCAAGCCGCGATCAGAGAAACTCCCGCGCACCATCACATCCTTCCCCAAATCGCCTGTCACCGTCATCGTGAGTCCCTGCGACAGGTTCGTCCCGCCCCGATCTGAGAGATCCGCCGAGAAGCTCTTTGCGCCTGTGATCTGCAGATTCGAACGACTCCGGCGCGTTTCTTTCTTTTCAACATCCGGCGGCTCTCCCGCGAGCGGTCGGTCGCCCGCGGTTGCATACGGTCGCAATGAGAATGTCCGCCTCAGCAGCGGATAATCGCGGTGGAGGATCAGCGTATAGCGCTCACATGCATCGGGGTCAACCTTGAGGCAAACTGTATCACCCCGCAATTCGAACTCCTCGCCACTGCGTAACGCGCGACCGTCGCACCCGGTGATTCCCGCAAGAGAGTCAACCGCTGGAACGATCAGATAGCACGGCCCGTCTGCCGCGCGCAACTCGCGCTCGATCAGAAAACCGGCGTTACACGTACTTGAGTGAAGGAGGAATGGTAACAAGAACAGGATGCCGCCGATGGCGCGCCGCAGCACCCTTCGAGGATCACGGCAAGGCTGCCGCAATCTCATACATCACGATACGATTATTGCCGCTGTCACAAACAAAGATCCGGCCGTCGCTCCGGATGGCGACCCCCGCCGGCGCTGAAAACTGCAGCGGGCTTGACCCCAGGCTTCCAGTCGCGGCAATCGTGTTGCCTTCACGATCGAAGACAACCAGCTCATTGCGCTGCGCATCAGTCGCGACAATGTGGTCGGCGGTGAGTGTAAAACCCCCGAGGCGGCCAGATTCAGGCAGGTCAATATCATCGGCGAGGTTGCCGAAACTGTCAAAAACATATATCGCTCGCCGCTCGCTGTCGTAGACAAACACATCGCCTTCAACGCCGACGCTGATCGCTTCACAGCGGCCGAAACCGCCCGCCGGAAACAGCTCCTGCTGCCGCGCGTAGTCTTTGTCCAGCACGACCACCTTCAGATTGTCCGGGTCGAGCACGTACATTTGCCCAAATCGCGAACACGCCAGCGCCGCGACCTTACCCAGTTCCTGCAGTTCCGGCGCAAAATTGAAGCGCACTTCATCCGAGAAGACCAGGTTGTAGTCGCTGCGCACGATCCGGTGGTTGCCCTGGTCGAGAACGTAGAAAACAACCCCGCCGTCCGTCGCCAGCGACACCGGGTTGTTCAGCCCGTTGATTCCCAGCCCGTAGCCGCCATTTTCCAGGGCAAACGAAAAATCGGCGTTGAGTTTCACCAGCCGATTGTTGCCCTTATCAAGGATATAGAGGTTGTTGCTGATATCGAACGCCAGCGCAATCGGCGCGGCCAGCGGCTTTGTCCCGAACGTTCCTTCAATGACACCGACCTGCCGCAATGTCAGCGAAGCAGGCGCCAACTGCGGACTCGGCACCGGACGTGCTGCGCATCCCAGGATAACGAATATTATGATGCTGAGAGTTGCCCCTGCCAGGATTCGAGCGACACAGCGCACGAATCTAAAACCTCCCGTGCAGCGTGATCTGCCAGCCGTCTTCGCGCGGCTCCAACTCGATTCCGGAAAATCCCGATTCGATACCGCGATTGTGTCGCTTCACGCTCCAGTAAGCATCCACGGCCGATAATACATGATTGGCAATCAAGAAACCGAGCGCAAAGTCCGCATTTCGATAAAACGACTTGCTGTCGTTCTTCAAGTCGCGGTAGCGATTGCGCGCGTCCGCCGAACTCCAACGCCAGAAGTAGGCCTCGGTATCGGGATAATACTCCCGCGCCGGGTCAAAGGCTCCGCCAACCTTGTTGTATTCCTCGCGCGAGGAATAGAAGCCAAGGACATCAAAGAACCGGTCGTCCTTGCCCTCGACGTCTGCCCCCGCCTCACGAACGGCAAAGTTGCGATAATCGTCCTCCCGCCACTTGCCGAGATGCTTGAACGAAATCAAACTCGCCAATCCACCAACCTCCGCGGCCATGAAGATGCGCGACTTGACGACTGCCCCGGCATACAGCTCTCCTGTGCCCGGTACCACCAGCGACATCAGAAACGCCTGCCACGGCTTCTTGCGAATCTTCTCCGCTTCCTGCTTCACCTCGCTGAATCCGCCGCCTTGCTCCACCTGGAACTGAATCGTGGACTGCGGCGATAGGGCCAGCGCCGAGGGTTCCAGCGAGATCTCAGCGTGCGCGCCGGCCGCCAGACCGAGGACGATTGCGAATATGCCGAGTTGTCTGATCATGCTTAGAACTTGTAGGTGAACACCAGTTTCGGGATTTGCTCGCCTTCGTACTTCGCGAGTCGAGCCTTCAGCGAATACTCGCTGAAACTATCCTGCTGCCGATTGTAACGGCGCGCCGAAAGCGCAGCGTCGAACGCCGACAATAGGTGGTTGGCGATCGACACGATCGCCCCCAACTTGGCGCGGTCAAAATGCGTGTTAGCCTTGTCGCGATCGACCAAATACTTCTCGCGGTACGAAGATGTGGAATCGCCGGTGCGGTAATCGGTGTCGATCCAACCGTAGTTGAACTGCTCGTACTTGCCGATCATCTCATAGTACTGCTGCGTCTTCGTATCTGGCAGGTGATGCGTAAATGTCCCTTCCAGGATCTCCGACTCCTGCTCGTCGTCCGTTATTCCGTGTACCTCGACCAGGTAGTTGTGATAGCGCTCCGGGTCCCAATATTGGCTGGCATACAGCTTGTTGTCGTCTTCCTGGTCAACACCCTTCTTGTGGTAGAGATAGTATCCAGTCCAGGCCAACGCTTCGATGCCCATGAACATAAACGCCTTCGTCCTGGATCCGGTGTACAATTGCCCGGTGCCCGGAATCGAGAGCGAGTAGAGAAACCCTTTGCCCGGCGACTTATAGTCAATGTCAAAAATGTCCGAGGTCATGGGGAAATCTTCAAATCCCGCGGCGGCCAGTTCGAAGTCGGTCAAATGCCGCATCCGCTGGTAGCTCTTGAGATCCTGCTCGACCTGTGCCAAACCTATCTCCCCGGTCGTCAGTCGCGCGCCTGTCTCAGCGGCCAGCGACGCCGCGAGAACGAGGACCAGCACAGCGGTGAAGGTTTTTGTCATCAACTTATCCTCCAAGAGATACATTATTTCACAATCGCAATCGAGCAATGCTTGCGCTCGCCCGAACTTGTCTCCAGTTGGCAGAAGTACACACCAGATGCCAACCGCGAAGTATCCACATCCAGCTCGTTGTCAACACCGGCCAGGCCTTCGGCCGACGATTCCATCACCAAATCGCCTGCGGTGTTGTACCACTTGAAATTCACCGTGCCGCTTTCGCGCAGGGTGAAGCGTAGCGTCGTCGCGACACTCGCCGGATTGGGATAATTATAGAGATAACCGATCGCCTCGCCCGGTGTCGCAACTGCCGGAAGGCTTCGAACATAGCTGCCGAGATTGTAGGTCCCCCCATAGATGGCGTTCCAGTCGGTGTCGCGCGGCCGGCTCAGGCTGAAGGCACTGATTTCGCCCTCGCGCGTCATCGCCAGCACGGCCCCCGCATTCGCATTCTTGGCGACCGCTAGCGGAAACTCAATCGTTCCACCGGCGGAACGCGGAAAATTCGCCAATCGTCTCCCTTGCAGGTCAAGCGCCGCAACTTCGCCGGTTCGCGTTCCCACGAAGATCTCCATCACGCCGTCGCCGTCCAGATCGACCAGCGCCGGCGCCGAACGGATCGGGCCCACCGGGTTGGCGGCGTTAACCGTCAGCGGAAAATTGTCTACCGAAGTTCCGTTGTAATTGTACGCATAAACGACATTATCGCCCCCAAAAAGGATGTCGATATTGCCGTCATTGTCGATGTCACCCAGGGAAATCTCCGAAAACACGGAACCGCCCACGTCGACCGTCAGCGGATTGCCGGCATAGTTAATCCTAAGCGTGCCATCGAGATAGACTTCTACGCTCTCGAAACTTCCGTTGCGGTCAAAATCCGCCGCTGCGGCGCCGCGCAGATCAACCGCCGCTGCACTTGCACGCATCCCGCCCACCGGCGAAATGATTTCAAACCGGTGCAATGAATCGGTCAGTACGCGAAACGGCCAGGCTGCTTCAGAATTCGAAAGTACCGTCCCGTTCGCCGCAATCACGATCCGCCGGTTTGTCATTGTATACACCAGAATCTCTTTCCCCGCGCTGTTGCCCTCGACGTCGGCTATGATCGGCGCGATCGCCAGCGGTTCATCGATGAACGTCTCAAACTTTCGCGGCGCCTCACTTGTGAACGTCAGCACGCGCGAGTCGATCGCGCGAATGTAGAAATCGCTCGTCCCCGAGACGACTTCCGCGAACCCGTCGCCGTCGAGATCGCCGATCGCCAGCGGCATCACGAAATTCCGATCGGCAGCCATCGTGTGCATCACCGCCAGCGTGTCGATAGCCTTGCGCTCTCCGGAGTAATCAGTCCGCTCGACCACCGGCCGCGTCCCCGTAAACAGCGGCGTGCCGTCGAGCTTGTACGCCAGGATGTAATTGTCAACGCTTGTCAGGATCTCTTCGGCGCCGTCGCCGTTAAGATCAAAAACACGCAGCGGGGTGGCTCTCCTGCCAACATAGTTCGGCCAGTTCGCGACCTTGCCTTCGGTGCGGATGTTGCAGGTCATTTTCAGAAGCGCCGCCGAGATGTTCCCGATCGTGATCCCCGTATACGCTCCGTTCGCCGCCGCCGAACTCGGATTTGTTTCCGGTCCGAACTCGCGGTTGCCGTTGATCTCAAAGTAATCGCCTTGCCGCCCGAATCCGGCGAAATACTCGCGTCCGAATTGCACCAGCCCGTCAGCTTCCATCAGGGTCAAGAATTGCCGGCGATTGTCCCATTGCCGCGGGTCGGACGGAAAATTGAACCATTGCAGATCGTTGTCATCAAAATTATTGAACCCGTCGCCATCGTAGTCGAGTCTGGCGACTAATTCATCAACCCGCCAGATCAACATCCCCGATCCCGGCGTCAGGAAATCGTATTCCCGATTGTTCGGCCCGCCTTCGGTCGTTACCGGCCAGAGAATCACGCCGGTGGCTTCATCAGCCCGCAGATTGGTCGTGCCGTTACCGTCGATATCGGTGCGGCGGTTTTCGATCAGGAAATATTCATCCGCGCTGATCGGCACCTTGACAACCTGCGTCTCGGTAGCCAGTACCTCCGCCGCTTCCACGCGCACGTTGGTTCCGCTACTGATCGTCGCAACATCGACAAATCCCAGGTAAGCGCGCGACCACGCATCCGGAAACACCGGCATCACGCCCTGCACCAGCACCGGCACCGTTTCGCCGAAATCGATGTTGACGCCGAACCCATTATTGTCCATCAGCGAAAAGTCGCCGACCGCCGTATTGAACGTCCGGCTGTCATATAAATCGACCAGTCCCAGCTGGTGCCCGAACTCGTGCGCCATCACTGCATTCAGCGCGGTCACCCGGCCATCCTGCGACGCTGTTTCCGGCATCACCATGCCGTCGACGATCACGACCGAGTCATTCTGTACGAAGATCGGCGCGCCCAACTTCAGGTAGCCCGTGAACAAATCTCCCGGCGTCTCCTGACCGAAATTCGGCAAGTTGTTCTGCTGGTCGGAACCGGGATGAAATACGATATAGGCATCATACTTCGGTTCGCCCGTCACCGGATCGGTGAAACGCAGCTCTAGATCCCGGTCGGCGGCCGCAAACGCGTCTTGATAAAACTCGGTCAAACCGAACTCCGGCGGTTGCAGTCCATAGTAGGCCATCGCCGAGTCCACTTCATAGGCCGCCTCCGATTGAAGCGGATAGATATCAAACGTCAACGTCAACCGGCCGTTCGAGACCACCTCATAATAGCTCGCCAGCGCCGTCAAGTGCGCCAGGAAATACTCGTTGTTATGCGGCGCCGGATCAATGATATGCCCTTCCTGCGCCTCGAACTGCTCCCGCGTGCGCAAATCAAAGTTGCCGTCGCCCGTGGTCCGCATGTCGTCCGGGACCTCTTTCTTGAACTGCGCCTTTATCGCCAGTATGCGAATTGTCTTCACCTCTCCGGCCGCCAAAGCCTGATCGGGAAGCGCGAACTTGCTTGTTCGCTGCAAGCCCAGCAGGTTCCGCTCCGAAGCAACGTGGCCGATGCAGCCGCGCGGCGAAATCTCTGCGGGCTTTTTGCCCTTGATCGTCAGTACGTTGGCCGAAGCCGTCGAACTCAGCAGGAGGACAACAATCAATAGTTTCAGGACATCTCGCATCGTCAGGCTTTTTCCTCTACAACTTCACCGTCAGCGACGTTCTCAACGTGTTCGCCAGCGGCAGATTTTCTGATGACGGAATATAGGCGAAGTCGAGCCGGTAGCGGCCCTTGTATTGCAGGCCAACACCGAGCGTCGGCGTCTTGATCTCACCCTTCTGGTCGTAAATGTAGCCGCCGCGCAGCGCCAACAGCGAACCGTACCAGTATTCCAGACCGACATTTTCCACCGCTTCTTTGAACTCCGTCGAGAAATCGTCGTTGACCGTCGCCAGCAGCTTGTTGATCTCACCCACAAGGGTCAGCCGGTTGTACGGGGAGTCGAGCAATTTGTAAGAGAAACCGATCGCCAGGTTGCGCGGCAAGGCGTCTGACTGCGCCGCATCGATGTAGCTCATGTTCGGGCCGAGGTTGGTCAGCACCGCGCCAAAGCGCAGCCGCCGCGTAATCGTGTAGAGCATGCCGCCCTCAACCGCAAACGACGTCCCCGACCCTTCACCGACTTCACGACCGGCCCCCTGCACCGACAGCCGGCTGTAGATAATCTTCGCCGACAATCCTACCGCCAGCGATTTCGAGGCTCTCGTGCCGTAGGATAACGTCAGCGCCACGTCAAACGGGTTGATCTCGCCGGTGATGTCCGAAGACGATTCTCCCGTCACCGGGATCGTCCCGTACGACAGGAATGTCACGTTCCCTCCGACCGTGCCGAGCGTACCGATCGGCTGCACGTAAGAGAGAAATTCGTAGTAAAGATCGCTCGCCAGTTCCGGGAGCCAGTTCGCGTGCGTGAAGGTTAGCTCCGTTTTGCCCTGGGCGAAGACCACGATGCGGTCTGCCGTGGCAAACCACATTTCCCCGCCCGCGCCGGCGATCGAGCGCGTGTTGGCCTGCTGCAGATTCTCGTGATAATAGCGCTCCCAGCGGCCGTCATCGTGCGTAAACGTCCCGTAAATCGAGCCGACATAGATCTTGCCGCCGTGCGCGTGGAGCGAATTGATCGTGCTGCCCGCCGGATTGGCGTAGACATACACGACGCGCCCCAGCTGCAGGTTGCCCGTCTGGAGGATATTCTTCTGCTTCAGGATCCCGACGAAGCTGTTGACCTTGTCCGGGTCGGTTGTCTTCAGGTATTCCTGGGCGAGTTCCTCGATGCTCATCGCCTTCTCGACCTTGATCGCCTTGTAGCCGTAGCTTGTCCACGACCGGCCGTCGAACTTCTTCAGTCCTAATTCCGTCCCGACCCACAGATCGTTGTTGAGCATTTCCAGGGCCGTGATCTTGCCCTCGAAAACCGGCTTGTGTGAGAGCTTCAGCGCCACGCCTGCCTTGGGCGTTGCATAGAATTCGGGATTCGCGGCCTGCAGTCGCGCCGCTTCGACTTCGGTGCGGAGCGCGTCCGTCGCGCCGTAGAATTTCGACATGATCGTGTGCGCCGAGTCGTTGACCGATGTCGTGTAGGTCACCTGATTCGACCAGCTCGTGCCGTCAAATCCGAACAAGTCGTCGTCGGTCGCCGCCCAGGCCTGACGCTCGTTTTTGACATAGATGTGCTTGATCGGCCCGGCGGTTACACCCTCGGCGACGCCAAAGGTGGTCCACTTGCCATCGCGCAGCGCCCGTACGTCCTTATCGGTACCGATCCAGATATTTCCGCGCTTGTAAACCTCGATCGTCCACACTGCCGTCGAGTCGCCGCCCGTCGAAAACTTCTCCCAGCTGCGGCCGTTGTAGCGGTACAAACCGGTGGTCGTTCCGACATAGAGCATCTTGTGATCCACGCCGATATCGAGAATGTTGCCGTCGAACACCGCCCCGAACGGGAACTGCAGATCATTCGACAACTGATCGCGGTACGACTTTTCCAGAGCAAACAACAGCCGGTCGCCCTCGGTCTCCGTGATCGCCGAATCCGCCAGCGCTTTGTTGTAGGTGTCCACGAAGTTCGTCAGCCGGAGATTGTCCAGCCGGCACCCCATCCAGTTCTCTTCCAGTTTGCCCAGGCTGGTCAGGAGTTCGGTGCGCCCGCGCAGATCTTCCGGCAAAGCAGCCTCGATCGCCGCGCGCATTTCCAGCAATCGTTCCAGCGGCAAGCGATTGTTTGCACGCGCTACCTGCTCCAGTCGCGGTAGTACTGCTTCATCCTTCGCGGTCCCGATCGCTCGCGCCACGATGTCCTTCAGGTTGTCGCCGCGGCGAGGCTGGATGTAATCGCCCTTCACCCATTCGCTGCCGTTGTAGCGCATCAAACCTTCGTTGGTCAACGCCCAGATATCGAAATGCGTATAGTTGTCGTTGGGCACGCCGTTCTCCATCACGGCGATCTTCTGGATTTGCCGCTCCCACGGCACGTCCCAGCCGCGCCAGGCGCTCAACAGCACCGAATACGGAACTTGTATCTCCGCCGGCCGCGCTTCGGTCGCGCACGCCGTCGCCAGGCCCTCAAGCTCGCCGAGCTCGTCGGCGGTAACCCGGGCATCGGCAGCCGCGTCGTTCGCGCGCTGCTTCAGATTATTGAACGCTTCGAGATTGAAGCGTAGGTCTTGCCACACCTTCAGCACTTCCTCCGTCATCAAATTGATCCGGTCGGCGTGCTCCTTGCCGCTCGCGCGCAGCAAAGAAGTGCGCATTCCATTGATATCCTCAAACGCGATACTCGTATTGGCCAGACAAATCCGTCGCACCGCCAGTTTGAAGCGCTCCTTGTCGGAGGCAATCAGGCGCCGCGACAGTGAAGACAGCAGCTCGCGATTCGGATCGACCGCAATCGTCTCGCTTTCGCGCCACTCTTCACCGACCATGCGGCTGATCGCGTTGCCCTTGACTTGCCAGGTTTGAACCTGCTCGTAAAACTCCGGAGACAACTTGCCTTCAAGCGCCTGCTGGGCCAGTTCCTTCAAACGCGAGTCATCGCCGAGCGAAACCTGATACCAGGCATGCGCCAACGGATACTCGCCCAGGCCCGCCGGATTCCAGTGCGTCGAGGAGGCGTCGTCGGCGATCGCCACAAACGCCTCGCCCATTCCGGCGCTGCGCGCGTTCGGCGCGATGCGCAGGAAGAGCACGGCTGCGTCGCTGATCTGCGCGTACGACGTCGTCGCTCCCAGTTGCAGGATTAATCCGATCACTATGAGGATCAGCAAAAGTCGTCTCATTCGTTTCTCCTTAACCTATCGCAAGCCAAAATATCTTCTTACTTCAGCACTACCAGCTTGCCGGTAGCGACCGCTTTATTATTATCGTCATTCTCGGCCGCAACACTCGCCGCCCGGGCAGATAACTGATACAGGTACACGCCGTTAGCAAGCTGGTCGCCGTCGGCATCCCGACCGTCCCAGTAGATTCCCTGGTGCGCTCCACGAGTTGTCGGAAGTCCTGATTTTGACCAGATTTCCCGCCCCGACAAGGTGAAAAGTTTCAAAATGACATGCTCGGCATCGTCCGAAAGCACGTAGCTGAACTCGCAGTCGCTCTTCACAGGGTTCGGATAACACAGCGCTTCCGTAATCGCGATCCCGCTTGCAGCATTCACGCTGAAATCGACCTCGCTGAGCGTCGAATTATTCGCCGAGTCCCACGCCTTGACCTTCATTCGATGGTCGCCGTTCGTGAGGTTGGGCAGCGTGAACTTCGCGCTCCCCTCTTGATAACTGTCGGCATTATAGACAAAGCTGTCGGTGAGATCAAAAGCAAACTCCGGCAGGTCGTCGATCGTCAGTTCCAGCGCGTGGCCGATCTCGCCGGTGAGGTTGATTCCCAGCGAGTCGAATAAACTCACAGTCACCTCGGCGTTCTGGCCGACCCGCGCCACGCCGCCGCCCGCCGGCTTCTCGTCCAAAAAGATGCTGACCTCCGGTCCCAGCGAATCAACGATATCCTTGTTGATGCTTCCGATCGCGATCGGATAGATCACTCCCGCTGCTCCGCTGCTCGCGGAAGCCGCATAACCGTTAATCCGCGCCTGCCGACCGCCGTAGGTGATATCTTTCGGCACGACGAACTTTAGGTCAAATTCGCCCGCCGACACGGCCACTCGGCCGCGATAAATCTCGGGGCCGTATTCTATGTAACTCACCGGCACCGAGGTGTTGCCGAACGGAACTTCGAGCGTCCGCGTGCGCTGATTGTCGAACACGCTCACCGTCGCTGTTCCGGCGAAGTCGTTTTGCTTCACGCCGTTTTTGTCTTCAATTTGACCGGCCAACTCCGTCACGGTCAGCGCCACCAGCGAATCCGGACTCAGGCCGGTAAAGTTGATTGCATTCGGTGCGACGGCCAGTCGTGTCAGTGGATCACCAATGTAGATATACTTGCGGTCGTTGTCGCCGACGCTCGGAATCCCTTGCCGCAATAGCTTGGTCACATAAACCGCTTCCGCGATCGTGTAGTTCTTGTCTCCCAGAAGTTGCGTCATCCCGGCTTTGTTGAACTCAAAGTTGGGTCGCGAGTACACCAGCCGCGTCGCAGAGATCGTACCTACCGCCCCGCCGTTGACATAGCGCAGCAGATCCTCGGCCATCCCTTCCGAACTCGGGTCGTCAAAAAATCCGATCGAGCACGACGCATTGAAGATCAGCGGCAGGCGGTCGGCGTTGTTTAAGCGGGGGATATCCTGTACGCGCCGGAAGATGCGTTCATCGGCCCAGAGATTCGGGTTGCCGTGGCCGGTGTAATTGACAATCAACCGCCCGTCATTGATCGCGCGAATGATCGCCTCGCGCATCTCGGGCTTCTCGCTCGCCGCGCCGTACGGGTACGAGATTCCGTAAATCTTGTCGAGCACGTAGGACGCGGGAATTATCTCTCTCGCAAGCTCCTCGCTATCCTCGGTATGGAAAATCTCCGGGAAACCGGACTCGGGGTGATTCTCGTCATCCGCGATCACCGTCAGGATATTGCGCCAATTGCCGGCATCCTCGGCGAGGTCGTAACTCTTCATCTTGTCGAAGATCGCCTGGAATTCCGCCGTCGACTTTACCGCCCAGCGCGCAATCACCATGTCGACCCCGCGATCGACGCCATACGAATCGTCGGAGTCGAGATCGAATTGTTCGTCGAGATACACGAAATTCTCGTCTGAAACCGTCTCGTCGCCCGGGGCAACGTACGGCGGCACGTAATTGATGCCGCCCGTGCCAAGATTATTGCGGAAATCATAAACTCCATCCCCCACCAGCAGGCAGTAAGACGGCTTGGCCCCGCTCCAGTTGAAATGCGCATGCCGCAGAAAATCGCGGATCGCAATCGGATCCACCCGCCCCCCGGCGAACTGCGCATACACATCGGAGATCCGCACCACCCGCGTGCGCAACTGATCGTGTTCTTGGCGATAGTTCGCGTACTCCTGAGCGCTGGCATAAAAATTGTCGTGCGCGATGATGATAAAATCCGCGCCATTCGTACTCGCGCGTAGATCATCGATTTGCGTCGCCACGATAGCAAACGGCGTCTTGAACGCGGAGCCATTGCTCACCGCCAGGACTGCCTGCTGCTCGTCGCTTCCTGCGAAATCAATGTACAGGTTGGAACCGGATTGGTCGACCGGACTGATGATCCGCTGCGCGCGCCGATCGGAGATGTCAAGCAACAGCGGCGACTCAAACGTGCCGTTGACCCGGTAACTGTGTGCCGCGCCGTCGCTGCGACCGTAGATCGTCATTTGCCCAGTCGCCGGCAGGGTCAGCGTCCGCTCCAGCTCGATCTCCACATAATCCGTATAACCGGACCCGAAAACGTAATCGAGATTGATCTGGTTCAGCCCCAGCGTGAACCGATTGCTGGTGAAGTGCGACACCAGTCCGCCATTACTCACAGAGTCCAATTCGATGGAGAAATTGTTCACCGTCAGGTTGAATACCGGCAGGCTCGTCGAATTGGGACTGCGCGTGCCGATGCGAAATCGATTCACCGACTGCGACGCCGGTTGCGGCAGATTTACAAACAGCGAAATGTCGCCCGCCAGTCCCCAATACCAATTGTAGTAATCGAAGATATCTCCGGAGAAACTCGCCAACTGCGCTTCTTCTTCAAAATGCAGGTAGTCATTGTAGCGCGTCACGGTGTCGACCACACTTGGCAATTGCCCGCTGATAGTTTCCATGCGTTTGGCCGCTTCCGGAAAATCCCCGCCGATCGCGAGGTAGTAAACATTGCGGTCGCTGTAGGGATGATGCACGTACTGCGTACTCGAGCCCGTCGACCAGAAGTCCCCGCCCTGTGCAAAAAACAAAATCGCGTCTGCGGCGTCGAAACTGCCGTCCTCTTCCCCCGGAATGGTTATCGCGATTTCGACCAGCGAATCGCGCGCATCCCCTGCAGCTTTCGGCAACGGCTTGCCGCCGGAATGGAACATCCGCAACGTCCGCGGATCGAGGCTGCCGACATTGACACCGGCGCTCGACAGATCATTCCGCGTAAGCCGGTAGATGCCGTCCTCGACGATCGCGATGCGTACCCAATTCGCTGACTGCGCAAACGGATTGTAAACGACTGCCGCGGGAGCAGCGCTTGATTTTCCCCACCACCGTGCCGCTTCCTCGGCGTTGACTGCCAGATCGTCAATGATGTCATCCAGCGGGCCCCTTGTTGTCGACAAGTACCCCTCCGGCTCACCCGTAAATGCCAGTTGCAGATCAGCGCTCGCCAAATCATGCCAGCCGTCGGCCTGCCTGATCTCGGCCGCGATGATCAGCTTGCTCAGCCAGCGCCCGCGAATTCGCACGGGCTCAGTCACAGTGATAAGTTCAAGACCATCGGCTCCAGCCGCCACAGCCCCCGTCGTTAGCTTCGATCCGGCTTGGACTTGCGAACTTGTGATTTGCGGTTTGTTACCGTTCGGGCAATAGAAGAAGACAACGAACGCGTCCCGGCTCAGGCTGTCGGAAATCGGAACAGAGATGCGCTCCGCCCCAACCTCAATAGTCGAGTTTGATTGCGTGAGCGGTGTCGCTGCGTCGGCTACTACGCGCAGCCCCAGACGCTCTCTGCTGGCGCCAAGAACCGAAGCCGCGGCGTCCCTGGCTTGGATTTGACTGGAATAGAAAACTGCAGCGCAGACGATGAGGAATATGGCTGGGCGAACAAGCGTCATCAGTTCTATCGACCTATCTCGAATTGTCGAGTATACCGGCGTTGATCTTCAATGCAACTGAAAAGTTGATCGGGACTTAACCGGAATGGATTCGTAATGTCTCCCCCGCTATTGCGGGCAGAATTTCTTCATTACCTATCGGTCGATAAAACCTCTCTGCTTGTCCTTTCCTCTTACTGGACTAACGGAATAATTTAACCAATTGCCCGCCGGTTTGTCAACTGACTCCTGCAACTTTCCTGCCCAACTGTAAGTCGAATTCTATTCACGTTATCAAGATGTGCCAAATGTTGTAACCACAGCGCCTTGCGCGAGTTCCAATCAGTTCGCTGGAATGAACATTCAAGTCCAATTCGACCTGTATTGCGATTCTCTTTGCAGTCAATTGCATAACAATAGCGGTTAGGTACGAGCTGCCTTTCCTTCGAGTTAAACAGAGCCAGGAGTTCTATGAATCGTTGCGTCGGTTCTTGATTTCGCGCATCGTGGCCGGCCAGATCGAAATCAGCCCCTTCGAGGCGCGAAATTGTGAACCGACGCGTGGTCGCTTCGTTTCGATTCCTTCCTGCAAGCTTGCGGATTCCAGCGTGACACCTGATGGAACTTCGAGTGCCTCAGAGTGCTCACTTTAGAAATCGTTCCCCCTCTTCACTTAAGGAGCGGCGTCATTGCGAGGAGCGAACGAATCTCTATTGAATCTCCCCCCACCCGCGACGAAGCAATCTGAACTTAAACACGTCCGTTGCTTGAGGTTATCACTCGAGGCCCGCATCGCACCCGACCCTAACTGCGCCATAGGGCGATCTCACGACCGCCACGCCGCTCCAGTTCTTGTTGACAGCCCCTCCCCCTTCCACTTGATTTTCTTTATGTCTCGCCTGATCATTGTCGCGCTCATCTTCGGCCTCGGCTTCTTCTTTGGCTATGTTTTTGGCCGCATGGGCAAGAAGAAAGACGACTCCGGCCGCGTCTACTAAGGAGGTTCTGTCATGAAAGGGTTCCTGTTTGCCCTCTATTTCGTGTCTTTCGTCGGAAGTTTGGTTTGCTTCTTCTGGGCACTCAACTTCCGTACCGACAAGGGCGAGAAAGGTCCTCCCGCCGCCATGACTCCATCGCAGGCTCGTGCCAACTACGGGCCCAAAGGCGGCATGGTCGCATTTATCGGGTACATTTGCTTCCTCGCCAGCGGCATCCTCGGCGTGATCTTCTATCTGATCGATTAGCGCAGCGCCTATTCGATCGCTAAAATCATCCTTGCCTCAGCGCCTTCGTTAGCTATCATATACCCATAGCTCTATATTATGGGAGGTGCAGGATGTTTCCACGTTTGGCTGCGCGCATTGCCATTTCCGCGCTGGCGATTTCACTTTTGTTCTCATGTTCAAAGAAGGGCGGCGGTGACGATGAAGACGACGGCAACGGCCCGTACAATATCATGGACTTTCACGTTTCCGCCATTTCAGATTCCTCAGTTACACTTGCCTGGACGGCTACCGGCGACGATGCCGATCAAGGAGCTGCGGCAACTTATGACATTCGCTATCGATTGAACGGCATAACCGGGGATAGCTGGGAGACCGCCACCCAGGTCGTCGGCGAACCCGTCCCGCATGTTGCCGGAACAGCCGAGACCTTTGAAGTCATCGGCCTCGACCACGATTCAACATACTGGTTCGGGCTCTTGGCCTGCGACGAGGCGGGCAATTGCCCTTATCCCAGCTTTTGTGGTCCGGCGATCTGTTTCGATAACGCAATTGTGACGTTTCCCGACCCGCATCTCGAACTCGCGATTCGCCAAATGGTGCACAAGCCGACCGGCGAACTTCGGCGCATGGATGTTATGAACCTGCAGTTCTTCGATGCGAACTCCCAGTCCATCGATTCGTTGACCGGGATCGAGCAGTGCCCCAACATCCTGCTGACTTTCGTGTCCGGCAATTACATTTCCGACTTGTCGCCGCTGAAAGCGCTCAAGAAATTGCGCCATGTTCAAGTCGGGGCGAATCATCTCACCGACATTTCGCCGCTGTCAGAGATGCCGTACTTGATCACCCTGGTGCTGCGGGTTAACAGTATCTCTGACATCTCTGCCCTGGCAACCAGCCACGATTTGCATCTTCTTGACCTGACAAGTTGTCAAGTCACTGATCTCGGCGCGCTCATTGCCAACGAGGCCTTTGCCGAGACTGATTCTCTTTGGCTGACGAACAATCCGCTCTCGCAAACCGCGATCGACACGCAAATCCCGACTCTGGAGGCCCGAGGCGTAACTGTCATCCGTTAAACGCGCTGCGTCAGGCCTTCCGAGGCTGTCTCATAAGTTTAATTGTGAGGAGTTGCGGCAGTTCTTGATTTCGCGCTTTTCTCCGAGAGTCTATGATCCTTCGTATCTTCCGGCGCGAAATTGTGAACTGCCGCCATTTGAATACTGCCAAATTACAGCTTATGAGACAGCCTCTTTCGTCGCGGCGCTCACGACTTTCGATATGCGCTGTCCCTTCGCGCGTCGAAACGGGCGACCTGGCGCGTTCATCACCCACCTAGCCAGCAGACAGGAATGCCTGTGCCACCTGTTCATTCCTCCCCTCTCCTTCTGGGAGAGGGGCCGGGGGTGAGGGTCTCATCGACCCCCAAAATCCATTTTTTCAGAATTTTTTATTGACAAAACCCCCATCGCCCCCTAACATGCCGCTTTAAGAACCTGAACGAAACTTTCAGGGCGGGCTGAGGAAAAAATCGATCGCGGCGTCGGGAAATCTGCGCCGAAATCAGGCTCAGGAGGAGCACGATCATCTTCGCTGTACACATGAACGCAGGCGCAGCCTGCACGAGGGTCAACGATGGCCAGGGTGTCTAAGGCCATTGTCACCCCCTTTCAATTGGCGTTACTGCCACCCGATTCATTTCGGGTGGCTTTTTTTATATCCCCTACCCAAGTTGCGGAGGTCTAACATGCGTCATTTCGAGGTTCTCAGCGGCCAGTTCGTCAACACCACGATGTTGCGCTCGCACATGCTGCGCGCCGCCCGTCAGTGGTTTGAAAAGAACAGCTTTCTCGAAATCAACGTGCCTCACATCACCGGCGCGACCGGCTCGTGTGAGTGGTTCCCCAATGCCATGCCCGTCACGATGTACAACGAGCAGGGCAACGAACAGTCAATGTTCCTGCGCCAGACCGGCCAGCTCTACCTGGAGGCATTCACGCACGTTCACAACCGCGTCTTCACCATCGGCCCCTCGTTTCGCCAAGAACGCAAGGTCACCAATCGCCACCTCTGCGAATTCACTCTGATCGAATTCGAAGGCCGCGACTTTGAACTCGACGGCCTGATGAATCTCATCGAAGCCGTCGTTAAGGAGATGTACAAGGCCGCCGCCGCGATTTCTCCCTCGCCGCTGTTGACCAACTACATCAACCTGCCGTTCAACCGCATCAAGTACGCCGATGCCGTCCAGGTCCTCCAGAAAGACGGCCACTTCCTCGAGTACGGCGACGATCTCGGCAGCAACGAAGAACTCGGTCTCTGCGCAGCGCTCAACACGCTGCCGACCTTCGTTACCCACTACCCGGCCGATCCGCGACCGCGCGAGGGTGGCGTTATCAAATTCTTCTCGATGAAGCGCAGCGGCCATGAAACGATCTGCTGCGATCTGTTGCTGCCGTTCGTCGGCGAATCGGTCGGCGGAGCCGTGCGCGAGGGCAACGCCGAAGTCTGCAAGAAGCAGTTCGAGGAATCCTACATGTTCGACCACCTCGTCGAACGCGGCGTCGACCCGAAGCAATTTGAGTGGTACTTCCAGGTGCTCGCGTCCGGCGAAGGACAATCAGCCGGCTGCGGCATCGGCTTTGAACGTGTTGTCCAGTCCGTGCTGGCCTCCCAGCAGAATGGCGTCAGCATCAAAGCCGCCGTTGAACTCCCCCGCTCACCGGAATATCTCGTTCCGTAAGTGACGTAGATCGATCATAACTGAACGGCGGCCTCAAGGCCGCCGTTTTCTTTTGGCCAGGGAGCTAACCCTGAGCCCGACTGAGCAATCTGATTCCGACGACTCTGAAGACTCCCTGTAGATGCGGCTTCAGTCGGATTCTTGTTACATGAATCGCTTGCTTCGGATTACGGTCTATTCCCCCTTAGCAAAGGGGGCAAGGGGGTTGTACTCATCACTGCCCGTTGCGTCAGGTCTTCCGTCGAGGCGCACACAACAGCCGGTCGTCGCGGTACCTCTACGCGCCGAGTCGTGCGACCTGACGCGCTCTTCACCCACCCAGCCAACAGACAAGAATGTCTGCCCCACCGATTCGTTTCTCCCCTCTCCCTCTGGGAGAGGAGCCGGGGGTGAGGGCTGAACGCTCGATTCAAATCCGCCTTCCCTGGAAACCCATTCTGCCTCCCCATTGCCCGCTGCGTCAGGTCTTCCGTCGAGGCGCTCGCGACATCCGTTCTACGCGGTACCTCTAAGCGCCGAGTCGAGCGACCTGACGCGCTCTTCATCCGCCTAGCCGACAGACAGGAAGAGGCTGTCTCATAAGCTTAAATGAGGCAGAAATCAAAACGCGGCGGTTCACAATTTCGCGCTGGAATACTCAGGTTACCAGCGACTTTCGAATGAACGCGCGAAATCAAGAACCGCCGCAACTACCGGTTTCGGTACTTATGGGACAGCCTCGGAATGTCTGTCCTACCTGTTCGTTTCTCCCCTCTCCCTCTGGGAGAGGGGTCGGGCGTGAGGGTCTGAACGCTCGATTCAAATCCGCCTTTCCTCGAAACCCATTCTTCGTCCACATTCAATTTGACATCCCGGATTAAAACTGCCATTTTATAAACGGCTAACTGCTATTTGAGGGGAATGGAAAGACTTATGCGGCGCGCGTCTCTGAATTCGATTCTCGCACTCGCGTACTTTCTCTAATCGCAAAGGAGGGATTATGTACATCCCATTTCGTGTTCTCTGCCTGCTTGGCCTGTGTTTTGTTCTGACTACCGGTACGACTCGCGCGGAAGACAAACCCAAGTGGGGCAAGGTAACACCCGAGGAATGGGCGCTCACCCCGCCGGCCGCTTTCCCCGAGGCAGCCGCTGCCGTCATCTTTGATGTGGGTGAACTCGAGATTGAGCAACCTTACAAAGGCAACGTCATCCGATTCTCGCGCCACGTGCGGGCCCGCATTTTCACTAAGGCCGGCGCCGATCAGGCCATCTCGGTGGAGATACCCACCTTTGGCAAAGACGACCTGCGCAACTTTGAAGCTACCACCATCCTGCCGGACAACAAGAAATTCAAGATCTCCAAGAAGGAGACCTTCGTCAAAAAGCTTGGCAAAAATCGCGAGGTCTTCACGTTCACTTTCCCCGCCGTTGAGGACGGCTGCATCGTCGAGTACAAGTACGATGTCGTCAGCCAGGACTTCGGCTTCCTCGAACCGTGGTACTTCCAAAGCTCGCTCTACACCTACAAGTCACAATTCACGGCGATTGTGCACCCCGGACTGAACTACACGGCAGTCACCCACAATGTCCCGTTGGAGTTTCAGAAGCCCGTCCGTGAGGAATCCAGCCTGCTCGGCTCGGGACCCGTGAAGTTCTCCTGGAAACTCGAGAATATCTACCCCGTCGAGTCTGAACCATACATGGCTGCCATCAACAGTTATCGCGCCGCACTCTTTTTCCAATTGGTCTCGTTCAAGGACGCTTACAATAACCTCTCGTTTATCAAGGACTGGGCCAGCCTCGCGGACTTCATCGACGAGAGTTTCCTCCGGCCTTCGCTGGATTCCGACAAGGATGTCAAGAAGACTGCTCAGGAACTCACCGTCGGGTCAACCGATGCGATCGCGAGCATGGAAAAGCTCTACGACTTCGTCCGTCTTGAGATACAGACTGTCGATGATCCCGAGACTTACTCCCTCGCGCCCGCGCCGATCGAGAAGATTCTCGCCGACCGCAACGGCACCGCGCAGGGCAAGAATCTCCTGCTGGTTGCGCTGCTCCGCTGCTGCGGCATCAAGGCTAACCCCGTCCTCATCGGTACGCGCTCCTACGCCCTCTTCAATCCCGCCGTCCACGACATCCGCCAGCTCAATCATCTGATCTGCCTCGCCGACGTTGGCAGTCGCGTGTTCTTGATGGACGCCGGCGAACGCTGGGTGCCGTTTCCTTATCTCCCGCCCGATGATCTTGTCACCGGCGGCCTGCTGATCAGCGGCGAAAACTCGCAGCCGATCAAGATTACGGCTCCCGATCGCCCCAGCGCCCTCGTTGTGCATAATCGCATGGCGCTTTCAAGCGACGGCAGCGCCACCTGCTCGACCCATGTTATGATCATGGGCCACTTGCTGAGCAATTACAAGGAACTCCTCGTCTCCACGCCGGAATCTGAAAAAGTCGAAGAGACCTTGATCGAGGATGACGAGCAGAATTTCGAGCTCATTGACTACTCCTTCACCGAAGTTCCGGGTGAAGACTCGGTCGGTATCGATATGGTCTTCCGCCTTGCCAACTATTGCGACGTAATCGACAACAATCTTGCCGGCGAACCGCTGGTCTTCTCGATTAAGAACAATCCATTCGTCCGCAAGTCCCGCTTCTTCCCAGTCGACTTCGCCTACCCATTCTATCTGTCCGAAAATGTCGAACTCCTGCCCGGCGACTCTCTGGTCATCAGCATTGTTCCGGAGAATGTCAGCGCCGGCATCAAGGGTCTCTCCTATTCGCGCTTGACGCTCCGGGCTGGTAATCAGGCGCGCGTTATGGCACAGATCATTATCGACAAGAGTCTTTTTACCCCTGGCGAATACGCTGCCCTGCGTGAAACCTACGAAAAAATCGCCAACGCCGGCAGCGACCGATTCGTCGTCGAACTCGTCAAATGAGGCGAGCTTTGCCATTCCGAGCGGAGTCCCTGTCGCGCTATGTTTGACCGTGTGTTTATATCAATGAAACTCGCAAGCCGCCTGTGGACGATAGTGCTGCTGCTGCCCCTGGCGCCGCTCCTGGCGAGTACTCACGTCTGGGGCGAAGTCGATTCGACCGAGTGGGCAGCCACAGCTCCGGATATTCTGCCCGACGCTTCCGTCGTTGTGCTTTTCGATATCGGAAACCTGGAAATCGATCACCCGTCCGACAAACAACCGATGCATCTCAAGCGGCACGTGAGAATGAAGATCTTATCCAAAGAGGGCGCGTCTGCTGCGGTGTCGATCGAGATCCCTCTCTACGATGCCGAGGAACTTAAAGAGATTAAGGCGCAGACCCTGATGTCCGATGGAACCGCTGTGCCCGTAGCTGCTGATGAAGTATTTCAGGCCGCCCATGCCGGTGCAAGATTCTCAAAGTTCACCTTCCCCGCCGTCGAGGATGGCTGCATTGTCGAGTTTTACTATGAGGTTGCAAGTCTCCGCTATGGATTGATTCCCCCGTGGCATTTTCAAAATCGATACTACACCCACGAGTCGGCCTACATGGCGCAGCTTCACCGCGGCCTGAACTACACTGCCGTCACCAGCAACCTTCCCGACTCTTGCCGCGCACCTCTGCGGGAGGAATTCACGGTTGATAGCACTTTGATCGAACGCTTCACCTGGCGCATGTGGAACATCGCACCTCTGGAAATCGAGCCCTACATGTGCGCGATTGAGTCTTTTCGTCCGTCGGTACAACTCCAGCTTATCTCCTTCTCGAACGGCCTTTTTGACCAGTACTTCTACTACGGCAGCGTACGCCTGGGCGGCTACCTTCAGGATTATCATTACACGTTGTCCCGCGATCGTAAGGACAGGCTGAAATCGGCCATGAAGGAATTCGCGCCCAGGACGCGCGATCCCCAAAAAGTGCTGCGCGGGCTTTTCGACTTCGTTCAGAATGAGATCATGACCATCGAGAATCCCCGGGAAAATCACGTCATTTTTGCGTCCCCCGAGTCGACCCTCAGCATTCGCCAGGGGACCGCTGCCGCCAAGAACTACTTGCTTATCTGCTTGCTGCAAATCGCCGGCCTCGAAGCTCATCCCTTGCTCATCGGCACCACGGATTACTCATTGTTTAATCCCGAGGTCTGTGCCATGCGGCAGTTCAACTATCTGCTGTGCTACGTCAAATTGAAGAACGACGTCTACGCCCTCGACTGTTCCGACCGGTGGGTTCCGTTCCCCCTGCTCCCTCCCTACGCCCAGGCGACTGGAGGCTTGCTCGTCGATGGAGCTCGCTCGCGGATGGTTCCCTTGGAAAACGTTCCGCGGCGCAGCGGCTGGACGGCAACGTCCCGGATCAGCGTTGCTGGAAGCGGCGCGGCAACCTGTACTACGCACGTAACCGCCTTCGGCTACCTCATGAGCAGTCTGCGCAAGGCGCTCGATGCGCGCCGCGACTCTGACGAGTTGAAGCGCATTCTCCTGCCCACCTGCGATCTCGAATTCGATCTCGTCGATTACCGGGTCGACGAGTATCTCGATCACGACAGTTCCGCCGTCGAGTTGGTACTGCACTTCCCGGAAATTGGCCGGCGGGTCGGCAACCATCTCGCCATCGCCACCAGCCTCTTCGCACTGAAAGACAGCCCATTCCAGAAAACATCACGCCTTTTTCCTGTAGAATTTGGCTTCACATTTCACTATGCAGAATCAGTCGTGATCACGGTCGACAGCACGTTCCAGATTGTTGCTGCACCGGAAAACCGATCCGTGCAAGCGTCCGGCGTTGCCTTTTCGCAGACGGTTCTTTTCGATCAGAGGAATGCCAGAATCTTGTCCAATGTAAATCTGAAGAAGAGTCGCTTCTATCAGCAGGAATACTCCGAGCTCCGTCGGGTCTATGAAGAGATGGCGCTCGCCGCCGGCGATCCCCTGGTTGTTGAAAGGAAGTGAGCCACCATGAAGCCCTCCCTGCAATGTGCTCGCTGGCTGGTCTGCTGCGCCTTGTTCGCGCTGATGCTTCCTTTTCCAGGCAATCCCGCCGCCGGCCAATCCAACGCGACCGATTCCGCGGCCGTCGCCGTATTTGATACCGCCGCCGCCGAAGCCATCGTCGTACTCGACAGCAGTCTCATCATCATTGCTGACGACGGCAGCGCGCGGTTCCGGGCAACCCGTCGCTATCTCGTTAAGCGCGAAGCCGGACGCGAGTACGCCGAGCACTGGCTCTACGAAAACGTCCTGCAAACAGTGAGGGAATTCTCCGGCCGGGCTTATGATGCCGACGGCAACATCGTTCTTGAACGTAATCGCAAAGACCTGGAACGCAGTTGCGGCTTCGGCGCCGCTTACTCGCTCTACGATGACATTTGCCGTCTGTCGTTCTCCTTGAGCGCCGGCAATTACCCCGTCACCGTAGAATTCTCCTACGAGATTGAATTGCACTCTCTTTTCAACTGGCCCGATTGGCGACCCCAGGCCTACATCCCGGTGCTGCGGAGTTGTTACGAAATCGACGCCCCCGCCAGCTTCACCTATCGCATCGATACCGTCGGCAATCTACCCGATCCGGTGGTCGACTCTGCAGCTGGCGGACGGGTCCGCACACAGTGGTCCATCGCGAATGTCCCCGCGTTGCGCAAGGAGCTTCATGCGCCGCCTCTTCATGAATCAAGCCTGCGCGTGGAGTTTGCCCCGGCTACGGCGCACCTGCGTGAGTTTCGCATCGACTATGACGATTGGTCGACCCTCGGCCGCGATTGCTTCGAGATCTTTCGCAAATCGTTCGAACTCGACAAGGATGCCGCCAAGTTCGCCTCGACGCTCTTGACAAATCGACCGCCGACACTATCAGAACTCGAATCGCTGCACCGTCAATTCCTCGAGCGCCAGCGCTATGTCTCCATCAACATCGGGATCGGCGGCTGGCAACCGCACGTGGCCGCAGCCACTTTCAAGAACCGCTACGGCGACTGCAAGGATCTGGCAACTCTCTATTCGTCGTTGCTGGCTCAGGCCGGCGTCAAAGCCCGTCCCGTCTTGATTCGTACGCGTGATATCGGACCGCTCAATCCCGACTTTCCCACCCTCTCCAACTTCAACCACGCCATCTTGATGTACACGATTGGTAACGACACCGTCTGGGTCGACGGCACGTGCACCGTCTGTGCGCTGGGCGACTTGCCGGACGTTGACGAAGGCCGCTTCGTGCTCTTGCTCGATCCCGATTCTGCCGTGCTGTTACGCACTCCCGATTCGCCGGCAGAATCCAATCTCATCCTGCGCAAGGCGAGCATTGACTTCTACGAAGACATCTCAGCTCGCCTGACCATTGACATCACGGCCCGGGGAAATCCCAGTCACGATCTGATTAACGCCGCGCGCTACTTGAAACCCGAAGACCTCTGCGTGTACCTCCGGGAACAAAATCTCGTCCCGCCTTCCCTGCGCGACCCGCACTGCAAGGTTAACTATTCCGATTCGTCCCTCTCCCACTTTGCTTGTACCGTTACAGGGTACCTGCGCCGCGCTGGTCTGAACCTGCAGGAGCGCGTGCACTTTGACCCTGACGCCTTCCCGTCGGTGATCGGCTTTGAACGTCCCGACATCAAGAAACGCCGCTTGCCGCTCGATTACGGGTCGGCCCTCCTCGTTCTCGACAGCATCTTTGTGATCTTTCCCGAGCAATGGGAGGTCGCCCAATTACCGCCGCGCGATTCGATTGTAACTCAATTCGGAGCCTTAACCATCGCTGCCGACAGCATCGCCGACACCGTCAAGATCACCCGCTCGCACGTGCGGCGGCAGCCGCGTGTCGATCACGCCGACTTCGCCGCTTTCATCGAACACCAAAAAAGCTGCAGCGATCTCACCGCCATCAGCACCGTCTTCAGCCGCCCCCAATAACCCTACTGCCCCACAATCCTCTCGATCAGCTTCGGATCGTTCGGTAACAATTCGCTCTTCACCAGCCGCGGCACCAGCACACGCCACTCTTCTCCCGCCGCAAACACCTTCTTGAACAACGGCAGCGATTCCTCCACCTTGCCCGCACTCACCAGCGTCACCGCGTGCCAGAAGATAATCTCCGGATTCCCCGGCGCCAGCTCCGCCGCCCGGGCATACTCACGATTCGCTGCCGCGATGTCGTCGACCGCGATAAAGTCATCACCTTTGTTCATGTGATCATACGCTCGATTGATATTCAATAGGCGGCGCAACTCCTTCAAGGGCTCCGGCGAATCATCAACTCGGAGATCAACCAGCCGGTCTTTCCAGGGCAGACCCGTCGGCTTTCCCGTCACCACCACCATTGCCGCCGACTGCTTGCCCCGAATATCGCCCCCCTCCGCCTCGGCCGCTTCCAGCGCCGCCATCATTCGCTCGGCCAGATCACCATTCGTCGCTTCAAACGCCTTGGCCATCGCCCCCCACACAGTCGAATCGCGCATCAGGTTCGCCTGCACACTATAGTGGTGCCCCACGTGATGCCCCGCGTAAGCAATGCATTTGTCGCCGGTGTGCGTCGCCACCGCACCGCTGCGATCAATAATCGCCACCTGCCTGACCTGATGCTGCGGGTCGGTAACCAATAATCCCCCCAGCGCCTGCGCCGCCGTCTTGCCGTGCCGCAACAAGTCCAGCCCCAGCGGCCCATAGTTGAAATCAACCAGCGATTGCGTCGCTACAGCCCCCACTGTCGGCTCAAGCCAGATCACATCGGCCACCTTGAAATAGTGCGACTGCACCGCCGCGCCGAACTGCCCCGTGGCGCTGTCATAAGCCACAATCGAATACGTCGTCACCGGATGCAACGGTTCTCGTAACTCACACCGCGCCGTACCTGCGCAACCTGCCACGATCATCACGCTGATGATTATCCACGCCTTAGTCATCACTCACTACTCCTCTTTAGCGATTTTCCCCAAATACTATCTGCTCAAAATCTTTCGCAAATCGATTTGCATCGCCGTTTCTGTCTACGTTAGTGCTTGACAAGAATCCCCGGAAGCAGTTACTACAACTTGATCGCCTCTCGTCTTCAACGTCACCCCGGCGGTCTGGCAAGGAGGTCTTGGTAGGGATAAACCCAAAGACAAGTGTGCACAGCCGGCACGCGGCCCGCTCCTCAACAATCACGCCAAGGAGTCTGTTATGAATTCGCCTCAGTCGGTTGTCGCCCCTTTGGCAAAGGTCGGCGGCCCCGCTCCCGATTTCGAAGCAACCGCGTTTGCCAACGGCGGCTTCGAAAACATTCGCCTCTCAAGCTTCAAGGGAAAGTGGATTGTCCTCTGCTTTTATCCCGGCGATTTTACCTTTGTCTGACCTACCGAATTGGCGGCAGTTGCCGCCCGGCACAAACAACTCGTCGATCTCGGCGTTCAGGTGCTCTCGATGAGCGTCGACAGCCGGTTCACCCACAAGATCTGGCAGGAAACCGAACTTTCGAAAATGATTCCCGGCGGTGTGCCCTTCCCGATGCTGACCGATCCCGGCGGTTCGATCGGCACCGTCTACGGCGTCTACGATGATGCCAGTGGCGTCAATATCCGCGGCCGCTTTCTCATCGATCCTGACTTCGTCATCCAGGCGATGGAGGTCATGACGCCGCCCGTGGGCCGCAACATCGATGAATTCATCCGGCAGGTTCAGGCCTACCAACACGTGCGTGCCACTGGCGAAGTCACTCCGGCAGGTTGGACTCCCGGCAAACCGACTCTGCGCCCCGGGCCCGATCTCGTGGGCCACGTCTGGGAACACTGGAAACCGTAGGCAGTCAGTCTAACTTGAGTCTCGCTGATTACGGGACGGCGCACATGAGCGCCGTCCCTTCTTTACTCCAGCCGTCGTCTTTATGCCCGGGAACTCCCTCCGATCTTCGTCTGTTAGAGAATTGCCGGTTGCTAAAAATCACCGGCGCGGACTATATTGTCCCTGAAGACATGGACGTCGACCGCTGGAGTTTCCCCTCCCGTTGTCTCATATATAATCAAACTGTCGACGCCCCTTTTGCGGTTGATGCTGCCCTCACACATCGCCGCTTAAGTCCGGTGGTTAGTGGGCTGTGCCGGACTAAGCGTCCACGGATGGACGCAGAATTCAGCCTTCATGCACAACTGGGCCCAAATCCCGGCGCTTCGGGAGTCGCGGCAGCCGTGGTGGTTGGCGGCCGACCCGGGAGTACCGCAGGCGGCATTCACTCGCCGCGTTGGTTGACAGATCGCCGGTCGGCACGTGTGGGGAGTCTGCGTCAGGCAGATCAAGACTACTCATGGCGGCCGCCCGGCGCGTCAGCCCCTTTGCCGATTTTGCCCTTTACATTCGCCCCGATCAGCCCCTATATTCGACACTCCCCGGATGGTGGGTGTAGCTCAGTTGGTTAGAGCATCAGATTGTGGCTCTGAGGGCCGAGGGTTCAAATCCCTTCACCCACCCCATTCTTCAACCTTTCGTCTTCGTCAAAACTCAAACTCCAGCCCGAATACCGGCAGCATGCTCCACTGCAGCATCTCGTCCGGCTTCTTCTCGTGCTCATTCCAGTAGTACGAGGCAATATTCTCTCGATTGTAGGCGTTCCACACCGACAGGTACACGATCAAATTCGAGTTCGTAAAATTGAACCGCCGGTCGACCCGCAGATTCAACGAGTGATAATCCGGGTACCGCGCCTCGTTTACCCGCAGCGGATCATAGACCGAGCGATTAATCAGCTGCGAGGCCTCCAAATCCAGCGGCGTGTACGGCGCGCCGCCCGCAAACACCCAGCGCAGTGAATACTCCCATTTGGCATTGGGCTTATAACCGCCTTCGGCGCTCAGCACCACGCGATTGTCAAACGCCCGGTTGCGCCAGACGCCGTTAAGATCCTCGTACTGCGAGCGGAACCACGCGCCGCTTACCAGCCCGTACAGCCCCTGCCGCAGCTTCTTCTGGAGCGTCAACTCAACTCCGTACGACCGCGCGCGCCCCACGTCCCGGAGGTTCGGGTGGAATTGGAAATAGTTGCTGTAGACCATCTCGTCGATGATGAACAACTGCGGCTGGTCGACATCCATCGGGAAATTCTGGTAGCGCTTGTAGTATCCTTCCAAGCGCAGGCGTGTATCTTCGCCGAGCATCTGGTCGAGCCCGAGCACGTAGTGATAGGCGCGCGGGTCCTTCAGTTGTCGATTGCTCTCCTGCTGCGAGAGGAGCACGATCGGCACCGTCTGAGTGTAAATCCCGAGCGCCGCATTCACCGTCGTCTTCTCCCCGGCCCGGTAACTCAGCGCCGTCCGCGGCGAAACGCTCGCATTCTCGGTGTACTCGAAATAGTCAACGCGCGCTCCGAGAGTCGCCGCCCAGCGCTCTGTCGGCCGAAGGACATAGCTGACAAATCCTCCTACACGCGGCGATTCGATCTTATCCGCGAGGATCAGCGCCGGTATCGAATCGCCAAAGTAATCCGTGTAATCCGAGGCGAAGTAATCGTAGCGGTCGAGCTCGTACTTGCCTTCGATGCCGAATTCCAGTTCGTGATGCTCATTGAGACGCACGAAATTCGTATTGCGTAATTGCGCCGCCCCGTCGCGGTTGTCCTGCCGGACCAGTTCCTTGCCGGTGCTGGTTTCGAAGTAGTTTGCCTTCGTCTGCGTCGCCAGATACGACAACGACGTATTCGAGTAGCCGCGCCGGCCCCACAGAAACCGCCAATTCGCGCCGGCAGCGTACTCGTACCCGTCCGACCAACCGTCGGTGATATTGCCGTCTTCGATCGCATCCGCCCGCTCGAAATTGATGTAGTCCACACCCAAAATTCCCAGCAGCGAGAGGCGATGCTTCGGCGAGAAGTCATAGACCAGCTTCCCTTGATAGTCCGAGTACTTCGGCACGACCCCGACCCCGATCGCGTCCACCAGCAGGTCCAGGTAACTCCGCCGCGCCGAGAACAGCCACGACCCCTTGCCTTTGGCCAGCGGCCCCTCGCCGATTAATCCGACGCCGGCAAAGTTCAGATCCGCCTGTATATCAAACTCATCGCGATTCCCCTCGCGGAATGTCAATGACATCACTGAGGACAATCGGTCACCGTACGCGGCCGAAAAACCACCCGCAGAAAAATTCACGTCGGAAATGAAATCCGTGTTCACCAGGCTGATCGGCCCGCCTGATGTCCCGAACAGCGGGTAATGATTGATGTTCGGAATCTCTATATTGTCGACGTAGAACGAATTCTCCGTCGGACTCCCGCCGCGCACGATCAGGTTGTTCACCTGGTCATTGACCTTGGCGATGCTCGGCAGACTGAACATGATCCGGCTGACATCGCCGGCCGAACCCGGTGAGCGCCGCACTTCTTCGGCCGAGAATTGTGTCGTGCTCGTCGGCTCGTCCGGTGCACTATTGAAGTAACCCGCGTCTACCGTCACGCCCGCCACCTCGGTCACTCGTACGATCAACTTCGCTTCAATGACGGAAGTTCGTCCGGCACGCACGATCACATCAGTTCGGGTCCGCGTTTCGTACCCGATCGCGCTGAACTGAACTGAGTAGTTGCCGACCGGCACTCGATCTATCCTGAAGACGCCGTCATGATCCGCCGCTGCACCGCGTTCGCTGCCGATAATTCGCACCGTCGCCCCGGGAAGCGGCGATCCGGTCTCTGCATCAGTTACAACACCCTTGAGCGCTCCGGTCTTGACAGCAGCCCCGCCGACCTCGTTCACTCGGGTTGAGTCCTCGGCGCGACTGGTGCAAAAGACCAACAACAGCAGCGCCATCACGACCAATACTCTCTTCATCATCGACTCCTTTGACTATCGTTTATTTACTGACCACGAGTCAGTGAACATTCAAAAAAAACTACCCTTGCTGACTCTTGTCTTTCTTCACCGGTGCTAGACCGCGATCGACAAGTTGCTCTTTCGCGGGATACAAAAACTCAACGTCAAGATCCATGAGCTTGAGAAACTCCCCCCGATTCTTGATCATCTGAATCACGCCGTTGCTCGTCGACCACAGCAGAATCGAATACATCCACGGATCCACATCCCTGGCGATCGTGCCGTCGGCATGACCCGATTCAATCGCCTTCGCCAATATCGCCAGCGAGGAATCCTTGTAGTCTTCAGCACCCTGCTCGCGCATCTCATTGGCAATCGTCCCGAACGTCTGCGGATCCATTGCCTCCACATACGTCATCGCTCGGAAATAATTCGGGTATTCGAAGCAGAACTTGTAATACGCTCTCCCGATCTCGCGCACACGCTCCCGGCCGGTGCCGACCGAACCATAAGCAACCGAGAATCTCTCCCTCAGCATCCTCCCCGCGCGCATGTCGATCGCAAAAAACAAATGCTCCTTGCTCTTGAAGTAAAGGTAGATCGTCCCCTTGCTCAGCTCCGCCTTATCCGCCACGTCTTCCATTTTGGCGTTCTTCAGTCCTTTTTCGGCGAAGACCTCAAGTGCGGCATCCATAATCAACTCGATCCGCTTCTGCTTTTCTCTTTCGCGCCGTTCTGCCGTCGTCATTCTCGCCTTAACCGCAAATAAGATTATTGGTCATTTACTGACCATCGGTCAGCACAAGCACCAACTTACGCCAAACACCTAATGCTGTCAACCGAAATCAAAAGAAATCCGACAATTCGAGGCTGTCCCATAACATCCAACGGGTCCATTTCGGCAGTTTATGATACAGCCTCATCCTGTCTGCGGCACTTATCCAGCTTTGAAATTGACAAGAAGACCAAAATTGCGTATAATTGCGTATGTCCTCTTCTCGAAAGTGGCTGGGGACAGTGGTTTCAGGCATTTGCCAAACACGGGTGGGCAACTTTGAGTAGTACGAATCTACCGCTTCCATCAGAATTGCTGCCGTTTCTCGACTGGCGCCAAATTGTTGAACTCGCGCCCGATGTCATACTCCTTATCGATCGCGAGGGCAAGGTCCTCTACGTAAGCAACATCCACGTTCCGGAAGCTCTCGATCGCGTAATCGGCACGACGATTTTTGATCAATCGCTCCCCGACTTTCATCGCTCCTTGCGCGAACACCTTGCGCGCGTCTTTGAAGAACGCCGCGAGACACAAGTCGAGTTTATTCATCTGCGCACCGACAATACGCTGGGCTGGTGGTCGGCAAATGCCGCACCCATAATCCGCGACGACAAGGTCGTCGCTGCGATAGTAAGCTGCCACGACATCGGCAACCTGCAATCGTTGCAGGAGGAAAAAGACCGGGCTGTTCGCCAGTTGCAGGACAGAGTCTTCCGCGAAAAATCGGAGCTGCTGCGAGCCCGCGAATTGCTCGCCGAAGAGATCGAGGAGCGCCGCCGCGTCGAGGCCTCCTTGCGCGAGAGCGAATTGCGGTATCGGACCCTGGTCGATATGGCCCGCAACGCAATCGCCTCGATCAACTACGACGGCATCTTCCTGTTTCTGAATCCCGTGGCCGCGCGTTCCCTCGGTGGCGAACCGGAGAACTTCATCGGCAAGTCGATGTTCGACCTCTTCCCACCCGAAATCGCCAATCGCCAGTACGAGTCGGTGCGGCGCGTAATCGACAGCCGTACTCCCGAAGCAATCGAATCGCTATCTTTCGTCGACGGCAGTTACCGTTGGTTCATGACCCAGATCCAGCCGCTGATCGAAGCCGACAACTCCTGCACCTCGGTCCTGTTGGAGGCCACCGACATTGATTCGCGCGTCAAGGCTACGCTGCAGATGCGCCGCGAGCGCAACTTCTCCAACTCGATTCTTCAAACCGCCAACTGCCTCATCATCTGTCTCGATGCCCGCGCCAGGATCACGGTCTTCAATCGCGAATGCGAGCTCGTCACCGGCTACAGCGCTGCCGAGGTTATCGGCCGCCACTGGCCATCTACGTTTCTTCCGCCCGACTCGCAGTTTGAGGGACTCTCTGACTTCGCGGCCTGGGTGCAGGCTCATCCGACCGATTCCTACGAAGGCCCCATCCTCACGAAAACCGGCGAGACGCGCACCATTCTTTGGTCGAACTCGTCTTTCACCCTCGAAGATACCGGCGAACTGGTCGCCATTGCGATTGGCGTCGACATCACTGACCGCTACCGCCTTGCCCAGCAATTGCGCACTGCCGAATACCGTCATCGGGCTGTACTCAGTGGCATCCCCGACTTGGTCTTCATCTTTGACCGCGAGGGCCGCTATCTCGAATTTGAAGGTGGCAATCCTGAAGACTTGCCAATCCCGCCTGGGCAATTTCTCGGTCGGACTGTCTCAGAAGTGCTCGGGGCTGAACTCGGCGATCGCCTGGTCGTTTGCATAGAGCGCGCGCTCACTACGGATGTTGCTCAGACTCTCGAATACGAGCTGGAAACGCCCGCGGGGCTGAACGTGTTCGAAGCTCGCATCGCGCCTTGCGGAAACGATCAATGCGTCGTCGTCAGCCGTAACATCACCAAGCGCCGGGCCGCCGAAGCCGCTCTCCGCCGTAATGAAAGCGAGTTGCGTTTCCTGATCGACCACCTCCAAGCCGGTGTGATCGTGCATGGCCCCGACACGACCATCACCCACTGCAATCTTGCCGCTGCCCGTATGCTCGCTCAATCGGTCGAAGAGTTGCTTGGACGGCGGGCCGACCTCGAAGTCTGGCCTCTATTGTCCGAGGACGGGACTGTCCTGGCGGTCAAAGACTACCCGGTGAACCGCGTAATTGCCGCCGGCAAGCCGGTCGAAAACCTCATCGTCGGAGTCAAGCTCGGCGATTCCAATCGCGACCTGTATGCAATGGTCAACGCCTTCCCCGAATTCGCACCCGGCGGTTCTCTGTTGCGTGTTGTCGTTTGCTTCGTCGATATCACCGACCGCCGCCTCGCCGAGAAACAACTCGAAATCGCCAACCGCGAATTGCGTCTGAACCAGATAGCACTCGAGGATCGTAACGCCGCCCTCCGAGTATTCCTGGAGCAGAGCGTCCGCGAACGCGATGATCTTCGCAATCAGCTTTTTGAAGTCGTTACCGCGCACATTCTCCCGATCATTTCCCGTATGCGCCACCGCGCCGAAGCTCACGATCTGGTCGATATCGACCTGCTCGAGTCTCTCCTTTCCGACCTTGCCAGCGGAGATGGCAAGCTTTCTCGTGAACTGGCTTCGAAACTCACACCCAGAGAACTTGAGATCTGCAAGTTTATCAAACTGGATATGGACAATAAGGACATGGCTAAGAAGCTCGATCTCTCGATAAGAACTATCGAGAAATTCCGGCAATCGATTCGAAGTAAGCTTGGGTTAAAAGGAGGCAAATCTAATCTTACTTCATACCTGAAAAGTCGTTAGACTACGTAGCCGACATACGCAATATATACGGTTTTTACTCGTACAAGAACCACTTGACAAAACCTCCCACCGAGCCGATCTTTATAACGATTATCTACCAGTCTATGATTGGGAGATAACAAGAGCAACTCGCAACTGGTAACGAAAATAACTTCTTTCACTCTTCGCGAGTGTACTGAGAGGGAGATTAGGCAACAAAGCCTGTCTGTTGGAGCAGGGTGGAACCGAGAATACCAAAGTTTCTGCGTTCACTTCGACAGGAAGACCTGGCGGGAGTCCCACTTACTCCCTAACGCAGCAAAGGTATTCGACGGGGGGTCAAGTAGCCGGTGGTTTCCAAGCAGCCACCGGTTGCTTATTTTTGGTGCCGGAATCGAAATGCCGCCGGGAGGTCTCATCCCGGCGGCATTCGTTCAGTTCGAAGCTGATCCTGTGTGCGTTACGGGCAGGAGGCGCAAGGCGCCGGGCCTCCCGTGAAGATGTAGGCAATCAAGTACACGGCATCGGAAACCGTCAAGATGCCGTTGCAGTCCGCATCCCCGGCCTCAACCGGCACCGGTGCGGGACCGCCGCTGAAGATGTACTGGATCATGTACACCGCGTCTGAAATGTTCACATTCAAAGTTCCATCAGCATCGCCGCACACGTACGGCTCTTCCACGGTCAGCGTCAGCGGCTGTTCATCAAAGCTGCCGGTAGCGTCAATTACCCGTGCGGTGAAGTTGATCGTGCCGGCGCTCAGAGGCGTGCCCGACAACAGACCCGCGGTCGACAACGTCAACCCGGTACCTGACAAGTTATTGTTCTTGTCGCTCCAGGTCTTGGCGCCGGTACCGCCGGTGTGCGTCAGGTTCGAAGAGTAAGCCGCACCCTCGACGGCATTTGTCAGAATCGCCGTGGTGATATTCACGGCCGGATTGACAACGACCTCAAACGCCTTCTCCGCTATCGCGCCGACCTGGTCTTGCGCCTGCGCGGTGAAGCTGATTGTTCCCGCACTCGCCGGTGTTCCCGTTAGCGCTCCCGTCGGCGAAAGTGTCAGCCCGGTCCCGACCAGATCGCCATCCTTATCTTCCCAACCCTTCGGGCCCGTACCACCTGTAACCGCCAGGCTCTGCGAATACGGCCGCCCGGCTGACCATTGCGGCAATGACCCGGTTGTGATATTCAGCGCCGGGTTGATCGTGAAGTTCAAGTTCAGATTGTCGAAGGCAGATGCTTCGTCCGAAACCTGGGCCATGAACGAAATCGGGCCGGCCGTCGTCGGGGTACCGGAGACAATCCCGTTGGCACCGAGCGTCAAGCCCGTGCCGATTAGGCCGTTGTTCCCGTCAAGCCAGGTCAGCGCGCCCTGCCCGTTCACCGCCAGCAATTGCTGCGAGTACGGCACGCCCACCGTCCAGTCGGGAAGATCCGTTGTCGTGATGTTCAGCTCCGTCGACTCACACTCGTACTGCGTCACGTTGAACGCGTCGACGGCCGCTTCGATCACGGAGCCATCCCCGAGGTCACCAACGTCAAACTTCATGCGGATCTGCGCCGTCGGTGTCACGAAGTCGGACACGAAGAAACCGTGCTCAACCCAGCCGCCGTTAGCGTCTTGAGTAGGTCCAACGGTCTCAACTACCGTCCACGTGCTGCCGTTGTTGTTGGAGATCGAGATCGTCATGACATCGGCGTTCGGTGCCGCACCAAAGCTGTTGGAATACCAGCGCGCGTAACTGATGCGCGCATCGCCGCTCGACAAGTCGATGGTCGGCGAGGTCAGTACCGTGCTGCCGCCGTCCACGTCCGTGTCGCCGTCTGCCGGACCGGTCAGGTAACATTGGCCTGAGCCGTCATAGTCGCCGGCCGGGTCGCCCCGGTCTCCGCCGCCTGCCGGCACGCCGCGCGCCCATTGCCCGGCGGTCGCAGTACTCGATACCGACCAGCCAAGATTAGTCTGGAAATTGTCCTGGAACGCCACCGTCGATCCCGTCGACACCAGCGCCGCAAACGGAGCTAATGGACCCGGATCGGTAAACAAACCGTTGGTCTGCTCGCTGGCGCCCACGTAGAATTCAAAGTTCTCCAGGCAACTTCCTGCCGGAATCGTTGCATCATAGTTGTTCGGAGTCGTCTGCGTCATCGACAGCTGGGTCCACAGCCCGCCGTTCACGCGATAGAAAAGCACTCCCGAATTCGGAACCGGTACGCCGCCCACGGCGCCGTTCACTGAAACCTGGAAAGTTGTCGGCTGATCCGGCGCCAGCGTTGTCGGTACGCCGTTCGGATACGAAAAGCCCAGCGAGGCCAGCGGCACCGCCACACCGACCGCATTCCAGGCCTTGGAAACCTGCGTCGCCCACGTGCCGGAACCATCTAGATCCTCGGCGGCCGTCACCGTGGCCAGGGCGGCATTGTAATAGTTGATGCTCGACGTCCAGTACATCTGATTCGCACGGTACGCTACCTGCATGGCATTCTCCACGCCGATACCCATCACCGTAATGCTGTGATGCGTGCCGCCGTCTGACAACAGGAAAAACCACTTGTTGCCTACGCCGGAATTCGTGTGCACGCCGCACCAGTCGTTAAACGAAGACGGCGTACAGTTGTCGACGTCAATCCAGTAGGGGTCGCTCGTACCGTAGTAATCGGGGTCGCCGTTGGCATGCGGGTTCGACATATCGCGGAAGCCCGCGCCGGATAACTGCCCGTTCTCCCCCATCAGCCAGTCCGGAGTGTCAAGTGAGTCGAACGCAAATTCGAAGGCTGCTCCGATCATATCGGAGAACGACTCGTTGAGCGCACCCGATTCTTTCTGGTAAATCAGATCTGATTCGTTCTCCGTGACCGCATGTCCCCACTCGTGAGAAATCACGTCAGGACATCCGGCCAACGAGCGCCAGCCGGTCCCTGCCGACCAAATCACGATTCGTTGCCCGTCCCAGTACGCGTTGTTGTTCCCTTCGCCGGAGTAGTTGACAATCGTCAGCATCGACGTTCCGGTGCCGGTGTACGAGTTGCGATTGAACTCGGCCAACAGCCAGTCGTAGAACAGCGCGGAATAGTTGTGACCGTCCACCGCCGCTGCCTGCGAACCGCCCGCGTTCCACACGTTGTCGGCATCTGTCGCAATTGTTCCCGGAAGCGATGCGCCGGCGATATTCGTCTGCAGGTAATTGCCCGCCGGCATCTGCCCGTCGTGTCCATGCGGATTGTTCGTCACCGTGCGGGTGTTGTTCTTCATCTGGTAAGTGCTGCCGGTAAAATCGGTATCGAGGTGGTTCCGCGCCGTGCCCATCACACCGATGCCAGTACCAATCGCGTCCGTATCCATGATGCGATTCGCCTTGAAAATGATCTCGCCGGATTTCGCATTAACGAAATACTCCCAGCGACCCATCGGCGTATCGGAAGTCAGGAAAAGCCTCCAAGCGAGATGATTCGTGCCCTCCCACGGGAAGATCACCAATTCCGGCTCGCCCGGATTGCCGGTTCCAAAGAAGCTGCTCAAATCGCTTGCCGCCCGCTCAGTCGCTGCCGTAGCGTTCACTGTCGCGGTCACGTCCAACTCGAGCTCCGGCTCGGGATGGCCGTTGATTACGCGCAAAGATCCGCCGGCATCATAGTGCGCAACCAACTCGCCGCCGATGACGCGCAAGCCTTGATAGTACTGATCAAGTCGCAAATGGCGCGCGCCGTTTTCCTCGATGTATGTCTTGCGAACGCGCAGTTCATCCGCCGGATTTGCAATGCGAAACGCTCCCTTGTGACGCTCCAGGAATTCGACGGCCGTCGCCAGATCATTCCCGGCGCGCGAAGCCGCCGCCAGGTCCCCCTTGACGAATGTCGGCACCCCCCGATCATCCTGATGATACAAGGTTAGACTGGGGTCGAACCTCAGCAGGTTCGGACCGAATTTGGCGTCATCCGTCGCTCCCATGGCAAACGCCGCCAAGATGAGGACCATCGCAAATGCGAAGGCTTGATCTAAACGTCCACGAAGCATGCTCTCCTCCAATAATGCGTGGAAAGGACCTGGTCTTAATCGACAAGTATCGGCACAAGGCCGGCAGTTTTGTTAGCTCGTTATTCACTATATAGCGCATTCAACATTTTAGTCAACGACTTTCTGCCCGCTTTTCAAGCACCCGAGCGCTACGATCACGTTGCTGCCGTTGCGATTAGACTGAACGTCGGCAGTGCCACGGGATCCTGCCAACCAAGTTGCGGCAGTTCTCGATTTCGCGCGTGTTCTCACTGTCCTGCCTTGCTTCCATCATCGTTCGCGCGAAATTGTGAACTGCCGCACACACTCATCCTCAGACAGAATGTGAGGACCTTTAAGACCACCAGACTGATCGTCTTCCAGCCCGGAATGCGATACGGGATCACACATGTCGACTTTATCCCAGTGCAAACTCCCTGAATCTCCAGATTCGGATCGTCGAGCAGAACTCTCCGCAATTGTATGTTTTGATGTTGCGTTGACCGCCCGCTTCGTTTATTCTGCCGCGAGATCTGAAAATACCCGGCTGGCAACTCGCCTGTCCGGTCTGAAAGCGCACTAAATCACATTCCCGGGAGAAATATGAATCGGCTGAAAGCTCTACTCTCGCTTTCGGTTGCCGCAACGCTATTGATCGTGGCAGGCTGCAGCCAAAGCGCCCTCAGGCAAGGGGAGCGAGCGCTCGATACCCAGAACTATCAGCTCGCAATCGACCATCTGCGCGTCGCCCTCCAGAACAAGCCCAACGATGCCCGCGTCCAGCGCGCACTCGGCCGGGCTTATTTCCATCAGAACGATATTCCGCAGGCGGAGAAACTTCTCTCTGCCGCGCAGCAATCGTTGCCCAATGACCCCACCGTCACGCTCTATCTCGGTATGATCGCCGAATCGCGCGGCGACTTCGCAGCAGCCGAGAAAAGCTACCGCAGCTTTTTGGACAAGAACGGCAAGTCCAAAGCCGCGCCATCGATTCGCGGTCGCCTGCTTTACGTCCAGAGCGAAGCCCTGCGCCTGCAAGTGGCCGATGCCGTGAAGCGCGAAACCGAAATCGCGGCAACCGCCCCCGCGCCGAACACCATCGGCATCCTGCCGTTCGTGACCCACCGCGGTGTCGACGAAACCACCCGCTCGCTCGCCACTGGTTTGCAGGCGGTCACCTGGTATGATCTTTCGTCGATTCCGGAATTGCAGGTTGTCGAGCGCGAGCAGTTTGCCTTCCTCGCCGAGGAACTCAAGCTCACCGAGCAGGGCCTAGCCGATCCGGCAACAGCGCCGCGCGTCGGGAAAATCGTGCGCGCCGCCACCTTGCTCAATGCCAGCGTCGACAAACCTTCCGACAAGAATTTCTCGTTGAACACCGCTCTTGTCGATGCCGGCTCCGCCGCCTATTCGCCAACCTACGGCAGGGACGGCGAACTCAAGAAAGTCATGCTATTGCAGAAAGAAATGGTGCTCGCCGTACTCGACAGCCTCGGCATCGAAATCAAAGGCAGCCGCCGGCAGGCACTCAAGAAACCGGCTACCGAGAACTACGACGCCTTTCTCGCCTTCTCTCAGGGTGTCGAACTCCAGGACAAGGGCGACTACCTGAAAGCCAAGGCGATGTTCGAGCGCGCCGCCGAGATCGACCCGCGCTTCACGCTCGCGGCAAATCTTGCGACCGAGGCCGGTTTGATCGGGGAGAACTCCGGCCCTCTCACAACCTTTCAGAATGTGGTCGTAACCAACCTCACACCGGACACTCCGGGTGGGACCTACGATCCAAGCTTTGTTATTAATGGCGTCGTCACTCCGGTCGATGATCCGCGAAATCAGGACACGCCGCAACAAATCAACAATGGTACCGCCACTGTCGGCGGTTCCATCAGGTAGGGAGGAGCCGATGAAATCGAAGTACTTTGTTTCGCTGCTCGCTGCGCTGCTCGCCCTGATGATGATTGCCTCGGCAGCGGCGGAGCCACTGAAGACGCGCGCTACGCTTTATTACTTGATGAATAACTGGAAGACCGAGGTTCCAGACGTTGACAAGTACGACCTCAACGAAGGGGCATTCGGACTCGATGCTTTCGTCGCACCCAACGACCGTTTCAGCCTCGCCCTCAACGGCCGCCTGTCGTCGTCCAAGTACGAAGTCGATGGCAGCTCCGAGGAAGGCAAGCTCTCGTCCCTGAACGATACCCGTCTTGTGGCAACTTATTACACCGCCTCCGGTGTCGCCTCGCTTAGTGGTATCGCCAATCTGCCGACCGGCAAGACCAAACTCGACGACGAGGAATTTTCGGTCGCCATGGCGGTTGCCGACAATACGCGCAAGTATGTCACGCGCCGCTACGGCCAGGGGCTCGATCTCGGTGTCGAGGGCATGGCCCATCCGCAGTCGGGAAATCTCACCTTTCACTTTGGCGGCGGCTTCCTGCACAAAGGCAAATACCAGTTGCGGAAAGATGACGCAGAGAAGTACAAGTACGGTGATGAGATCACCGGTCGCGCCGGCTTGAATGTCGACGCCGACGCCATTCACTTCCTCGTCGACGGCACCTACGCCTTCTATCTCGAAGACAAATTCGGTGACCAAAAAGTCTACAAGGCCGGCCCGACGATCATCGTGCGTTCTCAACTGGCTTACACGCAGGACCACACCGCCTACGCCGGCATCATGCTCGTCAACCGCTCGAAGGCTGAAGTCCGCAATGAAGCCGGTGAGGAAAACCTCACGGAAGAGGCCTCCAAGTCCGGGCGCAACGAGTTCCTGATCTATCTGGGCGGCGGCTATCTCGCAACTGAGAAACTGCGCGTCAACGGACGCCTCGAATTTCAGAACTTTTCGTCCAACGATTATGCCGAAAACAGCGTCCTGTATCGCCCCAAGTCCAATTATATCGGCATCAGCGGCGGCGCCAGCTACGCGCTGACCGAAATGCTCTACGGCAGCGGCTTGCTGACGCTCTACACCGGTTCCGTCGATCTGGGCGATAACGACGCCGATCTTTCCGGACTCGGGCTGCTATTTGCCTTAACCTATCGGGTCATGTGAGGAGGTGCATCATGAATCTGAAACGAAAATCTCTGCTCATTATTGCGTGCTTGCTCGTCGCTGCCCTCATACTCATGACCGTTGGCTGCAGCGACAAGGCCGACAACCCAACGAATAAGTCAAATGCTTCACTCAACGTCGGATTCCTCAAGACCTCCCTCGCCGAACGCGTCGATGAAGTCCGGCTCTCGGTCGTCTTCGAGGACGAAATCATCTACCAGGAATCGACCGGCCTGACCGACGGCGAGTTTAGCTTCAGCACCATCGAATTGCCTGTCGGAACTGTCTTGTTCAATCTGACGGCTTACGATATTGCCCCTGACGATCAGGCCATCCTGCTCTATGGCGCGACCGCCGAGCGCCAGATTACTCCCGGAGGGAACATCATAGTCGATCTGGAGCTCGTCCCGGTCGTCCCGATGGTTCGGCTCTCGCCTTACCATGTCGAAACGGTCGAAAACCAGCAGGTCTTGATCAAGATCGAACTCTGGAATCTCCAGGCTTTCAACAGCGGCGCGTTTACGATTGACTATGACCCGCTGCTCCTGAGATTTGAGGGCACCCAACAACTGAATACAAATTGGGGCACGCTGGCCGTCAATGCCGGAACCATCACGGGGCAAGTGCAGATGGTCATCAGCCGCTCTGAGGGTATCGAGAACATCCCGGTTGGAACGGTTGAACTCTACGGTGTGAATCTCTTCGCCGAGGCCGCCGGTCTCGCCGACTTGACACTTGGAGTGGAGGAACTCCTCGATAACGATGGCCCGGTGCCGGAGCTGACAGATGGCCTGCTGCAAATCGACAATCAGACAGTCCGCATCACTGATGCAGGCAGCGAGGTTGGCGTAATCGGCGGCGTGGTCACCGACGCCCGCACCGGCAACCCCTTAGTGGGCGCCGCCGTCGGTGTCACCGGCCCGGCCAGCCGTCAGGCCACAACTACGATCGACGGGTCATTCATCATGACCAACATGCCTTACGGCACCTACCAGATGACGGTACAACTCTCTGGGTACATAACTGCCCAGCGCACCGTCGTCCATCAATCCGGCGTCACCGCCGAGCGCATCACCCTGTCTGAGCAACTGCAGGCCGGCCAATACCGCGTGGTGCTTACCTGGGGTCAGACGCCCTCCGATCTCGATTCTCACATCTGGACCACGATTAACGACAGTCTCTTCGAGGTCTATTATCCGTATGAGGGCGAGGGTAATCCCGAAACGCCTCCTTACATTCTGCTCGATGTTGACGAGACTCTTGGCTATGGCCCCGAGACCATTACCATTTTTGATCTCGTCAGTGATTGTGTCTTTGCCGTGAAAAACTACTCGCAGGAGGCGCCCATCACTGAATCAAACGCGATCGTCGAGGTCTACCGCGGCGCCGAGAAGATCGCTACCTACACCGTGCCGACGTCCGGGACCGGTCATTGGTGGTACGTCTTCGATCTGTCAGCGCAGGGTCAACTGACTCCGCGCAACACGATCTCGACGACACCGCCGCTGCCTTCCGATGACGAAATCCCGGTCGGCAAGCGTGTCGCCGGCAAGGTCAAGTAATCGTCTCGCCCGCCCACTTTGATTTTATTTCGCGCGCGTCGGAATACCCGGCGCGCGCCTCTGTTTACTGGCTTTGATCGTTGTCGCTGCCGTCGCTGAGAAGCGGCAGGCCCCTTTGGCTGCGCAGGTCTTCGACCTTGTCGAAGGCGCGATCGAGCGCTCGTTTGCGCGTCGTCATCAGCTCTTGAAACGCCTTCTGCGAGTCTTCAATTCGCTTGCCGATCACATCCATCTTCTCAACGAACTTCCGCCATTGCGTCTGCATCGTCGCCACGGCGCTGAGGATTTGTTCCGATGCCTGCTCAAAAGCAAAGTTGTCGCTCGCCTGCCTGATCACCGCCAAAATTGCATAGAGCGACAACGGCGAACAAAGAATCACCTTGCTCTTTAGTGCGTCGTCCAATAGTGATCGGTCAACCTCGTGGATGAAAGAGTAAACCTGCTCGTTCGGAATAAACAGCAGTACATAGTCCACGGTATGCTCGGCCGCATTGATATACTCCCGACCGCTCACCGCCTTGACATGATTGCGCAGATCTCGAACGAAGTCCGCCCGGTACTTCGCAGCGTCCGTCTCCGAAGTTGCTTCGATATAGCCCCTGTAGTTGTCCAGCGGAAACTTGACGTCCATATTGAGCATCAGCCCCTGCGGCAGCGGAAACGTGAAATCGGGCCGCGTTCCGGCGCCCAGCGTCTTTTGCTTTTCGTAGTTGATTCCTTCGACGAAACCGGCCAGCCGCAGGACATCCTCGGCCATCCGTTCACCCCACTGTCCGCGCGCCTTCGTAGATGACAACGCCTCCCGCAGCGATCCGGTCGTCAGTGCCAGCTTTTGAACCTGCTCATTCTGCGCTCTCAGGCCGGAGTCGAGCTGCCCGAAGCGCGTCGCGCTTTCACTCTGGTATCCCTTGACCACCTGCTCGACCTTGCTCAGTTCACCGGCAATCGACTTCAATTGTTCGTCAATCAGCGCCTTCTTCGAATCCAGTTCCTGCGTGTGCGTTGTTCGGTCCGATTCCAGCAGCGATTTCCGCAGGCGTACGAACTCCTCGTTGGCCTTGTTCAGCGCCTCAGTCGACAGACTGCCAAAACTCAACTTCACATGCTCGATGACTCGGTCAAGTTCCGCCTGTTTGCGCGCCTCGTTGTCTCGAAGCAGTTCTTCGGCGATCGCCCGCGCCTCAACCTTCTGCCGGCGCATCACGATCCACACCACAACCGCGCCAAACACCGCGCCCGCTGCAAAGATCACAACTGACATGAATTCCATATGCCTCGGAAGATACATGCATCACCGCCCGTGATGCAATCGCTATTGCCCCACTTTGAACAGATTCACCTAACTCTTCAGGAATCTCAGCAGCAGCTCTTTGAGTTGTATGTGCTCGATATCGCGTCGCAGCGCCCCTTCAAAAGCAATCGAAATCTCCCCCGTCTCCTCGCTCACCACCAGGCAGACCGCGTCCGATTCCTCGGTAATACCAATCGCCGCTTTGTGCCGCATCCCGAACAACTTCTGGTAGGCCGGGTTTTGCGACACCGGCAGCGTGCATGCCGCCGCGATTATCATGTCGCCCCGCACGATAATCGCCCCGTCGTGAAGCGGCGTATAGGGCGTGAAGATCGTCGTGATGATCTCTTCCGAAACCTGCGTATTCAGTTCCTTGCCGCTTTGGATGAAGTCTTTTAATCCCACCGAGCGCTCGATCACCAGCAGGGCCCCGTGCTTGAGCACCGACAGCCGCACCATCGCTCGCACGATTTCGTCGACACTCGCTGTCGATTCCCCGCGGTAGAATAGCCTCACCAACCGCGAATGCCCGATCTGCGCTAATGCTCCGCGGATTTCCGGCTGGAACAAAATCACCAGCACGATAAATCCGACCGTCGCCAAATTGGTGAACAGCCACATCAGCCCCTGCAATTGGAACCAATAGGCGAAAAACGCCACGACAAACAGCAGCGTCAAGCCCGTCACCATCTGCGCCGCCCGCGTCCCGCGCAGCAGCGAGAGGAACTTGTAGAATATCGCCGCCACGACGATGACGTCGATCAGGTCGATCAAGGTGAACTTAAGAAACTTGTACCCGAAAAGTTCCATTATCATGCTCCGCGCAACTTCACTGCCAGGTCAACCGCCTGCCGGGTTTCGCGCACATCGTGCACGCGCACGGCCGCTGCACCATTGAGGACGGCCGCCGTCGCAGCAGCCAGCGACCCGGCAAGTCGATCTTCAATTCCGGCGCCGCTCAAGCGCCCGATAAACGACTTGCGCGACGCCCCGATCAGGACCGGCTTGCCCAGCTCCAGCAGTTTGCCTACCGATCGGATGATCTCGAGGTTCCCTTCGACATCCTTGCCGAATCCGATACCCGGATCGACCATGATCAGTCGCGGGTCGATGCCGCCGCTTTCGGCTCGCCGTATCGCCTCTCCCAAGAATACGACGATTTCCGCGATCAAGTCACTGTATTTCGTGTCCTGCTGCATCGTCTGCGGCGTGCCGCGCTTGTGCATCAGCACCACGCCGGCCCCGGCTTCAGCGATCAACGCCGTCATCGCATCGTCACCGCCCAGCGCCGTGACGTCATTGACAATCGTCGCCCCCGCCTCGAGCGCCGCGCGCGCCACAGCGGCTTTGTAAGTATCGATCGAGATGGTCACGCGGCTGCGTTCGGCCAGGGCGGCAATCACGGGCATCACCCGTCGCAGCTCTTCGTCTGCCGCCACCGGCGCGGCGCCGGGCCTCGTCGACTCCCCGCCAACGTCAATAATATCTGCGCCCTCTTCGACAAGAGAAAGCGCTCGCGCGATCGCGGCATCAGCGTCGGCATAGCGCCCGCCGTCCGAAAATGAATCGGGAGTGGCGTTAACCACTCCCATCACAATCGTACGATCTTTGCGTTGAAACAAGTCGATCAACTCGGTTGCTGATCTGTCTACCCCGCGAGAAATCATGGCTGCTTGGAATTTACCGGCACCTTGTTCAATTTCTCGCCGCGCAGGATTTGGTCGATCTCGTCCGAATCGAGAATCTCGTGCTCTAGCAGCGCCGTCGCCAGCATATGCAGCTTGTCGAGATTCGACTGCAGGATTTCCTCCGCTTGCGCATACGAACGCTCGACAATCCGCCGCACCTCGTCGTCGATCTGCTGCGCCGTCTTCTCCGAATAATCGCGGTGCTGCGAAATCTCCCGCCCGAGGAAAATCTCCTCGCGCGCCTTGCCGAAGGTGATCGGCCCCAGATTCTCGCTCATGCCCCACGAGCAGATCATCCGCCGCGCCAAATCCGAAGCGCGCTCGATATCGTTACCGGCGCCGGTCGTAAACTGGTCAAACACCAGCTTCTCCGCCGCGCGCCCACCCATCAGGTAGATCAGCTTGGTTTCGAGATACTCCTTCGAATAAGTATGCTTCTCTTCCGTCGGCAGGAAGCTCGTCACGCCGAGCGCCAGTCCGCGCGGGATAATCGTCACCTTGTAGACCGGGTCAGCCTTGGGAATCAACTTGCCGACCAGGGCATGGCCCGCCTCGTGGTACGCCGTGGTGCGCTTTTCTTCATCCGAAATCACCAGCGAACGCCGCTCGGCGCCCATCATCACCTTGTCCTTGGCCATTTCCATGTCGATCATGCCGACCTTTTCGGCGTTGCGCCGCGCCGCCAGCAGGGCGGCTTCATTGACGACATTCGCCAGATCCGCGCCTGACATTCCCGGCGTCCCGCGCGCAATCACCTTGACATCCACGTCCTCGGCGACGTTGATCTTCTTCATGTGGACCTTGAGAATCCCCTCGCGCCCCTTGATATCGGGGAGATTTACCACAATCTGCCGGTCAAAACGTCCCGGTCGCAGCAGCGCCGGATCAAGCACGTCGGGTCGGTTGGTGGCTGCGACCAGGATGACGCCGTCATTTGACTCGAATCCGTCCATCTCGACCAACAATTGGTTCAAGGTCTGCTCGCGTTCATCGTGTCCGCCGCCCAGGCCGGCGCCGCGTAGGCGTCCGACGGCGTCGATTTCATCGATAAAGATAATGCACGGCGCGCTCTTCTTGCCTTGGTCGAACAAATCGCGCACCCGCGAAGCGCCCACGCCGACAAACATCTCGACAAAATCGGAGCCCGACATCGAGAAGAACGGCACGCCGGCTTCGCCCGCGACCGCACGCGCCAGCAGCGTCTTGCCCGTCCCCGGCGGGCCCACCAAGAGAGCGCCTTTGGGAATCTTGCCGCCGAGTTTCTGGAACCGTCCCGGTTCTTTCAGAAATTCGATCACTTCCGCGAGTTCTTCCTTGGCTTCGTCACATCCCGCGACGTCATGGAACGTCACCTTGGGGCGATCTTCCGTCATCAGCTTGGCGCGCGATTTGCCAAAGGTAAACAGACCCTTCGGTCCAGCGCCCTGCATCTGCCGCATGATGAATACCCAGAGCAGGATAATCAGCAGGAAGGGCGCGAGTGTTATCAGATACCCGACCCAGCCTTCGTCCGATTTCTCGGCGCTAATCTTTACACCGGCGTCGCTGATGCGAGACACCAGATCAGTATCCGCAAACGGGATCCGGGCAATAAATCCTGAAACCCCTTCCGTGCGTCCTTTGGCGTTCTCCGGCATATACTTCGCCTTAAACTTGCCGCGGACTTCGCGGTCGACGAACACCACTTCCGAAATATTCCCCTGGTCGATCTGCTGCAAAAGTTCGGTATAGGTGATCTCCGCCCGGTCAGCCGTCGGCGACGAGATGAAACGCACGACGACAAAGACGATCAGCAAAAACACCAGCCAGAACACGATGCTGCGGCTGTTGCGTTTCCAGCCCGAGTCGTCGCGCTTGCCGGGGTCTTCGCCCTTCTTCGGTCGTTGCGGCGGCAGCGGCGGCTGCCGGTACATGTTGTGATCGTTCAATTTATACTCCAGCTACGATTTTTCCTCAGCACTCTCACGGTTTAACACCGCAATATACGGCAGGTTCCTGTACTTCTCGCCGTAATCGAGGCCAAACCCGACCACGAAATCACTCGCGATGTCAAATCCGACATAACGAATCGGCACATCAACTTTCCGATTCGCCGTCTTGTTCAGCAATGTTATTACGTCAACCGACAGCGGTTTGGCTAACTCGAAATCTTCAAGCAGGATACGAAGCGTCAATCCTGAATCGACGATATCTTCCACCAGCAGTAAGTGCCGGCCGCGAATATCAATCGACAGGTACTTGTAAAGATCGACAACCCCCGATGTAGTATCCGAATTGCCATACGATCGCGCCGAAATGAAATCTACCTGCAAGTCAAAATCCAGCTTCTGGATCAGGCTCGCCAGGAAAACAAAGCTCCCTTTGAGCGTCCCCAGCAAGATCGGATTCTTTCCCCGATAGTCGCGGGTAATCTCCGCTGCCAATTCGGCGATCCGCCCCTGGAGTTGCGCTTCCGTGATTAAGATTTGATGTTTGTGCGCGATATCAATGGCCTCGATACTCCTCAACCTCCAACTTCAGAACACTCTTGGTTTTATCGGTAATCTTGACACCGTCCCCCAGCGCGTGGCCAATCACCCAAACAATCGTATCTCCCGCTTCAAGAATCGGCGTTTCCTCTCTCAATGGCCGGTCAACCTTGCGATCGATAAAGAGATCCGACAACTTCTTCTCTCCCTTCATACCGAGCGGTCTGAACCTGTCTCCCGCCACCGCTGCCCTTACCCGCAATTTGCCGTGCAGACATGCTGCATCCACGTAAACGCGGCGATTGTTGCCGCTTTCGAGTTCGTCTCTTGACGGTCGGCGCGCCTGAATCTTCGTCACCTTCAGTTTCATGCCGAACGCGCCCAGTGTCGTCGTCGAACCGAACTTGACGATAACCGGCTTGACCTTGTCGCTGGAAAGAAAAATGTAGATGCTCTTTCCAGCAGCCTCGGCCACGATTCCGCGCTTGAGATCAACCGCCCCCGCGCCGGATTCGATCAATCCGAGGAAACGCTCGCTCGCCTCGAAGTCGAAGTCAGCCAATGACCCGGTGAGTTTTTCATAAAGCAGTGCCAGGACAATCCGCCGGATCAATGGATGATAGGCGCGCAATCGGGTCAAATCAAGGATAAATTTCCCAAACGCGCTCGTCTGTACCTCCGCCTTGATGATCTCCTCCCCGAACTGCCGCAAGAATCCCTCTTGCTCGGCCAATATCCGTCCGGAGCGGTCGATCGCATCCAGCGACTTTTCTCCCAGCACTTCTGCGATGGCCGGAAGCAATCGTTTTCGCACCCGGTTGCGAAGGTACTTGTCCGCAAGATTGCTTTCGTCAACTCGATAGCTCAATCGCTGTCTCTTCAGATACGCTTCAATCTCGCTCCGCGTCCAACCCAGCAATGGCCGAATGACGTTTCCCGGTTGCCTCATGCGGCCCAGTCCGAATGTCCCCGCTCCCCGCCCCAGGTTCATGAGAAAAGTCTCTGCATTGTCCGATTTGTTGTGCCCGATCGCCACGCGCTCGATGCCGTGCCGGGCGCTTACCTCTTCGAAGAACCGATAGCGAATCTTCCGCGCCTGCGCCTGAACATTCCCCTTCTTGATATCCCCCGGCTTGACCCGTTTGACAAACAGCCGCACCTTTAGACGTCGACAAAGCTCCCGGCAGAATCTCTCGTCGCCGTCCGATTGATCTCCGCGCAGCCGGTAATTGACATGAGCCGCAAGCACCTTCCCCCCGTTCGCCTTCGCCTGTTCATGAAGCAAATGCAGCAGGGCTACCGAGTCCGGCCCGCCCGAGAGCGCGACCAGCACGCTGCTTTTCTCACCACTCGGTTTCGACATGGGCGTCTTCCTATCCGCCATTTCCCAACTCCTCAAGTTCCGTGCGATCCGTTGCGTCGGTTCTTGATTTCGCGCGATTTGCCGTTATCGCCCCAGTATTTTTCACGCTCCAGCGCGGAATTGTGAACCGACGCCCCCTGGATTCCGTGTAAGCGCATCCTGCTGATCTGTCGATCAATCTTGATTTCTCCCGCTCCAATATAACAAGTTGCTCCCCTCCAATCCGCCTGAATCTCAGTCCCTTCTTCGCGAAATTCAACCCGATTCCCCGGAACTCAGACCGGCCCGCTGCGTTAAAATCTGGTAGTTACTTCAACGGAACTCGACCAACCGGAGATACCTTGAATTCGCGCCTGTCCATCCCGTTCCACGTCAGCTACAGGATTTTTCTCGTAATGTTCGTCCTGGTGCTTTCCGCTTCGGCACGGTCACAGCAGATTACGGTGGCCGTCGAAATCGTCAATACGCCTATGGGGCAGGCCGGCTCTGTCGGAGTGTATTGCACTTCCGACATTCCCCTGGCGGGAATCCGCGTGCCATTGATACTCGATGATCCCGATATCATCATTGATTCGATCTCCTACGCCAACAGCATCGCCGGCCCTGAATTCGAATACTCGACGCAGCTCTCGGAAGCAACCGGCAGGGGATTCACGAATATCGTCCCCACATTCAGCGGCATCAGCACTTTCACCCCCGATGACGACGAGCTTTTTCGCATCCACTATCGTGTCAAAGACAATGCCATTCCCGGTCTGATCGTCATCGACACGTTTATCGTTCGCAATCAGGTCGGTCAGCTCGTCTGGTACGATCAAATGGAAGCCTCGGACGAATTCGGGGTTGTCACGCATCCCGACTTCCTCTGGGGCGGTATCTACATCCAGGATCGTGTCACCGATGTTACTGATGGAACTACAGCCCTGCCCTCCACCTTCACTGTTGCCCAGAACTTCCCCAATCCATTCAATCCGTCAACTTCGATTCCCTTCTACCTCCCCGCTTCTTCAGACGTCGAGTTCGAGGTCGTTGACATACTCGGCCGTTCCGTTTTGAATCTCAATTCGCAGCGCTACTCCGCGGGCACTCATGTCATCACTGTCGATGGCTCCCAACTCCCTTCCGGCGTCTATTTCTATCGCCTCGAGTCCCTGTTCGGCAGCCAGACCCGTAAAATGACGCTAATCAAGTAGTTACACCGCCTTCCCCCTCAAGAGACTCGACCTTTCAGCCGAAAAACAGATATGGGGCGGGAATGCCGCCCAAAGCTCATACTATGACTCAAACTGCTCCTGTTAAAAAGCCGAGCCAGAAGATCGGCGAATACGATATCATCCGCCAGATCGGCGAAGGCGGCTTGGCCGAAATCTACCTCGCCCGCCAGCGCTCGCTCAATCGCCTTATCGCGATCAAAGTTCTCAAAAACAAGATCTCCGCCGACGAGGAGATCGTCCGCCGCTTCGAGCGCGAGGCCACCACACTCGCCAAGATGAATCATCCTAACATCGTCCACGTCATCGATCGCGGTCAGGACGATGGCCGCCTCTTCTTCGCGATGGTCTACATCGAAGGCACCGATTTCAAGAAAATCCTCCAGCATTCCAACTGGCCGATCGAGAAGAAACTCGAGATTATCGTGCAGGTGCTCAAGGGTCTCGACTACGCCCATAAAAACGGCGTCATCCACCGCGACATCAAGCCGGCGAATATCCTGATCGACAAGGACGATAACGCTCTCATCGCCGATTTCGGTATCGCGCAGCTGCTCGAATTCGACCCCTCCGAACGCACTGAGTCCGGCACGATTATGGGCACCTACGCTTACATGTCTCCCGAACAGCGCGAAAACTCCGCTGCCGTCGACCAGACCACCGACATCTATTCGGTCGGCGTAATGCTCTATGAAGTCCTCACCGGTCGCAAACCGGAAGGCCGGTTCAAACTACCGTCTGAACTCAATCCGAACGCGCCGCAGGGTTGCGACCACATTGTGCAGAAATCTCTTCAACCCGACCGCCGTGATCGCTATCAGAAAGCCGTCGAAATGAAGGACGAGCTGCTCGCCGTCATTCATCACAAAGCGGAGAACCCGTCGACCGACCCGCCAACCACCAAGATCAAGAGCTTCGTCGGCAATTGCGCCTTCCTGGAAACGCTTAAAGACGGCCTCTATAGCTCATCTTATCTCGTCGAAGACCGACTCACCCGGGCGCTCTTCGTGATCAAGAAACAAAACAAACCCGATATCGGCCTGCGCGAGGCCAAGCTGCTCTCCAATCTCACGCACCAGAATATCCTGCGCATCCACGGCGCCGGTGCTGATGATGCCAAACTGGTGATTGTGATGGATTATGCCCAGGGCGGCTCGCTCGGCGACCGGTTGGTTAAGCCGCTCGAGTGGCGCGAGGCCCGCCGCATGATGCTTCAAATCGCGCAGGGCATGGACTTCGCCCACAAGAACAACATCGTCCACGGCAATCTCAAGCCTTCGAACATTCTCTTCGACCGCGACGAGACCGTCAAGATCGCCGATTTTGCGCTGATGGCCAACGTCGAAAAGAACGCCGTCAACTGGTACCAGGCCCCCGAGCGCCGCAAGAGCAAGCAAGCCGACATCTATTCGGCAGGGATCATCTTTTATCAATTGCTCACGAACCGCATCCCCACTTTCGATACTCACGGCAAGTTTATGTGGATCGATTCCAACCGCACCACCGGAGAATTCCAACGTTGCCTGATTGAAAACATGATCAAGACCACCCCGTCCGATCGCTGCAAGTCGTTTGCGGAAGTTATCGAAATGCTGAACAGCGAGAAGTCATTCGGTCCGGATGAAAAGCCTCCAGAAGACTCCGCCATCATCAGCCCCGAACTCGTCCGGCTGCTGCTCTGGGGCGGATTGTTCCTTGTCGGCCTGGTGCTCGCGCTCCTCGTACTTACGGGCGTAATCAAATTCTGACGTCGCCTGCAGCCACAGCCGTCGACCAACAAAAATCTTGACAATTCGTATTCTCGGAGTATACTCGTCAGACCTCGGACGTCCCTATCGTCTAGTGGCCTAGGACACCGCCCTTTCACGGCGGCGACACGGGTTCGACTCCCGTTGGGGACGCTTTTTTTATCCCTTTGAGCTTCCAGCTAATCCCCGGTTTACGAATAAAAGCGCCGGAGACCTGCTTTGGCCTCCGGCATTCTCATGCGCCTCCCCTGGATTCAATCTGTCTATGTGCAGCTGGCGCACGGCGCCGGGCCGCCTCCAAAGATATAGGTAATCAAATAGACCGCATCTGAGATCGTCAGGATCCCGTTGCAGTCGGCGTCGCCGCTCTGAATCGGGTCGGGCGCCGTCCCGCCGCCAAAGATATAGGAGATCATGAACACTGCATCCGAGATCGTCACAATGCCGTTGCCGTCCGGATCGCCGCAGCGGTAGACAACCACCTGCAACTCTCCGCTCCAACTCGCGGATTCATCCCAATAGTCGCGCGCCTGTGCCGTCACCGCATACACCCCCGGGCTCTGCCAACTGCTCGAGCCCAGGCAGGGCGTTCCCGCAGCATAGTCGGCAGACCACTGCGTAGTGTCATCCTTGTCATACGACCAGCGATACTCCATCGCGTCGCCGTCCGGATCATCGGCCACGACGCTGAATTGCGCCGTCTCACCGACGCGGACAAACAGCGGCCCGGTCGGCGTCGACGGCGCCGGCGGTGCCTGGTTCGAGGTCTTGACCACGTACTCCACGCTGATCTGCGTCGTGCTGATGTAATTCAACCTGATGGCCAGCTTCACCGGATTCACACTGCGCGTCGAATTGGTGACGATCGGATCCGAGTAGTAGTTCCAATACTGAGATGGATACCCGCCGACAAATACCGTGGCGCCGCCGTCATAATAGGTCGTGGGTGTGCCGTAGAAGTTATACTCCGTATCCAGGAAGTTGTACGCCTGGGCATTGTTCGCGACCAAGGCCACATAGTGGAATTGATAGAGACCCGAGTTATAGATTGATTCCAGCGCCTGGCGCACGAGCGGACAATACCCGCATCCCGTCTGCGTCGCCTCTTCGACAAACACCGTGTGCGTGTAAGGCGCGGTCGGTTCGTCGGTGTCGCGAACGCCGGGAGTTGAAGCTGCTGTTGCGTCTACATAGTGCGCCGTAAATGGGTAGCCGGAAGGTGGATTGGAGTAGGCCGTGTGCCCCGCCGATTCCAGCACCGCGGCGACAGCCTTGATGTTGTGATTTGATAACGGCGCAAACGAACCGGCCGTCCAGATCACTGTATCGCTGTAAATTTGGCCATCATTGACGGTTATCGCCTGGTTGACCGCAAATCCCAGGAAACCGTTCTGATACTGGCGCCCTTCAAAATCGAGATAGCGCGATACGGGCTCAACAATGTACACGCGCAAGTAACCATTGTAGGTCGCGCGCTCGCCGCTCGCGTTCACGGTCTCGTCCGCCAGCGGACGTTCGGCGCGGTCAACCTTGGTGACATTGATGGCTCCCGCAAACAACAGCGCCGCGCCAAACAGGCCAAGCGCAAGAATGGTGAAAAGCATGACTTTCCCGAGGCGTGTCATCGTGTCGACTCTCCTTCCCAAAAACGAACGTTATGCTTCTCCCGTCGCTGCCACTTACCACCGGAAACTCAAGCCGGTACTGACGGTGAAGCTGGAATATTCAAAAAGATCATTAGACGAATTGCTGTTGGAATAGTCGATGATGAGGCGCGGCGTCAGAAGCCGCCCGCCGATTGCCACCGGCCGGGCCAGTTGCACGAAACCGCGTGTCTGGTCGTCGTTGCGCTCACGCTTCATCACGATCGGAAACACGTCGCTCTCGACTGTCGCCAGGTGATGTCGGTTCCAGTAGCCGAAGCCAATAGTCGTGATCGCGTTCGGAATCGTATAGCTCTTTAGCGTGATCGCCACCGATGTTCCCTCCCACACCGAAGTCCATGGCGATAGCAGCCCCACCGAAGACCCGAACACCACACCGTCGTCGGAATTCATGAACGTCCGAAAGCTGCCCGTGATGCTTAATCCGTTCCTGGATCCCAGTGGGCGCGACAGCCTCGGCGAAACATAGAACGACTTGAGCTTCGCCCCCACCAAATCGGTTTCGGGTTCGACAAAGTTGATATAGCGCACTTCCGGCTTGAGATGCTCGTAGTCCATCGTGCCGTACCCGACCTCAAGGTCAAAGCTGTGATTGCCCGGTAGGGTCGTATTCATGCCGACAAACGTTTCGATGCTTTGTCGGTCACCGCTCTCGGTCGCTAAGTAAGAATAAGATTTCAGCCCGGCGCCCCAGCGGATCGCCGTAATCTCCGAAAGCCGGTAGCCGATCGATGATCGCAGATCCAGCGAGTTGAGATCATAGCCGCTGAGCGCAGAACGATAACGCCGCCCATCGAACGACCCGCCGACGAACACTTCAAACCGCGAGCGCGTCGGCAACGGGATGTAGTTCACCCCTACGCGTCCCAGACGATTTGACAAATCGGGAGCGCGGTCGTAAACCGTCGCTTCTCCGGTGAGATTTACCTCGAGTGTTCCGGTTGGATAGAAACGCACAGCCGCGCTGCCCGCCGAATAGCGGTCAATCAGTGCCGTCGAGTCGCTTAAGAGATTGTCGGTGTATCCCCCATTTAAGCCCGCTTCAAACAGGATATTCCCCGGCGCGGGCTGCCCGATCAGAATTATGGCCGCTGCTGTCAACCAGAAGCAAAAAGTGCGTACGTGAGCTATTTCGGACCGCACACTCCTCCCGCACATGCTCCACCTACCACGGCGCCGCAGCCAATGTCGCCGCCGGGCCCAAAATCGCTGCCACTGCCAAAACTGCCCCGGTTGAGGGTCAGTGGACTAAGCCGCGTTCTCAAGTGGTTGAATGACCCTGAATTGTGAAGGAACTCCGGAAGCGCCGCCACCAGCGTCTGCACGGCGGCAAACAAACCTTGCTCGTCTTGTTGGCCGAATCCGTTGCTTGAACGAGGCTCCGCCGGATCAGGAATGCCGTCACCGTTGAGATCCGGCACGCTATCGTCGAAGCCGTCACCGTCGCGATCGACAAACACCTTGGCTTTCTCGGTGGTCGCCGCCGCTGCAGCAGATTCTCCGTAACAGATTGCCGTTCCCATGAAACAGAAGAAGACTGCGAGAAGTAAGAGATATCTCATAATCTACCTTAGTTGTCGATCTTAGACTCCTGTATAGACATTACAAGTATAGCGAGACCCTCAACGAATGTCAACTGTTTTTGCCATTTTCAATTAAATAGATCAAATTTGAGGGGATTACCCAATCTTTGACTTCTACAAGACTCGGAACAAAAAAGCGGCGATTGGGAGTCCCAGCCGCCGCTACAGCCAATCAGCGCTCGAAGCGCCTATTTCTCAGCCAGTCGCAAGCCGTCGTCAATCATCTTGCGCAGCTCTTCGCTCTCCTGGCGGCGTCTGACCAGAAACTCCCTGATTTCCCTTGCGAGCGAGGATTCAATCTTCTGATTCAAGCAGATCTCATAGATTTCCATAGCTGCCAGCCAGTCGTTTGCGTGCTCGCGCTGCAGTGTCTGCCAAATCGTGGGGAGAATCTCGTAGTTGGAGGCCTTTTCGCGACACTCCCGCACCTGGCGATACAATTCGTGAAGTTTGTGGCGCTTGTCGTCGTAGGTCACCTTGATTGTGCGTTCGTGCGGCACCAGTGCGATTTGGTCGTAAGCATCCTTGTCCGCCGCCCCGGAAAACACCGAGACTATCCCGGCTCCGACCGCCATGTCATACTTCCCCCAGGCGGGCTCGAACAACGTCGCGCCGTTGAAAGTCACGCGACAATCAACGAATGTGATCAGGACAACTGCGGCTTCTCGCCTGACGATCGTCTCGACCGTGCCCGTCAACGTAACGCCGCTTTCAAAAATGAGTTCGCATGGGTGACCCGGCCGCAAACCGAGGTGCTGCAATTCACTCTCGCTGCAGTTCTCCAGTGGCGTCGGATGATGACGCAGCTTCCCCACCGGAGACCCGAAGCCATCGTGGTGATAATTCTTGTCGTGCCCCGGCAATTCGCGCTCCCTGAAACTCAGACTCGTCGGCGACGAGGTCCTGATATAAGCCAGTCTTCCGCGCTCGTCCACCACCACGTCGCTGAACACACCCGAGACCTGCAGCCCGGATGAGAATTCACAGGTGCAGACATTCTCACACTCGATCGCTTTCTGCACGCTCGCCAGACCGCCGACCCGGAATGCCATACTGCTGGCGAACTCTTCCAACACCTGGCTCAGGTGCTCGAAACTGGGCGTCACAAACAACTGCGGTTGCTGCGTCGTGATATCAAACGCGTAGTTGGCTGCCTTGATCGAGTACGGGATCTTCTTTACCGAAGGCTTGATGCAGTTGGCCGATTCGCCGATCGACGACAGCAATCCCGCTCCGTAGATCTTCGGCTGCTCGATAGTCCCGATCAAGCCGTATTCCACCGTCCACCAGTGCAGTCGCGACAACAACGCCATCTCCGACGGCTTGCCCAGATTCGCCTGCTTGAAGGTCACATCTTCTTCCGCGCGCTTGATTTCTTCAGGATCGGAGGTGTGCGCCTCCTTCAAGATCGATAAGTGCCGGATCGCCTGGTACAACTCGAAATCTTTCTTCGATGACATCGCCTTGGCGCCAACCGCGCCAAACTGCTGCAAATAGTCGGCGTAGCCCTGATCGGCAATAATTGGGGCGTGTCCAGCTGCCTCATGAATGATATCCGGCGCCGGCGTGTACTCGATATGGTCGATCTGGCGAATATCCGCCGCAATCACCAACACTTTGTGTGCCTGAAACTCCATAAACGCCGCCGGCGGTATAAAACCGTCCACCGTCACCGCCGCCCAGCCGATGCGAGCGAGGATGTCGTTCATCTCATAGATACTGGGAATGCGTTCGACGCCAATACCGGTCTTCTCCAGCCCCTCGAAATAAATCAAGTGCGCATATTCGCGCAGGAAGTTGTAATTCTGGCGCATGACATAGCGCCAGACCGCGTGATCGATCGGCGTGTAGCGATCATACTGCTGGTCGACGACAAACTGCTTTAGGTGATTGGGCAGGCCGCGAACATTTTCGTTGTCGGGCAAGTAGCGATTAAACGCCGCCTCCTGGGCGGTGGTTGCGGTCGGACTGTCGTGGCGCTGGATTCGTCTCATCAAGCGAACTCCATTGACGCAGATTCTCAGGGTTTATGCCGGCGCCGAGGTAACAGACCGCAGCGCCTTCTCGATTCTCAAACGAGCACTTTATCAACCCAAGTTCTTTAAATTATACAGCCGAATCAAGCGGATTTTTTTGCCCATTTTTCACGAGTTGCGACAAGCCTTGATCGCGTAGGAGCGCATGGCAATGCGCCCGCGGAGACGGCATTGTGACCTGACGCTCTAAATCTTCGACGTGTCATTGCGAGGAGCGACCACGCAACCGGGTGTCCTCCCGATTCTTCGCCGCGACGAAGCAATCTCGTTCGTCCCCCTGCGCATTCCGATGTGAATCCATCCTCCGTCAGGTCGTGGGGCAGACCTCTGATCGGACTCTCTTAATCGGTTGCGGTTGCTTCAACGGAGGCCTGCCATCTCTCCTGATTCCATTGATGAAAACTCGACAGACAAGAAGAGGCTGTCTCATAAGCTTAAATTCGGCAAGAATCAAAACGCGGCGGTTCACAATTTCGCGCTGGAATACTCAGATTACCAGTGACTTTCAAGGCAACGCGCGAAATCAAGAACCGCCGCAACTACCCGTTTCGGTACTTATGGGACAGCCTCAGAATGTCTATCCTACCGGCCCATTCCCCCCTCTCCTCCTGGGAGAGGGGGCGGGGGTGAGGGTCCTTATCTACTACCCTCGCCGTAACCGCATCGCAATCCCCTCATATTCCGTCAACACCTCCGGATTTGCCAGGGCATCGCGATTGCTCACAGCCTGGCCATTCAAGAGCCTCTGCACTGCTAGCTCGACCTTCTTCCCCGAGATCGTCCGCGGGATTCCGGCCACGGCGATGATTCGATCCGGCACATGCCGCGGCGATTCCTCTGTGCGAATCGTCTGCTTGATCTTCGCAATCAACTCCGCCGTCAGCTCATGTCCGGCAGCCGGCACCACGAACAGCACGATCTCGCTTTCATCGCCAACTCTACGCTCCACGACCAGGCTGTCCTCGATCTCCGCCATCGCCTCGACCGGATTGTAGATTTCCGCAGTGCCGATCCGCACCCCCGCGCGATTGAGCGTGGCATCCGAGCGACCGTACACAATCACGCCGCCGTGCGGTGTAATCTTGATGAAATCGCCGTGCCGCCAGGTATCAAGATAGTGCTCAAAATACGCCGCCCGGTATTTGCTGCCGTCGGGATCGTTCCAGAAGTAAATTGGTCGCGACGGAAACGGCGCCGTGCAAACCAGTTCGCCGACTTCATCCACGACCGGCTGCCCGTTATCATTGAAGCACTCTACTTTCATTCCCAGCCCGCGCGTCTGGATCTCGCCGCGAGAGACCGGCAACACCGGCGCGCCCAGCATAAAGCAAGAAACAATATCAGTCCCACCCGAAATCGACGACAGTTGCAGATCGCTCTTGACGTTTTTGTACACCCAGTCAAACGTCGCCTCCGGCAACGGCGAGCCGGTCGAAAGGATGGCCCGAAGCGAGTCCAATCTGTGCGATTCTCGCGGTGTCAATCCGACGTGCTCGCACGCCTGCAAGAACTTCGGGCTGGTGCCGAACACATTGATCTTCCCCTCGTCGACGGCGTCCCACAAAACATTGAGGTGCGGATGCGCCGGACTCCCATCATAAAGAAAGATCGCGACCCCGCTCGACAGCGCCCCCACGAGCCAATTCCACATCATCCAACCGCAGGTCGTGAAATAGCTCAATACGTCGCCGCGTTTCAGATCGGTGTGCAACGTGTGTTCTTTGAGATGCTGCAAGAGTGTCCCGCCCGCACCGTGCACGATGCACTTCGGCACTCCTGTCGTCCCCGATGAATACAGGATGTATACCGGATGATCGAACTCAAGCTGTTCGAAATCGATGGTCGAGGCATTCCGATCGACGAAGTCAATCCAAGCGACGGACTTTGCGCCGGCCAGTAAGCTTTGCGACAGCTGCGGCACCACGACAACTTTTTCCAGCGTCGGAAGCTGCTCGACAATCTGTTTCACCGTATCGCGCCGATCGATTTCCTTCCCGCCATAGCGATACCCATCGATCGCCAATAGTACTTTCGGCTCAATCTGCCGAAACCGGTCAAGGACGCCCTGAATGCCGAAATCGGGTGAGCACGACGACCAAATCGCTCCGATGCTTGTCGCCGCCAGCATCATGATCACCGCCTCCGGTATATTCGTCGCGTACGCCGCCACCCGATCGCCGGGGATAACACCGAGCCGGCGGAGAGCTGACGCGCAGCCGGCGACCTGCCGGTACAATTCCGCGCGCGTCACTCGCCGCTTCTCCCCCGATTCACACCAGTAGATTATCGCGGGGCTGTCATCGGGATCGCGCAGTAAGTTCTCGGCGAAATTCAGCCGCGCGCCGCTGAACCAGCGGGCAGCCTGGATCGTCTCGCCTTCGCGCACGCGCTCGAATCCGCGCGAATGCACGACCTGCGCGAACTCCCAGATCGATTTCCAGAACGTATCGATATTCTGCACCGACCAATTGTAGAGAGACTCAAAATTGTAGAATTCAAGATGATAGTGGTCGCGCAGGAATCGTTGATAGCGCGTCAGATTGGCTTGGGAAATTCGTTGCGGGGAAGGGCGCCAGATCGCTTCGGCCATTACTGTCCCGCAAACAGCGAACGGCCGTAGATGAGAATCAGCCACGCCGCCCGGCGATTGTCCAACAGGTCAAGCGCCGTACGCGCCGCATTCTCAAACAGCACCCAACTGTTTTCGCCGCTCCCTTTTGCCGCCAGCGCATAGCCCAGAAGGCGCAGCGCCTCTCCTGAGAGCGCTTCCGCCGGCTGAGCCGCAAACGCGCGCGCTTCCTCCAGCGTCGGTATGCGCTCGCAATTCGCCAACTGCCCCAGATTGTTGGCCGATAGAACATGTGACTTGCGCACGAACTCCGGGAGGTCGTCAAACCCGATTAGGTTCCCTTCGGTCGGCTTGGCCAGCCGAAACGCACTTTCGCTTGTTACGCGGCTCCACCAGTCACCGCCGTTGCGCGCGATGTGTTCGATCCTTCCCGGGTTGATAATGTTGCCGTCCAGAAGTCGCTCTTCGATATGGAACATCAACACTTCGCAAATCGCCAAATTGCCAGCCGCCTTGCCGTCTCCCAGAGGAATCATCTGCTTGAGCACACACTCCATCTGAAACGGCGACTCCTTCACCCGCGCCGGTTTGACCTTAACCGATTCAACCGGCGTAAGTCCGCTCTTTACGAACTCATCAATCTCCGGCGCCCATTCCGCTGAAGCCAGGTTCACTTGATGTAGAATCATCTGCGTCACCGCCTGCACGGTGCATTCGCGAGTCGCCAGCAGATTATTGTACGTGTCCTTCAACGATCCGTCACGTCCTCGCCGCGCCGGCGAGAAAGCAATCGTCGGCGGATTCGCTCCGAATGCATTGTAAAACGAAAAGGGCGACAGATTGCGCACCCCGTCTGCCGACAACGTCGACACCAACGCGATCGGCCGCGGCGCCACTCCGCCTAGTAGATACTGGTGTACTTGCGGCACCGGCGTTGTCTTCGGATCTACCTGTAACACGTTAGCTCTCTAACCCTCAAGAACCTTACCTGGTGCCCCACCGCCTGCGGTACGAAATTCTCCGACTCGGTGCCCCACCGCCCGCGCAGCACCCCGAGGAACGAGGGATTGCGGTGGAAATCTCTTAGACTCACTGCCTCCACCCGATTCCCCCTTACCAAAGGGGGCCAGGGGGTTGTACTTCAGTCGCCTCAGCAAAAACTCGTTACTCGTTTGGACCGGACTGTATTTCGCGAATCGGGGCAAACGACATCCAGTCTCCACGTGCCCCTCGACCGCAGCGAGACACGTCTCGCTCTCGTGGCAAGCCTTAGCCCCTACACACCCTTCTTCTTCGCCAGAATCGACCGCTCACCCGGCGCCTTCACAACCCGATTACGAAGTACCCCCAACAACTCAATCTCCATCTCGAGCGTATCGCCTTCGCGAATCCAGATCGGCGTATGACTCTCGCCACGCGCCTTGGCCTCCAGCGCCCAGGTCCCGTTCAGTTCCAGATAACACCCCGTTCCCACGGTCCCGGAACCGATCACATCCCCCGGATACAATTCTACCCCATACGACGCGCGCTCGATAATCTCCGCAAACGTCCAGTTCATCTGGTTCAGATTGCCGTCCGATATCTGTTTGCCGTTGTGCCGCGCCGTCATCCGCAGATTATGAGTGCTGCCGAATTCACTCGCGCTGCGGCGATCCGCCAGTTCATCCGGCGTCACCAGCCACGGCCCGATCGCCGTCGCAAAATCCTTCCCCTTGGCCGGTCCCAGGTTGAGTTTCATCTCTTCCATCTGCAGCACCCGTGCCGACCAGTCGTTCATGATCGTATAGCCTGCGATATAGCGATCGGCATCTTTGGCATCAATGTTCTTTCCCCGCTTGCCGATCACGATCGCCGCCTCCAGTTCGAAATCCAGACCCTTCAAATGATCCGCTTCGACGATCACATCCCCTTCGCCGATGATCGAGTTGTGATTCGTGAAGTAGAAAATCGGATACTGATCGAACTCCGGAATCATCTCGACGCCGCGATTGCGCCGCGCCGTCGCCACGTGCTGCCGGAAGGCGTATCCGTCGCGGCACGAGGGTGGATGCGGAACCGGCGCCAGCGGCCTGAAAACGTCAGCCGCCTTGTCATACTTGCCGCCTGCGATCCCCTCCTGCACCCGGCGCGCAATCGTCATTGCTTGTTCTTCGCCTCGAAGAAACTCCGCCATCGTGCCCGGTAACGACTGCCCCAGCGCGGTGGCTGCCTCGGAAAGGTCATACGCCTGACCGTCATGGTGCAGGCCGGCGCGCTCCTGGTTATTCTTGTTGATGAACGAGATTAGTTTCATGTTCTGATAGGTTACTTACGAAAGGGCGTTTGTTGTTCTCCTCGACCAATTGCGGATAGATCGCTTCGATCACTTCCAGCGCAAAATCCGTTTCCTCGCCGGTGCCGGAATTGATCCGGATCCCGTTGGGAATTCCGAATGACTTGACATGCCGCACGATCAGCCCGCGCTCGAGGCAGCGCAGGAAAAACTGCTCGGCAAACGCCTCATTCGGCATCAACAGCAGGATCGAGTTGCAGTAGGTCGGCACGCGTTTGATTCCCAGCTCGTCGAACTTCTGTTCCATTTGGCGCAGCGAGCGCGTATTGGCGTCAATCGTCAATTGGAGAAAAGCATAATCCTTCAGCGCCGCCCGCGCCGCCACCTGCGCCAGGTGATTCGGCTCAAACGGCAACTTGACCTTCTGCAGCGCGCCGATCAACCGTTCCGGCCCGGCAGCAAACCCGGCGCGCAATCCGCCGAGTCCATACGCCTTCGAAAAAGTCCGCATCACGATCAAATTCTCAAAATCATAATCGAGCCCGTCTGGGAAGCGCGGCGCGTCATAACAATATTGCCGGTAGGCTTCGTCGAGGACGATTAGCACCGTATCCGGCACGCGTTGGATCAACCACTCGAACTCGTCGCGCGTAAAAATACTCCCGGTCGGATTGTTCGGGTTCGCCAGGTAGATCACTTTCGTGCGCTTCGTCACGCTGCGGCCGATCTGCTCGATGTCAAAGGCGTAGTCATGTAGCGGCACCTGCACCAGCGTACGGCCGAGTTTGTTCGTGTTGACGTAGGCCCCGATGAACGTCCCCTCCGAGGTCAACACCTCGTCGCCGACGTCGGTGAACGCGATCAGGATATACTCGATCAGCGCATCCGTACCGTGGCCGCAGACAATCTGCGACGGTCGCTTGTCAAACTCGGCGGCTATCGCCTGCGTGAGTTCAAACGCGCTAGGATCAACGTACAAGTGCGACTGCATGAGCGCGGCCTGCACGGCAGCTATCGCTTTCGGCGACGGTCCATTCGGATTCTCATTCGAAGCCAGCTTGACGATCCGCTTCAGACCCTTTTCGCGCGCCAATTCCGATATCGACTTGCCGGCCTTGTATGGCCAGAGATTTTCAATGTGATGGGGAATCTTGATCATCGCTCCTCCGGTAGCTCAGAAGTGAGAATCCATTCTACGCAATGATCGTAGAGCAATCAAGCCAATTTGCCGCACTCTCTGTCCTCCGTGCCGCCGTGTCTGCAAACTCCTCCGCAGGAAAGACCCCCTCTCGAAATCATTGAGTTTGTCATTGCTCGGAGCGAACGTCAAACCAGCCCTCACTCCGCACTCTGCCGCAACGAAGCAATCTTCTTCTTCGTCCGCCTTCAGTCGAACTCCTCGCTCTCTCAAGAGAATATTCCCCTCTCGAGAGGGGTGGCTCGATTCCCCGCGCGCTCGCACTGAGCCAGGTCTTTCATCGCGCCCAGGGGAATCGAGACGGGGTGTGTCCTTCTCTCAAGAGCATCCACAATCCCTCTTCTCCCTACGACGTCGTCCCCACGTAGCGCCCGTTGGAATTCTCATCCAGCCACGAGCGCGCATAATCCGGATCCAGTGTTTCCTTTACGTTCAAAGTCGGCTTCAGTGGCTGGAACGTATCCACCATGATCGCCCACTCCGAGGTTTCCTTCTTCCCCACCGAGGCCTCCGTCTTCCCCGGTTGCGGTCCGTGCGGAAGTCCGCCCGGATGCAGCGTAATCGAGCCCTGCACGACACCCTTGCGTGACATGAAATCACCGTCGACGTAATAGAGAATCTCGTCCGAGTCGATGTTCGAGTGGAAATACGGCGCCGGTATCGCGTTCGGGTGAAAGTCAAACGGCCGCGGTACAAAATTGCACAACACGAAATGCTCGGTCTTGTACAGCAAGTGCACCGGCGGCGGCAAATGAATCTTCCCGACGATCGGGCAATAGTCCTTGATATTCAGCGCGTGCGGATAATTGTAGCCGTCCCACCCGACAACGTCAAACGGATGGTGCGGGAGGATATACTCGAACGTCCGATCCCACGCCTTCAGGATCATCTTGAATTCGCCCTCCTGGTCGAACGGCTCCATGTACTCCGGAAGCTTGATATCGCGCTCGCAGAACGGCGCGCCCTCCAGCATCTGGCCGTATTCGTTGCGATAGTGACGCGGCACTTCGTAGGCCGTGTCGGATTCCACAATGAACAGCTTGTTGCCTTCGAGCTTGTCGAACGCCATCTGGTAGGTCGAACCGCGCGGAACGATGATCTGGTCCCCCGGTTCAAACGCCAGCTTCCCGTACTCCGAGAGTAACACGCCGCTGCCGTGATGCACGAACACGTACTCGTGCGCAAAGCTGTTGCGATAGAAAAAGTCCTGTCCCGGATTCTGATTGGGGTGCGCCGTCGCCAGGATACAATGCTGGTTTTTCAAAAAGACATTGCGTGCCGTAACGTAGTTCCCCGAGGACTGCTTTTTGTCTGTGAAAAAGTGATAATACAGGAGCGCAGCCTCGTCCCAGACTGGCGCGTCACCCGGCTTGATTTCGCGGACATCCTTGACGCGCGTCGGCATGTGAATATGGTACTTGTTCGTGTGAATCCCGGAAAATCCGAGCGTGGAGAAAAGCTCCTCCCGGTACAGCGACTTCCCGTCCGGCTTGAAAAACGTCGTGTGACGCTTCTGCGGTATCCGACCAACCTTATGATAAAACGGCATCGACTATTTCCTCTCTATGCTTAACCAATCCATTCAGCCTTCACAATTGACTCACCGTTCTTCACCCAATTCCCCCTTAGCAAAGGGGGTCAGGGGGTTGTATTCTTCCCGCCCCTACGTCCGCATCAACGTCCCGCGCAACATCTGGTCCTGCTCGATCGCCTCAAACAGCGCCTGGAAATTCCCCTGCCCGAATCCCTTCGCGCCGTTGACCCGCTGGATCACCTCGAAGAAGAAAGTCGGTCGGTCGCCGATCGGCTTGGTGAAAAGCTGCAGCAGATATCCGGTGCCTTCCACCGACGAATCACACAAGATCCGCAGCCGCTTCAATTCGTCGATATCTTCGCGAATCCCCATGTTCTTCGTGCGCAGCGCGTCATAATACGTATCCGGCACCTGCAGGAACTCGATGCCGTTTTCGCGCAGCGACTCGATCGTCTCGAGAATGTTGTCCGTATACAGCGCGATGTGCTGGATTCCCGAGCCGTGGTAGTGCTCGATATATTCTTCGATCTGCGATTTGCCGATCCCCTCGTACGGCTCGTTGATCGGCATCTTGATCAGGTCGTCCTTCGACCGCACCACCTTCGACAGCAGCGCCGAATACTTAGTTGAGATGTCGCCCGGACCGAAATCGATAAACGTCTCGAAATCCATCGCCTTGTTGAAATAATTCGCCCACTGGTTCATCTCGTTGGTGCGCACGTTGCCGACGATGTGATCGAAATGCCGCAAGCCGCCGGGATTGAAATTCAGTTTCATCTTGTGGAATGGCTCTTTAAACCCCGGCCGGAACAAACCCTTGTAGTTGTCGGAATTGAGCAGGATCAATTCGGTGTCGTCGTAGATCTTCATCGCCGCTTCGACGATGTATCCATTTTCGTCTTTCACCATGTGCGGCGTCGTTTCAAAGACCGCGCCGTTGGCGAGCGCGAATCGATAAGCCTTGTCCACGTCTTCAACCTCGATCGCCCAGCGCTTCACACCGTCGCCGTGCTTCTGCACCCAGCCCCAGATATCGTAGGTGTGCGGCTGAATCGCCGAGGTCACCACGATCTTGATATTGCCGCTGGTCAGGTAATACGACATCCGGTCGCGCACGCCGGTCTCCGGCCCTGCATAACCGGTGATTGTCAATCCCAGCGCGCGGCAGAACCAGTAGGAGGCCATCCGCGCCGACCCGACGTAGAACTCCGCATAATCCCAGGTCTTGATACCAAGAGTGTTTGCCATTGCCAACTCCCTCTCTATTGCTGCGCCGTCGCCGCCGATCGCTTGGGGCGATCTTGGCGTCGTCCCGCTCAGCCTAAATGAAGCTATATTCTCTACATTGCGGCGCTAACTCGACGCCGCCTCGAAGTTTATACGCACCAAACTCCCCGGCGGCAAATCCGATTCTCAGCTGCCGTTGTCGGTTGCCAATAAACGTCCTATCCCCTTCTTCCGCAACGCCATTTTCATTCGCCGAGGGCCTTTCCAGCCTGCCAGCGCAGCTCCGCCCCGTAGGTCAGGATCCCCGCGATCCTGACACTGATGCAACTCATGCCACGGATGACTAGCTGCCGTGCGATCTAGCGTGTCATTGCGAGGAGCGAACGTACCCTCCACACCAACTCCGCCTTGTCGTGACAAACGAATCTCGCCACCTTAAATTCCCCTCTCGAGGGCGTGTTGAAAAAGTTCTCTGGACTGTGATCGCGCAATACAACCCCCTTGCCCCCTTTGCTAAGGGGGAATAACAAACTCTTAGAGAGCCGTTCGTGCGTAACAAATTCTCCCCTAACAAGGGGAGCGGTTTCAGTCTCCGACGAAGGAGGAGACGGAAACCGAGGGGTGTTATTCCGTTGGCACCGCACTTTTTCAACAGTCCCTCGAGAGGGGTGGATCGCGCCCGCCTCAGTCCCTGGCGCCACTGGTTGAAGCCCACCGCTGACAACTCCACCTGTCCTCGTGTCCTACCTGCGGGCGCGAGACGGGGTGTGTCGATCTTCTGCCCGTAGGTCAGGATCCCCGCGATCCTGACACCGATGCAACTCGTGCCACAGGTGACTAGTTGCCGTGAGAACTAGCGTGTCATTGCGAGGAGCGAACGTCTCTCAAGAACTTGCGACCGCCTTCTACCGCGACGAAGCAATCTCGCTTTCCATCGAGGCCGTTCCTTTACCAGCGGGCGCGAGACGGGGTGTGTCGGTCTTCTGCCCCGCCACGATCTTCTTTAAACTGCCGGTAAAACTCCAACAATAAAAAAATGGAGCCGAGGGGAGTCGAACCCCTGACCTCTTGACTGCCAGTCAAGCGTTCTCCCAACTGAACTACGGCCCCAAAAGGGTAGGCCAATATACCCCGCCCTCCACATTTGTCAACCGAAAGTTTAGGCGAAGCGTTCCGTCAGGTCTTCACGTGTGAGCTTCACCTCCCGCCGCACATCCTCATCACGCGGCAGCGAACATGCGGCGACCTGACGGCCATCCGCTCGTCTCGATCTTCCCCTGGTTCCGTCAGGTCTTCGCGTGCGAGCTTCACCGCCGATAACACCTCCTCCACACCTGACAGCGAACATGCGGCGACCTGACGGCTATTCGCTCGTTTCGATCTTCCCCTGGTTCCGTCAGGTCTTCGCGTGTGAGCTTTACCACCCGCCACACATCCTCTGCACCCGGCAGCGAACATGCGGCGACTTGACGGCCACTTCAACTGGTCTCGATTCCCTCTCGTTCCGTCAGGTCTTCGCGTGTGAGCTTCATCGCCGACAACACTTCCTCCACATCCGGCAGCGAACATGCGGCGACCTGACGGCTATTCGCTCGTTTCGATCTTCCCCTGGTTCCGTCAGGTCTTCGCGTGCGAGCTTCACCACACGCCACACATCCCCTGCACCCGGCAGCGAACATGCGGCGACCTGACGGCTCCATGCAGAATCGCCGATGCTGCCAAAACTCTGCACTGCTACATCATCGGCGCTGAGGGTGGGCCACCGGTTCATCAAGCGCTTGGCTCAAAGACCCGCTACTGCGGAAACCACTGCCCCAGCTACTAATGCTTCTCGAGTGGTCACAATCACTGGTGTACTTGAGCCATCCTTCGCTATCATGAGCACGCAATCATCAACGTCGACCTCCAAATCAAGGATCTTAGCGAGAGGAACTGAGGTCGTGCCTTCGTGGATGATTAACAATCGTTTGTTGGTAACGATCATCGTACCCTCTTTGTCGATTACATAGCCGCGTACCTTATACCTTTGACCTGCCTCTTGAAATGATCGGAGATTTCGCATCTTGAGTAGTCTCGCGGACGATTCAAAGTAGCATACTTCCGATTTCTGCAACCGATGATTCGTCTCAATTTCTCTCAGATCGCCATTTCGAATATCGCGAATATTCCGAAGTACGGCAACGAAGTTGAGTTCATCTTGAATCTCGGACTCATCGATTCGGAGCGCGCTTCTCACATGCTCCAGTTCAATCTCCTCCGCTTCGGTCAGGTCGTTATCGCTCACGATCTTCAGATACACTTCTCGGTAGGCCTCCCGACGAGCCTCACGGACGAACTCAGCGGGAATATTGAGTAGGCGTTCAAGTTGTTCGAGCATTGTCGATTCAACCGCAGAGACTTGGCGATCTTCAACAATCGAAATCACCACAGACAAGTATGCCAGACGACAAATTCGATCTACCTCTACCTTGGATACACTGTTGTCGGCAAGTGCTTCGGTCATCCGCGAAATGTTTTCGGGAGTCAGTCCTTCAATTCCGCTCAGATTCTCGGCAAGGGTGGAGCCTAGGGCGTCCGCGGCCCGAATCTTGCTTCTTTCTATTAGCAGCGGAATTGGCCAGAGGGTTAACAACGGGATCGATAGAATTAGAATCGTCGCTGAGAGCCCGCTTGATTCATCCCCAGCAATTGCGATCAGTAGCATGACGAGTCCTAAACATGGCAGAAGAAAGAATCTACCAAGAGGCTTGCGAACTCTGATTAAAGTCGAGTGAAGCGATGGCTTAGGGCTCCTGTCAATTGAAGCTCCGAATGTTACACCTGTCGCTTCCGTAATAATGGTTGGTCCCATCGTCGAGTTGAGCCGCGTACTGCCCGTTGCTCGCTTTGTGCTGGAGGCCAGATTCTGTCTGAGATAGAGCCCACCTCGACCCGCATGTACATAGCTCTTCCCGGAAGACGTCATGCCAATTCGTGCACCGCGAACTCCGGCTGAGATGCCCAAACCGCTCTTTGATAGATTCAGTCTGACTGGTCCAAGTCGAAAGCTCTTACGAAGATAGAATCCCATACTTCACTCCGAATTCTCATTTGAACGAAACCGTCCATCTCCCCCCTACTCCCCCCTCGCCTCCTTCATCAGCTTCTCCGCCTGCTTGCGCTCGATCTCTCCAAATTTCCCGCCCGAAATCATCCGCCCCAGTTCGACGATTCGCTCCTCGCGGTCGAGCGGAACCAACTCCGATTCAGTCCGCCCCTTAACTTCTTTCTTGACCGCCAACAAATGTTGATCCGCCACCGCCGCAATCTGCTGTAAATGCGTAATCACGATCACCTGCTGCTTCGCCGCCAATTCCCGCAGCTTGCGGCCGACTAACAGCGCCGTCTCGCCGCCGATCCCGGCATCGATTTCGTCGAACACCAGCAGATCGACCCGGTCCTTCCCCGCGATCAGTGACTTGAGCGCCAACATCACGCGGCTGATCTCGCCCCCGGAGGCCACCTGCGCCAGCGCCTTCGCCTCTTCGCCGATATTCGCGGTGAAATAGAACTCGCCGAACTGCGGCCCGTGATCGGCCAGATTCACTATTGCGCCGCCCGCTTCAACGGCCTCTCCAGACTCGCTCGGCGTAAAGCGCATTTCGAATTCCGCTCTCGGCAGTCCCAGCACGGTTAGTTCTTTCTTCATCGATTTCGACAATCTCTTCGCACCCCCCTCGCGCTCCGACTGCAACTTTTCTGTATCGACAATCAGTTGTGCCTTCAGCGGCTCCAACTTTCGTGAAAGTTCTTTTAACTCCAGTTCCAGCGACCCGGAATCGTTAAGGCTTGCTCGCAGTTCCTCGCGCAGTTCCAGCACCGCTGCCACCGACCCGCCATATTTTCGTTTGAGCTTGTAGATTTCCGCCAGCCGTTCGCCGATTTGCTCCAACCGCGCGGGATCTTCGTTCAGCCGCGACAACGCCGCATTCAACGACCGTCCGATCTCGATGAATCCGACTTTAATCGACTCGAGTTCTTTCACATACTCGCCGACCTCGCCGAACGCATCCGCGATCGACCGCAGCTGCTTGATGACCTCCCCCGTCAGGACGTTCGCGCCCTGCTCTTCTTCGATCAAGCTGGCGGCATTTTGCAATGCTTCTTTGATTCGCAACACATTCTGAAGCTGCTTCTGCTCAACTTCAAGTGCTTCTTCTTCGCCAGCCGATAGATTAGCCGACTCGATTTCATTGAGTTGGAATCGGTGCAGCTCCTGCTTTTCGCGATTCTCGGCAATCTGACGTTCCAGCGCGACGATTCTTGCCTTCGCCGACCGATAGGTCTCCAACGACGCTCGATATTGCGCGAACGCTTCTCCGCTCCCCGCGAATCGGTCGAGAAACCACAGGTGCCGCTCCGCTTCAAGCAGCCATTGATGCTGGTGCTGGCCATGCAGATCGCACAACCGCTCACCCAGCCGCTTCAAGATCGACAAGCTTACTCGCTGATCGTTCACCAAACAGCGGTTCTTTCCGTCGGCATGAATCTCCCGCACGATAGTCAGCGCCTCGCCATTAACCTCGACCTCTTCTTCTTCCAGAATGTCGTTTAGTTTCTTTAGATCCCCGCGCAATTCACCTTCAATCACCGCGTGCGTGGCGCCTGCGCGCAGAAATTCGCTGCGGCCGCGCTCGCCCATCAGCAGCGAAATCGCGCCGGCCATCAGCGATTTGCCCGCGCCGGTCTCGCCGGTGATAATCGTCAAGCCCTTGTCGAGCTCGACTTCAAGCCCCGATACCACCGCGTAATTCTTGAGTGCTAATCGTGTGAGAACTATCATTTGCCTGCCGGGGTGAATCTAACCGCACCCGGCTGTGAATCTACGCCTCGACAGCGATCGGGGCAAGCTGATCTCGCACGGCCGCCACAAATTTGGGGTAGAACCAGCCCGCCAGCGCGATTCCTGCCAACAGGCCCGTCAGTGCCCGGACCAGGTTCGCGATGGTCGTCATAGCCGCCAGGTCGAGCCCGGCATCGAGCAGCATCGGAAAACAGGCCAGACCCGCTACCCACCAACGCCAGCCGCGGTTAATGCGCCGCAGGATAATCACCAGCGAGGCCAGGGCCAGCCCGCCAAAAAAGCCCGTACAGCGCGCACAGATAATCAGCGGCTCACCGGCGCAGCCAAACGACCGTTCGGGGATTTGATGGCACAGAGCCGCATACGCGGCGCCGATCGCTCGCGCGACCTCCCCCTGACCGAAGACCCCAGCCAGCGCCGCAGCTACGGCGCCGCCGATATACAACACAAACACAGCGGCCGGCGACCAGAGCGCAAGCCAGGTCACCGGCCGATTAATATTAGGCGCGTTGAGAGCCATTAAGGTTGGGCTGGTACCGCCGGTCCCCGGCGCTCGCCGGTGCGCACAACTTCACCGTAAAGATATCCGATGCCCAGCTGCGCCCAGAACGCCGTGAAGAAATACCCGATGATCAGAGCAATAAAACCGAGCGAAGCGAGAATTCCGAACACGATCGACAATAACGCGACGAGCAGAAGGTTGACCGTGTTCTGCGTCAAGAAAGCGATCATGCCCGCAAAATCAAAGGCATCCGCAATATTCCCCGAGCGCGCGAAACGTACGTAGATGTAGGGCATCACCATCGCAAACGCGATACTCAGGGCGACGGAAGCGATCCAGCCCAGGCAGGGGATCATCGCCAGTATGAAGTGAATAATGATCAAGGGTATCGCCCAGATGACAATCACGACGAAGAACAGAAGCCCCTTGGTAAACTTTTCGCCCAACTCATCCCAGGCCGGCAACGGCAGCGGATTGCCGTTCGAAACGTTGCGCACCAGTTGCAGCACGTAACCGAGAAGAAACGGTATGCCGATCAGGATAAACGACAGCAGCACGAACACGGCCCCCACGAGAATCTTCTGCAGCCATTCTGGGTCTTCAAACATGTAGGTGAATGAACGACCAATATTATCCATATTCCCTCCTCGCGACGATTTCGCTCCAGGTCTGCGTTTTTACTTTAATCGCTCCAATCTCGCCCTTTACCAAAACGTGTCAACTAAAACTCCCAGCGATTCCCGGCCGCCTCAACCGCCGCTTTGCCATCGACCTGCCTCATGCAACTCCGACCCCTCAATTGACTCTCTCCATCATCTCACTCCACCATCTCCGCGCATCACCCCCTCCATCGAACCCTACTGATCATGTCATTGCGAGGAGCGAACGCCCCGCCATCTCCAGCTCTGCACTCCGCCGCGACGAAGCAATCCCTTTTCCTACTCCAACCTGATGGGCGAGCCCCATTCCCCTCTCGAGGGACTGTTGAAAAGTGCAGTGCCAACGGAATAACACCCCTCGGTTTCCGTCTCCTCCTTCGTCGGAGACTGAAACCGCTCCCCTTGTTAGGGGAGAATTTGTTACGCACGAACGGCTCTCTAAGAGTTTGTTATTCCCCCTTAGCAAAGGGGGCAAGGGGGTTGTATTGCGCGATCACAGTCCGGAGAACTTTTTCAACAGTCCCTCGAGAGGGGTGGCTCGATTCGCCCCCAATTCTCGCTCTCCTCTTTATCCTGCCGGGCGAATCGAGACGGGGTGTGTCTGTTCATGAATCGTCACGCCGTCGAGTATTCGCAGCTTTCGATGAACATACCCTCGTACCGTCAGGTCTTGAGCCCGCCCGAGCGCCAGCGCGGACAGGATTGTGACCTGACGCCCCAATCCTCCATCGAACCCTACTAATCATGTCATTGTGAGGAGCGAACGCCCCGCCATCTCCAACTCTGCACTCCGCCGCGACGAAGCAACCTCTGTTCCACGGAAACGATGCTTGCAAAACAAAAAAAGGCGACCACCGGTCGCCTTTCCGATCTCAACGTGTACCCGCAAATCAAAACGGCACGAAATCCCGCTCAAAAATCAGCGGCTGATTGATGAAATTATTCCCCTGGAAATAGATCTTCTTCCCGTCCGGCGACCATTTCGGAAACGCACAGTGCCGGTCGTTATTCGAGTGCGTTAACGCGCGCGCCTCTTTCGTCGCAATGTTCATGATGAAGATGTTATTCGTTTCCTGAATCTTTCGACAATACGCAATGTACTTTCCGTCCGGCGAGATCTGTCCGGCGAATTCGTGATCTCGCGAAGTCGTTATGGTGTCTACATCGCCCGATGCGATCGAGCGCAACACCAAGTCCTCATCGTTTGTAATCCCCTCTTTGACCACCGGCTCCGTGTAACAAAACCGGTCATCGTTGGGGTGGAACGATGGATAGTAACCCACCAGGTCTTCGGTCGCCTGCCGCGTGCGGCCAGTCGCCAGCTCAAGCCACCAAACCGAGGCCTTACCGGGCCGCATCAGCGTGAAGATCAGCCGCTTTCCCGAGGGCGACCAACTCAAGTCCGCCACGGCAACCTGGTCTGCGGGCGTGATCCCCAGTTGTTCTAAGGCGTCCTTCGGCAAGTCCTCACGAAATTGTGCCAGCTGGCTCACTTGCCTGCCCGTGCGCTCGCCGACCTTGTAGACGAACAGCTCCCACGTCCCATTAACCAGATTCTGAACGGCGAATTCGCTGCCGTCGGGAGATACCGCATAGGTGTAAGTCGGCTGGTCCTTGAAATCAAACCCCGGCAAAACCCTTTTCTCCTCGCCGGTTTTTAGATCCTTGGAAAACAGCTCCACCGGGTTGCCGGGAATCTTATCGTCCGCCCGCAGGAACATGATCTTTCCGTTTCCGGCCGTCGCGGGAATAATGCCATTGCGCGCGACAATTTTGCCGGCATCCCGTTCAAACTGCCCCGCGGCGCTCCCGCTCAAAATTGCCAGTGCCAGAAAAACGTGCGCAAACCGTGTCAATTTCAACATTTCTGTCCTTTCAAGTTCACCAACTAATCTGCCCATTTATACATCGGCGCAACCCCAATGGCGAATGATTTTTCATCCACCTCCGGCAGGGTAGACATTCCTGTCTGCCGCCCCATTTGCCCGGTAGGGTAGACATTCCTGT
>CAZNWJ010000002.1:472609-493197 GCA_964576925.1 uncultured Ignavibacteria bacterium | reverse complement strand
AGTCGACGCCACTCCTTGAATGTTGAAGTGACAAAGAACCAACTACCGTGCCATTGGTCTGGATACCTTAGTCCCATCGGCTGTTTTTCATCGCCGTCGGGTCACACGTCGCCCCGGAAGACTCTGTGCAGTGTCAACCAGTCTACCCTCGGGCACCGCAAGACCCGACGGAACCGCTTTTGCCCTTCGCCGTCAATCACGTTTTACGCAGCGCGGGGCGTCGTTTGCAGCGCCAGAGCTTGTCCGATACCACACAAGCCCTGCTTCGTTGCGGCAGTTCTTGATTTCGCGCGTTCTTCGATCTGCCCTCGAACCTGGCGATATCCCAGCGCGAAATTGTGAACTGCCGCCAATTTACTGCCACGCTTTGCATACTGCGATCGATCCATGTTTACATCGTTGCGTCAGGTCTTGCGCCCCGCACGACGATCACCTTGGATTTGGGAACCGCTTGCCATGCGGGGGGTGTGACCAGAAGCGCATTTCCAACCACCAATCTCTCGTCGCCATCGGGGCACACGTCGCCCATGAATGCTCGGTGCAAATGCAGCCAGTCTACCCTCGGGCGCCGCAAGACCCGACGGAACTGCAATTCACTCCACCACCAACTCCCGCTTCTCAACCAGCCGCGCAATCGGATACAGCCCCAGCCGCCAATCCCAGTAAGGCGAACGCTTGTAGAAGAAATTCAACCGCTGTTCGGGGCTTTTCGCAAACAGCGTGTCCGTAGCCAGGCGCGTCTCAAACTCACGCTTCAACAACGAATCCGCTTCCAGCATTTGCGGCGCCATCATCTCGATGACGTAATCCTCGGCATATTCCTTTTGCTCGAACACCGCGTTGAAGAAACCCCATTTCACAAATGAATCGGGCGCTCTCGGTTCAAGCAAGTGCGCCGCCACCCGATTCGTACGCTGGTTCATGATCACAACCGCCGTGCCGGCCGGAAACTCCTGCGTCTGCGCAATCGTCTGCGTCTTGAAATCCACTCGCAGCCGCCCTTCAAACGACACCGAATCGTATTCGCGATCAGTCATCCGATAGAGTTCAACCGGCAACGTCACCGGCTCGCGCAACCGCTTGACTTCGATCCCGTGTAGCTGCAATCTCGCGATGATCTCGGTCCACTCCTGCGGAATCAAGTACGCGTACGGCACCGCCACCGAGTCCTGGGGCGCATTGCGATCAAACAACGGCAGCTTGTATGTCTGCGGCCGCTTGCCCCACACGACTTTCTTCTCTCCCGAAATTGGCGAATCTTCGAAGTGGTACTCCACGCCGAAGAAATCAATCATCGTCGAGTCTTTCGTGCGCTTGAAATCTATCGGAAGGTACTTGCCGCTTAGATCGCTGGCCGTCGCCCGATCGCTTTCGGCAACAGCCCGTTTGAGTGCTGTCGCATTGTCGTTGCAATAACGCAACAGGTGCCGGATATACTCATACGTCGCGCGCACGCGGTCGCGATACGGCTTCAGCATGTGTGTCTCGATCAGAACAAACGGCCGGTTTTGCACGGTGCCGTAACCATTGGAAAATCGCGGCGGAAACACGTAGCTGCCGATCCCGCGCGCATAATCGTGGCCGTGAATCGGCATGACATACGGAATCAGAGGAAACTGCGATTCCGTCATCTTCTGATTGACAAACGGCAGCCACTTCTCATCCAGCCAGCGCGCGATCGGCCGGGCAACACCCGCATGCGTATCGGTAACGTGGCTGATCGTGTACTGGTAGTCCGCGCCGTCGGTCGTGTGGATATCGACGAGGAAATCGGGCCGCCACTTATTGAACAATCGCAACCACGCCTGCATCTCCGGCGCATCGGCTTTCATGAAGTCGCGATTGAGATTGAGATTGTGCGCCGTCGTTCGCCAACCCATTTCCTGCGGACCGTTCTGGTTGATGCGATTGTATTTCCCGAAGCGTTCGTGCGCATCGACGGAGAAGATCGGTATAAACAGCACCACCACGCTGTCGTACGCGTCGCCGAATTTGTTGTAAATGATGAAGTCGCGGAAAATTGTCAGCCCCGCATCCTTTCCCTCGATCTCACCTGAGTGGATTCCGCCTTGAATCAAGATGATTCCCTTCTTGGCGGTCTTCGGGCCATGGGGATCAAACTCCCGATCCTTGTCGATGATCAAGAGCGGCAACCTGCGGCCCTGGGGCGAAGTGCCGAAATCAGTGAACAGCGCATACGGCGAATAGTCATCCAGTTTCTTGCAGAAATCGATCGTCGCCTGATAGCGCGGCGTCGCGACATAACCCGACTTCTCGTAATCGGTCAACCACTCCTGCGAGCGCACATTACCTGCAATAGTCAAAGACAGCGCCAGGGCGGCAATCAAAAATCTGTACATCGGGTCGTCTCCGCGTTTAATTGTGTGCGGGGAACATAACGCGTAACAACGGCGGATTCAATGGAGAATCGGAAAAAGCGCAAGCGCGAGTATCCCAAGGCGGCCATCTTCCTCAATGGCGCTTACCCCGACGAACACTTGGAGTTCTATCGGCAGGCGATCTTGAAAGCCTTGAGCGACCAGATTGTCATCGCCGTCGACGGCGCTCTCCATCTCTTCGCCAAACTCAAGCTACGTCCACACGTCGTTCTCGGCGATTTCGATTCAGTGAAACCACGCGTGCTCGCTCGCTACAAAGATTGCGAGCGAATCGAGTTCTCCCGCGACAAGGATGCTACCGACGGCGAACTCGCCGTACGCTACGCCCTCGAGCGTCAGTGCCGCGAAATCAACATTTACGGCGCCATCGACACCGATTTCGAGACCGACCAAATGCTTGCCAATATCTTCCTGCTGGACTTGATCGAACGCTGCAGCCTGCATCTTAAGCCGCCTTCGATGGGTACGCTCATCGACCATCGACAGAGGATTTCATTCTGGGGAAATGGTAAGTTGCGATTTTCCGCAAGTGTCGGCGACCTCTTCTCGGTCATTCCGATCAGCGACCAGATACTTATCTCGATCCGCGGCGCGAAATGGAATCTCGATAATCGCCGCGTCGCTCGCGGCGACAGTTGGACCTTGCGCAACGAAGCCGCCTCCAACGAAGTCGAAATCTTCATCCGTGGCGCCGCCCTGCTCATCCACCGCCACGACTGATCGACATACAACATCATCTGGAGCCCACCGCAAGCGGTGGGGCACCGACGTTCTATCCTCACTGCTACCGTAGGGGTTGGGTCTGCCTACCCTTCGATCTCGATCTAATATCTCCGCTTCCGCAGTAGGGCAGGTCTCTGATCGTGCACTCTCCGTCAATCGCCCTCACTCTACCGGAGACCTGCCGGTAGGGTAGACATTCCTGTCTGCCATCCACCTTCGACAGACAAGAATGTCTGCCCCTGAATTTCCCCCCTCTCCCCTTGGGAGTGTGGTCGGGTGCGAGGGCGTCATTGCGAGGAGCGAGCGAATCTCCATTGCCGCGCCGTACACTCAGCCGCGACGAAGCCAAGCACTTTCACCACCCTTGGCGCTGCCTCAGCTCAGTAATACTCCGCACGTGCTTCTCACCATGATCTGCATAGATATCCAGCAGCCGCTGCAGCGTCATGGGGCCATTCTCCGGGTGAAAGGCGGTGCGGCTCCAGGCGGAATCGGGTACACCATCCAGCAGCGACGCCCAGCGCTCGTGCAGGCCGGTCAAGATGTGCAACGACGATTCGACAGGATATGCCGCCGCCTCTTTCGTGCGCGCCCAATCATCCTGGCTGTAAGGCTTCAGTGTCGGATTGTCTTCGGTCAGGACAAGCTTCATCCGCACGAACGCATTCATGTGCGAGTCGGCCAAATGGTGGATTACCTGCCGCACCGTCCATTTGCCCTCGCCGTAGGGGGTGTTCAGTTGCTCGTCATTCAGCCCTTTGACAGCCATGCGCGCTTGCTCAGGCAATTTGCGAATCATCTCAATCTGATGCTTGCGGTCCGTCATCGTGACCATCGTCCCTCCACTCTCTCTCTCAATTTCTTCGTTTCTTGCTTTTCGCAGCGGCGGCGAGCGCCTTGTTGGTCCATTCGCGCAGCAACTGGTCATCCTCGATGACGTGCTCCGGCACCGAGTAATACTTCATGGCATAAGAGTCTTCGCCGAACGGCCGAAAAGCTTCCATACCGGCCGCTTCAAAATCGCCGCGCGTCTTTTCGTTCACCTTGAAGTATAACGTGTCGTTGTCGATGAGCGCAAAAAACGTCGACCCAAAGTAAAGTCCCACGCCGCCGAACATCCGCCGCGCCGTGACCGAACCGGCTGCCGCCAGGCGTTCCAATATGTACTCTAAATAGCTGTTTGTGACCGCCATCTATTCCTACCCGCGAAAGATCTTGTCTACGTAAATGACGGAAGAAAGGCCGATTCATAAAACGCGACACCTAACCTTATTGGCCGATCATTGCCATACGGAACGTCTGCAACGGTGACTGATGTCTCCTGGCGAATAAAATGCGGCGGCAATCGTAACGCACGCTCGGTAGGGCGGACATTCCTGTCTGCCACCTTCCCCCGGTAGGGCAGACATTCCTGTCTGCCACCTTCCCTCAGTAGGGCGGACATTCCTGTCTGCCACCTTCCCTCAGTAGGGCGGACATTCCTGTCTGCCACCTTCCCCCGTAGGGTAGACATTCCTGTCTGCCACCTTCCCTCAGTAGGGCAGACATTCCTGTCTGCCACCTTCCCTCGGTAGGGTAGACATTCCTGTCTGCCACCTTCCTCCGGTAGGGCAGACATTCCTGTCTGCCACCTTCCCTCAGTAGGGTAGATATTCCTGTCTGCCACCTTCCCTCAGTAGAGCAGACATTCCTGTCTGCTACCCTTCAACGGAACGCTCACCACTCGTAGGGCAGGTCTCTGATCAAACCGTCTCCGACGTCATCAGAAATCATACCCAAGATTCAGGTAGATATTCGCGTCGGTGCGATCCGCGCCGCCATACGATACCGAAAGCGGCCCCAACGGCGTGTCCAGCGACAATGTCGCGCCGAAGCCGTGGCGAAGCCGGCTAAATCGAACATCTTCAAGGCTGGGAAACACATCGCCAAAATCGTAGCGACCGGAAAGATAAAACGAATAGACCGGCCCCAAGCGTAACTCCAGGTTAGTCAGAAAATACTTGTCGCCGGCAAGCTGATCGGTCTCGTAACCATAAAAACTACGGGTGCCGCCAAGATAGAAGCGATCGTACACCGGGAGAAGATCCTGCGAAAGTCCGATTGCGGCTTTCGGATGCACCGCAACTTTCGATCCGAGAGACTGGTAAGCTTCAATTGAAGCTTCGAGTTTTTGAAACACCTCGTCGGCGCCCAGCACGTCGCTGGCGACCTCCACGCTGGCTTCGATAGCCTGTCCCTTGGTCGGGAAAGTGAAACGGTCCTTGGTGTCGTATTGCAGGCTCGCAATCAAGGAGGCGACGCGCCGCTCCTGGACGGGCCCCCCGGCCGGATTAGTGAATCGAATCTGTTCGTAGCGCGCGCTGGCTTCCAGCAATCCTAATCGAAACAATTGCTGGCCAAGCCCGATGCGCGTACCCCAGCGCTTGTCGGTCCGGTGGCTGATGCGATTGTCGCCCGCAAACTGCCCAACCTTGTCGTTGGCGTAGTAGCCTTGAATCCGGTAGGTGACAAACGTTCGAAAGATCCGATCCGCGCGAAGTTGCAATTGGTAATACTTGCGCCGCTCCGAAAACCTTGCGAAGCCCGAAATCTCGTGCCCGGTGCTAAAGAGATTGGAATAGCCCCACTTGACGTACGCCTCCGGGTGGAAGTCCTCGTGATAGCGAGCGCCGAGCCGCGCAAAAGTGAACTTGTTCTCCTTCACGATGATCGTGACTTTCACCCCCCCAGCCTGTTCTTGGAGACGCAGATTCACGTTGTCATAAAGCCCGGAACTGTAGATCTCCTGCACTCCCTTGAGCGCCATATCGTTGTTGTAGAAATCCCCTGGCTTGAGCGGAAAATAGCTTGATACCACCCACCAGCGCGTTCGCAGGTTGCCCTCGACGGCAATCTCCGTTATCTGGCCCTCATCAATGACGATCGTGAGCGCATTCTCAACTGTGTCGAGCCACGCTCCTCGTACCTGCGCCAAATCGTATCCCTGGCGCCCATAAAACGCGAGCAGCGAATCATGAACCGCCTGCACATGCAACAGATTGCTGATTTCCCAACGAACATCGCAGCAGACCTCCCGCAACAGGGAGTCGCTGAAAAGGCGATTGCCTTCAAAATTTACTCTGGTGATTGTTGGGAATGGTTCGACCTGGATGGTGATCATCGAATCGGATCCCTCAGCGTTCGCCCAGCGAACCGCCGCGTAACGCCCGCTCCGGAACAGGCCGTAAAGCCGCTCTCGCAACTGCTCCTGATCAACCGAACCGCCCGCTTTCACGCCGAGCAGTTCTTCCGTTGCGTGATCGCGAATTCCTCGATCCAGCACTTGAATCCTTGCGATTAACGGACTGCTCGAGGTTGACCCAAATCGCGCGAGCGTAGTCAGCAGCGAATCCTGCAGTGTCAGCGTCGAAGCGTGTCCGCTCTCGATCGCTAGCCCGTTGTTCCGGAAGTCTGTCGCCTTCAGGCCGGCCAGATCGGGAGTGATGACAAAGTCCGCTTTGCCCAGAAGTTGCTCCCGTGCCGCCGCGGAAAGTATCGTCGTTGTCTGATTCGCGATATCCACCGGATCGGCTATCTCGTTCTTGGAGAGCAAATCCGAGGTCGTGTTCACGGCGATGACAAAGTTCGCCCCGATCTCTCTCGCCGCGGCGGTGGGGATCGGCTCAATCAGTCCGCCGTCCATCAGGAGTTGCTCCCCGCGCTCCAACGGCGTAAATGCCAGCGGCACGCCCATCGTAGCGCGCAGCGCTTCCACCAGTGAGCCGCTGGTGAACAAGATCCGTTCCCCAGAGACCAGGTCGGTCGAGACAATGGCCAGCCGCCGGTCGAGATTGGCGAAATCGCCTCCTGAGAAGTAGCCGGTCGTCTGCGTGAGGTCGCTCAGCACATTGACGAGCTTCTGGCCGGTGCTCAGTGCCGTCGGAATTTGCGGGCTCCAATTATCGAATCGAACCGAGAGAAGCGCCCCCTCGGTTTCGGCACGCCTGGTGAATAACTGGGTCGAGCGTCGCGGTCGATCAGAGAAAAAACTGCCCCAGTCGATCCGGGAGGCCTCCCGCTCGATCTCTGCCGGCGTCATTCCCGATGCATAAAGCCCGGCGATAATCCCGCCCATCGAGGTGCCGGCAACGACATCGACCTCGATTCCTATCTCCTCAAACGCCCGCAACACGCCGATGTGCGCAAATCCACGGGCACCGCCTCCTGAAAGGGCAACCCCGATGCGAAATCCGCGCACGTTTTGGTTCAGCGCCCGACGCAGGGCGCGGGGCGAAAGATCTTCCGGCGAAATCGCGAAACTGCCGGCCACACCGGCTTGCGTCGATGACCACAAACACGACACAGATAGGAGGAATATCAACAGCCCAGAACGTAACACAGTCGGAAGTAATCGCAATGGCGGGATTACGGCAAGCGCATTTCGTTTGACGCGCGTGCATCGGCACTCTATCATGCCAGCGTGTTCGAACTTACACCAACTCGCTTGAAAGAAATTCGAGCGGTCCATTCGCCCCACTTGCGCAAGAAAGGCGCGAAAATACTGATTGAGGGGGCGCGGACCATCGCGACAATGCTCCAATCTGGAATCACTCCTGATTATGTGGTAGTCTGTCCGGCTCTGCTCACGAAGCCGGGTAGAAGCTTCGTGGACTCTCTCCCCAAGTCCGTTGAGGTCTTCACTTGCGGTGCCTCCAGATTCAAGGAGTTCAGCGAAACCGAGCACTCGCAGGGAATTCTCGCTATCGCTGACCGTCGCGCCCTCCCGGATGGGGAAGCTTTCTGGTCCAGGGCCAGGCTTATCGTCTACCTCGATCGCCTCTCCGACCCGGGCAATCTCGGCACCATTCTGCGCACGGCTGCAGCCTTCAATGTCGATATTGTCGCGCTTTCGCCGGGTTCGGCGGATCTCACGAATCCGAAAGTCCTGCGCTCCTCCGCCGGCGCCGTGTTCCTGCAGCCGACAATTTGCAGCCTCAGCTCGGAAACTTTGATTGCGCAATTGAAGTCCAACAATATAGCATTGTATGGTTCCGACGCGAATGCCGCCCAGACCTTGGAGCAACTTAAGCCGGCCGCACGCGTTTGCGTCGCCATTGGCTCCGAAGCCACCGGGTTAAGTTCTTCAATTCGAGAGGCTTGCGATGTATTATACGCACTCAGAATTTCGAGCCGGGTCGAATCGCTCAATGCAGCCGTCGCCTCGGCAATTTCCATCAGTCGACTGGCCGAGAGATTGAAGACAGTATGAAACAGAGAGACTTTCACTATCGTACGGTAATAAAGGCTATGATCCGATTTCCAGTCCTGCTCCTGACCCTGGGTCTCTTGGCGATGACGTCCGCAAATGCCGACAAGCTGACCCGGGTGCGCCCCGATCGTTACGAAGGCGAACCCATCGTCAAGACCTTCGGCGTTGCCGGGACCGAGAATCTTTCTTTTACTTCTTCCTCCTACCTGCACGGCTCTCTGGTTGTCCGCGCTACGGATCGGCGCGACGTTCGCGTCTCGATCAAGTCACAGTTCAAGGCCGGCTCGCTCCAGGAAGCGGAAGAATTCTCCGACTATTTATCCGTCTCATTTGAAGACCTCGAAAACGAATTCTCGATTTCCGCTGAAACCCGATCTTCTCCCCCCTGGCGTGGATCTGATGCTTCCGCGGGGGTCGAGGTGATCATCGAAGCCCCGGCAGCCGCCAACCTTAAAATCTTCGCGCGCACGTCGATGTTCTCCATCGATATCGACGGGCCCTTTGCCGCCGTCGACTTGAACAGCACGTTTGGCGACATCAACGTGCGCGAGGTCAGCAATAAGGTGAATGTCAACTGTGACAATGGCGCCGTCACCGTAACGAACTGCACCGGCCCGACCAAGGTCACGACTTCGAACCGCCCGATCGTTCTGCGAAACATCGATGCCCAACTCGGCACCATCCGTCTGCGCAATGATAACGGCCGCATTGATATCGACTCCGTGCGCGGGGAAATCGACGCGCGCACCGAGTTTGCCCAGATCGCTGCCTCTGCCATCAGGTTGGAATCAAGTCGCTCGACGCTCTCTACGGACAATGCCAATATCCGCCTCGATCTCGAGGCTGTCTCCGGTGATTTGGTACTCCGCAATGAAAACGGCAATATCGATCTCACCGTCCCGACCAATGCCTCCGCTGGCCTGTTCCTCCACGTCAACGAGGGCGGGCGGATCTATACCAGCAATCTCCCCATCGCCGTCGACCGCGTCAGCCGCACCGCCCTGCAGGGCCGTATCGGTAGCGGACAAAATAAAATCGAGGTTGACTTAACCGGCGTCGGTACGATAACTTTGGAGGGCATGGATACAAACCGTCTTTCGAACCGCTAAACTTGCCTGTCTCAGGGACCGGGAAAGGCCCAACTTTGTTTCGCCTGATCACCATCTCACTAACTATTCTGGGCTGCCTCGCGTCGCCCGCGGTTGCCGCCTATCTGCCGCTCTCGCTGACAATTCCGTTTCCCGACGTGCCCTTGGCGGCGACCTCCGGGGTTGAATCGGTTATCCTCAACCCGTCGGCTCTCTATTTGAATCGCGCCCTCTCTCTCAACTATTATCGCAGCTTCGGCAAGGATGACTTCGACGGCGACGATGCGGTACTGATTTCCGGATACGGATTCGGATTCGGCTATCAGCGATTCAGTCTCGATCTGCCGAGCACGGTCTCACGCTATGATTTTGCCATCGCCAGCCGTGTCGTGCAGAACCTCTATAGCGGCCTGAGCTATACCTACTACAAGAGCGCCAATCACCCCGTCGACAAGGCTCATTCGTGGAACGCTTCTCTGCTCTTCCACCTCAATCGCCAGGTAGCGCTCGCGGCGCAGGCGCGCAACTTCAACAAGCAAAAATTCTCCGGCCAGGAGACTTCAATAGCCTACTTGCTCGGCATGGCTTACCGCCCCTTCGGTGAACGCTGGACCTTGGGCGGCGACGTCCAGCTTTACGGCAGCCAGCGCCTCGATGACGCGACCTGGCGGCTGACCACGCGATTCAAATGGCGCCCCGGCCTGGTCGTCTTCGGCGGCATCGATAACGACGGATTTTTCGGCGCCGGGATCGAACTGCAATTCGGGAGCGTCCTCGGCGGCGGCGAGAGCTTCTTCGACGAAAATGCCAAGTACCGCCGCTCGACGGTCTTCGCGGGCATCTCCGGAGCTGAACGCGACCAGATGATCCGCCATACCAAATCCGTGCTGCATGTTGATATCAGCGGCGAGATTCCCGAAGAAGTCGAAAAGCCCTGGCTCTTCGGCAAAGTCCCGCCCACGATGTACCAGCGCCTGCAGAAGATCCGCCAGGCGGGACGCGACCCGCAAGTCCGCGGCCTCCTGCTGACCGTGCGCAACCCCCGAATCGGCTGGGGCCGCCTCTGCGACCTGCGGGCCGCTGTCAAGGAGTTCCGCGCCAACGGCAAGCCGGTGATCGCATACCTGGGCACCGGCGTCGGCAACGGCGGTTATTACCTCGCCACTGCGGCGGACAAGGTCTTCATGCTGCCGGTCGATGCGCTCAACCTCACCGGTTTGCGTGCAGAAGTGCAGTTCTACACCGACCTGATGGAAAAACTCGGTATCGAAGCTGAGGTCGAAAAGTCCGGCAAGTACAAGAACGCCCCCGATGTCTTTACCGACACCACAATGAGTCCCTACTACCGCGAGTCGCTCACTGCACTCCTGGACGATCTCTACGAACAGACTGTCAATGACATTGCCGCCGATCGCAACCTCGACGCGGCAAGACTCAAGCAGCTTATCGATCAGGGACCCTTTACCTCGCCGCAAGCTGAATCGCTGCGTTTGATCGACGGCCGTTTCTATGGGCATGAACTCGAGGACAAGCTTGGCGAGTTGTTCGGCAGTTTCTACAACGTGGCGAATTCCGCCAATTACCGTGAGCGCGAACAGTTTCGCGAACGTTTCGCCGAGCCCCCGCAAATCGCCCTGATCGCCGTCGAGGGCGGAATCACCCGCGGAGCTTCCGGCTACGACTACCTCGAAGGGAATACCGCCGGCTCGTCGACCATTACCGGAGCCATCCGCGCGGCTCGCGGCAATCCGCAGGTGAAAGCGATTGTCATGCGCCTGAATACTCCGGGCGGCGACGCCATCGCGGCCGACTTGATCTGGGCTGAACTGGCGAAGGCCAGGGAAGAAAAGCCGGTCATCGTTTCAATGTCGGATGTCTGCGCTTCGGGTGGCTACTACATCGCCGCGGCCTCCGATCGCATCCTGCTCGAACCGCACACCGTCACCGGATCTATCGGCGTTTATGCCGGCAAGCCCAACCTCGCCGGGCTCTATGACAAACTCGGTGTGCGCACCGAAACGATCACCCGCGGCCGGCACGCGACTTTCCATTCAATGACCCAGGCTTATAGCGGCGAAGAAAGATCGATCCTGCGCCGGCACGTGACGGACATGTATTCGCGCTTCCTTGACGTCGTGGCCGAGGGACGCCAGCTCTCCGAGGACTCCGTTCATGCGGTGGCCCAGGGACGGGTCTGGTCGGGAAACCGCGCCATCGCGCTCGGCCTCGCCGACACGGTCGGAACCGTGCTGGACGCTATCGACCTGGCACGTGAGCGGGCAGAAATCAAGGACGATTATTACCGGGTGCTGGAATGGCCGCAGCGCCGCATCGTGCCGCGCCTATCCCAATTGGCCGTCAACGCAGCCGGCTCGTTGATCGGCGCCGATGCCCGATCCTTAAGTGCCTTGCTCGAACCGCTGTCCGGTCCTGGTGCGGTTGCAAACCTTCGCATGCGATTACCGTATAATCTCACGATTCAGTAGCGCAAGCCGCTGAAGCCGTTTTGAAGAGAATAGACTGGGAGAATTTCCAATTCTTGGAGGAACCATGAAGAGAGTTTTGCTTGCAGCGATCGCAGTTTTCCTGCTTGCCGGGTCACTCGCGGCGATGCAGGAATGGCCGGTGCAAAAACACATGCTGAAAAACGGGCTGACAATCCTGACGCTTGAAGACAAATCAACCCCGTCGATCAGCTTCCATGTCTGGTATCACGTCGGCTCAAAAAACGAACGTCCGGGCATTACCGGCATCTCGCATCTCTTCGAACACATGATGTTCAAAGGCAGCAAGAACTTCGCCGACAAGGAACACGATCGTTTGGTGCAAATGAACGGCGGAATCATCAACGCCTACACCACCACCGACATGACTGTCTATCACCAGGAAATCGGCAAGGACCAGCTTGAACTGGTGGCGCGTCTGGAAGCCGATCGCATGCAGTACCTGACGATCACCGATAAGCAACTTGCCTCCGAGCGCCAGGTCGTCCTCGAGGAACGCAACGAACGCGTCGACAATTCGCCCTTCGGCGATGTTCTCGAGCAGCTTATGGCCAACATCTTCCTCGCGCACCCCTACAGCTGGATGACCATCGGCTGGCGCAAGGATATCGAGAACATCACGCTGCAAAATTGCCTCGACTATTACGGCACCTATTACAATCCGGCCAACGCGACGGTCGTGCTGGTCGGCGATTTCGATACGCCGACCGCCGTGAAACTGATCGATAAGTACTTCGGCAAGATTCCGGCCAACACGAATATCCCGCGCCCGATTTACAACGAACCGCCGCAGCGCGGCGAGCGCCGGGTCAACTACCACAAGACTTCGCAACTGCCGATTTTTATCGCCGGCTACCAGGCGCCCGCTGCCGGACACCCCGACAGCTACACGCTCGATGTCTTATCGGCGATTCTCTCTGGCGGCGAATCCTCGCGCGCCTACCAGCGCCTTGTTTACAAGGACCAGATGGCCCTTGCCGCCGGAGGCCAGTACCAGGCCCTCGAGCAGGCCGGTGTCTTCTTCGCTTATGGATTTATGCAGCCGGGCAAGACGACGGCTGACGGCGAAAAAGCGCTCTACGAAGAAATCGAAAAACTCAAGAACGAACCGGTCAGCCCGGAGGAATTGCAGAAGGCCAAGAATCAGATCGAGGCGCGCTTCTATATGGGTAACCAGTCGAACGACGCCAAGGCGAACCAACTGGGTTACTACCAAACCGTTCTTGGCGACTACAAGACTATGTTTGCCGAGTCCGAAAAATACAACGCCGTCACGGCCGAAGACATCATGCGCGTCGCCAAAGAGTATCTTAGTGATCGTGGCCGCACCGTTGTTACCGTGATCCAGGAGCAACAGGCGGGCGCCGGAATGATGGGACTATAGGGAGGTATGGTTTTCATGCGTAAATACTCACTCGCCCTGATCGGGATGATCATTCTGGCGGCATCAACCTGCCTGGTCGCCGCGATCTCGATGCCGCCGATGGCGGATAAGACCCTTGATAACGGGCTGAAAATCATCGTCGTGCAGAACGACGAACAGCCGGTCGTTTCCATGCGGCTGCTGATCAAGTCAGGAACCGCGATGGATCCTCGTGGCAAGGCTGGTCTTGCCAATATGACCGCCGGGCTGCTGCGCAAAGGCACTGCAACTCGCGATGCCACCAAACTCTCGCAGGAGATCGACTTCGTCGGCGGAAATCTTGGCGCTGGAGCCGGACGCGACGCCACCAACGTCACCTGCGAAGTTCTCACCAAGCACTTTGATGTCGGCCTCGAACTTCTCGCCGACATCGTTCTCAATCCGACTTTCCCGGAGGCCGAGCTTGAACGCGACCGCAAGCAGGCCATCGCCGGCTTGATGATGCAAAAGGACGACGCCGGTACCATCGCAGACATTCAGTACGGCATGTACCTCTTCGGCGAGCATCCCTATGCCCAGCCGGGTTCCGGTACGGTCGAATCGGTCAGCGAAATCACCCGCGACGATGTCGTGGCCTTCTGGAAACAGCAGTACATCCCGAACAACGCCGTGCTGTTTGTTGCCGGGGCGATCAAGGCGGAGGATGTCCTGCCGAAAATCACGGCCAAGCTTGGCGGTTGGGCGAAGGCGCCGCTGCCGGCGACTGATTTTGCGCCGGCCAATCAGGTCAAGGGAACCAAGGTCATTCTTGTCAATAAGCCGGACGCTACCAATGCCAATATCAAGGTTGGTCATCTCGGCATCGATCGGCACAATCCCGATATCTATGCCGTGCGCCTGATGAACTACATCCTCGGCGGCGGCGGGTTCCGTTCGCGCTTGATGGACGACGTCCGCGACAAGCGCGGTCTCACCTATGGAATCTCTTCGCAGTTCGACTTTGACAAATACCCGGGCGAATTTACGGTTTCAGTAGCCACGCGCGCCGACTCCTGTGCTCAGGCCATTAGTGCCACAATCGAACACCTGCGAAAAATTCGCGAGACCGATGTCACCGCCCAGGAATTGAGCGAGGCCAAATCGTTCTATGCCGGTTACTTCCCGCGGCAGTTCGAAACTCCTGAACAAGTCGCCAATCAGTTGTCGATAGTCGAACTTTATGACCTGGAGAAAGATTACCTGTCCAGGTATACCGACTACCTCGGCGCGGTGACGCCGCAACAAGTCCGCGGCGCGGCACAAAAGTACATCGATCCCGATAATCTCCTGATCGTCGTGGTCGGTAATGCCGAAGTCCTGCGCGACAAACTCAGAGTCTTCGGGCCGGTCAACGAATTGGAATTGTCAGACCTGTAGAAACACTTCAAGACTAGCAGACGCAATCACAACGGCGGACGTTCTCGTCCGCCGTTCTTCTATTCTCCGGTAGGGCAGACATTCCTGTCTGCCGCTTCCCGGTACGGTAGACATTCCTGTCTGCCGCTCCCCGGTACGGTCGACATTCCTGTCTGCCGCCGCTCTCTCCTCCCGGTAGGGCAGACATTCCTGTCTGCCATTCAGCCGTAGGGCAAGCCTCAGTTCGGATTCAGTAAATCTCTCGCACTCCTTTTGCACAAGCCTGCCTTTGTCTTTTGTCCATCGACTCGGCCAAGATGTCGCATGATCACAACGCTCGCGGAGGTGTCATCGCGAGGAGCGAACCAATTTTTGATGCGTTCCGCTAGTCTCTGCCGCGACGAAGCAATCCCGTCACTGCCAATCGCTACCCAGTACTGCCACCACGCCTCACTATGACAATTCCCCTCTCGAGAGGGGTGGCTCGATTCGCCTCCGGTTCTCGCTCTTCTCTCAATCCTACCGGGCGAATCGAGAAGGGTTGTGTTTGTACATCAATCATGACATCGCCACAACTGAACGAATCGCAAACCACTCCCCCGTTGCTTGAGGTCTTGATCCTGCCCGAGCGTAAGCGAGGGCGGGATTGTAACCTGACGCCCAGAGTCGACTTGTGATATGTTGGCATTGCCAGGAGCGAACCGACTCTCAAGACATTCCGCTAATCTCTGCCGCGACGAAGCAATCTGTCCTTTCGTTCTCGATTACCACAACGAATGCGTACACACAAATGTGATTTCCTCACCATCCTGGCGACCTCCGCCATTCTACGCCCTCGCTTGGCCGTATCTCCTTGCCGCCCAATACGCAGACACCCGATTCGTAGTAATTCACTCCATAAATCCAACGCCACGGATAAGTAGAGGACATGATGTAGACCAACGGCCGCTCGCATCCCCGCGAGCCGCGCACCCGGCGTGTGAAGACGTCAGATCACTCGCCGGGCAAAGTCCCGGGATAGCGCGATCTCAGATGGGGAAACCGTGAGTGTGGAACTGAGGCTTGAGGCCGGATCGCCTTCGCAGCCGGTTGTGAGAGCCCTGATCCTGGGTCAATACCCGTCGCTGCTCATCTTGTCTGTGCCCGATCCGGATTGGGCTCTCATAAAGAGAGCAATGATCGCAAACTGAATCAAACACGAGAGGCAAAAGGACATGATTCGCGGAAAACGATCTTTATACCGACCCTGACATCGAAGCTGCCGGCCTCACAGGACGTCCAAATGGCAGGAGTGATCGAAGTGATTTCGGAACCGGTGCCGCAACTCGACCCGGCTCGATCCGTTATTCGAGTTTCTTCACGCGCATGCGCTCCATGCGCGGGCCCTTGACCTGCACGATCTCGAATTGCAGCTTCTCGATGACAATGCGCTCTCCTTGTCGCGGCACCTTTCCGTGGTGCGCAAAAACAAAGCCGCCCACCGTATCGGCTACTTCTTCATCAAGCTCGACTTCAAACATCCGGTTGAAATCTTCCAGTGAATATGATGCCTGTACCTGGCACAGCCCCTCGTTTATCCGAATAAACGGCTCCAGCTCGGTATCGTGTTCATCACGAATCTCGCCGACGATCTCTTCAACGATATCTTCTAAAGTAATCAGCCCGGCCGTGCCGCCAAATTCATCCAGCACAATCGCCATGTGCTGCTGCGTCCTCTGGAAATCCTGCATCTGCGCGGAAATCAACTTGGAATCGGGCACGAACGCCACCGGCCGGATCAGGTCTTGCATGATCACAAGTTGGGAGTGAACCAGCACATTGATCACATCCTTGGTGTGGACGACACCCTTGATATTATCGAGCGAATCTTCAAAAACTGGGTAGCGCGAATAACCCTCTTCGCTGATCAACCGCAGGATCTGGTCGTGCTGCTGCGAGAGGTCGATGCCGACTATCCGGGTGCGCGGCGTCATCGCCTGGCGGACCGTGGTGTCGGCAAACTCGAATACGCCGCGAATCAGGTCGCGCTCCGCCTGGTCAAAATGCCCGCGGTCGTGCCCCTCGCTCAGGATCAGGTTGATCTCGTCTTCTGTATGCGCTGACTCCACGCTGCGATCAACGAGGCCAAATGGTCTTAGAATTATCCGCGCTGTCCCGCTGAGCAGCTTCGAGGGCAAATACGCAATCTTGGCGAACACTGATACAGTCGGCGCCACCGTGAGCGCCAGTTTCTCCGGAAAACTGACTGCCAGGTACTTGGGAATCAACTCGCCAATCAACAGGAACAGCGCGGAGAGGATGACCACCACCGCGGTCACTGCGAGATTCTCGGCAGTCTCGGTCGAAGCCCCCAGGCGCAAAAAAATCGGCTGCAGCATCGGCACAATCGAACTGCCGCCGAGTACCGAAGCCAGCGTGCCGGCGACCGTCACGCCAACCTGGATCGTCGCGATAAAGTTCTCCGGCTGCTCCAGCAGGTCGGAGATCTTCTTGGCCGTCCGGTCGCCCTGCGAAATCAGGTTGCGGATTTGGCTCTTGCGAACGGCCAAAATCGAGATCTCCGAACCGGCGAAAAAGCCGTTGAGCAGGATCAGCACGCCGATCGCAAGCAGTTCCAGGGTCGCATCACCCATAGAACGCTGCCTCCGTTCTACCGCGACGGCGGCAAAGATTCAGGCTTGATAGGGGGACGTCGCTCATGTGAGCGGATTATACAAGCTTACGAGCGCATTCGCAAGAGGCTGGCGATAAATCCCGCACCCGGCGCTAAAGCACCGTGAACAGGCGGTCAAAACGCGCCCGCTCAAATAGATGCGTGGTGTTGTAGAAGAACAATGAGAAGAAATCAAAAATATATGGCGACTCGATCTCGGGCGCATTCGGATCCGGCGCCCAACTGAAATAGATAAAGAGCGCCTTGCCCTTGATATGTCGTTTGTCCAGGAATCCCCAGAAACGCGAATCCTGGCTGTCGTCGCGATTGTCGCCCAGCACGAAATAATGGTCGGCCGGCACTTGCAGCGGCCCAAACTGGTCGCGCGACGAATAAAGGTCGGGCAGCGTGTCAGGATCGGCGTTATGAATCCCCTCGATCAGGGGAATCGCAATCCCGTCGACCAGAAGTTGCTTGTCGCGGACTTCAACCATCTGTCCCGGTCCGGCGACGATTCGCTTGATGTAGTCCTTGGTCGGATTCATCGGGAATTCAAAGACGATGATGTCATTGACCTCTGGCTCGGCGAAGCGATAGGCGAACTTGTTGACAAAGAGAAAATCGCCTTCCAGAAGTGTATACTCCATCGAACCGGAGGACACTCGGTACGCCTGGACCACGAACATCCGCAGGATGACGGCGATTACAACCGCAATCAGGATCGCTTCAACATATTCCTTGATATGGGATTGCCGCTTGCGGCGCATGGCGCGCGCGGCACCGATGGTAGTGATCTCTGTTGACATGTACACCAACTATATCGGCTTTTCCCCACAGAATTTTAAGCACCCAGATTGAGATTCATCGCGTTTCATTGAGAAACCATACAGGCGGAAAATGCCGTTGCCGCCGCCGCCCAATTTGCGCTGATTACGAGGGGTTCAACGCCTTAGTGATGATGAGAATACGAGTTTCTGAATAGAGGAAGAACGATGGGACGACTCTCAACCGTAGCGCTGCTAATCGCTTCAAACGTGTTTATGACCTACGCCTGGTACGGTCATCTCAAGGATTTCAAGGCCAAACCGCTGGTATTCGTAATCCTGATTAGCTGGGGGATCGCGTTCTTTGAATACTGCCTGCAGGTGCCCGCCAATCGCATAGGTTTCCAGCACTTCAACCTCGGGCAATTGAAGGTGATGCAGGAAATCATCACGATGTGCGTCTTCGCGCTCTTCAGCTTCTTTTACATGAAGGAAGATCTCAAGCTGGACTTCCTTCTCGCGGGGCTCTGCCTCGTCGGAGCCGCGTACTTCATGTTTCGCGGGACGATCGTCAGTCAATAACGGCCCGGCACCAACGAGAATGGCAGGAGCAAGAAGCTCCTGCCATTGGTTCGCCTGTTGTCCCTACAGAGCGAATGAATCTTAGCTGGCGCTGGTGTCTGCTTGCGCCGGCGGAATCGGTCCCGGGACAAGATTCGGCACCGCCGGAAGCGACTGCAGGTAGGCGAAGATCGCCTTGAGATCTTCGTCCGTGGCCTTGCCGATGGTTTGCCACGGCATTGGGGGAAGGATATCGCGGCCCATGCCGAGATGCTGGCCGGTGCGCATCGTCGCGATAAAACTCTCCTCGTCCCATTCGCCCATACCCGTCTGCGGATCGGGCGTGAGGTTGCTGGCAAACGAAACACCCCACGGACCGAGCCAGGCGGTCATATGCGCGTTACAGGCGCCCATCCAACCCTGGGGATTGGGCAGTCCCGGAATCATCTCCGGCACCGGCGCGTTCGCCGGATGGCCGGAAAGGAGAATCGACGGATCGGGCTCGGGACCCTTGGGTCCAAAACGCTTGGGGGAGTGGCAATCGTTGCATCCGCCCAGGTTGACGAGATACTCGCCGCGCTTAACGAGTTGCTCCTTGGTGAGCGGTTTGTCGCCGCTGCCGCTCTGGGCGCAAGTGATCAACAACAATGCAGCACCGAGCAGCGAAAGAACGATAGCGATTTTGGCAGTGGAAGGCTGCATATCAGGCTCCTTGATTGGGTTCACTGCATAGATCGTCGATAAGCGACCCGAGTCAAGAAAAATATGGAGCCATTTAATCTAAATTTGACAACTAAGGTCGTTTGCGTAGCGATTCGCTTCGACGCACACCCACCTGGCCACTTGAGCCGGTGGGTGTGGCGACACAGCCAACAACTCCCCGGCCTAGTTCTGCGCCGCTTGTGCCGGCTGCGGCGGAATCGGACCGGGAACCAAGTTTGGCACCGCTGGCAATGATTTCAGGTATGCATACACTGCCCGCAAATCGTCGTCGGTCATCTTGCCGATCATTTGCCACGGCATCGGCGGCAGGATTTCACGGCCGGTTCCCATGTGCTTGCCGCTGCGCAGCGCCTTGATAAAATCTTGCTCCGTCCACGTGCCGATTCCGGTCTTCTCATCCGGGGTAAGGTTAGCCGCGAATGAAACGCCCCACGGGCCGCCCCACGCCGTGAAGTGCGCGTTCGACACGACCAGCCAGCCGTTGGGATCAGGCACTCCGGCGGGGAACTCCGGGCACGAAAGATTCGCCGGATGACCCGAAAGCAGAATCGACTCGTCCGGGACTGGTCCGGCCGCCGTGTATTTCTTGGGCGAATGGCAGTCATTGCACGACCCGGTGGAAACGAGATATTCGCCGCGCTTGATCAGCTCGGCTTCGGTGAGTGGTTTGCTACCGCTTTGGGCGCAGGTGATCAACAGCAGGGTCAGCGCCAGAAGCGAAAGCAGAAGAATGGCTTTACGTACCGGAAGCGTCATCGGAAACTCCTTGGGAATGGGTTGGCAGGTAGTTTAGAAATTCTGACGGCCATGTCAATAAAAATATGGCTCGATGAAGTCGATGATAATGGTCGCCGCGGTCATCGAGTGCTTGCCGGGACCGAGATTGCTTCGTCGCGGCCGGGCGCAGCGATTTTCCCGTCAGTCGTTCGCTCCTCGCAATGACAACCCTGGCGCGCGCGGCGGCATCGGTTCCGTAGGTCAGGATCCCCGTGATCCTGACGTGTTTCTTTGTCTGCGGATGCGCGTGTCAGGAGCGCAGGGATCCTGACCTACAAACTGTCAGGCCGGGTTCTCGGTTGTGGAAAATGGAGGACAGGCAGACCCTATCCCTACAGAGAATCTCTGCGTAGGGGCTGGGTTTGCCTGCCCGGAATTGTGCAGAACCGA